>NZ_JAPNLJ010000015.1 GCF_026627445.1 Streptomyces sp. H27-H1
CAGCCATGATGGCAGTACAGGCACAGGTCTCCCCGGTGATCACAGAGCGTCGCAACTCCATGATCGCCAAGACTTGTGCCTGCTCTGCTACCGAGATGGCGCCACCGCGCCTATCTGCGCGGCCTCTAAGGCAGACAATCCGGTCGTGCAGCACGTCTACACCGCCGACCCTGCCCCGCTGGTGCACAACGGGCGGGTCTACCTCTACACCGGGCACGACGAGGACGGCTCCTCCTCCTTCGTGATGAAGGACTGGCGGGTGTGGTCCTCCGACGACATGGTCAACTGGACCGACCACGGCTCACCGCTCAGCCTGAACACCTTCAGCTGGGCGGGCGCCAACGCGTGGGCGGGCCAGGCCGTCGAACGGGACGGCAAGTTCTACTGGTACGTGCCGGTGTCGGTCCGGGCGACCGGCCAATTCGCCATCGGCGTGGCGGTGTCGGACAGCCCCACCGGCCCATTCCGGGACGCCCTCGGCCACCCGCTGGTGGAGAACAGCGAGATCGACCCGACCGTCTTCATCGACGACGACGGTCAGGCCTACCTGTACTGGGGTAACCCGAACCTGTGGTACGTCAAGCTGAACGCGGACATGACGTCCTACGCAGGCAGCCCCGCCAGAATTCCGCTCACCACCGAGGGCTTCGGATCCCGCACCGACAACCCCGACCGTCCCACGCTGTACGAAGAAGCACCCTGGGTCTATAAGCGGAACGGCCTGTACTACATGGTGTATGCGGCCAAGTGCTGCGCGGAGTTCATCGCCTACTCCACGGCACCCAGCCCGACCGGACCGTGGACCTACCGTGGAACAGTCATGCCCGCCCAAGGAACCAGCTTCACCAACCACGCGGGCATCGTGGACTTTCAGGGCAACTCGTATTTCTTCTACCACAACGGCGCTCTGCCGGGCGGCGGCGGCTTCACCCGGTCGGTCGCGGTGGAGAAGTTCAGCTACAACGCCGACGGCACCATTCCAACGATGAATATGACGACGGCCGGGGCGCCGCAGTCCGGCACGCTCGATCCTTATGTCCGGCAGGAAGCCGAGACCATCGCGTGGGGCAGCGGCATCGAAACCGAACCCTCCAGCGAGGGCGGGATGAACGTCAGCTGGATTGAAAACGGTGATTACATCAAGGTCAAGGGCGTGGCATTCGGCACCGGTGCCGGCTCGTTCACCGCCAGGGTGGCCTCAGGCACCAGCGGCGGCCGAGTCGAGCTGCACCTGGACAGTCCTACTGGGCCAACGGTCGGGACATGCACCGTGTCGGGCACCGGAGGCTGGCAGACCTGGAGCACGGTCTCGTGCCCTGTCACCGGTGCGACCGGGACCCACGATCTGTACCTGCGCTTCGCCGGCGACAGCGGGTACCTGTTCAACATGAACTGGTGGCAGTTCACCACCGGCCGGCCCGCCTTCTCGTCAACCGCCGTCGCCCAGCACAGCGGGTACTGCCTGGACGACCCCAACCAAAGCACCGCCGACGGCACTCAGTACCGGCAGTACACCTGCGGCGCCGGTGAGGAACAGCGGTTCGACTTCCGCCCGGTGCTAGGGGTGGCGGACACCTACTCCCTGGTGAACCACCACAGCGGCAAGTGCCTCGACATCCGCGGTGTCTCCACCGCCGACGGCGCGGCGGTCCACCAGTGGACCTGCCACGGCGGCACGAGCCAGCAGTTCACGCTGCGGCGGGTCGCCGCCAACGACTACCAGCTCGTCGCGGTGCACAGCGGCAAGTGCGTGGACGTCAGCGGGATCTCCACCGCCGTCGGAGCACTGGTCCACCAATGGACCTGTGACTCCGCCAGCGCCCTGGCCACCAAGAAGAACCAGGTCTGGCGCCTGAGCGGCAAGAGCTAGAAGCTGGCCGCGGTAGCCGCCGAGCTGGGTCTCACCTCGAACGAGATGAACAAGATGCTCTTCGGGCTCACCATCACGATGGTCCACGGCGGTGGTCAGCATTCCGCCACAGAGCCGCGGCGTGCCTTGTCGCTGGTGCCCTGACCGACAGTCTCGGAGTTCATCGCTGCTCAGGGGGCCGTCTGAGGGGTGCCACAGCAGGAATTCGGTGCTGCGGCAACCGGCCTCGACGTGGAGTGCCAGGAAGCCTTTGACCTGCAGTGATGGGCTGAACGTCGATTCCGCCGCTGGCTTCGCAGCAGGACCCTCGATGTGGCCAAGCGGTGGTACCAAGCGAACATCGTCCCCCGCCGGGTGGCGTCGGCACAGCGAAGTACCCAAAGGCTGCTGGCGCCCATAGGGCAGGCTTTCCCCGCCCTGTTCGCGGCGAGGGCGGACAGCGAAAGGTGGCTGGCCGGCCAGTGGACGATGCGCTGGTTCTACTCCGCTCAGGTGATGGGCCCGGCCCTGCTCGCCTGGGTGGCTGCAGTCACGTTGTTCATCTGGAACGTGCGAGCACTGGAACCCGTCTGGCGATCGATGCGCAGCGGGTACTCGGCGATGAGGTGGATAGTCGGCAAGGTCGTGGGATTGCCCGAGATGGTCCGCTCATGGGAGAACGCAACGGACGTGTTCCACGGGATACGCCCAGTACTCGTCGCCGCCTTTGCATTGATGGTCTGGCCCGTTCTTCGGCGGGCTGGCATCGCCCTTGCCGACCTCATCGCACTTTCGCCCGCGGACCAAGGTCAAGGGTCGGTGGCAGAGGCGAAGTTCAGCAACTACGCGTCAGGTTGGCCCGTGGCTGCCCTGATGCTGTGCGTCTCGGAGTGCGGTAGAGCGCTCAAGAGGTGGCAGGAAGGCCCGCCAACGGCTCCGCCGCCCGTCATATCACTGGCTTCCGTTGAGCGAGTGGTATGGAGTGCCCATCTGGCGCGATACAAGGACGCCCGGCTACGACGACCGCAGAGGAAGCTGCTCCAGGACCATGCCGCACAGGTCGTTGGAGCACTGCGTGCTGCCGAGGCGCAGCAGCACATCGACCCCGAGACCGCACTGCGAACCCTCTCGGATTTGCTGTTGACCATCGCGGAACGATACGCGGAGGGGCGGTTGGGCGTACTCCTTGATGAAGAGCAGATCAACGATGCGGCACCCATCGTCCCGCACGCGGGCCTGCGGTTCACTGCGGTGGGTCTCGTGGTGGTTGCGGTGGTTGCGGGAGCGGTGTTCGCCGGTGTACCAGAGCCAGCGATTGTTGCGTTGCTCCCTCTGTCGGTTCTCGGCGGAGCAATGTTCCTTAATCGCGGCAAGGCCCCCACCCCGTCTGAACTGACTCATCTGCTGATTCCCAGGTAGCCGTAGTGTCCGGATCGCCGAAGAGCGCGCCGCCAAACGGTGTGGCGGGCTTGGTCGATAGGGCCCGGGGCCAGCCCATCGCTTCCCGTCACGGTGGCACCACCTCTTCATCCGCTGTGTGACGCGGGGTGCCTGCGGGAGTGCGGGCACCACCGCGGACCCAGCAGGCCGCCGCCCAAGGGGCGGCAAAAGGAGGCGCCGTGGACCGGACATGTGAACGTGTTGAGTGCGCTCGCGACCGGCCAACGCCGCCGGACCGGAGCGAAGAGCAACGGCCACCCTGCCCTGGGCTGGCCGTCTGGTACCCCCGTTCGCCATCTGCGACGGCATGGGCGACGAGACCGCGACGCTCACCCGACTGAAGTGCAGCACAGGGCGGCGGTCTCATCGAGCCGGGAACATAGTTCTTGAACAGAGCCCGCGTGGCGGTGCACCGGATAGTTGGGTGTGCACCACCTACCGCATGGTTGTCGGCTACTGCGGCTGGCCATGTTCCACATGTGAGGTGGACGGTGTCTGCCGGACAGCGTCGGCTAGGGCGTCCGTCACTCTGCCGCGCAATTGCTTCCTGTCCTGATCGGTGCGCAACCGCATCCGACCATAACGAGTCAGGTGTGGATCAAGGTGGTTGCGGACGAGCCGGTAGAGATCGGCGTGGCGGCGCGCGAGCTCCTCGCGGGCGTCGCGCGCGGCAGCGGTGAGGAGCGCCTTCTCGGGATGAAGGTGCTCCGCGATGCTGATGACGTCCTGAACGGCATACCGCAGGCGTCGGTTCTCGCCGTAGCGCTGGAACAGATTCGCCGGCAATCGACGTCGGCCCATCAACTCCCGCACTTCGCGAAGCGACTGCAGACGCAGTTCCTGCCAGGCCAGCGGCAGAAGGCCATGAGTGGATGGACTGAGCGCCCCAGGAGCGACCTCGGCCTGGAGAGACTTCAGGTGGCGTTGCCAGCGATGCAAGAGGGGAGGGTGGCACAGAGCGTCATCGCGGTCGGACTGATGGCTGGCGTCGTCGAGGACGTGAAGTCGGAACTCGTCTTCACTCATCGTGTGCATGCTCAGAGCTCTGCCATGGAGGGGAGCTTGCAGCAGACCGCGTGCCGCGGCGCGCTCGATGGCGGCATGCCTTGTCCGGATGGCCGTTGATGCATCGGGCGACAGTCCTGCGATCTCCGACCGCTCATTGAACAGTTGACGGAACTGAGGATCGAGGTGCTGGGCCAGCCAGAGCAGCGCTTGCTCGCGTGGATCATCTGTGGCGGGTGGAACGGGCAGGATCCCGGCAGCGGTTAGTTCGTCTCTGCGCCGCCGCTGGAACTCCTTCCTGGCCTCGCACACCCGCTGTGCGACGACGGTGTGCTGCCAGTGGAGGTACTCAGCCATTCCCGGCAGTTGGTTCAGATCGTTCGGCCGTAACGGCGGCACCGCCGCGTCCGAGCCAGATCCGTTGCGGACCGTGGGCGACCGCAGGCGCATGGCCGCAAACGCGGAACGGCGGGACGGGTGGGCCCCGTCCCGCCGTTCCGTCACACCCGGGGCTGAACGCGGTCCGTCGGCCGGACGGCGCAGGGCGCGCCGGTCAGTAGCCGACGCGGAACGTCGCGTCCTGCCGTTCGGTCGCCGTCGAGATCGGGTCGATGCGCAGGACGTAGTTGGAGTGCCGGAGGTAACGCGTCGGGAAGTTGTGCGAGCGGAAGGAGGACCAGCTGGAGTCCGCCAGGCCGGCCGTGCGGTGGAAGGTAGCGTCCGCCGCGAAGGTCGACGTGCCGTCGTTGACGTCGAGTCGCAGCTCGTAGTTGTAGTGCCGCAGGTAGCGGGTGGGGTTGTTGACGGACTGGAAGGACACGGCGGAGCTGTCGGCGAGGCCCGGGACCAGCTTCCACAGGGAGTCGGTGTACGGGTTGAACGGGTACGGGTCGATGCGGCCGACGCTGTCGGCGTGGCGGACGTAACGGTCCGGGAAGTTGTAGGACTTGAGCCGGTTCCAGCCCGGTGCACCCCACTTGGCGAGCAGGTTGTCGTACTCGGCGGCGGTGATGGTCGTGATGCCGCAGTGCTTGGAGTTGAGCGGCTGGGTGTAGGTCTTCTGGTCGAGGGCGGTCCAGGTGCCGGACGCGAGGTCGGACGTCTCCCAGGCGTAGAAGACGCCGTTGGGGGTGTAGGAGTCGCCCCACAAGTACCAGGTGTTCGAGGCCAGCGACTTCACGATGGTCGGGGCCTCGGTGCCACCGTGGAAGGTCGGGGTACCAAAGACGGTGAAGCTGCCCGGAGTGAGCGACGTGGACTTGGTACCGAGGAGCTTTCCCTGCCCGTTGTCCTTGAAGTACATGTAGTTGACGCCGCCGACACCGACGGTCACGTTGGCGTCGATGGCGTCGTAGCCGGGGTCGAAGAAGACCTGCGGGGCGGAGGCCGTGATGAAGTCGCTGGTGTAGTTCACCATGATCACGTTGTGACCGCTGGCGTTGGCCGCCGAGTAGAGGACCGCGTACTGGCCGCGCCCCGCGTCCCAGAACGACTCCGGCGCCCAGCTGTGGGTGGCCATGTCGTGCAGCTTCAGGCGCCGGTAGCCGGTGAAGGTGCGCAGGTCGACCGAGTCCCAGACGTGGATGTACTGGCTGTTGTAGCCCCAGTCGGTGCCCTTGAGATCGGTGGCGAGCACGACGAAGGTGCCGTCCTGCCTGCGCAGGATGAACGGGTCGCGCAGGCCGAGGGCGCCCGCCGTGGGGATCGCGACGGGGTTGTTCTGGTTCAGCGGCGTCCACTCCAGCGCGTCGCGGCTGACCGCGAGGTGGAGGCCGTAGTCGGTGCCGGCGCCGAGGTCGTTCGACTCGGTGAAGTAGCACATCACGTACGCCGAGTCGGCCGCGTGGGCGGCGCCCGCGCCGAAGCTCAGGATTCCGGTCATCGCCAAGGGAGTGGCGGCGGCCAGGCCGAGAATGGTGCGACGGGACGGCTGCGCCGGGTGGGGTGCTGCGCTCATCTGGACTCCATGGGGCGTGCGGGCACGGGAGAAACGGCTCGGTCGTTCGGGAGAGTGTTAACGCTAACACTCGGTCGGACAAGAGAGCTGACACGCCGTTATCCGATCGTGACCAGATGTCGGTACCGACCCTCTGCCGGTGCAGCGTGAGCCCTCCCCCGCTTCCGGTGGCCTGCCTCCACCTGGAGTTCGGCCACCCGGCCGGACGTGCCGCCCAGTCGGGCGATCTCCGGCGGCAGGGCGGCGACCTGCGGCTCCAGCCGCTTGATCAGCTGCTGCGGGGTTCGGGCTGGCCAGTTCGGCACGCAGGCCGAACCCGGTGTCCAGGCCGTACCCAGGCCTGCGGCACGGCGAGGCCGACCGGGGCGGCATTGCTACGAGCAGCGGCTTCCCCGCCCCGAGACTGCTTCGTCCAGGACGTTCTCATCCACTGAACCGTGATCTCCAAAGCACCTACCTCCGCGCCGAAGGACACGGAGACGAAGGAGCGGACGTCATCCCGCCTCGACGCGGCGGCAGGTGCTGCTACTTCTCAGGCTCTGGCACGAGTTCTGTGGTCGCTCACGTTGCGTGATTGTTGATCTTCTTGGCTGTACTCATGAGGTTGCCTGCAAATCGTCGGACGTCGTCATGCTGTCGCTGACACTTCTGGCCCGTGAACGAGGTATTGGTCCGGCTGGAGGCGTTGCTGCTTCCAGCGGTCGCGGACGTGGGGGTGCTGTCGGTCGACATGGATAGCGTGGTCATTCGGGTCGAGGTGAGGTCCACATCTGTTGGGGCGTCATGCCCGGGCTGCGGAGTCTGGTCGAGTCGGCTTCACGGCTCCTACTTTCGCTCTCCCATGGACACGCCGAGCGCGGGCCAGCGAGTGCAGTTGCGTCTGCATGTCCGCCGGTTCATCTGCGCTGGCGCATCGTGCGAGCGGCGGACCTTCGCCGAGCAGGTGCCGGGCCTGACGCGTCGACACAGCCGATGGACGGAGCGATTGCGGGCGGCGCTGGCCAGCATCGGCCTGGCGCTGGCCGGCCGGGCCGGCGCCAGGCCGGCAGGCACCCTCGGGGTCTCGATCAGCCGCAGTGCCGTGTTGCGACTCATCCACGCACTTCCCGAACCACAACCGCCGTCTCCGCGGGTGGTTGGCGTCGACGAGTACGCGATGCGCAAGGGCCGCGTCTACGGAACCGTGCTGATCGATATTGAGACGCGGCGGCCGGTGGACCTGCTGCCGGACCTGACCAGCGGAAACGCGCCCGCCACTATCGGAAAGACAACGGCTTCTAGGTCGGATGAGCCGCTCGTTGTGGTGACGAGCCTCGTGACCTGCGCTGTACTAATCGGCGCGGAGCGCTACGTCGAGCGCGGCCTCGGGTACAGCCAGGGGAGGACGAAGGTGACCCAGAAGAGTGCGGCGTAGAGGGCGAGAGCGGCCCACCACCCGCCGGTCTCCACCCGGCCGAGCTGTACGAGGCCGGCGAGGACTCCCGCGATCAGGGCGGCCGGCGGGAGCAACAACCACCGGTCCGTGCCGACATACAGCATGGCCGCGGCGGCGAGGGCGAAAGCGGCGCCGATGATCAGTGCGCGCTGCCAATTGCCGACGCCGGGGGTGTCCAGGTCACGCAACTGCCATAGGGCGATCGGCGGGCCGGCCACGAGCACGAACGCGGGGATCCGCGGCCAGAGCGGTCCGATGCGCTGCCGGACGAGTCCCACCAAGGCGATCAAGGCGTAGAGACAGACCGGGATGTGTCCGGGGAGCGAGGACCACTGCCCGGCGCTGAAGGCGATGCCGATCCACATCAGCACGGCAGCCCCGAGGGCGTAGGCGGGTGCCACCATCCCGAACAGGGGCGGGACGTAGACCAGCGGCTTCAGCGCTCCGAGCAGTCCCTGCACCAGGTGGGCCTTGGCCTTGCCGGTGGGCTGGAGCGCCGGCCAGGCGAGGAGACCGGTCCGCAGTGCCGCCCGGCGCGGGTCCCGCGCCCGGATCAGCTGGCCGACTTCCTCGGAGCCGATCTCCCCGAAGGACTCCATGGCCTTTTCGAAGGCCTCAGGTGTGCTCAGGGGTGGCGGGTCCGGCAGCTGGTCGGGCGGCCGGTTGCCGCCCTTGAAGCCCTTGCTGTGCAGTTGGGCGATGAACGGAAGCTCCTCGTCGAGGATCTCGCGCTGACGGACGGCGGTGAGTACGTTCCGTACCCGATCCCAGCGCTCCACGCCCGGGCTGGATATGACGTCCTGTGCCCAGAGGTCCATGAAATGCGGTCCGGGTGCCATCTCGGCGGTGATCTGCTCCCCGAGCGCCGTGAGGTCCGTGGGATCCCCGAATGCGGCCTGCAGGCGCTCGTCGGTGGCGACGACGGAGACGAGGGAGGCGGCCGTGTCGAGCCGGCCCCAGGTCCAGTCGCTCATCCGCCAGCGGGCGCTGAGGAACGCGGCGAAGTTGTTGAGCTGATTGCCGCTGAGCTTGGCCCTGACCAGTTCCTTCGGGGAGTCCGGGGCCACCTGCGGCAGCACGGTGCGGGTGGCCCAGCTGGTGTTGGAGGCCGAGACGGTGTGGAAGCGGATGTCCGGGGCCTCGGCCAGCGGATCCGGGCGCAGGGGGCCGAGCAGCACTTCGGCGAACGCCAGCGCGTCGGCCGTCGTCGGGAAGGTCCCGGGGGCGGCGGCCTCATGGAGGGCCTCGTAGCCGGGGACTTCGAGGGGCAGGTGCACACCGATGTCGTCGGCCAGGGCGGCCAGGCACTCCCACAGCCCCTCGTAGACATCGTCGGGCAGATCCCCGGTACCGGTGATGGGGGCACCGGGGAAGGTGCCGGTGGTGACGGCCTGGGCCAGGTTCACCGCCCAGGTCTCCCACTGGGCCGGCTCCGCGCCGGGCAGGGGAATCGAGGGCATGAGGGCGTTCAGCCGGAGCGTGGCCTCGTCGAACGGAGCGGTGGCGTCGGGAGGGATCAGCCCTAGGGACAGCGCGGTCCCGTACGTGCTGAGGAGCAGGCGGTCCCGTGCGGCAATCAGCGTTGCGACGGCGAAGCGGAACGCGTACAGCTTGCTCCGCCAGGCCGCCACCGACTCGGCGTCCACCGGTTCGCCCAGGGTCTCGTACCCCTGCACCCAGTCCATGAGCAGCCGGACCGTACGGGCCAGCGGCAGGGGCGAGCGTCCCGGCTTGGGAAGCAGGCCGAGGCCGTCGGGCAGCACCAGACTGCTCGACGTGTCGAGCAGGCGCTTGAAAAGGGATGCGGAGCCGTCACCGGCGCTCTCGTCCAGCCGCTCCAGCGGACCCGGCCCCGCCGGCAGCGGCAACGCGTCCGGGCCGGTCACCTCCGCCGGATCCTCCAGAAGCCGGATCAGCCGCGTCGCCTCGGCGCCACCGACCGTGGGGCGGTAGGTGTCCAGCCGGGCCAGTGCGGTGGCCTGCAGATTGCCGAGGTCCGGAGGCAGCAGCCGGGTGACGCCCCGTTTCTGCGGCGCCGTGGCTTCGGCGGCCCGGAGTTCGAGCGCGTCGTCGCGCAGGGACTCGGAACCGGCCTTCACGGACAGGGACTTCGCGGCCATCCGCAGCAGCCGGGTGACGCGTCGGCTGGTCCCCTTCTCGGGAGGCGGCGGGAAGGGCGGCACGGGCTGCAGGAACAGCAGCCACCGGTCGGCGTTGTGGGTCAGCGGTGCCCCCGCGATGGCCCGTACGGCCCAGGCGACGGGGATGTTGTCCAGCAGCCCGCCGTCCATGAGTTCGGTGCAGCCGGTCAGGTTCTCGTCCGGGTAGCCGGTCTCACTGCTGACGCCGCGCATGTCCACCCGCGGCGTTTCCTCGACTGGCTGCAATCCGGTGCCGACGAACACCCTCCCCGGTTCGAAGGCTCCCGGGAACGAGGACGAGGTGCGCGCGGCGTACGCCAGCCGGTCCAAGGCTGTTTCCCGGGCCGTGGCATCGGAGGGGAAGTCGGTCAGCGCGCCGCGGTGCCGGAACCGGAAGTAGGCCTGGGAGCGCCCGACCAGCAGTGGCCGGCCAAGGGTGGGCCGCACCCAGTCCCGGCGGGGCCGCAGCCGGGTCGCGGTCAGGATCAGGCGGAGGAAGGCGGGGGGCTGCCATCCCGCCTCGGCCTCCCCGATGAGCTTGGCCAGCGCACTGCGCAGCTCTTTGTAGAAGACCTCGTCCCCGCGCATCAGCGAGGCCGGCACGTGGAAGGGGGTGGAGCGGCGCAGCAGCCCTTCGAGGTCGCCCAGGCGCAGCCACACGTCCCGCACGCCGCGGCCGAAGGGCATCCCGTACACGAGGTGGCAGGCGAGCAACGCGCCGTTGAGCCCCCCGGCGCTGGTCCCGACGAGGACGTCGATGTCGACGTCCTCGTAACCGCACGAGTCCAGCAGCCCCGCGTAGACGCCCGCCTCGGGGGCGGGCTCCTGCCCCGCCGCCGCCCGGAGCGCCGCGGTCTCGCAACAGGCCCCGCCCATCCATACGGCGAGACTGACCCCGCCGCGCATGGCGAGAGCCAGCCGCAGCCCGGAGCTGAGCGGAACCGACAGCTCATCCGTCATGCCTTCAGCTTGACCCCAGATCAGGCGTGGCGCACGCGGTCGGCCGCCACTTCGCGGGTGCGGACGACGGAGGAGCGGGAGTTCCGTATCAGGCCGGAGAGTTCGCACCCCGGTTCCAGGGCGTGGAGCAGGCGCCGACGGCCCCGCTCGCGCTCCAGCAGCACCAAGTCGTCGTGCCGGCGCGGCAGTAGACCGAGCGTAGATCGAGCGCTTCGGCACGCCACTTCAGCGCCGAGAGGGTCTCGCCGTAGCTGCTTGAGAGCGCTCTCGACCTCTTGACCGGGGCGGGTCGCGGGGGGTTCACTCCTCCCAGGCTCAGGTCCGGACCAATACTGGAATAGAGGCGCCGATGCCCACCCCCTCACCCCGCCGTGCCTTACGGCTGGCGGCGTTACTCACCGCCGCACTGGCCATCACCCTCGGCTTGGGACCGGCCGTCTCGGCCGTGCCGGTGGAGCCCCGCCCGGCGGCCGCTGCCGCCGTCACCTTCGAGGACACCTTCGACGGCCCGGCCGGGGCCGCGGTGAACTCCGGCAAGTGGAACGTCGAGACCGGGGACAACGTCAACAACCACGAACGCCAGTGGTACACGCCCGGCGCCTCGAACGCCGCGCTCGACGGAGCCGGCAACCTGGTGATCACCGCCCGCCGCGAGAATCCGGGCAACTACCAGTGCTGGTACGGCCGGTGCGAGTACACGTCCGCCCGGCTGAACACCTCCGGCCGGTTCACCCAGACCTACGGGCACGTCGAGGCCCGGATGAAGGTGCCGCGGGGGCAGGGCATGTGGCAGGCCGCCGCGACCTCGGACACGCGGACCGCGTCGAATCCGCATTCCACGAACAACTCCTTTGCCGCGGAGGTCAGTTGCTGACGCATCAGCCGCTTCTTGCGCTCACGCAGCCCTTCGCCGCCGGTGCCCCCGCCCCGGGGGGAGTCCGGCGTGCCCCAGTGTCGAACTGCTCGACACCGTGCGGACCGTGGCGGCGGTCCTCGCTTCGCCACCTTCCTGGCCAGGGCCGCCGCCCGGTGGGCGGCCGTCCCCGGCGCGAAGGCCATGCCGCCGGTCAGAACATGCCGTTGGGGTTGGCGGAGGCCTCCGGCACCTCCTGGATGACGTCCCAGTGCTCGACGACCTTGCCGTCCTCCAGGCGGAAGAAGTCCGCGAGGGCCCGGCCCGGCTTCCCGGGTTCCAGGATCAGGTGCGAGTGGGTGACGACCATGTCGCCTTCGGCCAGTACGCGCTTGATGTCGAGCCGCAGCCGCGGGTACTCGCCGCGCAGCCAGCGCACGAAGCCAGTGAAGGCCTCGGGGCCGTCCTCGGCGTCGGGGTTGTGCTGTACGTACCGGGGGCCGAAGTGGTCGGCGATCGCCTTCTCGGGGTCGCCGCCGAAGGCCGTCTCGTAGTAGTCCACGACGACCTGCTTGTTGCGCTCAAGATCCGACACGAGTGATGTCCTTTACCGGGAGGGGGGAGCTCCGGGTTCCTGGAGGACTCGAGGGGAGAGCACGCGTAGCGGCCGGCCAGGAACCCAGGACGGCTCGACTGGGTTGCCTGGGTTGCCCACGCGTCCGAAAGGCTGCCTGGGCTGGCATGCCGACGCTGCTACGACTTTCTCTTGGCCGTCCCCGGCCTGTGAGGGGCGGCGGGGGACGGGAGCGGGATCAACCGCTACGGAGCGGCGATTTCCTGCTGCTCACCCAGGATGGCACGGCCCAGCCGATCCCCGGCGCCGCCGAACGGCCCGGCCGCACCGGACCGAAGTCCCCCCTCGGCGGCTGTCAGTGCGACGGCCGTCCGGCGGGTGGTGCCGTCGAGCCGAAGGCCCGCCGGCTGTGCACAAGCAGCTCACGCACCGCGGGGGCGTGCGTGCTCCTCCAGATCAGGGCGAGCAGGGCGGGTGTTTCGACATCGTCGATGGTGCGGTAGGTGAGCCGGCCGTGATGGCTCGCGGCCATCGAGGCGCTGAGAATGGCGACCCCGAGTCCGCGGGCGGCGAGGTCGGCAATGGCATCCGCGGCGCTGGCTTGCAACGCGATCGCGGGTCGCAGGCCCTGTGCGGCGCAAGCACGGTCGAACACCGTGCGCAGGCCGGTCCCGGGCGGCATGCACACGATGGGGTGAGCGACCACGTCGCGCAGGGCAACCTGCCGCTGCTTCGCCAAGACATGTCCGGCCGGAACTGCCACGACGAGCCGCTCACTGATGATCGTCAGAGCCTCCAGCCCGTCGGGGGTGGCGGTCGCGGTCCCGACGAGAGCCAGATCGAGCGCGCTGGAGCGCACTCCTTCGACGAGCCGGTCGGAATTGTCCTCCAACAGGGAGATCTCCACCCCGGGATGCGCCCGGTGGAACACGGAGAGTGCGTCGAACAGCGGTGTGATGGTGCAGCCGATGACCATCCCGACCGTGAGCCGACCCCGGATCAGATCGGCTACCTCACCCACCGCTTGGCCGACGGCCCCAGCCGCGGCGAGCGCCGCGCGGGCGTGTTCGAGCGCGGCCTTTCCGGCAACGGTAAGGGTTGCAGTGCGCGCCGACCGGTCGAACAGCTCGGCACCGAGTTCGCGTTCCAGCTGGCGGATCTGAGCACTGACGCCGGACTGGCTGATGTGCACCCGCTCGGCAGCCCGGGTGAAGTTCTGTTCTTCGGCGACCGCGACGAAGTATTCCAGCTGCCTCAAGTCCATGACTGGAAATTCTAGCTCCCAGCAGATTCATCTATTGGACTTCTGGCTATCGGGCGACCAGGCTGGGAATCACCGAAACCCGACGTCAGGAGGAACCCATGCCGGAGTACGAGAAGGCCATGCGCCCCGAAGACATCACCCGCTTGTTCGTCGAACGGTCCAACGCCGGTGACGCGGCCGGTGTCGCCGCGCTCTACGAAGAGGACGCGGTGATGGCCTACCCGCCCGGCGAGCGGACGGTGGGCCGGGAAGCGATCCGCGAGCTATGGGAGAAGGTGCTGGCCAACCGCCCCCGCTTCGAGCCGGAACAGCCACTGCCGACGCTGATCAGCGGCGACATCGCCCTCACTTCGACCCCGCCGAAGGACGGGGCCGGCGCCCGGGCGCAGGTCGTCCGGCGCCGGCCCGACGGAAGTTGGCTGCGCCTGCTCGACCAGCCCGAGTTCGTCCCGCCCACCCGCTGAACCGCGATCCCGGAGCCGGCCGTCGAAGGGAGCGGCGCTCACGAGGCGTCCTGCGGGCCCGGCCCGGGCGCG
Source organism: Streptomyces sp. H27-H1 (assembly GCF_026627445.1). GTDB lineage: Bacteria > Actinomycetota > Actinomycetes > Streptomycetales > Streptomycetaceae > Streptomyces. The sequence continues at coordinate 14,015 of NZ_JAPNLJ010000015.1, forward strand.
TAGTCGATGCGGACGGCCACCTCCAGATGGGCGTGGAACCCTTCCGCCTCCGACAGATCCGCGTGCCGGGACAGGACGAACGCCGGATAGCCGGTGAAGTCCGGGTACGGGCGGACCAGGTCACCGGGGACGAGCATCTGCACCACGTGGTCCACGCGCGCGTCGGCCCGCAGTGCGTCGATGCCGTGGACGGCCGTGATCGTGCCGTGCCCGCCGCACGGCACGATGTAGTTGGCGGCGGCCGCGACGGGCTCAGTGAGCCCCGCCTCGACGGCGCGGGCGGGCGGCAGTCCCGCCGCGAGGCGCAGTGCCTGCCCGGCGAAGTCGATGCCGGTGACCGCCTCGGCGATGTAGTGGGAGACGCCGGAGCCCCCGATCCGCGCCCCCATCTCCAGCAGGTACGGGTCGCGACCACCGCGCAGACGCAGCTCGGTGTGGGTGGGGCCGACGGCGACGCCGAGTGCGGCGTGGGCGGCGGTTACCTCGCGTACGATCTCGGCGCGGACGGCCTCGGGCAGCTCGGCCGGGGCCCGGTAGACGCTCTCCTCGAAGTACGGGCCCTGCGGGTCGCCCTTGAACCCGATCGCGAGGATCTGGACCCGGCCCTCGTGGACGAGGGACTCCACGGCGAACTCGGGACCGTCGAGGTACTCCTCCACGAGCAGGCCCGCGCCGCCGTCCGCGATGCCGGCGGACACCCTGCGCACCTCCGCCACGATCGCCCCGATGGTGGCGGGGGAGTCCGCCCGGGTCACTCCGAGGCTCGACATGCCGAGGGCGGGTTTGACCACGACCGGGTAGGCCAGGCCGGCGGCCGCCACGCTCTGGACCGGGTCGTCCGCCGGGTCCAGGCGTACGAACAGCGGCACGTTGAGCCCGGCCGCCGCGAGCCGCTCACGGGTCACCCGCTTGTCCTGAGTACCCCGTGCGACGTCCAGTCCGATGCCGGGCAGCCCGAGGAGCTCTGCCACCTGCGCGGCGAAGGGCACGAGGGGGTCGTAGAGGGTGACGATCCCGTCGAAGGGAGTGGCCGCGTGCCGCTTGCGGAGGGTCTCCAGCGCGTGGGCCGGGTCCGCGACCGGGTCGAGCGCGAGCAGCTCCACGACGGCCGGGGGCAGCCGGTCCGGGTCCACCTCCTCGTCGGGCCGGGGCACGAGGACCAGGTCGATGCCGGCGCGGGCGGCGCTCTCGAAGAGCCAGGGCAGGCCGACGCGCTGGTAGAGCAGGACGAGGACGGGACGGGAGGCGGTCACAGGTGGTTCCTCGGCGGGAGGGCCTCCGCGGGGGCGGAGGAGGGGCGGTCGGGACGGCCGCAAGCGGCAGATCGTTCGGCGGACTGCTGGAGTCCGGTGGACTCCGGGAACTCGGTGGACCCCAACAGTGCGGCGGACTCCGCGGTTTCGGTGGCGGGGAGGCGCCGGGGGGCGCCCACGGTGAGCCACACGCCGGCGGCGGAAGCGGCGATGAGCAGGACGGGGAGCGGGCCCGGCGCGCGGGCCGACCCCAGCGCCCATTCCCCGAGCCGCACCAGGAAGGGCACGGCCAGCCCCAGAGCAGAGGTGAACAGCGGGCCCTTGCGCAGGATCAGCTCGTGGGAGATGAGGAAGACCGGGGCGGTGAGCACCGCGCCGAGCACGGCGACCCCGCCCCAGTCGGCCGCGGAGATCGCCCCGAGCGGTACGAACACCACGGCCGTGAGACCGAGCATGAGCGTGGCGGCCCCGGTGACGGCCGGCAGGGCCGCGAGCGCGGGCACATCGGACATGCGCTGCCGGTAGACGTAGCCGTACAGGGCGTAGGCGAGGGTGCCTCCGAAGGCGAGGGTGCCCCCGGTGAGCAGGGTCCCGCCGCCCGTGCCCCCGCCTCCGCCGCCCGCCGTTCCGTCGGCGAGGAGGAATCCCACCGTGCCGGCGCCGGCGAGCACCGTGCCGGCCACCTTGCGGCGCGAGGAGGGCTCGCGGAAGGCGAAGTAGCCGATGACGAAGGTGACGCAGGGCAGCAGCGAGACGATCAGCCCGACCCGGGAGGCGCCCACGTACCGGGTGCCGAGCAGGGTTCCCGTGTAATAGGCGAAGAACCCCAGGAATGCCAGGACCGCTACGGTACGGGGCCTGGCCGCGGCGGTACGTACTCCCGTGCGGCCGCGCGGGGTCAGCGCGGCGATCAGCACGATGACGCCGAAGGCCGCGGCGGTCCGCCCCGCCGCCACCGCCAGCGGGGGAACTCCGGCCACCAGGTGCCCGGAGAGCAGCCAGCCCGTGGCGAGCAGGACCACCATGCACACCGCGAGGACGGGCACCACCAGGTGGCCGCCGCGGCCGGGCGCGGTCGGGCTCACCACTGGGCCCGGGTGAAGTCCAGCGGCGGCAGCCGGTCGAGCCGGCTCTTGGCGCGGCGCAGCACGAGCTGGTCCGCGGTGAAGGAGTACCGCTGCTTCGGCTCGCCCTCGGGGAGGTAGCGGCGGACCAGCTCCTTGGCGGCCGCGCGGTAGCCGTCCTCGTCGGTGACCTCGGCCTCCAGCTTCTCCACGGTGGTCACGAAGGCGCGCAGTGCCTCCAGGGCCCGTACGCGGTCCAGGCGCAGCAAGCCGGCGTCCGCGGGGGAGCCGACGAGGGCGCCGTGTTCGCGGAACCAGGAGTAGAGGAAGACACCGGTGCCGGAGTCGAAGTTGCGGGTGGCGTCCTCGGCCTGCGGGTAACGGAACACCCGCTCCAGCAGGATCATGTCGATCTGCTCGTCGGCGAAGGGGACGAGCGCGCTGTCGGCACAGGCGAGCACGGTTTTCGCGTCGACCTTGATCTCCTCCAGCAGGCCGACGAACCAGTTCATCTTGAGGGAGATGTTCTCGTCGAACGGCCACAGGCCCTGGTAGTGCATCGAGTCGTGGAGGTAGCCCCAGATGGCGCGCGCCTCGAAGCACGCGTCGGCGGCGAGGCCGGTGGAGGCCCGCGGCAGGGAGTCCGGAGTCAGCACGGCCTCGGCGGCGGGCAGTGCGTACGTCTCGTGGATCCTGCGCATCTTGTTGTAGAAGAACATGGCGTACGGCTGGTCGGTCACCTTGTCGTGCGCCGCCACGTTCTCCGGGAAGAAGACGAGGCAGGACCCGAGGGTGAATCCGGCGCTGCCGGTGACCAGGACGAGGGACTGGCAGTTGTTCTTCGGGTGCGGGAAGTCCCCCGCCATGGCCGCGAGGGCGGCGGGCTCCTTGCGCAGGGCGAGGAAGCAGTCGAGCCGTTTGCCCGCGGGCGGGGCGCTGTTGGTGCTCTGGAGCGGGGCGAGGAAGAAGACGACCTCTCCGTCGGCCGGGACCCGCAGGGCGTCGCGGGAGCGGGCGAAGTGGGGGCGGGCGCCAAGGCCGGCCGCCAGCCAGCCGTCGACGTCCGCGACCAGGGCGTCGGCCTGCCCGGCGAGGCCGTTGGCCCGGTACCAGGCCGCGGCCTCGTCGCGTATCCGGCCCAGCAGGGCGCCATCCTCGGCGGTCGGGGCGGCAACGGTCCCGTCGTCCTCCTGGCGGGCCCGGAAGCGGTTCACCATCGGGATGAGGGAGGCCGTCAACGCGTCGGCCTGGGAGCGGACTTCGGCGGACACGGGGGCCGGCTGGGGGAGGAATCGACCGGTACTCATCGGGCGACTCCCGTGACCCCGGCGAGTCCGGTGGCGCCGGATGTCCCGGCGGCTCCGCCGGATCCGGCGGTGAGCGGCTCCCGGGCTCCGGGCCGGACGGTCAGTACCTGGTGGACGGTGAAGACCATCGGCACGGGGCCGAAGTCCCGCAGCACCCGTAACCCGTTGTTCTCGGCGGCCACGATCGTGGTGACGCATCCCTCGACGAGGCCCTCGGCGCAGTCCCTGGCGGCCTGGGAGTTGCTCAGTACCTCGCGTATCTCGGCGTGCTCCGGCACGAGCCCCTCGGGCGCGGGGTGGGAGGCGACCGTGGCCGGAACGGGTGTTCCGCTGCTGGCGAGGACCATCCTGTGCGTCGGCATCACGAAGCTGTCGATCATGTGGAGCCGGTGCAGGTTGGAGAAGACCAGGGTGTGCAGGGTGGGGTAGACGGCGCAGGCGGTCAACGCGTGCCGTCCGTCATCCGGTACGGCTTCCAGCGCCGACTCGATGGAGGAGTGGAGCTCGACGGTCCCGTCGATGCCCCGCCTGCTCAGCCATTCGTGCGAGGCGGCTTCCAGATTGGTGCCGTGCGGTCCGAGCGTGTGCAGATGACGGACCTCGTCGGGGCGCGCATACATCGTCTGCCTTGAACCTTCCTGTGCGCGTGCGGAATTGACGCTCCCGGGAGGGGTGGACGATGAGACCCGTCACGGAAGCGGGGGCAAGGTTCTTCTATCACCGAATCCCGCGCGCTGGGCCGTTCGAGAACGGGGGCGAGCGCCCGAAGGGTTAGATTCTCCGCACCGATTCGAGGGTCGAGGAGAATGCGGGCCGTCCCCGGACACGGCTCGCCGCGGCCGGTCTCCGGCAGGAGGAACGATCCTCTGGGGAGCCTCTCGGGTGACAACGGGCGGCGCCCGGCCCGGCATGCCGTCGTCGGGGGGCTCGGGTCACCACCATGTGGCCGTGATCCCATCTCACTTGATCGGTGCGCTCTCCGCCCTGGCCTTGCTCGCACCCGCCTCCGCGTACGCCGCTTCCGCTCCCGCCGCACCTGCCGCCCCCGGCCCGGCCCGGTCGGGGGAGTTCTTCGCCGAGCTCCCCAAGGGGGGTGACCTGCACAACCACCTGTCCGGCGCCGTCACCACCGAGTTCCTGATCGAGCTCGGCGCCGGGGACGGCCTGTGCATCACCACCGACACCACCACCGCGGTACCCCCGCCCTGCGGACCCGGTACCCGCCCCGCGGCCGACGCCGTCACCGACCCCGCGTTCCGCCGGCAGGTCATCCGCGCCTGGTCGATGCAGGACTTTCCGGCCGACGGCAACGGCCACGACCACTTCTTCGACACCTTCGGCAAGTTCGGCGAGGTGACCTGGCGCCACCCCGGCCGGATGCTCGCGGAGGTCGCCAACACCGCGGCCCGGCAGAACCAGTTCTACCTGGAGACCATGGTCTCCCCGGCCTCCGGACCGGCCCGTGCCCTCGCCGACCGGGTCGGCTACGACGCCGACCTCGACCGCATGCACGACAAGATCCTCGCCGAGGGCGGCCTGGACGCGGTCGTCCGGCAGGCCCGCGCCGACGCCGACGCCACTGACGCGGAGTTCCGTAGCACCGCGCACTGCGACACCCAGACGCCCGATCCCGCCTGCTCCCTGCCGTACCGCTGGATCTCCCAGGTCGCCCGTCTCGGCACCCCGGAGCGGGTGTTCACCCAGATGGCGCTCGGCATGCGGCTGGCCGAGCGCGACCCGCGCTTCGTCGCCGTCAATTTGGTGCAGCCGGAGGACGGCGAAGTCGCCCTGCGCGACTACCGCCTGCACATGCGGATGCTGAACTACCTCAAGACCCAGTACCCGAAGGCGCACATCACCCTGCACGCGGGTGAGCTGGTGCCCGGCCTGGTCAAGCCGGAGGACCTGACCTTCCACATCAGGGAGGCCGCCCAGACGGGCCGCGCCGAGCGGATCGGGCACGGAGTGTCCGTCCTGAGCGAGGACCGCTGGGAGTCGCTCATGCGGTACATGGCCGAGCGGCGGATCGCGGTCGAGGTCCCCTTCCACAGCAACGAGCAGATCCTGCGCGTTTCCGGCGACGCGCACCCCTTCGCCACCTACCGCCGGCACGGCGTCCCGGTCGTCCTGGCCACCGACGACCCGGGCGTGTCCCGGATCGAGATCACCGACGAGTACCGCCGGGCCGCCGAGATGTACGGGCTCGGCTACCCGGAGCTGAGGGACCTCGCCCGGGCCTCCCTGGAGCACTCGTTCCTGCCCGGCCGCGGCCTGTGGAACCGTAACGTCCGTACCGGCTACCGGCCGACCGGGCCGTGTTCCGACGAGCGCCCGGGCGCCGAACACCCGGGCAAGCGGTGCGCCGGCTTCCTGGCCGCCAGCCCGAAGGCCCAGGTCGAGTGGCGCCAGGAAGCGGCCTTCCACCGCTTCGAGACCGCCCACGCCCGAGCCACCCACTCCGCCCCCCACTAAGGACCGGGACCAAGGCCGCCTTGGCCGGCCCGCCCCGACCGTACGACGCCGGACCCCGGCCCGCGCCCGCGATGGGTGCGGGCCGGCGCGCATCCCGCCGACGTCGGCGACGGCGGACACGCCTGCTCGAGTGCCGATGACGGCGGTGACGTCGGTGCGTCGCCGGTCCGGCCGGTTACGCGCGGAGGGGCTGCGGCCGCGAGGCCGGCCGGTCAGGTTCGCGCCCTCCATCTGCCGTGAGATGGCACGGGCGGCGGAGCGGCCCGCCGGGACGTACGCCGTCGACCGGCCCGCCGATCCTCCGGCGGGGCCCGGGGCCGGACCCGGCTCCCTCCACGTGCGGAAGCGAGCCCCGGCCGGGCACCGGTCGTGCCACTCAACGGAACGGCGACGGGGAGCGTCTGCTTGAGGCTCATGTACGCCACTCGCTACACCCGTTGGGGTGAAGGACCCGATGAGACCCTCCTCGTCGTACCCCGAGGCGGGCCATGGTTCTTCAGGAGAAACGGACTCGAAGAGGGGTATGGAACTTTGCGTTTGAGGCGCACTGGAACGATCTTGGGCGCAGTCGCGCTCACCGTGCTGACGATCCCGGCCAACGCCCATGCCGCGGCGGTCGCCTGTGGTGGAGGCGTGTCGACCGGCCGTGTGGCCGTCAACGGCTGCATCAGTGCCGAGCGCGGATCCGCCGGGAGATTTCCCACCCGCGAGATCACCGCGTACATCAAGGCGCGCAACACCGGAACGAAGGGCCTCAACATCTCGTACGAGGCGTTCTTCCGTGTCGTCGACGGCGGGCACTGGGAGAAGCTCGGCAACGGCCGCTCCTACGCCGGTGCGGGCCAGGCCATCGGACCCGTCGAAGTGGGGAGCACGACCCGGGTGTGCGGCCCAGTGAAGGTCGAGATCCGGGTACATGCCCGCGCCGACGGTGGCGTCTGGAGCGGCTGGTCTCCCGCGTCCACGAAGCAGTGCCAGACCTGAGTCGCCGAACGCTCCGGGGCGGCGGGCCGGGCGCGCTACAGGCGCGACCGGCCCGCCGTGACCGACCGGCCGTAAGACATTCGTCATCAGCGATGGGATGGCTCCGCGGGCTCCCAAGACGTTGACTGTCCGTGACGGATCGGACGATCGCGTCGAGGGTGAGAACGAGGGAGCCGGCATGGGAATCGGAAAGAAGCGCGGAGGGCTGCTCGCCGGTCTGCTGGTCCCGGCCGTCGCACTGCTGGGCCTCGGCCTGTACTGGTTCCAGCCGTGGAAGCTCTGGCAGAACGAGACGGTCAACGAGACCCTGCCGACGGCCCAACTCGCTCCGGCGGCCTCGGCGTCCCCGGGGACCCCGGCGCCGAGCGGCACCGAGACGGCCACCCCGCCCGCGCAGACCGGTCCGCAGACCCTCGGCCAGGGTGGGCTCATCAGCCACGAGCACACCACCACCGGCACGGCCAAGCTCATCCGCCTCCCCGACGGCTCCCGCACCCTGCGCCTGGAGAACCTCGACACGAGCAACGGACCCGACCTGCGCGTCTGGCTGACCGACGCCCCGGTGAAGGAGGGCACGGCCGGCTGGCGCGTCTTCGACGACGGCAAGTACGTCAGCCTGGGCAAGCTCAAGGGCAACAAGGGCGACCAGAACTACGAGATCCCCGCCGACGTGAACCTGTCGGACTACACGAGCGTCACCATCTGGTGCGACCGCTTCGACGTCTCCTTCGGCGCCGCCGAACTGGCGAAGACCTGAACGAACCGGATGCCCGGAGCCCGGATACCCGGATGACCGGATGCACCGACAGGGTCCGGGGCTGGGTGCGCGGGGGATCAGGCGGATGCGGTCTGCGGTGAGGGCTGCTCCCGGGTGCCCGGGGCGGGGCGGAGCACGCCGGCGGTGGCTGCCGCGACCAGGCAGAGCGCGACCGGCAGGAAGAAGGTGAGGTTCAGCGGCATCAAGTGGGTGAGCGGTCCGATGACGGCGGGTCCGGCCAGCATCCCGAGGTAGCCCAGGCCCGCGACGCGGGAGACGTTCACGCCGGAGGCTTCCGGATCGATGTGGCCGGCGGCGCTGAAGAACTGCGGGACGCAGCCGGACAGGCCGATGCCGAACAGGGTCCATCCGGCCAACGCCAGGGGGATGGTGGGGGAGAGGGCCGCTGCGCTCAGGCCGAGGGCTGCGAGGCCGGCCCCGCAGCGGACGACGAACACCGGGCCCCGCCGTGCGGCGAGCCGGTCGGTGAGCAGCCGTCCGACGGTCATGGCGGCGGCGAAGGCTCCGTAGGCGAGGGCCGCCGTCGCCGCGGGTGCGTCGAGTACGTCCTTGAGGTGCAGGACGCTCCAGTCGTTGGCCACCCCCTCGCAGAGCATGAGCATCAGGGCGAGTACGGCCAGAGCCCACACGCGTCGGGGGGTACGGCGCCCGGCAGCGCCGGAGGTGTCCTTGTCGGGCGCAGTCGCGGTCGCGGTCGCAGTCGCGGTTTCGGGCGGCAGGAGTGCGGTCGTGGCGAGTGCCGTGACGAGGAGCCCCGCGGCGCCCACTCCCGTCAGGGTCGGGGTGATGCCCCAGCCCCATCCGATCGCGGCGGCGCCGGCCAGGGCGGCCCCCACCCCGCCGAGGGAGAAGACGGCGTGGAAGGCGGACATCACCGGACGCCCGTAGGCGCGCTCGACGTGTACGGCATGGGTGTTCATGGCGACGTCCAGGCAGCCGTTGCCCAGGCCGAGTACGAAGAGGGCGCCCCCCAGCGTCCAGGCGTCCGTGGCCAGCGCGGGCAGGACCAGGGCCGCGCTGCACAGGGCCGCGCCGGCCGGGACGATGCGGCGGGCGCCGAGCCGGTCGGTCAGCGGCCCGCACACCTGCATGCCGATGAACGCGCCCGCACCCAGCAGCAGGAGCAGCCAGCCCAACGTCGCGTGGGTGATTCCGGTGCGTTGTTCCACCGCGGGGATGTGGACGATCCACATTCCGAGGACGAAGCCGTTCAGGGCGAAGAAGGTGAAGGTGGCCAGACGCGCGGCCGAGGGAGGTCGACGATGCATACTGCGACCGTAACAAACATCATCTGTGTTCGTAAGTTGCGTTTCGAACATCAATCCTGTTCGATGTGGGTATGGTGAGTATCGACAGACTGAAGCAGATCACCGAGGCCGTGCGTGCGGCCGACCAGCTGAGCGTGGCGGAGCTCGCGGCCCTGACCGGCTGCTCGGAGATGACCATCCGGCGTGATCTGGAGACCCTGTCCGAACAGGGGGTCCTGGAGCGGTTCCGCGGTGGCGCCCGGAGCCTGCTGTTGCGCGGCGAGGAGCCCCCCTTCGCGCTGCGGGCCCAGGAGGGCGTGGACGTCAAACGGCGGCTGGCCGCCGAGGTCGCCGCCCTGATCGCCGACGGCGAGTCGGTCGTCATCGACAGCGGAACCACCTGCCTGGAGGTGGCGCACGCCCTCGCCGGCCGAAGGCTCACCGTCATGCCGCTGTCCCTGCACGCGGCCAACGCCCTGACCGGCGGTGCGCAGCTGACGCTGCTGATCCCCGGCGGTCAGCCACGGCCCGGAGAGCTGGCGTTGACCGGCCCCCTGGCGCTGGCCTCCCTCTCCGCGCTGCGGTTCGACACCGCGGTGATCAGCTGCTGCGGACTGACGGCCGAAGACGGCCTGACCGCCTACGACTTGGGTGACGCCGCGATCAAGCAAGCGGCGATCGCCTCCTCCCGACGCGTCATCGCCGTCACCGAAGCGGGCAAGCTCTCCCGCACCGCCCTGGCCCACGTGGCACCGCTGTCCGCACTGGACGCGGTCGTGACCGAGGAATCGGCCTCCGGTGCCGCAATCGAAGCACTGGCCGCGGCCGGTGTGACCGTACGAAAGGTATGACCCCCTCCATGGACACCGTGCTGTTCGACATGTTCGGCGTGATCGCCCGCCACCAGTCCCCCCAGGGCAAGGCCCGTCTCGTGGCCGTCGCGGACCACGCACCGGAGTCCTTCTGGGAGGCGTACTGGGAACTGCGCCAGCCCTACGACCGCGGCGACGTGGACGGGGTGCAGTACTGGCGCACCGTCGCCCGGAGGCTGGGCACGGCCTTCGGCTCGGCGCGGATCGCCGACCTGATCGAGGCCGACCTGGACAGCTGGAGCGCCGTCGACCCGTCTATGGTGGACCTCCTCGGAGAGCTCGCGGACGCAGGCCGGAACATCGCCCTGCTCTCCAACATCCCGGAAGAGCTGGCCGCCTACTACGAGAACCGCTACGCCTGGCTGAAGCACTTCGCGGTACTCGGCTTCTCCTGCCGCATCGGCCACGCGAAGCCCGAGGCCGGCGCCTACCAGTGGTGCTGTCAGGCACTCGGACTCGAACCCGGCCGGATCCTCTTCGTGGACGACCGCGAGGACAACATCGCCGCCGCCCGGGCCCTCGGCATCCGCGGGCACCTGTTCACCACACCCGACCGGTTGAGGACCGCCCTGGGCCTCTGATGCTGCCGAACGGACCGACGGCTCGACGGCTCGCACGGTTATGGATACTGAACACGCAGTTTGCGTAGGTTCCTTCCGCAGTCGGACCCATTGCGGGTCCGAGGCACAGACCGAGCACATCGAGGAGCCGAATTCCGTCATGATCGTTCGCCCCCACGAGGCGGGAAGCCGCCTGCTGGCCGAGTACCTGGCGTCCAGGGGAGGCTCGTGGCTGCGCGGACGGGTACGGGTCCGGTCCGGGTTAGTCTGTGCGGGTCGACCGGGTCGCGGGATTCACCACCGACCGCGGATTCCAGGTGTTCAACACCTCCTATCCACAGGTCAAACGCCGTCTCGACCTACGAGAGCTGCAACTGCGGGCCTTTACCCCGGGGCTGTTGGTGTACGTCGACGGCCGACTGCGCCGGATCACCGACCCCACGCGCCGCCCCGGCGCGAGCCGCGACATGCTGCCCGGCGGACTGTTCTCGGCCCGCGACCTCGCGGCTCTGGGCCTGCTCTCGGCCCGCGACATGTTCGGGCCCGCCGTCCGCCCGCGCACCCGGCCCGACACCACCACGGGCGCCGCCCTGGCTGCCGCAGGCTTTTCATCCAGGGCCGCGGAGACCTTCTTCCGGCCCTTCCTGTCGGGGATCTTCCTGGAAGACGAACTCGACACCTCGGCACGCTACTTCCACCTGGTCTGGCGCAGCATGCTGCGCGGCACGCTGTGCCTGCCCGCGAACGGCATCGGCGCCGTACCGGCGCAGCTCGCCTCGGGCCTTCCCGACGGAGTCCTCGGCACGGGCAGCCCCGTCGCCGCGCTGACCTCCGGGGGCCTGGCCCTGACCGGCGCCGGAGAGCTGCCCGCGCGCGCCGTCGTCGTCGCCACCGGGTCGGCGGCCGCGGCGCGGCTCCTCCCCGGACTCGACACCGGGCGCTCCCCGCGTACGGTCACCACCCTCTACCACGCGGTCGACCGCTCGCCGCTCACGGAACCGACCCTGGTGATCGACGCCCGGCGCCGGTTCCTGAACACCTGCGTGCTCACCGAACTCCACCGCGGATACGCCGCGGACGGCCGCTCGCTCGTCTCGACCTCCGTGCTCGGCGCGCCCGGCCCGGCGCAGGAGGGGGCCGTACTCGCCGCACTCGGCGAGGTGTACGGCGCGGACACCTCGAACTGGCAGCCCGTCCACCGCGTCACCGTCCGCGACGCGCTCCCCGCCATGCCCCCGTCGCCGGCACTGTCCCGGACGACCCGGATCGCCCCCGGCCGGTACGTCTGCGGAGACCACCGGGCAACGGGCTCCCTGCAGGGCGCGCTCGCGTCCGGTTCCCGCGCGGCGCGCGAGGTGCTCGCCGATCTGCGGTCGGGCGCGCCGCACCGCAGCGAGCGCTGACTACTGGCCACTGATCCGGACGGGATGCCCGGCCGGCCCCGGTGGAGCGCGGCGGGGCACCTGGAGCTGATGGACGAGTTCGCCGCCGCTCTCGGCCAGGCGCACCCCGGCCGCGTCGGTCACTTCGCGACACTCCCGCTGCCCGATGTCGAAGGCGCGCTGGAGGAGGCCTCGTACGCGCTGGACGTGCTCGGAGCGGACGGGCTCGCGGCCGAGAGCAACCACCACCGGATCTACCGGGGCGCCGCACGCTTCGAGGAACCGTGGCGGGCCCTCGACGAGCGCGGCGCCGCGGTGTTCGTACCGCCCCGCGGCCGGGCCACCTGTTCCCGGCTCCCCGGACACCTGGCGCTCGCCCACCACCCGCAACGCCCGGCAGCTGCTGGGGGCCGGTGCGCTGACCTCCGGGACGCAGCGGCGGGCCACGTGGCCGGCCGCGGCGTCCGGAAGCTCACCGGTTTCACGTCCGCTCCCGTGGACCGTACGGGACCTGGTGACGCGTTCGCCGAGGCCGCCGGGGCGGTGTGCGCCCAGCGTTACCGGGGGCTGCTGCTGCCCCTGGATCCGTCCGGTCCGTCCGGTCCGTCCGGTCCGTACGGTCCGGTCACCGGCGGGGATGCCGGCCCCGGCCCGTGCAGCGCTGATGCGGCTCGGCCACGCCGTGGTAATCCCGGTCGCTGAGCTACGACCCCAACTCCGGTACCTCAGCCGCCGATCGGCCCCGCCGGGCCCGGGCGCGGTCGTGGACCCAGGCGGTCGCCCCCACCAAGGCCGCCGCCCCCACGCCGTACACCGGCAGCCACAGAGTCGTCGTGGCCGCCAGGCACTCGGCGACGGCCTTACCGGCTTGGACATCCTGAGCGAACGCGAGGGCCGCGCCGTCGCCCCCGGCCAGGCTTCCCAGTGCGGCCTTCACCTGGAGGGCCTCGTACCTGCCCATCAGCTCGCACTTGTCGCGCGTACCCGGCATCGGGAACAGCCAGGACCACCGCTGCAGCAAGGGTGCGAGGGCTACCGCGACGCACAGACCGACGACGAGCGCGTACGCCACCAGCCCTCGTACATACGCCGAGCGGATGTCCGGCGTCCACCGCGTCCGTCGCTGGAAGGCGAACATCACGGCGATGAGCGTCACGCCGATGAACGTGGCGAACCACTGCCAGGAGCCCTGGGCGAGCGCGAACGTCAGCACCGCGGCGAGTCCGATGCCGATGACTCCGGGTGCGGGAATGTCCTCGCCTGCCGCGCCGGCCGTCGGCCTCTGGGTCACTCGGGGGTCGCAATCACTCACGGGCCTCTCCTGCGGCTGGAGGCATCAGCATCCGCCGTGGGCCGCCGCCGTCCCGGGAGCCATGCCCAACGGGCCCGGCGCCTCGCCCGGATGGCGCGCACCTGGCCGGCCGCGCGAGGCGCAGGCCGGGGCGGGCGTTGCCCGGGCGGGGTCAGGCGGCCGCGCGCCGTACGTGCAGATGGCCGTCGAGGGGGTACGAGGGAGGGGCCGCGGGCAGGGTCCGGTCCAGCCGGTAGCCGTTCTTCTCGGCGACGCGGCAGGATGCCGGGTTGTCGACCTGGTGGAGGAGTTCGAGGCGCTCCAGACCTTCCGCCCGGAATGCGTCGAAGGACCAGGCGGTGAGGGTTTCCAGGGCCCGTGGGGCCACGCCTCGCCCGCGGGCCCGTGCTGCCGTCCAGTAGCCGACCTCGGCGGAGGGCTTGCCGGCCGCGACCTCCTTGAGCACCACATTGCCCACGAGCCGCGGCGGCTCCCCACCGGGGCCGTCTCGAGGACGGCGAAGCCGAACCGGTGGCCTGCCGCCCAGGCGCGCTCCTGATCCCGTACCCACCTCAGTCCGTCGTCCTCGTCGTCCAGAGGAGAACTCGCCCAATGCCGCAGCTCGGGATCCCGGTACACCTCGACCAGCTCGGCAACGTCCTGCGCGGACCAGGGGCGAAGGACGAGAGCGGGAGCGGTCGGCGTGCCGGCGGCTTCCAGTACGACGGGAGCGGTCATTGCGGAACCTTCTCGCAGCCGGGGCCCTGCCCTCAGTCCAGGCAGAATTCGTTTCCCTCCGGGTCGGTCATCACGATGATCCCCTCGTCCAGGTCATTGGGCTCCAGCCGGTACTGCCGCTTCGCTCCCAGCGCCTCCAGCCTGGTGGCCTCCTCTTCCAGGACGGCCATCCGCTCGCCGCCGGTCAGGCCGGGCGCCGCGCGGACGTCCAGGTGCAAGCGGTTCTTCGCCGTCTTGCCCTCCGGGACCTTCTGGAAGAACACCCGCGGGCCCTTGCCGTCCGGATCCGCGATGGCAGCCCGGTCGTTGTGGTGCTCGGGCGGTACACCCCGCGCCGTCAGCGCAGCCGTCCAGTCGGGGAAGCCCTCGGGCGGCGCCGGGAGGCGGTAGCCCAGCGCCGCAGCCCAGAACGCCGCCTGGGCGCCCGGATCGGCGCAGTCGTAAGTCACTTGGAATTCCTTGGCCATGCCGCCTCCGACCGCTCGAAACACCGCACGTTCTCGTCCGGGTCGACTCCCGGAGCACCCGGTCATCTTGCACTGACCCCGGACGATCCGCAGACCTTTTTCCTGGTGCCAGGCAGCCGCCCGACGGCGCACGCGCCACGCGTCCCTTGCCCGTTCCGGGGGTGCGGGCCCCGGGCGGGAAAGAGACGGCCTAGTGCGCAGCGGACTCGGCGTGCCGGGTCTCCATCGCGCTGATCACCCGCTGCCGGGCCACTCGCCGGGCCTGCCTGAGCTTCGCGTCGGCCAGGAGGACGGGCGCGTACCAGATCCAGCCCCACAGACTGAAGGAGACGGCCCCGCTCAGCACCAGCGCCTTGTTGGTGGCGAGGACCAGCACGAAGGTGGCGACGTACGCGGCCACCCGGTGGCGGACCATGAGGCGCAGCGGGGCCCGCCAAGGGCCGGCCAGCAGTTCCAGCGCGGCCGCCACCTCGGCGGCCCGCAGGTCCTCGGGAGGGGCGGCCGCCACCCGGCCGCCCCGCTCCAGTGCTTCGGCGACGTCGGCGCTGTGGGACGTCAGGGCGGCCCGCTCGGCCCGCGCGCCGACGGCCCGCTCCCGTACGTCCTGCCAGTAGCTACGCCCTGCCCGGCCGAGCACCGCCTCCACCCGTGCCGCCTCGGGCGACCCCGCCGGAGCCAGCTCGGCGATCCGCTCCTTGAGCCGGACCGCCCCATCGGTGCGCCAGGGGTAGGTCCAGCCGTCGGCCCGCAGGCACAGTTCCAGGTAGGAGACGAGCAGTCCGAGGTCGTCGGGCCACCGCGCGAGCCCGGCCTCGTAGGCCTTCTCCGCCTCGGTGTCGTGGTCGTCCTCGTCCTCCGCTGCGTGTGCGAGGCCGAGCCACCGGTAGAGCACCGGATCGGGTCCGAGTTCGGACAGCGCGGATTCGGCCAGCTCCCGGACCTTTGCGAAACCGCCCACGGCGAAGAGTTCCTCGCAGCGTTCGGCGTATTCGTCGTGCGTCATGCTTCCCGCCCCAGTTGATCAGTAGCGCTACTTTCAGCCATACGAATCCGCTGGTCAAGGCGTTTCGGCGGGTGCGCGGGGCTCACACCTGGCCGGCTCCGCCGTCCACGAAGAGTTCGATCCCGGTGATGAAGCTGCTCTCCCCCGAGGCCAGGAACAGGGCGGCCGCGGCGACCTCCTCGGGGCGTCCGGCCCGGCCGAGGGGGACCCCGGCGGTCGCCCGTTCGCGTACGGACGCGGGCGCATCGGCCAGGGCCGGGGTGTCGATCGGCCCCGGGCTGAGGGTGTTGACCCGGATCGCGCGCCCCGCGAGCTCCAGTGCCAGGCTGCGCGCGAGGGACCGTACGGCCGCCTTCGTCGCGGCGTACACCCCGTACCGGGTGGACGCCGAGGAGCCGGCGGCCGAGCCCAGCAGGATGACCGAGGCGCCGTCGCGCAGCAGGGGCAGGGCCCGTTGGACGGTGAAGTAGGCGCCCCGGAAGTTGAGGTCCGAGGTGGCGTCGAACTGCTCCTCGGTGACGTCGGCGAAACCGCCGGCCGGGCCGCCGCCCGCGTTCACGACCAGCACGTCGATCGCCTCGCAGCCGGCGGCCGCGACCGCCGCGTAGAGCCGGTCCAGGTCCGCGACGCGGGACGAGTCACCGCGGACGGCCACGGCGTCCGGGCCCAGGTCGCGGACCGCCGAGGCGAGTTCCTCGGGCCGCCTTCCGGTGACGAAGACCCGGGCGCCCTCCCGTACGAACCGCCGGGCCGACGCCAGACCGATGCCGGCCGAACCGCCCGTGATGACGGCGACCTTTCCTTCGAGCTGTCCCGTACGCATGACCGTGCCTCCGCGTCCCGAGGGAGGCGGGTGCGGTCCGCCGGCGGGAAAGCCTAGTGCTGTGACCGGGAAGGTTCACCGTGTCGCGGCGCCCGGCACGGCACCTCGCGGCGTTGTCGGACCGGGCAAGTACGTCCAGTACGAGCCTCGGCCCTCCGCCTTGCGATGCACCGCACCGGACACCGCGACCCGGCAAACCTTCCCGGCCACAGCACTAGTGGCGCATCCGCGCGTGCGTGCGGCCGTTCGGTGGAATGCTGGAAGAGCCCGCAGGGTGCACCGGAATGCAAGGAGAGCCCGCACGGTGCACCAAGGCGAGCGAGCGACGGGGAGGAAGCGGTCATGGGTGAGAGCACAGGTCCCGATCCGGGGCTCTACGGCCCCGACTCCGTGACCTGGCAGTGCCATGGCGACCCGATCATGTGGATCGCCGGGGTCCGCGCGCTCTACCTCCAGGCCCTGCACCCGCGCGCGGTCCGCGGGGTCATGGAGAACAGCGCCGCGTTCAGCGGGGAGAACGGCGGGGGCGACGCCTGGGGCCGGCTGCTGCGCACCGCCGACTTCGTCGGCACCGTCACCTACGGCACCACCGAGGCCGCCGAGCGGGCCGGCGCCCGCGTCCGCAAGATCCACAGCATGCTGTCGGCGACCGATCCGGCCACCGGCGCCCGGTTCCGTGTGGACGAGCCCGAGCTGCTGCTCTGGATCCACTGCGCCCAGATCGACAGCTTCCTGCACGTCCTGCGCCGCTCCGGGATCCCGCTCAGCCCCGCCCAGGCGGACCGGTACGTGGCCGAGAACCGCGTCAACGCACGGCTCGTCGGCCTCGACCCGTCCGGGGTGCCCGGGGACACCGCGGCCCTCGCCGCGTACTTCCTGCGGATCCGCCCCCAGCTCGCCGCAGGCCCCGACGCCCGCGCCGTCGACGCCTTCCTGTGCGCCCCGCCCATCCACCCCCTCCTCGTCCCTGGCCGAAACCTGGTGTGGGCCCCGCTGGCCGCCCTCGCCTACGGATCCCTCCCGGGGTTCGCCCACCAGCTGTACGGCCGCCCCGCACCGGCCCCACGCAGCGTCACCCGCCGCCTGCGTCTCACGGGTAGCCTGCTGCGCAGCATTCCCGCAGGTCTGCGCTGGCAGCTGCCTCCAGGTCACATCTTGAAAGCGATGCGCCGCATGGGCCCCGGGAGCCGCCCCGCGCCGTACACACTGCGTACATCAGCGGCCATACTGGACCGGCCGGGGAGGGCGTAGCACGACACACGGGGGCGACTTCAAGACATGGCGGAGTCCAGACTGATCCACGGCCGGTACCGGTCGCTCGACCTGATCGGCCGCGGCGGCATGGGCGAGGTGTGGCGGGCCCGCGACGAGTCGCTGGGCCGGCAGGTCGCCGTCAAATGCCTCAAGCCCATCGGGCCCGAGCAGGACACCCACTTCACCCAGGTGCTGCGCGAGCGCTTCCGCCGCGAGGCGCGCGTAGCCGCCGCCCTCCAGCACCGGGGCGTCACCGTCGTGCACGACTTCGGCGACGACAGTGCCGCCGGCGGTCCCCTCTACCTCGTCATGGAGCTCCTGGAAGGCCGCAACCTCAGCCAGCTCCTGGAGGACAACGACGCGCGCCCGCTCCCCGTGGACGTGGTCCTCGACATCGCCGAGCAGATGGCGGCCGCCCTCGGCTACACCCACGAGCAGGGCGTGGTCCACCGCGACCTGAAGCCCGCCAACATCATGCGGCTCACCGACGGCACGGTGAAGATCTGCGACTTCGGCATCGCCCGGCTGGCCGCCGACATCGGGTTCACCGCGAAACTGACCGGCGGCGGCATGGCCATGGGCACCCCGCACTACATGTCGCCCGAGCAGATCGCGGGCGGTGAGGTGGACCACCGCAGCGACCTCTACTCCCTCGGCTGCGTCCTGTACGAGATCGCCACCGGAGCCCCGCCCTTCGACCTCGGCGACTCCTGGTCCGTGCTGGTCGGCCACCGCGACACCGCGCCCGTGCCGCTGCGGGAGCACCGCCCCGAACTGCCCGTCTCCTTCGAGCGGTTGGTCCTCGACCTGCTCGCCAAATGCCCCGAGGACCGGCCGGGCGACGCCCTCCACCTGCACCGCCGGCTCGTCGAAGACCGGCTCGGCCCCGGCGCGGCGCCCGGCGCGCACCCGCCGCTGCCCGAGTGGGCCGGGGGGATGACCGCCGGACGCAAGGCCGGCATCGAGACCCGTCCCGCGAGCGGGGAGTGGGCCGTCCTCACCGGCTCCTGGACGGCGGCGCGTCCGGGCGGAGAGCACCCGGGCGGAGAGCACCCGATGGGGGAGCACCCGATGGGGGAGCACCCGATGGGGGAGCCGACCGTCCGGCACCCGGGCGGTCCGGCCCCGACAGGCGCTGCCCCCAGAACACGCGCCGTGACGGCTTCCGGCGCCCCGGCCCCGGCGGCGCTGCCCCTCGTACGCCCGCGTCCGGCCGAAGACCCCCGGCTCACCGCCGCCTACGGGTTCCCGCACGGCCCCGGCACCGCCCCCACGGGCCCGGCCGCGCTCGACGCCGGCCACACGCGGGCCTTCGCCCTCAGCCGGGCCGGCCGCACCGAGGAGGCCCTCGCCGGCTACGCCGCCGTGGCCGAAGGGCGGGCCCGGGTGCTCGGCCCCGACCACCCGGACACCCTTGCCGCGCGGCAGGAGGCGGCGTACGAGACGGGCCTGCTCGGCCGCCACCGGGAGGCCTACGAGGGCTACCGCGCGGTGCTCACCGCCCGCGAGCGGACCGTGGGCCGAATCCACCCCGACACCCTGCGCTGCCGGCACAACCTGGCCTGCGCCCTCGGCGCCCTGGGCCGCTTCTCCGAGGCCCACGCCGCCGCCGCCGAAGTGGCAGCCGACCGGGCGGCCGTGCTGGGGGCGGAGCACGCCGACACACTGCTGACCCGGTACGAGGTGGCGTACGCGCTCGGCCGCCTGGAACGCTGGGAGGAGGCCCTCGAGGCCTTCCGGCACATCGCGGCCGTACGGGAGCGGGTGCTCGGCCGCGACCACCCCGACACGCTGGCCGCGCGCTACGAGGCCGGCATCGCGCTCGGCCGGACCGGCAGCTCCGCCCAGGCCCTGGAACTGTTCCAGGACCTGGTCCGTGACCGGACCCGCGCCTACGGCGCCGTCGACCCGGAGACGCTGCGGGCCCGGCACGTCCTCGGGGTGAACCTCGGGCGGCTGGAGCGCTGGGAGGAAGCGGTGTCCGAAGCCCGGCAGGTGGGCGAGGCGCGGGCCCGGGTGCTCGGCGCCGAACACCCCGACACGCTGGTCAGCCGCCGCGAACTCGCGGTGGGACTCGGCCGGCTGGGCCGCTGGGACGAGGCGCTGCCGCTCTACCGGGAACTCTCCGGCATCCGCGAGCGGTCGCTCGGCGACGGCCATCCGGACACGGTCGCGGCCCACGCCGACGAGGCGCACTGTCTGGAGCGGCTCGGCCAGGTGTGTTACCAAGAGCCATGACGACCTCGCGGGGTTTTGGGCACGACGTGTACGACGCGGTGATCGTCGGCGGGGGCCACAACGGCCTCGTCGCCGCCGCCTACCTGGCCCGGGCCGGCCGCTCGGTCCTGGTCCTGGAGCGGCTCGGGCGCACCGGCGGGGCCGCGGTGTCCACCCGGCCGTTCCCGGGTGTCGACGCCCGCCTGTCCCGCTACTCCTACCTCGTCTCGCTGCTCCCGGCGAAGATCGTGCGCGAGCTGGGGCTCGAGTTCGCGGTGCGCAGGCGCACGGTCTCCTCGTACACCCCCGTCGAGCGCGCCGGACGCCCGGGCGGACTGCTGGTCGGCGGGGGCGGGGCGCGCACCCGGGAGTCCTTCGCGCGGCTGACCGGCTCGGACCGGGAGTACGAGAGCTGGCGCGCCTTCTACGGGACCACCGCGCGGGCCGCCGAACGGCTCTTCCCGACGCTGACCGAACCACTGCCCACGCGTACGGAACTGCGCGCGCGCCTCGACGACGAGGCTGCCTGGCGGATGCTGTTCGAGGAACCGATCGGGCGGGCGGTCGAGCGGGAGTTCACCGATGACCTGGTGCGCGGGGTCGTCCTCACCGACGCGCTGATCGGCACCTTCGCCGACGCCCACGACCCGGGCCTGGCCCAGAACCGCTGCTTCCTCTACCACGTCATCGGCGGCGGCACCGGGGACTGGGACGTACCGGTCGGCGGCATGGGCGCGCTCACGGACGCGCTGGCGGCGTCCGCGCTGGCGGCCGGGGCGGAGATCGCCACCGGGCACGAGGCGCTGCGCATCGACACGGACGGCACTACGTCCCCGGCCGAGGTGACCTTCCGGACGGCGACGGGGGAGGGCCGGGTGGCCGGCCGGGTGGTCCTCGTCAACGCCTCGCCGCGGGCGCTGGCCGAACTCCTGGGGGAGGAACCGGCGCAGCCGGCCCCCGAAGGGGCCCAGCTCAAGGTCAACATGCTGCTGCGCCGCCTGCCCCGGCTGCGGGACGCCTCCGTGGACCCGCGCGAGGCCTTCGGCGGCACCTTCCACATCGCGGAGGGCTACGAGCAGCTCGCCCGGGCCCACGCGGAGGCCGCCGCCGGTGAACTGCCCTCCGTACCGCCCTCGGAGATCTACTGCCACTCGCTGACGGATCGGACGATCCTGGGGCCCGAGCTCGCGGAGCAGGGCTACCAGACCCTGACCCTCTTCGGACTGCACACCCCGGCGCGGCTGTTCGAGAAGGACAACCAGGGGGCGCGGGAGGTGCTGCTCGCCGCGACCCTCGCCCAGCTCGACGCCCACCTGGCCGAACCGCTCACCGACTGCCTGGCCTTCGACGCCGACGGCCGCCCGTGCATCGAGGCCAAGACCCCGCTCGACCTGGAGCGCGAACTGCGCCTGCCCGGCGGCCACATCTTCCATCGCGACCTGTCCTGGCCGTACGCCGACGAGGGTGGCCGCTGGGGCGTGGAGACCGCCCACCGCAACGTACTGCTGTGCGGCGCGGGGGCGGTCCGCGGCGGCGGCGTCAGCGGGATCCCCGGCCACAACGCCGCGATGGCGGTGCTGGGGCACTGACGCCGGGTCGTCGCCCCGGCTCAGGCCTTGGGATCGATCACGACGATCGGGATCTCCCGGCTGGTCTTGGTCTGGTACTCGTCGTAGGAGGGCCAGTGCTTCACCATCAAGGGCCAGAAGGCGGCGCGTTCCTCGGAGGTCGCGGTGCGCGCGATGCCCTGGAGGATCTTGGGGCCGACCTGCACCCGGACCTCGGGGTGCTCGGTGAGGTTCCGGTACCAGAGCGGGTCCGCGGGGTCGCCGCCCTTGGACGCGACGATGAGGTAGCGGCCGTCGTCCTCGCCGTAGATGAGCGGAGTACGCACCGGCTTGCCGGACTTGCGGCCGAGGGTGGTGAGCAGCAGGGTCTGCGTGTTGTTCCAGTACTGCCCCTCGGCCCCGTCCGAACCGACGTACAACTTGACGTGGTCCAGGGTCCATCCGGGCTTGGGGTCGATCGGGTCGTCCCAGTCGATGTCGGTCATATGGCTCAGCCACCTTCGTGTTGAACGGTCAACGAACCACAACAACGAGCGTCAACGCCTCGGGGCACGGCCCTGTTCCGGTCTACCGCGCAAGCGCGAACCCGTCGAACAGGTCGTCCAGGGCGCGCCGCGCGACACGGGCCGGGGTGGCGCGTACGGCGAGGTCCCGGGCGGCCACCGCGAGGGGGTGGGTGAGCGCGGCGACCCGGCCCGCGCGGCGGGAACGGATGCGCAGGGCGTCGGTGCGGGGGCCGCGGGCCGCGCTGTAGGCGGCCAGGGCGGCAGGTACGTCGGCCCCGTCCAGCAGGTGCGCGAGGACGGCGGCGTCCTCGACGGCCTGGCAGCCGCCCTGGCCGAGGTTGGGGGTCATGGCGTGCGCCGCGTCGCCGAGCCAGGCCAGCCGGCCCCGGTGGAAGCGGGGGAGCGGGGCGGCGAGGTCGTACAGGTCGTGCTGGAGCACGGCCGCCGGGTCGATGTGCTCCAGCAGGGCGGGGATCGGGTCGTGCCAGGCGCCGTAGCGGCGCAGGAGTTCGGCGCGGACATCGGCGGGCCGGTAGCCCTCGGGGACGACCGCGGTGGCGTAGAGGTACACGCGGCCGTCGGCGAGCGGGACGACGCCGAAGCGCTCCCCGCGGCCCCAGGTCTCGGCGGCGGCGCGCTCGGGCGGCCCGCCGTCGCCGCCGTCCAGGACGGTCCGCCAGGCGGTCTCGCCGCTGTAGTGCAGGCCGGGGTGGGCCGGGAAGTACCGGCGGCGGATCGCGCTGTGGATGCCGTCGGCGGCGATGACGACGTCGGCGGTGAGATCGCCGTCCGAGGTGCGGACGACCGGCTGGCCGTCCGCGTCGTCGACGCCGCTGACTTCCGTGGCGTACTGCAGGGCGCCTTCGGGTAGCGCGTCGGCCAGGGCGGCGACGAGGGCCGGCCGGTGCACGGCGAGCGGGGGCCGGCCGTACCGGGCGGTCAGCGCATCGGTATCGGCGCGGCTCAGCCGGCGGCCGCCGGGGCGGCGCAGGTCCATCGCGGCAGGGGTGGCGCGACCCATCGCGCGGGCGACGTCGAAGCCGATGGAGTCGAAGGCGCGCAGGGCGTTGGGGGCGAGGACGATTCCCGCGCCGACGGGGGACGGTGCGGTCGCGCGTTCGCAGACGGTGACGTGCCAGCCGCGGCGGTGGAGGGCGACCGCGGCGGTGAGTCCGCCGATCCCCGCACCCGCCAGGACCGCATGACGTTGTGACATGACATTCCCTCCCCGTACCCCAACCCCGCATCCTCTACAGGTGTAGAGAATGACATGCCCGCACTCTACACCTGTAGAGTGCGGGCATGCACTCCCCTGAGCGTGGAAGCGACCGCAGGACCCTGATCGCGGACAGCGCGATCGGCCTCGTTGCCGCCGCCGGCCTGCGGGGCCTGACCCACCGGGCGGTCGACGGCGCGGCGGGGCTGCCGGCGGGCAGCACCTCGTACTACTTCCGCACGAGGACGGCGCTGATCGGCGCCTGCTACCAGCGGCTGGCCGAGCTGGACCTGGGCGACTTCGACGCAGGCTCCCCTTCAGTGCCGCCGGACCGGGACGCCGCGGCGGCGGCGCTGGCCGCGCTGCTGCACCGATGGCTGACCACCGGACGGGCGCGACAGCTGGCGCGCTTCGAACTGAGCCTGGAGGCCGCCCGGAACGCCGAGCTGGAGACGGAGTTCCACCGAGCGGGCCAGGGCGCGCGGGCTCTCGCGGCCGGCATCCTCGCCGCACTCGGCGCCGCCCGTCCGGAGCAGTCCGCCGAACTCCTGGTCGCCTGGACCGACGGACTCCTCTACGACCGCCTGGCAGGCGCACTCGCCCGCTCCCGCCCAACGCCGGACCTGACCGAACTGACGTCCGTGACCCGCAGGATGATCGACGCGGCCCTTGAGTAGACCGTCGCTCTGGTGGTGGGCCTCTTGCCGTTGCGGGCCGCTTCGGTCCGTTTCAGTCCGTTTCAGTCCGCCGAGCGGGACCAGCCGGTGGCTTCGATGCGGGATGCGTCGGCGGGGCGGTCCTCGGCGAAGAGGAGGCGGGCCGGCTCCGAGACGCGCAGGACGTCCACGTAGACCCCGCGGCCCACATAGCGGCCCTGTGCGGTGTGGCGGAAGCGGAGGCGGACCTCGCGGCCGGCCCATGGGGTGAGCGGGGCTTCGAGGCGGTGCCAGATGCGGCCCGACCAGCCTGCGACGGAGCCGGCCTGCCAGTGTTCGGCGGCTCCGCCGGTGGCGCGCACGGTGGTGAAGGGGAGCGGCTCCCAGGTCTGCCCGTCGGCGGAGGCCTCCACGTGCAGCGCGCCCGCGCCGGGCACGGTGTCCCACCACAGTGCGCAGCGCAGCCGGGCGGCGTCGGTGGACGGGGTGAGGGGAGGCAGGGTCAGGGTGCCCGAGCCGCCGGTCTCCATGCCGGAGTACCAGGCGGGGCCGCCGTGCTTCGTGCGGACGGGGACGGCGCGGGCGAAGCGGTTGCCGACGGCGACGCGGGGGGCGCTGCCGGCCCGCCAGGTGCGCACGGGGTGGACGGAGTTGCCGAGCAGGATGAGGAAGGAGTCGGTGGAGGGGTCCAGGACGAGGGAGGTGCCGGTGAAACCGGTATGGCCGGCGGAGTGCGGGGTGGCCATGGCGCCCATGTACCAGTGCTGGTAGAGCTCGAAGCCCAGACCGTGGTCGTCGCCGGGGAAGGCGGTGTTGTAGTCGGTGAAGAGCAGCTCGACGGAGGCGGGGCGCAGGATGCGCTTGCCGGCGTAGACCCCGCCGTCGAGCAGGGTGCGGGCGAGGATCGCGAGGTCCCAGGCGGTGCCGAAGACTCCGGCGTGGCCGGCGACGCCGCCCAGGGCGTACGCGTTCTCGTCGTGGACCTCGCCCCAGACGAGCCCGCGGTCGAGCCCGGACCAGGGCGGGCGCTGCACCTCGGTGGCGGCCGTGACCCGGCGCCAGGAGAGCGGTGGGTTGTAACGAGTGCGGTGCATCCCGAGTGGAGCGGTGATCTCGTCGTGGAGCAGGAGATCCAAAGTGTGACCGGTGATCCGTTCCAGGAGTAGCTGGAGGGCGATGAGGTTGAGGTCGGAGTACCGGTAGACCGTCCCTGGAGTCTCTTGTGGCTTCACCGACCACAGCAGCCTCAACTGACCCGCCCGGGTCGGCTCCTGGTAGAAGGGGGCCCAGGAGCGCAGCCCCGAGGTGTGCGTGAGGAGCTGACGTACGGTGACCGCCTCCTTGCCCCCGCCGGTGAACTCGGGCAAGTACCGGCTCACCGGCGCCTCCAGCTCCAACTGCCCGCGCTCCATCTGCTGCACGGCCAGCAGGGAGGTGAACAGCTTGGAGAGGGAGGCCAGGTCGAAGACCGTGTCCTCGGCCATCGCGATGCGCTCGGCGGCCGGGAACTCCCGCACCCGGTCGGTGCGGCCGTCGTAGTCGCGGTACCGGACGGCGTCGCCCATCGCCCGGTGCAACGCCACGGTGCGGCCCCGCCCCGCGAGGACCACGGCCCCGGCGTAGTAAGGGTGTTCGGGGGAGGGGCCGAGGAACCGCCGCGCCTCGTCCGCCACCCCTTCGAGATGCCTCTCCAGCAGCCCGGCCTGGCGGGCGGACCCGTACCGCAACCGCAGCCCCTGCAGGGCGCGCCGCTCGGCCGGACCCCCGGTGGCCCCCACGGACCCGGGCAGCGCGGCCTGGAGTACGAGCACGCCGCCCAGCGCCAGCAGCCGCGCCCCCAGCCGCCGACGGGACAGGCCGCTGGTGAGGCTGCCGTCGCTACCTCCGCCCCTGCTGCTGCCGTCGTCGTTGTTGTTGCCGCCGGCACCGCTCCCACCGCTTGCGGGCGCCGCCGTCGCCGCACCCGCGCGGGCAGCACCGTTGCCGCCGCAGACCCCGGCGTCAGCCGCGCCGCCGCCGAACCCGCCGCCGGAACGCTCCACCCCACCGTCGTTCCCCGTCTTCGCCCGTTCCGCCATGACCGGTCCTCCCGTCCGCCGTCGCGCACCCTCCCGAAGTATCTGCCCGCCCGCCCGGCACCTGCCGCGGTGACCGGCCGGCAAAGAATCTGACGCTGCATCAGAAAACCCCTTCCCTCGGCGGCCGGGCTGCGGCATCCTGCCGCCCATGGAGACGGAGCTGAGCAGAAAACTGGGAATAGAGCACGCCATCTTCGGCTTCACGCCCTTCCCGGCGGTCGCCGCTGCCATCACCCGCGCGGGCGGGTTCGGGGTGCTCGGGGCGGTCCGCTACACCGACCCCGACGACCTCAAGCGCGACCTCGACTGGATGCAGGAGCACACCGACGGCAAGCCCTACGGCCTCGACGTGGTCATGCCCGCGAAGAAGGCCGTCGACGGCATCAGCGAGGCCGACATCGAGGCGATGATCCCGGCCGCGCACCGGGAGTACGTCCGCGACACCCTCGCCAAACACCACGTACCCGAACTTCCCGAGGGCGAGGCCTCGGGCTGGCGCATCACCGGCTGGATGGAACAGGTCGCCCGCAACCAGCTCGACGTCGCCTTCGACTACCCCATCAAGCTCCTGGCGAACGCCCTCGGCTCCCCGCCCGCCGACGTCATCGCGCGCGCCCACGAGCACGGTGTCCTCGTCGCCGCCCTCGCCGGCAGCGCCAAGCACGCCCGCCGGCACGCCGAGGCCGGCATAGACATCGTCGTCGCCCAGGGCTACGAGGCGGGCGGGCACACCGGCGACATCGCCACCATGGTCCTGGTGCCCGAGGTGGTCGAGGCCGTCGCCCCGCTCCCGGTCCTCGCCGCCGGGGGCATCGGCGGCGGCGAGCAGATCGCCGCCGGACTCGCCCTCGGCGCGCAGGGCGCCTGGCTCGGATCCCTCTGGCTGACCACCACCGAGGCGGACATGCACTCCCGCGCCCTCACCGAGAAGCTGCTCGCCGCCGGTTCCGGCGACACCGTCCGCTCCCGCGCGCTCACCGGCAAGCCCGCCCGTCAGCTGCGCACCGAGTGGACCGACGCGTGGGACGACCCGGAGGGCCCCGGCGCACTGCCGATGCCCCTGCAGGGACTCCTCGTCGCGGAGGCCGTCTCCCGCATCCAGAAGTACGAGATCCAGCCGCTGCTCGGCAGCCCCGTCGGCCAGATCGTCGGCCGGATGAACAGCGAGCGCAGCGTCCAGGCGGTCTTCGACGACCTCACCAGCGGTTTCGAGCGCGCCATCGACCGCATCACCCGTATCGCCGGCCGGGTCCCAGGATCTGAGGAGTGCACAGGATGACCGACACGCCCCCCAACGGCTTCTGGGCCCAGGCCACCGCCGACCCCGAGCGCACCGTCCTCGTCACCCCCGAGGGCGAGACGTGGTCCGCCGCCCGGCTGCACGCCGACGTCAACCGCCTCGTCCACGGCCTGCGCGCCGTCGGCCTGCAGCGGGGCGACGTCTTCGCCGTCGTCCTGCCCAACAGTGTCGAGTTCCTCACCGCCTACCTGGCCGCCTCCCAGGCCGGGTTCTACCTCGTCCCGGTCAATCACCACCTCGTCGGCCCCGAGATCGCCTGGATCGTCTCCGATTCCGGAGCCAAGGTCCTCATCGCCCACGAGCGGTTCGCCGACGCCGCCACGGACGCCGCCGACGAGGCGGGCCTGCCCGCGAGCCACCGCTACGCGGTCGGAGCCGTCGCGGGCTTCCGCTCGTACGGCGAGCTGCTCGACGGGCAGCCGGACACCGCCCCCGCGGACCGCACGCTCGGCTGGGTCATGAACTACACCTCCGGCACCACCGGCCGGCCGCGCGGCATCCGCCGCCCGCTGCCCGGCAAGCTCCCGGAGGAGACCTACCTCGGAGGCTTCCTCGGCATCTTCGGCATCCGCGCGTTCGACGAAAACGTCCACCTGGTGTGCTCGCCGCTCTACCACACGGCCGTCCTCCAGTTCGCCGCCGCGGCCCTGCACATCGGACACCCGCTGATCCTGATGGACAAGTGGACGCCCGAGGAGATGCTGCGCCTGATCGACGGCCATGCCTGCACGCACACCCACATGGTCCCGACCCAGTTCCACCGGCTCCTCGCGCTCCCGCAGGAGACGAAGGACGCGTACGACGTCTCCTCCATGCGGCACGCCATCCACGGCGCCGCGCCCTGCCCCGACCACGTCAAGCGGGCAATGATCGACTGGTGGGGCGGGTGCGTGGAGGAGTACTACGCGGCGAGCGAGGGCGGCGGCGCCTTCGCGACGGCCGAGGACTGGCTGAAGAAGCCGGGCACCGTCGGCAAGGCCTGGCCGATCAGCGAGCTCGCCATCTTCGACGACGACGGCGAGCGGCTGCCCGCCGGCGAACTCGGCACCGTCTACATCAAGATGAACACCGGCGGCTTCAGCTACCACAAGGACGAGGGCAAGACGAAGAAGAACCGGATCGGGGACTTCTTCACCGTCGGCGACCTCGGCCTGATGGACGAGGAGGGCTACCTCTTCCTCCGCGACCGGAAGATCGACATGATCATCTCGGGCGGGGTGAACATCTACCCGGCCGAGATCGAGTCGGCGCTGCTCACCCATCCGGCGGTCGCCGACGCCGCCGCCTTCGGAATACCGCACCCCTCCTGGGGCGAGGAGGTCAAGGCGGTCATCGAACCCGCCGAGGGCTTCGCGGCGAGCGACGCGCTGGCGGCGGAGATCCTCAACCACTGCGAGCGGCAACTCGCCGGGTACAAGCGGCCCAAGACCGTGGACTTCATCGAGACGATGCCGCGCGATCCCAACGGCAAGCTGTACAAGCGACGGCTGCGCGAACCGTACTGGGAGGGCCACGAGCGCGCGATGTGACATCCGGGCCGGCCCCGAGGGGCCGGCGCCACGGCGCCGACTCGGCGGGGCCTGCCCTTCGGCGCCGGCCCGCCACGCCCGGAGTTTCGTGAGAAGTGCCACGTCAGAGCCGTGAAGGCGGCTGTTGCAGCGCACAGGCGGGACAGTTCTGGCAAGTTGGCTGATATGAGTACGGCAACGCACAGAACCCCCCTGACCGACTGGACCGTCATGGTCCCCGTGGTGGCGCTCGTCGCGCTCGCCTTCAGCTGGGGACGCGATCTGCCCGCACTCGCCGTCGCCCTGGTGGCACTCTGCCTGGCCGGTGCGGTGCTGGCGGCGGTCCACCACGCCGAGGTCGTCGCACACCGGGTCGGCGAACCCTTCGGCTCGCTCGTCCTCGCCGTCGCGGTCACCGTCATCGAAGTGGCCCTCATCGTCACCCTGCTGGCCGACGGCGGCAGCAAGACCTCCTCGCTCGCCCGTGACACCGTCTTCGCCGCCGTCATGATCACGTGCAACGGCATCGTCGGCCTGTCCCTGCTCGTCGGGGCCCTGCGCAACCGCGTCGCCGTCTTCAACGCCGAGGGCTCGGGCGCGGCCCTGGCCACCGTCGCCACGCTGGCCGTACTCAGCCTCGTACTGCCCACCTTCACCACCACCAAGCCCGGCCCGGAGTTCTCCACGGCCCAGCTCGCCTTCGCCGCGACCGCCTCGCTCGCCCTCTACGGCCTGTTCGTCGCCGTCCAGACGGTCCGCCACCGCGACTACTTCCTGCCCGTCGACACGAAGCGGATCCGCAAGGAGGCCGCGAAGGCCGCCGCCGCGGCCGCGGCCGGAGAGGACGACGAGCACGCCGAACCGCCCACCGCCCGCGCTGCCCTGATCAGCCTCGGACTGCTGCTCGTCGCGCTCGTCGCCGTCGTGGGCAACGCCAAAGCCGTCTCCCCGACCATCGAACGGGGAGTCGCGGACCTCGGCCTGCCCTACGCCGTGGTCGGTGTGATCATCGCCCTGCTCGTGCTGGCACCCGAGACCCTGGCCGCCGTCCGCGCGGCCCGCCGGGACCGCGTACAGACCAGCCTCAACCTCGCCTACGGCTCCGCCATCGCCAGCATCGGCCTGACCATCCCGGCCATCGCGCTGGCGACGATCTGGCTCTCCGGCCCGCTGGTCCTCGGGCTCGAACCGGTCCACATGGTGCTGCTCGCGCTGACCATCGTCGTCGGCGCCCTCACCATCGTCCCGGGCCGCGCCACCCTGCTCCAGGGCGGCGTGCACCTCGTGCTGCTGGCCGCGTACCTCTTCCTCGCCGTCAGCCCCTGAGCCCGCCCCCGCCCCGGCCCCGCCCCGGCCCCGTACGGCCGGCCGCCGCCCTCCCGGCAGCGGCCGGCCCCACGGATGGCGGAGGTCAGCGCCGCTCGCTCGGCCAGACGACCTTCAGTTGGGGCGAGGTGAGGATGTCCCACTCGCAGAACCGTGCCTTCACCCAGCGCTCCTGGGAGAAGAGCCGGGTCTGGTCGGCCGAGTGCGGGGAATTGGGGTTCGAGGACTGGCTGTACGTCAACAGCGTGCGGGCCACCGGGCAGCGGCCGCCGTCCCAGCCGACCGCCTGGATGTGGCTGGAGCCGTGCACCACCTCCGGATAGCCGCCGGCCGCCGCGTTCCACGGAGCCTCGATCTTGTTCCAGACACCCAGGGCCTCGGTTCCGCCGCCCACCGGCAGCTTCTGCCCGCCGCGCACCACGAACTGGTGCTCCCCGAGCGGGGCGTCCAGCGCGATGCCCGCCGCCCTCAGCTCCGCCACCGTGTCGGCGAGGGCCCGCCCGATACCGGGCGCCGCTTGACTGAGGGTGCGGGGCGTCCGTACCGGATCGGCCGCGTCGAAGGGCACCAGCCACAGGTCCTTGGCCGGCGTGCTCGCCGTCAGCTTCCGCCAGAACCGGTCGAAGAACAGCGCGCCGCGGCTCGTACCGTCGGCCGTGCGGTCCCAGGCCGCCAGCACCCCGCAGGCCGCCGAGACGTCCACGGCGGCGCCGTCCGCGCCCGTGGCCGTACCGCCCGGCAGAGCCGCGCAGGCCTTCGCGGCGTCGGCCGCCGCCAGATCACCCGCCGGGA
This sequence comes from Streptomyces sp. H27-H1, assembly GCF_026627445.1. Classification (GTDB taxonomy): domain Bacteria; phylum Actinomycetota; class Actinomycetes; order Streptomycetales; family Streptomycetaceae; genus Streptomyces. Next base: position 44,677 of record NZ_JAPNLJ010000015.1, read on the forward strand.
CCCGGTTCGCGAACTGCTGCTTCTGCAGGTCCGCCACCGTCAGCCCGCCCCGGGCGGCCATGGCGGAGACATCCTCCAGGGCGCCGCGGGTGCGCAGCGAGCGCGGGGTGGAGACATTGCCCCAGATCCGCTCGTAACCGGTGAGCGGCTCATCCGCGTTGGCCAGCCAGGCGCTGTCGTTGGAGTTCTCGGCGTACGGGGCGTCGCGCAGCGTCGGCGCCCTGCCCGGGCCGAAGACACCGGGCTGGACCGCGTCGGAGTCGGAGCCGAGCGCGCACTCGCCGCGCGAACCGTCCAGTACCGCCAGCCCCGAGGAGGGGTACGTGGCCCTGCCGAGCGGGGTCGAGCAGCGCGCGACGAGCTCGTCCGTGATCCGGGGGAGCACCTGGGACTGGGTGAAGAGGGTGCCGCCCGCCGAGTCGGCGGCCACCGTGTTGACCCAGGGCAGGCCCTGGGTGCGCCGCAGGGCGTCCTGTACGCCGCCGACCGAGCCGGCCCTGCCCACGGCGAGGGCCGTGTCGGAGCCGCGCAGGTTCGCCGCGTTGGGGTCGGCCAGCGCGTAGGCGGTGGCCGTGGTCCAGGGCAGCGGGAGGCCGCCGCCCAGGCCGGACAGGACCGGGCCGTAGCGGGTCCACCACTGGGTCCGGGTGACCGGGGCGCCGCCCGCGACCTGGACGCTGACGGTGCGCGCGGTCATCCTCTCCGGCTTGCCGTCCACCAGGTAGGCGGTCGGGTCGGCCGGGTCGAGGATCAGCTGGTGCAGGTTGAGGGGGGTGCCGGTGGCCACGGTGTGGCTCCAGGCCACCTTCTCGTTGAAGCCGATGTTCACCACGGTGGTGCCGAGCAGCGAGCCGCCCGAGACGTTCAGCTCGCCGGGGATGGTCTGCTGCGACTGCCAGAACCGGCGGCCGCCCTGCCACGGATAGTGCGGGTTGCCGAGGAGCAGGCCGGAGCCGTTCGCGGTGGTGGAGCCGGCGAAGGCCACCGCGTTGGAGCCCATGTCGTAGCGGGTGGTGTCGAAGAACTCCCGGGCGGCCTCGGCCGCGGCGGCCGGATCGATGCCGGCCGCGGCCTCCGCGCCGGTCTTCGCGCCAGTCTCCGCGCCGGCCTTTGCGCCGAACTCAGCGCCGGTCTTCGCGCCGGGCCCGGCGGCGGCCGGGGCCGGGGGCCTGGCCGTGGTGATTCCGTCGACCGCGCGGCCCTGGCCGCCCAGCACCGAGACGGCGAACCCGCGGGCGGCGACGTCGGTGACGGTGACCGGGCGCACCCACCCGGCGCCCTTGCAGGCCGGGTCGGTGATCTTGTTCTGGGCCAGCCAGGCGTTGTAGCCGGCGGTCCAGCCCCGCATCAGTTCCCGGACCTCCTTGCTCGGACCGGCCGGCGCGGGCGTGGCCAGCAGCTTCTCCACGGTGCCGGAGTCGCGGACACCCTTGAAGTACAGGTCGCTGGAGAGGTTCCCGGCGGCGGAGGAGAGCGAGCCGTCGGGCACGGCGTCCGGGCCGAACCACCGCGAACGTTCTCCCGAGACGGTCAGGAACCCGTCGGCGAGCACGCACACCTGGTCGGCGGCCTGCGCCCAGCCGGTGCCGAAACCGAGGTGGGCGTAGTCCCTGGCCAGGATGTGCGGGATCCCGTTCTCGGTGTACCGGATGACCGCGGAGAGGCCGCCGCCGGACGGTCCGGAGCCGCGGTCCTGGGCGGCGGCCTCGGGTATCGCCGAGGCGGCGGCCAGCAGTGCGGCGCCGGTGAGGGCGACACGACGGAGGAGCGGGCGGGCGCGACGGCGTCCGTGGAGAACTCGCAACTTACCTCCCAAGTAGCCTGCGGACGGGCGCGATCGACCGACCGGTTGGGTGGTGCTCGTGTGCCCCCACACTCATGCAGGCCACCTGACGTCGTGTCAACATGCCGTTTGGTATCCCCACGGCATCCGGCCGGGCATCCACGGTGCTGCGGTCATTGACCTCGGGCGTACGGGCAGACGAGGATCCCGCCATGACCCCGGTGCGGAAGAACACGGTCGACGGACTGGTCCACGACAGCGCGCGGCGCGTCCCGGACCGGGTGGCGGTCCGCTACCGGGAAAGGACCTGGACCTACGCGGAACTCGACGCGGCCGTCTCCGTGGGCGCGGCCGTGCTGCGCGGACGCTACGGGCTGGCCGAGGGGGACCGGGTCGCGACCTTCGGGCACAACTCCGACGCCTACCTGCTCGCCTTCCTCGCCTGCGCGCGGGCCGGGCTCACGCACGTCCCCGTCAACCAGAACCTCACCGGGGAGGACCTCGCGTACATCCTGGAGAACTCCGGGACCTCGCTCGTCCTCGCGGACCCGGAACTGGCCGGACGGGTCCCCGGGGGATTCGCCGTACGCCCGCTGCGCGATGCGCCCGGCTCCTTCCTCGCCGAACCGGCGGAGCCCGCCGGGGCCGAGGCCTTCGCCCGCTCCGCTGACCCCTCCCGGCTGGCGCAGCTGCTGTACACCTCCGGGACCACCGCCCTGCCCAAGGGGGCGATGATGACGCACGAGGCGCTCTGCCACGAGTACGAGAGCGCGATCGCCGCCCTGGACCTGGCGGAGGGCGACCTGCCGGTGCACTCCCTGCCGCTGTACCACTCGGCCCAGATGCACGTCTTCCTGCTGCCGTACCTGGCGGTGGGCGCGCGGAACACGATCGTGGACGCGCCGGTCGCGGTGGAGATCTTCGACCTGGTGGAGGCGGGGGAGGCGGACAGCCTGTTCGCGCCGCCGACGGTGTGGATCGGGCTGGCGAACCACCCCGACTTCGCCGTCCGCGACCTGTCCGCCCTGCGCAAGGCGTACTACGGGGCGTCGATCATGCCGGTGCCGGTCCTTGAAAGACTGCGCGCGCGGCTGCCCGGACTCGGCTTCTACAACTGCTTCGGCCAGAGCGAGATCGGCCCCCTGGCCACGGTGCTGCGGCCGGAGGAACACGAGGGGCGGATGGACTCGTGCGGGCGGCCGGTCCACCACGTGCAGGCGCGGGTCGTCGACGAGGACGGGGCGCAGGTTCCGGACGGCACGCCCGGCGAGGTGGTCTACCGCTCCCCGCAGCTGTGCCTGGGCTACTGGAACGACGCGGAGGCGACGAAGAAGGCCTTCCAGGACGGCTGGTTCCGCTCGGGCGACCTGGCGGTCCGGGATCCGCAGGGGTACTTCACGGTCGTGGACCGGGTGAAGGACGTCATCAACTCGGGCGGGGTGCTGGTCGCCTCCCGCCAGGTCGAGGACGTGCTGTACACCCACCCGGGCGTGGTCGAGGCGGCGGTGGTCGGACTGCCGGACGAACGGTGGATCGAGGCCGTCACGGCGGTGGTGGTCCCGCGCGACGGGGTGACGGAGGCCGAACTCCTGGCCTACGCCCGGGAGAGGCTGGCCCATTTCAAGGCCCCGAAGCGGATCCTGTTCGTGGACGCCCTCCCCCGCAACGCGAGCGGCAAGATCCTCAAGCGCACCCTGCGCGACCGCTTCTCGCCCCCCGCCTGAGCGGGGGCGGCGCGGAACCCCGGCGGAGCCTGCGAAATCAGCGGAGTTCGTCCGCCAGCAGCCCCATGGTGAACATGTCGAACCAGCGGCCGTCGCGGCGGAAGACCTGGCGAAGGCGGCCCTCCTCGACGAAGCCGACCTTCTCGTAGGCCTTGCGCGCGGCATGGTTCTCGGTGGCCACGGTCAGGGTCACCTTGTGCAGGCGCATGTCCTCGAACCCGTAGCGACAGACCGTCCGCACCGTGTCGGTGGCGTACCCGCGGCCCCAGTACGCCTTCTCGCCGAGGTAGACGTCGAGTGTCGCGATGCCCTTCTCCGGTTCCGCGTCGCGCAGGGCGACCAGCCCGATGAGTACGCCGTCGGCGAGCGCCTCCACGCCCAGGAGCAGGTCGCCGTAGGAGTTGCGGGGGCGATCGGTCAGCCACGTTCGGACCCGCTCCACCGGCTGGGCGTACGAGTCGTCCATCCACCGCATGACCTCGGGGTCGTGGTTCCAGCGCCACAGGGCCGCGGCGTCCTCGGGGCCCATCGCCCGCAGTTTCACCAGTTCTCCGAGCGCCATGCCCAACCATCCTTGGTCCATCTCGTGATCATTTCGCGAACACGAACTACTACCACGGCCGGGATCGCACGCTCAATCGATTTCCGGAAGCTCCGCGTCCTGATCCTGGAGGCGGCGCAGGACCAGGTGTTCGTGGAAGAGGCGGCCGACCAGAGCGCCGCCGTAGACCACGAAGCCGACGCCGACCAGCCAGGACTGGACCACCAGGAGGGTGCCGAAGGGGCCGTAGGTCACGGCGTTGGAGGCGATCAGCGGGGAGAACACCAACTGCGAGAAGACCCGCAGGCCGAGGAGGCCCAGGCTGGTGCACGCGGCCCCGGGCAGCAGGGCGCGCCAGCGGACCCGGCCGCCGAGGAGGATCCACTGGGAGGTCCAGAAGAACAGGCAGGTGCCGATGAGATCGCCCGTGGTGCCGAGGACCGTGCCGGTGGCGTCGTCCGAGGGGGCGGGGATGGCGACCAGCAGAGCGAGATAGCAGACCAGCAGGGCGAGCCAGACGACGTGCCGCCACATGGTGTGCCAGCGGGCCGTCGGCAGGTCCCAGACCTTCTCGTACCCGGTCTGCACGGCGGAGCCGAAGGTCAGGCCGAAGACGGCGAGGGCCGCGAGACCGAAAGCGGTGGTCCGCTCCAGCGCGAGGTCCGCGGCGCCGAACAGCATCTCCACCCGCTCCCGGGAGAACTCCGCCACCCCGAGGGCCTGGCCGAGCCAGCGCCCGAAGCCCGAGCCGCTGCCCGGCGCGGCGGCCGCGACGACGACGAGCAGCGGCACCAGGGTGAGGAAGCCGAGGGCGGCAAATCCCATGGCCCGGTGCATCAGCTCCATCTCCCGGCCACGGCTCCACGCCAGCCCGGCCTGGGAGCCCTGGAGCCGGTCGTGGAACCGCCGGAAGATCGAGGTCACGCCTCTCTCCCTACCCGGATGGGTCCGCGGCTTCCCGGGAGGCCCCCCGAGTGGCCCCGAAGGGGTGGATCCGGCGGCGGGACGCTCCGGGTGTTCCGGGCGGGCTCCGGGTACGCTCCGGGCGATCCGGGAAGCCCGGCGGCGGTCAGCCGGCCGGTGCGCGGCTCAGGCCCCCCGGAGGTCCACCAGCCGCTTGATCTTGCCGACCGAGCGCTCCAGGGTCTCCGGATCCACCACCTCCACCGTGACCGAGACCCCGACGCCCTCCTTGACGGCCCGCACCACCGAGGCCGCCGCGGCCGCCCGCTGACCGGCGTCGCTGTCCCGGCGCGCCTCCACCCGTACCGTCAGGGCGTCCAGTCGTCCCTGCCGGGTCAGACGGAGCTGGAAGTGCGGAGCCAGGGCCGGGATGCGCAGGAGCACCTCCTCGATCTGGGTGGGGTAGAGGTTCACCCCACGCAGGATGATCATGTCGTCGCTGCGTCCGGTGATCTTCTCCATCCGGCGGAAGGCCGGCCGGACGGTGCCGGGCAGCAGCCGGGTCAGATCCCGGGTGCGGTAGCGGACGACGGGCATCGCCTCCTTGGTGAGCGAGGTGAAGACCAGCTCCCCGGCCTCGCCCTCCGGCAGTACGGCACCCGTCAGCGGGTCGACCACCTCCGGATAGAAGTGGTCCTCCCAGATGTGGAGGCCGTCCTTCGTCTCGGCGAACTCCTGCGCGACGCCGGGGCCCATCACCTCCGACAACCCGTATATGTCCACCGCGTCGATGGCGAGGCGTTCCTCGATCTCGCGGCGCATCTCCTCGGTCCACGGCTCGGCGCCGAAGATCCCCGTACGGAGGGAGGTGGCGCGGGGGTCGATGCCCTGGCGCTCCATCTCGTCCAGCAGGGTCAGCATGTAGGAGGGGGTCACCATGATGACCTCCGGCTGGAAGTCCTGGATCAGCCGGACCTGGCGGTCCGTCATCCCGCCCGATGCGGGGACGACCGTGCAGCCCAGGCGCTCCGCGCCGTAGTGCGCGCCCAGGCCGCCGGTGAACAGGCCGTACCCGTAGGCGATGTGGACGATCTGGCCGGGCCTGCCGCCCGCCGCACGGATCGAACGGGCGACGACGTCCGCCCAGGTGGACAGGTCCCTCTCGGTGTATCCGACGACGGTCGGCCGGCCCGTGGTGCCGCTGGACGCGTGGATGCGGCGGACATCGGAGCGCGGCACGGCGAACATCCCGAAGGGGTAGTGGTCGCGCAGATCGGATTTGGTGGTGAAGGGGAACAGGGAGAGGTCGGAGAGGGAGCGGCAGTCGTCGGGATGCAGGCCGGCCTTGTCGAAGGCCTGCCGGTAGAAGGGCACCCGGTCGTACGCCCGGCTCAGGGTCGCCCGCAGCCGGGTCAGCTGGAGCGATGCCAGCTCGTCCCGGCTCAGCCGCTCGCCCTCGTCCGCGGCGCCCGCTTCCCGACGGCCCTCGCCGTCCTCCTGAGCGTTCGTGTACGTACCCATGTCGGCCACCCCTTGTTCGAATCAACCGAACGATCATTCGGTAGACTGCCGGACCCGGGCGGCCAAATCAATTACTCGAACGAGTGATCGTCTGCTGGGATTGCCCCCATGCCGACCTCCATGCCTTCCACCAGCACGTTCACCTTCACCTCTTACGACGGCACCGAACTCGCCTGCCACGTACAGGGCGAAGGGGAGCCGCTGCTCTGCCTCCCAGGCGGCGCCATGCGGGCCTCCGCCTACCTGGGCGACCTCGGCGGACTGTCCGCCGGGCGCCGGCTGGTCCTGCTCGACCTGCGCGGCACCGGGGGCTCCGCGATCCCGGCCGATCCGGCCACGTACCGGGTCGACCACCAGGTCGCCGACGTCGAGGCACTGCGCGCCCACCTCGGCGTGGAAAGCGTCGACCTGCTCGCCCACTCCGCCGCCGGCAACCTGGCCCTGCTCTACGCGGCCGCGCACCCGCGGCGGGTACGCCGGATGGCCATGATCACGCCGACCTGCTGGGCGGTGGACCTCACGGAGTCCCCGGAAACCCGGCTCGCAGAGGTCCGCCGGCGCGGTGGCGGCGAGCCCTACGACACGGCCATCGCGGCCTACGAACGGGCGCTCGCCGCCTTCGCCGCCGGAGGAACCCCCGACGAGACCGACTGGGCGGCCTCGGTGCCGCTCTTCTACGGGCGCTGGGACGAGGCGGCGCGCGCCCACGCGGCCCTCAGCCCGGCCCAGAAGAACGCCGCGGCGGCCGCCGCCTTCGCCGGCCCCGGCGCCTTCGATCCGCCCGCCACCCGGGCCGCGCTGGCCCAGGTCACCGCAGAGGTGCTGGTCCTGGCCGGGGAACTGGACACCAACCCCTCCCCGGCCCTTGCCGCCCGTCTCGCGGAACTCTTCGCACACGGCGTCGCCGACGTACAACGGGGCGCCGGGCACTTCCCCTGGCTGGACGAAGCACCGTGGTTCGCGGCCCGCGTCGAGCGCTTCCTGCGCACCGGGGCCTGAGCGCCGACGGCCCGACCGGCCCGACCGGCCCGACCCGACCGACGCCGGCGGGCCGGAACCCGGCAGGGTCCCGGCCCGCCGGCAGGTGGTGTGCGGGGTCAGTTCGCGTCCGCGTCCGTGGCCACCGACTTCGCCCACCGGTAGTCCGCCTTGCCGCTCGGGGAGCGCTGGATGGCGGGGGCGATGACGAGCTGCCGGGGGATCTTGTAGCCGGCCAGCTTGGTGCGGCAGTGGGTCTGGATCTGGTCCAGCGTGGGCTCGGCGGCGCCCTCCCGGATCTGGACCACCGCCGCGACGTGGCTGCCCCACGTCGGGTCCGCGACCCCTGCGACCAGGGCGTCGTACACGTCCGGGTGGGACTTCAGCGCCTGCTCGACCTCCTCCGGGTACACCTTCTCGCCGCCCGTGTTGATGCACTGGGAGCCGCGGCCGAGGACGGTGACGATGCCCTGCTCGTCCACGGTCGCCATGTCACCGAGCAGCACCCACCGCTCGGATCCCTTCTGGAAGAAGGTTTCGGCGGTTTTGACGGGGTCGTTGTAGTAGCCGAGCGGAACGTACCCGCGCTGCGCGAGGCGTCCGGGTTCGCCTATCGGCACGGGCTCGTGGGTCACCGGGTCGACCACCTGCGTCCGCTCGTTGACCTCCAGGCGGAAGCCCTTCTCCGGGCTGGAGTCGTTCGTGGCGCGGCCGTTCGAGCCGGACTCGGAGGAGCCGAAGTTGTTCAGGAGCATCACGTTCGGCACGAGCCGCTGGAATTCGGCGCGCACCGTTTCCGACATGATCGCGCCGGAGGAGGAGACGCTGAAGAGGGAGGACAGGTCCGTTCCCTTCAGGGGACCGTTGAGGGCGTCGATCAGCGGCCGCAGCATGGCGTCGCCCACCAGCGACACACTGGACACCCTTTCCTTCTCGATCGTGCGCAGCACTTCCTCGGGCGCGTACTTGCGGTGGATGACCACCCGCTGCCCGTAGTTGAAGGCGATGAAGGACGTCAGCGTGGACGTGCCGTGCATCAGCGGCGGCGCGGGGAAGAAAGTGAGCCCGGCGCCCTTGGACGCGACCCTCTCGGCCAGTTCCTCGGGCCGCTTCACCGGCTCGCCGGTGGGCTCGCCCCCGAAGAGGCCGGCGAAGAAGAGGTCCTCGGCGCGCCACATGACGCCCTTGGGCATACCGGTCGTGCCGCCCGTGTAGATGATGAAGAGGTCGTCGGGGGAGCGGGGCGGGAAACCGCGGCCCGGCGAGCCGGCCGCCTCGGCGTCGGCGTACGCGACCGGCGCGATCGAGGGCTCCGGGGCGCCCTCGGGGGTCGGCCCGACGCGGATCAGGTGACGGAGTTTCGCCGTCTGCGGGAGCGCGGCCGCGACCCGTTCGGTGAACTCGCCCTCGAAGACGAGCGCCGCGAGGTCGGCGTCGTTGTAGAGGTAGACCAGCTCCTCCTCCACGTACCGGTAGTTCACGTTCACCGGAACCAGGCGGGCCTTCAGGCAGGCGAGCACGGTCTGGAGGTACTCGACCCCGTTGTAGAGGTGCAGGCCCAGGTGCTCTCCGGCCTTCAGGCCGCTGTCCAGCAGGTGGTGCGCGATGCGGTTGGACGCCGCGTCCAGCTCCGCGTACGTGAGACGGCGCTCGGCGCCGGTCCCGGGGTGGTCCACGTACACGAGGGCCTCGCGGTCCGGGACCACGTCCACGACCGACTCGAACAGGTCGGCAATGTTGTACTCCACCGGTCCTCCTGACCCAGAAAATCCCATGGCTGGTCTGCTCGGCGGTCATTAGAGCGTCGCCAACCCCAACAAGGAAGGGGACCGTCCAAGAAATCTGACTGGGTGTCAGAAAACTATTGAACTGCACCCGCCCCTACTGCAACCTGTTCTAGGTCTTGAGACGGGAGGACGGCAATGGGTGGGACAGAACACCTGACCGTGGAACGCCACGGCGCCACGCTGGTGCTCACCATGAACAGGCCCGAGGCGAAGAACGCGCTCTCGCTGCCGCTGTTGGTGGGGCTGTACGACGGCTGGCTGGAGGCCGACGCGGACGACACGATCCGATCGGTGGTGCTGACGGGGGCCGGCGGGGACTTCTGCGCCGGCATGGACCTGAAGGCGCTGGCAGGCAAGGGCATGGCGGGCGACCAGTACCGGGACCGGCTCAAGGCCGACCCGGACCTGCACTGGAAGGCGATGCTGCGCCACCACCGGCCGCGCAAGCCCGTCATCGCGGCGGTCGAGGGCTACTGCGTGGCCGGCGGGACGGAGATCCTCCAGGGCACGGACATCCGGGTGGCGGGGGCGGGCGCGACCTTCGGCCTGTTCGAGGTCAAGCGGGGGCTCTTCCCGATCGGAGGCTCGACGGTACGGCTGCCGCGGCAGATCCCGCGGACGCACGCACTGGAGATGCTGCTGACCGGGCGGCCCTACGCGGCGGAGGAGGCGGCGCGGATCGGGCTCGTCGGGCGGGTGGTGCCGGACGGGACGGCGCTGGAGGCGGCGCTGGAGATCGCGGAGCGGATCAACGCGTGCGGGCCGCTGGCGGTGGAGGCGGTGAAGGCCTCCGTCTACGAGACGGCCGAGATGACGGAGTCGCAGGGGCTGGCGGCGGAGCTTCTGCGGGGGTGGCCGATCTTCGACACGGCGGACGCCAAGGAGGGGGCGCGGGCCTTCGCCGAGAAGCGGCCCGCGGTGTACCGGCGGGAGTAGCCGGCTCTGCCCGTGGCCGGGCCTCGGCTCGCGTTCCGGTGGTGCCGGTCCGTAGCGCGGGTGCGGCGCCGTTGCCGGGGGCCAGCTAGCCCCCGGACCCCCGCGCTCCAATCGCCGGCGGGGCCGATATCGCCCGTCCGGGCCGGATTCGCCGGGCGGGGCTGAGATTGCCCATCGACCGTTCTCGGAACCCACACATCGGAGACCCATCCATGACAGCCGCGTCCCCACCCGAGATCCTCCGGGCCCCCCTCGTCGTCGAATTCCCTTTCACCCGCTCCCTCGGCCCCGTGCAGAGCGCCTTCCTCACCGGGCTGCGCGAAAAGGTCGTCCTCGGGGTCACGACCGCCGACGGCAAGGTGATGGTGCCGCCGGTCGAGTACGACCCCGTCACCGCCGAGGAGCTCCGCGAACTGGTCGAGGTGGGTTCCACCGGGACCGTCACCACCTGGGCCTGGAACGCGTCGCCGCGACCCAACCAGCCCCTCGACACGCCCTTCGCCTGGGTCCTCGTCCGGCTGGACGGCGCCGACACCGCCATCCTGCACGCCCTCGACGCCCCCGGGCCCGAGGCGGTCGCCACCGGTATGCGGGTCCGCGTGCGCTGGGCCGGGGAACGGATCGGGGCGATCACCGACATCGCCTGCTTCGAGCCCGCAGAGTCCGGAGAAGGTGACGAGGGGGTCCGAGCGGCCCCGCACGGCGGGGAGTTCGAGGACGCCGTCACCGGGATCATCGCCGAGGCCCGCCTCGACTACTCCTACAGCCCCGGCCGTGCGCAGACCGCGTACATCGCCGGGCTCTCCGAACAGAAGACCATCGGCGAGCGCTGCCCCTCCTGCCACAAGGTGTACGTGCCCCCGCGCGGCGCCTGCCCCACCTGCGGGGTGGCCACCACCGACCGGGTCGAGGTCGGTCCGGCCGGCACGGTCACCACGTACTGCATCGTCAACATCAAGGCCAAGAACCTCGACATCGAAGTCCCCTACGTCTACGCCCACATCGCCCTGGACGGCGCCGGACTGGCCCTCCACGGCCGGATCGGCGGCATCCCGTACGACCAGGTGCGGATGGGGCTGCGGGTCGAACCGGTCTGGACCGAGGGCGGCCGCTACCCCGACCACTACCGCCCCACCGGAGAGCCGGACGCGGACTACGACGTGTACAAGGAGCTCATCTGATGGCCCGATACGCCCGCGAGGTCGCGGTGGTCGCCTTCGCGCAGAGCGACCACCTGCGCCGTACCGACGAGCTCAGCGAAGTCGAGATGGTCATGCCGGTCCTGCACAAAGTACTGGCCGCCACCGGACTGAAGGCGGGCGAGATCGGCTTCACCTGTTCCGGTTCCAGTGATTACCTCGCCGGCCGGGCCTTCTCCTTCACCATGACCCTCGACGGGGTCGGCGCCTGGCCCCCCATCTCCGAATCGCACGTGGAGATGGACGGCGCCTGGGCCCTGTACGAGGCCTGGGTCAAGATCCAGACCGGCGAGGCCGACACCGCGCTCGTGTACTCGTACGGGAAGTCCTCCCCGGGAGCCGTACGCGACGTCCTGACCCGCCAGCTCGACCCGTACTACGTGGCTCCGCTCTGGCCCGACTCGGTGGCACTGGCCGCCCTGCAGGCCCAGGCCCTCATCGACGCGGGGGAGACCGACGAAACCAGGCTCGCCGCGATCGGCGCCCGCAGCAGGGCCTCCGCGAGCACCAACCCGCACGCCCAGCTCACCGGCGCCGTCGCGCAGGGCGACTACCAGGTCGCCCCGCTGCGCACCGGCGACTGCCCGCCCATCGGTGACGGCGCCGCCGCCGTCATCCTGGCCGCGGGGGACACGGCCCGGCGGCTGTGCGAGCGGCCCGCGTGGATCACCGGCATCGACCACCGCATCGAGGCCCACAGCCTCGGGCTGCGCGACCTCACCGACTCCCCGTCCACCCGGATCGCCGCCCGGCACGCGGGCGTGTTCGAAGCCCCGGTGGACACCGCCGAACTTCACGCGCCGTTCTCCTCCCAGGAGGTCGTGCTGCGCAAGGCCCTCGGACTCGGCGCGGACGTCGCCGTCAACCCCTCCGGGGGAGCGCTCGCCGCCAACCCGATCATGGCCGCCGGCCTGATCCGGATCGGCGAAGCGGCCGCCCGCATCCACCGCGGCGAGTCCGACCGGGCCGTCGCGCACGCCACCTCCGGCCCCTGCCTCCAGCAGAACCTGGTCGCCGTCCTGGAAGGGGACCGAGCATGAGCACGACGGGCAAGGAGCCGGTGGCTGTCGTCGGCATCGGCCAGACCAAGCACGTGGCCGCCCGCCACGACGTCTCCATCGCGGGACTGGTGCGCGAGGCGGCGACCCGCGCGCTCGCGGACGCCGAACTCACCTGGGCGGACATCGACGCGGTCGTCATCGGCAAGGCCCCCGACTTCTTCGAGGGCGTGATGATGCCGGAGCTGTACCTGGCGGACGCCCTCGGCGCCGTCGGCAAGCCCATGCTCCGCGTGCACACGGCCGGTTCGGTCGGCGGGTCCACGGCGCTCGTCGCCTCCAACCTGGTCGCCGCCCGGGTCCACCGCACGGTGCTGACCCTCGCCTTCGAGAAGCAGTCCGAGTCCAACGCCATGTGGGGCCTCTCGCTGCCCGTCCCCTTCCAGCAGCCGCTGCTGGCCGGGGCCGGCGGGTTCTTCGCCCCGCACGTACGCGCGTACATGCGGCGCACGGGCGCGCCCGACGAGGTCGGCTCGCTGGTGGCGTACAAGGACCGCCGCAACGCGCTGAAGAACCCGTACGCGCACCTGCACGAGCACGACATCACCCTGGAGAAGGTCCAGGCCTCGCCGATGCTGTGGGACCCGATCCGCTACTCCGAGACCTGCCCGTCCTCCGACGGCGCGTGCGCGATGATCCTCACCGACCGCGCGGGCGCGGCCCGTTCACCGAAGCCGCCGGCCTGGCTGCACGGCGGCGCGATGCGCAGCGAGCCGACCCTCTTCGCCGGGAAGGACTTCGTGTCCCCGCAGGCGGGCAAGGACTGCGCGGCCGACGTCTACCGGCAGGCGGGCATCACCGATCCGCGCCGGGAGATCGACGCGGTGGAGATGTACGTACCGTTCTCCTGGTACGAGCCGATGTGGCTGGAGAACCTGGGCTTCGCCGAGGAGGGCGAAGGCTGGAAGCTCACCGAGGCCGGAGTCACGGAGCTCGACGGTGACCTCCCGGTCAATCCGTCGGGCGGCGTACTGTCCACCAACCCCATTGGCGCCTCCGGCATGATCCGCTTCGCGGAGGCGGCCCTCCAGGTGCGTGGTCAGGCCGGGGAGCACCAAGTCCCGGACGCCCGGCGGGCGATGGGACACGCCTACGGCGGCGGCGCGCAGTTCTTCGCGATGTGGCTGGTCGGAGCGGAGCCGCCGGCCTCCTGAACGCGGGGCAGTGGGGCCGGCGCATCGGACGGCCGCGCCGGCGGAGGTTACGCACAGGCCACGAGTGACGCACCGTGGCCTGTGCGGCACGGCGTGCGATGGCTAACCTGGCCCCGGGACGACGTACCGGGAGTACCGGGAGGAGCACGCACGTGGCAGAGAGCACGACTTCGCAGGCGCCGGTCGGCTGGGGAAAGCCGGACCTCGATCTGACCGAGGCGGACTGGCAGTCGAGCAGCCGGGGGGCGGGTGACGTCCAGATCGCCTTCGTGGAAGGGTTCATCGCGATGCGCAACGGCGACCGCCCCGAAAGCCCCTCGCTGATCTTCGCGCCGGACGAGTGGCGCAGGTTCGTCCTGAACGCGAGGGGCGGGGAGTTCGACCTGACCTAGTGCTGTGACCGGAAAGGTTCACCGGGTCGCGGCGCCCGGCACGGCACCTCGCGGCGTTGTCGGACCGGGCAAGTACGTCCAGTACGAGCCTCGGCCCTCCGCCTTGCGATGCACCGCACCGGACACCGCGACCCGGCAAACCTTCCCGGCCACGGCACTAGTCCCGTGACCGGCACACCTGCCGGTCGCAGCCCCGGGGCGCCGACGGTACGGGCGTGCGGCGCACCACCGGGCGCGGAGCCGCCGCCCCGCTGGTGCGCCGGGCCCCGTACCGGGCGCCCCCCACGGCAAAGTCCTTGCCGGACCCGGAGGGGCCCGGCATCATGACCGTCATGACGATCACCCGCCGAAAGGGCGATGCCGCGTAGACGGCCCGGCGCGCTACGCGCCGAACGAGGAACCTACGAGGACCGGCGGCCACCCGCCTGGGCGCGGGAACTCCCGCCCGTGGACCGGCTGTCGCCCGATGCCGCGGCAGCCGCGCACTGGGCCGGGCCCGGACGGGCCGACGAGGTCGCGGACCTGCTGGGCAGGTACCGCAACTTCTTGCGCCGCTCCGGCAGCCCCCTGCTCCTGAGCCCCTCCCCGTGCCCGGCCTGCCCCGGCTGCGCACTGGACGACGTCGCCGTCGTCCGGGACGAGCTGGGCGACCTGTACCGAGCCCTGCCGCCCCTCACCCGCACCGCACTGGGCCGCGCCCTGCGGGAACTGGACTCGCGGTTTCGCCGCCGCACCCTCCCGGACCCGGATCCGCCCCCCGCGGGGTGGGCCGACTGGAGCGGCCGGCCGCGCGCCTGGTGGCACCGGCGGCTCTACGAGGACGGCTGACCCGGGGTGTCGTACCGGCCATAACGGGACGGCCGGTACGGTGGCGGCATGAGCGGAGAAAACGACCTGCGGAAACTGCTGAGCGCAATGCGGCCCGAACTGCACGACGGGCTGTACGTGTTCTGCACCATCCCCTCGGACACCGACCCGCAGGCGCTGGCCGGGCTCACGCCCATCGCCTCCGTCCTGGAGCCCGAGGGCCTCACCCTCGTACTGAGCCAGGAGGACGCCGACGAGGCCGGACTCCCGTACGGCTACACCGCCGGCTGGATCACCCTGCGCGTCCACTCCTCCCTGGACGCCGTCGGCCTCACCGCGGCCTTCGCCACCGAACTCGGGGCGCACGGCCTGAGCTGCAACGTCATCGCCGGATATCACCACGACCACCTCTTCGTGGACGCCGCGCGGGCGGACGAGGCCGTGGCCGTCCTGGAAGCGCTCGCGGCCCGCTCCGCGCAGGACTGATCCACCGGGGCGACCGGCCGGCGGCCCCCGAAAGAAGATCAGCTCGATTTGCCGCACCGGGCTTCCCGTGCACGTGCGCGGGCGTACGCTGATCCCCCGAACAGGCCTGGGGGATACCAGCCATGACGGACCGTCGGACCCGCAAAAGGCGCACGATGTTCGAACGCGACACTGAGCTCACCGCCGTCGACGAAGCCCTGGAGCAGCTCACCGACCCGGGGCCCGAAGCCGGTGGAGCCCTGCTCGCCTTCTCCGGGCCCGCCGGCCTCGGCAAGACCGCGCTGCTCGGCGAAGTCCGCCGCCGCGCCCACTCCAAGGCCTGCAACGTCCTCGCCGCCCGAGGAGGCGAACAGGAGCAGAGCCAGCCCTTCCACGTGGCCCGCCAGCTCATCCAGCCCCAGCTGGCCGGTACCTCCGACGAGGAACTGCGCTCCGCCCTCGGCAGCTGGTACTCCATCGTCGGCCCCGCCCTCGGCCTCTGCGCGGCCGAACAGGGCGCACCGCCCGACCCCCAGGGCCTGCGCGACGGACTCGACTGGGTCCTCACCCACCTCGTCGTACAGCGCGCCCCCGTCGTCCTCGTCCTGGACGACGCACACTGGTCCGACCCCGAATCCCTCTCCTGGCTCGCCGCCTTCGCCCCGCGCGCCGAACACCTCCCGCTCCTCCTCGTCGTCGCCTACCGCCCCGACGAACTCCCCGCGCACGCCGAGGCCTTCCGTACGCTGCCCGGCCGCGCCGGACACCGGCCGCTGAGCCTCGCACCGCTCACCGCCGAAGCCGTGTCCACCCTCGTGCGCGAAGCCGTCGGGGACCACGCCGACGACGCCTTCTGCCGTGAAGCCTGGGCCGTCACCACCGGCAACCCCTTCGAAGCCGTCGAGCTCGCCGCGAAGGTGCGGGACAAGGGCCTCGCCCCCGTCGAAGCCAGCGCCCCGCTCCTGCGCGACCTCGCCGCCGCCCAGCGCGGCAGCGGACTCGTCGCCCGCCTCCACAGCCTCGGCCCCTCCACCGTCCGCTTCGCCTGGGCCTGCGCCGTCCTCGGCACCGACACCCCCAGGGAGCTCGCCGCCCGGGTCGCCGGACTCGGCACCGAGGAGGCCATCGACGCCACCGGACGGCTGCGCGACGCCCGCATCCTGTCGGCCGCCGCCGAAGAAGCCGCCGAGGAAGAGGAAGAGGCCGGGCTGGAGTTCGTCCATCCCCTCATCGCCACCGCCATGTACCGGGGGATCCCCGACGCCCTGCGGGTCGCCCTGCACGGAAAGGCCGCCGCCGCCGTGGTCGACGCGGGGCTCGGACCCTCCGCCGCGGCCCGGCACCTGCTGGAGACCCACCCCGAGAACGACCCCTGGGTGGTGCGCAACCTGCGCGAAGCCGCCCGCGAGAACCTCCGCGCCGGCGCCCCCGAAGCCGCCCGCCGCCAGCTCGCGCGGGCCCTGCGGGAGCCCCCGGACTTCGACGAGCGGGCGGCCGTCCTCTACGAACTGGGCTGCGCCTCCCTGCTCACCGAGCCCGCCAACACCGTCAACCACCTGCGCGCCGCCCTCGCGGAGCCCTTCGAGGACCAGGCGCTGCGCCAGGGCATCGTCATCCGGCTGGCGCAGGTGCTCTCGCACAGCGACCGCCTCGCCGAGGCCTCCGAATGCCTCGCGCGCGAGATCCTCCACACCCAGGACCTACGCGGCCGGCTGCGCCTGCAGTCCGAGCAGTTCATGTGGGACGCCTTCAACGCCGCCGAGCCGGACTCCCCGGCGCGCTCCCGGCGGCTCGCGAAACTCGCGGACCGGCTGACCGGGCGGGACCTCACCGAGCGGTACGTCATCGGGCTGCGCGCCTGGGACGCCTGCCTGCGCGGGGAGCCCGTCGACGTGGTCCTGCACCATGCCGGGCGGGTCCTCGAAACCGGGTTCAGCTGGGCGTACGAGGACCGGGGCTTCGAGGTCCCCGTGCTCGTCGCGATGGTCCACTTGTACGCCGACCGGCCGGAGCGGGCGGAGGAACTGTTCGAGGCCGGCACCGCCGAGTTCGAGCGGCAGGGCTGGCGCGGGGCGCACCTGTCCTTCGCGTACAGCCTGCGCGCGTACATCCGCTACCGGCGCGGACTGCTCGTGGAGGCGGAGGAGCTGGCGCGGGCCGGCCTGCGCCTCGCCGAACGCGTCGGACGGCGTACGCCCGTGCACTGGTACGCCATCGCGATCCTCGTCACCACGCTGCTGGCGCGGGGCCGGGTGGACGAGGCCTGGGAACTGGCCCGGGAACACGAGTACGGGGAGCCCTTCCCGGCGGCCGTCGTCTTCCCCGACTCCCAGACCGTCTACGCGGAACTCCTGCTGGCCCGCGGCCAGGCGAAGGCCGCGACGGCGGAGCTCGAGGCGGTCGACCGCAGGCTCTCCCCGAGGGGCATCCAGAACCCGTCCTGGTGCCCGTGGCGGCTCCACCTGGCCCGTGCGGTGTCCGCGGAGCATCCGGCGCGGGCACGGGAACTGTCGGCGGACGCGGTACGCAGGGCCCGCGCCTTCGGTGCCGCGTCGGGCATCGGCCAGGCCCTGCGGGTGGCCGCTGAGGTGGCCTCGCCGCAGGACCGGCCGGGGCTCCTGGAGGAAGCCGTGGCAGTGCTGTCGGATTCGCCCGCGGGCTACGAGCTCGCGCTCGCCCTGGCCGCGCTGGGGGAGGAGCGGGGAGACCCGGACGTACTGCTCCGGGCGGTGCTTGCGGCCCGGGAATGCGGTGCGGACGGCCTGCTGCGCACCGCCACGACGGCGCTGCTCCAGGCCGGCGGCGCCCTGCCCCGCGGCTCCGCGCCGGCAGACGACCCGACCCCCGTCGGCTGACAGGCCCCGCCGGCGATCTGGTCCGGTCCCCGGGGGGCCGGAGCCGGTGGCCCGTGGTGGGGGTGGAGGGCCGGGAAACGCGGGCGGGCACGTACCATGGCGGCATGTCCTTCCTCCGCCGCCACCGCGCCGCCACACCCGACGGCCCGGACTTCGACGTCCTGGCCATGGACCCGGGGGACTGGCCGGGCAATCTCGGGGCCGGGCTGCTGCCCGCGCCCGACGGCAGCTGCCAGGGTGTCTTCCTCCGCTACGACCTGTTCGGCGGACGCGGCCCCGCGATGATCATCGGAAACCTCCCCGAGGGTTCCCCCGCCCGTGACCTCTCCGAGGGGCAGGTTCCCTTCGAGGTGGCCCAGCTCCTCGACGCCCTCGAGAACGACGAGGACGTCGAGGTCACCGGCGCCGAGGACTGCCCCGTCATGCAGGGCGACAACCTCCTCATCGTCCGGAAGGTCAAGCTCTCCGAGAGCCGGATCAGCTGCGTGCAGTTCGACCGCAGTGACAACGTGCTGGTCACCATCGCGAGCTGGGACCGTCCGATCACCGACGACCTCTACGCGCTGCTGAAGCCGCTCCCGGCCGAGCTCTTCCAGCAGGGCTAGCCCGAGGCCCCGAGCCCGGCCGGTCCGGTCGGCTCGGCCGGTCCGGCCGTCACACGCCGTCCGCGATGTCGTTGGCGGCCACGTACCCGAACGTCATCGCGGGACCGATCGTCGACCCGGCCCCCGCATAGCTGTGCCCCATCACGGCCGCACTCGCGTTGCCCGCGGCCCACAGGCCCCGGATCACGGATCCGTCCGCCCGCAGCGCCCGGGCCCGGGTGTCCGTGACGATGCCGCCCTTCGTGCCCAGGTCACCCGGCACGATCTTGAAGGCGTAGAACGGCGGCGCCCAGATCGGGGCCAGACAGGAGTTCGGCGTCACGCCCGGGTCCGTGTAGTAGTGGTCGTACGCGGTGTCGCCCCGGTGGTAGTCGGGGTCGGTGCCGTTCCACGCCTGGGCGTTGAACCGGTTGAGCGTGGAGCGCAGGGCGGCCGCCGGCACTCCGATCTGGTTGGCCAGCGCGTCCCAGGTCCACGCCTTCTTCGCCGCGCCCACCTCGTACCAGGAGTCGGGGAAGGAGATCGTCGGCAGGACGTCCTTGAACAGGTACTTGCTGCGGTAGTTCTGATCCACGATCAGCCAGGCCGGAATGTGCGAGCCAGTCGCAACCCGGTCCTTCTCGTACATCACGTGCACCACATCGCTGTACGGGGCAGCCTCGTTGACGAAGCGCGCGCCCTTCGCGTTGACCATCAGGCCGCCGGGCAGGGTCCGTTCGGCCAGGCAGAAGTACGGCTCCGCGGGGAGCGGGATCGACGGGCCCCACCAGGCGTCCTCCATCAACGCCAGCGCCGCACCGGCCCGTTGGCCCGCCCGGATCCCGTCGCCCGTGTTCTCCTTCGCGCCGACCGACCACTGGGTGCCGATCGGCTGCTGCTGGTACTGGGCCCGCATCTCCGCGTTGTGCTCGAAGCCGCCCGAGCCGATGACCACGCCCTTGCGGGCCCGCACCACGCCCCGTACGCCCCCCTTCTCCACCACGACGCCGGTGACCGCGCCGCCCTCCTGGACCAGGTCGACGAGCGGGCTGTTCAGCCACACCGGGACCCCGGCCTGCATCAGCCCGGCCCGCAGCCCGGTCGCCAGGGCCTGCCCCATGGTCAGCGGCTTCTGCCCGCACAGGGCGGCCGCCGTACCGCGCGCCAGGCACGCGGTGGACACCGCGAGCCCTTCGGCGCTCACGGCGGCGAGGTTGAGCCACTTGTAGTCCTGGCTGAACACCACCATTCCGGCGGGCACGGGCATGTACGCCGGGTTCAGGTGGGCCAGTTCGGCGCCGAGGATGTTCCCGTCGATCTGGTCCGGCTCGATGGAGCGGCCGTTCGGGAGCCCGCCGGGGAGGTTCGGGTAGTAGTCGCTGTAGCCGTCCATGAAGCGGAAGCGCAGTGGGCTGTTGGCCATCACGAAGTCCAGCATCCGGGGCCCGTTGGCGAGGAAGGCCGCCTGCCGGTCCGCGGAGGAGCCGTTGCCGACCACGGCCGACAGGTACGCCGCCGCCTTGGCCGGGGTGTCGGGGACGCCCGCGCCCAGGATCACCGAGTTGTTGGGCAGCCAGATGCCGGCGCCGGACCGGGCGGCCGAGCCGCCGAAGGTCGGCGCCTTCTCGGCCACGAGCACGCTCAGGCCCCGCTTGGCCGCGGTGAGCGCGGCGGTCATTCCGGACGCGCCGGAGCCGACCACGACGACGTCGTACTCGCCGAGCACCGGCCCGTTCGCTCCGCCGTCGGCGTACGCGGCGGTGGACGGCAGCACGGTGGCGGCGAGCGCCCCGGCGCCGGCGAGGACCTTCCGGCGGGAGGGGAGGGCTGCGCTCGGTTCGGAACTCGCATCGGAACTCGCGGCGGAGGCGGTTCTCGCGGTCATGGGCAGGCTCCAGCGGAGAGGGGAGTGAGGGGACGGATCCAGCATTCTGATGCTGAGTCAGAAAAGGTCTTCGGGGGATCATGTGAAGTCAAGGCATACGCGCCAGTCGACCTGCTCGCCGGACAGCGGCCCGGACACGAGAATTCCCGTGGCCCGCACACCTGGTGTGCGGGCCACGGGATCTCGCAATCCCGGGACCGCTGCCCGGCGGGAATCCCGCCGGGCCCCGTCCCGCACCTCAGACCGTTCGGCTCTTCTCGGCCCGGACCAGGGGCTCGCGGTCCAGGACGCTCCGCTCCCGCTCGGTCAGATCCGGCCCTTCGAGCAGCGGCCTGCGCAGGCCGCGGGTAGCGGCGAACAGGACGGCGGGGCCGGCGAGCACCGAGGCGGGCTTCTTCATGGTCATCACGTCCGTCAACGCCTTGACCACGAGGAAGTTGCCGATCGCGGTGCGGCTCAGCCGTTGTACGTACCGTGCCGCGAGCTTGTCGCCCAGGGTGGGCGCCTTGGTGACGGCGCCCGGGTAGAACCGGTCCTGGCCCACGGCCAGCAGCCAGGCGGCGGTGGCCGGCCGCGCTACGGCCTTCTGGGCCCGGGTGGCGAACTTCGCGGAGGTCACGGGCATCTTCGCGGCCGTGTCCCGCAGGGCGACGGCGCCGAGAGCGGCCGCGGACATGCCGTGGCCGTAGACCGGATTCAGGCTGGTGGCGGCGTCGCCGAGGACGACGAACCCGGCGGGCATCGCGGCCTTCTCGAACCGGCGCTGCCGGTTGGCGGTCCGCCCGTACACGACGACGTCGCTGACCGGCTCCGCGCGGGCGAGGAACTCGGCCGCCAACGGGTGGCGTACTCCCCGGGCGAACTCCTCGAAGAGTGCCTCGTCGGCGCTGGGCTCGCCGCCGCGGGTGCCGGAGAGGCTTATGTGCCATTGGCCGTCCTCGATGGGGATGATCGAGACGACCTGGCCGGGCCGTCCCTCCCGCGGGTCCGCCTGGATGTGGATGACGGGCCAGTTGGTCTCGGTGCCTTCCGGGGCGCGGTAGCGGCGGCTGGCGTACCGCACGCCTGCGTCCACGACGGTCTCCTCGACCACGGGGCCGCCGATCTCCCCGAGCCACTGGAGGATCTTGGAGCCGCGGCCGGTGGCATCGATGACGAGATCCGCGTCGATCACGCTCTCCTGGCCGTCCTTGTCCTGGACGCGCACCCCGCTCACCTTCGATGCGTTGCCGACGAGCGAAATGACCGTCGCACCCGTACGCATACGGATGTTGGGGATCTGAAGAACAGCGGCCCGCACACCCCAGTCGACGAGATCGCGGCTGGCTCCGATCAGGTAGTGGGTCTCGGTCCAGCGCCGGAACCAGCCCGCGGGCGCGAAGGAGACCATCCCGTTGGGGATCGGGATGCGGTGTGCGCCGGCCTTCAGCCAGCGGTCGGTCGTGCCGGGGAGCAGCTCCTCGATGGCGTCGGCGCCACCCGCCCACAGCATGTGGGCGTGGGCGGCCTGCGGAAGTCTGGGCCTGGGCACCGGGGTTTCGGGGAGGACCCTCTCGCGCTCGAGGACGAGGACCTCGGAGACGTGCGGCGCCAGGGCGGCGGCCGCGAGGGTGCCGGCCAGGCTGCCCCCGAGGATGAGGACGCGGGTCGTGCCGGTGGGCTGGGTCATCGGGTGCTGCTCTCTAGGACTGCGGCTACGCGGGTGGCTCGAACGATGGGGGACTTCGCCAGGGCCTGGGACAGGAGTACGAGGCCGGCGGCATTGACGGCGGAGGAGAGCACGGGGCCGTCGCCGGACCGCTCATCGGGCACGGCGCTCTGATCGGCGGTCCTCGTGGCCCACACGACGACGGCGTGTGCCACGGCCGCGGCGTCCGCGATGACGGCCGCGTCCTCGTCGGTCCGGGCGGTCTTGCGGGCTTCGACGAGGGAGAGGGCGTGCACTTCGGGGTCCAGGTAGGGATGAATGGTGAGTATTCCGTCGTAGATCTCCGACTCCAGCTGGCACACTCGCACGTCGATCGGGGTCCGCAGACCGCCCACCAGGTTGATGCTGTGCGGGGTGGCGACCCGCAGCTCCCTCCACGCGGGCTGTAACTGGTGGTACCGGCGCCAAGGGCCCACCAGTTCCATGAACCGCTGGGACAGCCGGGGCAGCACGAAGCCGATGCCGATGAGCAGCGCGGAGAGCGCCGCGATCGGCGGTGCGACGGGCCAGCTCAGACGGTCCAGGTCGTGGCCGGTCCAGCGGGCGCCGACGGCCGTGAACTTCAGGGCGTCGTAGACCAGGCTGAGGACGTAGCCGATGAGGATCAGGACCAGCCCGGCGCGCAGGGGCCCCTGGACCACCCGCGCCCAGCGGGTGCACAGCACGGTCATGGTGACCGCGGCCGTGGTGTGCGCGACCAGGTACAGCACGATCATCTCGCGGATGTACGGGGTGTTGGCGTAGTACGTGTCGAGGTCGACCAGCCGCTCTGCGGGGGCGTCGCCCAGGGCGAAGAGCCCGATGACGGCGGTGATGACCGCGAGCGTGGCCCAGTGGCAGCGCCGGGACCACCGGGCCGCCTGCTCCGCCTGGGCGGGTCCGCTGCTCCAGTGGATGACGAGCACCAGGCTGGAGCCCGAGAACGCGGTGAGGATCGTGTACACGACCGGGGCGGCCGCGTTCGGGATGCCGGTGATCCGGTTGATGGCCGCGATGGACGGAACCGCGGCGACGGCGAACACGCCGGCGGCGACGAAGAGCAGCACACAGACGGACCTCAGCAGCTCGTCCTTGGGGATGCGCCAGACAGCGGGCAGCTTCAGACAGCCCGCCAGCAGCAGGAGCGCGCCCGGTACGTAGAACGCGACGCCGTTGGGATTGCTCACGAAACGACCTGATCCATGGGGGGTGCCTTTCTCACTAGGCAGCCACGGAGTCGTGGCGAAGGGCGCCGTACTCGCGGGAGATCCGTGCGATCCCCCGCGTTCCGGTGCCGAGCACGGCGCCGAGGGCGGCGGTGCCCGTCTCCTGGGGTTCCTCGCCGGAGCCGGCGGCGGATTCCTTCGCCGTGATGGCCACCGCGATCATCGTGGCCGCGGCCACGGCCCAGGCGTCGTCGGGGCTGACTCCGGCCTCGAGCGCCCGTTCGTGCCGTGCCGTCATGGTCCGGAGGTCGCAGTACGGGGCGAGGGCCAGCAGATCGTCGTGGATGTCCGTCTCGCGGTCGAGGAGGCGGGAGCCGAAGGGCTCCCACCAGCTGGTGGGAGTCGGCACGCCCATGACGGTACGGAGCCCGCGCCACAGCGGCCCCATCCACCGGTAGGTCTGCCAGGCCTCCCAGGCCGTGGTTAGGCGCCGGCCCTGAGGCAGCAGGAAGCCGGAGGTGGTCAGGACCGCGCCCATGCCGGCCAGCGGCGGGGCTACCGCCGTACTGAGGAAGTCCAGGTCGCCACCCGCCCAGCGGGCGATGACGGCGACGGCCTTCACCAGGCCGAAACCCGTGCTGAAGGCGAAGCCGGCCACGAGCGTCAGCAGCCCTGCCCGCAGCCACCCGTCCACCACCCGCGACCACCGCCAGCACATGGCCGGCACGACCACACCGATCATGATGTGCCAGCCGAGGTAGACAACGATCATCTCGCGGATCCACGGCGTGGACGCGTAGTAGGTGTCCAGGTCCCGGAGGCGTTCCACCGGAGCATCGCCCAGGGCGAAGCACACCGCGAGCAGCAGGACGACGGACCCGCAGGCGCCGAACCACCGTCTCACGCGGCGCTGGACGGCCGCGCCGAACCCTTCGCGCCAGTACGCGAGCAGCACGATGCAGCACGTGTTGAAGACGCTGAGGATCGCGTAGACCAGTGGCGCGGAGACGTTCGGCACCCCCACCACCCGGTTGACCACGGTGATGGTGGGGGGTGCGGCGAGCGCGAATCCGGCGCCGGACATGAGGAGCAGTCCGGCGACGGACCTGATCATGGGGTCGCGCCGGCGCCGCAGGAGTCCCGGGAGCCTGAAGAGGAAGGCGATGCCGAGGGCGGCCGCCGGTACGTAGTAGTCCGATCCGTTCATCAGCCGTCGCCGAGGGAGGCCTGAATCCTGGCGGCGGGTCCCTCGAGTACACGCTGCGCGGGGTCGAATTCGACCAGGTGGCGAAAGCGCCGGCCGAGCATGCGGCCGTACTGCTCGGCCTCCGCCTCGTCGCCGGCGAAGGCGTGGGTCCGCGCGGCGACCAGGCGCACGGCTTCGTGGAGCTCCCCGGGGCTCAGGACGTCGTCGCCGAGCAGGCGCGTGGCGACCTGAGCTCCCAGTACGTGGGTGCCGTGGTGGCCCCGGACCATGTGCCAGATCTCGTGGCCCAGGATGACGAGGGCATGGAAGGGGCTGGTGCTCTTGGCGACGACGATGACGTCCTCGGTCTCGCGGTCCAGCCAGAGTCCCGACACCGGCCCGAGGCCCTGCGGGAAGTCCCGGCGCACGATGCGGACGGGACGCGAGGGATCGCCGCGGTACACGGTGAGGTGATCGGAGATACGGGCGATCAGCTCGTCGATGTCGCTGGGCGCGGGCCTGCCCAGGCCGGCGTACAGCTCATCGCACAGCCGGACCATCTCACCTTCCAGCTGCTGGCCACGCCGCCGGTTCCACACGATCCCCACCCCTGACTCCTCACCCGCGCACCGCGTGTAGTCCCCTGCGCCCCTGCGCCCCTGCGCCCCTGTGTTCCTGCGTGTGCCCCTGCGTCCCGGTCGCCCGTGCCGGCGCCCTCCGCTCACGTCGTCAGCGGCTGGTCCTCCACGATCGGGTTCAGCAGGTCCTGCGTCGCGGCCAGCGTCTCGGGGGCGCCCCTGAAAGCGACCGAGCGCAGCTGGAAACGTTCCTTCAACTCGCGCAGGCCGGTGAGCTGCCGGGCCTGCTCGTGCGCGAGCCTCTCCTCCAGGGCGCGGCCCAGAGCCTGGGACGGCGTCGCGGTCAGGAAGCCGCGGGGCACCTTGAAGAGGTCCTCGATCCGGGAAGCGAGTTGCAGGCTGGGTACTTCCCCGATCAGTTCTTCCAGGAGACGCAGACTCCTCAGGTGTGGGTCACCCTCGTCGATCACGGACGCTCCTGGCGGGTCGGTGGCACTGCGGCGGCCGGAGGACGGCGCCCTTACCGGCGAAACCACTAGACCAGAGCGACGATCGATCCCACAACTGAAACGATCGTCGACTTCCCCAGGCCAAGGGCCGAGGGCCCGGCCATCCAGAGGGACGAGGTCTCCTAAGGACGACCAACCGTCCGGAGCCGGGAAGTTCGGTCCGCCCGGCCGGCGCGCGGACGCACCGAAGTCCCGCGGCCTGATCGCCGCGGGACTTCGGTGCCAAGGGATTCAGGTGCTACGGGACTTCGCTACTACGGGACTTCACTACGGGACTTCAGTACTTCGGGGCGAGCGAACCGGGCGTGGGCCACGGGACTGCCGGACCACGGACCCCGCGCGGTTCAGCGCGTGCCCACCGCCGCACGGACCGCTCTGCGGGCCATGCCCGCGTCGTCGTGGAGGCGTCGCAGCAGCAGGCGCTGCTCCTCGCCCGAGGACAGGGAGCCCGCAGGCTGGGCCTGGGCCGGGGCGACCGTCAGCATCGAGCGCTGCACGGCCGTCTCCGACATCCGGATCTCCCGGGTCAGCACCAGCATCAGGTTGACCAGGAACGCGTCCCGCGCGGCCGGTCCGGCCGCCTGCGCCAGGCGGCTGATCTGGGCGCGGGCGGCCGGGGCATCGCCCAGTACCGTCCACACGGTGGCCAGGTCGTAGCCCGGCCGGTACCAGCCCGCGTGCTCCCAGTCGAGGAGCACCGGACCCGCCGGGGAGAGCAGCAGGTTCGACAGGAGTGCGTCGCCGTGGTTGAACTGCCAGGGGTTGCCCGACAGCTTCACCCCGTGCAACAGCTTCTGCAGGTCACCGAAGTCCCGGTCCGTCAGCAGGCCCAGCTGGTAGTCCCGGGCGATCCGCCGGTCGTAGTCCAGCGGCCGCCCGAACAACTCGTCGGCGGGCCGCCAGCCGTTGACCTGGCGCACCGCTCCGAGCGCCGCCCGCAGGTCGGCCCGCGGCGGGGCCTCCACCGGATGCCGCTGAAGCGCGGCGACCCGGCCGGCCATCCGTTCGACGATCAGTACGCAGTTCTCCGGATCGGCGGCGATCAGCCGCGGCACCCGGACCTGAGGACGGTGCCGGACGAACGTCCGGTACGTCGCTATTTCGTGCCGGTACCGCTCGCGCCACTCGGGCGAGTGATCCAGTAAAACCTTCGCAACGGCCGTCATCCGTCCCGTGGTCCCCACCAGAAGGACGGACCGGCCGCTGCGGCGCAGTACCTGGATGGGCGCGAACTCCGGACAGATGCGCTGCACGGAGGCGAGCGCGGTGCGCAACTGCGCCCCTTGGGGACCCGAAAGGTCGATTCTCCCGCTGAGCGGCTGCGATCCGGTCCCCGGCATCCGCCGTGCCCGGACGGCGCCCGGCGCCGATGCCGCGGGGCGGCCGGGTTCGAGGTAGGGGCCGCCGCCCGCGGGGAGTGTGCGGTGCGACCGGACCGGGGCGGACACGGAGGACGTTGATGCGTACATGGCGTTACGGATCCCTTCGTGCGCCGACGAGCTGCATACGCCGCCCCGCCGGATCCCGTGCATCACCCTGGGGAGTTCCGTCGGTGACCGGGTCGGGGAGGCGCATTCCTACCTGACACCCGGGCGTGGGTGGCGGACCACATTGCGCGCCCTGGCGAACCCTGGCGAATAGTCGCTCGGCATCTGACGGGGGGTTACTGTCAACTCAGCCGAGAACCTGGGGGCTTGACGTGAGCAAAGGTCCAAACACCCGTCTGAACGACCTGTTCGGCCTGGCCGGCTGGTCAAAGGGCGAACTGGCGAGGATGGTCAACCGGCAGGCGGCCTCTATGGGCCACCACCAGCTGGCGACCGACACCTCGCGGGTGCGGCGCTGGATCGACATGGGGGAGACCCCGCGCGAACCGGTGCCCACGGTACTGGCAGCACTGTTCACCGAGCAGCTCGGTCGTGTCGTGACCATCGAGGACCTCGGGTTCGTACGACAACGGCGCACCGCCAAAAGGCAGTCGGACGGGGAGCAGGAGAACCCCGACGGAATGCCATGGGCGCCCGAACGCACAGCCGCGGTCCTCACCGAATTCACGGGAATGGACCTCATGCTCAACCGTCGCGGTCTGATGAGCGCGGGTGCCGTGCTCACCGCCGGCTCAGCCCTCAGCAATGCCATGCACGACTGGCTCCACACCGACCCCGCCCGCGCGAAGGGCGCGCAGCGCCACGCCGACGGCTTCCAGGCCGACACGGCGGGCTACGACCGCTACGAGGCCGCCCCCATCGGCTCCCAGGAGATCGAGGCGCTCGAGCGTTCGGTGGACGTCTTCCGCGCCTGGGACGCCTCCAGAGGCGGCGGCCTCCAGCGCAAGGCCGTGGTCGGGCAGCTCAACGAGGTGGGCGGCATGCTCGCGTACCACCACCCCGACCACCTCCAGCGCCGGTTGTGGGGGGTGGCGGCCAACCTGGCGGTCCTGGCGGGCTGGATGTCCCACGACGTGGGCCTGGAGCCCACAGCTCAGAAGTACTTCGTCATCGCCGCGCACGCGGCCCGCGAGGGCGGCGACCGCCCGCGCGCGGGCGAAGCGCTCTCCCGGGCGGCCCGTCAGATGGTTCACCTGGGCAAGCCGAACGAGGCCCTCGATCTGATGAAGCTGGCGCAGTCGGGCTCCGGCGAGCAGACCCTGCCCCGGACCCGCGCCATGCTGCACACCATCGAGGCCTGGGCGCAGGCCGCACTCGGCAAGGGGCAGGCCATGCGCCGCACCCTGGGCGAGGCCGAGGACCTGTTCGTGTCCAGCTCGGGTGACGTGCCGCCGCCGTCCTGGATGCAGCACTTCGACGAGGCCGATCTGCACGGCATGCAGGCACTGGCCTTCCGCACCCTCGCCGACCACGATCCCTCGGCGGCGCCCATCGCGCAGAAGCACGCGAAGGAGGCCCTGCGGCTGCGGGCCGACGGCCACCAGCGCTCGAAGATCTTCGACTACATCTCGATGGCCTCCGCCTGCTTCATCGCCGACGACCCGGAGCAGGCCGACCGCTACGCCCGCCTGGCCCTGGTCTCGATGAACGAGACCTCCTCGCACCGGACATGGGACCGGCTGCGCGAGATGTACCGGCTGACCGGCCACTACTCCGGTTTCACCGGCATCGAAGAGCTCCGCGAGGAGATCAAACTGGCCCTGCCGGACAGTTCCTTGGCGCGTACGGTCTGAGGCCGGTGGCTCCCCGGGTCCGCGGGCGAGAAAGGCCGCGCCCTCCGGCGCGGCCCTGACGTGATGCGAACTGCCTTGTGCTCCTGTGAACCGACTCCTGCGAGGTACCTCCCAGTGCTGCTCCCGTACCTCGTGCGGTCCCGAAGGCCGCTACGAGCCGATCCGGGCCACCAGTACGCAGGCGTCGTCCTCGCGCTCGCCCTCGCCGAACTCTCCGATCACCAGGCGCACGCAGTCCTGCGCGGACCGGGCGGCGGAGAAGTGCGGTGCGAGCGCGAGCAGTCGCTCCGTTCCGTCCGCCCTGCTGAACTCGATGCTGCGCGGCGTCAGTCCGTCGGTGTGCAGTACGAGTACGTCGCCCACCTCGAGCCGCTCCTCGGCCTGCCCGTACGAGGCTCCGGAAGTCGCTCCCAGCAGGATGCCTTCGGGCGGCAGCAGCGACCGGCCCTGTCCGCGGCGGAACAGCAGCGGGGCGGGGTGGCCGGCCTGGGCCCAGGTCAGCACCCGGCGGGCCGGATCGTAGAGGCAGCACACCGCGGATCCCAGCGCGGGCTGGACGGAGGTCTCCAGGAGCTGGTTCAGCCAGCCCATCAGGGGGCCCGGCTCGATGCCGGCCATCGCCATGCCGCGCAGGGCGCCGAGCATCATCGCCATGCCGGAGGTCGCGGCCACCCCGTGACCGGTGAGGTCACCCACCGTCAGCATCGATTCGCCGTTGGGCAGTTGCAGCGCGTCGTACCAGTCGCCGCCGATGAGCGCGCTGGTCGCGGAGGGCAGGTAGTGCGCCGCGACGTCCAGTGCCCCGGTGTTGTCGTGCGGGAACCGCAGGGAGCCGCGCCACGGGGGGAGCACGGCTTCCTGCAGCTCGACCGCCATCCGGCGCTCGGTCTGTGCGATCTCCTGCCGGCGCTGCAGCGAGTCACGGGACTCGCGCACCGCCCGCTGGCTCCGGCGCAGTTCACTCACGTCCCGCAGTACGGCCCACATGGAGGCCGTGCAGCCGTCGGAGTCGAGTACCGGCTCGCCCCTCATGTGCAACGTCCGGACCCGGCCGTCGGACCGGACGATGCGGAACTCCCCGTCCATCGGCCTGCCGTCCACCAGACAGGCCGTCACCATCGCGGTCAGCAGCGGCTGGTCCTCGGAGAAAAGGGTGGATCCCAGTTCGTCGAGGGGCAGCGCGCCGGCCTCGGGGGAGCGGCCGAAGATCTGGAAGAGCTCGTCGGACCAACTGACCTCATCGGTCAGCAGGTTCCACTCGGCGCTGCCGACCCTGGTCTGCTCGGCTCCCGTCTCGGGGGCGGCCTGCGGGAGCCCGGCGGACTCGGAGATGGTGGGCGGCAGACCCTCTTTGAGCTGACCGAGGTGCTCGCGGAGATCGTCGAGGTGGTGGACTGCGAGGTCGCACAGTGCGCGCTGCCAGCGTCCCTGCGCGTCGTCGTCGTCGACGACGGTGTCACGGCGGACCGCGTCGACTTCTCCCCGAAGCCGTCGGGTCTGCGAGATCAGCGCGTCCACCGACCCCGGCTCGGGGGGTTGCGCGGGGCGGTCCGCGTACAAGTGGGACGGCATCTGAACTCCGATACAGGCGCGGCACGGCCAAGTCTGAGGAGGGACCGGTTCTGAAGGAAGGGCCGGTAACGACTGTGGCACAGCCTGCGACGGCCTGTAAGGCGTTTGGCAACATCTGAGGAGGACTTGCTTAAGGCATATGCCCGAGGCCTTCCGGGCTCTCCTGGAGTGTGCGAACGAATCCGGTCAACTCCTGTCGGGGGCCGACGCCCGGCCCCCGCCGGCCGTTGCCGCTTCCGGGCCGTGGCGCGGAGGCCGGTACCTGTCGGCCCTCGCCGCAGGGCGCCCCGTGCGCTCACGGATGCGCCGTGTTCCGCCCACCACTCCGCCCCACCGGCCCGTCCACCGTCCGCCCGCGGCCGGAAAACGCCCTGCGGACGAGAGTGGTCGATCGTACGGCCGAGGTGTACGAGGCGTGCCCGGGCCGTGCGGGCGCGAAGACGAAGCGGGCCCCGGATCAACACGGCCGGACCGGTACCCCCGAACGGAGGAACCCGCGCTCCGGCCACTCGTGTCCCCGCCGGCCGGCGGCGTGTCCGGGATTGCGCCCGGGATGTGATCCGAACTTCCCACCACACCCCCGGATCGCTACTCTACGTGCCGGTAATAAGTCGGGGAGGCCCTCAGGCGGGCCGCGCGCAGGGTGGGGACACAACGACATGACCGGGCAGAGCCACGCGCCGACCGACGGGCGGACCCGGCGGTCCTTCCTGACCTACCTCGTCGCCGCACCCACCCTCGCCCTCGTCACGCGCGCCGGCGCCGACCTCCTCGCCCCGCAGCCCGCGCATGCCGTGATCCCGACCCTGCCCGCCCCCGCCGACCTGGTCGACCTCGGCGACCTGTTCATCCTGGCCGGCGCCCCCACCTCCGCCCTGCTCGCGCTCGTCGTGGAGGCCGACGGGAGCATCCGCTTCCGGCTGCCGCGCGAGGAGGTCGGCCAGGGCCTCACCACCGCCGTGGCGATGCTCGTCGCCGAGGAACTGGACGCGCCACTGGCCGCCGTACGCGTCGAACTGGACGATGCGCGACCCGAGCTGCTCTTCAACCAGCTCACCGGATCCTCCAACTCCATCCGCTCCCTCTACGGCCCGGTCCGCCAGTGCGCCGCCACCGCCCGGGCCCGGCTGGTCGCGGCCGCCGCCATCCGCTGGAGCCTTCCGGCGTCCACCCTGACCACGGCGAACGGCGCCGTCCGCGCTCCTGACGGCCGCACCGCGCACTACGGCTCCCTCGCCGCGGCCGCCGCCGACCCCGCTCTGATCGTCCTCGGCGCCACCCCCAAGCCGCAGGCCGAGCACGCCCTGGTCGGCAGGCCCACCAGCCGGATCGACGCCCGTGCCATGGTCACCGGGGCCCTGCGCTACACCCTCGACCTGGACGTGCCCGGGGCCAAGCCCTGCGTGGTCCGCCGCCCGCCCACCCTCGGCGGCGGCGTCCGCTCCGTCGCCAACCTCGCCGCCGTCCGAGCCATGCCCGGCGTCCTGCATGTGGTCACCGTCGCCACCGGTGTCGCCGTCGTCGCCGAGACCTTCGGTCAGGCCCTCGACGCCAAAGCCGCCCTCCAAGTCACCTGGGGCCCGGGCCCCGCCGACCAGCTCTCGGACGCGCAGGTGCGTACGAAGCTGCGCGCCGCCACCCTGCCGCTGCTGGTGCCGCCGCTGCTCACCGCGCACGTGGACGCCGAGTTCGACTTCGCCTTCGTCAGCCACGCGCCGATGGAGACCAACTCGGCCGTCGCCGACGTGCGCGAGGACCGAGCCGAGATCTGGTCCGGCCTCAAATCGCCGATCGTGGCCCGCGAGACGATCGCCGCCGACCTGGGCCTGCCGCTCGACAAGGTCACGGTCCACGTGGTGCAGGCCGGCGGCTCCTTCGGCCGGCGGCTGTTCTTCGACGCCGCCCTGGAAGCGGCCCGGATCTCCAAGGCCTGCCGGCGCCCGGTCCGTCTGATGTGGACCCGGGTCGACGACACCCGGCACGGCCGGATGCGCCCGGCCACCCACCACAAGATCCGCGCCACCCACGCGCTGGGTGAGGTGCTCAGCTTCGAACACCGGGTCGCCGCGGCGGAGACCGACTTCCGGCACGGACTCGGCGAGATCATCACCGCGACCGCGGCCGGCCTTCCGCTCGGCATCGGCAACGCCACCCTCGCCCAGACCCTGTTCCTCACCACGATCAAATCCCCGTACCACTTCGGGCTCACCACCCAGGCGCTCACCGAGGTCCCGACCGGCGTCCCCACCGGGTCCTGGCGGTCGGTGTACTCGGCGAACACGCGGGGCGCCGAGGAGATCGTGGTCGACGAGCTGGCCGCGGCGACGGGCCGGGACCCCTACCGGTTCCGGCGGACCTTCCTGAAGACGGCCGCCCAGCGCGCCGTGCTCGACAAGGCGGCCACGGAAGGGGACTGGGGCCGGGCCATGCCCGCCGGGTGCGCCCAGGGCATCGCCTTCCACGAGGAGTA
This sequence comes from Streptomyces sp. H27-H1, assembly GCF_026627445.1. Taxonomy (GTDB): domain Bacteria; phylum Actinomycetota; class Actinomycetes; order Streptomycetales; family Streptomycetaceae; genus Streptomyces. The sequence goes on from NZ_JAPNLJ010000015.1 coordinate 77,598, forward strand.
CAAGTCCCGGACGGCCTGCCTGGTCGAGATCGACACCAGGGATCCGGAGCACGTCCGCGTCACCAAGGCGGTCATCGCCGTCGACGTGGGGCTGCCCGTCAACCCGCGCGGTCTGGAGGCCCAGATGATCGGCGGCCTGACCGACGCGATCTCCACCACGCTGAAGGCCGGCCTGCACCTGGACAAGGGGCTTCCGCTGGAAGGCAGTTACAGCCAGTTCCACTGGGCCCAGCAGCGCGACACCCCGCGGGACGTACGCGTCTTCGTGCTCCCGGCGACCGGAACCGAACCCGGCGGCGCCGGCGAGCTGGGTCTGCCCGCCGCCGTGGGCGCGATCGCCAACGCCTACGCGCGGGCCACCGGCACCAAGCCGCGCAGCTTCCCCCTCGACTTCGACGTCGACTTCACCCCCTACCCCCGCTAGTCCAGGAGCCGAGCCGTGCCCTCGCACACCTTCACCGTCAACGGGCAGAGCGTCACCGTGGACGCGCCCGACGATATGCCCCTGCTGTGGGTGCTCCGCGACATGCTGGGCGTGCGCGGCCCGAAATACGGCTGCGGAGTGGACGTCTGCAAGGCCTGCACCAGTCATATCGACGGGGTGGACGTCCGCCCGTGCGTGGTCCCGGTCTCCGCGTGCGCGGGGAAGACGGTGACCACGATCGAGGGACTGGCCGACGGCGAGGAGTTGCACCCGGTGCAGGAGGCCTGGCTCGAACAGGACGTCGCCCAGTGCGGCTTCTGCCAGCCCGGCCAGATCATGGCGGCCGTCGCCCTGCTGAAGCGGACGAGCACGCCCACGGACGAGGACATCGACGCGATCGCCAACATCTGCCGTTGCGGCACGTACTTCCGCATCCGGGAGGCGATCCGCAGCGCGGCGGCCAAGATGTAGGCGGTTCACCCCACGACACAGGGTTCATATCGGACGAATCCGTATAGTTTTGGCTGATCATGCCTGAATGAGGCGTATCAATGCGAAACGTGTGCTGGTCGGCGAACCGCTCGACACAGCGCGTCTGGGCGAGACCCTGCTGCCCAAACGGCTCGCGCTCCCGATCTTCTGCAGCGACCCGCTCTCCTCCGTGGCCTACGCCACCGAGGAGATCCTGCTGATCCTCGCCCTCGGCGGGGTCGCGCTGCTCCACCTCGCCTGGTACGCGGCCGCCGCCATCGTGTTCCTGCTCGTGGTCGTCGTCGCCTCCTACCGCCAGACCTGCTACGCCTACCCGGGCGGCGGCGGCGCCTACATCGTCAGCTCCAAGAACCTCGGCCCGACCGCCGCCCTCACCGCCGCGAGCGCCCTGCTCGTCGACTACGTCATGACGGTCGCCGTCTCCGTGGTCTCCGGAGTCTCCGCGATCACCTCCGCGATCCCCTCCCTCTCGGACCACGAAGTCCCCCTGTCGGTGGGTTTCGTGGTTCTGCTGACCCTCATGAACCTGCGCGGCGTACGCGAATCGGGCCGGGTCTTCGCCGTCCCCACCTACGGCTTCGTTCTCGTGATCTACCTCATGTTCGCGGTGGCGGCCTACCGGCTGGCGACCGGCGACACCATCCGCGCCGAGTCCGCCGCACTGCCGATCACCGAGGAGGGCACCTACGCCGGCCTCGCGGTGGTGCTGCTCGTGCTACGGGCCTTCGCCTCCGGCTGCACCGCGCTCACGGGTGTCGAGGCCATCAGCAACGGAGTCCCCGCCTTCCAGAAGCCGAAGAGCGAGAACGCGGCGAACACCCTCGCCGTGATGGGCGCGCTCGCCGTCACCATGTTCGCCGGGATCACCTTCCTCGCCATGAGCTACAAGGTGCACGTGGCGGCGGACCCGACCGAACTGGGCCTGGCCCCCGGCACCCCGATGTCCACCGCGCTCGCGCAGATCGGCCGGGCCACCTTCGGCGACTGGCACTTCCTCTTCTACCTGCTCCAGGCCGTCACGGCCGGCGTCCTGGTCCTCGCCGCGAACACCGCCTTCAACGGCTTCCCGATGCTCGCCTCGATCTTGGCCAAGGACCGGTACGTACCGCGCCAGCTCTTCAACCGCGGCGACCGGCTCGTCTACTCCAACGGCGTCGTCCTGCTGGCCCTCGCGGCCATCGGTCTGATCATCGCCTTCGACGCCCAGCTGACCCGCCTCATCCAGCTGTACATCATCGGCGTCTTCGTCTCCTTCACCCTCTCCCAGGCGGGCATGGTCCGGCACTGGCAGCAGGAGCTCGCCTCGCCCGAGACCCGCAAGGAGGAGCGGATCCACATCCACCGCCGCCTCGCCATCAACGCCGTCGGCGCGGTCATGACCTCCGTGGTCCTGGTCATCGTCCTGATCACCAAGTTCACCCACGGCGCCTGGCTCGTCGTCATCGCGATGCCGCTGCTCTTCCTCGGGATGAAGGGCGTGCGCCGCCACTACGACACCGTGGCCCGGGAAGTCGCCGTCGCCCCCGGCGTCAAACCCCGCAAGCCCGCCCGCCACCACGTCGTCGTCCTCGTCGCCGCCGTGCACGCGCCGACGCTCAAGGCCCTCGGCTTCGCGATGGGCCTGCGCCCCGACACCCTGACGGCCGTCTCGGTGGCCGCCGACGAGGAGGACGCGAACCGGCTGCGCGCGGCCTGGGCGGAACACGACCCGGGCATCCCGCTCAAGGTGCTGCACTCCCCGTACCGCGAGGTGGTCGGGCCCGTGCTGGCCTACGTGCAGGAGCAGGCGGCCGCCGAGGGCACGGACATGCTCTCCGTGGTCATTCCGGAGTACGTGGTCGGGCACTGGTGGGAACAGCCCCTGCACAACCAGAACGCGCTGCGGCTCAAGGCGCGCCTGCTGTTCACTCCCGGGGTCGCGGTGATCGACGTGCCGTACCTGCTGGAGTCCGCGAAGCCGGGGGAGCCGGGGGAGCCGGAGAAGGGGGCCGGTCGGGAGCGGCCGGCGCAGAAGGGGACGGGGACCCGGCCGGGCGCTGGGTGACCGCCGTGTGGGCCAGCGCCAGCTCCACCACGTGCGCGGGATCCGACAGCGAGCGGCCGGTGAGCTGCTCCAGGCGGCGCAGCCGGTTCGAGACGGTGTTGCGGTGGCAGTACAGCCGCTGGGCGGCGTACGTGGTCGAGCCCCGGCAGCTCAGCCAAGTCCCCAGGGTGGTCAGCAGCACCCTGCGGTCCTCCGGGGCCAGCGCCAGGACCGGCCCCAGCACCACCTGGCGCAGCCGGCCCGCGAGTTCGGGCTCGGACGCGACCAGCGCCGCCGGCAGCCGCTCGTCCAGCAGGGCGGTGTGCGGACCCTCGGCTCCCGGCGCGGCCCGCAGTGCGAGGACGGCCAGCCGGCGGGCCCCGGGCAGCTCGCCCGGCGTCTCCACCACCGGGCTCACCCCGGCGCGTAAGCCGAGGGGCGCGAGCAGGTCGGTGACGGACGCGAGCGGTAGCCGGCCCAGCTCCACGAGGCCCGTCTCCCCGTCGGCCCGGATCCGCCACAGCACGCGCGGGACGCCGCCGGCGGGGGGCGCCCACGCACCGTCCCCGGGGTCCAGGACCACCACGGCGAACCGGCCGCGCTCCGGCAGCCCGAGCCGCCGAGCCGAGTGGGCGGACCGGCCCGCCGGACCACCACCGTCGAACAGGTCGTCGAGCAGGGCTCCCCGCAGCTCCCGCTCGCGGTCGCCGCGTACGGCCTCGGCCCGGCGGTAGGACTCGGCCGCCGCGTCCGCCATCCGGTCGACCACGTCCCACAGCGCGGGCGCCCCGGGCAGCAGCCGGGGCAGCGCCGCCCGGTCGTGGGCGGCGACGGCCTCGGTCAGGATCTGCCACAGCAGCCGGCCGCCGAGCCGGTAGACGCGCAGCAGGGCGTCGAGCGGCAGCCCCTGCCGGGCCCGGAGTTCGCCGTCGGCGCGGGCCTCGCCGAGCTCGGGCGGAAGGCCGCGGGCGTCGCGGACCAGGCCGTCGACGGCTTGGCGGAGGATGTCGTGCACCCGCTCGCGCAGCGCGGCCCGGCCGAGCAGGGCGGCGTAGGCGGCGCAGGCCGGATCCTCGACCGGTGGCCGGTCGGCGAGCCGCTCCGCGGCCACGGCGATCCGGCGGTTCAGGTCCTCGCGTATCTCCCCGATGATCCGCTCCATGACGGGCAGGGTGGCACGACGGAGGGGGCGCTGGGGAGGGCCGTGACGAGCCGGCCTCCGCTAGCGTGTCCGAAGCACTGCACGCGCAGTGCATATGCGGCGGTCATACCGGCGGCCGCGCCCACACGGTCAGGGACCCCCCATGCGCCAGAACCCCGAGCGCCGCGCCGCGCTGCTCGACGCCGCCATCGAAGTCCTCGCCCGCGAGGGCTCGCGGGGCCTGACCCTGCGCGCGGTGGACACGGAGGCCGGGGTTCCGACCGGCACCTCCTCCAACTACTTCGCCAACCGTGCCCAGCTCCTCGTGCAGATCCTGCACCGCACCCGCGAACGGCTGACCCCCGATCCGGCCGACCTGACGGGTCCGTTCGACACGAAGGTGCTCCTGCGCCGGCTCCTGGAGCGCATGCGCCGCGAGCGCAGCGTCCACACCGCGATGCTGGAACTGCGCCTGGAAGCCACCCGGCGACCCGAACTCCAGGAGGCGCTGGCCGGGTTCCAGGGCGCCGAACTGGAGGCGAACATCGCCTGGCACCTCGAGGCGGGGTTGCCGGGGGACCGGCAGGGAGTGGTCCTGATCTACCTGGCCATGCTCGGGCTGATCGTGGACGACCTGACCGCACCCGGACTGCTGGACCCCCATTCCGTGGAGGGACTCATCGACACGATGGTCGAACGACTCCTCCCGGAGCACCCCGTCGACTGACTATCGTGCCGGTAGGGATGGTTCCGGCGAGGCCGGCGCCACCGGCGCGCATCGCGGGAGGGGACCGTGGCAATGGCGGACATCACCGGGCAGGGCGCGGGCGACGGCGGCATCCAGTGGCTGGCGGACTGGACCGCCTGGTACGTCAGCCTCACCTTCGCCCGGGGCATCGGCCCCGAGGAACTGGCCGCCCGGCTCGGCGCCCTGCCGGACGTGCACCCCGGACCGCTCGGGGCCATCGACGCGTGGAGCATGGTCACCGAGACGGTCGACGGCGACGGGGTGGCCCGGGTCGGCAGCTGGGGGGAGTGGTCCTTCGCCGTGGAACACGGGGTGCCGGCCGGTGCACAGCGGCTCGCGGAGATCTCCCGCTCCGGGGTCGAGGCCGTGCACCTCGACCCGCAGCCCGATCACCCGCCCAAGCAGTTCGCGTACGCCCGGGACGGCGAGCTGGTCTGCTGCTTCGGCATCGGAGAGGAGCACTGGCGCGGCGGTCACCGGCCCGACTTCCTCCTGCCGGAGCTGGTCGAGGCCAAGATCCTCACCCCGGACGGCTGCTACGCCCGCCCCGAGGACGAACCGGACGAGGACCGCGACCGCCTCACCCTCGCGGTCCTGGAACACCGCTTCACCCTGGCCCTGCCCCGCCGCCTCGTCGAGGAGACCCCCCTCCCGGCCTTCGTGACCTGCACGCAGTAGACACGGGGCGTACGGAACTCCGCCCCAGCGGACAGAGTCCCGGATCGCGGCACGCGCAGACCCGGCATGGCCACCGCGACCGCCTCGGCATGCGCGGTTTTGGCCGGGGAGTATGCGTCTTGTGACACTACGGGGGTGAACGCGACCGACTTGTTCCACCAGACGCTGCGCGAGCGGATCGCCCCGGTGCTGCGCGACGCGGGTTTCACCGGAACGGGCCTGGAGTACCGGCTCCGCGACGCCGCACCCGACCACGCGCTGCTCGGCTTCCAGCGGAGCGCTTCGTCCGGGGCCGCCGAGTGCAGGTTCACCGTGAACCTGCGCGCCGTCCCGTACGAGGAACACGAGGCCCTGCGGCGGCTGCGGCCGGCCCTGGGGACCCGGCTCAGCGCCAACCGTGTCGGCCCCGTCGGCTGGCACGCCAGGATCGGACGGCTCCTCGGCCACCCGCACGACCACTGGTGGAGCATCACCGACGAGCTGACCGCCGCCCGCGTCGCGGACGAGGTCACGGACGCGGTGCTGCGCACCGCCGTCCCCGCCCTGTGGGGCGAGCTGGCCGACCGGCCCCCGCTGCCGGGGCCCGTGGTGGATCCGGTGCCCGACTGTCTGGATCCGGTGTGCCTGCGCGTGGACAGCAGTCCGTTCCCCGTCGGGAACGGGGCGGCCCCGCAACCCGTGGACGTCGAGGGCACCCTGGTCTTCGAGACGGGCGAACGGCGCCGGGCCTCACCCTTCCTCACCGTCTACGACGAACTGACGGACGCGGAAGCCCGGATCGTCATCGACGCCCCCTGGCGGCTGGAGCAGCCGCTCTTCGGCTCGGTCCGGGTCGGCATCGCCGCCGACGGCGACGTCCGAGTCTCCGCCAGCCCGGGCAGCACGCTCCCCGGCCATCCGCTGGCCCTCCTCGGCGAACTGGCACTGTGCCGGATCAACACGGCCGAGGTCACCGGCAACGGAGCGCTGCTGCTCACCTTCGAACAGGGCACCCCGCGCGAGGCCTGCCTCACCGTCTCCGGCGCGCCGCACGCGCTGACGGTGGGCGCGCCCTGGCAGATCGAAGGCTGGACACCGGCGCGCATCTGACGGCGGACATCTGACGGTGCGCATCTGACGGCGCGCAGTCGACGGCTCCGCATCGGGCAGTCCGGACCGGCCGGTTCAGTCGCCGAGTTGGCGTGCCAGGTGCCGGATCATCGACTCGGTCGCCCGGCCGCGGTCCCCGGCCCGGACGGTCGCGTGGATGTCCCCTACGAGACGTCCGCGGCGGAGGCGAACGTGGCGACCCGCAACTGCCCGTCGCGCAGCCCCGCGATATCGCGCAGCGCTTTCCGGGGGTCGAGCATTAGTTGATCTTATGCTCAGGTTTACGCGAGTCCGCTGGTTTTGCGGCTGGTGAGCGACTTTGATGGGTTTGCCAGGCCTCGTACCGGAGCAGGGGGACTACTCATGGGTATCGAACACAGTCCGAAGGGCAGCGCGGAGAGCGCGGACAGCGGCAGCGCCGCCACCACCACCGCACCCACCCTCATCGGATCCGTGCAGAGGGCGTTGCGGCTCGTGGAGGCGATGTACGCGGAGGGCGGGGCGACCGCCAAGCGCCTTTCCCGGCTCACCGGTATCCCACTGCCCACCGTGTACCACCTGCTGCGCACCCTCAGCCACGAGGGCTACGTACAGCGCGAGGGCGGGGCCTTCCGGCTCTCGGACAATCTGCCGCTCGCCTCCTGACGGCCGGTCCGTGGGGGCGTTCGACTCGTGTGATCCAAAGCAATGATCAAAATGGGTTGGGTTCCGGCCAAGCTGTCACGTGCCATCGCGCATGTTCCAGCGGAAAATGCCAGAACCCCCTTCCACACTGTGGAAGTTGAGTAAGTTCCCTTCTGTCGCGCTGTACGACCGTGCACCACGCACGGTGACGGCCGGGAGGGGAGCCCGCGTGCCCGGGATCGACGAATGCCTGCTCGAAGCCATGGCCCTGCCTGGTGCGAGGGGGGCCGCGCTGGTCGACTGGAGCAGCGGACTGGCCCTCGGCACGGCCGGGGACTCGCCGGTTGGAGACCATGAGACCACCGCGGCCGAGACCGCCGAGCTGGCCAGGGCGGCCGCCGAGTACGAGTCCTTCGCCCCGGCACAGGCCGGGGAACAGGGCTCCGCCGGGCCGCCCGTGGAGGACCTGATCGTCACCACCCGGACCGGCTACCACGTGCTCCGCTTCGTAGAGACCAGCTTCGACAGCAGCGTCTTCCTGCACCTGTGGCTGGACCGGACCGACGGCAACCTCGCCCTGGCCCGGCACAGACTCCGGGCACTGGCCGAGGAGCTGGTGCTGAAGTGACCGCGGTCGCCGCAGTCTCCCCGCTGCTCACCCGCCTCGCCGCCGAGCGGGCGACCGGCGCCCTGTTCCGCGAGCGCGGCACCCTCTTCCTGGAGGACGGCCGCGTGGTGCACGCGGAGAGCCCGGCCACCCCCGGACTCGACATCCTGCTCACCACCGGCGGGGGCCTCACCCCCGAGCGCTGGACCGACGCCGTGAACCAGGCCGGCGCCCGCCGCCAAGTCGCCCGCTTCCTCGTCGACAGCGGAGGCATGGCCGGCGGCGAGCTGGAGATATGCCACCTCGCGGCGATCTTCGACGCCGCCTTCTTCGCGCTCTCCCCGGGCAGTGGCCCCTCCCGGTTCCGGCGCGGGGCCACCCACTGGATCGGCTCCGTCCGCTCCGTTGCGGCCGCCACCGTCGAGCGGGAGACCCGGCGCCGCCGGGAACTGCTCGACGCGGTCTGGCCCTACCCGCTGGTGGACACCGCTCCGGTGGCGCCCCGGGCGGCCGCCCCCGGCCAGACCGTCACCGCCCGCCAGCGGATCCTGCTCGACCGGGCCGACGGCGTACGGACACCGGCGGACCTCGCCTGGGTGCTGGGCCGGCCGGCCTTCCACACCCTGCTCGACGTACGACGCCTCGCGGCGGCCGGGCTGGTCGAGACCCCGCACGCGCCGGCACCCGCCGCCGCTGTGGAGACGCCGCTGCCCGACTGGATGACGCAGGCGCAGGCCCCGGACGTGGCGTTGCTGCGCCGGTTACGCGACGCACTGGAGGCAAGCCTGTGAGGCTCCCGCTGCGAGCTGCCCAGCGCGGCGACCGCTCCGAGCGGAGGCAGCCCGAAAGGAGAAGGTCCGACATGAGCACGGTGCCCGCCGAAGCCGAGGCCGAGATACTCGCCGAGCTCAGACGGCTGCGGGCCCGTGTCCCGCAGCTGGGCGGGGCCCTCGCCGCGAGCGTCGACGGTCTGGTACTGGCCCACGACAGCGCTGCCACCGAGGCGGAATCCGTCGCCGCCCTGACCGCCGCGGCCCTCGGAGTGGCCCAGCGGCTGAGCGACTGCACCGGCCAGGGCGGGTTCCGCGAGCTGCTCGTGCGCGGAGAGGACGGTTACGTCGCCACCTATGCGGCGGGCGACACGGCCGTACTGACGCTGATCGCGGAGTCGCGGGTCAACGTCGGCCGGCTCCACCTGGAAGCCCGCCGTTCCAGCCTGCGCATAGCGGAGCTGATCGACCACAGCCTCGGCCGTCGGGGCCCGGACCCGGCAGCGGGCCCGGGCCCCGGCCCCGGCCCGGGCTTCTGATCCCCTCGACCCCCGTACATCCGTACATCCGTACATCCCTACCGAACGAAAACTCCCAGGACACCCAAGAGAAAGAGGTATCGCCATGGCCAACGTGGAAGCCGCGCTCAAGGAAGCCAGCACCAGCATCGACGGCGTGCTCGGCGTCGCCCTGGTCGACTGCAGCAGCGGTATGGCCCTCGGCACCATCGGCGGCGGAAAGGACCTCGACCTCACGGTCGCCGCCGCGGGCAACACCGACGTGGTGCGGGCGAAGCTCCGCACGATGGAGATGCTCGGCCTGAAGGACGAGATCGAGGACATCCTCATCACCCTCGGAGGCCAGTACCACCTGATCCGGCTTCTGAAGAGCCGGGGCTCCGCGGGGCTCTTCCTCTACCTCGCGCTCGACAAGACGCGGGCCAACCTCGCGATGGCCCGGCACCAGCTGAAGAGGATCGAAGCCGAGCTGGAAGTCTGAGCCGATGACGCCGAAGTGGCGGGCGGCGCATTGTCTTGCCGCCCGCCCCGGCGGGGTCTGCGGCCGTAAGCCGCATGAGTGCATGTGCGGACCGGATCCGGAGTGGTCCCGGCCCCACCGATGAGTTTCGGGGCCCGGGCCGGTCTGTATGGGCGGGAGGGATTTTTCCCCCACGCACTCTGGAGGCAGTCATGGCGAGCAACCCGTTCACCACGTGTCTGTGGTTCGACGGCGCGGCGGAGGCCGCCGCCGACTATTACCTGTCCGTCTTCAAGGACGGCAAGCGCGGCCGCGTCGGGTACTACCAGGAGGGGTCCCCGGGTACCGCGGGCGAGGTCATGGTCGTCGAGTTCGAGATCAACGGTCAGAAGTTCTGCGGCCTGAACGGCGGCCCCCAGTTCCCCTTCACCGAGGCCGTCTCCTTCCAGATCCACTGCGCCGACGACGCGGAGGCGGACCACTACTACGACACCCTGACCAGCGACGGCGGCGAGGAATCCGCCTGCGGCTGGGTCAAGGACAAGTTCGGGCTGTCCTGGCAGGTCATCCCGGCCGGGGCCATCGAGCTGATCTCCGACCCCGACCCTGGGCGGGCCGCCCGGGCCACGGCGGCGATGATGAAGATGAAGAAGCTCGACGTGACGGAAATGCGGCGAGCGGCCGACGCGGGCTGACCGTCGGCCCCGGCCGGCCGCCTCTCCTAACCGTCGGCGGCGATCCGCGCCAGCAGGGCCGGCAGGGCCGTCCCGATCGGCTCGCGGATCACCTCGTCGGCCAGGGAGTCGTACGGGGTCTCCTGCGCGTTCACGATGATCAGGCGGGCCCCGGCCTCCGCGGCCATCCCGGCCAGTGAGGCCGCGGGCTGTACCTGGAGCGTCGACCCGACGGCGACGAAGACGTGGCAGCCCTTCGCCACGGCCACGGCCTGCGCCAGCACCTGAGGGTCCAGGCGCTGGCCGAACATCACGGTGGCCGCCTTGAGGATCCCCCCGCACGCGAGGCAGGCGGGATCCGGCTCCCCGGCTGCGACCCGGGCCAGGGCGTCCGCCATGTCCGTGCGGGCATCGCAGACCGTGCACACCACCGCCCGCGCCGTGCCGTGCAGTTCGAACACCTTGCGCGGAGAGGTACCGGCGAGCTGCTGCAGCCCGTCCACGTTCTGCGTGATCACCCGCACGGGGGTCCCGCCGCGCTCCAGCCCGGCCACGGCGAGGTGCGCGGCGTTCGGCCGCGCACCGAGGGCGCCGATCTCGGCGCGCATCAGCCAGGACCGCCGCCGGACCTCGGGATCGGCCATGTAGTACTCGTAGGTCACCAGCTTCTCGGCGTCGGCCTCCCGCCGCCAGAGCCCCTGCGGCCCCCGGTAGTCGGGGATCCCGGAATCGGTGGACATCCCGGCCCCACTGAACACTGCGACGAGCGGCTTTCCCATGGGCCCGACTCTAGGGACCCCGGACATCCTTCTCCACGGGGTTTCGGCTACGGCCCCGCGTCCGCGTCCAGCAGCTCCTGCAGGCGGGGGACCGAGAAGTCGACCAGGGCCGGGACGGAGAGCAGCCGGCAGACGGCGTAGCCGACCACGGACTCCCGGACGGCCGCGTGCCGTTCGAACTCGGCGCCCACCGTCGGGAAGTGCGTGCCGTTGTCGTTGCCCACGTCCGAGGTTTCGATCCAGACCCGTTCGCCGTCCACCTCCATCGGGAACCGCCGCACCCTCAGCCGGGGCCGGGGGACGAGGGACTCGGCGTAGTGCAGGAACGAGTTGCGGTCGTGGCCTACGCCGAACAGCAGGATCTGCGCGCCCAGGTCGTGCAGCCGCCCGAACGGTGAGGTCCGGCTCAGCGCGAAGCCCAGCGAGTGCCCGGCAGTGACCTCGGCCGCGCGGGCGCCCACCGCCGCCACCGAAGCCTGCGGGTGTCCGCTGCGCATGCTGTCGGGCAGGACCCGCAAGGCCTCCGGAACGGCGCCGAGCGCCCGGGTGACCGGCAGCCCCGGGTGGAACAGCGGCACCGCGTCCCGCCGTGCCGCGACCTCCGGGTCCGCCGCGCCCACGTGCTCCGGGTCCGGATCGGCCACCTCCCAGGTGAACGCCGGCACGGCCACCGTCCCGGCCGGACCCATGGCCTCGCGCAGGCTCGCCACCACCGTCGCGGCCCCGCCGTCCACCCGCCCGAGGCTGGACAGCGAGGCGTGCACCATCAGCGCCGTGCCTTCGGCGACGCCGGCTCCCCGCCAGCCCGCGCCCGGGGCCGGGTCGGAGCAGGCCACGCACGTCGGTACGAGCGGAGGGCGTCTGGTACAACACCGGGCATGACGGGATTCGCTGGATTCGAGATCAACGGTGCGAGCGCCGCCGACATGGCGCTGATCCGGGACTGGGCCGACGAGGAGGGCTGGAATCCCGGGGAATCCGACCGGTTCGCGTTCGGCGTCGCCGATCCGGGCGGATTCCTCGTCGGGCGGCTCCGGGGGGAGCCGGTCGCCTGTATTTCGGCCGTTCGGTACGGCGCCGGATTCGGCTTCATCGGTTTCTACATCGCCCGCCCCGCCGTCCGCGGTCAGGGCTACGGCATCCGCCTGTGGAAGGCCGCAATGGAGCGGCTCGGCGGCCGGCTCGTCGGGCTGGACGGGGTGGTCGAGCAGCAGGACAACTACCGCAAGTCCGGATTCCGCCCGGCCTGGAACAACGTCCGCCACGAGGGGGCGCCGCGGTGCGCGGAGCCCGGGGGAGCGACGGTGCCCGGGGTGGAGATCGTGGACGCGGCCACCCTGCCCTTCGGGCAGCTCGCCGCGTACGACCGGAGGTTCTTCCCCGAACCGCGCGACGCCTTCCTCGCCGCCTGGGTCGGACTGCCGGGCCGCACCGCGCTCGCCGCGGTCCGGGAGGGCCGGATCGAGGGGCTCGGCGTCGTCCGGCCGGGCAGCGGCGCCTCCCGGATCGGCCCGCTCTACGCCGCCTCCCCGGCCGTCGCCGCCGCCCTGCTGCTCCGGCTCGCGGAGCGGACCCCCGACGGCAATGTCGCCGTGGACGTCCCGGACACTCATCCGCGAGCCGCCGCCCTGCTGGGCGGGCTGGGCCTGACCCCGACGTTCGAGACCGCCCGGATGTACACCGGCCAGGAGCCGGACCTCGACCTGACGGGCATGTACGGGGTCACCAGCCTGGAACTGGGCTGATCAGATGAGGAAGGCCGTACCGGTGCTGTGCCACAGGGCGCACGGGTTGGCGTAGGTGTAGGAGTAGCTCATCCGGCTGCCCTGCCACACGCCCTCGGCGGTGACGGTCACCGGGCTCCACTCCCGGGTGCACGCCGCGTCCGGGCGCGGCTCGGCGAGCGCGTCCAGATCGGGGGCGTGGGCCTGTAACTCGGCGCACGCCGCAGCGGGGTCCGGGTGGGTTCCGCCCGGCCGGGGTGCGCAGACGAGCGTGACCGCGCGCAGCACCGTACCGCTCGTCGGGTCGTCGCCGTCCGTGACGCTCAGGACGAGCGCGGACGGGGCGTACAGGCTTTCGCCGCCGAAGGGCGCGGCTCCGGCGGCGCCCGAGCCGGCCAGGGCGGTGAGGGCGGTCAGCCCCATGGCGGCTGACGACAGTCCCAGGGTCCTGGGGATGGATCGCATGTCGAACACTCCTCGCGTCGTTGGATCGGATAACGGACGCGAGTCTTGCCCATGCGGTACCGGGACGCCCGTTCGCACAGCTACTTCTCGTCACGCAGTGCGCACGCATGACCGCAGACCGCAGTGGTGCGGGGTCGCTGACCTGTGGGGGAGCGGTCGGCGGAATCGGCCGAACACCCCCGGGTCAGCTCGCGGCGAGGCGCGGGGCGTAGGTGTCCATGAGGCGGGTACGGGTCTGGTGCAGGCGCAGCGCGAGGACCCGGCCCACCCAGTGGCCGAGGGCGGACCCGAAGGCCGGATCGGCGTCCATGAGCATCCGTACGGTCGTGGCGTCGAACTCGTACGCCCGGACCGGTGTCATCGCCTCGGCGCCCAGCTGCCACACGTACGGGGCGAACAGCCACGACCAGCCGACCAGTTCCCCGGGGCCCAGGCTCTCGATGGGGGTGGGCCGGCGGCCGGGTACCGGGATCTCCAAGGTCACCGTGCCGGAGCGCACGATCCAGAAGGAGTCCGCCCGGGTGCCCTCGTCGAAGATCCGCGCGCCCTCGCGGAAATTGACCTCGCGGGCGTGGGACATGAGCCGTCCGCGGTGTTCGGTCGGCAGGACGGCAGCTATCCGGATGGGGGAAGGTGTGCTCACGACGGCCTCCGATCGGGACCCCCCGCTCCCCCAGTGTCGCCGACGCCGGACCGAATGCGGGGCGTCCGTCTCCGGACGATTTTCCGACTTTCCGTGGAGCAAACCCCGCCGGGGCACGAGCGCCGGTCGAAGGCGCGGTCCTGCCTGATCCGAAAGGCCCGACCTACTCCTCGGGGCCGACCTCCAGACAGGCCAGCTCCATGGCGTCGAGGACGGCCTCGTGGCTGCGCCCGCTCAGCTCGGAGACGTTTTCGATCTGAGCCGTCGCCCAGGCCGCGAGGGTCATGACCAGCACGCGGAGCCCGTCGGTGCCGTACTCGGCGAGGACCGCGTCGGCGGCGCTCATCGCCTCCTCGGGCACCTGCTCCGGTGGTTCCAGCCCGGCCAGGCCGCGGAGCAGGGTCAGGGTGCGGCGGGAGATCTCGGGGGTCATCCTCGCCAGCCCCATGTCTTCTTCCTCGTTCATCCCGCCCGCCCCTCCGGTCCCGCGCCCGCGTACGTCCCCGGGCGTGCGTTCCTGCCCGCACCTTGGCCATTCCCCCAGGGCACCGTAGAGGGGCGCGGCCCCGGGTGGGGCGGCAATCGCGAGAACCGTCGACTCCTGCGGGTGAGCCGGGTCCGGGCCTCGGTGAGCACGCGTCGGCGAGATTTGGCATCCGATGCGTCAAGTGAGGTGAATGGAACCGGGATTCCCCTTAGGGTGCGCCCGTAGTCACGGCCGTGGACGTCCGTACGATAGTTTCCGGCCATTCGGTACTCCGTACTTCGTACTCAGTACTCCGTACTCCGAAATACGCGCCCACCGCGTCGCGCACCACGGCGCGGCGTCGCGCACACCGAACTGGGGGGTTCATGCACAGATCCAGAGGGCTGGCCGCCGCTCTCACCCTGGCCCTGGCCGGCACCGGCACGGCCATGGGCCTCGGCCTCGTACAAGAGGCCGCGGCCATCACACCGCCCGTGGCCTTCACCGCCGACGCACTGTCCACCTGGCAGGCCAACGGCGTCGTCTGGGCCCTGGCCGAGGCGGGCGGCCAGGTCTTCGTCGGCGGCACCTTCTCGGCGGTCCGCCCGCCGGACGGCGCCGCCGGAAGCGAACAGGAGGCGGTGAACTTCGCGTCGCTCGACGCCGCGACCGGCGCACCGACCTCCTGCGAACTGTCCTTCACCGTGGGCTCCGGCACCGCCACGGTCCGCGCGCTCGTCCTCTCGCCCGACAAGACGACCCTGTACGTCGGCGGCTACTTCGGCGCCGTCAACGGCACCGCGGTTTCCAGCCTCGCCGCCATCGACGTGGCGACGTGCACCGTGAAGACCGCCTTCCGGCCGGCCTTCGCGGCCACCGTACGGGCGCTCGCCGTCACCGGCGACACCGTGTACGCGGGCGGTGACTTCCTCACCGTCGCGGGCCAGCCGCGCGAGCGGTTCGCCGCCGTCGGCGCGGCCGACGGCGCACTGAAGCCCTTCACCGCGAACGCCGACGAGCCGGGCCGGGCCATCGAGGTCACCCCGGACGGCGCGCACGTCGTCCTGGGCGGCGACTTCTTCACCGTGGGCGGTACGAACAGTCACGCCCTCGCCGTCGTCGACGCGACGAGCGGCGCCGTCACCAAGGCCTACCCGGGGTTCATCGAGACCAACTCGGTGGTCAAGGACATAGCCACCGACGCGACCGGCTTCTACACGGCCAACGAGGGAACGGGCGGGGGCGTCTTCGACGGCCGGATCGCGCTGAACCTGGGCGACCTCGGCCAGCGCTGGCGCGACACCTGCCTCGGGGCGACCCAGGCCGTGCTTCCGTACGAGAACGTGCTCTACAGCGCCTCGCACGCGCACGACTGCTCCAGCGTCGGCGAGTTCCCGGACGGCCAGCGCCACCACCTGCTCGCCCAGCCCACCACCGCGACCGGCAAGCTGGGCTGGGCCCCCGACACCAACGACGGCATCGGCGAGGGCATCGGCCCCCGCGCGATGACGGTCGGATCCAAGGGCGGGGTCCAGTACCTCTGGGTCGGCGGCGAGTTCACCACCGTCAACGGCTCGGCGCAGCAGAGCCTGACGCGCTTCGCCTCCAGCGGGGACACGGGCGCTCCCACCGTCCCGGTGGCGAGCGCCGTGAGCTTCAAGCCGGGCGAGGCACAGGTGCGCTGGCGCACCGGCCTCGACCTGGACGACAGCGCGCTCACCTACAAGGTCTACCGCAACGGGTCGGCCACCCCGATCGCCACGGTCCAGGCGGACTCGCTGTTCTTCCGCCGCCCGCAGGCCTCCTGGACCGACACCACCGTCGCCGCCGGGCAGTCCTACACCTACCGGGTGACGGCCACCGACGCGGCCGGAAACGCCAGTGCCCTGTCGGCGACAGCGAGCGTGACGGTGCCGACCTCGCCCGACGCGTACCCCAGCGCCGTCCGCGCGGACGGCGCCCAGCTGTTCTGGCGCTACGACGAGTCCGCCCTGCCCTTTGTCGCGGACTCCTCGGACGGCGGCAACCAGAGCGGAGTGCACCTGAACGCTCCCGCCCTGCGCCAGACGCCCGGCGCGGTCTCGGGCGCGAGCACGGCCATCGGTTTCGACGGCACGGACGCCCAGGCATACGGGGACCGCCGCCAGTCGGTCGGCTCCGCGTACAGCATCGAGACCTGGTTCAGGACGAACACCACCAGGGGCGGCAAGCTCTTCGGGTTCGGCAACAACCAGTCCCGTGCCAGCAGTCAGTACGACAAGCACATCTACATGACCAATGACGGCCGGCTCGTCTACGGCGTCTACACCGGCGCCACCCGCACCGTCACGACCGCCGCCCCGTACAACGACAACCAGTGGCACCACGTCGTCGCCACCCAGGGCGCGGGCGGCATGGCCCTCTACGTGGACGGTGTCCAGAAGGGCGCACTGGGCGTCACCACGAACGAGAACTTCAGCGGCTACTGGCGCGCCGGCGGAGACAACCTCAATGGCTGGCCGGACCGCCCGATCAGCGACTACTGGGCGGGTCAGCTCGACGAGACCGCCGTCTACCCGACGGTCCTGAGCGCGGCCCAGGTGCAGAACCACCACACCCTGGCCACCGCCCCGGCCGACTCGGTCGTCGAGGTCCCGGCCGCGGAGGACACGTACGCGAACGCGGGCGCCCCGGGCACCAACTACGGAACGTCCGGTTCGCTCGCCGTGCGCGGAACCTCGTTCTACGCGAGCTACCTGCGGTTCAACCTGCCCGCCGCACCCGCCGGCACGGTGCTCAAGTCGGCCGCGCTGAGCGTGAAGACCAGCACCATGAGCGGCGCCGGCACGGTGGACACCATCTCCGTGCTCCCGGTCACCGGCTCGTGGACGGAGGCCGGGACCACGTACGGCAACCGTCCGGCACTCGGCGGCCCGTCGCTCGGAGGTTTCGCGGGCGTCGCGGAGGGCTCTGCGGTCCAGACCACCGGTCTCGACAAGGCCGCCGTGGCCGGGGCGCTCGGCAGCGCCTACAGCCTGGCGCTGAGCAGCGCCGGTACGGACGCGCTGTGGCTGTGGTCCTCGGAGGCCCCGGCCAACGAGGGCACGCCGCGGCTGACGCTCACCTTCGGCGCGCCGTAGCCGGAGCGGGTCCCGTGCCCGGCGGCCGGACACGGGACCCTTGCCCGGCCGCCGGGCTGGTTGCTACGCCCGGTCGCCGTGGTGCACGTGCGCCAGCACCTGCTGGAGCAGGGCGACGACGTCCGCGTCGTGGAGCTCGTAGACCACGCTGCACCGTCGGCGTGGCGATGGGCGCGGCCGGCTCGGCCGTGGCCCTGGAGACGGCCGACATCGCCCTGATGTCCGACGACCTGCGCCGGCTCCCCTTCATCACCGGCCTCAGCCGCCGCGCGAGCCGTGCCATCCGCCAGAACCTCTGGCTGAGCCTCGGCATCGTGGCGGTACTCGTCCCGGCCACCGCCCTGGCCTCGGCATCGGCCCGGCGGTCCTGGTCCACGAGGGCTCCACCCTCGTGGTCGTCGCCAACGCGCTGCGCCTGCTGCGCTACGCGGACTGATCCGGGGCCGCGAGTTCGTAGTCGAAGGCGTACTCGACCGACGTCTCGCCGTAGCGGTGGGCGAAGGAGCCGGTGCCGCTGAGACCGGTCAAACCGCCGGTACCCGAGCCGGGGACCACTTCGAACCGGCAGTGGGTACCGGTGGCGTCGAAGGTGCCGCGTTCCTCCAGTACGAAGCCGCCCTCGCGGCCGTCGACGGTGCCGGTGACGAGCTCCATGCCGGCGAAGGTGCCGACGCTCTCCCCGGTGTAGGCCACGGTGTAGGAGCAGGTCGTCGCGGGGGCGGTGAGGGCGCCGGTGAAGGAGTTGGTGACCGTGGCGCGGGCCAGGCGGGGGAAGACGTCTTCCGGGCCGACCGGGTGCTCCTCCCAGCCCTTGAAGGTGAAGCCGTTGGCGGTGGGTGCGGTGGCGGGAGTGGCGGTGGGCGTCTGCACGGGGCCTCCTGGGGCGGGGTGTGTCGGATCGTGCGGGTACGGGACGGGTGTGGGGCCGTGGTCGTTCGGACCGGCAGCCCGTCTGCGCACAGCCTGGACGGCAAACCTGCCATCTCCTGTCAGGTATGCCGGACAATGACGCCATGCGCGCCGACCGGCTCCTCTCCCTCCTCCTGCTGCTCCAGAACCGCGGCCGGATGACCGCCCCCGAGCTCGCCGCCGAGCTGGAGGTCTCCGTCCGTACCGTGTACCGGGACGTCGAGGCGCTCGGCGCCTCCGGGATCCCCGTCCAGGCGGACCGCGGGCCGACAGGTGGGTTCCGCCTGGTCGACGGCTACCGGACCCGCCTCACCGGGCTCACCGACGTCCAGGCCGGCTCCCTGTTCCTCGCGGGCGCCCCCGGCCCCGCCCGGGACCTCGGACTCGGCGCGGACCTCACCGCCGCCCAGCTGAAACTCCAGGCCGCCCTCCCCGCCCAACTCGCCGACCGGGCCCGCCTGATCCAGCAGCGCTTCCACCTCGACGCGCCCGCCTGGTTCCGCGACGCAGACCCCGTACCGCACCTCGCGCAGATCGCCCAAGCGGTCTGGGACCAGCGGATTGTGCGGACCCATTACCGCCGCTGGAGCGGCGCCGTCCACCGTGTGCTGTGGCCGCTCGGCCTCGTCCTCAAGGGCGGCATCTGGTACCTGGTCGCACGGGCTGCGGAGGGCGGGGAGGACGCATCGGCTTCGGGGCAGGCCGAGGGAGCCGTGCGGACCTACCGGGTGGGCCGGTTCCTCGCCGTGGACACCCTCGGCGAGGGCTTCGAACGCCCCGAGGGCTTCGAACTCGCCGCGTACTGGGAGGAGTCCGCCCGCCGCATGGAGGCGGCCACGCGCCGGAAGACCGCCGTCGTACGGCTCTCCCCGCGCGCCATACGCCTGCTGCCGATGTGGTTCGGGGCGGCGGGAGTCCGGGCCCTGGCCACCGCCGGGCCGTCCGACGCGGAAGGCTGGGTACGCGTGGAACTCGCCGTCGAGTCGGAGCCCATGGCCGTCGGCGACCTGCTCCGCCTCGGCGCGGAGGCCGAGGTGCTCGGCCCGCCGGAACTGCGCCGGGCCCTCGCGGACGCGGTGGCCGAGCTGGCCGTGCGGTACCGCGCGGGATCCGATGGCCCCGGCTCCGGCACTGACCCCGGAACTGACCTCCGGCACTGACCCCGGCCGGGAGGACCGGGCACGGTAAGAGGAAGAACTAGGAAGGCCCGCGCGTACCGGTTGCTCCCGGCGCTTCGTGCCTTCCCGGCGGTCCGGTCGCGCGGACCTTGGCCACCGCAGCGGGGCGGGGGACGCCGTCCACCGCCAGGCAGATGCCGAAGACGCGGTCGTGGCCGGTCCAGCCGTTGACACGGCCCCGGTTGTTGGAGATCTGGACCCGGCGGCGCGAGGCGTCCACGGCCGTGACGAGGTGCAGGTACACGGTGCCGGACACCCGGGCCAGCACGATGTCCCCCGGCTCCAGCAGGGCGGGGTCGGCCGGGGCGACGCGGACGCGTTGGCGGCTGTGGACGAGCGGGACCATGGACGTGCCGGTGGGCCGGAACTCCACCGTCGCGCCCGCGCGGACACGGTCTGCCTGGACGTCGAGCATTCCCATCCGGCGAGTGTGCCCCGATGCCGTGGCCCAGGGGTACCGGATTTCGGGGGCCCCCTCAGAGCGCCGCCGGCGGCTCGACCTCCAGGAAGCGGCGGCGCCGGGGACCGCGGTACAGCAGGCAGACCCAGCCGAGTTCTTCGAGCGCGGCCGCGCAGACCGTGAGGCGTTCCTGCTCCTCCTCGGCCGCGCCGCCGCCCGCCGGGCCGAGCCAGGTCACCTCGACGCGGCCGTCGCCGGACGCGGAGGGGCCCACCCGGTACCCGGTCCGTGTGCGACGGCCGCCCGGGTCCTGCGGATCCCGCGCCGACGGCGGGAGACCCGCCGCCTCCAGTACGAGGGCCACCGCGCGTTGCATCAGCCGGAGCTCCCACGGGGCCGGAACCCCCGCGCCCGACGGGCCGTTGACGAGTCGGCGGATCTGCAGCAGGCCTTCGTGGGCGGTACGGAGCTGCGCCGCCCGCCCCGCTTCGGACGGTGCGGGGCCGTCGCCGCTCGCGGGTTCGAAGCCCTGCCCGGGTGTGTTCACGTACGGCTGCCCCTCGTCCGGTCCGGTCCGCATCTGAGTACCTCACACCCAACGGTCTGAGTACCCGGCCCGATTCCCGCAGCCGCCGCGGCTGATCGAATGGGGGCATGACCTCAGAGAGCGCCACCGTTACGGCGATCGCCACCGCGCCCACCGCGAACCGCCCGCGCATGCAGCAGCGGGTGACCACCGCCGGCTCGGCGCTGGCCGTGGCCCTGGTCCCGCTCGTGGTCGGAGTCCTGGTGGCCAAGGGGCTCGCCGCCGATCCGCACGCACCGGTCAACGCCCTGATCACCGGCGGCGGCCAGCGCGCCGGGCTGCCGCGGTCGGAGTGGCGCCGCCGCGGGCACGCCACGATGCGCCGCCTGCGCACGGCCCGGCGCGGAACCGTGCGCGGCGCCGCACTGGGGCGCGCCTACGTCAGGGGCGGGCGCCCGACGGGTTGCTGAGCACGCAGCCAGACGTCGGTGGCCTTCGGAGAACGCAGCCGGACCACCCGCAGCGGGGCGTACCGCGCGTCCCCGGCCAGCCGGCCGATCTCCCCGCGCCGGGACGCGTACTGGGACCAGGCCCACCACGCGGGATGGTCGGCGAGCAGCCACTCGCGCCACCGCTCCCGGTTGCCGCCGAACAGCCGCTCCCGCAGCAGGCTCCGGCGCAGCGAGCGCAGCAGCACCCGGCGCATGACGGTGCGGCGCGGTTGGTCCAGCCACACCACGGTGTCGGCCCGCCGCCACAGCAGCTCGCGCGCCGCCTCGGGCCCGTGGGAGTCGAGGATCCACCGGTCGCCCTCGGCGATCCGGGCCAGGTCCGCGACGTAGGACGGGCTGACGGCCCATCCCGGCCCGGAAAAGTGCAGCACATCCATCTCGTGGTACGGCAGCCCGTGCAGTCGCCCCAACTCCCGGGCCAGGGTGGACTTGCCGGCTCCGCTGATGCCGACGACGAGTACGCGTTGCATCAGCGGAGCCTAACCGGTGGGGGGAACGGCCCCTGGGGTGTGCCCTACACGCCGAGCGGCTCCTGGAGTTCGGTGACCCACTGGTCGCGGTCCTCCGGGCAGGCCAGGGACAGCTCGCGCGCGTAGCCGGCGGAGCGTTCCCCGTTCGCGCCGATCCACTGGGCCAGGGCCTGCGCGGTCGGCAGTACCGAGTCCATCGACCCCCGGTGCACGACCGTCGCGGCCCGCTCGACTGCGGGCAGGACCACGATCCGTACGTCGCCCCCGAGGTCCTCGGCCCGCACGGAGGCGGCCACCGGGACCCCGGCGTGGACCAGGACGGCGCCGGGCCGCGCCGAGTCGCCGGCATCCTCGTAGTAGGCGATGCCCGGGGCGGTCGGCGTGACACCGGCGGTCCGGATCCGGTGCAGCAGGTCGTCGTAGAGCGGGCCGATGACCGGGCCGATGTCCTGCGGCTCGTAGCTGCCCGCGACCCCGCTCAGCTCGGCGAGGCGGACGGGCGGAAGGCTCTTCACGACGATGTCGATGGAAGACATGGATCCCTCGTTCTCGATGATCCGGAGCCTCGTCTCGACCTGGGTCAGCCGGGCCGCCGCGGCGGCCATGGCCGACTCCAGTTCCGCCTGCCGCAGCCGCAGCATGCCGCGCAGTTCCTCCGCGCCCACCAGCTCGTCGAGTATCGACCCCACCTGTTCCAGGCTGAAGCCGAGCTCTTTGAGCGCGATGACACGGTTGAGGCGGGCGAGTTGCCCGGCCTCGTAGTAGCGGTAGCCACTGGCGGGGTCGACACGGGCCGGGTGGAGCAGTCCGAGGGCGTCGTAATGGCGCAGCATGCGGACCGACACCCGGCCGTGCTTGGCGAAGTCTCCGATGGTGAACATGACGCCTTCCAGTGGAGGCCCTGACACGGTGTGAGGGTCAAGCCCACCCAGAATATGCGTCCATCGGGCCAGGTCAGCGGGTGGACTGGCGAATACAGAGATCCACGATGGAGGGCGGTACGGAACCTTCCGCGGCCGCGCACAACTCGTCCGTGCGGGACGCAGGCGGTCCGGGGTTCCGTGCGGGGCGGACCGGGCGGGCCGGACGTGCGGAGGCCTTCTCGGGCGGGTGCGCGCGGCGCGGTGCGGCCGGCTTCGCGCGCCGTTCGGCGGCGGGTCGGGGGGCCTTGGCGGAGCGCCGGGCGGGCTCGCGTCCGGCATCGGAGCCGTCGGCGTCGTAGCCGGCGTCGGATCGGCCGGTGCCGGTTCGGGTGGCGTCGGGTCGGCCGGCGTCGGGTCGGTCGGTGCCGGGCCGCGCCGGGAGTTCGACGAGGGGCAGCGGCGGCTCGGCGGGGAGCGCGAGCGGATCGGGCGCGGGGGAGGTCACGGCGGAGGCGGCGTCCTGCGGGTGGTCGAGCTCCGGCGCATCGGCGGGCGGTACGGAGCCGCGTGCGGGCACGTCGGGAACGCGTGGGCCACCGGACGACACACAGCCGGCGCTCGCGAGGAGGGCGACGAGGGAAAGGGGCAGGACCCGGCGCAGCTGCATCGGACCACCATGCCGCACGCCGGGCGGCCCGGTTCCCGCGCTCAGGCGTGTGGGTGAGGCGGCGGCGAAGCGGGAGCGGATTCGGCACGGGCGGGGAGGACGGGTGGGGCGCGGAGGCGCCTACGCGGGCTGGGCCGGGCGCGAACGAGGGCCGGGAGGGCCGAGCAGGGCGGGGAGGGCCGTGGAAGCGGGCCGGGAGGGCTGCCGGAGCGGGCCGTCACGGGTCGGGAGGGTTGCCGGAGTGGGCCCGGAACGGCCGCGCAGACGTCGCTGGAACGGTTCTGCGCGCTCACTGTGATCGTTTCTTCCGCGCCGGGAGGTTCACCGGACCGGGAGGACGCGCACGTGGACGGGGGTGGACCTGGCGGGGAAATCCGGACAAGGTTCGGATGGGAACGACAGTACGGATGCCGGGGGAGGCGCGACCCCCGGTGCTCCGCATTGCCGTGCCGGCTCCCCGGACCGGACCCGCCCGACCGGCGGGAACGCTCCGGTGGGCCACCCGCCTGCCCGTCTGCCTCGCCCCGTACGGAGTCCCGCCCCATGACCGCAGCCCCCGCGCCCGGCAACGACGCACGCCCCCCGACCCCGGACCGCTCGCCGCCCCCCTCCCCGGCCTCTGTCCCCGGCCAGGGTTCCGATCCGGGTTCCGGTCCGGCTGCGGACTCCGGCCCCGTGCCGGACGCGGGCTCCGGGAGTGACTCCCTCCCCGGGGGCCCGCCCCCTGAGCCCGTCTCCGCGTCGGCCGAATCGGCAACGCCGGTCGCGTTGGCCGCGTCGGCCGAGGCCAAACCGCCGGGCAACCCTGTCGCCGGGTGGCGGGGATGGGGGGCCGTAGGCGCCGTGGCGCTCGGCATCTTCTGCCTCATCACCTCCGAGTTGCTGCCCGTCGGCCTGCTCACCTCCGTGGGCGCCGATCTCGGTGTGTCCGACGGCACCGCCGGGCTGATGGTCACCGTGCCCGGACTCGTCGCGGGATTCTGCGCGCCCCTCGTCACGGTCGGCGCCGGCCGGATCGACCGGCGGTGGGTGCTGGTGGTGCTGATCGCCCTGATGGCCGCCGCCAATCTGGTCGCCGCCCTCGCCCCGGGCTTCGGGGTGCTGCTGGCCGCCCGGCTGCTCGTCGGCGTCAGCGTCGGCGGGTTCTGGGCCATAGCTGGTGGGCTCGCCGTCCGCCTGGTCCCCGCGCACCACGTCGGCCGGGCCACCGCGCTCGTCTTCGGCGGGGTCCCCACCGCCTCGGTGCTCGGCGTCCCCGCCGGGACGCTGCTCGGTGAACTCGGCGGCTGGCGCTTCGCCTTCGCGGCCGTGGGCGGGCTCGGAGCCCTCACCCTGGCCGCACTGCTCCTGCTGCTTCCCCCGCTGCCGCCGACCCGCACCATCACCTTCGGGCAACTCCCCGCCCTGCTCCGGCGCAACCCTGCGGTCCGGGTCGGAGTGGCCGTCACCTTCCTTGTGGTGACGGGGCAGTTCGCCGCGTACACGTTCGTCCGACCGATCCTGCAGGAGGTGTCCGGTGTGGACGCCGGCTACGTGAGCACCCTCCTCCTCGGGTACGGAATCGCGGGCGTGGCGGGCAACTTCCTGGCGGGAGCGCGCGACCCGTACCGCACGCTGCTCACGGTCGGCGCCGCGCTAGCCGTGATCCTGGCGTTGATCGCCACCGTGCCGGGCGGGGTCGCCGGGACGGTGCTGCTGCTTGCCTGGGGGCTCGTGTTCGGCGGCGTCTCGGTCAGCCTCCAGAGCTGGATGATCAAGGCCGCTCCGGACGATGCGGAGGCCGCCTCCTCGCTGATGGTCGCGATGTTCAACCTGGCCATCGCCGCGGGCGCGTTGTCCGGCGGTCTCGCGGTCGACGGGATCTCGGTGCCCGCCGCCCCGTTGGCCGGAGCCGCCCTGATGGCCCTGGCGGCCGTCACCGTCCGCGTCACCTCGACTTCCCGCACGGGCACGGGCACGGACACCGGCACCGGCACCGGCACCGGCACGGGGCTTGGCATGGGCAAGGCGGCCGACGTCGGCATCGAGGGTCTCGCCGACCCCCGCGAGGCTTCACCGGTCGATCAGCGGTAGACCGGCCGTGGGCCGTGGGGCCGGAGTTGACCGTCCGCTGGGCGGACGGTCAGCCGTTCAGCCTGGCAGGGGGACTACCCCGCCGGGCCTTTCCGATGAACGCGCCATCCCCAGACGGTGCGGATGGGGCGAATCGGACATCCGGCTTGACCTGGGGCATCTCCTGGGGAAAGAGTGCGCCGGTCGAGCACCACCGTCCGGACCGACCCCGCCCGCACCCTCCGGACGCCAAGCACCACCGCACGAGCCGCACCTCGGAGACATCTCGCATGCTGCCCATATCCGCCCTCTCTCCGCTCGCTGCGGCCGCGGTCGGCGGTCACGTCCCGGTCGCCCCCGGCGCACCGGCCCCGGCGCCCCGCGCCCATGGCGCCCCGCTCGTGGCCCCCGCAACCTGCACTGGTGCGCTCGGAGTCGCCGGCCCCTACGGGCAGTCCATCGAGAACGACGGCGGCCGCCACACCTCCTGGGTCGAAGCCCGACACGGCGGCGCAGTGGCCGAGGCCCCCTCCCTACCCGTCACCGCCCCTTCGCGGGCGGCCTCCCGGGCAACCAGGCCCGCGCGCCGCACCCCCGGAGCGCCCCCGCGGTCGCACTCCGGGGGGCGTGCGGCGGTTCCGGAGCGGGCGGTCCGGTCGGCGGGCTCGCCCCGGCCGGTGCGGGCGCGCCCCCGGCGATCGGCGGCGCCCGTGTTCCGGCCGCCGGTGTCGGCGCCGGCAGAGTCCTGACCGCCCGGCGGCGCAGGACTTGACCGACTGGGTACGGGGGCGGACACCGCACCGCCGCGCCCGCCCCCGTACCCGCCGGAAGACAACCGTGTCCCCTGACCCCGATGAGAGTGGGATCGTGCCCGACGAGGATCGCTTGCTCGTACGCCCCTACGTAGCCCCTTCGGACCCGCCGTCGGGCTCCTCGGCCCCGGCCTGGCCCGAGGAGTCCGGGCGGATCTTCGTACCGACGCGCTTCGGGCCGCCCGCCACGGTGGCAGAGCCGGCGCGCGGGCCCGGGTCTGTGCGCCGGCCCGAGCGTTCGTTCATGCCCGAGCGTTCGTTCATGCCCGAGCCGATGCGCATGCCCGACCCGGAGCCCGCGCCGCGGACGGCGCCCTCGGCGGGCCGTGCCGGCGACCGGCGTGCCGGCCGGCTCCCGTTCGTCGTACTCGCCCTGCTCGCGCTCGCCGCAGCGGGGGGCCTCGCGTTCCTCATGAGCAGCCCCGACCCGGAGCCGCCGCGGGCCGTGGCCCCGCCGGGCCTGTCCGTGCCGGTCCTCCCCCAGCGCAGCCCGGGGGCGGGCGAGGAGCCGACGCCGGCCGCGGAGCCCGTACGCCCGACCGCGCCCGGCGCCTCGTCCACGACGGCTCCGCCGGCCGCCGGTCCGACCGGCCCGCAGACGGGAACGAGCCGGGCACCGAAGCCGACGGGCCCGACGGGCACGCGCCCGGGACCGGGCGGGACGCTGAGCCCGGGGGACCGCGGGGCCGAGGTGCGCGCCCTGCAGGAACGGCTCCACGCGCAGGGGTTCACGTACGTCTCCGCGACCGGGGTCTATGACGCGCAGACCCGGCGCGGTGTCCATCAGCTCCAGCAGAACCGGAGCATCGAGGGCGACCCGCCGGGCGTCTACGGCCCGGCCACCCGGGCGGCCTTCGGAGGCTGACGAGGCCGGTCCCGGCGACAGGACGAGAAGGGGCCGGCGGCGGCCGCTCAGCGCCCGCCGGCGACGCGCAGGACCGTCCCGGTGGTGTACGCGGCGTCCGGGGACAGCAGCCAGGCGATGGCGGCGGCGACCTCCACCGGCTGCCCCGCCCGCCCGAGCGGGATCTCGGCGGCCGCGAGGGCCGGGCGGTCGGGGTCGCCCATGGCGGCGTGCATATCGGTGTCGATGATGCCGGGGGCCACGGCGTTGACCCGGATCCCGTTCGGGCCCAGTTCCTTGGCGAGTCCCAGGGTCAGGGTGTCGGTGGCGGCCTTGGTCGCGGCGTAATGGACGTAGCGGCCGGGGCTGCCGAGGGTGGCGGCCGCGGAGGAGACGTTGACGATTGCTCCGCCGCCCGACTCGGCCATGTCCCGGGCGGCCCGGCGGCAGCAGAGCAGGTACCCGAGGAGGTTCACGTCGAGGACCCGGCGCAGGTCCTCGGTCCGGACGTCGGCGAGCCGGCCCGGAGCGCCGGTCACCCCGGCGTTGTTGACCAGACCGGTGACCGCACCGAACTCGGCTCCGGCGATGTCGAAGAGCCGGTCCACGCCGCACTCCTCGGAGGTGTCACCGCGCACGGTGACGCACCGGGCACCGGCCTCCCGTACCCGCTCGGCCGTGGCCTTGGCGGCCGCGTCGTCGCGGAGGTAGCCGAGTACGAGATCGTGCCCGTCGGCGGCGAGCCGGATGCACGTGGCGGCGCCGATGCCGCGACTGCCTCCCGTGACGATGGTGACTGGACGGCGTGGCATTGAGCCTCCTGGGTGATGCAGTACCCCGTGTCGTGCCCACACCTGGGATTGCCGCAGGCTAGCACCCGGAAATGCCGTGGACCAGCGGAAATGGCGTCCTGCAGAGTGCTGGCGGAGCCCCTGCCCGAGGCCTTGCCCGAGCCCCTGGTGGAACTCCTGTCCGATGCCACCCATTTAGAGGAGCACCGTCATGTCGACCCTGCGGGTCGCCGTCGAAGAACTCGTAGTCCATCCGCACCCGAACGCCGATGCCCTGGAACTCGCGCAAGTCGGCCTCTACCGGGCGGTCGTCGCGAAGAGCGCATACCGCACCGGCGACTTCGCGCTCTACATCCCCGAACAGGCCGTACTCCCGGATGAGTTGATCGCGGAACTCGGACTCACCGGTCGCCTGGCCGGCGCCGACGCCAACCGGGTCAAGGCCGTTCGGCTGCGCGGCGAACTGTCCCAGGGCCTCGTCTGCCTGCCGCGCGCGCTGAACGGCGTGGACCTTGCGCGGGCGGCCGAAGAGGGTACGGACTTCGCCGAGAAGCTCGGCGTCGTCAAGTGGGTCCCGCCGGTCCCGACGACCATGAGCGGTGACGTGGAGGCCGCCGCCGAGCTGCTCCCGTGGGTGGACATCGAGAACATCCAGCGCTACCCGGACATCTTCGAGCCCGGCGAGCCCGTCGTCCTCACCGAGAAACTGCACGGCACCGCCTGCCTGTTGACCTACCTCGCCGAAGACGGCCGGGTGCTGGTCTCCTCCAAGGGCTTCGGATCCCGGGGTCTGGCGCTCCGCGAGGACGAGCGCAACCTCTACTGGCGGGCCGTCCGCGGCCACGGCGTCCCCGAGGCCGCCGCCCGGCTGGCGGAGCGGCTGGGGGCGACCCGGGTCGGGATCTTCGGCGAGGTCTTCGGGCAGGGCGTCCAGGACCTGGCCTATGGGACCGACGTACGCCGCACGGCCGACGCGCCACCCGGGTACGCCGTGTTCGACGTCTCCGCCGAGATCGACGGGCAGGTGCGGTGGCTGGACCCGGAAGAGGTGCTGGCCGACGCCGAACTCCCTTTGGTTCCTCGCCTGTTTGAGGGGCCGTGCGACCTCGACACGGTCCTGGAGTGGGCGAGCGGCCGGGAGACCGTATCCGGCCGGAGCCTGCACCTGCGCGAGGGCGTCGTCATCCGCCCGGCAACGGAACGCTACAGCGGGCTGCTCGGAGGGCGAGCCATCGCGAAGGCGGTCAGCCCGGCCTACCTGACGCGCAAGGGGGGCACGGAGTACGAGTGAGGCCCGGGGGCGGGGGCCGGCCCGGATCGGGGACCCGGCCGCCGGGTGCATCCCGGTCGGCCGGTCCCCATGCCCGGCCGTCCGTCCGTCCGAGACGGCCGTCGGGGCCTGCATGGACCGAAAGAGCGGGCCGGAGGCGTTCAACGATGGGATGAATGATCCTGTGTGGGGACGCCTCTCGGCTGAGGCGCGGCGAGAAGTGGGCCTTCTCGTTGCTGCCGGTCGCAACGTGCAGGCCATCGCCGTGATGTGTGAGCGTGCAAGCGAGCCAAGGCCGGTGATCCATGAGTGCGTGGACCTGTTGGATCAACGTTTCACGACACTTCGGGGCCGGGGCGGTGGAGAATCACGCCGCTGATCAGGGAGCGCCGGCGCAGGGTGGATTCCCTGACGGGGTGGTGCCTGTGAGGTCGGCCACCATCGCAGGCTCGACCATGTCCTCGCGGTGGCGTGGGCGGATGTCGTAAGCGCGGGCGAGGCAAGCAGGCACTCGGTTCGGCGTCCGGGCGCCGACTCTCCCAGGAATCGGGGAGGCGGCTGTTGAGCTGCCCGAACGCGCCATCTTGCCGTCATACGGCGAAGCGCCCGCACACCGTGCCCCACAGGCTCCCTTCCCGGGCCCTTGTGCCTGCCGGATGCGGGCGCCTGACGGCTTCGGGCAGTGCGCGGGCGGTGCACGCACCCCCATGGCCAGTCTGGCCCGATGCCTCGACTCGACCTCCTCGCCCGGGCGCTCGACGCCCCGGCGACCCGCCGTTGCGGCCCCTGCCCGAGGCCGTGGGCGCGCTGCTGCGCGAGTTGGCCGCGCCGCCGCGGCTCGCGGCGCATCTGCGGCTCGTGCACGACGTGGCGTACGAACTCACCCAATGGCTGGCCGAGTTCCAGCCGGCACTGGCCTTCGACCGTGAGGCGGCGCTCTTCGGCGCGGCCACGCACGACATAGGCAAGGTGGTGCACACCGCCGAGCTCGAGGGGCCCGGGTCCGCGCACGAGCCGGCCGGGCGAGAGCTGCTCCTCGCGCACGGATTCACGCCGGGTGAGGCCCGCTTCGCCGCCACTCATGGCTCCTGGGGGGAGCCCGCAGTGAGTGTCGAGGAGTTGCTGGTCAGCACTGCCGACAAGGTGTGGAAGGGCAAGAGGGTCACTGACCTGGAGGACCTGCTCCTGGACCACCTGGTACGCGTTTCAGCGCCCGGCACCGAGCGTTGGGAGGCCTACCTCGGACTCGACGAACTGCTCGCCCGGCTCGCGGGGGGCGCGGACGCCCGCCTTGCCTTCCAGGCGGCCTACCCGGTCCGCGTCTGAGCCCACTGGATCGGGCAAGGGGCTTCCAGCTTTGGGAGACGCGGCTGGAGATCGTTCCGGGCGACGCCGCGGGTGAGTCCAGCGGGTGGCCCCGTATGCCGGAGCCGCTCCGAGGCCGCCACCGGCAGTGCCGGGCATCAGCCGGTGCGGGGGCAGGGTGTGAGGGGGTGTCTGGGGCACATGGATGTGCGCCAGTCCACCGGTCGGCCGCGGTGAAGTGGTCGACGGGGCTGTCGTCATACATCTGGCGGCTGACCGACGGCCCGTTCAGGGACGGGCCGAGATCGCCCTGCACAATGAGGAAGGGTTCCCGCCCGAACAACTCCGGGCTCGCGGCGAGGGCCTGCAATGCCGCTGCCCGGCACTTCTGCCTACTCGTTCGGGCCCCCACCGGGAGCTGCCCCCCGGTGAGCGGATCCGCGCACACGCAAGCAGCGAGCGTCCGAACGCAGCCACCCGCCGCGCGTGCAGGGGTTCACGGGCAACGGGCGGGCTGTGGCCCAGCCCTGCCCGCCCTGGTGTTCGGTTCTGCCCAGCGCCATGCCCGGCTTTGTCCTGCCCAGCCCGGCGCCCTGCCCAGAGGTCCCCGCCCCGCCCTCCCGGCCCGCTCCGGTCCGGGCCCGTTGACAGTCCGTCCAGTGCGCCGGGATCATGTGGGAGAGCGCTCTCCCAACGATCCGGACGGCTGGTGTGCAAGAGGTGGTCATACGTGACGGTGACGTGGAACGACTGCTGGACAAGCTGGATCCCGGGCAGCGGGTGAGCCTGCTGACGGGTGCCGATACCTGGCGGACCCGTCCGGAACCGGACGTGGGGCTGCGGGAGATCGTGTTCTCGGACGGTCCGGCCGGGGTACGGGGGCCCGGTTGGGACGAGCGGTGCACCTCGGCCCTGCTGCCCTCGCCCACCGCCCTCGGGGCCCTGTGGGACGAGGACCGGGTCCGCCGGCTCGGCGAGCTGCTCGGCGACGAGGCCCGGCGCAAGGGCGTTCACGTGGTCCTTGCCCCGGCCCTCAACCTGCACCGCAGCCCGCTCGCCGGGCGTCACTTCGAGTGCTTCTCCGAAGACCCGTTGCTCGCGGGTCGTACGGGGGCGGCCCTCATCCGCGGAATCCAGTCGCGCGGAGTGGCCGCGACGGCGAAGCACTACGTGGCCAACGACTCCGAGACGGAGCGGCTCACCCTCGACGTACGGCTCGACGAGCGGGTGCTGCGCGAGCTCTACCTCGCACCCTTCGAGGCCGCCGTCCAGGCCGGGGTATGGCTGGTCATGTCGGCGTACAACAAGGTCAACGGCGTCACCATGAGCGAGAGTTCCCTGCTCCGCGAGCCCTTGAAGGGGGAATGGGGATTCGACGGCGTGATCGTCTCCGACTGGGGCGGCGTCCGTTCCACCGTCGCCTCGGCCGTCTCCGCGCAGGACCTGGCGATGCCGGGCCCCCGGGGTCCGTGGGGCGAGGAGCTGCTGGAAGCCCTGGCGAGCGGCCGGGTCCCGGCGGAAGCGGTCGAGGACAAGACGCGCAGACTCCTGCGCCTGGCCTCCCGCGTGGGCGCCCTCACCCCCGGCGGCGCACCCTCGGACCGGGTGCCGGCCCCGGATCTGGCACCGGCCCCGAACCTGGAACCGCCCCTCCCGCCCGGCCCGGGCCCCGGAGCGTTGCGGCAGGAGCTGCGGGCAGCGGCTGCCGCCGGGTTCGTGTTGCTGGAGAACCGGGGGCTACTACCCCTGGAACGCGGGGCGTTGGACCGGGTCGCCGTCATCGGGGTGCACGCCGGCGACCCCCGTGTCCAGGGCGGCGGCAGTTCCGAGGTGTTCCCGCAGCACGTGGTCAGCCCGCTCGACGGGCTCCGCGACGCCCTGGGGCCGGGCATCCGGGTCGCCTACGAACCGGGCCCCGCGCCCGAGGGCGGCGGCGGGCAGGCTCCGCTGGGCGCGCGGTACGGCCGCGATCCGGAAGGCGGCGCCCCCGGCGTGCGGTTGCGCGTGCTCGATGCCGTCGGGACGGTGCTGAGCACCACCCATCAGCCCTCCGGCCGGGTACTGGAACCGGAGCTGCCGCCCGGAGCCCGCACCGTCGAGCTCGCCGCCGTCCTCCACCCCGACACGTCCGGACCCTGGACCCTCGGACTCGGCGGTTTCGGCGCACTGAGCCTCACCGTCGACGGAACGGCGGTCCTCGAGGGCGTGTTCCCGCCCGAGACCGAGGATCCGGCCGTCATCCACGTCCGCCCGCCCCAGCACACCGCCCGGATCCCGCTCACGGCAGGCCGCACGGTCCATGTCGTGGCCCGGCGCGAACTCGCTTCCGGCACGGGCCGGGCGACCGTCCTCACCGCCGCCCCACCCGTCCCCGACCCCGCCGAGGCGCTCGCCGCCGCCGTCGCCGCGGCCGGGTCGGCCGACGTGGCCGTCGTGGTCGTCGGCACCACCGAAGGCGGCGAGTCCGAGGGCTTCGACCGGGCCTCGCTGCGACTGCCCGCGCCGCAGGACGAGTTGGTGGCAGCGGTCACCCGCGCGAATCCTCGTACCGTCGTCGTCGTCAACTCCGGCGGCCCCGTCGAGCTGCCCTGGCGCGAAGCCGCCGGAGCCGTCCTCCTTACCTGGTTCCCCGGCCAGGAGGCCGGGCACGCACTCGCCGACGTCCTCCTCGGCAGCGCCGAGCCCGGCGGGCGGCTCCCCACCACCTGGCCGGCCACCCTCGACGACGCCCCCGTACGCACCACGCAGCCCACCGGGGGCCGGCTCCCGTACGAGGAGGGCCTGCACATCGGTCACCGCGCCTGGCTGCGGACGGGCGCAGCCGGCCCGGCTCCCGCGTACTGGTTCGGGCACGGACTCGGCTACACCACCTGGGAGTTGGAGCGGCTCGGCACGCCCGAACCGACCCGCGGCGGGGGCTACGAGGTCCCGGTGACCCTCCACAACACCGGCACCCGGCGCGGCCGCGAAGTCGTCCAGATCCACCTGTCCCGACCGGACTCCGCGATCGAGCGCCCGGTGAGCTGGCTCGCGGGCTGGGTGGCGGCCGAGGCGGAGCCGGGGGAGCGGGCGACCGCGTACGTACGGATCCCCGCGCGGGCCCTGCAGCACTGGTCGGAGGGGGCCGCGGGCTGGACGGCGGAGCCGGGCCGGTTCACGGTCCTGGCCGGTCGCAGCGCGGGCGACCTGCCGCTCCGGGGGGCGATCGACGTCTGAGCGCGGGCGGCTACAGTGCGGCCATGGACGCAGCGAGCACGGCCACCGGCACGGGGCCCGGCACCGGAACGGCCCCGACCCTGGAGGACGTGGCCCGCGCCGCCGGGGTGTCCCGGGCCACGGTGTCCCGCGTGGTCAACGGGGTCCGTAATGTCGACCCCGCCATCCAGCAGGCGGTCCAGCAGGCCGTCGCCGCGACCGGATACGTGCCGAACCGCGCGGCCCGCTCCCTGGTGACCCGGCGCTCGGGGGCGGTGGCGCTCGTGGTCTCGGGCGCGGGCGCGGACACCGGCCGGGTGTTCCAGGACCCCTTCTTCGGGCGGGTCGTGAGCGGGGTCGTACGGGCCCTGCGCCCGCGCGGAGTACATCCGGTGCTGCTGTTCGCCGACGGGGAGGCGGACCGGGCACAGGTGCTCGCGTACCTCACCCAGGGCGGCGCGGACGGAGCGCTGCTCGTGACCACCGACGGCCGCGACCCGCTGCCCGGCCTGCTCGCGCACGCCGGCCTGCCCGCGGTGCTCTTCGCCCGCCCGGCGCCCGAGGTTCCGCTGGACTGGGTCGACCTGCGCCACCGCGAGGGCGGGGCGCTGGCCGCGCGGCACCTCCTCGACCGGGGCTGCGGGCGGCTCGTCGCCATCGGCGGCCCGGCGGACGTGCCGGCGAGCCGGGACCGGGTGGCGGGCTTCCGGGAGGCGTTGGCCGACACGGCGGTACCGGTGGCCGAGGCCGACTTCACGCTGGACGGCGGCGAGCAGGCGATGCGCGTGCTGCTGGCCGAACACCCCGATCTGGACGGAGTGTTCGCGGCGAACGACCTGATGGCCCAGGGCGCCTGCCTGGTGCTGCGCGAGCACGGCCGCCGGATTCCCGAGGACGTGGCGGTGGTCGGCTTCGACGACTCCGGCGCGGCGGTGGCCGCCAGGCCCCGTCTGACGACGGTCCGCCAGCCGGTGGAGGAGATGGCGGCGGAGATGGTCCGCCTCCTCCTGGACCGGGTGGACGGCACGGCCGCACCCGAGTCGGTGGAGGTGCTCTTCGACCCGGAGCTGGTGGTGCGCGACTCGGCGTGAGCGCCGGCCGCTGCCGAGCCAACTCGGCAGGGAGGCGAGCTGTGTCCCGGAAGGACGGATCGGCGCGCCCGGACCCGCCTGCCCGCAGCCGGTCCTGGGCCTCGTCGTCGAGCACGGCTGCCACGGTGGGTGGTCCGTGACCGAGGAGGTTCCGCTTCCGCTGCGCTCGGCCGAGGGCCCCTTCATCCCGCGCGCCGGTCCGGCCGGGCGGGGTGAAGGGGCCGCCCGCACCCGGTGGGACCGGGCTCAGTCGTCGAACACCGACCAGCAGATGTCGTTGCGCAACCGCTGGTCGTCGAGCACGAGTTCGCGGATCGCCTCCGGGAGCCGCTCGCGTTGCCACCGGCACTCCCGTCGCCCCGCGGCCTCGCTCTCGCCTTTCGGCACGGCGGCGCGGGCGGCCTTGATCGCGTAGGCGGCCGCCCCGAGCTCGTGCGCGGCGACGTGGGCGACGGCCCCCGCCTGCCCCGCGGCGTAGGCGGCGTGCCGTGCTGCCCCGCGCAGGTCCCTGGCCGCGCCCATCGCATGCCCGCCCGCCGCGCGAGCGCGGGTCATCGTGACCTCGCCCCGCACCCAGGCCCGGGCGTGCTCGATGGCCTCGCGCGGCCGCGGGTCCGCGGGCCGGGCCGCCTCGAACAGGCCGAGGACGTGCTCCGCGCACGCCGCCGCCCAGAGTGCGAGCAGTCGATGGTCCGCGTCGGTGAGGACGCCGCCCCGGCGGATCGTCACGAAGCGGGGGTCCCGGACCTTCGGGAGGATCACGGTCGGCACTCCTTCGGTCGCGGACGCCCCCGCACCCTACCCGCGCCGCTACCCCCGCCCCCTGCCCGCGCCGCTACCCCCACCCCCTGCCCCACCGCTCCCTCTGCCCCTAACGCTCCCTCTGGCCCCCCGCCGCCGCCACGGAGCCGCCGCGGGTCTGCAGGGAGGTCTGCCAGCCCGGGGCTTCCGTCACGGGCTCCGGCGGGGTCCGGCGCCCGCCCGTCGCGAAGAAGGCCGCCAGCGGGAGGGTGGCCGCACCCACCGTGACCGCGTCCGGGCCCAGCGAGCCCATGTCGATGGTGACCCGGGCGGCCGGGTGGCGCAGCGAGTAGCGCGTCGCGTGTTCCCGTACCGCCGGGAGGATGTGCGGACCCAGCATCAGGCCCGCCCAGCCGCCGATCAGGATCCGCTCCGGCTGGAAGAGGTTGATGACGTCCGACAGGCCAGCGCCCAGGTACTCCGCGGTCTCCTCGAGGACGTTCAGCGCGACCTGGTCTCCGCCGCCGGCCGCCGCCAGCAACGCGGCCAGGGCCTCTTCCTCGTCGCCCGCGACCGAGTCCCCGCCGCCGCCCCGCTCCGCCCACCGCGCCAGCAGGGATTCCGCCCCCGTGTACGCCTCCAGGCAGCCCAGTGCCCCGCAGCGGCAGCGCCGCCCGCGGACCTGCACCGTCAGGTGACCCCACTCCAGCGGTGCGCCCTCGGTGGTGGCGCCGTCCGGGGAACCGTCGGTGATCAGGCTCGCTCCCACACCGGAGCCGAAGAGCACGACCACCGCGTTCCGGGCCCCGCGTCCCGCGCCGAACCACATCTCCGCCTGGCCGAGCGTGCGGGCCCCGTTGTCGATGATGTACGGGACCTCGGGCGGCACGGCTCCCGTCGCGCGCAGCAGCGCCTCCAGCGGGACCGCGTCCCAGCCGATGGTCTGCCCGTGGACCACGGTCCCCCCCGTCGCGTCGCGGTCGACGATGCCGGGTACGCCGATGCCGACCCCCAGGAGCCGGTCCGTCCCGACCCCGGCCTGAGCCAGGACGGTGGCTATCCCGGTCCGTACGTGGTCGACGATCGGGCCGACGTCGTAGCAGCCGCGAGGTTGCAACGGGAGCTCGGTACGCGCGAGTTCGGTGAGGGCCAGGTCGAACAACTCGACCCTGACGCGGGTTTCGCCCACGTCGATGCCGATCATGTGCGCACTGCCGGGCGCCACGCGCAGCAGCGTGCGAGGGCGGCCGCCGTCCGAGTCGACGATCCCGGCCTCCTCCAGCAGTCCGTCCGCGACGAGTTCACCGACCACGTTGCTGACGGACCCCGAGCTCAGCCCGGTCGCGGGGCCCAGTTCCTGCCGGCTCATGGGCCCGCCGAAGTACAACCGCTGCAGCACGGCGCTGCGGTTGCCCCTTCGCAGGTCCCGCACCGTACGTCCACTGCGCCCCGTGGTCATGTGGCTCCTTCCGCCCTGACATCGATCGCAACATACCCTTGCGCGACCCCTTGACGCGACCCTTTCCCGAGGCTTAACTCACGTCCTAAATTAAGGCCTGGAAAGAACGGGGCCGCCGAGCACCCGGTTGGGGCCGGATGCTCGCACCGTTTACCGGCCTATCGCCTCAACCCTGCCGAAAGGGACCGAGCCGCCATGCGTAGAACCCGAGCCGTCGCCGTCACCGCCGTCACCGTCTCCATGCTCGCAGCCGCCACCGCCTGTGGAGGCGGATCCGCGGATGCGGAGGGCTCCAACAAGGCGCCCAAGGAGATCACCTACTGGGCCTCCAACCAAGGCCCCGACATCGCGGCGGACCAGGCGACCCTCGGCCCGGAGCTGAAGAAGTTCGAGGAGCAGACCGGCATAAAGGTCAAGCTCGAAGTGGTCCCGTGGTCCGACCTGCTCAACAGGATCCTGGCCGCCACCGCTTCCGGGCAGGGCCCGGACGTCCTCAACATCGGCAACACCTGGTCCTCCTCCCTGCAGGCCACCGGCGCCCTGCTGCCCTGGGACGCCAAGAACTTCGAAGCGATCGGCGGGAAGGACCGCTTCGTCGACTCCGCCATCGGTTCGGCGGGCGCCGCGGGCAAGGACCCGGCCGCCGTCCCGCTGTACTCGATGTCGTACGCGCTCTACTACAACAAGAAGGTGTTCAAGGAGGCGGGCATCGACAAGCCCCCGGCCACCTGGGACGAGATGGTCACCATCGGCCAGAAGCTGTCCAAGGACGGCAAGTGGGCGCTGGGAGCCGAGGGTTCGAACCTCTCCAACAACATCCACCAGGCCTTCGTCTTCTCCCGCCAGCACGGAGCGGAGTTCTTCGACGCGAGCGGCAAGCCCACCTTCGACTCCGCGGCCAACGTCGACGCCGTCAAGCAGTACGTCGACCTGATGGCCAAGGACAAGATCATTGCCCCGGGCAACGCCGAGTACGACAAGAACCAGTCCCTCCAGGACTTCTCCAACGGCAAGACCGCCATGGTGCTGTGGCAGAGCGCGGCCAGCAGCTTCAAGGCCAACGGGATGAAGGAGGGCGACTGGGGCGTGGCCCCCGTCCCGGTCCCGGCCGGCGGCGCCCCCGGTGCAGGCAAGAACATCAATTCCATGGTCGCCGGCATCAACATGGCGGTCTTCAAGAACACCGACAACATCGACGGCTCGCTGAAGTTCGTGAAGTTCATGACCAGCGACGAGGAGCAGAAGACCCTCAACAAGACCTACGGCTCCATCCCGCCGGTCAAGGCGGCCCAGACGGACGCCGCCTTCGCCAGCGAGGACCTGACGGTGCTCCGCAATACGCTGTCCACCAGCGCCGCCCCGCTCCCGCAGGTCCCCGAGGAGTCGCAGTTCGAGACCGCGGTCGGAACCGCCGTCAAGGAGCTCTTCGCCGACGCCGCGGCCGGCCGCGCGGTGACCACCGAGTCGGTCAAGGCGAAGCTCACCAAGGCCCAGCAGCAGATGCAGAATTGAGTAACCGTTCATGACTTCCGCCACGGCGGGAAGGGTGCGGCGTACCACTGCCCGGGTACGCCGCACCGGGCGCCTGCGCCGCGCCGCCCTGCCCTACCTCCTGCTCCTGCCCGCCCTCCTCTTCGAACTGCTCATCCACCTTGTTCCGATGGTGATGGGCATCGTGATGAGCTTCCGGCAGCTGACCCAGTTCTTCATCCGTGACTGGTCCAGCGCCCCCTGGACGGGCCTCGACAACTACAGCCTCGCCGTGGACATCGACAAGCCCGTCGGCGCGGCGCTGCTCGACTCCTTCTTCACCACCTGCATGTTCACCCTCCTCTCGGTGGCCTTGTGCTGGTTCCTCGGCACCGCCACCGCCGTGTTCATGCAGGAGACCTTCCGCGGCCGCGGACTCCTGCGCGGCCTGTTCCTGATCCCCTACGCACTGCCGGGCTACGCGGCCGTCATCACGTGGGCGTTCATGTTCCAGCGGGACAACGGCCTGGTGAACCACGTCATCCACGACCAGCTGGGCCTCGGCGGCGCCGAGCACACCTTCTGGCTGCTGGGCGAGAACAGCTTCTGGGCCCTGCTGACCGTCTCCGTCTGGAAGGGCTGGCCGTTCGCCTTCCTCATCGTGATGGCCGCGCTCCAGAACATCCCCAAGGACCTCTACGAGGCGGCAGCGCTGGACGGGGCCGGCATCTGGCAGCAGATCCGCCGGATCACGCTGCCCTCGGTCGGCGCCGTCAACCAGGTCCTGATCCTCGTGCTGTTCCTGTGGACCTTCAACGACTTCAACACGCCGTTCGTACTGTTCGGCAAATCGGCCCCCGAAGCGGCCGACCTCATCTCCATCCACATCTACCAATCCAGCTTCGTGACCTGGAACTTCGGCACCGGCTCGGCCATGTCCGTCCTGCTGCTGCTCTTCCTGCTGCTGGTGACCGCCGGCTACCTGTTCTTCACGACGCGGGGACGGAAGGACGCCGATGCCTGACCGCAGCCCCGTACTCGCCCGGCACGGCAGCCCGCGCAAGCAGCCCCGTGCGAGATCACCGCTCGACCCCCCGGTGTCGTTCAAGGTGATCCGGGCCGTCTTCCTCACCGTCCTCGCCTGCTTCGTCGCACTGCCCGTCTACGTCATGGCGGCCAGCTCGCTCAAGCCCCTCAAGGACGTGGCGGGAGAGTTCCGCTGGATCCCCAGCGGACTCACCATCCGCCCCTACATCGACATCTGGCACACGGTCCCGCTGGCCAAGTACTTCATGAACTCGCTCATCGTGGCGGGCTCGGCCACCGCCTGCTCCGTCGTGATCGCCATCTTCGCGGCGTACGGGGTCAGCCGCTACCGCTTCCGCGGCAAGCGCCTGTTCACCGTGACCGTGCTGTCCACCCAGATGTTCCCCGGGATCCTCTTCCTGCTCCCGCTGTTCCTGATCTTCGTGAACATCGGCAACACCACCGGGATCGCCCTGTACGGATCCCGGGCCGGACTGATCCTCACCTACCTCACCTTCTCCCTCCCCTTCTCCATCTGGATGCTCATCGGGTACTTCGACTCGGTACCGCGCGAGCTCGACGAGGCAGCCACCGTGGACGGCTGCGGACCGCTCGGCGCGCTCTTCCGCGTCGTCATCCCCGCCGCGATACCCGGCATCGTCGCCGTGGCCGTCTACGCGTTCATGACCGCCTGGGGCGAAGTGCTCTTCGCCTCCGTCATGACGAACGACGAGACCCGGACCCTCGCCGTCGGACTGCAGGGCTACTCCACGCAGAACGACGTGTACTGGAACCAGATCATGGCCGCCTCGCTCGTCGTCAGCATCCCCATCGTCGCCGGATTCCTGCTGCTGCAGCGGTACTTGGTGGCCGGACTCACGGCAGGAGCCGTCAAATGACCCTTTCCACGGACCGTTTCAACACAGCCCTCACCGACACCTCCGCGGGCCTCATCGACCTCGCCGCCCTGCCGCGCGACTTCGTCTGGGGCACCGCCACCTCCGCCTACCAGATCGAGGGCGCCGTGGCCGAGGACGGCCGCGCCCCCTCCATCTGGGACACCTTCACCCGCGTCCCGGGCGCCATCGACGGCGGACACAACGGCGACACCGCCTGTGACCACTACCACCGCTGGCGCGAAGACATCGACCTGATGCGGCGGCTCGGCACCAACGCCTACCGGCTCTCCGTCGCCTGGCCGCGCGTCATGCCCGGAGGGGACGGCCCGGTCAACGCCAAGGGCCTCGACTTCTACGACCAGTTGATCGACGGCCTGCTCGCCGCCGGCATCGAGCCGTCCGTCACCCTCTACCACTGGGACCTCCCGCAGGCCCTGCAGGACCGGAGAGGCTGGCCCGAGCGGGCCACCGCCGAGCACTTCGCCGCGTACGCCGGGGTCGTGGCGGAGCGCCTCGGGGACCGGGTCACCCAGTGGGCGACGCTCAACGAGCCGCTCTGCTCGGCGTGGATCGGCCACCTGGAAGGCAAGATGGCCCCCGGCGTGAGCGACCTCACCGCCGCCGTCCGCGCCTCCTACCACCTGCTGCTCGGCCACGGCCTGGCCGCACAGGCCATCCGTGCCGCAGCACCCGGCGCGCAGATCGGCATCGTCAACAACCTCTCCACCGTCGAGCCCGCCACCGACAGCGACTCCGACCGTGCGGCCGCCCGCCGGATGGACGGCCACGTCAACCGCTGGTGGCTCGACCCGGTACACGGCCGCGGCTTCCCCGCCGACATGCTGGAGGTCTACGGGGTCGACCTCCCCGAACAGCCCGGCGACCTGGAGACCATCGCCGCCCCGCTGGACTGGATCGGCCTGAACTACTACTTCCCGCAGGTGGTCACCGCCGACCCGCACGGCGCCGCCCCCTACGCCCGGATGATCGACAGGCCGGACGTCCCGCGCACCGGCATGGACTGGGAGGTCGACGCGGACGGCCTGGAGTCCCTCATCATGCGGCTGAGCGAGGAGTACGGCGCCCAGCGCATCCTCATCACCGAGAACGGCTCCTCGTACCCCGACATCGTCGCCCCCGACGGCAGCGTCCACGACCCCGAGCGCACCGCGTACCTGAACGCCCACCTGGCCGCCTGCGCCCGCGCCGCCCGCCGTGGCGCCCCGCTGGCCGGCTACTACGCCTGGTCCCTCCTCGACAACTTCGAATGGGCCTACGGCTTCGACAAGCGGTTCGGACTGGTCCACGTGGACTACGACACCCAGCAGCGCACCGTCAAGACCAGCGGACGCCACTACGCCGACGTGATCGCCGCCCATCGGGCGCTGTAACCACCCGCCCCTCCCCGTCCCGCCGACCGGACCGCTCCGCCGCGCCGCGCCCGCCCCTCCGCCCGGGGCGGGCGCGGCTCTTCGTGGTGGGATGGGGCAGGGGGCGTGTGACTCACGGAGAGGCGAGAGGTATGTCCGAGGACCAAGAGGGCACCATGCGGGCGATGACGTACGACGCGTACGGCGGAGTGGAGGTGCTTTCCGAAACCCGGATCCCGGTGCCCAAGGTAGGCCCCGGAGAGGCTCTGGTACGGGTCCGGTACGCCTCCGTCAACCCCGTCGACTGGAAGATCATGGCGGGCGGACTCGACGGCCTCATGGACGTCGTGTACCCCGTCGTCCCCGGCTGGGACGTGGCCGGGACCGTCGAGTACGCGGGCATCGACACCCCCGAGTTCACCGCCGGCGACGAGGTCATCGCCTACGCCCGCAAGGACTACGTGCACGGCGGCACCTTCGCCGAGTTCGTGACCGTGCCCGTACGGGCCCTCGCGGCCAAGCCCGTCTCCCTGACCTGGCAGCAGGCCGCGGGGCTGCCGCTGGCCGGCCTCACCGCCTACCAGCTGCTGACGCGCCTGGAGACCGGCAAGCAGGACACCGTCCTCGTACACGGCGCCGCGGGCGGCGTCGGCTCCCTGGGCGTGCAGATCGCCCGCTCGCTCGGGGCCCGCGTCATCGGCACCGCCTCCGCCCGCAACCACGACCGGCTGCGCGAGCTGGGCTG
The DNA here is from genome assembly GCF_026627445.1 of Streptomyces sp. H27-H1. Taxonomy (GTDB): domain Bacteria; phylum Actinomycetota; class Actinomycetes; order Streptomycetales; family Streptomycetaceae; genus Streptomyces. The sequence goes on from NZ_JAPNLJ010000015.1 coordinate 119,637, forward strand.
CGAACCCGTCGAGTACGGCGACGGGCTCGCGGACCGGGTCCGCGCCCTGGCGCCCGACGGGGTCACCGTCGTCGCCGACTTCGTCGGGGGAGTCCTGGAGACCACCCTCGAGGTACTGGCCGACGGCGGCCGGCACGCCTCCATCGCCGACCACACCGTGCTCGGCGCCGGGGGCCAGTGGATGTGGGTACGTCCCGTCGGCGCCGACCTCGCCGAGCTGGGCCGGCTGGCCGACGCGGGACAGCTCACCGTCACCGTCGCCGAAGCCTTCCCGCTCGCCGAACTGGCGGCCGCCTTCGAGCTCAGCCAGGAAGGACACACCGCCGGAAAGATCGTCCTGGAGCTCTGAGCCGGGCCGGCCGAGCCGGTACGCACGACCGCGCGCCGCCCGGGTCAGGTTCGGGCGGCGCGCGGGGTGTGCGGGGCGTCTGGCCAGGGATCAGGCGTAGACGCCGAAATGGAACAGGGAGTAGCCGTAGCCGGTTCCCCGCTGGGACATGTCGAGGCGGTCGTCGGCCGGTTCAGGGCCACGTTCGTGCCCGGCACCGGCGGCGGGACCACCGTCACCGAGCGCTGCTCGACGCCTACGTTGCCCCGGCCGGAACGGGCGAGCTACGGGAGGCGTCCGTCGGGACCGAGCACGGTGCCGGCCTCCGGGTGGTACTGGTCGTAGCCGCGGTTGTTGCACTGCAGGCCACCCTTGATGCACTGCTGGACCATGGCGTTCAGGGTGCGCTCGTCCCACGCGTTGAAGAAGTCGTAGTGGAAGGAGTGGCCGGACCCGCTGGACAGCCTGACCTGCGACATGTCCCCGCTGACCGGGAAGGCCATCTTGAACTCGACCATCGGGAGCGCGACCGGGTGGGAAGCGGGGCAGACGTTGTCGTTGTTGCCCGGCTTCGTGACCGGGTAGGCCATGTGCGCCTTGTGGTCGGGAGTGTCGAGGCTCTTGCCGTCCCAGCAACTGGGCGACTGCATACGGATGTTGAGCTGGGTGCCGGCCGGGCAGTTGGCCGGGAACTCGGTGTTCTTGAAGCTGTCACCGCACTCCCAGCCCTCGACCCAGCCCTTGTGCCCGCGGAACTCCGCCGCGGTCTGGGTCGGGCTGCCGACCACGAACCGCAGGCCCTTGGGGAAGGGGCGCACGCTCGTGTAGTCGGTGACCCCGGTCTTGTAGTAGATGACCTGGGGGCCGGTGGGCAGGATCTTCTGGTTGCCGTTGAAGAGCGTCGGCATCCAGTAGCCGGACAGGTCGCCGACGGCGGTGCAGGCCGTGCCGCCGGCGCTCAGGGAGGCGGTGGTGCTGTTGGCGTCCGTGCCGGTGTTGCCCAGGAAGGTGTGGTCGTGGGAGGCGCCCGGGCGGCCCGCGAAGACGATCGGGTCGTCGGGCGCGGTCTTGGTGACCGCACAGTTGGCCTGGAACTCGTGGAAGTAGCGGTCCGGCGGGTTGTTCCAGGACGGGGTCACACCCGTGACCTGCGGAACGGCCGGGATGTAGCCGTCACCGTCGGGGTCGTCGCCGCCCGCGAGCGGGGCCACGGCGGAGTGGTCCATGGTCATGTGGACGGCGCCGGAATCGGGCGTTGCCTGGGCGGTGAGCGCGGTGGCGCCGATACCGGCGGCCGCGGTCACGGCGATGGCCGCCGAGACCATGAATGCGGACAGGGTCCGCGGTCGGAGATTCATCGTGCAGCTCCTTGTGGGGGAGGGGTGGCGAGAGGGCGGCTTGGGAGAGCGCTCTCTCAGATGGCCAGGAAAACGCGGGGCGGCCGGTGGCCGCCCCGCGAACCGGGGGTCAGTGGAGGATCAGGGGAAAGAGACGACGGTGGAGGGAACGGTCGAGGTGCCCGACGTCGGCGCGCCCGTGTTGTTGATGACGTGCTCGTACTGGCCGTTGCCGCCGAGCGAGACGACGAGGAGGTCGTGGAACTTCACGCCGGCCTTCACCGGGACCTCGAAACCGTGGTCCTGACGGATCGTCGGGTCGACGTTGAAGTAGCAGTAGCTGCCCAGGCCCCAGCCCTCGTGGGTGTTGACCGAGTCGGCGACCTTGTAGGCGGCGTATCCCTTGACCGAACCGTTCTGGATGGCGGCCTGGTTGGGGGCGTCGTACGCCTTCTCGTTCTGGAAGAAGATCGTACGGCCCCGCTCGCCGTTCCACTCCACGTCGTACTTGTTGAAGTGCTCGACGAACAGGCCGGTGGCCAGCACGTCGTCACCGTTCACGCGGAACCCGTAGTCGGAGCGGTTGGTCTCCCAGCCCACCCCGTCGCCGTGGTCGGCGCGCCAGATCCAGGTGTGGTCGACGATCGTGTCGTGGTTGTTGATCACCATGCCGGCCGTGGCCTTGCCCGCGCCGGCGCCGCCGACGCGGATGAAGACGTCCTGGACCGTGGTCGGGTTCGCCGCGTGGTCCGTGCCGGCGCCGGCCGGGCCGACCTCCAGCAGGGTCGGGGAGTTGACCTGACCCGCGTCGATGAGGAAGCCGGCGAGCTTGACGCCGTCGACGTCGGCGACCTTCATCGCCGTGACACCGTTGTCCGGAATGATGGTGGCGAGGCCGAGGCCCAGGACGACCGTGTCGGCGCGGTTGACCTGGATGGTCTGGTCGACGTGGTAGACGCCCGGGGTGAAGAGCAGGTGCAGGCCCTGGGCCAGCGCCTGGTTCATCGTCGCGGCGGTGGTGCCGGGCTTGACGACGTAGAACTGGTTCAGCGGGACCGAGGTGCCCTGCGGGGCACCGTTGCCCCAGGAAGTACCGCGTGCGTTCACGCGCTTGGCGGGGACGAACACCTTGTACTCGGAGCCGTCCAGGTAGAGGAACGGCTTCTCGCGGGAGACCGGGGTGGTGTCCAGGGTGGTGTAGCGCGGCTCCGGGAAGCTCTGCGCGGGTGCGCCCTGGGTGCCGGAGAAGACCTGGTTCCAGACGCCGTTGGACCATCCGCCGATGGAGCTGTCACGGGTGTACCACTGCTGCTGCGAGTAGTTGCCGACCTGGCCGTCGATCTTCGAGTCGGCGATGAAGCCGCCCGAGGACCAGCCGTAGCCGGACGGGGCGAGGTTGAGGCCGCCCTTGACGTGCATCCGGCGGAACGGCGCGGCCTGGGACACGGCCCAGCGGTCGGTGCCGTTGACCGGGTTCAGGGCGAGGTTCTCGGCCGAACGCCAGAAGTTCTGGGTGGCGTTGCCGTTGAACCAGCCGGCGTCGACGGTCACGTCACCGTTGATGGTGGTGTCGTCCGGGCTCAGACCGAGGCCGGAGATCGAGGTGTAGAAGCCGATCTGGGCGTTGAGTCCGTTGTACGTACCCGGCTTGAACAGGAACTGGTAGCGCCCGGAGCCGAACTGCGCCGACTCCTGCTGGGCGAAGACCTGGTCCAGCTTGGCCTGGATGTTCGGCGTGGACGGATCGAAGACGATCACGTTGGGGCCGAGGTCACCGCCGCCGGGCAGGGTCGGGCCGGTGCCGCCGGTGGTCCCGTAGACCTGGAACTCCCAGAGGGAGTACCCGTATCCGGTGGTGCGCTGGGTGCCGTACACGCGGACGTAGCGGGCTGTGCCGGTGATGTCGTGGGTCTGCACGCCACCGGTGCTGGTGGCCGTCGAGTACGCCGTGGACCAGTTGGTGCCGTCGGTGGACAGCTCGACGCGGTACGCCTTCGCGGCGGCGGTCTCCCAGCGCAGGACGACCTGGCTCAGCTGGGCGGCCGCGCCGAGGTCGACCTGTATCCACTGCGGGTCGGAGAACTGGCTCGACCAGCGGGTGCCGTTGTTGCCGTCGACGGCCGCGGAGGCCGGGGTGCCGGCGCTCTCGGAGGACGAGGAGGTGGCGGGCTTGCCCTGGGAGAGGAGCGTCGGCGCGGCGGTCGCCGCGGTGCTCGGGAGGAGCACGAGGAAGGCCGCGACCAGAACGGCCGCGAGGGATGCCACGGTCAGCCGGGTGGAACGCGAGCGGCGCCACGAGGGGTGTGGCGGGTGGGCGGAGAGGAGGGGCATGCGGGGCTACTCCTGACGTTGTGGATCCGGGGGGATCGAAGCGTGAGTGAACTGCCCGTGGCCGAGGCCGTCAAGGGTTTGAACGTTCATGAACTGAAGATCCAATGAGGTGTCAAACACGCATCAGGCCTGTGAACTTGGAGTTTCTTCAATCCTTGTGAAAAGTGTTGACGAAAAAACTTCGCAGGACTGTACTGAGGCTCTGACCGCTCCGTCTCGCCGTGCCCGCTACGGCGGGGCGGAGCCTTGGTCCGGAGCCTTCGCCGTGTTCGGAAAGTGGGGCCCGATGGGCGGCCCGTTGATGCCGTGCGTTCGTTACTTGTCGTCAGTGGAGGTCGGGAACGCTGCCGCAGTCCGCCCAGGCCACGTCGGTGCCGGGGAGCGTCGCCGACCAGGGTGCGGCGAGGGCCGCCAGGGCGCCCGGGTCAGGTGGCGTGTGGCCGAGGCCGATCGCGTAACGGGCCAGGCTGGGCGTCCGCTCGAAGGGCCGGGGCCAGGCGTGGACGTCCACGTGGCCCGCCTCCGCCAGGGCGCCGAGCAGGGCGCGCAGCCGGCCGCGGGTGCGGCCCAGGTTGTCTTCGAAATCGTGGGGCCGGGCAGCCGCCACGGTGACCACGGCCCAGGCGGCGTGCCGACGGTGCGGGGGCGTCGCGGCGATGAGGCGGCGCGCGGCACGCTCCTCGCCGGTACGGGCCTCCTCCAGCGCCTCCCACGCGGCGTACAGCTCCCGTGCCAGCACATCGGCGGTTCCCGCGCCGACTTGGCCGGTGCAGCTGCGTACCGGGGCCGAGGGGGTCAGTACGGTGACGGCGCCCTCGCCCCTGCGGCCACCGGCCGCGGCCCCGCCGAGGCAGCCACCGGCCGCGCCCCCGCCGGCCGCGCCCCCGTCGGCGCCCCCGTCGGCCGTCGGGGCCTTCGCAGGGTCCAGGGTTACCGGGATGCGCCAGTCCCAGGCGGCCCAGGTGGCGAAGAAGCTGCGGAGCAGGGCGCCGGGGGAGAGGCCGGGGCAGGCGCCGACCGTGTGGGCGGCCAGTACGGACCAGGCGAGTCCCGGCAGACCGCCGAACGGCGCCGAGTCCAGACCCCGGGACCGGGCCCAGGCCTTGACCTCGCGCGCCAGCCGGGCGAACGCCGCGTGCTCCGGGCCCACGAAGACCCGTACCGCATCGGCGTCGCTCACCGCGCTCAGCGCCACCGCCGAGGCCTCGCCGAGCCGCGCCCGCCGGGCGACGGCCTGGTCCGGCGGCATGGGCCCGGTGGCAACCACGACCAGGTCCACGTCCAGCGCGGCGACGCGCAGCCGCAGACCCGGTACCCGGGCGCCGGTCACCTCACGCAGCCGCTCCGCCTCGGGGAGGGCCGAGGCGACCCGCGCCCGTACCTCCGCCAGGGAGACGGTGCCGGGCAGGGCCGTCACCAGGTCCAGGTCCGACTCCGTCAGCGCGCAGCCCATCCGGCGCGAGCCGGCCACGTGGACGACACCCTCCGGGAAGGCCGCCGCGATGCGCGCCGTGAGCGACTCGGCCCCGGCCCCGGCCCCGGCCCCGGCCCCGGCCGGCTCCGCGCCGCCCGTCCCGGTCGTCGTGGGGCGGTCGGGTTCAGGTGCCCAGCGGATCCTTCCGGTTGCGAGTTCCACCGTCGCCCGGACCTCCATCGGGCCGTCCCCGCGCCGGGACAGTACGGCGAGGGAGTCCACGCGCGCCGACCGGCCAACGCCCAGGCGCGCCGCGAACTCACGCTCCGCGCGCCGAGGATCAGGGCTGCGGCCACGCGTCAGGTGGGGAGTGAACCCCTCGGCCCGGCCCCGGCAGCCCGGGAACCGCGCCTCCAGGGTGCGTCGCAGCTCCTGCCAAGGTGCCTCGCCGACCGCCGCCGGGTCCAGCCACAGGGTCGGGCCGAAGCCGTGCACACCCTCCAGGCGGGCCGTGAACGCGGCTGTTTCCGCGGCCGCTTCGGCCAGCAGGGGCAGCGCCGCCTCGAAGGAGGACTCCGGTACGAAGCCGAAGAGCAGGTTCACGTGCGCGGGCCGGCGTTCCGCCTGCGGATCGTGTGCGCGGCGCACCGCCTCCACCGCCGCGTCCTCGGGCGCCAGCCACGCCACGGCCGTGCGCGCGGTGGCGTGGACTGCCAGTACCGCGTGCCCGGAGGCCTCGCCGCCGCCCTCGCCCCCGTCGGCCGCCGGACCGAGGTCCAGGGTGGCCTCCACCCCGTAGTGGTCGGAGATGAACAGGCCGCCCGCCGCGGCAGAGTTGCCGCGCAGTGCCGCCCGCGTCACGCGAACCTCCGCCGAGCGCAGCAGGATCCGGTCCAGGCGTCCCGGCCGCCCCGACAGCGATGCGACCGCCGCGAGGGGATTGGCGGTCGGATCGAAGGTCGGGGTCCGGTCCTGTGCTCCGTGCACCTCGTTCCACGCATCCCGCAGCCTCAGCGCCTCGGCCGGCCCCTCGGCTCCCGACCGTCCGTCGTTGAAGTCGCCGACCAGAGCCACGTGGTCCGCGTCGACACCGGCCAAGCCCTTGTCGATCCGAGCGAGTTCGGATGCCCGCCGGTCCTCTCCCCGCTCCGTGTGATCGCTCGTCAGATGGGTGGCCGCGACCACCAGCGGCCCGCCCTCCGTGTCCACGGTCACGGCGACGACGGCCTTGTGCGGACCCAGCGCGTGAACGCCAGCCTCCCGCACCGGCAGCCGGCTCAGCACCAGCAGTCCGCTCTCCGCCACGTCCCGCCCGCCCGGGTCCGCGGCGACCGTGTATCCGGCCCGGACCCACGGCTCGGCGAGCAGCATGCCGAGCAGATCGCGCTCCACCTCCTGGAGCGCGATCACGTCGGCGTCGGCCGCCGCCAGATCGGCCAGCAGCAGCGGTCTGCGCCGCGCGGTGGCGATGCGCGGGGCGTCGTACCGGTCCCAGAGCGTGTTCCACGTCAACAGGCGTACGAGGGAAGGCCTTCGGCCGGTGGCCGCGCGGTCCGCGCCGCCCTCGGGGGCCGCTCGCCACGCACCGCCGCCGGACGCGTCCCACGCGTAGGCGGTCCGCGCGGTGAAGAACGGAGCCCGCAGCAGCCTCGGGACGCGGACCCGCCCGGCATCGGTGCCGTCGATGATGTCCACGCCCGTCGCCCGGTCCCACACCAGCTCGCCGTCGGCTTCCACGAACAGCACCCGGTGCCAAGGGACATCGCCCCCGGGCACGAAGGACGGGAGGGGTACCCGCTTCGGTGCGGCGCCGCGCTGCAGCAGTCCCAGCGTGAACCGGGCGGGGTCGAAGCGGGGGTCCCAGCGGACCTGGTGGTAGAGCTCCTCGCTGGTACGCATCAGCCCTCCCCGCCCGGCCCGGTCCAGGCGGCCCCCGCGGTCGCCGTGCCAGTCGCCGAAGCACGGGCCGAAGCACGGGCCGAAGCACCGGCCGAAGCACCGGCCGACGCGCCGATCGAGCCCGCCGTGTCCTCGACGGTTCCGCCCGCCCCGATGTACCAAGTGCGGTGGGCCTCACCGGGATACGGCGGAGCGAAACGCCGCAGCTGCGAGGCCAGCACGGGCGCCGGCACCGGATGCGCGCGCGTGGAGTTGCGGCGCAGCAGATCCGTCTCCCCGACCAGCAGCACGGCCTGGGTGACCAGCGCGTCGCGTCGCCGGGCCACCGCGCCGGCCAGGCCGCGCTGCTGGGGGGTGAGCGAGGTCGCGTCCCACACCACCGTGCCCCCTCGCCGTGCGGCCGCGGCGAGCGCGGAGTCCAGCCGGTCCAGACCCTCGCGGAGCACGTCCGCGTTGTCCCGCTGGTCGGTGCGCGAACCCCGCGCCGTACGCAGATCGTCGAGGCTGATGTAGGCCTCCACCCCGGGCAGGGTGCGGGCGTACGTGCTCTTCCCGCTCCCCGAGGGCCCGCAGAGCTGCACGAGCCGGGGGAACGACGCCCCGTCCCGCCACCGCCAGGTCGCCGCGACCGCCTCCTCGGCGCCGCTCAGCCTGCCCTGCGCGAAGGCCCGGCGCGCCTCGGCCCAGCAGCGGTCGGCGGCGTCGCCTCCGTCGCCACCGCTCGCCGTGTCGCCTATGCCGGCTTCGGCGAGGGCGTCCCGGAGCCCGGACCGCAGCGGCTCCAGCGGTGCGGGCCCGAGCAGCCCCGCCTCCTCGGCGTGCAGCGCGGACCACTCGACGCACTCGCCGTCCCCGTCCCCGTCGCCGCCCTCACCGGACCCCAAAGGCCCGACGGGCCCGACCGATCCGACGGACCCGCCAGGCCCGTCGGATCTGGGGACCGCCCCCGCCAGCGCGTGCAGCACCCCGAGATCGGCCGCCTCGGCCATCCGCGCCAGCCCCGCCCGCCGTTCCGAGTCCGGGTGGGGGAAGGGCCTGCGCAGCGCCGGGTAGAGCCCGACCAGGTCCGCGACCCGCCGCGCCGTGGCCATCCCGAGCGGCCCCGCCGCCAGCCGGGCCGACAGCACGGACCGCGGTATGCCGTGCAGAGCCGCCGCCAGGATTCCGGTGAGCCGCTCCTCGCCGGACCTGCGCACGGCCAACCCGTCGATCCGGTCCGCCACTTCGGCGACCAGCCCCTCGACTCCCGCCGCCTGGACCGCCGTGTCCGCCCCCACCGCGCGGAGCAGTCCGGCCACGTCCGGGTCCGCGCCCGACCGGCAGTCCCACAGGGCGGCCGCCGGACCGAGCCCGTTCGCCACCACCTGGGCGTACATCCAGTGCGTGTCCGTCTGCACATGGCCGCCCCGCACCCATTTGGCCACGCACCGCCCGAAGTCGGCTCGATCGAAGCCGGCCACGGTGCGGACGACGTACCCCTCCTGCCGTGCGGTGTCGACCCGGAGCCGGCGCAGCGCCCGCTCGTCGAAGACTCCGCGCCACAGGACACGTGGGCCCGGCACTCCGAGACCGCGCAGGAAGAGCACCGTCCGGTCCCAGTCCAGGCAGTGGTCGCCGTCCCACACGGAGAACCCGTAGAACCACGAGTCGAGTTCCTCGTACGCGAGCGAGTGCCGGGCGTAGACGTTCTCCCCGCACACCCGCCGACCGGCGGGGATCGCCGGGCCGATACGGCTCTGCAGGCTCTTCACCCAGGCCCGCGACGGATGGTGGCCCGAGTCGAGCGAGCGGGCGTGGAGGCCGTCGGCGTACAGGGTGGTGTTCTCGCCGTCGAGCTTCTCGGTGACCACGATCTCGCGCCCGGCGAAACCGGCCAGCATGCCGGGCCCGGTGGTCCGGACATCGTCGGACGTCACCCCGGCGGACCACGGCAGATGCGGGGTCCGGGGGTAGTGCGTGCGCATGATCCGCTCCCTGCGGCCGAGGCTGGTGCCTGGCCACTCTAGGGAGGCGAAACCCGGCGGACCAGCGAATATCGACGCCGGGCCGCCCCGCCGAAGGCCCTTTTCGTACGTCGGCCACCCGGTCCCACGCGCGGACGGGACCCGGCACCCCCCGCAGGTGGAGCCACCACTCACAGGCGGGCTGCCGCCGGGATCCGGCGGACGTCGCACGCTCCGGTCGGGATCCGCGGAAGAGGCCGACTCCGCTCGCCCCGGCACCGACGGCAGCGGCTGCGCCACCGGCGAGGAGACCTGGCAGGGGCGGGCGGACCGGGCGGACCGGCCGGCTCAGTACCCGATGGTGAACCGCTTGCCCGCGTGCGCGTCGCGCTCGATCTCGTCCACCAGGGCGACCGCGTAGTCCTCCGTGGAGATCAGACTGTGTCCGTCCTCGTCCACGATCAGGTCGTCGAGCCCCAGCCGGTACGTGCCCGTCCGGCTGCCCGGCTCGATTCCGGCGGCCGGGCTGAGGTTGGTCCAGTGGACCTCCTCCACCGGAACGGTCCGCAGGAAGTCGAGGGCGTCCCCGTGGGCGTGCATGACGGCGAGCACCGGCGCGGGGATCCCGGCCTGGTCCCACACCAGCGGTCCGCCGGGGGTGCGCAGGGAGCCCGCCCCGCCGACGGTGACCACCCGTGGCCGGGGACCGTCCGGGCCGAGGGCCTGCACGCCGCCGACCAGTGCCTTCGCGGCGCCGACGAGCGTGCCGGGATCTCCGGAGCCCGGACCGTACGCGCTGACCACCACGTCCTGCCCGGCCGCCGCCTGGGTGACGGACGCGGGGTCGAGGACGTTGCCGCGTACGACGGTGATGTCGGCGACGCTGGCCTCGGACTCGGAGAAGTGCGCGGGATCGCGTACGACAGCCGTGACCTGGTGCCCGCGTCCGAGTGCTTCGTGCAGCACCCGGGATCCGATGGTGCCGGTCGCGCCGAAGAGGGCGATCTTCGCCATGGCGACTCCTGGGGGTGGAGGCTGGAGGGACCCCGGTCGGGGTCCGCCGGGCCCATCCAAGCGAATCCCGCCTCCCGCTCCCGGGAGCGCCACGCGGTCGGCGCCACGCGGTCCGTGACGCGAGCTCAGCGGCGCGGGTTCAGCGGCGCGGGTTCAGCGGCGCGGGTTCGGCGGCGCGGGTTCAGTGGCGCGAGCCCAGCGCCACCCACTCAGCGCCACGAGCCCCGCGCCATCCGCTCAGTGGCACAGCGCGACAATGGCCGGGTCCACCGTCCCCCGGGCCGCCGCGCACAGCGGCGCCATGTCGTACGTACGGTTCGGCTTGGGCCGCGAGCCGCGGGCCTTCGCGGCAGGCGCCGCCGCGGGCTTGCGCGGCGCGGCCCGCCGGGGCCGCTCCGGCCGGTGCCGCGGTGCGGCGGGCTGCACCCGGGTCCGCCCCGCCGCGGCGGGCGCCGCGGGCCCCTTCGGCCCGGGAGCGGCGGCGGCCCCCGGCAGGGGAGTCGGGGCAGCCCCCGGGACCGGATCCTGCGCCACCTCCGGCAGCGCTCCCAGCGGCAAGGCCTCGGCCGCCGGTCCCGGCAGGCCCGTCCGTACCTCCGCCGGGCCCGGCCGTGCTCCGGGGCCGGGAACGGCCCCCGGCCCGGCCGGACGCACGGTCACACATCCGGTCAGACATCCGGCCGTCACGGCCAGCGCGACAACGATCAGGGGCACCCACGGTCCCCGGCGCGACTCCATCCGTCCACCCTGCCCGACGAACGCCGGCTCCCCCGCACGCGCTCACCCGCACGGGTGGTCCCGGTCCCCCGGTGGGGGGCCTCAGCCGCAGGTCACGCTGTCCCTCGGCGTGTAACGGGTCTTCATCTTCTCCCGCTTGACCTCCTGCCCGTCCTTCACGAACACCCGGTCGACGGCGACGTCGAAGCCCTCCAACGGGGACTGCGGTTCGCACTTGGGGCCGGTGTCCGTGCGGGTTGCGGGCGGTTTGACGTTCGTCCGCGGGCCCTTGGCCGCACGGATCTCGTCGTACCGCTTCGTTCCCAGGAAGGTGATGGTGATGGAGGTGTCGGTCGCCTCGGCCTGGATGTAGAGGGCCTTGCCCGAGTCGTTGGCGAAGCGCAGGTCCAGGCTGCCCCATGCGACGGTGGCCTCACGGCCCTCCGGGTAGCGCTCGATGTAGAAGGAGTGCGCCCCGTACTCGACGGGTTTGACCCCGGAGAAGAACATCGCGTTGAAGACGGTGGTGGCCACCGCCGAGACACCGCCGCCCGCGGCCTTCTCGTACTGGCCGTTGTTGATGATCAGGCCGTCGACGAAGCCGTTCTCCTCGGTGCGCTCGCCGACGCGGCGGTTGAAGCTCCACGTCTCGTCGGGCAGCACGAGCGAGCCGTTGATCAGCTCGGCGGCCCGGCCGATGTTCGTCGTACGGTACGGGGCCTTCTCGAAGTCGACGGTGAAGGTGGACACCTCCTCCTTGATGCCGAGCTGCTCGACGGTGTTCTCGGTCAGCTTGGGCCGTATTTCCTCCGTGGCGACCTCGGCCGTACGCTCGGCCGCGCCCGCCCGCGTGAGCAGCGGCAGCACGGTGGCGGCCAGCCCCGGTTCGCCGACCCGGCGTCCGGCCCGGCCCTCCTCGGCGACGGAGACGCGGCCGGCGGAGTCCGTACGCAGCTTCGCCTCGACGGGGCCCGGCGTGGCCTGCCGCAGCGGTCCGGCCAGCTCCGGGTCGGCCAGTAGCGCCTTGGAGTCGAGGCCGGGCGCGAGGCGGCCCCGGCCGTCGTCCTTGAGGGTGAGGTGCTTGGCGAGGACGGCGGGGCCGACGGGTATGCGCTTGCCCTCCACGGTCAGGGTGACCGGCGCGGACACCGCCGGCTCGGCGAACTCCTTCAGCGCCCGGTCCGTCTCCCGCTGCCCGATACGCGGCTCCGTGCTCCGGACGGGGAGTACGACGGGCCCGTCCGCGGCCCGGGGGCAGGAGGCGCGCAGCACGTCGAGGGATCCGTCGACATCGAGGGCGGTACCCGTGACCGGGGCCACCGCCTCGGCCTTGCCCTTCTCGAAGGAGACCGAGCCCTCCCGGACCTCCTGCCGGGTCTTCGCGCCGATCCCGTCCAGGGCGGAGCGGGCCGCCGCCTCGTCGAGCCGGACCACCGGCTCCACCCCGGGATCGCCGGAGGAGAACAGCCGGCCGATCACGCTGACCGGGCCGGAACCGGAGCGGGCCGCCCGGTCGGCGGTGGCGCCGGTGTCCAGGGACAGGCCGAGTGTCGCCGGCTGCGCCCGCTCCGTCCGCTCCCCGATCCGCAGCAACAGCGGCGCCGCGGCGGACGGGCCGAGAGCGCGGGCCAGGGTCTGCCGGGCTTCGGCGCGGCTCATCCCGCCTATGTCGACGCCGCGCACCTTCGTACCGGCGGCCATGTCCTCGCCCGCCAGCAGCAGGCCCGCCGCGTACAGCCCACCGAAGCCGAGGACCGCGACACCGCCCGCCGCACCGGCCACACCCTTGGCGGTCCACCGTTTGCCGGTGGCCGTCGGGGGGCCCGTACGGGAAGCGCGTCGCATCCTGGGTCTCTCCTGTGCTCCGGTGACGTGGTCGGACCGGAGGTTTTCACGCCGCCAGTCCGCACCGGGAACGTAGCAAGATCCGTGTAACCAGGTAATAAGGAGGTATAGGGGTGGCAAAGGGGAATGTGTTGATCTCCGTAACCCGGGGGACGTCCGCGGTGTTGCACAGCCCGCGGGCCCACCCGTGCGCAGCGCCCCCACGTGGCCCCCGCACGGCGCCCGCGGTGCCCCTACGGTGAATGGAGTCCGATGCCGCAGCTGACCGACGAGGCCGTGACCGAGAAGACGGGCGCCGCCCCCGCCGCACCCGAGGACCAGGACCGGGACCGGGCGGCACCCGAGTCCCAGGGCCCGGCCGGACGTCCGGGCACGTGGATGACCCCGGAGGAGTACGGGGCTTCGCGCGCCACGCTCTGGACCGGCGCGGTAGTCCTCGTCACCGATACGGACGGGCGCGTCCTGGTCCAGAGCGTGGACTACCGCTCCGACCGGCTGCTGCCCGGCGGCGCGGTGGACGCCGGCGAGGCACCGGCGGCCGCGGCCGCCCGCGAGATGCACGAGGAGCTCGGCGTCGAGGGCCGCTACCCGCGCTGTCTCGCCGTCGACTGGATCCCGGCCGACGCGCCCGGCATGCCGCCGGGGATGCGGTTCCCCGGCGAGATCCTGCACGTCTTCGACGGCGGCACCTGGACCCGGGACCGCATCGGCTCCGTCCGCCTGCCCGCGCAGGAGATCACCGGCATCCACTTCGCGGAACCGGCCGCACTGACCGCCCTGATGGACGCGGGCGACGCCCGCCGCGTGCTCTGCGCCCTGCGGGCCCGCATCAACGGTGGCGGCGCCGCCCTGCTGGAGGACGGCCGCCCCACCGCCCCCACCGCCCTGGACCGGCTCGGCGCCCTGCGCACCCGCCGCGTCCCGCAGCACGGCACCTGGCACCCGGGTCCGGCCCCCGCGCACCTGACTCCGCAGGACCCCGCCGGCTGGCTCTTCGCCCCCGACGGACGCGTCCTGCTGCTCATCGCCCGCGCCACTGGCGCCGCCCAGCTCCCGCCCCCGACGGCGGGCCGCACCGCCGGCGCGCTCCCGCTCGGGTACCGGTACGCCGACCAGGGCGCGCACCCGCGCACCGCGGCCCGGCTCACGGCGCTGCCCCCGGGCCCGGACCCGGCGTACGCCCGGCTGCTGGCCACCCCCGAACAGGTCCGCGAACTCAGCGACTGGGGCCCGGCCGGCCACGAGGAACTCGCCGCCGTCCACGGCGCCCGCACCCACCTCTCCCTCCCGTCGCCGCCCCGCACCCCTCCGACGGAACTCCCGCCGGAGGGCTGCCACTGGTGAGCACGGAGCGGCTCAATGCCCGTTCCGCGGCTCCCGGTCCCGCAGCATGAGGGGATGAGCGACACTGCGATCACCTACACCGTGTACGTACAGGCCGACCCCGCACGGGTGTGGCAGGCCCTGACCGAGCCCGCGTTCACCCGCCGCTACTGGGGACTCGACTTCGAGACCGACTGGCGGGTCGGCTCGACGATGGTCTGGGTGGAGCGCGGGGCGCGGACGAGCGATCCGGAGCAGGTGGTGCTGGAGTGCGTACCGAACCGGCGGCTCGCCTACACCTGGCACACCTTCACCCCGCAATGGGCGGCCAACGCGGGCGTCGGCGAGGAGCTGCGCGCCGAGCTGGCGAGCGAGCGGCGCACGAAGGTGACGTACGAGATCGAGCCGGTCGGTGACACGCTGGCCCGACTGACCGTCATCCACGAGGACTTCGAACCGGGCGGCACCCTCATCGGCATGTGCGGGCGCGCATGGCCCATGCTCGCCTCCAGCCTCAAGACCCTGCTGGAGACCGGCGCCCCGCTCCCGGAGCAGGGGCACGCCAACGAGCAGGGCTCCGGCGGCTACGAGTCCTACGGCGGGGGTGCCCGAGGGTCAGGTGCGTGAGTGTCAGGTGCCCCAGTGTCAGGTGCCCGAGTGTCAGGTGCGTGAGGGGACGGTGCAGCTCGGCCGGCCGTCGGCGATGTCCTTGCTGTCGTCGTACGGATCGACCCTCGGCCAGGGAAGATCGGCGGCGGCCGCCTCCTTGGAGAAGTAGGGGTGGACGAAGCCGTCGACCGTGCCGCAGTCGTGGTTGCCGAGCTGCCTGCGGTAGTCGGCCGGGACCAGCTTCCCGGCCGTCACACCGGGGGACCCGGACGCGGCGTAGAGCAGCACGAGCTGCCTTCGTACGACGACCCGTGCCACCTCCTCCGTGCCCGGGGCGGGACCGGGCTCCGAGTGCGGGGCCACGCGCCGCAGGGCGTAGACGAAGGTGTAGTCGGCGTGGATCCGCAGCTGTCCCGGATTCCCGCCGGCTTCGAAGGACATCCGGCCGCGCACCCTGATGCCACCACGGGCCGGCGTGAGCTCGGCGGGGTCGAAGCGCGTGAACAGCTCGGTGGGATCGGCGTCCGGGAGTCCCGGTTCGCGCAGGTGCTGCGTCAGCTCTGCGCGGTCGGGCTGCTGCGGATCGAGCAGGTCCATGGCCTCGGCGGGCCATCCGCCGCGGAGCACCTCCGGATCCAGATTGGCCGCGACCAGGAACTCCCCGGCCCGGCGCAGTCCTTCGGAGACGCGTTCCTTCGGGATCGAACCGACCGACGTGGCCGCGGGCAGCGGGAGCTCCTCGCTCTCGGTCGCCCAGGTGCGGGCGGGCGAGCCGCGCAGCGGCAGGCTCGTCGTGGCCGGCCACTCATCGGGCCACGCCTGCTCGTCGAGCGCGGCCGCGTAGGACTCGTCGGCGGGCGGTTCGCCCGGGGCGGCCACCAGCCACGCGGTGACTCCTGCGAGCGCCAGTGCGGCGACGGCTCCGACGGACAGGCGCCTGATACGGCGGCGCCGCCGGTGGGTTTGGAAGGCCGCCTCGGGGTCTTGGCCCTCGTCTCGGTCTTGGCCCTCCGCGCGTAGACGCGCGAGAAAATCCACCGGTTCCGACATGTTAGGCCCCCGCCCTGACTCTTGACTCCGCTCCATCTGACAGGGCGTCGCCCCATGGCACAAGCCGTACTGTGATCACGTAATGGTCCTGTGACCTGCGCAGATGTGCGCCGGCCGGGGTCGTCGACACGTCAATCGACCCGCTCCCCTCCAAGGAGGTATGACCCATGAAACTCGCCGAGATACTGGACGCGGCCGCCGCCGGACGCTTCCCGGCCCCCGACGGCAGCACCACCGTCGTCCCGCAGCCGAGCCCCCGTGACGCCGGAGTCCTCGCCTTCACCGCGCACTCCGTGATCTTCACCGACGAGGATCCGGACTGGGTACGGGCCACCCTCGCCGCCATCGACTGCGACAGCCTGGCCGCCACCATGAACCCGCGCTTCCTCGCCGCGCTCCTGGATCGCACCGGCCGGTCCCACGACACCACCGATCTGCTCACGGTCGCCGGTCCGCTGCCGGGCGAACCCGCCCTGGAACTCCGCGAGATCGACGACCCCGACCATCCCCGGGTCCGCAGGGCCCGCAAGCGCCGTGACGGCGTACGGGTCTGGGCGATGCCCGCGGGCGGGGGAGTGCTGGTACTCGGCCGGGGTGTGGCGGGCCGCTGGGAGACGGCCGTCGAGGTGGACGAGGACGCCCGGCAGCGGGGCCTGGGCAAGGAACTGGCCCGCGCCGCCCGCCACCTGGTCCCGGACGGGGCGCCGGTCTGGTCCCAGCAGGCCGCGGGCAATACGCGCAGCATCCGCGCCTTTCAGGCGGCCGGTTACCGGCCTGTCGGAGCGGAGGCCCTGATGCTGGCACGGGCTTGATGCCACCCTGACAACTTGTCGTTCACCTGTGTCGTGTGGAATGGCCGCATGGGGAGAAGTGAGTACCAGATACGCCAAGGCGGCCCGGAGACCCGGACCGAGGAGGCGGCAGGGTCGCCGGCGGCGAGCGGGCCGTCCGAGCACTGGCGCTACGGCCGCCACTTGGAATCCCTGGCAGCCGTCTCCGGCGAGCCCGCGGAGGCCGAGGCCGTGGCCGCCGTCCTGCGCGACCCGGACCGGGTGATGGCCGAGAGCGCGGTGGTCACGCACCTCGACCGGCGGGCGGCCGGGCTGCTGGCCGACGAAGGCTTTCCCGCCTGGGCGCAGGCCGTCGGAGCCGCCCTCGGCGAGCGCACCTTCGCGGCACGCCGGCTGCGCGAGTGGACCCTGCTGAAGGCCGTCACACGGGGCGAGAGCTGGTCCGCGGCGGAGCTCCTCGCCGCCTCCGACTGGTGTCAGCGCACCGCGGCGCAGTCCCTGCACGCGGACGAGGCCCTGCGTCTGCTCGCCGCCGGCGCCCGGACCCGCCGGGTCCGCAACGCGGCCGCCCAACGGCTGCTGCGGCGGGCCGCGGTGACCTCGTGACCTTCCCGGCACCGGGACCCCGACCTCCCGCCCCGGGCCGCGCGGAAAAGTGTTTGTGCAGGTCAGGGCCGCGAGGTAGACATGCGGCCATGACTACTTTCACGGCCCCGGACGGGACCACGCTCGCCTTCCACGTTTCCGGAGAGGGCGAGCCGCTGATCTGTCTGCCCGGCGGCCCGATGTGCGCCTCCGCGTACCTCGGTGACCTCGGCGGGCTGTCGAAGCACCGCAAGCTCGTCATCCTCGACCTGCGCGGCACCGGGGACTCCGCGCTGCCGGCCGACCCGGCCACGTACCGCTGCGACCGGCAGGTCGAGGACGTAGAGGCTCTGCGCCGTCATCTCGGCCTGGAACAGCTCGACTTGCTCGCCCACTCCGCCTCCGGTGACCTGGCCCTGCTCTACGCGGCCCGGTACCCGGAGCGGATCCGCTCCCTCGTGCTGCTCACCCCGCGCGCCCGGGCGCTCGGCGTCGACTTCCCGGTGCAGGGCCGCAAGGAGGCCGTCGCCCTGCGGGCCGGGGAGCCGTGGTTCGAGGACACCCGCCAGGCACGGGAAGCGGTCTGGGGCGGCACCGCGACCGAGGCCGACTGGGACGCGATGGCGGCCTTCGGCTACGGGCGTTGGGACGAGGCCGCGCGCGCCCACGTCGAGTCCTCCACCGGGCAGTACAACGACGAGGCCGCGCTGCTCTTCGCCTCCGACGGGGCCTTCGACCCCCAGGAGACCCGCGCCGCCCTGACGGCCCTGGCGGCGCCGGTGCTGATCGTGGCGGGCGACGTCGACACCGGTCCGCGCCCGGAGACCGCTCGCGAGATCGCGGAGCTGCTCCCGAAGGCCGAAGTCGCCGTCCAGGCGCGCACCGCCCACTATCCGTGGCTCGACGACGCCGAGGCTTTCAACCGGACCGTCGGGGACTTCCTGAACCGCCGCTGACACCCGTCTCGCAGGGGCGGACGGAAGGGCCGCGCCGCACTGCGGCCGCGGCCCTCCCCTCGCGCTACTTCGCGCCGCGGCGCACCCGCGCCGCCGCGCGGGCCTCGGCGGCCTGCCGGGCCTCGATGGTCTTGCGGGACTCCTTGCCCTTGCCGGGCCGTCCGGGACGGGTCCCGATCCCGCGGAAGCCGAGGTCCGAGCCCGAAGGCCGGCCCTTGGCATCGGTCGCCGCGGCGCCCGCCAGCGGTACGCCGGACGGGGCCTTCGCGCCGGTGATCCGGCTCAGCGCGGCCTCGCCGGAGCGGACCTGGGTGATGGTCGGCCGGATCTTCGCGTCGGCCATCAGCCGGACGATGTCGCGCCGCTGGTTCGGGGTGACCAGGGTGACGACCTTGCCGGACTCGCCGGCCCGCGCCGTGCGGCCGCCGCGGTGAAGGTAGTCCTTGCTGTCGGCCGGCGGGTCCACGTTGACCACGAGGTCCAGGTCCTCGATGTGGATGCCGCGCGCTGCGACGTTGGTCGCGACCAGGACGTTGAGCAGGCCGTCCTTGAACTGCCCCAGTGTCCGGGTGCGTTGCGGCTGCGACTTCCCGCTGTGCAGTCCCTCCGCCCGTACGCCCATGGCCCGCAGGTGCTTCACGAACTGGTCGACCCCGTGCTTGGTGTCCAGGAACATCAGCACCCGGCCCTCGCGCGCCGCGATCTCGGTCGCGGCCGAGACCTTGTCGGCCGCGTGGACGTGCAGCACGTGGTGGTCCATCGTGGACACCGAAGCGGACTGCGGGTCCACGGAGTGTCCGACCGGGTCCTTCAGGTAGCGCTGGACGAGCTGGTCCACATTGCGGTCGAGCGTGGCCGAGAAGAGCATCCGCTGGCCCGCGTGGTGCACCTGGTCGAGGATTTCGGTGACCTGCGGCATGAAGCCCATGTCGCACATCTGGTCGGCCTCGTCGAGGACCACGATCTTCACGCGCTCCAGGTGCACGTCCCGGCGCCCGATCAGGTCGCTGAGGCGCCCCGGGGTGGCCACCACGATCTCGGCGCCGGTGCGCAGGGCGCCCGTCTGCTTGCCGATCGACAGACCGCCGACGACCGTGGCCATCCGCAGCTTCAGGGCCTGCGCGTACGGGGCCAGGGCCTCGGTCACCTGCTGCGCCAGTTCGCGGGTCGGTACGAGGACCAGTGCGAGCGGCCGCTTCGGATCGGCCTGCTGCCCCGCCGTACGGGCCAGCATGGCCAGCCCGAAGGCGAGCGTCTTGCCCGAGCCGGTCCGCCCGCGGCCGAGGATGTCGCGGCCGGCGAGAGAGTTGGGGAGGGTCGCCGCCTGGATGGGGAACGGCTCCGACACCCCCTGGTCGGCCATCGTCGTCACCAGCTCAGGGGGCAGGCCGAGCTCCGAGAAGGACTCCACCGGCGGCAGCGCCGGCGTGGTCGTCCGGGGCATTGAGTACTCGCCCTGGGGGCCGAGGGTCCGGGGGGTCTTCCCGCCGCCCTTCGCACCGCCCTTCGAGCTCGCCTTGGCTCCGGCCTTGATGCCGAAGCGCCCATGAGCCGACGGGTTCTTCATGCAGAACCTTCCGTGAGACGTACAAGATGTCCGATATCGCGACGCGAACGTCGCCAAAAGGCGAATTTTACCATCGGGGCTATGGGGCCAGCGGCCCGAGTTCCCCGGCCCGAACCTGGTCCAGATGGGCGGTGACCTCGGCGGTCGCCCGCCCGAACCAGTCGGCGATGACGGCGATCTCGTCGGGGGTGTACTCGGCGAACACCGCGCCGAGCCGGGCGTAGAAGGGTTCGTAGACGGCGAAGATCCGGGCGGCGGCGGCGGGGTCAGCGACCACCCGTACCCGGCGCCGGTCGTCGGGATCGGGCTGCCGGCTCGCGTAGCCGGCGCGCTCCAGGCGGTTGAGGACCCCGGTCACGGCGCCGGTGGTGAGGTTGGTGAGCTCGGCGAGGTCGCCCGCGCCGAGCGGGTCGTCCCCGGCGCCCAGGATGTGGCCGAGGCAGGTCAGGTCGGTGACGTTGAGCCCCAGCAGCTGTGCGATCTCCTGCTGGCCGACGATGCCGAGGGCGACGTACCGGTCCATGCGCGTCAGCGCCTCCTGGACCGTGGCCGCGGGGCGGGACTTGCCCTGCACGCGGTTACTCCTTAGCATCTAAGTTACTTAGCTCGTGAGATAAATGGCTTTTTCTGTGAGAGAACGCCGTTTCGAGCCTACTGAAGCGACGAACCAGGGGATAACGATGAGCGCTCACGGCCACGTGGACCTCGGCCACACCGTGGCGGGCTGGACCGGCACCGCGATCGCGCTGGTGGGGAGTGCGGCGGCGGGCGCCGCCGTGTGCGCCTCCTGGACCCCCGGCATCTGGATCGGCCTGGCGGTCGTCGCGGCGGCGGGGATCGTCACCTGGCTGCTGCACCTCGCCGGCTGGGGCAAGCCGAGCGGTCCCCGCCCGGAGGCGCAGTGGGACTGGCGGGTCCGCGACACCCTCGCGCACGCCGGCCACAGCGACTGCCTGGGCTGCCGGCTCGGCGGGCCGCGGCGAGGAGTCGCGGCGGCCCCCGCGCCCCGATCCGCCGTGGCCCGCGCGAAGGTCTGATCCCCCGTTCCGCGGACGGGGTGGAGAAAAGTTCGAATAGTCCGAAGCGCCCCGGTTGGCCGCGCTTGGCGTGTGCTCGGGCCGCTCAGTGGGCAGGATCGGGTCCGGCCGCATGTGCGGCCGGTGGAACGTTGTGAAGGATCAGTACAGATGGCAACTGGCACCGTGAAGTGGTTCAACTCCGAGAAGGGGTTCGGCTTCATCCAGCAGGACGACGGCGGTCCCGACGTGTTCGTGCACTTCTCCGCCATCCAGACCGCTGGCTTCAAGGAGCTGGCGGAGGGGCAGAAGGTCGAGTACGACGTCACGCAGGGGCCGAAGGGCCCCCAGGCGGAGCAGGTGGTCGCCCTCTAGTGCCGCTTCACGAGCCCAGTCCGTGACGTGGGCCCCGCCGGATCCTCCGGCGGGGCCCACGCGCGCGTCCGGCGTACGGGTAGCGTGGGCCGGATGATGACGGGCACGCCGGACACCCGGCTGATCGTATTGCGCGGCAACTCCGCTTCGGGCAAGTCCTCCGTCGCCGAGGGCATCCGCGACCGACACGGCCGGGGGGTCGCGCTCGTGGGCCAGGACAACCTCCGTCGCGTCGTCCTGAAGGAGCGGGACACGCCCGGTGCGGCGAACATCGGGCTCATCGGCAGCGTGGCGCGCTACGCCCTGGACCACGGATTCCACGTGATCGTCGAGGGGATCCTCTACGCGGACCGCTACGGCCCCATGCTCGACGCCCTGCGCCGGGCCCACCGCGGGCGGACCCACTTCTACTACCTGGACGTGCCCTTCGAGGAGACCCTCCGACGGCACGAGGGCAAGCCGCAGACCGACGAATACGGCGAGGAACAGCTGCGCGAGTGGTACCGGCCGCTCGACCTGCTGTCCGGCGACTGGGAGAGCGTCATCGAGGCCGAGCACTCGCTGGAGGACACCGTCATTCGGGTCATGGCCGAGACCGGTCTGGTCGCCGGGCCGGCGTAGCCGGTACCCATAGGCGGGCGGGGGGTCACCCCGCCCGGTGCAGCGCGATGAGGAGCAGCCAGATCCGGTCCGCCAGCTCGGCCGGGTCCGCCAGGTCGGCGGGAAGTCCGCCGTGCAGCCAGTCCGCGAGCACGGCGGTGAACGTGGCGGCCACGGCCGAGGCCACCAGCTCGGGGCGCGGAGCGCCCACCGCGGCGCGTTCGGCCAGGCTGCGAGCGCGCAGCTCCCGGTGCAGGCGCTCGCCGAGCGGGCCACCGCCGCCCGGCAGCAGCAGGGTGCGGTAGAGCGGGGCCCGGCCGGCGGCGCCGCCGAGGAAGGTGGCCAGCGCGGCCGGGGGGCGGGCCGGGGGGAGCGCCGACGGGTCCGTCTGCCAGGCGTGCAGGGCATCGACCGCCGCGTGCACGACGTCGGCGCACGCGTCCACCGCCAGCGCGGTGAGGTCCTCGTAGTGCAGGTAGAACGTGGCCCGGCCCACTCCCGCCCGCCGCACCACCGCCGAGACGCTGACCTCGGCGAGCGGCCGGTCCGCGCACTCGGCGAGGAGACTCGCGCGCAGC
Organism: Streptomyces sp. H27-H1; assembly: GCF_026627445.1. Classification (GTDB taxonomy): domain Bacteria; phylum Actinomycetota; class Actinomycetes; order Streptomycetales; family Streptomycetaceae; genus Streptomyces. The sequence goes on from NZ_JAPNLJ010000015.1 coordinate 141,915, forward strand.
CGGGCCTTGGTGCGGGCGGTCCGCGGGTCGGTGCGGGCATCTCCGGGGGAGGCGGCCCCGGCGGTCGGCCGGGCGTGCTGTTCGCCGGAGGTCATCCGGCGAGCAGGGCCGCGCCCAGGGCGAGGGCGCCCGGCAGGGCCTGCGCGACGAGGATGCGGCGGTTGGCGGTCGCGGCCCCGTACACGCCGGCGACGATCACGCAGACGAGGAAGAAGATCTGCGTGGCGAGGGAGTCGATGACGAGCGACCAGACCAGGCCGGCGGCGAGGAACCCGTTGTAGAGGCCCTGGTTGGCGGCGAGCGGGGCGGTCAGGCGGGCCGTGTCGGCGTCGAACCCGGACAGCGCGCGGCCGGGCGGACGCTGCCACAGGAACATCTCCAGGACCAGGAAGTACGCGTGCAGCGCGGCGACGAGGCCGATGAGGATCATTGCGACCGTGTGCACGGCCACCTCCCGAGGGGCGGGGTGAGCGAAGAGCGGTCCCTTCGACTTCCTGGACAACTGTACAGGAAGTCCGGTCGCATCCGGCGGCCCGCGGCGCGGCTACGCTGACCGCATGACTGCGCTCGTATATGAAGACTTCGCCCCCGGACGCCACCGCGAGGCCACGCTGATCCGGCACGCGCTCGGCAGCGTGCACGACGAAGCCCTGGTCGCGGGCCTGGCGGGCGGCATCGGCTTCATGTACTTCGTGTTCGAGTACGCCGGCCGGCCGCCGATGCCGACGATCGTCGCCCAGGCCCACCCCGACCCCTGGGTCCAGGTCGCCCTCGGTCGCCTGCGCATCCCGTACGAGGCCACGCGCAGCGCCAAGCCCCGCTGGCACCGGGTCGAGGCCGCGCTCGACGCCGGGGCCCCGGTGTTCTGCACCGTCGACCGGACCGCCCTGCCCTGGCACGGCCCGGCCCCGATGGCCGAACTGGCCGCCGCCGACCCGTACGTGGTGGTCGTCGTCGGTTACGAAGGGGACATCTACTACGTCGAGGACGGGGCGGGCCGCGCGAAGGCCCCGTACCCGATCGGCCGCGAGCAGTTCGGCGCGGCGTGGTCCGGACACAAGAAGGGCCGCCACCAGATGGTGGTGACCACCGGGAAGCCCGCCGGTGAGCCCGACCTGGAAGCGGCGATCGCCGCTACGGTCTCCCGCCTCACCGGGCCGGTGCTGGGCAACCACTTCGACGTCAACTTCGGCTTCTCCGGCATGGAGAAGTTCGCCGCGCAGCTGCGCGACACCACCACCAAGACGGGCTGGGAGCGCCGCTTCGCGAGCCCCGAGGCCTTCGCTCTCGGCACGCGCAGGCTGTACGCCTGCCTGGAGGAGGAGTGGACCGCCCCGGGCGCCACCCGGCCCCTGTACGCGGACTTCCTCGACCTCGCCGGGCACGGGGACGCGGCCGAGCTCTTCCGGGACTCCGGACGGCAGTGGTCGCAGCTCGCGGAGCTGGCCCGCGCGGCGGACCCCGAGGCGGACGCGGCGGGGCGCCGGGCGCTCTTCGACGCCTGCGCGGACCTCGTGGACGGGGCCCTGGTGCTGGAGCGGCAGGCGGTCGGACTGCTGCCGCAGGCGGCGCCCGCCGAGTGACCCACGGGGCGGGCCGGTGACTCTTGCAACCGGCGGGGACCGCGTCAAAAGTTGAGTCGCGCCTGGACGAGGCCCGGCTCCAACGGCTCGGCGACCTGACCGGGAAGTGACGAGCGCCCTCAGCCCTCGTCGACTGTGACCGCCGACACCGGGCAGGCGCGCGCGGCCTCCCGCAGCAGCGGACTGCCACCGCCGTCCTCGAAGCCCGGCAGCACCGCGCCGAAGCCGTCCTCGTCCTGGGTGAAGACGCCCGGCGCGGTCAGGGCGCACTGCCCGGCCCCGATGCAGACGTCCGTGTCCACGGAGACCCGGGCGGCGGGCGGCGGCGTGGGTGCGGGTGCGGGCGTGGGCGCGGGGCTCACCGGGCTCACCACGCCACGGGGAGTTCGAGCATGCCCTGGACGGTGTCCCCGGGCTTGAACGGGATCCGGTCCGGTTCGTCCGCCAGCCGCAGCTCCGGCAGTCGTTCGAAGAGGGTGCCGAGCGCGATCTCCATCTCGGCGCGGGCCAGGTTCTGGCCGAGGCACTGGTGGATGCCGAAACCGAACGCCAGGTGGTGCCGGGCCGGCCGGTGCCAGTCCAGGGTGTCGGGCTCCTTGAAGACGGCCCCGTCACGGTTGATCACGGAGGTGGAGAAGATCACCCCGTCGTCGGCGCGGACGGTCACCCCGCCGATCTCGATGTCCTCGGTCGCCACCCGGAGCATTCCGTCCGCGATCGACAGGAAACGCATCAGCTCCTCCACGGCCGACGGCAGCAGGGCCGGATCGGCGTGCAGCTCGGCCAGCTGCTCGGGGTGGCTGAGCAGGGTGAACGTACCGAGCGAGATCATGTTGGCCGTGGTCTCGTGCCCCGCGATGAGCAGGATGGCGGCCAGCGAGACCAGCTCCTCGACATCGGTCTCGCCGGTCTCCAGGCGCCGGGCGATCAGCTCGTCGAGCAGCCCCTCGCCCGGGTGCTCGCGCTTGTGGCCGATAAGCGCGCGCAGGTAGCCGTTGAGCTGGTCGCGGGCGTCTTCGACGTCGGCGGGTTCCGGGCCGCGCAGCAGGCGCCGGGACTGGCTCTCGAAGAACTCGTGGTCCGCGTACGGGACTCCGAGCAGCGCGCAGATCACCATCGACGGCACCGGCAGGGCGAAGGCGCCGACCAGTTCCGCGCGGGGCCCGGCCGCGACCATCGCGTCGATCAGCCGGTCCACGGTCTCCTGGATCCGGGGGCGCAGGGCCGCGGTGCGCCCGAGTGAGAAGCTCGGGATCAGCATCCGGCGCTGGGTGTTGTGGACGGGATCGTCGACGCCGAGCAGGGCGGCGCGCTGGTTGCGCAGGCCCTTGAAGCGCCTGGTGGGGGCGGGGAAGGAGAGGTTCTGCCGGTCGGCGGAGAGCCGGCCGTCGGAGAGCAGGGCGCGCGCCTCGGCGTGCCCGGAGACGACCCACACGGAGCGGCCGTCGAAGAGGGTGACCCGGGAGAGCGGCCGGCCCGTCCGCAGCGGCTCGTAGGCCGCCGGCGGGTGGTAGGGGCAGGTCCGGTCCTGGGGGAAGGCAATGGTCTTCTCGGACATACAGCACCTCGCACGCGATGGTTCCGTTTCGCCGGGACCCATTACATGCCTAAGGCACCTATCCGATCCATGTGACTTTCGGCCAGATCGCTCGTCTTCGCCCGGATGGCCCAGCGAGCCCGTGGAGGGGTCGCGGGGGAAGGCGGCCGAGGCACCCGGAGCAGCCCCCAGGGAGGCGCGCGGTGAGGCTCTCAGACATGCGCGTCGAGGAGCACCCGGAACTCATCGGCCGTCACCGGTCCGGCCAAGGAGGCCAGTACCCCGCCGTCCGCGATGAGGACGGCGGTCGGGGCCCCGGTTACCTCGTAGCGCTTGGTCTGTCCGGGGCAGCGGGTGATGTCCACGCGTACCGCCGTCAGCCGGGTCCCGTACTCCTGCGCCAGTGCGGCGACGACCGCGTCCATCGCGCGACAGGGCTCCAGGGCCTTCGGCCAGCTCCCGCAGAAGTAGGCGAGCACCGGCCCGTCCGTCATGCCGAGGATGAAATCGAACTCCTCGTCCTCCAGTGGCTGGTGTACCAGACGCGCCATGGATGGTGCTCCGCTTCGTGTGCCGTGCGATCCGAACGGCACCCATCATCGCCGCTCGGCCGTCTCTTTCGGATCGTGCCAGGGCCCGCGGGACCTGGCACCGGCGGTACGCGCCGCCGCCGGGGCATTGTCAGTGCCGTCTGTGAAGCTGACCGGTATGGACGACAGGATGCTCCGGCGCCGGGTCTACGGCGCCGACCACGACGACCCCGACCCGGGTCCGCTCCCGGGACACGCCTACGGAGAGCTCGTCGGCGGCCCCCTCGACGGGTTGCTGCTCGACATCACGGGCTGGAGCGGTCCCCAGCTCGCGGAAGAGGCCCGTCTCCCCACGGAGATAGGGCGCTACGGACCCGGCGGCCGGACCCACTACCGCCGCCGCGCCGCCGATCCCGGCCACTGGGACTGGACGGGCGACAGCCGCTGACTCGCGCGGGGGGACAGGGACACCCTGCCCGGGCGCCCCGCCCGGGTGGCCTCAGCCCGCCGCGTTCCGCCCGACCTTGCGGGCCCACAGCACCAGCGGGACCTGGAGGGGCAGCCGCCCCAGCGCCACGGCCCGCAAGGCGGGGGAGCGGTGGCGGGCGTCGGCGGCCATCTTGACGTTCGCGGGGAACACGCCGACGAAGAACGCCGCCGTCGCCAGCGCCGCGACCCGGCGGGTGCGCGGATGGGCGACCCCGACCGCGAGTGCAAGCTCCGCCGCGCCGCTCACGTACGTCCACTGGCGCGGGCTGCCCGGCAGCGAGCGCGGCACGATCGCGTCGAACTGCTTCGGCACGGCGACGTGTGCCACCGCCGCACCGGCCAGCAGGCCGGCGAGCAGGAGCGGTGAGGAAGGTATGCGCGGCATGGGGAGATCCTCTCGAGGGGGCCCGGGTCCGGCGATCCTACTCGCCAGTAGCCCGGTGTGGGGCGGTGCCGGAATCCGCGCCGCCGCGCGCGTCCCGGAAGTCCCCCAAGATTTTTCCGGGAAGCTGTCGATCCCGGCGTCTCCCGTTCGACGCAGGAGTGAGAGGCGGGGAGGGTCCCCGTCCTCCACCACCGAGGAGTCACCATGCCGCGCTTCCTTTCGATGATCCGCATCGACGAGCAGAGCCTCACCCCCGACACCCCCTTCCCCGCCGACTTCGAGCAGCGCATGGGCGCGCTGATGGAGGAGATCACCAAGGCCGGGGTCATGCTCGACACCGCCGGACTCCTCCCCACCTCCGAGGGGACCAGGGTCACCTGGTCCGGCGGCAGGCTCAGCTACACCGACGGGCCCTTCACCGAGACCAAGGAGGTCATCGGCGGGTACGCCCTCATGCAGTGCAAGGACAAGGACGAGGCGCTGGAGTGGACCAAGCGCTTCCTGGAGACCCACCCCGAGAACTGGACCGTCGGAGCCGAACTCCGCCAGCTCGCCGAGGGCTGACCGCCCGATCCGCTCCGCGCACCGTTTGCCCTGCCGCGTCACGGCTGCTCTGATGGGTGGCCGTGACGGCAGTGAGTACGACCCGAGCGGTCGAAGCGGTGTTCAGGATCGAATCGGCGCGGATCATCGCGGGCGTCGCCCGGATCGTGCGCGACGTCGGCATCGCGGAGGAGATCACCCAGGACGCGCTGGTCGCGGCGCTGGAGCAGTGGCCGCAATCCGGCGTGCCCGACAAGCCGGGAGCCTGGCTGATGGCCACAGCCAAACACCGGGCCGTCGACCTCGTCCGCCGCAAGGAGACCTACGCGCGCAAGCTCGCCGAGGTCGGCCGGTCGCTGGAGGACGCGGCGCCGCCCGCCGAACCGACGGCCCCCGAGGACATCGACGACGACCTGCTGCGCCTGATCTTCACCGCCTGTCATCCCGTCCTCGCCACGGAAGCCCGGATCGCACTCACCCTGCGCCTGATGGGAGGCCTGACCACCCAGGAGATCGCCCGCGCCTTCCTGTCCACCGAGCCCACCGTCGCCCAGCGCATCGTCCGGGCGAAGCGGGCGCTGGCCAAGGCGGGGGTGCCCTTCGAGGTCCCGTACGGCTCCGACCGCGAGGAGCGCCTCGGCTCCGTCCTGGAGGTCATCTACCTGGTCTTCAACGAGGGCTACTCGGCGACCGCCGGCGACGACCTCGTACGCCCCGCCCTGTGCGAGGACGCACTTCGCCTCGCCCGGGTCCTGGCCGGGCTGATGCCCAAGGAGCCCGAGGTGCACGGCCTGGCGGCTCTGCTGGAGTTCCAGGCCTCGCGGATCGCCACCCGCACCGGCCCGGACGGGGAGCCGGTGCTGCTCGCGGACCAGAACCGGTCCAGGTGGAACCGCCTGCTGATCCGGCGCGGGGTCGAAGCCCTGAACCGGGCGGGCGCCGGCCCCTACTCCCTGCAGGCCGCCATCGCCGGCTGTCACGCCGACGCCGTCCGCTACGAGGACACCGACTGGCGGACGATCGCCGCCCTGTACGGACGGCTCGTCCTGCTGATCCCGTCACCCGTGATCGAGCTCAACCGGGCCGTCGCCGTCTCGATGGCCGACGGCCCGGCGGCGGCGCTCCCCCTGGTGGACGCCCTGACCGCGGAACCGGCCCTGCGCTCCTACCATTTGCTGCCGAGCGTACGGGGCGACCTGCTGGAGCGGCTCGGCCGCCCGGCGGAGGCCCGCGCGGAGTTCGAACGCGCCGCCTCGCTCACGCGCAACGCCCGCGAGGAGACCCTGCTGCGCGAGCGCGCGGCCCGGCTCTGAACCCCTCGACGCCGCCACCGCCACCGGAGAGCCCGCCGGGCCGTGGAGCCGGCGTCAGCCGCGCCGGGCGAACGCCGCGACGTCGAGCGGGGTCCGCGGCGTCGGCCGGCGCGGCGGGGTCAGCGCGATGGGACGCCGGAAGGAGCCGTGGCGGGCGATCTCCCGGACCGTCTCGCGCAGGGCCTCCAGGAATCCGTCCATGGTGCGGCGGGCGGCCGGGGTGTCCGAGTAGATCGAGTTCATGTGCAGCCCGTCCGTGTCCCGCTGGAACCAGGAACAGGCGCCGTTCGCCTGGGCCGACCACACGTGGGAGGTGGGCCGCCAGTCCTCGTGGCGCTCGGCGCCCGGACACTTGCGCATGTCGATGTACGAGAAGAAGTTCACCGGGTAGGGCCAGGAGCGCGCCGCGAACTCGCGGGGCGCGAGCAACTCCCAGGCGCGCACGAACGGCACGTCGATATGGTCGATCATCTCGCCGAACCCGGCCCGCACGGACGCCATCACCTGCTCGAAGTCCCGGCCGGGCGAGGCGTCGAACTCGATGGGCATGGTGTTGACGAACCAGCCCACCGAGTTGGCCCACCCGGCCCGGCCGCGCTCGCTCACCGGCATGAACCCCCGGTAGACCCCCGGCCCGCCCGCCTCGCGCAGACAGACCGCGACCGCGGCCAGCACGCCCATGAACGGCTTGCCGTCCACCGCCAGGCACGCCTTCTCGAAGACCTCCGCCTCGGCGGCGTCCAGGAGCGGAGAGGCCTCGTTCACGATGGAGTACATCTGCCCCGGCCGCACGCCCAGTTCGAGCGGGAAGCGTGGGAAGAACTCGCCGTCGCCGCGCGCCATGAACTCCTTCCAGTAGCCCAGCCGCTCGTCGTCCGCGTCGATGGACAGGTAGCGGCCGCGCTGCTCCTCGGCGAAGTCGAGATAGCTCGGCGCGGGCGCCGGATCGAGGTGCTCGCCGCGGCGCAGGGCCTCGTAGGCGCTCTGCACCTCCTGGACCACGATGGGCATCGACATGCCGTCGCAGACGATGTGGTCGAAGGCGAGGTAGACGGTCGCGGACTCCTCGCGCAGCACCGCGCCCATGGTGAACAGCGGCCAGGCCAGCGTGTCGATGCTCCGCTTGAACCGCTCCACCAGGAAGCCGGTGAGCTCGTCGGTGCGGTCGAACTCGGCCACCGGGACTGTGTCCAGGGCCAGTTCGGTGGCGGGAATCGGAGCGCATGCCAACTCCCCTGCCAGGCGCCGGAATTCGCAACGCAACACCTCGTGGCGGCGTACGAACGCCAACAGGGAGAGGCTCAGGGCGTCTTCGTCCAGCGGGCCCGCGACCTCGAAGGTGACCGCGATCCACGAGGCGGTGGGGTCGTCGGCCGCACGGCTCTCCTCGGCGACGGTGAAGTGCTTGTCCTGGTTGAAGGAGGCCCTCCTGTCCGCCGCGCCGTCCGGGCCGGGAGCCTGCGCCCCCGCCGTGGACCGCAACCGCCACTCGACGACCCGACCGGGCGCCATGTGGTGCATCTCCAGAGGAAACTGCCGCATTCCGTCATCCCTTCGACCCCCGAGTCAACCCCGAGCGCCTAACGACATCCGGGGCACGGAAGTGACGCGCGCTACGGGTTCAACGGAAGCGGCGCAGGCGTACGCGCGGCCCTTGCGGGCCCTCGGCGGCTCTGGCGAGCGTCACAGCCCGTCCGCTGTCGCGGCGTCCTGGCCCGCGGGGGACGCGTCATCGGGGCGCAGTTCGATGTGGTCCGCGGCGAGGTCCACCGCCACCCGGTGCTCCATGCCGAGGGCCTCCAGGAACTTCTGCGGGAGCTGTACCCGACCCGTGCGGTCGAGCATCACGTACTCCCGCTCGCTCACCGACTCGGCGCCGTGCTCGTCGGTGACCGTACGGCGCAGCACCTCACTGCTGGTGCGGCCGTCGCGCATCGCCACTGTGCGCCGGACCTCGCCCGCGACGAGCGGGTCGTGGGTGACGATGACCACGGTCGCACCCAGTTCCCGGTTGACGGTGCGGAAGGCCTCGAAGACCGCCCCGCCCGTCTCGGAGTCCAGCTCACCGGTCGGCTCGTCGGCGAGCAGCACCGAGGGGTCATTGGCCATGGCCACCGCGATGGCCACGCGCTGCTGCTGGCCGCCGGAGAGCTCGGCGGGGCGCCGGTCCGCCAGATCGCCGATCTCCAGGGCTTCGAGGAGTTCGCCGGTGCGGACCGCGTGCCGTTTGGCGGCTGAGCGCCGGCCACCCTTCAACTGCATGGGCAGGGCGATGTTCTGCGCCGTCGTCAGGAAGGGGAGCAGGTTGCGGGCCGTCTGCTGCCAGACGAAGCCGACCGCCTCGCGCCGGTAGCGCAGCCGGTCGCGCGCCGACATCTCCAGCAGGTCGTAGCCGCCGACACTTGCGGTGCCGGCCGTGGGCACGTCCAGTCCCGCGAGAATGTTCAGCAGCGTGGACTTCCCGCTGCCGGACGCGCCGACCAGGGCCATCAGATCGCCCTGCTCCACGGTCAGTTCCAGTCCCTGCAGGGCCTGCACCTCGACCCCGTCCGTACTGAAGATCCTCACCAGGCGGTCGCAGGCAATGGCCGTGTCCGCGCCGTGCCGGCGGGGTGCGGACTCGGCCAGGGCCTGCCGCCGCAGCTCGTCGTAGGTGGGCTGATCGCTGTTCACCGCTGGTCTCCCGCTCTCAACTCGGTCGTGATCTGTCGCCTGCCGGAGACCGCCGCCTCCGCGAGCACGGCCCCCGCGACGAGGGCGGCGAGGCCCAGCGCCTGGGTCAGTACGGGCCGCACGAGGACCGGCAGGCCGTCCGGAATCTTCGCCCCGACCAGTGTGGACAGGTCCACTGCCGGGCCCAGCAGGGCGACGGCCCCCGCCGCGAGGAGGGCGCCGCCGAGCGCGGCGGCCAGGGCCAGGGGCACCGACTCCGCCAGGATCAGCAGCACACCCTGGCGGGGACGCAGTCCCATCGTGCGCAGCCGCGCGAGGAGCGCCGCCCGGTCCGGGGCGGCGCGGACCAGGGTCAGCAGGACGGCCAGCAGGGCGAAGCCCGCGGCGCCGGCCAGGGAGGCCCAGAACAGCCGCTCGGCCGAGCGCTGCAGCGGGTCGGAGCCCAGCTGGGCAGCCGTGGCGGAGCTGGTCCGGACGCGGTACCGGTCCTCGGCGGCCCCCGGGTCCTCGGCGCGCACCAGTTGCTCCAGCCGGTGCTGGTCGACCGTGCCGAGCGCGTACCAGCCGTTGGGCGGTCCCATCTGGGGCACGGCGGCCAGGACCGGTGCGGCGGGCAGCACCACGGTGGTGAACTTGGCGCCGGGCCGGGTGGGCGTGCCGTTGACCACTCCGACCACCGCCAGTTTCAGTTTCCCGCCGTTGTCCAGGCGCAGTTCGAAGCCGGAGGTGTCGTCGTCGGCGAGGTCCCCGCTGATCAGCGCGGGTACCGTCGTGCCCGAGGTACCCGCCGCGCCGGTCGCCAGGAGCGCCGGATCGAACTCTCCGCGCCCGAGGGCGCGGGACAGTTTCGCGTATTCCACCGGGTCCGCGACGATCACCGAGACCTGGGTGCTGCCCGCCTTGGTGCCGTAGAGGAACACGTTGTCGTCGTTCCACAGCCGCACCGACGACCGCACGCCGGGCAGAGCGGCCGCCGCCTTGGTGACCGCTTCCGGCAGCGTGCCGCCGAGCGTCGAGATCTGTGCGTCCCCGCCGACGGCCTCGCGCGCGGCCTGGACGCGGGAGTCGGCCATCGCCGTCAGCACCGTGGCGCCGAAGCCCCCGGTGGTGACGGCCAGCAGCATCGCGATGAGCGGCAGTACGGACGGACGTGCCCGCCCCGAGGTGCCCCGCGCGGCGCGCGCCAGCCCGAGGAAACCGATCAGCCCCGCGCCCCGCCCGGCCGCCCGGGCCAGCGCCCCGACCAGGGCGGGCTGGAGCCGGGCCAGCAGCAGACCGCCGCAGAGCGCCAGCAGCAGCGGGGCGGCGACCAGCAGTGGGTCCACGCCGGCGCCGGCCGGAGCGACCCCGCGCGAGCGGACCTCGAACACGGCCGCCGCCGTGGCGGCCAGTACGAGCACTTCGGCGACCAGGCGCCGTCGCGGAGCCGGCCCGCGCGCCGGCGCGAGCAGCACGGCTGCCCGTAGCGGGAAGGCCAGCAGGGCCAGGAGCGTGGCCGCCGCGGCGGCCAGCAGGGAGCCCGCGGAGCGGGGGGTGGGCAGCAGGACCAGGGCGATTGCCGTCGCGAGCGCGGCGGCCGGCAGGACGGTGACCGCGTTCTCCGCGAGGAGCCGGCGAACGATGCCCGCGCGCGAACCGCCGCGGGCGAGCAACAGCCGCAGTTCGGCCTCGCGCCGGTCCCCGGTGAGCGCGGCCGCCAGGCAGAACACCACGAAGGCCACCCCCGCCACGCCCGCCGGGCCCATCGCGGCGAGCGGCGCGGCCGCCTGGCGCCGGGCCTCTGCCTGGGTGAACAGTTCGGGCAGGTGGGAGGTGACGGCGAGATCGCGCCGCTGGGTCTCCCGGGTCAGCCGTGAGGAGGTCGGGCCGGTCACGTAGGAGGCGACCGCCTCGGCCGTGGCGGGCAGTTGGTCGGCCCGCAGCACGGTGGTGTCCACGGGGATCCGCCAGAAGTCCTGGGTGCCCCGCTCACTGCCCTCGCCCCATTGGCCGAGCCGGTCGAGCGACTCGGGGCCCACGAGGCCGTCGAACCGCCAGAACGGCTCCGGCGGGTGGGTCGGGGTCTGGGACTGGCAGGCGCGGACGATGCAGCCGAGATCGGTCCAGAAGTCCTCGGCCTCGTCGTTCACGCTGAACAGCCCGACGACCTCCGCCTTGGCGGGCACCCCGTCCATGCCCGCGAAGGTTTCGAGCACCATGCCGAGCCGGGCGCCGACGGTCTTCGCGGCGCTCTGCGACAGCACGACGGGCACGGGGGCGCCAGGTGCGGCGGCGGCTCCCGGCCAGCGCCCTTCCACCAGCCGCACGTGGCCGGCGGCCTCCCGCAGGTGGGTGAGGCCGAGCCGGGGAGGGATGCCCTCGGGCGCGGTCAGCCCGGGGTTGGCGAGCGAGCGGGGGTCGGCGGCGACGCCGTGGACGGGGCCCGAGGCGGCGACGGAGAATCCGGGGGCGGTCGCCGCGACCAGCTTGGCCAGTACCTCGTCCAGCTCCTGCGGCGTCTGGTTCCCGTAGCGGGGGCTCGCGCTGACCGACAGGCTGGTCTGACCGGGACCGCGCGACTCCAGGAAGGAGCGCAGCGCCTGGTCGGTGCCCCGGTCCATGGCGCGCGGCAGCGCGGCGCACAGCAGGACGGCCACGAAGGCCAGGGCCGCGCCGAGCAGGGTGCTCAGCGGGGTCGCGCGCAGCCGGGTCCGCACCCAGGGCGCGGGCGGGGGCACGGCGCGCGGTGAGGTCCCGCCCGCCGCTGACGGGCGGTCCTGCGCCGGGCCGGTCCCGTCCGGGGTGCGCCGGTCGGCGTTGGTCGCGGCCGGCCCGGTCATATGTCCTCCACGTGCCGCAGCCGGTCGGCCGGCTTCGAGCGGTTCTGATTGCGCCGGCCGCCGAAGACCGCGGACAGCAGCGGTACGGCGGCGATGGCGGCGGCGAGCAGCAGGGTCCGGGCCGCGGGCAGGTCCACCAGGACCTCGGGCACCGGGCGCCCGGCGGCCGGGGTCAGCACGGTCAGCGGTACGAGGAGATGGACGATGACCGCGCCCAGGCCCAGCCCGACCGCGGTACCGAGCCCCACGAGCACGCAGCTCTCGGCAGTGGCCGTCCGGGCCAGGTCCCGGCTCCGGGCCCCCAGCGCCAGCAGTACCGAGAACTCCCGGGCCCGCTCACGGGCGGCGGCCGCGGCGGCCGCCGCGAAACCGATCGCGGCCAGCACCGCGCAGGCCACCGCGAGCGCGGCCAGTGCCCCTTGCGGGCCCGCGCTGAGCGGATCGTCGAGCAGGGTCCTGGCGACCTCCGCGCGCAGCCGCACCTGCTGGGAGCCCGCGCCGGAGCGCAGTTCCGCGGCGGCGCGGGCGGGAGCCGGGTCGTCGGCGGAGGCGGCGGGCAGCCACCATTCTCCGGGCGTCGGCAGCTCCCGGCCGCCCGTCGCGAGGATCCGGCCGGCGGTGGCCAGGTCGACGGCGACCGCGGTGTCGCCGGCCACGGGCAGCGAGCCGACCGCGGCGGTGACCCGGACCGGAAGGGTGACGTCGTCGAGTTTGACCGGCACCAGATCGCCCACGTTCCCGCCGACCGAGGCCAGGTAGGCCCGGGTGGCGATCCCGGGGATCTCGGCGGCCGCAGCGGGTCCCGGCGTCAGGGCGAGCTGTACGCCGCCGCGTTCGCCGGAACCGTCCCGGTAGCGCAGCCGCACCAGGGCGGAGCCGCCCGGTGCGGGCGCGGAGCCCGCGAGCAGCTCGGCGGCCGGGGCGCCGTCGGTGAGCGCCGGGGCCGACAGCTGCCAGTCGGGTGCGGGCACGGCGACGGGGGCCGCCGCTCCGTCCCGGGTCTGCGCGACCGCGAGGCCGCGTACGGTCAGCTCGTCGAAGATTTTGGCGGTGGCGGCGGGCTCACCGGAACCGGCACCCGGATCGGCGTTCGGATCCGCGCCGGGGAGCGGGCCTTCCAGGTCGTACGAGAACACGAGCCCGGCCACGCTGAGCGGGGTGGCGGCCGACCCGATGGGGGCGCCGAGCATCGTGCTGACGTGCATCGACAGGGTGGCGTCACCGCTCTCCGGGAGCTGGACCATCGGCACCCGGTAGGTGATGCCGAACCGGTCGCGCAGCAGCAGCCCGAGGCCGGTGCGGCCGCCCGCACCGGCGGACCGTACGGAGACCGAGAGGTCGATGCGCTCAGGGTGACCGGGGAGGGGGAGACCGGTGGCGGCAGGCGCGGGAGCGGGGGCCAGGGGGGCGAACAGCTCCCGCATGCCGCGCCCGTCCCGCAGATCGGGCCGCAGGGCGAGCCGGTCGGCGGCGGCCGCCGCGTCCAGCGCCATCACCTGGCCGGTGCGCCCGCCCGGCAGATCATGCCGGGTCCGGAGCACCGGCAGCACGCGCTCACCGCCGGGCAGCGCCGCGTACCGGCCGCCCCGGCCCAGCGGGGGGAGGTCGCTGCCCGATATCAACAGGCCCCCGGCGGTGGTGAAATCGGCCTGGTCGCGCTGGGACGCGGACCACGCGGTGTGCTGGCCCAGCGCGAGGACCCCACTGGAGACGGCGAGTACGAGCAGCAGCACCGGCCCCGTGGCCCGGCCGGGCCGGCGGGCCAGCTGCCAGCCGACGAGCGCCGGACCCAGGCCCCGGCCCCGGGCGGCGATGCGCGCGCCGAGCCGCGCCGCGAAGGGCAGCAGCCGCAGCACCAGCAGGGTGCCCGCGCACAGGGCCAGCGTCGGGGCGGCGACCAGCACCGGGTCCACGCCGAAGAGTCCGTCGGACCGCGTCGCCGGGCCGGACCCGGCGGCGCCGTACCGGGAGAGCTGCTGGTAGGCGAGTACGGCCAGGGCCACCAGCGCCAGGTCCGCGCCGGAGCGGGCGGCGCCGGCGACCAGCGCCTGGCGGCGGCCCGCCCGGTGCAGGGCGGCCGAGGCGACGCCCCGCAGGACGACCGGGAGGGTGGTCAGCACGACGCACCCGAGGGCGCAGCCCGCCGCGACGGGCCAGAGCGGCCAGCTCCGGGTGACCGCGAACGGGACGTGGGCCAGGGAGCCGTAGCCACCGAGCAGACGCAGCAGCGGCGGCGTCAGCAGCGGCGCGAGGAGGGCGCCGGGCAGCGCCAGCAGCAGCGACTGGGCCGCGGTGAGGACACCGAGTCGGCCGCGGGAGGCGCCGCGCGCGACGACCAGGGCCCGCTCGGACTCCTGGCGCTCGGTCAGCAGGTGCGAGACCAGCAGCAGCGCCGCCCCGGCGAGTACGGCGAGTTGCAGCGCGCCGACCAGCAGGGTGGAGCGGGCAACGGTCAGGCCCGACCTCAACTCCTCGAGCAGCGCCGGAAGTTCGGTCGTCAGGTGGAGCCCGGATACCTCCTGGAACTCCTTGGAGGCCTTGGTAGCCCGCGCGCGGACCGCCTCGGCCCCGGCGGCGTCCACGCCTGAGAAGTCGGCGCTGAGCAGCACGGCGCGGCTGTCCTGGGGCAGCCCGCCCGCGGTGAAGACGGAATCGTCCACCAGCAGCGGGCCGTACGTGGCGAATCCGGCCACCTGGAGCCCGCGCGCACCGAGCGGATCGAGCCGCCAGTACGGGGCGTCCGGGTCGGCCGCCCGGTAGACGCCGGTCACCAGCACGCTCAGCGGGGAGCCGCCGTACCGGTCGTCGAGCCGCACCTCGGCGGGCAACGCCCCCTCGGCCAGCCCGAGCCGGTCCAGCGCCGCCTTCGGCACGGCCACGGGAACCGGGCCGCCCCGAGTGGAGACCGGCCCCGGGACGGGCTGCGGCCAGGTGCCCGAGAGGAGGCGCACGCGCTCCTTGGCGAAGGCCGCCAGCAGCGTCAGATCGGCGTCCTTGCCCGGGGTGTGCGGGCCCGGCAGCCCGTACGAACGGCTGCGCGCGACACCCTCGGCGGCGACCGGGAGGGGGTCGAAGAGCTCGCGCGCGAAGCCCCGTACCGCCTCGTCGTCCTTGGCCCGGTCGGCCGTCGGGTGCCCACCGGTGACCAGTACCGTGCCGCGCGCGAGTCCCGGCCCCTGGAGGGCCTGGCGCAGTCCGGCGTCGCCCACTCCGCGGGTGAAGGCGAAGAGCGCGGTGAGCACGGTCGTGGTGATCAAAACGGTGAGCAGTACGGCGGCGGCGAGCGGCAATCGCCCGCGCAGCCGGCGCACGACGAAGCCGAGCATGTGCCTGTTCCTCCCCCGCACCGGACTGGTAGCCCCGGATACCGGACGATGCTGCCAGATTCGAACAGATAGCGGAAGGGACTTGCGTGAAGGGTGCAACGGATGAACAAATCGACGGGGCGGGGCCCTCGCAAGGTCGTCTTCATCCGCTCATCCGCTTGGAGGGGGAGCCGCAGCATGACGCAGGAGCAGGAACGGCGACAGGACACCGAGGCGCCGCCGATGGTGGTGGTGGACGGCGTGCGGCGCAGTTTCGGGACGGGGCCGCAGGCCGTGCACGCACTGCGCGGAGTCTCCTTCGAGGTCCGCCGCGGCGAACTCACCGCGCTCAAGGGAAGGTCGGGTTCCGGCAAGACCACCCTGCTGAACCTGGTCGGCGGCCTCGACACCCCGACCGGCGGCAGCGTCGCCCTCGACGGCACCGATCTGGCCGGCCTGGACGAGGACGGCCGCCTCGCGCTGCGCCGCGACCGGATCGGTTTCGTGTTCCAGTCCTTCGGCCTGATCCCGGCGCTGACCGCGGCCGAGAACGTCGGAGTCCCGATGCGGCTGCGCAAGGTACCGGCGAAGCAGCGCGAGGAACGGGCCCGCACCCTGCTCGCCCTCGTCGGCCTCTCCGACCACACCGAGCAGCGCCCCGGCGAGCTCTCCGGCGGCCAGCAGCAGCGGGTCGCCGTCGCGCGCGCCCTCGCGAACGAACCCGACCTGATCATCGCCGACGAGCCGACCGGCCAGCTCGACTCCGACACGGGCCGTCAGATCATGCGGCTGCTGCGCGCGGTGGTGCGCAGCGAGGGGGTCACCGCGCTGGTCGCCACGCACGACCCGGCGCTGATGGAACTGGCGGACCGGGTGGTGGAACTGTGCGACGGCCGGATCGTGGAGGCGGAGATCGCGCAGGCGGACACGGCGTCGCCGGCAGGAGGCCCGTCGCCGCAAGCCGCCTCGGCCGCCGGACCGGCTCCCGGGAACCTGCCCTAGGCCGCAGGCCGGGCCCGGCGGGGCGGACTCGAGGGCCCTACTCGGTGTGCAGGGCCGCGGCGATGGTCATCCGGGCCGCCGAACGGGCCGGGACCAGCGCGCCCAGGACGGCGATCGCGACCCCCGCGCACAGCATCCGGGCACGGGTGCTGGGGTCACGGGTGTTGGCGCCTTGGGTGCCGACGTCCTGCGCGTCGGGGTCCGGGGTGCCGGGTCTGTGCGTCCGGGTCTTGCGCGTCGGCGTTCTGAGCCCCGCCGTCGAGGGTGCGATCGCGGGCGACGTGGCCGTCGGCCATCTCGAGGAGGCGGCCGGCGCAGCGGGTGGCCAGATGCGGGTCGTGGGTGACGATCAGCAGGGTCTGGCCTATCTGGTTGAGGTCGATCAGCAGGTCCATCACCTGCTCGCCGGAGCGGCTGTCGAGGGCGCGCCGGTCGGCTCGTCGGCCAGCACCAGCGCCGGACGGTTCATCAGCGGCCGTGCGACGCCGACGCGTTGGCGCTCACCACCGCTGAGTGTCGCCGGTAGTTGTTGCGGCGGTCGGCGACCCCGAGCTCGTCGAGGAGTTCCAGGGCGCGGCGGTGGGCCTGGCGCGCGGAGGTGCCGGTGAGCTGGGCGGCCAGGGCGACGTTGTCGAGCGCCGGCAAGTCGTCGATGAGGTTGAAGAACTGGAAGATCATGCCCACGTCGCGGCGGCGGTAGAGGGCGAGGCCGGTCTCCGTCAGCCTCCCGAGGTCCTGTCCGTGCACCGAGAGGGTGCCGGCGGTCGGCCGGTCCAGGCCGGCCACCATGTTGAACAGGGTGGATCTCCCGCATCCGGAGGGGCCCATCACGGCGACGGCCTCAGCCGGCGGATCTCCAGGGACAGGGCGTCGAGCGCCAGGGCGTCGCCGTACTCCTTCGAACCCGGTCCAGGCGGACGACGGCCTGGTCGGCGTTCTCGTGATGAGGTGTCATGGCACGAACCCAGAAGGCGGGTCGGACCTGCTGCGTCACCCCCCGGAGGTAAACGGGAGGCCTGGTCATCCTGGGGATGTACGCGGGAGGGACCCGGGAGGGTGATGTGGACTACACGCGGTGCCTGCGATGGTCTGGTAGCGGAAACGCGGAACGCGGGCCGCGGCCCGGGAGGCGGGGAGGGGGATTTGCCGTGACGGCGGCATGGGGGATCGGCGCCGCGGTGTGCGCCGTGTGCGCGGTGTCGGCCGTGCTCGGGCTGACCGGGGCGCTGCTGCGGGCCCGCGCGGCGCACCGGGCGGCGATCGAGGAGCGCGGCTGGCTGCTGGAGCGCGAGCGGGAGACCGCGGCGCGCACCGCGGTGGGCGCGGAGCGGGCCCGGATAGCGGCGGAGCTCCACGACATAGTCAGCCACAACGTCAGCCTGATGATCGTCCAAGCCGGCGCCGCCCGAGAGGTGTTGGCGACGATGCCGGTCGAGGCGGCGGCCGCGATGGCCGCCGTGGAGAAGGCCGGGCGTACGACCATGACCGAACTGCGGCACCTGCTGGGCCTGCTCGCGCCCGCCCAGGACGGCAACGACGAACCGTACCGGGGCCCCGGCGCCGAGAGACGGGATGTGTCGGCGGAGTTGGCGCCGCAGCCGAGTCTGAGCAGACTCGGCCCGCTCATCGACCGCATCGCCTTCGCCGGGCTGCCGGTAGAGGTCCGGATATCCGGCGACCCGCGTCCGCTTCCCGCCGGGATCGACGTCACCGCCTACCGGATCATCCAGGAGGCGCTGACCAACGCACTCAAACACGGAGACGGGGCGAAAGCCGAGGTGACGGTGAGATACGCGGACCAGGCACTGAGGGTCGAGGTGCTCAACAGCGGACCGAGCGTGCTGTCCGGAGACCGGGCACCGGCGCGGACGGGAAGACCCGCCCAGGCCGAATCCACCACGCCGCGCCCGAAGGCGGACGGCGCGGGGCACGGGCTGGTCGGCCTGCGCGAGCGGGTCGCCGTGTACGGAGGGGACTTCGACGCACGCCGCCGCCTCGGCGGCGGCTACCGGGTCCGCGCGCGGCTCCCGCTGGAGCGGCCGTGACCACGCGGGTCCCGGCCGCCGAGCCGGCCACGAGAGCTGCTGCGCCCCGGGTGGTCATCGCCGACGACCAGGAACTCGTTCGCACCGGATTCCGCATGATCCTCACCGCCCGGGGGATCGACGTGGTGGGGGTGGCCGCCGACGGCGTGGAGGCCGTCTCGGAAGTACGCCGGCTGCGCCCCGACGTCGTCCTGCTCGACATACGCATGCCGCGTCTGGACGGACTGGAGGCCGCGCGGCAGATCCTCGCCGAAGCCCCGGAATGCCGGGTGATCATGCTGACCACCTTCGACCTCGACCAGTACGTCTACGCCGCCCTCGCCGCCGGAGCCAGCGGATTCCTGCTCAAGGACGTCACCCCCGAACACCTCGCCAACGCCGTACGGCTCGTCGACACCGGCGACGCGCTGCTCTCCCCGTCGATCACGCGCCGACTGGTGGAACGCTGCGCCTCGGCATCGGCCGCACGCGGCGGTGGGGTACTGGCGTCCCACCCCGACCTGGGCGCCCTCACTCCGCGCGAGCGGGAGGTGCTGACCCTCATGGGTCACGGCCTCTCCAACGCCGAACTGGCCCGCCAGTTCACGCTCAGCGAGGCCACCGTGAAGACCCATGTCGCCCGGATCTTCGCCAAGCTGAGCCTGCGCGACCGCGCCCAGGCGGTCGTCCTGGCCTACGAGACGGGCCTGGTCACCCCGGGGAGCGTCTAGGGCTGTGACCGGAAAGGTTCACCGTGTCGCGGCGCCCGGCACGGCACTTCTCCCCCAGCTACCGCTGGGAGGTGCCCCCTGCGTTGTCGGACCGGGCAAGTACGTCCAGTACGGGCCTCGGCCCTCCGCCTTGCGATGCACCGCACCGGACACCGCGACCCGGCACACCTTCCCGGCCACAGCACTAGGGCGCGCCCGTCGGACCAAGTCGGATCATCCCGCGGGTGGGCCGGGGCTCGCCAGGAGGTGCAGGCGCAGGGCGAGTTGGATCTCCAGGGCGCGGGCCGGGGTGTTCCAGTCCTCGCCGAGGAGCCGGCCGATCCGGTCGAGGCGCTGCACGACGGTGTTCACGTGGATGTGCAGCGCGTCCTTGGCCTTGGAGAGGCTCGCCCCGTGGACGTAGTAGGCCTGGAGGGTGTGGACCAGTTCGGTGCCGCGCTGGGCGTCGTAGTCGATGACGGGGCCGAGTACCTGGCCGACGTACCCGCCGACGTCACCGCGGTCGCCGAGAAGCAGGCCGACGAAGCCCAGGTCCGGCAGGGCGGCCCCGTGGCCGGCATGGCCCAGGGCGTGCAGGGCCCGCAGGCAGCGCAGGGCCTCGGCGTACACGGCCGGCAGCCCGCCCGGGTCGGCGGCCGGTCCGGCGGAGCCCACGGTGACGGGCGCGCCCACCGCCTGGCCCAGCTCTGCCGCCAGGGACCGTGCGAGGTGTCCGGGTCCCTCGGCCGGGGCGAGCAGGACTACGTGGCCCTCGTGCAGCCCGGCCAGGCCGTCGAGGGCGCGGGCACGGCGCGCCGCCTCCGCCGACAGCCGGGGTCGCAGTGCCGCGTCGCAGTGGAGCACCAGGATGGAGTGCGGGCGGGTGAGGTCGACGCCGAGTTTGCGGGCCCGGATCGTCCGGCTGCCGGGGTCGGGGGTGCGCCCCGGGCTCCGCGGGGTCAGCAGGTCACCGAGGAGTTCGCCGCGCACCCGGTCCTCGGCATGGGCCACGGAGCGGCGCAGCAGCAGGAGGAGCGCGGTGACGAGCCCGGTGCGTTCGAACAGCCGGCGGTCGGTGTCCGACAGATCCGCCCGGCCCGTCAGGGCGATGCTGCCGAGGAGTTCGGGCCCGGCCAGGACGGCGCAGACCCACACCCCGTCGACCGGCACGGCCCGGCCGCCCGAGCGGGAGGCCGCCACTCCCTGGGCGGGCGGCCCGATCGGTTCGGTGGCGACCCGGGCCAGTTCGGCTCCGTCGGCGTCGTGCACCACCAGACCGCCCCGCAGCAGCGCGGCCACCTCGCGGGCCACATCGGTGACGTCCCCGCCGCGCAGGACCAGATCGGTGAGCCGGTCGTGGGTTTCGGTGGCCAGCCGGGTGGCCTCGCTGTGGGCCCGGGCGGTCTCGGTTGCGGCGTTCAGCTCGAACAGGGCCGTACGGGTCTCCTCCAGCAGCCGTGCCCCGTCGATGGCGACGGCGGCGTGGTCGGCCAGCGAGGAGAGCAGCGCGACCGCGTCGGGTGCGAACTCGCGCACCGAGCGGTCGGCGGCGTAGAGCACCCCGATGACCCGCGAGGCGACGCGCAGCGGTACGCCGAGGATGCCCCGCAGCCCCTCCTCGCGCACCCCGGAGTCGATGGTGCTGGTGTGCCGGAAACGGTCGTCGGTGCGGTAGTCGGCGCTGGCGTACGGCCGGGCCGTCTGGGCGACCAGGCCGCCGAGGCCCTCGCCCATGCCGAGGCGCAGCTGCTGGAAGGCGGCGGAGACGGAGCCGTCGGTGACCCGCATGAAGGTATCGCCGACGACGGGGTCGTTGAGGGTGAGATAGGCGACGTCCGTACCGAGCAGGGTCCTGGCCCGCCGCACGATGGCCCGTAGCACCGCGTCGAGATCCCGCAGCGCAGCGAGGTCGCCGGCCGTGTCGAAGAGGGCGGTGAGCTCCGCCTCGCGCCTGCGGTGCTGGTCGAGCGTGCGCCGGATGTCGAGGGCGACCCGGGTCGCCTCGTCCACGAGGGCCTGTTCGGCGGCGTCGGCCCCGGCGGTACGGGCCTGCGCGCCGGGCCGCGCGAAGTGCTCGAGGGGCGCACCCTGGGCGAGGAGGTCCAGGAGTCGGCGCAACGCGGCCGCGGGCGCGGTGGGATCGTTCACGGGGGCCATGCTGGCAGCCCTTCGGTGCGGGGTGGTGAGCGGGTCCGCCCGCCGGACCGGACGCACCGGTCACGGCGGGCAGACCCGGGGGCGCGCGGACTCAGGCGGTGTCGGAGGCCGCGGAGGCGTACCCGCTCTCCGTGGGCACCCCGGCCGGCGCCGCCGCTCCCGCCCCCGCCTTCGGGACGGACAGGTCGCGGCCCCGGGTCTCGCGGGCGAAGAGGACGGTGAGGGTGGTGACGAGGGCGGCCGCCGACAGGTAGACGGAGACCGGCAGGGAGGAGCCGTAGTCCTTCAGGAGCTCGACGGCGATGATCGGGGCCAGGGCGCCCGCGACGATCGAGGCGAGCTGGGAGCCCATCGAGGCGCCCGAGTAACGGACCTTGGTGTCGAACATCTCCGAGACGAAGGCGGCCTGCGGCCCGTACATGGCCCCGTGCAGGAGCAGGCCGGCGGTGACGGCCGCGGTGATGACGGCGAACGACTTGGAATCCACCAGCGCGAAGAACGCGAACGCCCACAGGGCCATGCCGACCGAACCGATCAGCGTCACCGGCCGGCGGCCGATCCGGTCCGACAGCGCGCCCCAGGCCGGGATGGTGATGAAGTGGACGGCCGAGCCGATCAGGAGCGCGTTGAGCGCGGTGGTCTTGGGGAGCCCGAGGTGGGTGGTGACGTAGACGAGGAGGAAGGAGGTGAGGACGTAGTACGAGATGTTCTCGCCGAACCGGGTGCCGATGGCGGTGAGCACCTGCCGCCAGTCCTTGCGGAACACCTGGACCACGGGCGCACTCTCCTCCTCGGCTCGGCCCGCGGCCTCGGCCTGAGCCGCGAGGAAGACGGGTGACTCGGAGACGGAAAGACGGATCCACAGCCCGACGACCACGAGGACCCCGGAGAGCAGGAAGGGGATCCGCCAGCCCCAGGCCAGGAACGCGGCGTCCGACTGGACGGCGGCGAGCACCGCGAGGACGCCGGTGGCCAGCAGATTGCCCCCGGGAGCCCCGGACTGCGGCCAAGAGGCCCAGAACCCGCGGTGCTCGGGCCCACCGTGCTCGGAGACGATCAGCACGGCCCCGCCCCACTCGCCACCGAGCGCGAACCCCTGCACCAGCCGCAGCGCGGTCAGCATGATCGGAGCCCCGATCCCGATGCTCGCGTGGGTGGGCAGCAGCCCCATCGCGAAGGTCGCCCCGCCCATCATCAACAGGCTCAGCACCAGCAGCTTCTTACGCCCGACCTTGTCCCCGAAGTGCCCGAAGACGACACCGCCGAGCGGCCGCGCGAGGAACCCGATGGCGTAGGTGAGGAAAGCGATCAGGGTGCCCGTGAGCGGATCAGCGGTGGGGAAGAACAGCTTGTTGAACACCAGGGCGGCGGCGGTCCCGTAGAGGAAGAAGTCGTACCACTCGATGGTGGTCCCGATGAGACTGGCGGCGACGATCCGTCTGATGCCGGACGGAGCCTTCGGGGCGGCTGCGGGGGAGACCATGTGCACCACTTCCAGGGTGTCTGCGGGGACGTCGGGTGTGGGCACAACGTAGAAGTCCGCAGGTCAACGGCATATGTGGCTGGCCGTCACAATCACCCGCAGCCCGATGTGTCCGGTCACCACACGGCCACTCTCGCACCTCGTCGGCCGCCTCCGGAAGGAGGTGGACAGGCCGTGCCGAAATTGCAGAGTTGTACCTGTTTTGGGGAGGCGGTGCTGGTTCCCGTGCTGGTTCGGTGCTGGTTCGGTGGTGACCCGAAACCCCACGTCAGCACCTCTCGCAACCCGTCCCGTGCTGGTTCGGTGCTGGTTACGCTGCGTGGAGCACACCCGCTTTGGCTTCGAGTCGGGGCAAAGGGCGAATCGCTGTGGCTGTGGTTTCCATGGTTCCCAGGGCCCCTTCGTGCCCCGGCGTCCGAGGCCAGACACGCAACCTCTCGTGGTTGATGCCCGGGGCCCTGGCTGCCGACAGGTCGCCCCTTCCCGGCGTACTAATGCTGGCTTGCCCTAGCGGCGACCTTTGGATCTTCCACCTGCGTTCCCCGCCCGGGGTGGCACGCATCCGTGAGTCGTGCGGTTGGCAGACGTCGGTGTCAGTGGGGGCTGATTGGATGCTCTGGTGAGCTTCCTGCTGCAGTACCCGCTGGTCAGTTCCATCCGCGACGCCTACCGGATCCGGATACACGATCCTTGGGTCCACTGGCATGATCGTCGTGAGCAGGCCGCATGCGACGAGCTGCACTCTGCCTTGCAGCAACTCGGTATCCAGGATCCGATACCCCATCATTTCGAACGGGGTCTTCGGCGGGAGGCACGTCGGAGGTACGCGACCGTGTCACGGACAGCGATCGCCACCGTCATCCTCGTTGCATGGTCCGGCTTCTGGGCCTTCGCCGTCGTGCGGTTCGGCCCCATGGTGTACCTGGAGCCGGAAAAGCTGCTGCCAGGTCTCGGTCAGGAGATGGTCAGGATCCGGGATGCGGCGCCACGGGACATGGGATGGAAATCTCTGGAGCTGGTCGTCCCACTCGGCTGGATGCTCGTGTTCGCATGGGTGCTCCTGTCCTTTGGGTCCATTGTCTCCGGCATCATCAGGAACCCCTCCGCAGCCAGTCTGATCAGGCATCCGCGCGGCATCATGACCACCTACCACCCGGTCACGCTGGCCGCCCAGGTGATCGTGCGTTGTGCCGCTGCGAAAACTGCCCAGGCCGAGAGCCGTGCCGCCGCCACGATGCAACTGACTCCCGCCATGAACCGCTTCACACGGTCGTTGCTCCACGGTCCGATCCTGCGTGGCAGCATGCCGACGTCATCGACCAGGTTCCGGGCGGCGAGGGAACACGCCAGGCGTGTGGTCGCTCATTTGCTCACGGCTGAGGAGGAGACCGACCGTGCGCCCGATCAAGCGTTGAAGAAGCTGTCCGCGAAGGTGCTCCGTGCCGGGGACCGGTATGCGGAGGGCCGGCTCGGGGCTCTGCTGGACGACGATCTCAGTAACGTTGCCCCGATCCCCTCGCGCGCCCGATGGGTACGAATCGGTGCGGTCGTGGGGCTGATGCTGGGGCTCGTCTTCACCATCGCGGCCTTCGATCTGCCGCAGGCGGTCGAGGCCTATGCCATCGCGGGAGTGGGAGCCATCGTGACGCTCGTGCTGAACGGCCCCGGCGATGTGCTGCCCCCTGGACTCGGGAGGGCGCGGTGAGGACGATGTTCGGATTCCGAGGGCTGTAACACCCGGAAACGCAGAAGTGCTTGAGCAATGCTGATCCCAGCCGTGATCTCGCGCCCACGCTCGGGGGAGGTCGCCTTCGTACAGGGAGTTGGGGCGGGTGGCTGGTGGCTGTGGCAGGCCACCACCGTACGGCGTCGTGATGTGGAAACACGGTGCTGATTCTGGGGGATGGGCGGCCTGGGGCCGGCCACCAGCGGGACGCCGGTGCAGACGGACAGAAGGGCGGCGCGAAGCATGACGAAGTGGGTACGGTGCGGGCGGCCACTTAAGAGCACGGGCGCGCCGTGTTCGTATTGGACAATCTGGAGTCTGGGTGGATGCCGGTTGCATCTGGACGATGAGGACTGGCAGAAGCTGTACGAAGACCCGCTGCTGACGTACCGGCAGACGTATGGTTGCCTGCTCTCCACGCCGGAAGGTCACATCGAGGACTTCCGGCGTGGGGCCCTGCCTCCGGCATGCCAGGCCTGGGAGCACCCGTCTAGCGTGGCGCCGCCCGGGGATGGCGCGCTGACAGCGCTGGTGGCCTGGCAGGCGGGCCGCTGCGCGGGGTGTGGCCACGTCATGTACTCCGCGTATGGGGACGCTGCTGATCTGATGCTTGACCATGACCACCACACCGGTTTGGTGCGGGGTCTGCTCTGCTCTCAGTGCAACGGGCTGGAGGGCATCTCTCCTCCGCGCCATCCTCGCTGGTTTCGATACCGGACGTTGTCGCCCGCGCACATCCTAGGGATCTCGGTGACGTACGGAGCCAAGTCGAAGAAGCTGGCAAAGGCGCTGATCGCCGAAGGGCGCGCAGCTGCGCTTGCCGCCAAAGTGCCGTTGGCACGTTCGCTTTGACGGGCAGTGTGAGTGGGGTTAGCCATAAAGGCTGTTTCCGTGTCACTCGATAGGACAGGGGCTTAGAAGGCGCCTGCTCTATCCACTGAGCTACGGGGGCTGACCTGCGAAAACGCAGCTTCCGAACACAAGTCCTGTGTCGCTGTGCCACACATGTGCCACAAGGGTACGTGTGCGGCTACCGGCTCGACCTCCAGCGTCTCACAGGATCTTTACATCCCCGAGGCCCGGTGCGGAAACAATTCTGCCTCCCCGGCCGTTGTGGCGTCTGGGTAAAGGGACGCATGGGGGTGCTGAGACTGAGGCTGTTCGACGTCAACGGTGGGGGTGCGGTGGAGATCACCGCACGGTCGGCGGAGCTGGAGCGCCATCTGCAGGACGTGGTCGAGGCGAACATGGAGCTCCTCCTCGGGGTCCGGTTCCTGGCGAGCGAGTACAGCACGGGGCCGGTGCATGGAGGCCGGATCGACTCGCTCGGCTTGGACGAGAACGGGTCGCCGGTCGTCGTCGAGTACAAGCGCGGCCGTGACGCTGGCGTCATCACGCAGGGGCTCTTCTACCTGTCGTGGCTGGTCGACCACAAGGCCGAGTTCCAGCACCTGGTCCGCGACCGGCTCGGGGATGCGGCCGCGGCCCAGGTGCTGTGGAGCGCACCCAGGCTGATCTGCGTCGCGGAGGACTTCACCCGCTATGACGTCCACGCCGTACGCGAGATCCGCCGCAGCATCGACCTGGTCCGCTACAGCTACTTCGGCAGCGACTTGCTGGCGCTTGAGCCCGTGGCGACCGTGGTTGCCGACGGGGCCATCCGCAGCGACCGCAGACAGCGCAGGGCCGTACCGGGGGGAAGGCAGGCGGAGAGCGCCGGCGTCGCGGACCTGCGCACCGCACTGGAGGAGCTGCTGCTCGGGCTCGGCGACGATGTCAGCCGCGTCGACCGCAAGCAGTACCGCGCCTACCGGACACTGCGGAACTTCGCCTGCGTCAGCCACGGCCACCAGCAGGAAGTCGTCATGACACTGCGCCTGTCTCCGAAGTCGGTCGATCTCGTTCCCGGGTTCAGCCGGGATGTCGGCGAGATAGGCCACCACGGAACGGGAGATCTGGAGGTGCGTCTGCGTACTGAGCGAGATCTCCACAGGGTGGAGCCGCTCCTTCGGCTGGCCTATGAAGCAGTGTGATGGCTCGGGCAGCAGAGTTGGTCCGTCGTGGAGGCAGCGGTGGTGGCCCTTCGAGGGAGGAATGGGGGATGGCGGTGTCCTTCCATGATGCGGCGGATTCAGGAATTCGGAAATCCTGGATCCACTGCTATGGAGAGCATCTCCCTTCCCAGCGGATCAGGGGCATCGCAGCCTTCTCCCCCACGCCAGCTGCTGGCTAGAAGTACTTCGGGGCATCTCGGGTGGCCGTGCCTGCCTGCCTGCCTGCCTGCCTGGCTGGGCGGGTCGGGGCGGTGTTCAACGCCGGGGAGCGGGGCGGGGAGCCGATGCCGGAGGGCGGGCGACGGCGGCCTTCGTCGCCAGGTGGGATGCGGTTGTGGCGGCGCGGAGCTGAGGCTGCCGGAGGCCCTGACCGTGGGCGAGTTCGAAGGCGACGTCCTGGATGAGCGCTGTGGGGGCGTGCGTCGAGAGGTGGATGGCCCAGTGGGGGCTGTCGGCGGTGTTGCCGCCCCAGACGGTCCAGGCCGGCAGGACGCTGGCCTGCTTGACGGAGGTGTCGAAGCGCAGCCCAGCCCCGTGGCCGGGGGTGGGTGCCGTCCAGTCGATGAGCCGGGATCCGACCTTCAGAGGCCAGCCGACGTCCTCCAGCGGGCGGGAGGCCTGGGCGAGGTGTTCCTCCGTCACCGGGGAGTTGGTGCTCGGGCTCCAGGCGTTGTCGGTGTTGAGGCTGTCGAGCAGGGTGCGCATGATCTCGACGGGGGTGGTGGGGGTGGCGGTGGCGTGCCAGAGGCGTTCTCCGACGGGTGACTCGTAGGCGGCGATCGTCCAGGCGTCGTCGCCGCGAAGCGCTTCGTGGAGGAACTCGACGCGCAGGGTGAGAGATTCGTGGCTGGCGATGGTCGTCTCGTCGTGGGGGCGCCACTTCTCCCACTCCTGGTGTTTGGTGAAGAAGTCGCGCAGGAGGGCTTCGTGATCGCCGGGGTCGGCGGCGTACGCGGGAACGCTCTGCGAGACCGGCTCGGCCGGGGCACCGGCCTGCACGAGCGGCGCGGCGGGCGCCGGTACACCGACGGGAAATGAGGCGAGGGCTTCGGCCGCGGCGCGCTCGATGTCTGTCGGGGGTGCGGGTCCCGGTCGTGCTGCGACGGGGTGGCTGCTGAGGAATCGGGCCACCGCCTCGGCTTCGGAGTCGAAGAACCAGGTCTCCTGGCGCAGGTAGTCCTCGCCGTGGAGGTGGATGCTCCTGCCGTCCTGGTAGGTGCCGACCGCGACGGTGGTCCAGCCGTCGTGGGCATGCATGTGGATCACCAGACGGCCGGCGGCGATGTCGTCGTGGATGCGCTGGGCCTCGGCGCTGACCTCGCGGATCTCCTCCCGGTCCAGCCAGGTCATGGGGTAGTTGCCGTACGTCCACTCGGTGTCGATCTCCTCCTGGAGGGCGGGATCGATGTCCACGGTGGTGCCGTCTTCACGCAGGGCCTGGGCGGCCTTTCCGGCGTAGTGGGGTGCTTCGTGGTCGATGCGTGCCAGAACCATGGTCGTGTCGCTGGTCGAGCGGAATCCGTGGATGGCGAGGGCAGCGCGCGCGAGGTAGAGGGGGCTCCCGGTGATCGTGGCGGTCACGGCGGTGCCGTGGCCGGGGTGGAGCGCCAGGCGGACGTGGGCGGAGGGTGAGGGGCTGGGCATGGGGCTCGCTTCTCGGGTCCGGCCGGCAGAGGGCCGGCCGGACCCGGTTGGGTGGGCTTATCGGGAGGACCGTGTCGACACGGTGGGGGCGCGGGTGGTGCGGGGGGTGGGTGGCCCGGCCCGGGAGGCTGGGGCCGGCCGAGGGCGGGGGCGTTCGGCGGGTGTCTGGCTGGTGACGTGTTGCCAGCGGGCTCGGACCGAGGTGAGGTCGGCGAGGGCGCGGCGGCTGCCGGTGACCAGCTGGTGCGGGGAGTTCGCCGGGTCGTGGGTGAAGGCCTGGATGTGCCGGCCGGTGGTGTGGGCGTGGTGGAGGAGTGAGCGCCGCAGGATCTGCTCCCCCCAGTGCTCGGGGACCCCGGCCGAGGCGGCGAGCATGTCCAGGGCGGCCTGCGCGGTGAATGCCTCGGTGAGCAGGCCGTGCTGCTGGGCCTCCCAGAGCACGGTCACCTCGTCGACCGGGTCCCCGCGCGCGGCCAGCGAGGTCAGGCATCGGTAGAGGGCGCCGTGGAGGGGGACGGCGAAGTCCTCAGGGCGAAGCCACCGCATCGACGACAGCGCGGCCGGGTACGCGGCGGCCGTCGACAGCAGCAGCTCCTCCTCGCTCACCACGTCCGGCCCGGTGTCGCGGGCGGGCGGTGGCGGGAGTGGGGTGCGGGGGAGCGAGCCCGGGTGGGAGGGGAACGCCGCGGCCAGGTGGTCGAGGAGGGCGGCGAGGGAGTCGGCCCGGCTCAGGGTCACGGTGGCGGGGTCCGGCAGCCCGGTGTCGGTGGCCGCCTGGATGAGGACTTCGCTGTGGGCGCGGACGGTTCGCCGAGCGTGGTCAGCCCTCACCATCCGCGCGTACGCGTGGGCGTGCGCGGGCTCGGGGCAGGCCGCGGCCAGCGTGTGGAGGTAGGACAGGGCCAGGCCGCGGGAGTTGGGGAGTGCGTGGGCGTGGACGGCATTGATCCAGACCGGCTCCTTCGCGTGCAGGGGCGAGGCCGGCGGGGTGAGCGTGGCCACCGCCGCGAACAGGGCACGGTGCCTGGCGGAGGAGAAGTGCGCGGCTTCGAGCGGGCCGACCGCCTTGATCCCGTACGGGTCGAGGAGGAGTGCGCCGAGCAGGGCCTGCTCGGCGTAGTGCACGGGCGGACCCGCGGGGATGTCCTCCAGGCCGAAGTCCGCTTCCGGAATACGGTTGTTGGCCATCAGGCCGCCAGCACGAAGTCGGAGCGGGTGAGGGTCTTGCCGAGGTGCGGAGCCAGAAGGTGGGCCGCAAGAAGAGGCGGTACGGCGTTGCCTATCTGGGAGAACTGCTGGCCCTTCGTACCGGCCCAGGGATAGTCCGCCGGGAAAGTCTGCAGCGCCCCGGCCTCGGTGGCGGTGATCCGGATCGGATCAGGCGCCGGATCCAGTCCGCCAGATGCCGCCGCCGAGGCTTCGGCGACCCACACGCACTCGTTCGCTCGGTGGCCGAAGAACAGGGTGCCGGCGGGCTCGTGCGCACCGCGGACGGTTGCGTTCGCTTGATTGTTGCTGCGCAGGGACCAGGACCAGGGACAGTTCCCGCAGGTGCAGGACGGGGTCACCGCCCGGGAGGCGCGACCACGAGTACGTCGCGGGGCGGCGGTCGGCCTGGGCGCCTTCCAGGTACCGCGGTCGCGGGCGTCGGTGAGGGTCTTGCGGGCCCCCGTAGGGAAGGGCTCGGGGCCGCCGCCAGGCCCGCCGCCGGCGCACACGGTGGGCACGGGGCGGTCGGTGGCGCCCCAGCCGAGGGCTTCGGCCATGGACACCCACTTCTCGCGGCCTGGCCCGAACAGCGACTCGGGCTCGGCGGCCTCGGCGTGGGTGGGGGGCGGTGGCTCGGCTGTGCGGGTCCGGGAGGCGAGCAGGATCGCCCGCTTCCTGGTCTGCGGTACCCCGTAGTCGGCGGCATTGAGGATCCCGGTCCAGACGGAGAAGCCCCAGGTACGCAGGATCACGGCGTACTGCCGCCATAGCGGCAGGACGTCCGGGACCTCCTCCATGGCGATCCACTCCGGCTCGCCGACCTGGTGCAGGGCGTGGAGGTAGCGCATCGGCTCCGCGGCCAGCAGGCTCCGGGGATCCTTGCAGGCGGTCAGCAGCTTCGCGCGGGTGTCGCGTCCGGCGGCGAGGTCGGCGACGGCCTGGTGGACGAGTGGCTGGTCGAGCAGGCCGAGCCGCTTGCCGGCCATCGACCATGCCTGACACGGCGGGCTCGCTATGAACCCGAGGGTGCGGCCGACCAGTGGCCACGCCGGGTACATGGCCACATCAGTGCGGATCGTCAACTGGCCTGCGCGGGCGCGGGTCTTGCACGCCCACTCGTCCCACTCCAGACCGACGTCGCGCACGCCCAGGACGTGCATGGCGTGGCTCCAGCCCCCGGGACCGGCAAAGAGGTCCACCACGAGCCTTTCCATCACGAGGCCAGCCCGAAGTCGTCCTGCTCCTGCTCGCTTTCCTCGCCTCGGCAGGCCCAGGGCGAGCACCCGTTGGCCACGCCGTTCTCCAGCTCGTCGGATGCGGCGGCATCACGTTCCGAGCGGGTGACATGGTCGATCGGGGCCACGGCGAGCGGGACGCGGGAGCGATGGAGAAAAGCCTCACCCAGCAGCGGATTACCCGATGCATTGGCCCTTGCGTTTCCCTGCCGGATGGCCGCGTCGAAGGCTACGACGTCGTCCCATTCAGCCGGGGAGTTATCCCGCAGGCTCCGCCACTGGCATCCGAGGCAGCTCGACTTCGGGGTGTCCGCCAGGCTGACGCTGGAAAGGTAGCGGATGCAGTCTGCGCGCGACCAGTCGAGATCGCTGATCAGTGGATGCCGATTGCGCATGTACTTCACGTCGGAGTCCTTGGCGCGATGGAACTCATCCGTCGATATGCCGACCCACTGCTCGACGTAAAGGCCCTTGGGAACCCGCTGCGGATACGGGAAACCCAGCAGCTCACGAACCTGTCGTTTAATCGGCTTGATCTTATACTCGCCGGTACATTGGCGCCTGGTCATTCCAGGGAGACTGTCTCGGTTGAGAATGTAGAGCGGCATGGAGGCGAATCGGCGTTCCGGATCCAGGGCGTCATCCCTGATGTTCCCTGAAGAAACTCGGAGAATCGGTATACCGGCCGGTTTGGCTACCTCGCGTTCTAGCCGGTCGAGGTGATCATAAACGGCCTGGGGTTCCCAGCCTGTGTCGGCGAAGACCGCGAAGTCGATTCGCGGGAGTATTCCTTCGGCGGAAAGCGCGAGCAGGCAGGACGACTGTACTCCGGCGCCCAGAGAAAGGATGCGGTAGCGGGGGTTTTCCAAGAGAGGGGATCCAAGGGGTGGTACGGGCGCCGAAGGCGATCACGGCGCGAAGGAGGCGGACAGAGGGGAAGAGCGGACGGATCAGCGGGCCTTTGCCGCTGCCGCAGTGGTGCGGGCAGGGAGGGAGCTGGGCGCTGACCGGGCTGGTGGGCGGGGACCGTGCCCGAGGAAGGACGTCACGGCCGTTGCCCCGCTGAGGGTGAGGCGGACCCGGTCGTTCGGGGGACCCCCGCTGAAGTCCGGCGGCGCGGACCCGGGTTCCACCGCAACGAGCCCGGCGTGTTCCAGAGCGCGCAGGGTGTCGATGCGCACGGAACTGCCACGGCTGTGAACCAGCTCGCGGCCCTCCCGTCGGCCGATCACGAGGTGTCCCCGGGCGGTGGCCTGAAGCGCAGCCTGCTCGCCGGGAGTCAACGCATCGTTAGTGATGGGCGTCGCGGGCCGACGCCGGTGGATCTCGGAAGCAACGGCGCTCGCCGACTCCAGGGCCATGACCGCAGCCAGCGCTGTCAGTTCCCGTGCGAGCTGTATCTGGTGTGCGACTTCACCGCTCCCGGACGGTGGGGCCGAGAGCGAAGCCGGGCTGCTGAGTCGGGCCTTGGCCTGGGCAAGGTGGCGTACCGCTTGTCCGGTCAGGACAGCCAGGTGCTTGATCCGGACCGTGGCCTCGGTCAACGTCACACCCGCGTACATCGGCTGGTCGACGATGGCCTGTACGGCCTCCAGGCACGCGCCCACCAGGACTTGCGCGGAGGCGTGCCCCCAGGTGGCACCGTAGGCCGGCTGGAGCCGGGCGAGGTGATCGTTGTGCTGGGTGAACTGGTCGGCGAGTGCGAGCAGACGCACCACGGGTGAAGGCGGGGTGGGGATGGACGGCGGTCGGGCAGCTGACGCGGACAGCGCGGGTGGAGCGGCTACGGACGGCGCCGGAGGGCTGGGCGCGGTCTTCGAGGGGCGGTCGGGCCCGGAGGTTGTGGGTGGGTCGGGCAGGGCGAAGAGGGCATCATCGGTCATGAACGGGTGGGACCTTCGTAGGTGCACCGCCAGGCGGGACGGTCCGCCACCGGGGCGGATCTGGTCAGCGGGCGTATGTGGGACCTGGGCGACGCGGAGGTACGGGCAGAACGGGCTCGAGCGCGGGACCGAGGCGTCGGAGAGCTTCGTGCCCCGGGGCGTCGAGGACGCGGCGTCCCAGGTCCGTCACGCGGAGCCGCTGTCCGGCGGTGAGGCTTCCGCTGGCGTCTAGGCGGACGAGCTCCTTGCTCGTCAGCGAGTCCACGGTCGCCGTGGAGATCCGCTCGCCGCTGCCGATCCAGATCCGACGGGCGCCTCTCCGGTCGGCGGACAGGAGGACCTGGTCGTCCGCGATAAGGCATAGGGCCCGGTACTCGGCCCGGTTCGAGTCGGGCAGCGGCACGGGTTCGGCGGCGCGGGTCGCCTCGCGCAGGCCGGCTGTCTGGGTGAAGGCGGCGGCGTTGTGACAGGCGGCACGGGCTGCCTGGATCAATGCGACGGCGCTGTCGAGATGCCCGTCGAGGGCCCACCGGTGGACGGCTGGCTGGGCGAACATCCGTCCGGCGGCAGGATCCGGGAGCCCGTCGGCACGGTGGTACTCGGCTGCCACCGCAACCGCCCCCATGACGTGGGCCGTGATGTCGGAGGAGGTCTTGACGAGCTGCCCGAGGGACTCCACGGCGTGGTGCCCGGACACGGTGGTGTAAGCGTACGGCCGCTCGGCGGTGCTCAGCAGCAGCACGAGGGCGGTGGCGGACAGATCTTGGGCGGTGGCGTACCAGGACGCGAGAGTCGGCAGCGAGCCGATGCCGGCGACGGGGCGGGCTCCGGCGAGGAGTTCACCGAAGGCGCCGAGGTCGGTGGACAGGCCGTGAAGGCGCTCGATCGTGCGAGCCGCTTCGAAGGGGAGGCTTTCCAAGAAGGGATTCCAGGAGTGGTTCGGGCACCGGAGGTTGCCACGGTGCGAGGCGGGGAGCGGGGCAGGGCATCAACAGGTAGGCGGCGTGCGGGGAGGTGACCGGTACGAACACGGCGGGAGGGGCTGGGTCAGCGGGTTCGGACGGGTCCGGACGCGGTGTGTGCGTGGGGGACGGCTAGAGCAGTGGGTGCCGCGGGCTCGGTCGGCGCGGTGGTCACGCCGGGGCTGTCCGCTGCACGGGCGATGAGTTGCTGGTCCTCGCGCCGTGCGGCGAACGAGGCCAGGCGATAGGACAGCCGCTGTGCCAGCCGGCTGTACGTCTTCGCCGCCCGATCCAGCTCCTCGGTGGCCTCGCTCAGCCTGCTGCGGCTCGCCGCCGGGGTCTCATCGGCGTCTTCGTACAGCAGGACTTCGGTGCGGCGGTGGATGGCGAACGTGCACAGGGTGGCCGCGAGGGATACCTGGGTGGTGGCTTCCACGAGCTTGGCGAGGTTCTCGTGGCCGCCCTTCATGGCGGCGTACTGGCTGGTCGACAGCACGAGGGCCTGCTGGGTGCACTGCATCGCGAATTCCTGTACGCGGATGGCGGTCGGCCCGATCTCGCGCAGGGGTTTGGCCATCTCTCCCGCCCTCACGCTCTCCACCTCCTCGCGAAGGGCCTTCAGGGTGGGGGCCACCTGGCCCAGGAGGCGTGTCTGTTCTACAAGGTCGACGATCTGCAGGACGAACTCCCATGAGGCGTTGGGTACGGGCTGGGTTCCCGGGCGCGGGGACGAAGGTGTGGGCGCTTTTGCCGACGGGCGGTCCGAGGCGTTGTCTCGAAGCCCGGCTAGCGGGTGCGGGCCGTCGGTGGGCGGACAGGGCGTACGGGAGTGGAAGCCGGTGTGGGCGGCGGGGCTGGGCCGAGGGTGTTAAGGGCCTGTTTGCCGGTGGGAGTGAGGCGCAGTCGCTGGCCCATGACGAGGCTGGTGGCGAAGCTGCGGTTCACCAGGTCTTTCGCCTCCAGGGCCTCGACCGTGCGCATGGTGAACCGGTGAGGACCGGGTTGCCCGGAGAGGGCCAGCTTGTGCTTGCTCAGGTACACCACGATCTCGTGCTCGGCGATGGCCTGGAGCGCGCGGTGTTGGGCGTCGTTCAGCTTGGGCGGGGCCTGGCGTGGGGATGGTTGCGGACCGCGGTCGGCGCCCGGGTCTACCGGCGAAGGGACGGCGTGCCCGGGTGCCTCGCCGATTGCGGATGCCTGGGTGGGGGAGTTGGGCGCTGCCGACGGCTGGGGGGCGGTCGTGTCCGGCTTCACGTGGTCACGGGCCTCGGCCAGAGCCCGGCGGATGACGGGAAGGTGCTTCTCGGCGGCCTCACGGAACTCGATTCGGTCCATGGCGTCGTCGACGGTCCCGTATGGCGTGGGCTCGCAGGCGATGGTCAGGGGGGCGAGGATCTTCGTGTAGCCGGACAGCGCTTCGGCCAAGGCGACCGAGGCCATCGAAAGGATGTGGGTCGGCCGCCAGATGCGGGGCTCGGGGTGACGGCGGGCGTGGTCGCTATGGGCGTGAGCCTCGCTGGCTACTCGTGCGAGGAGTGCACTGACCTGGCTGATGTGCCGAGTGACGGTGGTGACGGAGACGTGGTCGATGCCGATCGGGTGACGGCGAAGCTCCTGGATGATCTCGTCGATGATGTCGGACAGGCCGGGATATTCCAGGGGCGGTGGGTTCGAATCAGGCACAGGGGTCCTTTTGTTTGCGGGGGCTGGCTGTTGTGGGCCGAGACGAGACCCCGTCTGCTTCTTCCGGGAAGGTCAGCGCGGTCGGCACGGTGAGTGCGTCGATGAGCGGTCCGGTTGGTTCATCCCGACTTCCCGAAGTCGTTCTTCTCGATGAGTCATGCCGTGGTCCCGAAGTCGGCCTGGCTGGGCGCCACCTTGGTGATCGCTCGGGCGGTGATGGCCTTCGAGGCTCGGGTGGACGCGGCGGACAGCTCGTCGGCTCCGGGCTCCAGGTACCAGGGGCGCATGGCGAGCATGGCGGGTCGCATGCCGGTGGCGAAGAGCAGTCCGGATCCCTTGGGGAGGGCGCGGATGGCGTCGGCGGGCAGGATCCGCTCCTGCCGCATGGAGACGGAGGTGGACTTCCCCGAGTCGGAGGTCGAGGTGGAGGTGGTCTCGACGTCGTGGTCGCCGATCATCCGGCTGAGCTTGTCGGCGAAGTCCGGGTCGTCGATGCCGCTGCCGATGACCTTGATGGTGGAAGCGCTCCACATGGCGTCCATGCCGGCGTCGCCCCAGACCCGCTGGCCTTGGCGGTAGCTCTGCAGGATGGTGATCGGGATGACCCCGCGGCTGCCGAGGTGGGAGTACAAGTCTGGCAAGTCTGAGATTTTGCACACGTTTGCGGCCTCGTCGAGGACGCAGATCATGGGCGGGTCGAGCCGCCCGCCTGCTCGCTCGGCCTGGGCTGTCGCGGTGCGCATGACGGAGTCCGCGCAGGCGGCGATGAGCGCGGAGGCTCCGCCGCCGCCGTCCTTGCTGAGGAGGAACAGGGTGTCGGTGCTGGTGACGAAGTCCCGGGGCTTGAACTCCTCGGCGTCCTTCTGCGGGGTGACCCACTTCGCGATGTCGGCGTTCAGGAGGCAGGCGGCGTACTGGCGGCTCGTTTCGTAGATCCCGTCCCGGGTCTCCGGGGGGCCCTCGACCGTTCCCTTGAGCTGTGAGGCGACGGCGGTGAAGCCGTGGTCTCGCAGCAGGTCGAGCGGGGTGCGGTCGGCGGGGAACGCGAGCCAGCTCATCACGTCGGTGATCGGTCGTTGGTCGAGTGCGGCAGCGAGGAACAACTGGCTCAGCACGTTGGAGGCGGCCTTGGACCAGAAGTCGCCCTGCTGGCTGGCGTCGACGGCGGCGGTAAGGAAGTGGCCGGCGAGACGGCCGGCCCCTTCGAGGGTGTCGGCGTCGGCGAGCGGGTTCCACCACATGGTCCGCTCGGCGTGGGCGATCTGCTGCGGGTCCATCGACCAGGTCCGGCCCACTTGTCCGCGGGCATCGAGGCAGCAGGTGTACGCGTCGCCGGCGGCCTTGTTCGAGGTCAGGAGTACGGGGCCGGGCGCGGAAAGGATCATGGGGATGGCCAGGGTGGTCGTCTTGCCCGATCGCGGCGCCATGATCGCGACGGCCACGTCCTCGAAGTTCATGCGGACCTCGGTGCGGCTTCCGGCGATGTTGCCTAGGAGGAGCCCGGTGTCCTTGGGGGCGAGCTTCTTGACGTCCTTCAGGCTGGGGCGCAGTGATCGCGCCTTGCCGTTGAGGGACTTGGCCAGCAGCGGCTCGATGTCCCGGGCCTTGGCCATGCCCACGACCTGCTTCTTGGTCCCGCCTCCGGTGCGCTTCTTCCACTGGGTGAGGGCAACGACGGCGATCGTGACCAAGACGATGCCGGGAAGGATGATGCGGCCGATCACCAGCGCGGCGCTGCCGGTTGTGGGCCACAGGAGTTCCGGGTGGAGGAGGGCATTGGCGGGGTCGTAGGGAGCCCAGGGGCCTGCGTCGGTCAGCCAGGTGGCGCTGTTGCCGCCCAGCCAAGCGAGGTTGGCCCAGGGGATGGCCACGGCCAAGGCGCCGAGTAGCAGTTTGAACACGAGGTCGGTGAAGTCATTCGAGGTGTCGGGGCGGTTGGGCGGCAAGCAGGCGTCCTAGGGCGGTGGTTAGAGCCGGGGCGTTGACCCGGCTGGACGGTTGGGCAGCGGGGGAGGTTCGGGGATGCGGGCCGTGTGAGCGGTGGTGCCGTGCGCGAGGACGTCGAGGTGAAGGATCGTTTCTGCGTCGCGGATCCAGAGGTGCAGGTGCGGCCAGGCGGCGTGGTTGCGGTGCTGGAGGGTTGCTTCGTACTCGGTGCGCGTGTCGGTGTCGCGGGCGAGGATCACTTCGCGGTCCACCAGCCACTGGGTGTGCAGTTCGTCCAGGCGGCGGGCGGCATCGCGCAGCCCCGCGAAGATGCCGGTCCAGGAGTCAGGCAGGGCCTGCGGCGGCAGGCGCGTGGCCTGGATTTCGGCGACGGTGACGAGCTGCCCGGCGCTGTAGGAGATCTTCCGGAAGGCCCGCCAGATGGTGGCCTGCGTCGTGGTGCTGACGGGAGCCGGTGTTTGGGCGTGGGCGCCAGGGTCCGGGGGAGGTAGCAGGACGCGGGCGTCGCGCACATATACGGCGAGCTGTTGGAGGCGTAGCCGGTGGAGGTCGGTGGGGGACAAGGCCAAGGGGGAGAGGTGCCCTTCGAGCAGCGGGGGAGTGGGAGTTCCCGGAGGGCGCGTACGGTGCTGCGCCCTCCGGGTGCGGCTACCGCCTCGGGGCCGCGGCGTTGGTGGTCGGGGCGGGCTGATGCGGACGGCTGGTCGGCAGCTTCGCCGCTCGGGTCAGGGCGCGGGCGCCTGCGCGCGCCGCATCCATCCGCACGGTGTGGTCCGCCACGATCTGCGGGCCGACGGCGACCATGTCACCGTGCGTGGCCCGGTAATGGACACCTGGTTCGTGCGAACCACGCCGGACACCAGCGGGGCTGCCGAGCTGCTCGATCAGGCCGGCCAGGACGTGAGGGGGTGTGGTCTGGTCAAGAGAAGCGGACCAGACGGTCTCGAAGTTGCCCCCGTAGGACTCCGCGACGGCCTGGACCTGCCACCAGAAGTAGTCGTCGTCCCGATCGCCTCCTCCGAGCTGTTTGATCTTCAGCCCTTGGCTGCCGGGCGGGGAGGCTTCGCGCCCGAGCGGTTCGTCGCTGATGTCCCATCCGGCGGAAGCCAGCGACTCCCATACGTCCGGCGGAGCGTGCGCGGGGGCCGGTCGGATGAGGGAGTCGGTCAGTCCCGCGATGATCTCGACAGGAGTGCTGCTGGCGAACCCAGCTTGCCAGTAGCCGGGTGCGAAGATCTGCGTGCTGCCCACCGACCACGCGTGGTAGGGCGACGAGAGGTCGAGGAGCAGGCTCAGCGAGCGGTCGGGGCTGGTCAGGGAGACCTGAGGAAGGCCGCGGTCACCTTCGTGCCTCCAGCCGGCCGCGCGCAGGGCGTGCGTGATGTGCCGGGGATCCCCCGCGCCGGCCAGGTGGCGGGGGGTGACCTCGCAGTGGAACTGGCCCTTCATGTCCTCGGCGAAGGCTCGCAGGTCCTCGTTCACGAGGGGCTCTGGCTCAGGACGGCATCCGTCCTCAGCTGGCTGACGTCGAAGTGCAGGATCGTCCAGTCCTGGATGTCGTTGGCTGCGAGGGTGAGCCACTGCACGGCGTGTTGGACCTGCGGCGTCCAGGGGACCGGTGCCTGCTGGACCAGGTAGCGGGAGGTCGCACGCAGAGCCTCGGAGAGGCGCGCGAGAACACCGTGGTCCTCGTCCAGCAGGACGGCGGTCAGTGCCAGGGCGTGTTCCGGAGCGGGTCCCGATCGCAGATGGGCGGTGAGCTTCAGGAGCGTGTTCGCGGTCTCCTGGAGCTGTTCGGGCGTGAGTTCGGTGGAGCTGTCGGTCATGGGCGTCCTGTAAGGGAGGGGGGTTAGCGGCGGCCGGCGGTGGTGGTGCCGCTCCTGGCGGTGTGGGGGCGGGGTGCGGCCTTTCGGGGCTGGCGGGCGGCCCACGCGTTCTTGGCCCAGGTCGCGGAGCGGGCGGCGGTGACACGGGCCTGCTGCCAGGCGGCGAGACGGGAGGGCAGGACCGACACCGAGGTGGTGCGGATCCGGTCGGTGGCGGGCACGTGCCCACGTGGCCGCATCACGGGCTGGGGGTCAGCCAGGGCGGTGGCGAATTCCTGGACCAGGTGCATCGGGGTGGTCTGGGAGAAGACCGCGTCCCAGGCACGACCGTGTTCGGTACGGGCGCCGGCCCACCAGTGCGCCTTGCCAGGCTCGCTCTGGTGAAACTGGATCCAGGCATCACCGTCCGGGCTGGTCGCGGTGAAGTGCTTCCCGCGGGCGGTCGCCCAGTTCTGCTCCTCCAGTGGCGCCCACACATTTGGTGCGTGCGCCAGGCGCTGCTGGGTGAGGGCGTCCGTCAGCCCCGCGATGATCTCGACGGGCACGTGTTCGGTGAGGGTCACGTGCCAGGCGGGCTGCTCCGGGGTGGCTCGGCCGGAGACGGTCCAGCCCGGCGGCATCGCACCCGGGTCGTACCCGATGCGGACGGACTTGTCCGGGCTGTCGAAGAGGAGCGGGCTGCCGGCTCGGGGCGTCTTGTCGGCCCATCCGCTGGCGCGGAGGTATTCGGTGACGTGCCGGACGTCGCCGCCACCGGCCAGGTGGCGAGGCTCGATCAGGTAGTGCTGCTCGGGGAGCTCTCCGCCCGGCCCCCAGCCCGTCCACTGCCGAGTCATCGGGTCCTCCCTGCCGGTGAGGCCAGCGAGGCTGGCGGCAGCGGCGCGGAGGTCTTGACCGGGGCAGGGAGGGCGTCCGGCCACTGGGCGATCTCGTCGCCGGTGCCGAGCAGGTTCTCCGCCTGGCGGAAGACGGAGTCGCAGGAGTTGGCGAGGTCTCGCCAGATGTCCGCGTCCTCGACACCGGCGTCGTTGTACCGCTTGGCCATCCGGCTTACCGCGCCCAGGACGTTGCTGACCTGATAGAGCAGACCGTCGTCAATCTCGAAGACGGGCCTCAACAGCGTGGCGGCGTCATGGGCGGGCAGGCCTTCGTCCAGCTGCGCGGCCAGGGCGGCAAGGGTGATGCGGACGTCAACGAGGTCTTGCGTGGTGACGTTGAACAAGCGGCCTCCTTTCGGGAGTCGGGGTCGCGGCGGTGGTGGCTCGGTGTGGAGGGCCGGTGGTCTCCTCCTGGTGCTCCGAGGGTGTTCTTGGTGTTCCAAGGGACGGGCGCCTGTCGCTGCCGAACGCGTAATCTTTCAGGTAGCGGCGCAGCAGGAAGTAGCCGAGCGGGGGTCTTCGCCGGGCGGAGATGGGAGGTGGGAAGGGGGTTGGCGATGGGTAGATCGGATCTCCAGCGAGGGTCAGGAACGCCGGCGTGGGGTGGGCGCCGTACTTCCCGGTGTGGGGATTCCCGCTTGCGGCTGTGGGGTTAGCCCGTTCCGGGCGGCCTTGGCCTCCGTGTAGGTCGCCTCGTCGAAGAGCTCGGGGGCGATGTTGACCCGGTATCCGGCCGCCGTCCCGGCGGCCATGGCCCGGGTCGCATGCTGTCGCACCTCGTCAGGGCTGAGGGTTTCGGGGAGCTTGTGCCATACGTAGATCGGCGGCATGGTGTTCCGCTCGAAACCCTGGGAGTCGAGCAGCTTCAGGAGGCGCTCGGGGGCTCCGGTGCGAGTGTCGGCGTAGACGGCCTTGTCAAAGTGGTGCAGGTAGATCTCGACATCGGTGCCGAATTCGTCAGCGTGGTTCAGGACGCCTGACCCTTCCTGTCTCGGTGTGTGTCGCGCTGATCAGCGGGTTCGGGCGGGAGCGCCCTGACTGCGAGGGGTTACCACTGCGGGCTTAGAGGTGAGGGGTGCTGGGGTTGGAGCGGGACGGACGACGACACCAATCCCCAGCCGGTCCAAGCGCTGCGATGCGGCCTGGATCCGGGCGATCTGCTCACGGTCGCCGTACGAGGCCGACAGGATGAACATCCGGTCGTACGGGTGGTACCCGAACCCGGAGCTGTACAGGGCATCGGCCGCGCCTTCGGCACCCGATACTGCGCCGACGACGCCGTCGGGGTACCAGGCCATGCTCACCCGTCCGGCAAGCAGGGGCGGCGCGGGACGGCGGGGGATCGGATTTTCTGTGTTGCGCCGCACCTGCTCCAGCGCCGCCTCGAAGCGGGGCAGAAGCCTGTGGGCGACCTGTGAAGCAGCGCGTCCGGGGTCGGCGGGGACGGTGATGCCGTTGGGCTCGGCCACGAGGTGGAAGGCGTCCGGGTCGGCTTCCGGGACGAGAGCGCCGACCATGAACTGGCGAGCGAACCTGG
This sequence comes from Streptomyces sp. H27-H1, assembly GCF_026627445.1. Classification (GTDB taxonomy): domain Bacteria; phylum Actinomycetota; class Actinomycetes; order Streptomycetales; family Streptomycetaceae; genus Streptomyces. The sequence continues at coordinate 183,052 of NZ_JAPNLJ010000015.1, forward strand.
GCCGGTCGAAGACCAGGAGCCGGGGTCCGTCGACACGGCTGAGCACAGCCTGGTGGCCGAGGACGAAGTCGGAAGCCGCGTGTCCGATGGCGCCGGCGTCCCAAACTTGGTTGGTCGTGGGGATCTGATCGGGGTACGTCTTGTGCCTGGTGTACGTGCTGGTCCAGGTGGGGCCGGGGAGGCGTTGGGCGAGGGCGGAGGCGAAGCCGGCGAGGTCATCGCGCCGTGGCGAGGGGGACAGGGTGCACCTTGTTGTGTGGTGGGGAAGGTCAGCGTCCGCGCCGGACTGGCGGGGCCGGGGGCAGCGGGGGACAAGAGCAGACAACGGACGCTTCACGCTCGGATGTCTCGACCCCGGCGCAGGAGGGGCGCAGAGGGTGAGCGGTGTGCCGGTCGCCGAGCGCGTTGCGGTAGGCGGAGACCTCGATGGTGATCGTGTCGATCTTCTCGGCGAGGTAGCGGATACGGGCCGCGTGCGCGGGGTCCGCCTCATCTCCGAGACCGGCGAAGAAGTCCGCTGCGGCTTCGAGGACCGAGATGGCGGCCGGCAGGACGCCGTCTCCGGGGGCGACGAGCTCGGTGAGGGCTGCGGTGGCGTCTTCGCTGTGTTCTGCCGTGCGGATCTTCGCGGCGAGGTTTTCGACCTGGCCGCCGATGGTCAGGTCGAGGAAGGTCATCGGACTCGGGGCGAAGTCCGGGTCGTGTTGTGTGGTGTACCCGGCTGCCTTCAACCGTGCAACGGCGACTCCGGCCAGGTGGAGTTCTTCTCCGGCGGCAAGCCTGCGAGGCAGACGGTGAAGACGGTCGTGCTGGCGTAGGACCGGGATGAACCCGGCGCGCTGAAGGATTCCCTCGGCGTACTCGTCCCCGCCCCGGGCGAGGACTTCGTCGGAGTGCGGATCGCGGGAGATGTGTACGTGGTGGTCGGATAGGGCTATGGCTGGCTCCAGTTGGCTCAGCGTCCTCGCGGGCCCGGAATGCTGGGCTGGGCAGGGACGGGCTGGACGTGGTGTACGGCGGTTCGGCTCGGCGTGGCCCACGAAGGGTCGGCCAGCACGGCGATGGCCGTGACCTCGGCGTTCAGCGCTCGCAGATGAGTGGCCACGGCCGCGAGACGAGCGCTGATGTCGGTGCTCCGCCCGGGGTGGAAGGAGAGGACCTCGGCGGTCTTCGTGCTGACGCGTGCCGCTCTGGGCAGCAGCCCGAGTTCGGGGTCAGCCAGTTCGGCCAGCAGCTTCTCCGCCGTCCCCGCGAGGGAGGCGGATGGTGCCTGCGGCGCCTTGTCCGGGAGGGGGGAGTGGAGGCCGAAGTCGCCTTCGAGTCGTCGTGCCTCGGCGGTGAGGTCGCGGGCGAGGCTGCGCGGCACGTCGGCCCATGACCCATCGGTGCGGATCAGGTTGGCGACGATGTGCAGTGTGTTCGATTCTCCGAGGAAGGCGACCCAACGGCACCCCGGGGCGCCGGCCGGTGCGGCGATGCCCGCGGTCCGGGCCATCCGTTCGGCGATCTGCTCCCACGTACCGGGATGCTGACCGGAATCATGCGGGTGGAGCCGGAACTCCAGATGGAGGACTGCGTGCCGGTCCCCGCCGGGACTGGTGATGAAGGGGTGTTCGTCGAAGGGCTCATCGAGATGCTCGACCCACTCCTCCGCGCTCCACATACGGGCGTTCTCCTCCAGCACCGGCCGCTCGGTGAAGGCCGGCCCGTGAGCAACTACGGTGAATGCGATCAGGTCCACGACGTGGAGCAGGGGCCGGCCGAGGGCATCCTCGAAGACGTCCTCGACGTGAAAGAGCCGAGGTCGGACGAGGGGGATCATCGGCCGTGCTTGGTGTCGGAGACGTGGACGAGTTGGTCGTACTCGGTCAGGCTGTACCACCCGCAGTCGATCTCGGTGTTCTCGTCTGCTGAGGACAGGCGAGGCAGGAGAAGCTCCTCCAGGGCCCGCATGTGGATCAGACAGTCCGGGCAGTGCCGGTCCAGGTGGATGAGGTAGCGCGGGTGCCCGGTGACGAAGGTGTGCTGGCCGCCGAGCGGGTTGCGCAGCCGCCAGCCATCCTCTTCGGTGGGGGTGTGCCACGACGGGGCTACGACGGTGACGGCGTCACCGTAGAGGCTGTCCCCCGCCACACCGTGGATGATCACGACTCGGTCCCCGGGGGCGAAGTGGCCGTGGGTGATGTCCCGGTTGGGGGTGAGGGCGTCCGCGGGGGTGACGTAGGGCGGGCGGGGAACAGCTTCAGGCATGGCCGGGTCCTTCCACGAATAGGTGCCGAGCAGCGGCGGGGATTACTTCAATCATCCGGAGAATTCCGGATTATCGAATTCGCGGATCGTGCGATAGATAGGGCTACAGGTGGGGGTTCTCGTTGCCGCGGTCCGTCTCGGAGGCGGCGTCTACGAGCTCGGGAAGGTCGGTCCCCGCAGCGTCACGCTGGTCGATCCACCAGCCCGCCCGGCGGATGCCGCGGACGGCTTCCTCCAGCGTGGCCCAGTCGGATTCATCCCAGGCTCCTTCCGCTACCAGAGCCTCGTACGCGGCCGTAACCAGCTGGTGCCGACTGCGTTCACCCCACGCCAGAGCACGCTCGGGTCCCTCCAGCGGAGGCATGGAGAACTTCACCGCCCACTCCGTGGCGGTGGCCTGCTCCTCAGCGCGCTTGCCGGTGAGCCAGGCTTCCCGGCTCTCGCTGTCGCCGTCGCGGGCTGCCTTCCAGCAGGCGGTGCAGTCCTTCGTCCCGAGCCATCGGGCGAAGCCAGCACGCTTGTCAGCGGGGCGGGTTGAGAGATCGTGCTCGGTCTGATGACCGCAGGGATGCTCGACATTCCAGCGGGTCTGAATAGCCAAAGGGGAATTCCTCGGTGAGAAGGGAGGCGAACCAGGTGATGGTGGTTCTAGCGCGAACTAGCGGCCTCGCGTGGTGCCGGTGACCGTGCTCGCCGGCGCTGGGGTGGGCCCCACACGGTGAACCGAGGCGACTGCGCTGGTGACGGATGTACCGCGCTGCGGTGACCGGGCGGTGGCCGCGCCGGCGATACGCGCCTGACGCTTGGCGAGGCCAAGGCTCACCGCGGGCCGCGGAGGATCGGCGCTGAGCTCTGGATCGAGGGTGAAGTCGGCCTGGACGACGAGGCCCAGGCCGCGGATCGCGGTCACGGCCTGGCGGGCCCGGCGCTGGCCGTCCTGGCTGGGCTCGGTGAGCCGGTGCAGGTTGGTGCCGGGGACGGGCTCGAACTGGACGCGTTCGAGGGCCCAGTCGCGTAGATGGTCGGTCAGGCGCGGGCTGGACGCGGCGACGAAGCCGTACTCGGGGTGCCATCCGAGGTAGAGGTGCGGGGCTTCCAAGGACTCAAAGCGCCTTTCATCAAGGGGAGTCGGCGTCTGGTCCGCCTACGGTGCGCTGCGGACTTCGTGTGCGGCGGTGAGCAGGTCGACGCCCAGCTGGTAGAGCAGCCGGTCGGCGACGTCGAAGAGATCGCTGGTGTGCGTGTAGCGCCGGGCCAGGGCCGGCTCCTCGTGGTCCCGGCACCACGCGGCGGCGGCCCGAAGGAGGTCACGGAGTCCCAGCAAGGCGCCGTCCGCTCCGGTGGCGCCCTCCACGAGAAGGTGGAGGGCCGCCGCTGACGGTGCCTGCGCTCCTTGATCAGCCCAGGCGCGGACGGCACGGCCCGGATCGGGGAGCCCCAGGCCGGCGAGGTACGGTCCTGCCTCCAGGCGGGCCAGCCGCCGAAGACCCGCAGGCCCCAGGGCAGGCTCCGCACCGTCCTCCCCGGGATCCCGGGGAGGACGGGCGTCGCTGTCGAGGGTCAACGGTGTGCCGTCTTGGCAGAAGGCTTACTGAGGGGCGCCGGCTTACGGACGGTGGTCGCGGGCGGTGTGCGGCGCCCCGGGAGCCAGGCCCGTACGGCATCGGAGTAGGGCGTCGTCGGGTCCTGGTCCCAGGCCACGACAGATCCGCTGTCGGACTCCGAGAGCGGCAGGACCTCGATGCCGTGGGGATGCAGGACGTAGGCCCACTCCAGCCAGCCCTGTCCGGACGCGGACTCGTCACAGGTCATCCGCTCGGCCGGGCTGCCGTCGGGCGTGAACATGTCGTCGATGGCCGAGCTCGGCCTGGAGCCGTGCTGGCCGACGAGGTTCTGGCGGATGTCCTCGGGCGTGCCGTCGAGGAGGTCGTCGCCCAGCGAGTTCCATCCGACCGCGGGCGAGTCGATGAGATGAGCGGCCAGGGCTTCGGCGTCACCGGCGAAGCGGTGCTGATAGGCAGCGAGCAGGAGGGGGAGGTGGTTGCTGGGGTATCCATCCCAGTGCACGTAGATGCCGGTAAAGCCGGTCTCCGTGGGGCGGGCGATGGTCGATCGGGTAGCCAGGGTGACTCCAGGTGAAGACGGCTCGCTCGTCGCGAGCCGGTGGATGAATGCGGGGCGCAGCCCGGTCAGCGGGCCGGCCCGGAGGGCCTGCCGTGCGGCGGACTCGGGGCGGGCGGCACGACGGGCCTGATGGGAGGACGGAAGGTATAGGCCCGGGGGTGCTCAGAGGTGAGGGTGACCTCGTAGCCGTAGGTCTGCAGGAGGGTGCCGGCGGAGCGGACGAGCTCGTCGGCATCGGCGGCAGGGTTCCGGGGACGGCATAGACCGGATTCCGGGTCCAGCAGCCAGGCGGAGTGCACGTCCAGCAGGAGGCGCATCGCGTGCGCCGACAGCACGTTGACGAGCGGGGAGCCGTCGAAGTCCCGTCCGAAGACAACCTGTTGGACTTCTCGGAACCGGGTCTCCCGAGATACGCCGGCGGCGGCCAGCCGGTAGCTCGGCAGGAAGCTGCGGCTGCGTATGGCGGCGGCTGCCCGCGCAGGGTTCCTCGGCACGGAGATCGCGGCCGGAGGTGCGGTCGTGTCGAACTTGAAGGCGCCGGCGGGGAGCATTCCGGCCACCAGGATCTGCCGAGCGCGTCGAGGCCGCTCCACCAGGTAGAGCTGGTAGCCGTGAGGGTGGGTGAGTACGGCCCGCTCGCTGTCTCTGGCGTGGCGCAGAGCCCGCGTGAGGACGCCATCCCGCCTGTCCCAACAGCGCTTCTCTGCCGGGTCCCACCCAGTCTCATTGGCAATGACGGGATTCCGTCGGGCTGAGGCGCCCCACGCGGGCCCCAAGCTCGCGGCCAGCTGCTGAGCGAACAGGAACAGGCCGTCGCCTGGGGCTGTCCCGGTCGCCGGACGGTTCTGGCCCGGGCCCGTCACCGGCCTTCCTCGAAGTGATGGAAGTGCGCTACGGGGTGGCCGAGGGAGTGCAGAACGTGCACGGCATCGTGGACGAGATGGATCTGCTGCCCGGCGGGGAGGGACGGCGGCGGAACGTACCCATCGTGCTCGGGGGAGTAGGCGAATCCGCGTTCCCAAAGGATCCGTTGGAGGGGAGAACGGGGGAGCTCCAGCGGTCCGGCCGTGTGGAGGCCGATGCGGATGCTGGCGGGATGGTGCAAGGAACGGGGACCCTCTCGATTGTGTGTTCAGCGAAGGTTGCGAGGCGTGGACCCAGGCGTTGGGGGGCGCGTGGGCACGGCCGGGCGCGAGACGCCCTTGGCCGGCGAACGGTCGGTGTACAGGGATCCTGCTGCGCGGAGGGCTTCGCCGGCCCGACGGAGGTCTCGACGGGAATCGGCATGAGCGATCACCAAGCGCCACTCGACGTGCTGCCGGGCAACCCGGGGAGGGGCGCTCTCCGTATGGAGGGCTTCAGCCAGGCTGCCGACGGCCGCTGAGGCCAGCGCCGCTGCAGAGGCGAGGTGGGCGAGCGCGGCCACACCGCGGGAGTCAGGACATCGCTCGGACTGCGTGGCGATGTCGAGTAGATAGCCAGCTGCACGGGCGAGCGCTTGGGCCTGGTGCACCTGCTGGTACAGGAGCGGTGCCAAGGGCCGTCGGGTACGTTGCCGGCCGAGTCGAGCAGGACGAGCCTCTGTGGGATTTGCTCGAACGCGGCGGCAAGCGTCATGACTTCGTCGGTCCAGGCGAGGCCGTCCGATGGCTCCCACGAGAACCCATACTCGTCGTAGTGGCTGATGAGACCGTTCTCCACCTGAGCTTCGCGGTCGGCGAGTTCGTCCTGAATACGGGCGTCGTCGTTGGCGGCCTGCAGGTAGTCGGCCCAGTCGGCATCACTCATGCCGGGAGGTCGGTTCATGCGTTCTCCGATCGGAACGGATCAGCGGCCGTGTGTCGTCTGCACGGCGGCTGCCCCTACGTGCCGGGGTACCGTCGAGACGGGGGCCGCCGGTACGCGAGGCAGACGGGCGACGCGAGCGTCCACGGCGGCGAGCAGGGGGCCGATCTCACGGCCGTGCCCTGCATCGGGGCCCGCCGGCGGTGTGCTGCCGGCGCGGGAGTCGTAGACGACTGCGAAGTCGGTCCAGTCCTCCGCGGGTGCCTGGTGGGTGACCAGCCAGCCGCTGTCCTCGGGGCCGATGATGAGGACCGAGTCGTGGCCGGGCGGGTAGGCGTAGACGAGCCAGTATTGGAGGCCCTGCTGGACATCGCAGACCATGCCGCGCTCACGGAGCGGGGTGATCAGGTACGCATAGTTCGCCCATACCTGCTGCCACGCGGGATCTCCGGTTCCTCGGTGATCCGGCAGCGGAGCCAAGGCGCGGCGATGCTCGGCGGGGGTCATCGCGGCTGCCCGCCGTCCAGAGGTGCTTCCTCCTCGGAGTCAGGAAGCGGATCATCGTCACCGAACGGGTCCGCCTCCGATGCGATGTACCCGAAGACGGTCCGTTCCAGTTCCCCGAGGAGGTCAAAGCCGGTGTGCTGGCGGAAGGCATCGAGACGGTCGGCGACGTAGCGCTGGCGGTCGATCTCGGCTGTCGCGACCCGTGCCAAATTCCGCGTGGACAGGCGGCCCCACTCCAGGAGATCCGTGCGAGTGGCGCGGTCCATCCAGACCCAGATCCCGTTGCCCAGCTTCAGGATGCCTTCGGGGTGGAACATCCCAGACTGCCGCCGCGGCTTGGGGCTCCGCCGCTCGCCGAACCCCCGCACGAGGCCCTGGACGAGCTTGTCGGCGGCAGCGGCACGGACATGCACTTCGAGATCTTCGTGGGCGAGCCGGTTGCGGAGTTCGTCTTCGAGATCGCTCTTGCGGAAGCGGCCGGTCTCGTCGGTGACGGAGGCGGCGGCCTCTTCGACGATCTGCCACAGGCGGGAGTCGGAAGGGGTGCTCATGCGAGATCACGCTCCCGAAGCGTCGCGGCCATCTCGGTCAGAGCCGCCATGGCGTTCTGGATGACCTCGGGGGTGATGGATCGGCCTGGCAGGACGAACTCTGGGTCGAACATGCTGGCGGTGTTCGTGCCGCGGGCCTGGGCGAGGGGCGGCACCACCTCGCAGAGGAACTGTGTGGCCACCTTGCGCTGACGTACCTCTTCTTCCGCGCGGGCCTTCCGCTCCGCCCAGGCGCCGGCCAAAGTCAGCTCTCCCTCGACCACGCGATCGGCCAGTTCGTTGTCCTCCGCCCGGAGTCGGGCGAGCTGCGACTCCGCTGACTCGGCCTGGTTCTTGGCCTCGCGTGCTGTCTTGTAGGCCTCGTCGATGGTGATGGCGCCGTTGATGACGGGATCGACGAGGTCGGGTGCGTGTCGGAGGATGGTGTTGGCCTGGCCGATCCGCCCGAGGGACACCCCTGCCTGTTCACTGACTGAACGAGTGGACTGTTCAGAGACTGAACGGTTCGATCGTTCAGTGATTGAAAGGGCCTTGGCCGCGATCATGGCCAGCTGTCCCTTGGTCAGGTTGCGTCGTCGCGCGTTGACGGACAGGGCGTACGCGTCGGCATCGTCGCCGTCGTAGGTGGCGAAGACCGGCTCGATGCCGATGAGCTCGCAGGCCTTGAGGCGGTTGCGTCCGTCGAGGAGTCGACCGGCGCTGTCCAGGATGATGGGCTGGAGCTGGCCAAGCTGGCGGATGTCCTCAGCGAGCGCCTGGAGTTCGTCTTCGTCGAGCATGGGGAAGATGGTGGCGGTGGGATGGAATTCGATGATCGGTTCCTGAGGTTGGTGGGATGGCCGGGTAGCTAGTGCATCCGGGAATCTGTGTCGAAGAGGGTGGATTCCTGGGGGTGGAGGAGGTGCTGGACGATGAAGGATCTTCCGGCGACCCGCCACAGTCCGCGACCCCGGTTGAGGTGGGAGATGGCCTGGGTTTCGACGCTGGTGAGGCCGAGGAGTCCGGCAGCGGCGGCGAGCTGGTCGTTCTCCTGGCGGTAGATGATGCGGGTGGAGCAGTCCGCGAGGAGGCCTTCGGCGAGTGCGCGGCCTCGGGAGCCGACGTCGCCAGCGGTGAGCAGGTCCGACAAGCGGTGGATCACCATCAAGTTCGCGATACCGAGCCCGCGGGACAGCTTCCACTGGGCCTGCATGCGCTCCAGCAGGCCGGCGTGCCTCATCAGCCGCCACGCCTCGTCGTAGACGACCCAGCGCCGGCCGCCGCCCGGGTCGGTGAGCGCAGCCTCCATCCAGGCCGAGGCGCAGGTCATGGCCAGGACCAGAGCGGTGTCGTCCCCGGAGCCGCCCAGGCGGGAGAGGTCGATGGTGAGCATCGGGCTGTCGGGGTCGAAGCGGATGGTCGACTGCGCGTCGAACATGCCCGCGAGGTCACCGTGGACCAGGCGGCGCAGGGCGTGGGCGAGGTCGCGGGCGGCGTCGCCGAGGTGGCCGGACATAGTGCCAGCGGCCTGGTCGAGGAGGTTGGGCTGGTTGAGGGTGTGGGCGATGTCGCCGAGCAGCGGGGTGCGCCCGGCTGAGGCGGCGGCCTGGACGACCGCGTCGAGGGCGACGTCGAGGGCGGTGTGCTCCATCGGCTGGAGGTCGCGGCCGAGAACGGTGCGTGCCAGGGACCCCAGGAGCAGGAGGCGGCGCTTGCGGATCTCGCCCGCCCAGTCCGCTTCCGTCACGCTGGGTGGGCGGGGCGCGGCGTCGAGGGGGTTGAGCTTGCCGGGGAGCCCGGGGCCGAGGGCGATGGAGGTTCCACCGAGGGCGGTGGCGACCGGGGTCCACTCGCCCTTCGGGTCGCAGGGGACGTACACCTTGTACCCGAAGGCGACCGACCGGAGCGCGAAGGACTTCGCGAGAGCGCTCTTGCCCTGGCCGATGACGCCGGCGAGCAACACGTTCGGGTTGGTGAAGCCCTCGACCCGCCCGTACAGGGAGAAGGGGTCGAACGTGAAGCTGGCCTCGGCGTGTACATCTCGACCGATGTAGACGCCCTCGGCGCCGAGACCGCCCTCGGCGAGGAAGGGGTACGCGCCGCTCGCGGTGGCGGTGGTCATGCGGTGTGCGGGCAGCCGCAACTTGTTTCCGCGGGCGGAGGCGGTGCCAGGCCGTCCGGAAGGCGGGTACAGCGGCAGCGGCATCTCGGCCTCGGTCGGCAGGTGTCCGCCGGGGAGGGAGGCGGCCGTTTCGCGGGCCTTGGCTTCGGCTTCGGCGAGCTGGCGCCGTGCGGCGCGGCGGGTGGCGCGGTCGGTGCCGTGGGGGGTGAAGAGGGGGGATGCGCTGGCGCGTCGGGCGCGGCGTGCGGGCCGGTGGGTCATCGGGGGCGGCCTGATCTCGTGAGGGCGGGGGTGGTCATCGCCCGCAGTGGGTGACGTGGCCGCGCAGGTCAGCGGGGGTGGTCTTGCGCCGGATGGCGTGTCCGGCGCTGAGGTGGCGCTGGCAGATGGTCAGCACGGGCGGGCCTTCGGGGAGCCGGTTCGGATTGCACTCCTCAGCCGCGCCGGGGGCGAGGGTGGGGTTCGCGGGGAGGGTGTGGAAGGCGTCGTGGACTTCGGCTGCGGCCTGCCACAGGCGGGTGTGGGCGCCGGCGAGGTGACGGCCCGCGGTCGGCCACGCGGTGCGAGTGGCGTCGGTGAGCTTGTCGAGGAGCTGGTGCAGGGCGGTGAAGTGCGCGTGCACGGTGTCGAGGTGGGCTCGGTCGGCGGGTGCTGGGGTACCGGTGGTGAGGCCGCGGGTGTGGTGGCGGATACCGGCTGTGGCGGCGCGCAGGTAGGGGTGTGAATCGGGGAGGGGGGTGGGGGGTGTCACGGATTCCTTCCTGCGGGGCAGGGATGGTGCGGCGCCGCTAGAGGGCGGCGCGGGCCAGGGGCAGCGCGGCGAGCGCGAACGCGTCGGGCTGCTGGAACAGGAGGCGGCGCAGGTCGACTTGAGCGGTGACAGCGGCGGTTTCGATCTGTGCGCAGGCCGCGTCGAGGAGGGGGTCGGTCTCGGCGCTGACGGTGATCAGGCCGGTAAGCGCGACGTCGGCGTGGCCGGCGATGAGCTGGCGCTCGCGGTCTTTGACGTCCGTGTACTCGACGTTGTCCTCTTCGCTGTCGACCATGCCCTTGCGTCGGCGTTCGGCGACGTCGGCGATGATCGTCGCCTTGCGGCGCTGGACATCGCGCAGGGCGGCCGTCAGGGCCTGCGGCGCGTATATGAGGGAGAAGCTGCGCCGGACGCCGGCGCTGAAGAGGAGGCCGTGGAGGAATCCGGCGCCGGTCTCGGTCCTGGGCCAGGACTCCACCCAGTAGGTGGCGTGTCGGGCGGAGTCGGTGGCGAGCCGGTCGCTCTCCTCGATCTGGACCACGGGCCCGGCGGCAGCCGGGTCCGCCTCGGCGCGGCCGTTGGGAGACCACTGCTGGAGTGCGGACATGGCCTTCGGGTCGTACGCGGTGCGGATCACGGCCGAGATCTCGCGGGCGGTCAGCCACCCGGTGACGGTCAGGCCGGAGGAGCGGGCGGCCTGGGCGACGGAGCTGGTGGTCGTGGCCATGACGGTGAAGGCGCCGGCGAGGCCGCCGCCGGCCTGGGAGATGAGGCGCTTGGCGGCCTTGAGGTCCAGGGAGATCGCGATGTATGCCTCGTGCGGGGCGGCGGCCGGACCGGCGGAGGCCAGCAGCTCCGAGTAGACCTGCCCGGCGACGGGGGTCTGGGCGTTGCCGTGCTGGGCCCAGTGGCGGGCCAGTCCGTCCCCGGAGTCGGGCACCGTGCGCTCCAGGACCTGGACGGTGGCGACGTGCCCGGTGCGGGCGATGCTCGCCAGTGCTCGGCCCCAGTTGGTGACGTTCGCGTTCTGGGTGCCAGGGTCGAGCAGCGCGAACGCTCGGGAGGTGACGCGGGCGACGGCGGTCAGGGTCTGCTGCTGAGGGTCGTGGACGGCGGCGGCCTGCGATCCGTCCGGGGTGACGACGCGCAGTGAGGCGGTGGTGCCGGGGAGGTGGAGGAGTCCGTCCACGCGGGGGCGGGAGACGGCGCGGGCCAGCCACATGGTCTGCCCGGTCCGGCGCCGGTGTGCGTAGCGGATGATGATCGGCGCCCAGTCGATGAGGGAGCGGCCCTGGCGGCGGACGAAGGTGAGGGTGGCGATGGCCGCCCACAACGGGGTCATGGTGAATGCGCCGACGAGGCCGGAGGTGACGACGGTCGCGAGGAGCAGTGCGAGGGTGATCGAGACGAGGGTCAGCTGGGGGAGGGTGAGGCCGAGGAGGATGCCGCGACGGGAGCGGATGGGGAACTTCACCGTCATCGGGGAGATAGACAGATCTGACAAGTGGAGGGCCGTTCAGGTGCGGGCGGGAGGCCGGGGTGGGTCCGTGGGACGCGCCGGAGCGGGCGCGGCGCGTCCCACGGGGCTTCCTGCCGTCAGCGGATGGTGATCAGTTGCCGGCGGGTGGCGGCGTCGGGGCCGCCGGTCCGGTCGACTGGCCGGTGTCGGTCGACGGAGCGGCTCCCTGCGGAGGCGGAGAACCGGTCCCGCGGCCCGACCACTGCGTGCTGCCGGAGTCAGGGCTGGCCGGGGGTCCACCGCCGGGCTGCTGCCCGGACGGGCCGCCAGGCTGTCCGCTGGTGTCCTGCTGCGGGCTCGTCGGCGGAGGCTGAACCGCCTTCGTCAGCGCGTCCATCGCGGGCGACATGCCGCCGCCCTCCTGGGAGCCCTGCTTCTGCCCCTCGCCACCGCTCGACTGGGAGGCGATGTCACCGGGGAACCCGCCGCTGGCGAGCGAGTCGGGCCCCTGGGGCGCGGCGGATCCTGCTGCTGCTCCGCCGGCCCCGCCTGTCGCGGCCATGGTTGCTGCCTTGCGGGCCGCCTGCTCAGTGTGCTGACGGGCAACCTGCGCACCTGCACCACCGGCGCGGTGGAGGGACTCACCGTCCGCGCCCTCTGCCGCCCAGTGCACAAACCGGAACGTGGCGTACGGGGCCAGGAGCACCAGGCACATGATCACGATGCCGGCCATGATGTCGGCCAGGGCCTGGGTGCCCTCCTTGCCCTGGGTCTCACCGAGGGCGGAGATACCGAGGATGAAGATCACGGTCATCAGGAGCTTCGAGACGACGAGGGTCGCGGTGGCTTCGATCCAGCCGCGGCGCCACCGGCGTGCAACCTCCCAGCCGCCGCCGGCGCCGGCGAAGACCGCGAGCGTGACGAGGACCAGGATGCCGACCTTGCGCATCAGCATCACGCACCAGAACATGAACGCTCCGACGGCCGCGCCGATCCCGACGAAGGCGGGCACCATCCAGCCGAGTCCGGCCACACCGCCGATGACGGAGACCTTGATGCTCCGCCGGACTGCCTCCTCCATCGAGGTCCCGGCCGCCGCGAAGAGCCCGTCCGACAAGGCGTCGACGACTTCGATCGCGATCGTGGTCAGGCCGATGGCGCTGAACGCGAAGATCACGCCCATGAAGGTGCCGGTGAACGCCTGGCTCAGGGCCTGGCCGTCGCGCTTGACCGCGGCCCGCACGAGCTGGGCGCACATGGTGGCCACGAGCATGACGAGGCCGATGGGCAGCAGCGTCTCGTAGTTGTCCCTGAACCAGGTCGCGTTGAGGTCGATCTTGGTGGTGGCGGTGATGCCCTCGACGGCGAGGTCACTGGAGGCCATGGCCAGTTCACCGACCGACTTCGCGATCCAGTTGCCGATCCCTTCCGTGATCGCCTTTCCGGGATCATTCGCGAAGTCGATCACGTCGGCGGCGGTGCACAGTTTGTTCGCGATGGGCAGGTCACAGAACCCCATGCGGGGGTACCTCCTTTCCAGAGGCGGGGCGGGTCACGGCAGGACCCGGGGCGAGATCGCGACGAGGGAGCAGTCCGTTCCGGGGCGGCACTGGACGGCGAGGGTGACCGAGCGGTCCTCGGCTCCGGCGCCGCCGCCGTTCCAGCTGATCTGCTGCTTGCCGGTGACGGTGACGGCGTAGATGTACGCCGTGGTGAGCGTCGTGGGGTCCTCGGCCAGTGCCTGCTTGAAGCTGCTGGGGAACCGGGATTCGGTGACGGTGGCCTCGGCGTGCTGGGCGTTGTCGTGCATCCGGGTCCACAGCACCGGGTCGGGTATCAGGGCCTGGATTCCGGGCCAGTCGGCGTACTTCGTCTCCTGGGTGACCCAGGCGCGAAGGCCCGCGAGGTGCTGGGTGTGGCTGGTGGTGCGGGTGTCGTAGGTCCACAGGACCTGCGCCGCCGCCTTCCCGTACGCGAGCGGGTCGGAGATCTTCGCCGGAGGGGCCACCGTGCCAGTTCCACCGGCCGGAGGGTGCGCCGGGGAAGGGGCGGACGACGAGTTAGCGGGGCCGGGGACGGCGGACCGGTGGGTTTCGGAGCGTCCGGTCCACCAGGCGGCGAGCCCAGCGAGTGCGAGGAGGACGGCCAGGCCGATGGCTAGGAAGGCGATGCGCTTGTTCGCCGACCAGTGGCCTGCGTGGGTGTACATGCGGGGGTGCGCGCGTTTGCGGGATCGTTTCGCCACTACTTGACCTGGGTGCCCAGGTTGGAGAAGAAGGCGACGGCGCCGTTGGCGGCACCGAGGCCGAGGGCCGCGCCGGCGCTGACCAGGGCGCCCTTTTTACCGTTGGCCTCGCTGTTGTGGCCGCCGGTGAAGTGGCCCCAGGCCCAGACGGCGAGGCTGACCGAGAGGGCGCCGACGACGGCGATGATCCCGTACAGGTTGATGGAGTTGACGACGTCCTTGAGGACCGACAGGCCCGGCAGGCCGCCTTCCTTGGGGGCGACGCCCGGGTCGTAAGCGAGATAGATGATGCGGTCGATCGAGGGCATGGCTGCGCTGAACTCCTTGCCCGCACGGGCAGTACGGCTTCGTGCGGTGGCTGATCTGAGGGGGAAGCGACGGGGGCGCGTGGTTGGGCGGCGCAAGGTCGCTGGGAAATCCGGCGAGGAAGCCGGATGGGAAGGACGGCCGTCAGGCGGTCAGGAAGCGGGGACCATCCGCCGGACGGCGATGATCTCGCCGAGACTGGCCTGGGTCACGATGCGGACCGGCTTTCCAGTCCGCGGAGCCTCGATCGCCAGGGCCGTGCCCTTCGCCGTGCCGACGGCAATGGCCACGTGCTCGGGTCCGTTCGGACCGGGTCGGGTGAACAGCAGATCACCCGGCTTGATGTCGGAAACCGGCACGCTGGCACCTTCGTTGACCTGGGTATACGTGGTGCGGGTCAGGGCGATCTGGGCGGCGTTGTAGGACTGCTGGGTCAGGCTGGAGCAGTCGCACCGGCCCATGGGGTCCGGGCCGTGGGAGGAGAGGCAGGTGCCGCCCCACTGGTACATCGTGCCGAGCTGGCCCATGGACCACCGGATCGCGGTCTGCACCTTCGCCGGGGCGTCCTTGGGGATCTCGTACCCCTCGGGCACGGTGCCCTCGGGGATCGGTCCGAAGTCCCCACCGCCCTGGCACCCGCCGGCGGCCGGGGGCTGTGATCCCGGGGCGGGCGTACCGCCGGATCCGGCGCCGGGCAGGACCTTCACGATGGCCTGCTGCAAGGCCCGGGCGAGCGGCTCCCACTGCGCGTACGCATCGGGGTATCCGCTGATCTGGACCTTCTGCGCGGCCTGGGTGATCGTCAGCTGCTCCCAGCCGGACACTTTGAGGAGCGCCTTGTAGAACTTGGTGCTGGCGTAGACGGGGTCCCGGATCTGTTCGGGTGTTCCCCAGCCCTGGCTGGGCCGTTGCTGGAACAAGCCGAGGCTGTCGCGGTCGCCGTAGTCCAGATTCCGCAGGCGGGACTCCTGGATCGCGGTGGCGAGCGCCACGACCTGTCCGCGTTCGGGGATGTGCAGGGAGATGCCGGTGGCGACGATGGTCTTCGCGTGCGGGATCTGCTCGGCTGGCAGCTCCAGGCCTTCGACGCGTACGTCCTGGCTGATGGAGCCGTTCGTGCCGAGGATCGCCTCGACCGCCTTGGCCACTGCGGCCGTGTCGACCCCGGGTCCCGGGGTGCAGGTGGTCGAGCGTCCTGCGGATCCCGCCGCGGCCACGGCGGCGGTGGCTGCGAGGAGAAGGGGTGAAAGGCAGATGACGCCTATCGCGGCGGCGAGCGCCTTCAATCAGGTCGCCGCGACGGGGGACCGGGCTGGTCGGCGGCGGCTGTCGCCTTCGGGCATGGGCGTGCCATGGATGTCGTCCTTGAGGGAGTGAAGGCCAGGCCGTGGCGCGTAGAGGAGCGGAAAGACGCCGCGGCCGGCGGTAGGTGATCAGGGAGCCAGAGGGATCCGGCCGAGTTGCTGCTCGTCCGGGCCTGGTACGCGGCTAGGTCCTGTCTGGAGATCGGATTATGAATGTGGTGCGATGCTGCGGAGCCAGAGCATCGCACCGCACAGATGCAGGCCGGCCTCGTAGCTTTCTGGCGTCTTGTCAAAGCGGAACGCGATGCCGC
>NZ_JAPNLJ010000160.1 GCF_026627445.1 Streptomyces sp. H27-H1
ATGGTATTGTCGTAGCAGATTCCTGTCCGTCCGACGGATTGCCGGATTCCGAGCCTGTGCAGCGTCTTGGCGAACTGATCGGATGTGTAATTGCTGCCGCGGTCGGAATGAAATACGGCGTCAAGCGCAAGCGTGTGGTTGCGTGCCGCCATCTCGATGGCGGTTTCGATGAGCGGGGTCTTGTAATTGTCATCCATCGCCCATCCGGCAACGGCCTTGGTGTGGCAGTCGATGACGGTCGCAAGGAATATCCAGCCCTCCCAGGCCGGAACGTAAGTGATGTCGCCGACCATTTTCTGGCCGGGGGCTGCGGCGGTGAAGTCACGGTTGACCAGGTCGGGGGACCGGGCCGGCTTGTCCGTCGTTCTCGGTGAGGCTGTGGCGCCACGGCCTGGGCTGGCATGCCTCTCGTACGAGCTCGGGCCCGCAGGCCACACTCCAGGCGGCCAAGTCAGCATGGACTCGCCGGTAGCCGTAAGTGCCGTCAGAATCCTCGAAGGATTTAACTATCAGCAGTTTCAGGTTATCCCGCCGCCGGGCGGATATCGAAAGCGTCCTGCCGCGCCATTCGTAGAATCCAGAGCGGGACACTTCGAGCCATGCATGCATCTTCGCAACAGGCGGGGCGTCTTCGGTTTTCGAAATGGCTGCGGCGTACTCCCGCGTCGATGAATTCGAACTTGTCGTCACCGAGGATCCTTTGCGAAGTACGCTGCAACTTTTCCAGGAAGACGACTTTTTGTCGCAGCTTCCTCAGCTCACGTTCCTGCTCGGAGCCTGGCACGCTCGTCCAAGGTGAGAGGCGGCTCTTCCCCCGCATGGTCCCGCCGGTATTGCATTAACCCAATTCCGGAGTGTGCCTTCGACAAGTCCGAGTTCCCGGGCAACCTGGGCCACCGGACGTGACGTCTCGAGCACCATCTTCACTGCCTCTTCCCGATACTCAGGAGAGAACTTTCTACGCTTCTGCGACAACCGACTTCCCTTTCCGAAC
>NZ_JAPNLJ010000161.1 GCF_026627445.1 Streptomyces sp. H27-H1
CCCGGTACAGCGCGACGGCATCGGCCCGGAACTCAAGGCTGTACTTCGACGTCCCCAACGGGAACTCCTGTTCCTCGGATCTTCACGATCCAATGATCAGGGTGTCCACGAGCAAGGGTCAGGCCCCCTCCGTCGCGAAATACCGGGCCGTCTTGCGGAGGATGTCGCGCTCTTCCTCCAGCTCACGGATCCTCTTCCGCGCCGCGGCCAGCTCCGCCTGAATGCTGTCACCGCCTGCCTGGACAGCGGCTGGCGGCGAGGAGTGGGCGCCTGGGCGGCGACCGTCGGTGGCCCGGATCCAGTTCCGCAGCGTCTCGGTGTTCACCCCGAGATCACCAGCGACCGACCTGATCGTCGCTCCAGGCCGCGACCGGTACAACGCGACCGCGTCCGCCTTGAACTCGGCGGGGTAATGCTTCCCTACGTTGTTCTGCGGGACCGGGCGAGCCCTTCGTATGGTTCATCCCCACAGGGACTCCATTCTCCTGGACCATCAAGATCCAAGTGCCTCCGGTGTCCAAAATCCGGGGTCAAGGCCCACTCACCACTGAACAACTTCATGGACATCGCCCACGCCCTGAGCGCCATCGGGGAAGCGGTGGCCGGCTCCGGGTGGCCGGGCGGCGACCGGATCGCTTCACACGCCCACAGCTGGCACGGCCCCGCACTCGGCCGAGACCCCCCAGCGCCCGTCGTACCGCATTCCTAGGTTCTGTTTCTTGGATCAGGTTCGGATCCAGATGATCAGGGCAGCGAGGGTGACGGTCCCGAGGTAGACGTACGCGCGTTTGTCGTAACGGGTGGCCACGGCCCGGAAGTTCTTGAGGCGGT
>NZ_JAPNLJ010000162.1 GCF_026627445.1 Streptomyces sp. H27-H1
CTGGGTCAGGGGAGGAGCGCTGGTGGAGCCGGTGGTGACGCTGTCACCCGCGTAGACGCCGGCGACCGGCTGACTGCCCACCGCCATGGCAGGCGCCCCCAAAGCCGACAGCAGGGCCAGCTGGACACCCGCACCGACAGCAAGGGCCACCGCGCGCCGCAGACGCCTGGACCCCACACGGCACCCCAGCCCGGACCGGCTGATACCGGTATCAGCCTCACGCACGAGCGCGACAACAGACGTGGAAGAGAACACAGTCACGTGAACGACAGCCTGTTCTGCCACAACCCCGGCGCAACAACGACCCCGCAAAAGACCGCAGCAAACCACACCGCACACAGGCCCGCAGCTCCGCACCGAAGACGCAGCTGGAAGAAGAGCCAACGACAGCAAACGGCATACAAACCGCAGCCCTCCCACTATCAACACCCCACAACACAACCAGCCCCCAGCCACACCCACCCGTCACCCGGACACAGCACAAAAACGATCACATGAACACTCCCCCCTCGCCGTGCGAAACCGCAAATGTGCGAGAAGGGAGCCACCGAACACCCTGGGTATCCCCCGGACGTCCGGTACGACCCGATCGTCGCCGGCAGCGCTCCGCTGCGAAACGAGCACAGACCCAGGCCCCGGCTACCCCAACACCCACAAGCCCACGGCCCACGGCCCACCACGCCGGGGAGATCAACACACCCTCCCCCCGCAACCACCACCCCACAACGATCGTTCACCACCCGCCTCACCTTTCCTCCCCCGAGGCACCCAGGGCCCTGCACGGCTTCCCCCCACCGGCAGGGCCCTCGGCATGAAACCA
>NZ_JAPNLJ010000163.1 GCF_026627445.1 Streptomyces sp. H27-H1
GATCACAAGATCGTCGACAGAACCAAGGTCCGCGACGGTCAGGTGGCAAACAGGCCGATCTACGTTGCCCTCGCGGTGACCGTCGACGGCACCCGCGACATCCTCGGACTCTGGGCCGGCGACGGCGGCGAGGGGGCCAAGTACTGGCTCCAGGTCCTCACCGAAATCAAGAATCGCGGCGTCGAGGACGTGTGCATGGTCGTCTGCGACGGCCTGAAGGGCCTGCCCGACGCGATCGGCACGGTCTGGCCGCAGGCGATCACGCAGACTTGTGTGGTTCACCTGATGCGGGCGTCGTTCCGCTACGCGGCCCGCCAGGACTGGGACAAAATCTCCCGCTCACTCAAGCCGATCTACACCGCGCCGACGGCGAAGGCCGCCGAGGACCGCCTCCTGGAGTTCCAGGAGGAGTGGGGCGCCAAGTACCCGGCGATCGTGCGGCTCTGGGAGAACGCCTGGGCCGAGTTCGTGCCGTTCCTGCAGTTTGACACGGAGATCCGCCGGATCGTCTGCACGACGAACGCCATCGAGTCGGTCAACGCGCGCATACGCAAGGCTGTCCGAGCCCGCGGACACTTCCCGAACGAGGCAGCCGCGCTGAAGTGCGTCTACATGGCCGTCATGAGCCTGGACCCCACCGGCCAGGGACGCAAACGCTGGACCATGCGATGGAAGCCCGCACTCCAGGCCTTCGACATCGCCTTCGACGGCCGACTCTCCGTCGGCCGCCGTTAACTCACATCAGTCGAGTTACACCGCTGGCTGTACAGACCCC
>NZ_JAPNLJ010000164.1 GCF_026627445.1 Streptomyces sp. H27-H1
ACCCAACCGAGTCCGTGCCGACAAGGCGTACGGCTCCCGGGCCAACCGCTCCTACCTGCGTAAACGCCGGATCGGGTGCACGATCCCCGAGAAGGCCGACCAGATTCGCAACCGCAAGAAGCTCGGCTCCCGTGGCGGCCGGCCCCCGGCGTTCGACAAAGACGACTACAAACAACGCCACGCTGTCGAGTGCGGCATCAACCGCCTCAAACGACACCGCGCAGTAGCCACGAGGGCGGTTTCGTCCCGGCGGCCCGGACCAGGTCGGCCGGGGTGCTGTCGCTGGTGGAGCGGGAGGAGATCTCCCGGGGTCTGGCTGCCGGTGATTCCTTCCGGGCGATCGCGGGCCGGCTGGGGCGGGCACCGTCCACGGTCAGCCGCGAGGTAGGGCGTCATGGCGGGCGTGAAAAGTACCGGGCCGCTCGCGCGGACGAGGGCGCCTGGGACAATGCCCGGCGTCCGAAGTCCTGTCTGCTGCGGCAGAGTCCCACCTTGCGGGACACGGTCGCGGGCAAGCTGAAGGAGGACTGGTCGCCGCGTCAGATCGCCGGCTGGCTCGCCCGCACCTTCGCGCCCGAGGACGGTATGTACGTGTCTCACGAGACGATCTAGGCCGCCCGCGCCGGACGGAGCGACTTGTCGCTGGTCAGCGTGGATTCCACAACGGTTCGCGCCCATCACGACGCCGCGGGCATGCGCGTCAGCAAGCACCTCATGGACGCCCTGGAGGAAGCCGC
>NZ_JAPNLJ010000165.1 GCF_026627445.1 Streptomyces sp. H27-H1
GGGCTCAGGCCCGGCTCACGCAAGGGCATCGACGACGCCGTCGGCTACCTGAGGAACAAGGCGGCCTACCTGCGCTACGAACTCGCCCTGCGTGAAGGCTTCCCGATCGCCACGGGGATCATCGAGGGGGCCTGCCGCCACCTGGTCAAAGACCGACTCGACATCACCGGCGCCCGCTGGGGCCTCTCCGGTGCCGAGGCCGTACTGAAACTCCGCGCCCTGCGCAGCAACGGCGACTTCGACATCTATTGGGCCTGGCACGAGCAGCAAGAGTTCACCCGCAATCACCAGGCCCGCTACCGCGACACGCTCATGCCGGCGGCTTGATCGCCAGAACCCTCAATAGATCTACACCCTAATCGGTTAGCCTCGATCTTGCGTGAGTCCTCAACAGTTCACTGTTGAGGATTTCTGCTTGCCGGAGGGGGGAATTCCGGTGGCTGGGCAGGCTGGTGGCCCGGCTGTCGCGTCGGGTGGGCGCCGGGTTCCACGGTTCCGGCTAACGAGCTCGTGCATGGTTGCTGTGAGGCCGTGTTGCGGGCGGTGTCGGGGTTGTGATCACACCTGTGTGCTGGGCAGGGCGAGTGTCGTCGAGGGCCGGGTCGCTTGCTAAGGGCTTGCAGGGAATCAAGCTGTTGCTTCCCGCTCTGGTGCTCGTTGGTGTGGTATGCGCATCCCGGACGAGACTTCTGATCAACTCGCTGTGAAGTTTGCGGTGTTGTTCCCGCATCTGGACG
>NZ_JAPNLJ010000166.1 GCF_026627445.1 Streptomyces sp. H27-H1
TCTGGATGGTGTCCAGGACCTGGTAGAGCGTCAGGCCGGCGTGAGTGCTTTTGGGTGGAGCCGGTGCTGGGTGAGGAAGGCGTGGGCGGCGGTGACCAGGGTGACGTGGTGGTGCCAGCCGTGCCAGGAGCGTCCCTCGAAGTGGTCCAGGCCCAGGCCGTGCTTCATCTCCCGGTAGTCGTGCTCGATCCGCCAGCGGATCTTCGCGAGCCGCACCAGCTCTGCGATCGGGATGTCCTCGGGCAGGTTCGAGAGCCAGTAGTCGCTCGGCTGCTCCGCCCCGTCGGGCCACTCGGCCAGCAGCCACAGTGCGGGCAGCACCCCGTCCCAATGGCCGTCGCGGGCGACGGCGGCGTGCTGGACCAGGCGCCGGGCCCGCACCCCGGCAGGCCGGACCCGCAGCGCGAGGAAGCGTGAGCGCATCGGTCCGCGGGAGCCCTCACGCCAGTTGACCTGCGTGAACGCCGCCTGCCCGACGGCGGCGGCCAGCACGCTCACGCGCTGCGGGTCCTGGCGATAGCGCGGCTGGGGCTTGCGTCCATTGCCCACCCAGGGCGGGGCGAGCTGTTCGGCGTCACCGGGGTGCGCGGTCAGGTCGCCGCGGACCGCGACTGCATACCCCAGGTCCCGGTCCTCAAGTCCCGCGCGGAACTCGGCGTTCTGCCCGTAGCCGGCATCGGCCACCACCAGCGG
>NZ_JAPNLJ010000167.1 GCF_026627445.1 Streptomyces sp. H27-H1
GTTCGGCGTCACCGGGGTGCGCGGTCAGGTCGCCGCGGACCGCGACTGCATACCCCAGGTCCCGGTCCTCAAGTCCCGCGCGGAACTCGGCGTTCTGCCCGTAGCCGGCATCGGCCACCACCAGCGGCGGGACCAGGCCCCAGCCGGCCAGTTCGTCCAGGACGTCCAGGGCCAGTCGCCACTTCTCACGGTGCCCCACATGCTCCGGGATGCCGGTCTTCTCGCGCCGCGCCGTGTCGTCGGCCCACTGCTCGGGGACGAACAGGCGCCACCCCAGCGGGCACGACGCGGTGTCGGTGGCCGCGTGCACACTCACCGCGACCTGGCAGTTCGCCTGTTTGCCCAGTGCCCCGCAGTACTGGTGGGCCACAGCGACCGACATTCGGCCGTCCTTGGGGAACGACACGTCGTCGATCACCCAGGCCTCAGGTCCGATCAACGGCACCATGCGTTCGGCGATCCGCCGCCGCACCGGCACCGGATCCCAGGTGGACTGGTTCACGAACTGCTGCAGGTTCTGCTCGTTGCCGTCCACGAGCCGCCCCGCCATCGCCTGGATGGACTTGCGCCGCCCCTCCAACATCAACCCACGCAGGTAGCAGCCACCCTTCTCCCGCTGGTCCCGACGCGGCACGGACGCGAACACATCCGCCACGAAC
>NZ_JAPNLJ010000168.1 GCF_026627445.1 Streptomyces sp. H27-H1
TAAGGCGCCGTGAATGATGGTCTGGTCCTTGAACCCCTGGTCCACCAGGGCTTTCTCCAACCGGTTCCCGCACCGCTCGGCGGCCTGGGTGAGCAGGGCGGTGCCGGCGGCGTTGTCGTGGGCGGAGGCGGTGAGCACGACTACTCCGATGATCAGGCCCAGGACGTCGACCACGAGTCCGCGCTTGCGGCCTGGTGTCTTCTTGTTCGCGTCCAGTCCCGTCGTGGTCTTGGGGACCCCGGCCGCCGCGCGGACGGACTGGGTGTCGATGACCACGAGGGACGGGTCCTCTAATCGCTTGGCTCTCTCCCTCACCTGGCAGCGCAGCAGTTCCTGTATTCGCTGGTCAAGGCCGTCCTGGCGCCACAGCGTGAAGTAGTAGAACACCGCCGACCAGGCGGGCAGGTCGTGCGGAAGGTAGCGCCACTGACAGCCCGTCCGGTTCTGATAGAAGATCGCGTTCACGACCTCCCGCAGGTCACAGGAGCCCGGATCCCCCGTCGCCGACCGTGCCACCCGCCCCTGCTTCCACGACTCGATCATCGGCCTGAGCAGTTCCCACTGCTCGTCCGTCACATCACTCGGATACGCCGGTCTCTCCATATCCGCACAACATCACTCACATCCCGGCCAGCACGTCAGTACATCGAAC
>NZ_JAPNLJ010000169.1 GCF_026627445.1 Streptomyces sp. H27-H1
GGAAGCGGCCGTCGAGGCCGAAAAGGGGGCAGCGCGAAGGGACAAGAGCCGCAAGACGGGCGGGACGGGGACGACTCACGTGTCGAGCGGCGACGGCTCCGCCGACGGCACCGCGCCCGCCTGAAGGCCGCTGAGCTGGGGCGTTCCCGGGGCGGGCTGACCACAAAGATCCACGTGGCGGCCGACCGGCGGTGCCGCCCGCTGGCGTTCGTCCTCACGCCCGGACAGGCCGGCGACAGCCCGCAGTTCACCCCGGTGCTGGAGCGGATCAAGGTGCGCGGTCCCGTCGGGCGCCCCCGGACCCGGCCGGACGCCGTGGCCGCGGACAAGGCGTACTCATCTCGGCGCAACCGCCGCTACCTGCGGCAACGCGGGATCCGGGCGGTGATCCCGGAGAAGGTCGACCAGGCCGCGAACCGCAAGAAGCGCGGCAGCGCCGGCGGTCGGCCCGTTTCCCATGACGCGGAGCTGTACAAGGAACGCAACACCGTGGAGCGGTGCATCAACCGGCTGCGGAACTGGCGCGGCATCGCGTTCCGCTTTGACAAGACGCCAGAAAGCTACGAGGCCGGCCTGCATCTGTGCGGTGCGATGCTCTGGCTCCGCAGCATCGCACCACATTCATAATCCGATCTCCAGACAGGACCTAG
>NZ_JAPNLJ010000016.1 GCF_026627445.1 Streptomyces sp. H27-H1
GGGCGGGGGGGGCGGGGCGCCTCGGCGGTGGAGGTCAGCCCAGCAGGGAACGGCCGATGATCTCCTTCATGATCTCGGTCGTGCCGCCGTAGATGGTCTGGATGCGGCCGTCGGTGAAGGCCCGCGCGACCCGGTATTCGGTCATGTATCCGTATCCGCCGTGCAGTTGCAGGCAGCGGTCGGCGACCCGCTTCTGGAGTTCGGTGGCCCACCACTTCGCCATCGAGGCATGGACGTGGTCCAGCTCCCCGTTGGAGTGGTCGGTGATGCAGCGGTCGAGGAAGGTACGGGTGACCGCGCACTCGGTGGCCATCTCCGCGATCTCGAAGCGGATGTGCTGGAGCTTGGAGAGCGGCCGTCCGAAGGCCTCGCGCTCCTTCACGTACTGCGTGGTGATCTCCAGCAGGTATTCGGCGGCGGCGATGCCGGCCATGGCGATGCCCATCCGCTCCTGCGCGAGATTGGTCATCAGGTGGACGAAGGCGCCGTTCAGCTCGCCGAGCAGGTTCTCCTTGGGCACGCGCACGTCGTTGAAGAACAACTCGGCGGTGTCCTGGGCCTTCTGGCCGATCTTGTCGAGGTTGCGGCCGCGCTCGAAGCCCTCCGTGCCGCGCTCCACGACCAGCAGCGACATGCCGTGCGCCCCGCCCTCGGGGGTGGTCTTCGCGACGACGACCACCAGATCGGCGAGGATGCCGTTGGAGATGAAGGTCTTGGAGCCGTTGAGCACCCAGTGGTCGCCCGCATCCTCGGCGGTGGTCCGGATGCCCTGGAGGTCGGAGCCGGCGCCCGGCTCGGTCATCGCGATCGCGGTGATGATCTCGCCGGAGCAGAAGCCGGGCAGCCAGCGGCGCTTCTGTTCCTCGGTGGCCAGTGAGGTCAGGTACGGCCCGATGATGTCGTTGTGCAGGCCGATCGCGAGACCGGAGGCGCCCGCCCGGGTGAACTCCTCGGCGATCACCGCCGCGTACCGGAAGTCGGTGTTCCCGCCGCCCCCGTACTCCTCCGGGACGGCCAGGCCCAGCAGCCCCTGGCGGCCGGCGGCGCGCCAGGCCTCCCGGCTGACGATCCCGTCCTTCTCCCACTGCTCGTAGTGCGGCAGCACCTCCTTGGTGAGGAAGGTGCGCACGGTCTCGCGGAACGCCTCGTGGTCGGCGTCGAAGAGCTGGCGTTTCATTTCGTGGGCCCCCTGGAGCCAGTTCTTGAGACGGGGATGTCCGCGCGGACCGGCCGGGTCAGCATCTTCAGCGGCTTGCCGTGGCGGCCGCCCTTCTCGGGCGGGAGCGGCATATCGGTGATGCCGTGGTGGTCGATGGTCTCGCGGCGCCAGATGCGGCGGCACAGCTCGACCGTCTCGCGGGTCCGGCCGATCGGCTTGTCGTACGGCTTCCCGTGCCAGCCCTCGACCACCTGCGGGCCGGAGGCGCCGAGGCCGAGCATCGCCCGGCCGCCGGACATCGCGTCCAGGCCCGCCGCGGTCCGGGCGATGAGGGCGGGGGTCCGCGAGTAGACGTTGAGGATGGCCGAGCCGATCTTCATCCGTTCGGTGCGGGCGGCCAGGTACCCCATGATCGTCGGGGCGTCGAAGCCCCAGGCCTCGGCCACCCAGACCGCGTCGAACCCGGCCGTCTCCAGCTCCGCCGCCGCGTCGGCGGCCCGGCGCGGGTCCGCGGAGTAGTCCAGCATCATCGAGAGTTCCATCAGCCCTCCTTCCCGAGCAACGCCGGCACTCCCCAGTCGGCCGCCACCGACTCCGTGTGCGCGCCCGGCAGCGCGGGGCCGCCCACGGCCGTGGCCGGGGTCGCGGAGAAACGGGGCGCGGGGGCGGGCTGGGTGATCCCGGCGGCTTCGACGAAGGTGCCCCGGGCGGCCAGGTGCGGGTGGTGGGGGGCCTCGCGCAGCGAGAGTACGGGCGCCACGCAGGCGTCGGTCCCGGCGAAGACCGCCGTCCACTCCTCGCGGGTACGGGACTTGAAGCGCGCGGCGACGGCCTCGCGGAGCTCGCCCCAGCGGGCCAGGTCCTTGCGGGCGGGGGCCTGGTCCTTGATGCCGAGGAGCTCCACGAAGGTGTCGTAGAACTGCTGCTCCAGCGCCCCGACCGCCATGTACCCGCCGTCGGAGGTCTCGTAGCTGCCGTAGAAGGGGCAGCCGCCGTCGAGGAGGTTGGCCCCGCGCCGGTCCTGCCAGCCGCCGGCCGCCATCATTCCGTGGATCATCGAGGTGAGGTGGGCGGTCCCGTCGACGATGGCCGCGTCGACGACCTGGCCCGCGCCATCGGGGGTGCGGGCGTGCTGGAGGGCGGCGAGGACGCCGATGACGAGGTAGAGCGAGCCGCCCGCGTAGTCACCGACCAGGTTGGCGGGGACGGACGGGGGCTCGCCCGGGTTGCCGATCATCCCGAGGGCGCCGGTCACGGCGATGTACGCGATGTCGTGCCCGGCGGTGTGGGCGAGCGGGCCGTCCTGGCCCCAGCCGGTCATCCGGCCGTAGACGAGCCGGGGGTTGCGTGCGTGGCAGTTCGCCGGGCCCACGCCGAGCCGCTCGGCGACCCCGGGGCGGAAGCCCTCGATGAGGACGTCGGCGCGCTCGACCAGGTCCAGTACGCGGGCGGGGCCGTCGGCGGACTTCAGGTCGACGAGGACGGAGCGCTTGTTCCGGTTGGTGATGTCGTAGGCCGGGTTGACCGCGAGCCCGCCGCCGCCGGGGCGGTCCACCCGGACGACGTCGGCCCCCAGGTCGGCGAGGAGCATGGCGGCGAACGGGCCCGGCCCGATTCCCGCCAGCTCGACGACGCGCACGCCCGTGAGCGGGCCCCCGCCGCTCCCGGGCATGTTCCCTGTCACTGCCATCGAGCCCCCAGCATCCGGTGGCACCACTGCCGCCACTGTGTGACACAACTGATGTAACACCAGCGATGCTAGGAACCTGTTCCACTCAGCACAAGAGCAAGCGCTTAGCCGGTTGGCGCGTTTCGCCCGGCACCGGGTCCGGCGACGCTGTCGGCCATCCGCGCGTCGAGCTCCTTGAGGTCCCGCTTCAGGGCGACGGTCCGGTAGCTCTCCTCCACCCACTCGCACAGCACCTCCACGGAGGGCGCCCCCTTCACCCCCAGCGGCACGAAGACCCAGCCGGCCTTCCCCAGCCCGTATCCGGTCGGCTCCGCGCCGGGCGCGGCCATGGCGTGGCCGTGCAGCGCCTCGTCCTTGAGCTTCACGGAGAACCCGGGCCCCTGGGGGCCGTCGGTGGTCCCGAGGAAGACGAAGATCTTCTTGTTGACCTTCACCACGCAGTCCTCGGGGCCCCAGGGGAACTCCTCCCGGGCATGCGGCAGCCCCAAGGCGAACTCCCGAACCGCCTGCCACTTGCGCACCCCAGCCTTCACGCCGACCTCCACTCACCGCGGTCCGCACCCGCTCGCACGGACCGTCGCTCCTCACGCTAGTGCGGTGACCGGAAAGGTTCACCGTGTCGCGGCGCCCGGCAGACCTTCCCGGACACGGCACCAGACCTGCCGGGAGCGGCCGGCTCTCCGGCGGCCAGGGCGTCGCCAACGCGGTGATCGCCCCATCGGCGCCGCCGGCAGAGCCGAACCGCCGTACGGGGCGGGGCACCCGCCCGGCCCCGTACGGCGGGAACGCGCTAGCCTCAGCCACCACCGACACCGTCTGGGAGGCTCCCGATGAACGCAGCTGTCCAGCACGAACCGCGCACCGCGGAACGGGAGTACGACCTCGTGCTCTTCGGCGCGACCGGGTTCGTGGGGGCGCTGACCGCCGAGTACCTCGCGGCGCACGCCCCCGCGGACTGCCGCTGGGCCCTCGCGGGGCGCGACCTCGCGAAGCTCGAGCGGCTGCGCGAGCGGCTCACCGCCCTCGACCCGCGCTGCGCGGACCTGCCGCTGCTCCGCGCGGACGCCCAGGACGCCGCGGCGACCCGCGAACTCGCCGCCTCCACCCGGGTGCTGGCCACGACCGTGGGGCCGTACGTCTGGTACGGGGCCTCGCTGGTGGCCGCCTGCGCCGAGTCCGGCACCGACTACGTGGACCTCACCGGCGAGCCGGAGTTCGTGGACCGGATGTACGTAGAGCACGACGCACGGGCCCGCGAGAGCGGCGCCCGGATCGTCCACGCCTGCGGCTTCGACTCCATCCCGGCCGACCTCGGCGCGTACTTCACGGTCGGTCAGCTGCCGGCCGGGGTCCCCCTGACCGTCGACGGTTTCCTGCGCTCCAACGCCCTGTTCTCGGGCGGCACCTTCACCACCGTGCTCACCGCGCTGGGCCGCGGACCGCAGAACCTGGCCGCCGCCCGCGCCCGCCGGCTGCACGAGCCCCGGCTGCCGGCACGGCGGGTACGGACGCCCCTGAGCGCCCCGCGCTTCAGCCGGGAGACCGGCACCTGGGCCCTCCCGCTGCCCGTCCTGGACGTCCAGATCGTCTCCCGGTCCGCGGCCGCGCTGGAGCGGTACGGCCCGGACTTCCGCTACCGGCACTACGCCTCCGTACGGCACCTGCCCGTCGCGGTGGGCGGTACGGCGGCGGTGGGCGGGGTGGCCGCGCTCGCGCAGATCCCGCCGGTGCGCCGGTGGCTCGCGGCCCGCTGGGAGCCGGGCCAGGGCCCGGACGCGGAGCGGCGGGCGCGCAGCTGGTTCAGCGTACGGTTCGTGGGCGAGGGCGGCGGCCGCCGGGTCTTCACCGAGGTCTCGGGCGGCGACCCGGGGTACGGGGAGACCGCGAAGATGCTGGCCGAGTCCGCGCTCTGCCTCGCCTACGACGCCCTGCCCGAGCTTTCCGGCCAGCTGACCACTGCCGTGGCGATGGGCGATGCCCTGCTGGACCGGCTCCAGAAGGCGGGCATCCGCTTCCGGGTGGCGGCCCGCGACTGAGCCGCCGGCCCTACGCGGTGGCTTCGCGCAGGGCCCGCCGGCACAGCGAGTCGGCGTGCCGGGTGGTCTCCGGGATCCGGAAGCGGGGGCTCAGCGCCAGTGCGTGCGCGCAGGCGTTGTCCAGGGACACCCGGTGTCCCACCGATACGTACACGGGCTTGATCCCGTCCTGCGTGCGCAGCGCCCGCCCGACGAGCTCGCCGCCGGGCGCGCGGAGCGCAGAGACGTCCCCGCGCCGGGCCCCCGGTTCCTCATAGGTGAAGGCGAACGGGTTCTTCGCGACGCCGATGGCGGGCAGCCCGGTGACCACGCCGAGGTGGCAGGCGAGCCCGAAGCGGCGCGGGTGGGCCAGCCCGTAGCCGTCGCAGACGACCAGACCGGGCGTGACGCTCAGCGACTCCAGCGCGGCGAGCACGGTCGGCAGCTCGCGGAAGGCGAGCAGTCCGGGTACGTAGGGGAAGCTGACGCGGCCGACGGAGGTGGCCTCCTCGACGACCCGGAGGGTGGCGGCGTCGAGGACGACGGCCGCGGCGGCCACCAGGTCGCGCTCGTCGTCGTAGGCCACGTCCACCCCCGCGATCAGCCCTTCGCCGGGCGGGGGCCCAGTTTCGGCCAGGATGACCCGGCCGCGCAGTTCGTCCTGTATCGCCTCGGCCTCGGCCTCGTCGGCGGGGGTCTTCGCACTCGTCATAGTGGTGCGAGAGTAGCCTGGCGATCATGTTCGTCATGGAGCTCACCTACACCGCGCCCGTCGAAGCCGTCGAAGAAGAGATGGACGCGCACATCGCCTGGCTGGACGGCTACTACGCCGCCGGCATCTTCCTGGCCTCGGGCCGCAAGGTCCCGCGCGACGGCGGCGTGATCCTGGCCGGCGGGGTCTCCCGCGCGGAGATCGAGAAGATCGCCTCCGAGGACCCCTTCACGACGGCCGGCGTCTGCGCCTACCGCATCACGGAGTTCATCGCGACGAAGACGTCGGCGGACCTGGCGACCGTACGGGAGAACCCGGTCGCCTAGGCATAGCCCCGTACCGGGGGCCGGGTACGGGCCCGTTCGGGGCGGCCGGGTCCTCGCCTTGGGCCTGTCGAGTGATCGGGAACCGGCCGTACTTGCGACCGCTCCGAGTCCCGTGGGCGGGGCGGGGAGTCCCGCGCCGTCCCCGCCCCACCGTCACCCTGTGCGATCACACAGGCGGGTTCCGGCCATTCGGTGACACAGCTCACTCCCCTTCGCGTGCACGGATTCGCCAAATCGCGCGTCTATCCCGATGCCGGGCCCCCACCCCACGGCCCGGCACGAGATCCGCCGCAAGGGAGCGAGCCTTGATCACTGTCATCGAGCAGGCCGTGCAGGCCCGACTGGTTGCCACCGCGCCGAAGGTCGACACCGTACCGGTCACGTTCTGCTACGACCGGTCGGATCCCTTCGCCGTCCGGATGGCCTTCCCCGCACTCGCGACCCTGGAGGGCGTCGAGGTCTCCTGGACGTTCTCGCGGGAGCTTCTGGAGTCCGGGCTGAACCGCCCGTCCGGTTGCGGGGACGTGCGCGTGCGCCCGTACGACGTCGAGCGGACCAGCGTGGAGTTCCACGCCCCCGAGGGGGTCGCCATCGTCCTGATGGTGACGGCCGAGCTGCAGCGCTTCCTGGAGCGGGCCTCCACGATCGTGCCACCCGGCCTGGAGCACCTGTACCTCGACATGGACCAGAGCCTCGACGAGCTGATGCGCGGCTCCTGCTGACCCTCCCCCGCCGCGCCGCCCCGTTCGCTCCGCCTTAATTCGTTTGCCGGTGCCTCCGCCGGCCCCGTAGCTTCGTGGACGCCCCATCGCCGTCGAAACGGAGCAGGACATTGCTTTTCTGAGGTCCGAGACACCGACCACCGCCTCTGTCGCGGTCCGCTGTCTCCCCCGCGTTGCACTCACCACTCACGCAACCTGGAGGCCTCCATGAGTCCTGCTCCCACCTTCATCACCTGCTCCGACCTTTCCTTCGACTGGCCCGACGGAACATCCGTCTTCGACGGGTTCCAGCTGACCGTCGGTCCCGGCCGCACCGGCCTGATCGGGCGCAACGGCTGCGGGAAATCCACCCTTCTGAAACTCATCGCTGGTGAACTGACCCCGACCGACGGCCAGTTGACCGTCGCCGGCACGGTCGGCCAGCTTCCGCAGACCGTCGCCTTCGACACCTCTCTACGGGTCGACGAGGCGCTCGGTGTCCACACCGCCCGGGCCGCACTGCACGCCATCGAGGCGGGCGAGGCGACCGAGGCGAACTTCGCGGCGGTCGGCGACGACTGGGACGTGGAGGAGCGCTCACTGGCCACGCTCGACCAGCTCGGGCTCGGCCGGATCGGACTGGACCGCACCACCGGCGAACTGTCGGGCGGAGAATGCGTGTTGCTCCGGCTGGCCGCTCTGCTGCTCAACCGTCCGGACGTACTACTGCTGGACGAGCCCACCAACAACCTCGATCTGCGGGCCCGGCGCCGGCTGTACGCGGCCGTCGATTCCTGGTCCGGGGTGATGGTCCTGGTCAGCCACGACCGCGAGCTGCTGGATCGGGTCGACCAGATCGGTGACCTGCGCGACGGCGAACTGCACTGGTACGGCGGTAACTTCACCGACTACGAGGAGATGCTCGCGGCCGAGCAGGAGGCGGCCGAGCGGATGGTCCGGGTCGCGGAGGGCGACGTACAGCGCCAGAAACGCGAACTGGCGCAGGCCCACGCCAAACTGGCCCGGCGCAAGCGGTACGGCCAGAAGATGTACGACACCAAGCGCGAGCCGAAGATCGTCATGGGTGCCCGCAAGCGCGCGGCGCAGGAGTCGGCGGGCAAGCACCGCATCATGCACACCGAGAAACTGGCGGAGGCGGAGGAACGCCTCGACCAGGCGGAGCTGGCGGTACGCGACGACGCCGAGATCCGCATCAAACTGCCCGCCACCCAGGTCCCGCCGGGCCGCCGCGTGCTCACCCTGAGCGGGCTGCACCCGGCGTACGGGGCCGCGATCGCGGGCGAGTGGGAGCTGCGCGGTCCGGAGCGGATCGCGCTGGTGGGAGCCAACGGCTCGGGCAAGACCACGCTGCTGCGCACGATCGCGGGGGAACTGGCCGCCCTGTCGGGCGAGTCGGTGACACACGTGCCGACCCGGTTCCTGCCACAGCGCCTGGACGTACTGGACGACGACCGCTCGGTCGTCGAGAACGTGGCGCGGTTCGCCCCGCACGCGACGAACAACCTGATCCGGGCGCGGCTCGCGCACTTCCTGTTCCGGGGCGCGCGGGCGGACCAGCCGTCCGGCACGCTGTCGGGCGGCGAGCGGTTCCGGGCCACGCTGGCGGCGCTGCTGCTGGCGGAGCCGGCCCCGCAGCTGCTCATGCTGGACGAGCCTACGAACAACCTGGACCTGTCGAGCGTAAGGCAGTTGACCGACGCCCTGGATTCCTATGAAGGGGCGCTCATGGTGGCGAGCCATGACGTGCCGTTCCTGGAGTCGATCGGCATCACCCGGTGGCTGCTGCTCGACGACGGGCTGCGGCCGACGACAGCCGAGGAGGTCCGCCGGTCGCTGTGGCACGAGTGAGGGGCGCTAGCGCGGCAACGGCAACGGCAGTAAGGCCCAGGACTTGGTACCGCCCACCGGGATGAGTACCGGAGTGAGCCCCCAGTCCCCGCCGCAGGACTCGACCACCGCCGCGAGCAGCCACATCCCGCGGCGCCGCCCGGCAGGCCTATGGAGTAGCTCAGTTCCTCCGCCCCCCGGCGGGGCCTGCCGGAACTCGCGCGACAAGGGGTGGTGGGAGCAGCACCGGGGGATGCTGCCGCCCGCCCTTTTGGACATCTGCGAACTGGAGCACCACTCGGTCGAGTTGCACACCGCCGTGACCACCCACACACCCGGGCTGCCGCAGACCGAGGCGCACGCGCGGGCCGTCTTCGACACCGCCGACCCCCCGCTGCCCGAGCCCGACCCGCAGGCGCGGCTCGCCCTGCGGATGCACCGCCGGCAGGTGTTCGCCCGCGAGGCGCCGCCGCTGTACGGGGCGGTCGTGCACGAGGCGGCGCTGCGCATGCATTTCGGCGGCCCGAAGGTGGCGCGGGCACAGCTCGACCACATCCTGGAGCAGTCGGAGCGGGCGCGTACGACCGTGCGCGTGATTCCGTTCACCGCCGGCGGCTTCCCCGGCGCCGGCCAGTCCTTCACGTACGCGGCCGCCGCGATCAGCGAGCTGGACACCGTGCAGCTGGACAGTTCGCACGGCTCGATGTTGCTGAATTCGCAGATGAAGCTGCTCCGCTACCGCGGGCTGCTGGAACGGCTGCGCTCCCTGCGCACTGCCGGCCCGCGATTTCATCCGCGCCATCGCACGGATCCTCTGACCGGGCCGACCGGCCGACCGGCCGACTGACCACCTGACCGGATCCGACGAGGAGACGAGAGAGCGACATGGGCGCCACGACCACGACAGCGACCACTCCCACGACCCCGCCACCGGCGGCCGGCATCGCGTGGGACGAGGCGTTCTGCAGCGAAGGAGCGAACTGTTTCCGCTTCGGGCGGGATGCCGAGGGGAAGGCTTACATCGGAACCACCGGGTCCGCCGCCTACGTGACCGACTCGGCCGACGCGCTCCGTGCGCTGATCTCGGCCGTCAAGGTGGGAGCGGCGGATCACCTGCTGGCGTGACTTTGGCCCCTTCGAGCCACGTCAGACCCCCCGCAAACTGCACAGATAACGGGATGTAACCAGATAGACCGCCCTGTGGGGCTTGGCTGGTCTTGATGTCGCGCTTAACCTACGACTCCGTAGGCTACGGAACCGTAGGTAATTCGCTTTGCACTCAGGAGTACCCGTGACGATCACCTCTCCCCACCTCGGCAGCTCGGAGGCGTGGACGGACGCCAAGCTGCTGTTCGCGCTGGAAGAGGTGGTCGAGAAGGAGCTCAACCGCCATCTGACGGTCACCAAGGACTGGATGCCCCACGAGTACGTCCCGTGGAGCGACGGACGCAACTTCCCCGGCTTCTTCGAGGACGGCGAAGCCTGGGACCCGCAGCAGTCCAAGGTCACCGAGATCGGCAAGATCGCGCTCGTCGTCAACCTGCTGACCGAGGACAACCTCCCCAGCTACCACCACGAGATCGCCTCGCTTTTCGGCCGCAACGGCGCGTGGGGCACCTGGGTGCACCGCTGGACCGCCGAGGAGGGCCGCCACGGCATCGTGATGCGCGACTACCTGCTGGCCTCGCGCGCCGTGGACCCGGACAAGCTCGAAGCATTCCGGATGCAGCACATGTCGGAGGGGTTCGAGTCCGACAACCGCCACTCGATGCTCCACTCCGTGGCGTACGTGGCCTTCCAGGAGCTCGCGACCCGCATCTCCCACCGCAACACCGGCCACCAGTCCGGTGACCCGGTCTGCGACCGGATGCTGGCACGCATCGCGCAGGACGAGAACCTGCACATGATCTTCTACCGCAACCTGCTGGGCGCGGCCTTCGAGATCGCCCCGGACATGACGATGCAGGCCGTACGGGACGTCGTGGTCGACTTCCGGATGCCCGGCCACGGCATGCCCGGCTTCGAGCGGATGGCCGCGCAGATGGCGATCGGCGGGGTCTACAACCTGCGGATCCACCACGACGACGTGCTGAGCCCCGTGATCCGCTTCCTGAAGATCATGGACATCGACGGCCTCGGCCCGGACGGCCAGAAGGCCCAGGAGGAGCTCGGCCTCTTCATGAACGGCCTGGACTCCGAGGCCCGCAAGTTCGACGAGCGGCTCGCCGCCCGCGCGGCGCGCATCGCGGCCCGCAAGGCCTGACCGGTTTCCGCTCGCTCGGGCGGGTGACGGCGATTGCCCTGGCAGAGCCTCGCTCTGCCAGGGTTTCGCGTCATGACCGCCATGACGCCGCTCCAGGTCGAGATCGACCAGCTGGCCCGCCTCACCAACGCCCTGGACACCTCCCTGGCCGCCCTGCGAGAGGCCCGGCGGGAGCTCGACCACGTCCGGGCCGACCAGCTGGGCACCGCGGACCTCGACGCGGCGTGCGACGGCTTCCAGGACAGATGGGGCCACGGCACCAAGGAGCTCGCCGGGCGGATCAAGGCCGTACGCGAGGGCGTGCGCCGCAGCGCCGCCGAGTACGCGGAGCTCGAAGAGGCCATCCGCGCGGCATTCCGGCAGGCGGCGACCGCCCGTGACTGACTCCCCCGCGCCCGGCTCCCCCGCTGCCGGTTCCCCCGCTGCCGGTTCCGCCGCGCTCGGCTTCGACCCTGCCCCGGGGAACCCTGAGGCGGTCCGGGCCCTGGCGAAGAAGCTCCGCTCCTCCGCGGACTGCCTCGCGGAGACCTCCCGCGTCATCGACGCCCTGGTCTCCCACAGCTCGGCCTGGCAGGGCGAGGCCGCCACCGCCTTCCGCGCCTCGCTGTCGCAGGAGCTCCCCCGCCACCTCCATGCGGCCCACACCTCCCTGGCGGAGGCGGCGGGCCGGCTGACCGGCTGGCACGACACCCTGACCTCCCACCGCGCCCTGGCCTCCGGCTACGCCTCCCAGGCCGCCGCGGCCACCACGGACGAGGCCCTCGCCGACGTCCGCCGCCTGGCCCGTGAGCTGGCCTCGGACCATTCGGCGGCAGCCCGCCGGGTGGCGGACTCACTGACCGCGACGGCGAAGCGGCTGGCGCCGAAGGAGCCCGGTTGGCTGGAGTCCGTCTGGAACAAGATCGTCGACGATCCGGCGGACGCCCTCTCGAACGCCGCGGCCGTACTGGGAGCGGCCGGTGCGGCCGTCGCCCTGTTCTTCCCGCCGGCCGGGATGGCGGTCATGCTGGTCGCGGGCGGGCTGTCGCTGGCGGCGCTCACCGCGCACCTCGCGGACCCCGGCTTCCGGCGGCCGCTGACCGAGGGCTTCACCCGGGGCAAGTTCGACGCCGCGTTCTGGAAGAACGGCGTGACGCTGCTCGGCGACGGCCTCGGCGCCGTCCCGGGCGTGGCAGCGGTCGCCTCGGGCGCGAAGGCCGGTACGGTCGCGGCCCGCGCGGCCATGGCCGTACCGGAGGCCGGCGCCCTGGCGGGTGTCTCGCCGGGCGCGGGTGCCTTCGCCCGCACGACGTGGCACACGGCGGACGAACTGCGCAAGGTGGAGAGTCCGCTCGCCGCGTGGGCGCTGCGGTCGTCGACACCCGAGGTCAGAGAGCGGGTGGGAGTGGCCGTGGCCGGCACGGGAGCGGCCACGGCCGTCGCCGACTACACCGGTGACGACGAAGCCGTCGACCGCGGGTCCACCGGCGTGGACGGCACCCGTCTCGTCCTGGACGACGGACCGTCCACGGCCGCGAAATCGGCCCGGCTCTGGACGCTGGTGCAGCCGTGACGCACCCCGTCCCACCCGTCTGGTTCCGGCTTCCGCCCGGGTTCCACGACATCGGCCCCGAAGACCGGGGCGCCCTGGAGGCGGTCGCCGGGGCGCTCGCGTCCCTGGGCCGCACCGATGACGGTGCGGGGACCGGCGACGGGGTGGGGGCCGGCGACGGGGTGGGGGCCGGCGACGGTGCGGGGACCGGCGACGGTACGGAGGCCGGCGCGGGGCCGCAGCTCGCCCGGCTGATGGACTGCCTCGACGAACTCGCCGCCCGGCCCGGCCAGCACCTGGTCCACACCGCGGTCGGCCTCCACCCCGACGGCCCGGAGGCGGTCTCCACCTCGTTGTTCTCCCTCGCCGTCCGGCCCGCGGAAGACGCCGCTCCCGGGGCCGGTGTGGCACGGGTGGCCCTGGCTCTGGCCCGGTCCGCCCTCTGGAGCGGCTCGACCCGCCGGTTCCTGGACTTGGCCTCGGGGCTCCCGTGCGCCCTGGTCGCCGGG
Source organism: Streptomyces sp. H27-H1 (assembly GCF_026627445.1). Classification (GTDB taxonomy): domain Bacteria; phylum Actinomycetota; class Actinomycetes; order Streptomycetales; family Streptomycetaceae; genus Streptomyces. Next base: position 12,755 of record NZ_JAPNLJ010000016.1, read on the forward strand.
GTCGTCCGTGTCCCCGGCATCGACCGCGGCCTGTTCCAGGCCAGGGCCGTCACGACGCATCCCGGGGGCCGCCACCTGCTCCTGCTCGACCTCACGAGCGCGGCCACCGAGCACGCCGACGGGTACACGGCCATCCTGGAGGCGGTCGCGCACACGATCGGCTTCTCCGATCCCAGGCCCCGGCCGCCCGCGCCGCCGGGTGGCGGCGCGGCTTCGCGGATCCTGGAAGTGCTGGGGTGATGACGCCGCCGCCCGGTCGGGGGCGGCGGGGCGGGGAGCGGGCGGTCAGGGGCCGGGCGGTCAGGGGCGGCTCGATCTCAGGGCCTGGCGTTCGGCTTCGGAGAGGCCGCCCCAGACGCCGAAGCGTTCGTCGTTGTCCAGTGCGTAGTCCAGGCAGGGCTTGCGGCCCTCACAGGCCCCGCACAGCCGCTTCGCGTCGCGCAGTGAGGAGCCGGGCTCCGGGAAGAAGAAGCCCGGGCCCGTCTGGGCGCAGAGGGCGAGCTCGTACCAGGCCGGGGCGGCGGTATCGGCATAGGTAGCGGTGGTGTTCATCGACATGCCGCAGAGCCTGTCCGCCGGAGATGGACGTCCGATCAACGCCTGATCAACAGCCACAGGGTGCACGACCGTGCGTGCGATGAATCGGTACCATGGGGACATGGCAGACGGACGCGTGGAGCGCGGAAACCAGACGCGGCGGACCGTCCTGGAACGGACGATGAGCATCGCCTCGGTGGACGGCCTGGAAGGGCTGTCCCTGGGGAAGATCGCCACGGATCTGGGGCTGAGCAAGAGCGGCGTGTTCGCCCTCTTCGGCTCCAAGGAGGAGTTGCAGCTCGCCACCGTGCATGCTGCCCGGGCCGTCTTCGTCGACCAGGTCGTACGGCCCGTACTGGACGAGCCCGCCGGCCTCCCGAAGGTGTGGCGGCTGTGCGAGATCTGGCTCGGCTACTCCGGGCGCCGGGTCTTCCCCGGCGGCTGCTTCTTCTACTCCGCCTCCGCCGAGTTCGATTCGCGCCCCGGGCCCGTCCACGACGAGATCGCCAAGATCCGCCGCGACTGGACGCGGTACGTCGTGCGGCTGCTCGACGAGGCCCGGCTGGCCGGCGGATTCCGCGAGTCCGCGGGCGTGGACGTCGACGTCGACGTCGACGTGGAGCAGCTCACCTTCGAGATCACGGCGTTGATGGAGCAGGCCAACGCGCACTCCGTGCTGCACCGGGACACCACGGCCTACGACCGGGCCGCGCGGGGCATCCTCGCCCGGCTGCGCGCGGCGGCGGCCGCCCCGGAGGAACTCCCGGAGCGGCCGCCCGTACTCGCGTTCACGGTCGCCGGTCTTTCCGCCGGCGACACCACGGCCGTCAGCCTCCCGGCCGCGCCGGCTTCGCCTGGCCGTTGACCCGCATCGTGGCGCCCGCGACCGCCGCGCCCAGCGCGCTGATCGCGGTCAGCAGGAAGACTCCGCGCCACTGCTCCCCCTGACCGGACCCGGTGAGCAGGGCCGCCGTGCCGGCGATGCCCAGCGCTCCGCCGAGCTGCCGGGCCGTCATCAGCAGACCGGTGCCGGCCGCGAAGCGCTGCGGCGGGAGGCCGGCCGAGGCCACCGTGGAGAGCGCGGTCACCACGACTCCGATGCCGAGGCCGCCGAGGAGTCCGGCGGGCAGGAAGATCTGGGCGTACGAGGTGGACTGCCCGGCCCAGCCCCACAGCAGCAGCGCGTTGGCCGCGAAGAGCAACGATCCGACGGTGACGGCGGCCCATTGGAGGCGGGCGGGGACCCGGCGGCCGACCAGGAGCGCACCGGCCACGGCGAGGACGGCGCCCGGTGTGACGCCGAAGCCCGCTTGCAGGACCGAGTAGTCCCAGCGCTCGATGAGGTAGGACGGGCCGCTCAGCAGCCACGCGTACATGGCGCCGCCGAAGAGCAGGGCGCCGGTGTTGGCGCGGGCGAACAGCGGGTCGCGCCACAGGTCCCGGTCCACGGCCGGGGCGGGGTGGCCGCCTGAGCGGTGCAGCGCGAGGGCGCCCGCCAGGGCGCCGCCGATGACCAGCACGAGCACCTTCGGGTCGGTCCAGCCCCAGTCCGCGCCCTGGGAGAGCCCGGCCACCACTCCCCCGATGCCCAGTGCGAGGGCCGTCGTACCGACGGGGTCGGGGAGTTGACGTCCGGTGCGCGGCTCCCGGGGGATGACGCGGGCGGCGGCCCAGCCGACCGCCAGGCCGAGCGGAACGTTGACGAGGAAGATCGCGCGCCAGTCCCACCACTCGACGAGCAGTCCGCCGACGCTCGGCCCGACGGCGGCGGCCAGTCCGCCCGCCGCCGCCCAGACGCCGAGGGCGGCGGCCCGCCGGGCGGGCGGGGTGTGGGCGAGTACGAGGCCCAGTGCGGCGGGGATCATCCCGGCGGCGGCCGCCCCCTGGAGGGCACGGGCCAGGATGAGCAGGTCGGCGGTAGGGGCCGCGCTGGCGGCGAGGGAGGTCAGCGTGAAGGCGAGGGTCGACCCGATGAAGAGGGTCCGGCGGCCCAGCGTGTCCGCGAGCCGGCCGGCGCCGGCGAGCAGCGCCGCGAACAGTACGGCGTAGGCGCTGACGACCCAGGTCAGTCGGGCCAACGGCACCTCGGGGAAGGCTCGCCGCAGGTCGGGGAAGGCGACGTTGACGACGGTGGCGTCGAGGAAGGCGAGAAAGGTGACGGCGCTGGCCAGCCCTAGCACCCACCCACTCCCGGCCGCTCTTGTCTGCCCGGGCACGGAGTCGGCGACGAACCCCGGCGCGGGCGCGGTGGGTTCGGGGCGGGTGGCGGTCATCGGGTGGCTCCCAGGGATGCGGCCGGGGGCGCCGTAGCGGTCCGCGGCAGGGTTTTGCTCAGGAAATCGACGGTGATGGCGATGACCTCCGGGTCGACGAGGATCCGGCGGTGGCCGAGCCCGCTCGTTTCGATCAGACGGGCCCGCTCCCCGTAGGCCTCCGCGATGGCGCGGGACTGGGCGGGGGCCGAGGTGTCATCGTCCGCGTCGTGGACGAGCAGGATCTCCGAGGGGATCGCCTCGGGGCGGTGGCACGCGTCGAGGCGGGGCCAGATGTCGGGCTCGGCGGGGAAGAGCCGGCGCTGCACGTGGCGCCGCATGGCGTCCTCGACGGCCTGGTTCACCCCCAGCAGCCCGCGGAACCTCTTGGCGAGGAAGTCGAAGTCCGCGATGGCGCCGATGCCGACGATCCGGTCGGCCCGGATCCCGTCCCTCAGCGCGAAGAAGGTGGACACCACTCCGAAGGAATGGGCCAGGACGTCCGAGAACCCCCCGTGGTGCGCGTGGAGTTGGCGGATGATCTCGCGCTGCCGGAGGATGGTGGTGGCCCGGCCGCCGGACTCCCCGTGACCGGGAGCGTCGAAGGAGACCACGGTCCGGCCCTCGGCCCTCAGCGCCTCGACGAACCCGGCGAAGCGCGAAGCGCGCGAGGTCCAGCCGTGCACGATGAGGACCGGCCGGCCGCCGTCGCCCCAGCGGTACGTGGTCACGGGTATCCCGTCCACGACGAGCCGGCCGGTCACGGCCCGGGCCATGACCTCCGCCTCGCCCGGCTTCACCTCCGGCCGGCCGAGCGGCCGCACGAACAGCGCGAACGCCACCCGCCCGACCGGGCCCGGGGCGAGCCGGGCGGTGATGTTGAGGGTCGTGCTCAGGAGTGAAGCCATGGGGTGCATGCCCGGTTCTCCGGATCTCCTCAGAGTGGCCAGACGAGGCTGGCGGCAGGACGATGAGGAGATATTAGCACGATCGTTCGTGTTCTTTTTGGGCTACGGCAGCACGCTCACTTCGGCCGGCTCTCCCTTCGCGCAGCAGCGCCTGCACGAATCGCCTGATCAGGTCCGGGTGTTCCAGGTTGTACGTCGACGCTGCCGTTCTTCGTACGGCCCAGGCACGTGCCGCTCACATCGTTCCTGATCTCTGTACCAGCCGATGGCTCGAAGGAGTTGACGGACCGACATGCCTCGCGAAGAGGGCCACTCCAGCGGCGACGACCGTTCTCGAAGCCGGTGTTCCTCGCGGTCGCGTTCGCTGGAGCAGTGCTCAGACGCATGAAGCCCCGCCGCACCGGATGAAGGACCAGAACGGCAGACTGGGACCCATGGACTCAGGACTCGCCGCACTGCTGGGCGCCGCCGTCGGCTCCGCCACCACCCTCGGGGCCGCGATCGTGAACGGCCGTGCGCAAGCACGGTCCCAGCACTCCCACTTGAACCGGCAGCATCGCCGCGACGCATACGCCGGCTACCTCAGCGCTCTCCATGACCGCGACATCGCCATGGACACCGTCCTCGATGCCCTGCGTTCAGACCGACCCGATCTGCCCGGCATCGACGAAAGCACAGGCCGTTTCATCACCCTGGCCCGCGAGGTCCACCGCGCTTGCGAAATCGTCATCCTCGAAGGGCCGGCGTCCGTCGCGGAAGTCGCCGACCGCGTCACCCACGCCTCCAGCGAGCTCTCGCACGTCATGCGAAGGATGGCCGAGCGGGCCCACGCGGGAGACACCACCCACAAGGCCGAAGACACCGCCCTCGCCGCCGAACGCGAGCGCATCCTCTACAAAGCAGTCAAGGACTTCCGCCTCGCGGCCCGGGGCGCCATCGGCAGGACCGACTGACCCCGGGGCTCTCGACCGGGCCGCCCTGACCGTTGGGAGACTCAGGCGTGGTGCGACCAGGTCAGCGGCGGCCGGTGGCCAGGACGACGAGGAACTGGCCGCCGCCCGTCTCGACGTCGGCGGTCACCGGCAGACCCGGTACCAGTCGGGAGAACCGGTCCACCAGCCAGTCCGCCGCTTCCTGGGCGTCCTTCTTGGTCGGACAACGGCCCACCATCTCGCGGCCCCCCTTGCGCTCCAGCCGTGCGGCGACGGCGACCAGCGGTGCGGGTTCGACCACGTACAGGCTGTCCGGCCAGGCGATGACCACCTTCACGGCGCCCTTGCGGCTGTTGCACCCGCGGTGCGCGAGCCGCTCGGCGACCTTGGCCTTCCGGTCGGCTGTACGGCTGTCGACGCTGGGCCCCTGCTGGTCGTTCACCGACTTGTCGGGGTCGACCGGCTCGTCGCACACCCAGCACCGCCAGCTGTCGCGCTCGGCCACATCATCAAGGAGACTCATCCGAGCAAACTAGCCTGCCCGGCCGCCACCCCGCGCACCAGGGCCTCGGCAACCAGGTGAGCCGGAGTCCGTGTCGTTTCGCCCCCGTCCTCGAGGATCGCGTCGCGGGCCTCGAGCGCGGCCTTCAGCAGGCGCTCGTCCAGCCACATCTCGCCGTCCGGCGTGGAGTCGTTGGCGGGGATACGCGTACGCCTTTCGATCATTGCCGTCACGGCCGGCAGCGCGGGCAGGGCGTGCCCGCCCATCCGGGCGAGCCCTTCGAGGTAGAACTCGCCGATCACGTAGTCGCCCAGGCACGGGGTCATGAAGGCGAGGAGCCGTGGCAGGGCCGAGGGTCCCGCGTGGCGAAGCCAGAGCGGGGCGCACACGCCTTGCATGCGGCCCGGCCGTTCGAAGGTGAGGCCGTAGAGCTGGGCGGCCTGCCGGAAGGTCAGCGGTCCCTCGTCCAGCAGGGCGCCGAAGATCTCCGGGGCGCGGCCGAGCCTGCCGATCCCCACGGGCCGGGCTGCCAGGAGTTCGGCGGCGGCCGCGGCGTCGTACGACGGGGCTCTGTCTCTCCAGGGTGCGCGGGCCCTCGGGTACGGAGTGAACTCGATCGCGGCAAGCAGGTCGCCGTGCGTGCTCAAGGCCTGCTCCGATATCGACGCCGTGGTGAGGGCCGCGGCCATGGCCGGGCCGAGCTCCCGTCCGCGGTGGCGGACGAGCAGGGGGAGCAGCTCGGCCGGCGCCGCCCGCCAGGCGTGGCACGCCGCGCGGGCGAGTCCGGCGCCGATGTCCCGGGTCTGGCGGTCAGCCAGGAGGTGGGCCACCACCTCGTACGCGTGCTGGTCGCGCCCCAGCCGGGACAGCACCCACCCCCAACGCTCCCCGATGTCCGCGAGATGGGCGCCGGCTTCCCGCGCGTCGGCGAGCAGCGCCGCGTCGAGGTCCGGGCGGCGCGTGGCAGGGGCCGCCTTCAACGCGGCCAGGTGGGCGAGGAAGCGCACGGCCGCGAGGGGGTCGTCGCACAGGGGCGCGATGTCGTCGCCGAGGCATTCGGCGAGGACGGTGCGCACCACCGGGTCGGTGAGTTCGGCGAGCGCCCTGAGGGCGCGCTCACGCTGCCCGGCGTACACGAGGAGCCGCGCGGCCAGGCGCCGTACCGGCTCCTCGGGGTCGCAGAGCCCTCGCAGCGCGGCCCGGCCCGCCTCGGGCCAGGGCCCGTCGTGCACGAGGCTCAGGAGGAGGTCGAAGGCGCCGAGGCGTACGGCGGAGTCGGCCGAGCGGGCCAGCCGGAGCAGCCGGACGGCCTCGGGGGAGGATCGGTCGGCGCGCACCGCGTTCAGCACCGCGATGCGCGAAGGATGGGCGGGCGTGTGGGCGTCGCCGGTGGCCACGGCCTCGTCCAGCCACTTCACGGTGCGGGGCGGTGGCCGCCCTTCCGTACGGAGGATTCGATCATGCTGCCGATCATGCCACGGTTGGTGTCGGCGCATCCTGGCACTTCCGGCCCCGCGGGGGCCCCGTCAGTCCTCGTGCTTCGCTCGGCTCGGCTGGACGCGCTTGGGCTCGCCCGGCATCTTCGGGTAGTCCGGGGGGTACGGCATGTCACCGAGGCCGTGGTCCCGTTCGTGGCGGTCTGCCAGTTCCAGGGCGGCGTCCAGGGTGAAGGCGTGCTCGTCCATGTCCGCGTGCAGGTCGCCCAGTTCCGCGAAGCGGGCCGGCATCGTCACAATGTCGAAGTCGCGCGGTTCCGCCTCGTCCAGCTCGTCCCAGCGCAGCGGCGCCGAGACCGGGGCGTGGGGGCGTGGGCGGACGGAGTAGGCCGAGGCGATGGTGCGGTCGCGGGCCGTCTGGTTGTAGTCGACGAAGATCCGCTCGCCGCGTTCCTCCTTCCACCAGGCGGTGGTGACCTTCCCCGGCATCCGGCGCTCCAGGTCCCGGCCGATCGCGATGGCGCACCTGCGGACCTCCGTGAAGGTCCAGTTCGGCGCGATCGGCACGAACACGTGCAGGCCGCGGCCGCCCGAGGTCTTGGGCCAGCCGCGCAGCCCCAACTCCTCCAGTAGTGCGCGCAGTTCGTGGGCGACCGCGACCGCGTGGTGGTAGTCGGTGCCCGGCTGCGGGTCCAGGTCGATGCGGAGCTCGTCGGGGTGGTCGGTGTCCTCCCGCCGGACCGGCCAGGGGTGGAAGGTGAGGCAGCCCAGGTTGGCGGCCCACAGGACGGCGGCCGGCTCGGTCGGGCAGATCTCGTCGGCGGTGCGTCCGCTCGGGAAGGCGATGTGGGCGGTGGGGATCCAGTCGGGCAGGTTCTTCGGGGCCCGCTTCTGGAAGAAGGACTCGCCCTCCACCCCGTCCGGGAACCGTTCCAGGGTCGTGGGCCGGTTGCGCAGGGCGCGGGTGATCCCGTCCGCGACCGCGAGGTAGTAGGCGGCCACGTCCCCCTTGGTGAGGCCGCGCTCCGGGAAGTACACCTTGTCCGGGCTGGACAGCCGGACGGCCCTGCCGCCCGCCTCCAGCTCGATCGCATTGCCCGCTGCACCCATGTCCGCCACGGTAGGCGGACCCGCCCGGGCCCGCACACCGAGCGGGCCCGGGCGTACCGCTCCAGAATCGGAGACATGGATCTGCCGGTCACGCCACCCGTGAAGCCGATGCTCGCCAAATCCGTGTCCAAGATCCCACCGGGCATGCAGTACGAGGCCAAGTGGGACGGCTTCCGCGCGGTCATCCACCGGGACGGGGCCGAGATCGAGATCGGCAGCCGCAGCGGAAAGAGCCTGACCAGGTATTTTCCCGAGCTGGTGGAGGCCCTGACGGCCAATCTGCCCGACCGCTGCGTCGTCGACGGCGAGATCGTCGTCATCCATGGCGGGCGGCTCGATTTCGACCGGCTCAGCGAGCGGATCCATCCCGCCACGTCCCGCGTGAAACTGCTCGCCGAGACGACCCCCGCCTCGTTCGTGGCCTTCGATCTGCTCGCGCTGGGCGACGAATCCCTCCTCGACACCCCGCTCACCGATCGCCGCGCCGCCCTGACCCGCATGCTCTCCACCGCTCGGCCCCCCGTACACCTCGCACCCGCGACCACCGACCCCGCACTCGCGCAGGAGTGGTTCGAACGATTCGAGGGCGCCGGGCTCGACGGGGTCGTCGCCAAACCCCTCGATCTCCCCTACCGGCCCGACGCCCGCCTCATGTTCAAGATCAAGCACGAGCGTACGGCCGACGCCGTCATCGCGGGATTCCGTTTCCACAAGAGCGGTCCGATTGTCGGATCGCTGCTGCTGGGGCTGTACGACGCCCAGGGCACCCTGCAGCACGTGGGTGTCTGTGCCGCCTTCCCGATGAAACGCCGCGCCGAGCTGATCGACGAGCTCGAACCGCTCCGGATGCCCGATCCCCAGGGGCACCCCTGGGCGGCCTGGGCCGAGGGGGCGGCCCACGAGAGCGCCCGGCTGCCCGGGGCGCAGAGCCGCTGGACCGGGAAGAAGGACCTGTCCTGGGTACCGCTGCGCCCCGAGTGGGTCTGCGAGGTGGCCTACGACCACATGGAGGGCGACCGCTTCCGGCACACCGCGCAGTTCCGCCGCATGCGGCCGGACCGGGCTCCGGGGAGCTGTACGTATGCCCAGTTGGAGGAGGTCGTCGGCTACGACCTCGCCGCTGTGCTGGGGCCCACCGGCTGATCCGCGGCCGGCCGGCCGTAAGGTCGCAGCCGGGGCGCACCGCCCGCCGCCCCGGCGCCCCGCCGCCGCGGCCAAGCGCCCCGCCCGAGCATCTCGATCCGCCGAAGGACGCCCATGAGTACGCAGCCCGCCGCGCGGCCCGGACCCCACGAACCCCGCGCCGTCCCCCACCCGCACGCCGTCGTCGGAGTCGGCGTGATCGTGGTGGGCCCCGACGGCAGGGTGCTGCTCGGCCAGGCGCACGACGGGCGCTGGGAACTGCCCGGCGGGAAGGTCGACCCCGGGGAGGGCTTCGAGCAGGCCGCCGCCCGCGAACTGGCCGAGGAGACCGGGATGCGGACCGCACCCGGGGAGATCCGGATCGTGTCGGTCATGCTCGCCGCGGGCTCGGGCTCGGGCTCCGGCCCGACCCGGCTGACCGCCGCAGCCGTCACCTCGGCCGCCGAGGGCACCGCCACGGTCACCGAGCCCCACAAGATCGCCCGCTGGTCCTGGTTCGCCCCGGCCGAGCTGCCGGAGCTCCTCTTCGCCCCGTCCGTGGCGGCCCTGCGCGCCTGGAAGCCCGAGCTCACCCGGACCCTCCCGGACGTGCCTTCGCACGACTACCCGACGACAGCGCCCTAGAAGGATGACCGGAAGGCCTTTCCGGTCACGAGGTCACAAGGTCGCGAGGTCACCAGGCCACCTAGGTCACCGTCGCCGCGGTGACCGCGGCCATCGCCAGCCGCATGTCGCGGATGGCACTGCGGATGCTCTCGGCCGCCCACTGCCCGTCGGCCAGCTCCGCCGTGCGCGCCTTGATCTCCTTGCCCGGGGATCCCGGGAAGGCCAGGCCGTGCAAGCCGGCCGCGTGGATCACCGCGATGAGGCTCGCGGTGCGCTCGTCCGGCTCCGCGCCCTTGAGGACCGCTGCGGCGAGGCGCTCGCGCAGTTCGCGTTCGACCGTGCCGTCGGCCTCCGGAAAGCGTCGTACCGGGAACATCCCGAGGGCCTTGCGCCGCTCCTCCACGACCACGCCGCGCCCGCTCAGCCGCTCCACCGCCGCGCCGATGGCCTTGGCCTGGTCCTTCGCCAGCCAGTCGGACACCCGGCGCTTGCTCCGGCCGCGCATCCAGGTCCGTATGGACTCGGCCCGGCCGTCGAGCAGTTCCTCCCCGATGGGCGGGGAGTCGACCAGTTCCAGGTACGTGCCCGAGACCCGTACCCGCTTCGCGAGGACCAGTTCGATCAGGAGCGCGCCCGCCACGGCCCAGCCCACCGACTGCCGCTGCTTGACCGCACCGGACTCGTCGTCCAGCGACAGCAGCGTGATCTCCTCCGCCAGTGTGATCCGCATACCCGGCACCCCGCCCCCCAGTCCTGCCTGCTGCCTGACGCCTTCTCCCGACAAGACGTCCGCGGCAGCCGGGAGGTTCCCCCGCTCCCCTACGGCCGCCCCGCCATGGCGCGGGGGGCGAAGTTCCCGTCTCCCAAGTCCTCCGCCAGCAGGCGCTTGGCGATCGCGTCCGCCGCGGCCCGCAGCTCCGCGCTGCGCGGACGGCCCCGGTCCTTCTCCAGCTGGTCACCGAGCCACTGGGCCCACGCGCCCGAGATGACGCCCGCTTCCCGCTCCCCCGCCGGGGTGTGCGTGTAGAAGCCGTTCTCCCTTGTCAGGTAGCCCTCTTCTGTCATCCGTTCGAAGACGGGCAGCAGTACCTCCGGGGGCAGGTGCCGGCGCGATGCGATGAGGCCCAAGCTCGCGTATCCGACCGTGCGGGTCATCAGGTCCACCTGCATCACCGCCCACGCGCCCGCCATGTCCAGCCGGGTGTCCGAGGCGTTCACGATCCCGCGCGCCGTCTCCGGCCCCATGCTCCGCACCAGCTTGCCGACCGCCAGCTCCAGCAGCTTCGCCGAGTCCCCGGAGGCCGTCGCGGGGGAACCGAAGCCGTCGCCCATGTCCGTGGAACCGGCCCGGGCGCTGTCGCGCAGCCGCACCTGCTTGAGGAACAGTGCGACGACGAAGCCGACCACCGCCACCGGCACGGTCCACAGGAACACCGTGTGCAGGGTGTCCGCGTACGCCCCGACGATCGGCCCGGCGGCGGCCGGGTCGAGCCCGTGCACGCCCTGTGGGCTCTGGGCCGCCTTGGCCAGTACGGCCGGATCCTGCCCGGTGGCGCGCGCCGCCTCGGCGACCGCGGTCTTCAGCCGGGGCCCCAGGGTGTTGCCGTAGATCGTGCCGAAGACCGCGGTGCCGAAGGCGCTGCCGAGCGTACGGAAGAAGGTGACGCCCGAGGTCGCGGTGCCGAGGTCGGTGTAGTCCACGGTGTTCTGGACGGCGATCGTGAGCACCTGCATGCTCAGGCCGATGCCGACGCCGAGGACGAACATGTAGAGGGATTCCAGCCAGGCGCTGCTCTCGGGACCCATCCGCGACAGCAGGTAGAGGCCGAGGCCCATCACGGCGGAGCCCACGATCGGGAAGATGCGGTAGTGGCCGGTCTTGCTGGTGACGTTGCCGCTGAACACGGAGGCGATGAGCAGGCCGATGACCAGCGGCAGCGTCCGCACGCCCGAAACGGTGGCCGAATCCCCGTCCACGTACTGCAAGTACGTCGGCAGGAACGTCATCGCGCCCAGCATGGCGAAGCCGACGATGAAGCTGAGGACGGAACAGACCGTGAAGACGGGGTTCTTGAACAGCCGCATCGGCAGCATCGGTTCGGCGGCCCGCGACTCCGCCACGCAGAAGAGCGCCAGGGACAAGACGCCGGCCGCGAAGAGCCCGATGATCATCGGCGAGCTCCAGGCGTACTCGTTGCCGCCCAGGCTCGTGGCCAGGATCAGCGAACTCGCGCCGGCCGCGACCAGCGCGATGCCGAGGTAGTCGATGGACGGCTTCCCCGAGACCCGTACCGAGGGGATGGTCCGCGCGGCCGCCACGACCACGAGGATCGCGATCGGGACGTTGACGTAGAAGGCCCAGCGCCAGGTCAGGTGGTCGGTGAAGAGTCCGCCGAGGAGCGGCCCGATCACCGTCGCGACGCCGAAGACGGCGCCGATAGCGCCCTGGTACTTGCCCCGTTCGCGCAGCGGGACCACGTCGGCGATGAGCGCCATGGCGGTGACCATCAGACCGCCGGCGCCGATGCCCTGCAGGCCCCGCCACACGATGAGCAGGGTCATGTTGCTCGCGAGGCCGCACAGGAACGAACCCGTGATGAAGACGATGGCGGAGACCTGGAAGACCAGTTTCCGGCCGAAGAGGTCGCCGAACTTGCCGACCAGCACGGTCGCGACGGTCTCCGTGAGCAGGTAGGCGGTCACCACCCACGACATGTGGTCCCCGCCGCCCAGATCCGCCACGATCGTCGGCAGTGCGGTGCCCACGATCGTCTGGTCGAGGGCCGCGAGCAGCACGCCCAGCATGATCGTGCCGAAGACGACGTTGCGGCTCCGCCGGTCGAGTACGGGGGGCGCCGTCGCGGGTATGGCGGATGCGGTAGTCACATCTCGCACTCTCACAGCGCGCCCCCGCCGCCGCATGCCGCACTGGACCGTACGGGTGAGCCGGCCGGGGCCCGCACGGCAGGGCCCGCAACGGCCGGGGCCGGCCCGGCCTCAGCGCAGGTAGCCCAGCCCCGGATGCTCCGCCGCGTACCCGTCCAGCAGCCGCCGGGCCACTTTGACCGAGTCCACCAGCGGATGCAGCGCAAAGGCCTTGACCGCGTCGGCCCGCGACCCGCTCGCCGCGGCGGCGAGGACCTCCCGCTCGGCGGCCTTGACCGAGGTCACCAGGCCCACCGCGTGCAGCGGCAGCGGATCCACGGCGACGGGGTGGGCCCCATTGGCGTCGACGAGGCAGGGCACCTCGATGACGGCCTCGGCGTCGAGCACGGACAGCGTCCCGCGATTGCGAACGTTCAGGATCAGGGTGGCGCGCTCGTCACGGGCGATGGCGCGCATCAGGGCGAGGGCCACCTTCTCGTACCCGCCCGATTCGAGGTCGCTCTCCTCGCGCTCGCCGACCCCCGCGACCTCGCGGTTCTCGGCCATGTACGTCGCCTCGCGCTCGGCCCTGGTCCGGTCCCAGGCGGCCAGCGCCGTCCCGGGCGCCGGGTCCGGCCGCCCGGCCTCGGCGTAGAACCCGCGCTGCTGGTCGCGCAGGAACGCCCCGCGCGTCTGCTTCGCCTCCTGGTAGGCCCGGACCGTGTCGCGGTTGAAGTAGTAGTAGTGCAGGTACTCGTTCGGGATCGCCCCGAGCGAGCGCAGCCACTCGGCCCCGAACAGCCGGCCCTCCTCGAAGGATTCCAGCGCCCGGTCGTCCGCCAGCAGCCGCGGCAGTTCGTCGCGCCCGCCGATCCGCAGCCCGCGCACCCAGCCCAGGTGGTTGAGGCCGACGTAGTCGATCCAGGCGTCCTCGGGCCGGGCGCCGAGCAGCCGGGCGATGCGACGCCCGAGCCCGACCGGCGAATCGCAGATGCCGATGACCCGGTCGCCGAGTTCCTCGGCCATGGCCTCCGTGACCACCCCGGCCGGATTGGTGAAGTTGATCACCCAGGCCTCCGGGGCGGTACGCGCCACCCTGCGCGCGATCTCGCGGGCCACCGGCACGGTCCGCAGGCCGTACGCGATCCCGCCCGCGCCCACCGTCTCCTGGCCCAGCACTCCCTCGGCCAGGGCGATCCGCTCGTCGGCGGCCCGTCCCTCCAGCCCGCCGACGCGAATGGCCGAAAACACGAAGTCGGCGCCGCGCAAGGCCTCGTCGAGGTCGGTGGTGGCCGTGACGGCCGGGGCGTCCGCGATCCCGGCGGCCTGGTCCGCGAGGACCCGGGCCATGGCCCGGAGCCGGCCGGAGTCCTCGTCGTACAGGGTCACGTGCGACACCCTGCCCTCGGCGTGATCGCCGAGCAGGGCTCCGTAGACCAGCGGTACCCGGAAACCGCCCCCGCCGAGGATCGTCAGCCGCACGTCCATCCCGCCCTTCGCAGTGCCACGTTTCGTGGCACCAGTCTGCCCCGCCGGGTCAGTCCACCGGCGACGGCACGGCCCGCAGCCGCGGCGCCTGGTGCGGCTGCGCGCCCGGACCACCCTGCAGCGGCCCCGTCGGCCGGCCCTGCGGCATCGAGAGGACCAGCGTCATGCGGGTCAGGCCCATGCCGTCGAGCATCGGGCCGGATTCCGCCACCATCCGGCAGCGCACCAGGCCCCAGCCCGGGTCCGGGTGGCGCACGGTGCGTACGGCACCGTCCTGTTCGGCGGCCTCGGCCCCGTGGGTCGTCAGCCAGTGCGGCACTCCGTACCGGTAGGCGGCCTCCATGAACGGGTCACGGGCCACCTCCTGACGGATGCTGCGCAGCCCCTCGTCCTCGGGGGCCGCGGCCAGCGCGGTCGCGAAGCGGGCCAGCAGGGGTACGCACCAGGCCGGTTCGTGGTCCTCCAGCACGGCCGCGGCGTCCGGGTGGAACAGCACGAAGCGCAGGAAGTTGTCGTCCGGGAGGGCGGTCGGATGCGGGCGCACCGACTGGAAGAGCCGGTCGAACGCCGAGTTGGTCAGGGCCACGTCCCAGCGGTGGTCCACCAGGAAGCTCGGGTAGGGCACGGCCTCCATGAGGGCCGCGTAGTCGCACAAGTAGTCGCGCTGCGCCGGATCGTCGGGCAGCCGGTTCTCCTCGGCCGCGCGCCAGGTGGGCGGCGGGTCGCGGTCGACCATGACCCGGAAGAGCCAGAAGCACTGACGCTCGCTCATCTCCAGGGCCTCGGCCAGGGCGAGCAGTTTGCGGTCCGTCCACTCCTTGACCAGGCCGCGCTCCCAGTTCCCGTAGGCGCGCACGCTGATGCGCAGCCGCGCCGCCAGGTCTTCCTGGCTCAGCCCCAGTTCCTCCCGGCGCTGGCGCAAAATCTCCTTGCGTCGCTCCGACCGCACGGCGCCGCGTGCGGACTCCTCGCCCGCGAGGCGCTCCCCAACAATGTGGGCGAGGCCATCGGACGGGCTCACCGCTGCGAGATGTGGCACCGAGAGCTCCCCCTCTTTATTACGGTCTGGATCTTCATTTCCGTGTGGCGATCCTGCTACCGACTTCATTCGAGTGTCAACTATTGTGGCAATTCCAGCCTCTTGACAGCTCCTTCCCGCCACAGATGTGGCAAGTTCTAGCCGTACAGGGGGAGAGCGGATAGATTGCGGGGGCCGACCACGTGCCCGTACCCCGACCTCGCGCGATCTAGGAGAACCACTGGTGACAGACGGCTTCCCGGCTCCCGTCGCGGTGGCCAACACGCTCCTGGCAGCCACCGTCACGCGGGTCGCAGAACTCGCCGGCAAGCTGGGCCGTGACCTGAACCAGGTCTTCGACCTGCGCCGACTCTCCGAGGCCTCGGGTGTCCCCGCCGACGTGGTGCGGAGCTTGTTGGACGGCCGGCCCGCCGGTGAACTCGACCTCCAGACCCGGTTCCTCCAGCGCCTCGACCTCCTGCGGCGCACCCGCGTCAAGCCCAACGGCCGCCGCTACACGCAGCAGGAGATCGCCGACGGCGCCGCCATGTCGCGCCAGCAGGCCGGGGCCCTGATCAACGGCGACCGACGGCCGACCATGGAACACTGTGACGCGATCCAGCGCTTCTTCGGAGTGCACGCCGGATTCCTCACCGCGAACGACGCCGACGCGCTCACGGACGCCCTCCAGCGCACCGAGCAACAGCTGCTCCAGGACTTCGCGGGCCGCGCACGGGAAACCTCACCCACCCCGGCCGCTTCGACGGGCGATCCACTGGCAAGACTTCTCCAGAACCACGGCGTACGGGGCATCGCCTGGAGAGCCGCCCAACTGCCCAGCGACAAGCACCGGGACAAGGTGACCGAATGGCTGGACATGCTTCTCGAAAGCGTCAAACCGAACGAATCCTGACCCAGTCGAAAGTCTGGGTCTGAACCTTGAGTCCTGATCCGGATCCGCGCCGACGGGGAGAACGGTGAGCATAGGCAGAGAGCAGCGGCGGTTGTGCGGGGAGCTGGTGGCAGGTATCAACCTGTCGGCGCCCGTGGAACCTGAGGACCTCTACGCCGCCCTCTGCGAGGGCATGAGCAAGTACCGCGGCCGCCCGGTGGAATTCCGGATGGCCTCGTTCCCGCCGGGGACGGCCAGCGGACTGTGGCTCGACATGGCGGACCGCGATCTGGTGGTCATCGAGGAACGCACCGCACCCGACCACCAACTGGTGATCCTCGGGCACGAGCTGTGGCACATGAAGGCCGGCCATTGCAGCCACCACGTCGACGGCGCCGCCGTCGCCGCCCGGCTGCTGTCGGACGAGGCGGACATCGGCGAGACCGTACGCCGCGTCGCCGCGCGCACGCGCGCCGACGTCCAGGAGGAGACCGAGGCGGAAACCTTCGGTCTGCTGCTGGGCAGCCGGTGTCGAACCTGGCTGGCCGGATCGGCCAGCCACCGGGCCCCGGCACAGCGGGATCAGCTGGCCGGCCGCATCGAGGCCGCGCTCGGATACCGGGGGCACAGGAACGACCGTTGAAAGGCCAGGACTACTACACACCGGCAGCCGCGATGGCGATCGCACTCGCCTTCAAACTGCCGACGCTACGGAACAACTGGCGCGATCCGCTCGTGCGGTCGGTCTGCGCCCTGCTCACCCTGGCGGGCGCCGTCTTCACCTTCGCCGCCCCTCCCACGATCGCGGCCGTCAACCGCTGGACCGGCATACCCAACTTCTCGGCCCCGTTCGTCTACTGCCTGATCACCGCCTTCAGCGCCGCCTGCCTCGTACTGATCGTCAACTGGCGCGGCGGCCCCCCGGAGGAGACCCGGCGCGTCTCGCGGACCTGGATCCTCGGCTACTCCGCCGTGATCGTGGCACTGATGGTGCTGTTCGCCCTCGGTGACGCCCCGGTGGAGCGGCTGCGGGACTTCGACACCTACTACGCCAACACCCCCTTCATCCGGGAGATGATCGCCCTCTACCTGGTGGCCCACAACGCGGCCGCCATCGTCATGGTCGCGATGTGCTGGCGCTGGTCCCTCCAGGTGCGCGGCTGGCTCCGCGCCGGCCTCATGATCATCGTCATGGGGTACGTCTTCAACCTCTGCTACGACGCGACCAAGATGACCGCCGTCGTGGCCCGCTGGTCCGGCCACGACCTGGACTGGCTGAGCACCTCCGTCGCGCCGCCCGTCGCCTCCATCGGAGGCAACATCAGCGCCGTCGGCTTCGTGCTCCCGCTGGTGTGCCAGCGGCTGTCCGACAACTGGCAGAACTGGTCCACGTACCGGCGTCTGGGCACGCTCTGGCGCGAGGTGCGCAGCTGCGGGCCCGAAGGCGCCCCGAGCGTGCGGATGGCGTGGTGGTCCGCCGCGGAGCTGCGGATGATCCAGCGCGAGTCCGACATCCACGACAGCTTCCTGCACCTCGGCCCGTACTTCGACCAGGGCCACCGGGACGACGCCCTCACGCGGGCCCTCGGGGCCGGCGCCGACGAGGAGACCGCACGGGCCGTCGCCGACGCGGCCATGGTCGCGGCCGCCGTACGCGCCCGGGCCGCCGATCCCGAGGGGCGGGTCATCGGGGCCAGCGAAGAGGGGGCCCCGCCGGCCACCGACGGTCCGCGCGACCTCCTGCGGATCTCGCACGCCCTGCGGAACTCGCCGGTGGTGGCCGAATGCCGACGGCAGTCGTCCCTGTCGGGGAGCTGAGCCGGGGCCGGCCGTCGGCGTCCGGCGGCCGGCGATCAGCCGCCGGAGACCAGCAACCGGCGATCAGCCGCCGGAGATCAGCGTCCGGCGGCCACGGACAGGGACAGGGACGGGAAGAGGTCCTGGAACGGCGCCGCCGAATCGATTCCGTCCCGCCCGAAGGGCGCGTCGAAGCTCCACACCATGAACAGCAGGAACACGATCAGCGCGCTGAACATCCCCGCGAGCAGCAGTTCCCGCCCCGACCGCCGGATCTGCAGGGTGAAGATCAAGCCGACGGTGACCAGCCCGCCCGCCGCCAGACCCAGCCAGACCACCCCGGGCAGCGTCGACTCGTCGCTCTGCGTCCGCTCGTGGCGGGCGTCGTCGGCGGCCGCGATGTGGTCCAGCAGCGGCTGGTAGGCCTGCGCCTGCAGCTCGTTGCCCGGGCTCTGGTGGGTCACGTCGCTGCGCAGTTTCCCGAGCAGCTCGCCGCCCTCCGCGGACACCGGCGCCCCGGAGGTCAGCCGCGGCCAGTCCACGCTGACCGTGTGGGACACGTACGCGTCCACCTCGCCGCGGATCCGGTCGCGGACTGCGACCGGGTAGACATCGGCCCGCTGGGTGACCTCGTACAGGGACTGGGCCTCGCGGCGCACGCTGTCCTCGGCGGCGCCGCGCGCCTCCCAGACGCCCGCGATGGCAAGGCCGAGCACGATCGCGTAGACCACACCGACCATCATCACCATGTACTCGAGGACATCGGGGGTTTCGCTGGTGTCCTCGTCGTCGGCGACCCGGCGGTGCCGGATCGCGGTGAAGGCGAGGACGAGGGCGCAGACGAGCGCCATGGCGATGGCCAGGACCAGCCATTCGGACACGAGGGTTCTCCGTAGGTCGAAATGAGCGGACTGAACGTTAGCCGCGGCTCCTGGAACGGGGCCGCAGCGCGACGGCCGCGAGCACCGCCGGGGTCGTGACGACGACCATGAGCATCAGGGTGGACATCCCGTCCGGGCCGCGCCGAGCCAGGGCCGCGGAGTGGTACGGGCGCACGTGGAACCGCCCCGCCGCCCCGGCCCCCGCTGCGACCCGCCGCGGAGCCACCGCTCCGCCCGGAGCCGGCTTCGTGACCCCGGCCTCCTGCGGCGCGGCCGCCCGCGGCTGCGCCGCAGCGGGCCTTGCCTGCGCCGTCGGCCCCGGCGCGGGCTCCGCCGCCCGGGCGCCGGGCTGCGCGGGAGCGAACGGCCCCAGCCCCGGGTGGCGCCCCGTCGGCCCGGCCGGGCCGGGCAGCAGTACCCCGGAGGTCGGCCCGGCCGGCGCGGGGGGCCGGCCCCCGGACGGCCGCGGCTGCGGGTGCGGGTGCGGCTGCGGCTGCCCGGCCGGAACGCACAGGTCGACCCTGGCCCCGCGGCCGTGGCCGTCTCCGGCGACCTCCACGTGGCCGTGCAGCGGGCAGAGCGCCGCCACCAGGCCGGCCCCGGCGAAGTACTGCCAAGCGGTCACCGCGCGTTCTCCCGATTCCGCAGCAGGGATGAGGCTACGTCTGAAGAAACGATCACGGCGGTGCTTCGATACGCGCCAGACAGGTCAAGATCCGCCCTCGGCGGCCCCCTTCGGGCCACAGGAGTCACCGGCCCGGCCCCGGCCCCGTACCGGGCGGCGGAGCCGCTCTCCGCACTCCCCCGCCCAAGGTGCCCCCGCACCCGGGTGCGCCGTGGCCGGTGTTCACCCGCCCGGCCCATTCGAGCCGGTGGTCATGGGTGCCGCGGGGCGGCCGGCCGGGGAGGGGAAGGTTCTCGCCGAGGGTGATGGAGACCAGTCGGGCCAGCTTCGTATCGGCGATGGTGTCGATGATCAGCGTCCCTCCGGGACGCAGGACCCGGCACGCCTCCGCCACGACTCCGTAGGGGTCCGGTACGTGCTCCAGGCACTGTCCCGCCGCGACCACGTCGAACGACTCGTCCTCGAAGGGGAGTTCGGGCACATCGGCCCGGACCGTTTCGTCGAACCCGTGCCGCAGGGGGTGCTGCGCCGGCTGCTGGCGGCCTGCGCGCAAGCGAAGGGGCGCCCGTACCTGTACGGCCACCACGAGCTGGACGCGGAGCTGCTGGAGGACTTCTACGGTGCGTCGGCGCTGCGGCGGCTGGAATTCCTGCGCGAGGAGCACGCGCTGACCCGGTTCAACCCGCGGGCCTTCGGGGGCGTACGGCCGTGACCCACGCGCGCGGGGGCGCGACCCCAACGGGTCGCGCCCCTGCGTCGGTTCATCGGCGGAAGGCCTGCCCGGTCGGCTGGACGGCCTGCCTCATCGACTGGAAGGCCCGCCCCGGCCAGGCCGGCGGGCAGGTCCGGCTCAGGCGTCCGGGTTGCCGCCGAAGCGCTCGCGGTACGACTCCAGGTCCTCTTCGGTGATCTTCGCGAAGAGCACCGGCGGAACGGTGAACGGCGTGCCCGCCGGTACCGCGTCGAGGGACGCGGCCTGCTCCGGGGTGATCCAGGTGGCCGTGTCGTCGGCGAGGTCGAACGAGGAGCGCATGGCGCGCGCCGAGGCCGGGATGAACGGCTCGGAGACCACCGAGTAGAGGTGGATGAGGTTCATCGCCGTGCGCAGGGTGAGCGCCGCGCCCTCCAGGTCGGTCTTGACCTCGAGCCAGGGCGCCTTCTCGTCGAGGTAGGCGTTTCCGGCGGACCACAGGGCGCGCAGCGCGGCGGCGGCCTTGCGGTACTGGAGCGCCTCCATGTGGTCCTCGTACTCGGCGAGCAGCGCGGCGATCTGCGCGCCCAGCTTGGCCTCGGCCTCACCGGCGGCGTTGCCCGCCGGGACCTCGTCGCCGAAGCGCTTGCGGGAGAAGGTCAGCACGCGGTTGACGAAGTTGCCGAGGGTGCCGCCGAGGTCCTTGTTCACCGTGGCGGTGAAGTGCTCCCACGTGAAGGAGGAGTCGTCGGACTCGGGCGCGTTGGCGATGAGGAAGTAGCGCCAGTAGTCGGCCGGGAGGATCTCCAGCGCCTGGTCGGTGAAGACGCCGCGCTTCTGCGAGGTGGAGAACTTGCCGCCGTAGTACGTCAGCCAGTTGAAGGCCTTGACGTAGTCGACCATCTTCCACGGCTCACGGACGCCGAGCTCGGTGGCGGGGAACATCACCGTGTGGAACGGGACGTTGTCCTTGGCCATGAACTGGGTGTAGCGGACGTCCTCGGCCTCGTACCACCAGGACTTGTAGTCGCGGTTCGCCGGGTCGGCGTCCGCCCATTCCTTGGTGGAGGCGATGTACTCGATCGGGGCGTCGAACCAGACGTAGAACACCTTGCCGGCGGCGGCCAGATCGGGCCACGTGTCGGCCGGTACCGGGACGCCCCAGTCGAGGTCGCGCGTGATGGCGCGGTCGTGCAGGCCCTCGGTCAGCCACTTGCGGGCGATGGAGGAAGCCAGCTGCGGCCACTCCTCCTCGTGCTCCGCGACCCAGGCCTCGACCTCGTGCTGGAGCTTGGACTGGAGGAGGAAGAGGTGCGTGGTCTCGCGGACCTCCAGCTCGGTGGAGCCGGAGATGGCCGAGCGGGGCTCGATCAGGTCCGTGGGGTCCAGGACGCGGGTGCAGTTCTCGCACTGGTCGCCGCGGGCCTTGTCGTAGCCGCAGTGCGGACAGGTGCCCTCTACGTAGCGGTCCGGCAGGAAGCGGCCGTCGACCGGCGAGTAGACCTGCCGGATCGCGCGCTCCTCGATGAAGCCGTTCTTCTGGAGCTGGCGCGCGAAGTGCTGGGTGATCTCGCGGTTCTGCTCCGAGGAGCTGCGGCCGAAGTAGTCGAAGGACAGCTCGAAGCCGTCGTAGACCGCCTTCTGGGCGTCGTGGGCCTGCGCGCAGAACTCGGCGACCGAGAGGCCGGCCGCCTTCGCGGCGAGCTCGGCGGGGGTGCCGTGCTCGTCGGTGGCGCAGATGTAGAGGACGTCGTGGCCGCGCTGGCGGAGGTACCGGGAGTACACATCCGCCGGAAGCATCGACCCGACCATGTTGCCCAGGTGCTTGATCCCGTTGATGTAGGGAAGCGCGCTGGTGATCAGGTGTCGAGCCATCCTCGGATGCTCCATTTCATATATGCCGGTACTACGTGACGTGCGGTTCATCGTATCGAACCGGCTAAACGCCACGCGCCGCATTTCTTCGGGGTGGACGTGAGGGGTGTAACGCAAAAGCGAGGACTGTGACCTCTCCGTCACGGCCCTCGCGTTGCCGCCATGGTACAGCGGGCCGGGGAGCACCCGAACCGCCGTCCGCCCCGGCGGGACACCGTCCGTGGCGGCCACGGACGGTGCTCCGGCGGGCGGTGGCGACGGCGGGCGGTCAGTCGCGGCCGCCCCGGGCGCCGTCGACGGCGGTGATCCGGACACCGCTCGCCAGCCTGCCCGTCAGGGTGGCCGCGGGCCCCTGCGGACCGGCGGCGGAGACGGGTGCGGGGGCCGGGGCGGGGGCGGCCAGGGTCCGGCCGGTGGCCTCCGCGCGGACGGCACCGGCAGCCGTGATGCCCACGACCTCGCGGCTGCCCGCCGCCAGCAGGTACCAGCGGCCGGCCGGCGAACGCCACCGGGTGCCCGCGAGCAGGTGTTGCCCGAAGCGGCCGCACGCGGCGGTCTCGCGGGACCGTGCCACGTCCTGCGGGGGTCCGGCGGGCAGCCGCAGCTGGACCAGGACCTCACCCGAACCGGCCCAGCCGGAGGCCCGGGTGCAGGTCCAGACGGCCCGGCCCGCACGGTCGGGGAGTTCGGACTCGGCGAAGTCCCAGACGTTGACGGCCCGTACCCCGCCGGCCCGGTACTCCCGCAGCCTGCAGGCGACCGGCGCCCACGCCGCCCGCGCGGCCGGGCCGGTGGCCTCGCGCGGCTGGCGCGCGGCCACCGCGGCCGGGCCGTCGGGCAGCGGCGTGTAGGTCAGGTGTACGGGGGCCAGCGCGCCCAGGTCGGCGAGGACGAAGGCGTGCTTCTCCACGATGCGGGCGGAGGAGGTCAGCTCCAGCACGGGCCACGCCGCGCATGCTCCGCCGCCACCGTCGGTACGGGGCACCGCGGTCTCCTCGGTGACCCCGTCGGCGGAGACGGCAAGCGGCTTGGCCGCGTCCCCGGTCCGGAGCAGGTCGCGGGTGCCTGCCTTGGCGATCCACGGCGCGAGCAGGTACCGGGCCCGCCCTCCGCCCCCGCTTCCGTCCCCGCTTCCGCCTCCGTCCCCGCCGGACCGGCTCAGCGTCAGCGCGGCGGCGGTGGTCACGTTCGCCTCGTCGGTACGGGCGAACGCGAGCTCCCGGCCGCGCGGTCCCCCGGCGGCTTCGCCGTAGCGCACCACCCGGTCCCCGTCGAGCAGCAGGACGAGCGCCCGCCCGGCGACGTTCCCCGCGTACAGCAGCTGCGGCGCGCGCAGCGGTGCGTCGGTGGCCGTCCCCGGCGCGGCCGTCGCCGCCACCTCCCGGGGCCGGGAGGCCCAGGCCGCCAGGGCGCGGGCGAGCAGGCCCCGGTCGGCGCTGCGGCTGCCCCGGGCGGGCCAGGTGGTGAAGTCGACGCGGGCGGTGTCCGCCCAGGCCTCGGCAGGAACGCGGACCAGCCGGGCGGGGTCCAGCGCCCCGGCGACGGCCGGTCCGGCGAGCGGGGACGCCTCGGGGCGGGGCGCTGACCCGTCGGCCGCGAGGATGCCGGCGGCCAGGGCCAACGCGACCGCGGCGGTCCAGCCGGCCCGGGTACGGCGGCGGCGGCGCAGCAGGTCGGTGGGGCGGGCGCTGACTACGGCGGCATCGAACTCGACACCGCCCGGGGCCCGCAGGAGCGTTTCCCCGTCGATCCCCCCGGCGCCGCCGTCGACACCGGAGCCGGCACGGGCGCCGGCTCCCGCACCCGTAGAAGCACGGGCACCGGTACCGGCACTGGCACCCGCACGGGCACCGCCACCGCCACCGCCCTCGACCCCGGACCCGTCCCCGGGAAACCGCCCCCGTCGGCCCACCCTCCCCAGGCGGCCAGCGCCTCCCGCACCGCGTCCGCCGGGTCCGCCACCCCGGCCGCGGCGAGCAGCCGGGCCACCGCCTCCTCGGGCAGTCCGTCCAGGCCGTGCAGCACGAAGGCGGCCCGGACCGGCCCCGGCGCCGCGCCCAGAGCCCGGGCGGCCTCGTCGATACCGCCCGCCGGAGGCCACAGCCGCAGCCCCCAGACGAACGGTGGCACCGGTGGCCACCCGAGCCCGGCCGCGGTGAGGCGGGCCCGGCCGGACGGAGCGAGGCTCGCACGCAGGACCCGTACGCGCACCTGCGCCAAGGGGCCGCCCGGCCCGTCGGGCCCGGCCGGTGCGTGCGTACTGCCGCGCCCGCCGCGCGGGAGTGCCCTCTGGACCGCCTTGTGCGCGCGCAGTACCCGGGTATGGCGGCCCAGGGTGACGGGGAGCGTCACGTAGGCGAGGCGTACCAACTGGGGGTAGTGCTCGACGAGGACGGCCTCGGCCTGCTCCACGGCGGTGGAACCGAATCGCTGTGTTGTACCCACTCTCCGACAAACGAGTGAATCTTGGGATGGTCACACGTCGTGTGGTCCGACGGGGCGCAAAACGGACGCACAGGAGAATGGCATATGCGTTTGCGCTGGTTGAGCGTGTGCTCGATCGACTTCGATCAGCACGCGATCATCACCGACCGTAATCTCTCCAGCTTTCGTCTCTGCGCCCTCCGAGTGCGCCCGCGCTGATTTCCTTGCCCCGCACACGGGATGGGGTGGAGCGGTGAGCGATGGCACTGGTGCGGAGGAGTCCGGTGGCGGGGCCGTGGGGCTGCCGAGCCGGCGACGGAGGCCGACGCCCATGAGCCAGTGGAATTCGACGGCGCGCCTGTCGTACTGGGCCTTCCACGCCGACCGGCGCCCGGCCTACATGCGGTTCGCGTACCTGCAGTTGGGCTCGGACGCGGCGGCCGAGGAAGCGGTCGACGCCGCCTTCGACTCGATCATGGGCGAATGGCTGCGGATGCTGCACATGGACCGCCTCGACGCCTACGCGTGGACCGTACTCAAACAGCGGCTGATCGACCGCCAGTTCCGCCGCAGCCCCTGGCCGGAGCCGATGGACACCAGTGCCTTCGAAGCAGCGCTCAAGGAGGCCCACGCGGAAGCCGACCAGTACGAGGTGCTCACCGACACCATCCGCTTCTACTCCGCCCTCTCCCGGCTCGCCGAACGGCAGCGCGACGCCGTGCTGCTGCGGTACGGACTCCAGTGCTCCCCCGGCGAAGCAGCCGCGATCATGGGTGTGGACGAGGCCACGGTCCGCGCACAGCTCGGCCAGGCGCAGCGGCGACTGGCCCGGCTCCTCGACGCGTCCGCCGAGTCATGAGCCGCGAATCGAGCCGCGGAACCCGGCGCGAGGACGGCGGGCTCCCGCGTTCCCTGGAGCAGTTCCTGGCCCGGGCGAGCGTGCGCGACCGCTATCCGCGCTACGACCTGGGTGCGGCGGAGGCCCGGCTGCTGCGGGCCGCCGATGCCAATGCTCCCGCTTCGAAACCGCTCACCGCCCCGGCACTCGGGCGCGGTGTACCCCACGGCCGGCGCCGCCCGCCCGGCTGGAGCGATCCCCTGCGCGACCTGCCGCTGGACGCGGAGCGGGCCGGGCGCGACCTCAAGGCCGCCTGCCTGTCCTCCGTATGCGCCACGGGGGCCCGGGAGCGGCTCGACGCGTTCGAGAGCGACGGCCACGCCGACCTGCCCGGAGCCGTCGTCTTCGGCTGCCTGCTGCACCTGGCCGGACTCCGCGAAGGGGCCCGGTTCTGGTGGCAGTTCGCCGCCGGGTCCGGGCGCAGCCGGACCACGCATGCCGCGTACTGCCTCTTCCTCGACCACTCGCGGCGCGGCGAGCACCACGACGCCCGGCTCTGGGCGCGGGAGTTGGGCCGGCGCCGTTTCCGGCCGAGCGGGCGCCGGGAACTCCGGGAGGTACGGCTGTGCACGCAGGCGGCCGTCCTGCGCTACGTCGACCAGCTCGACGACCCCGACCTGGGCACGGTGCCGCTGCCCAGGCCGGGGGTGTCCCGGGCGCTGGACGCGTTCCGGCCGCCCGCCGCTCCGGTACGGCCGCCCCCGCTGGGGCCGGGCCCGCTGCGCCACCCCGCGCTGACGGCGGCGGCCCGCGGGACCGTCGTCCAGCCCGGCGGGAGCGAGGACCTGGCGGCCGCGCGGCGCGCCCTGGCCGTCGTACGGGTCCTGCAGCGGCGGCCGCTCGGCGTACGGGCCGGGCGGCTCGGGCGGGAGACGGGCCTCGCCGAAGCGGAGCTCGGGCCGCTGCTGTCGATGCTCTGCGAGGAGGAATACGCGTACCGGCCCGGCGTCGGGGTCTACGCCCCCGGCCCGGCGCTCGACCGGCTGGCCCCGGGCGGCCGGGGCCTGGCGGGCCAGTTGCAGCGCACGCTGGCCCTGGCCCGGGACAGCGCGGGCGCGGCCGTGTACCTGAGCCGGTACGCGGAGGGGGAGGTCCGGATCACCCAGATGGCGGACGGGCCCGGCGCCCCGCCCGTGCGGGAGTGGGTGGACTTCCGGGACGCCGCCCACGCCAGCGCGGTGGGCAAGTGCCTGCTGAGCCAGCTCGACCACGACGGCCGCGCCGACCACGTGGCCCGCCACCGCCCCGCCCGGCTCACCGAGCGGACCATCACCGACAGCCGGGCCCTGTTCAGCGCGCTCGACGCGGTGGCACCGGGGGCCCCCGTCTTCGACCTGCGCGAGTACGCCCCCGGTGTGGTGTGCGCGCCGGTCCCCCTCACGCTCGGCGACGCGGCGGGCAGCCTCGCACTGTCACTGCCCGGCGGGCACGCGCACCGGCTGGGCCGGGCCGCCGAGGCGCTCCGGCACAAGGCGGTTCCGGTGCTGCTGGCGCTGCTGTTGGCGGGGGCGATCCCGCCGGACGGCGCGGACTGCGCGGAGGGCACCGACGCCGCCGACGGCACGGACGTGGCGGCCGGGGCCGGCGGGCCGGAGTCCGCGCGGGTCCCGGTCGACGGGCCGCGGCTCCCGGCGGAACCACAGCCGACGCCGGTACCGGTCACCGCGGAGACCCTGCGCCAGCTGCGCATCCTCTTCCGGACCCCGCTGACCCGGGCCACGGCCGGGGCGGACGGCCCGCACCTGGTCAGCGACAGCGCCTCGGAGGCCGCGTACCTCTTCGACGCCCAGCAGGACGACGGAGCCCCGGGCCTGGTGCTCCCGCGCACCTACGGCCCGCTGGTACCGGGCAGCCTGCGGACGGCCGACGGGCT
Organism: Streptomyces sp. H27-H1; assembly: GCF_026627445.1. Lineage (GTDB taxonomy): Bacteria > Actinomycetota > Actinomycetes > Streptomycetales > Streptomycetaceae > Streptomyces. Next base: position 39,508 of record NZ_JAPNLJ010000016.1, read on the forward strand.
GGTGGTGCTGCGTCCCTGAAGGGAGCCGACGGGGCGAGGCATCGGGTCAGAGCATCGGGGTCAGAGCATCGGGTCAGGGGGCGACGGATCCGGGTGCGCCGGGGACGAAAGTGGCCACGGCGGTGTCGAAGTAGCGCTTCGCTTCGGCGAGTTCACCGACGGGGGCGGAGACCCAGATGTCGTACATCCGGCCGTTCTCGTCCCAGTAGAGGTCGTAAGTGTGCCGGGCCCCCTCGGCCGGGTCGAAACCATTCCAGGTGAACTCCCACAGCGCTGACGGAAGCTCGTGGTGGATCATCGGCGCGACCGTGCCGTCGCGGTAACCGGCGTTGGTTTCAGGGCCGTTGGTGTGGGCCTGCCGCATCACTCCGAGCGGGCCGCCGGGCACCGGCATCTTCACCCGGATCCCGATGCGGAAGGCCCCGTCCGGGGACATGTAGAAGACCCGCTGGTCGTCGGTGGCCCGCTGGTACCCCTCGGGCACGGCGACGGTGAAGCCCTGCGGGTCGGCGAAGTTCCGGTATCCGGTGGGCGGCCCGCCCCGGGTCACGCCGCCCACCGGAGTCGGGGCAAGGGAGGGCCAGGTCGAGGGCGGGGCCGCCGAAGCCCCGGGAGCCGCGGACACCGGCGCGCTCCGCGCCCCCTCCCCCGGCTCCTCCACGCCGAACAGCCGGTCGGCGCCCACCCATCCCCCACCGGCCAGCAGGACGGCGGCGGCCACGATCAGCCCGAAGCGCGGGCCCGGCCGGGTGGCGGCGAACTGCCTGGCCGTCGGACGCGGAGCCAGGGCCGGGGCCGTCAGCCCCTCGGACGCCGGGGCCGACGGGGATCCGTGAGCGGGCGCGGAGCCGTGAGCGTGGCTGGCCACTGGCGCCGGCGCGGCGCCGGCGGCTGATGCGGGCACGCGGTCGGCGGGTGAGGGGCCGCCGCCGGCGGGGCCGAGGTTGCCACCGGCCAGGTACGCCGACAGCAGCTGATCCGCCTCCGGCGCCGTCATCCTCCGCTCCGGATCGCGTTCCAGCAGCCCCCGGATGACCGGCAGGAGCGGCCCGGCCTGGACCGGCGGGCGGATCTCCGCCGAGACGACGGCGTGCAGGATGCCGCCCAGCGAATCGCGGCGGAAGGGGGACTCCCCGGTCAGCACGGCGCACAGGAGCGTGCCGAGCGACCACAGATCGGCGGCCGGCCCGGCCGCGGCTCCCTGCATCCGCTCGGGAGCGGTGTACTCCGGCGAGCCGACGAAGGCGCCCGTCTGGCTGATGGTGGTGGCCCCGGAGAACCGGGCGATCCCGAAATCGGTGAGCACCACCCGGCCGGTCCCCGACTCCATGAGGACGTTGGCCGGTTTGACGTCCCGGTGGAGCACCCCCCGGCCGTGCGCCGCGGTCAGGGCGCCGAGCAGGGCCAGTCCGGTCCTGGCCGCCTCGACCGGGGTGAGGGTCTTCCCCGCGGAGATCAGGTCGGCGAGCGAACCGCCGTCGACCAGTTCCATCACGATGCAGGGGCGTCCGTCGTGCTCGACGACGTCGTGGACCACGACGACGTGGGGGTGGCGCACGTGTGCCACGGCACGCGCCTCGCGCAGCGCCCCTGCGGCGACACCGTCCCCGTCGCCCTCACCCAGGTGCAGTTCCTTGATCGCGACCGGACGCCCGAGGAGTTCGTCGGTCGCCCGCCAGACGGTGCCCATCCCGCCCCGGCCCAACCGGCCTTCCAGGCGGTACCGCCCGGCCACCACGACGCCGCCCCGCACCTCGTCCTGTGCCACCGCTCTCCCCCTCACCCGTTCCCCGGGCCATGATGCCGCAGCCCGCCGCCCCGGCGGCGCGGGCACCGCGCACTCTAGAATCACGGCGGCACCGGTCCCAGCTCTACGGGGAGGGCACACGTGGAACCCACAGCCATCGGGATCAAGTTGGCATCGGCCGTGATCGGCCCGCTCGTCAGGAAGTTCTTCGTCTCCGACGCCCCGGGGGCGGGGCTGGTCGACAAACCGGTGCGGCTCTCCGGATACGTCTCCTTCAAGGGCGAGAAGCGCACCCTCACCGAGTCCGACGTGCGCGCCCTGGCCGCCGCCCTCGTCGAACAGGCCCTCAGCACGGGCGAGCGCCGTATCCCGGCGGACGAACAGGAGGCCGTCACCGACGCCCTCGCCACCACCCTGCACGCCCTCGGCGACCTCACGATCACGGACGTCGACGCCGTCCGGCTGGGCCCGCAGGCCTTCGCCCGCGAGCTGCGCCGCGCGGGCGACCATCCCGAGCGGCACCTCTCCGCCGACGCCGCGTACGTCTACGAGGCCCTGCTCGGCGCCGCCGCGCTGCACATCCTGGAGTTCTTCACCCAGCGCAAGACCTTCACGGCCCACGCACTGGTCAGCCAGACCCGGGCTGTCGACGAACTGACTTCGAAGACAGATGAGTTGATCCGTCGCAGCCCGCTGCCCGACGCGGCGGACGCCACGTTCGAGGTGACGTACCTGTCGTACGTGGCGAGGAAGCACGCCAAGCTCACCATCTACGGGATCGACCTGAACAATTCGCCGGCGCGCTGGCCGCTGGACGTGGCGTACCTGAGCCTGGAGGCAACGCCGCTGGGGGACACGGGAATTCCCCTCGACACGTACGAAACCGCAGACGACTTCCTGGAGGCCCAGCGGATCCTGCTGCGGCCCCAGCCCGCGGACCAGGCGTTGACCCACAGCCCCCGTGTTCTCCTGCGGGGCGAAGCCGGTTCGGGCAAGACCACGCTTGTCCAGTGGCTGGCGGTCACCGCGGCGCAGCGGAACCGAGCGGAGCGGCCGGCCTACCTCCACGACCGGATCCCCTTCGTCCTCCCCCTGCGCACGCTCACCCGGCACGGCCAGCAGTTGCCCGCCCCCAAGGACTTCCTCGCCTCCACCGGCTGCCCTCTCGTGGGCTCCCAGCCGGCGGGCTGGGAGCACCGGGTCCTCACCGCCGGGCGGGGGCTGGTGCTGGTGGACGGCATCGACGAGGTGCCCGAGCCGGAGCGGGAGCGCACCCGCCGCTGGCTGCGGGACCTGATCGAGACCTACGACGGCGACAACCGCTGGCTGGTCACCTCCCGCCCGTCGGCCGTCGGCCAGGACTGGCTCACGGAGGACGGGTTCGACGAACTGACGCTGTCCTCCATGGGGCCCGCCGACGTCGCCACCTTCATCAGGCGCTGGCACGCGGCAGCCCGCACCGGGGCCGACACCGGTAGCGAACTCGACGCCTACGAGGCTCAGCTCCTCAGCGCGGTCCGCACCAAGGGCGATCTGGGACGACTGGCCACCAACCCGCTGATGTGCGGACTGATCTGCGCACTTCACCGCGACCGCAGGGGCTATCTCCCTCACGGCCGGAAGGACTTGTACGAGGCCGCGCTGTCCATGCTGATCAGCCGCCGGGACCGAGAACGGGACATGAAGGTCCCCGACCTCCGCGAGGAGCCGCAGCTCGAGCTGCTCCAACGGCTCGCGTACTGGCTGATCAAGAACGGCCGTACGGCAATGGACCGCTCGCAGGCCGAGGACATCATCGGCCGGGCCCTACCCGCCGTCCCGGAGGCTGCGGCACTGGGCGACGCGCCGACCGTCTTCGAGCACTTCCTCCAGCGCAGCGGCCTGCTCCGCGAACCGGCTCCGGGGGCCGTGGACTTCATCCACCGCACCTTCCAGGACTTCCTGGGAGCCCGCGCGGCGGTGGAGGAGGGCGACTTCGGCCTGCTCGCCGCGCACGCCGACGACGACCAGTGGGAGGACGTCATCCGCATGGCGGTCGCACTGGCCCGCCCCCGCGAACGCGTCGCGCTCTTCGAGGACCTGCTGAGGCGCGGCGACCGCGCCGGGGAGAGGCGTGCCCGCCACCGCGTCTACCTCCTCGCCGCCGCCTGCCTGGAGCACGCCACGACACTGGATCCCTCCGTCCGAGAGGCCGTGGAGGAGCGCACCGCCCTGTTGATCCCGCCGGGCAGCGAGGCCGATGCCCGCGCCCTGGCGGAAGTGGGCCCACTGGTACTGGACCTCCTGCCCGGCCCGGAAGCCGTCGATCCACTGCACCGGCGCTACGTGCTCATCGCGGCGTCCTGGGTCGCGTACGACGCCGCGATGCCCCTGCTGGCCAGGTACGCCGCCGAACCGGACCTCACGCTGCGAAGCCAGCTCATATGGTCCTGGTCGCGCTTCGACACGGCCCGGTACGCAGAAGAGGTCGTCGCACTGCTGGACCCCGACGGATTGGACTACACCGTCTCGTCCGACGAGCAGCTGCACCAACTCGAACGGCTGGGAGTGCCCGTGGACTCGCTGGACGTCCGGGCCGCCGTGTCCGTGTCCGCGCTCAGCTCGTTCCTCGCCCGGAACCTGCTGACAAAGCTCAGCCTCACCCTCCACCCGGTGTCGGACCTCGGTTTCCTGGCCGGCCAGACGAGGCTCGCCTCGCTCACGGCCCTCGACTGTCCCGCCCTCGCCGACCTCTCCCCTCTCGCCGGGTTGCCGATCCGGAGGCTTGAGATCCGAAGGCTGGAGTTCCAAGCTTCGAGGGCCGCCGAGGACTGGCGGGGGATGTCCGGCCTGTCCGCTCTCGACACACTCGACTTGGACACGTCCTCTTTCGAGGCCGTCCCCGCCGGCACGGCCCTGGGGCAGATCACCGGTCTCCGGCTCTGGAGCTACGGCAACGCACACAGCACGCAGTCCGCCATCGACCGGCTGCCGCAGACCTTCCCGAACCTCCGGTCCTGCCTGTTCACGGGGGAAACCGCCAAGATCGGAAACCTCGACTTCTCCCCCTTGGAGGGGATGCCCACCCTGCCGGGGTTCGAGATCGACGCCCTGACCAGGCATTCGGTCAATCCGGATCCGCCGGCGTGATCGCGCTCCGGGTAGGGTGTCGAACCGTGGCTGATCGTCGAACGGCAATCATGGAAGGCGCCGCGCGGGTCATCGCCCGGCGGGGCGTCCGCGGCCTGCGCGTGGAGGAGCTCGCCACCGAGGCGGGCGTGTCCACGGCAGTTCGGTGACTCCACCGCGGACGCCGCGGCCGAGGTCACCCTCCAGCGGGCCTTCCCCGGCCGGACCGTCGTGCAGCTCAACACCGACAGCCTCGGCGCGGGCGGCGGCGGCATCCACGGTGTGACCCAGCAGCAGCCGCTCCCGTAACCGCTCCCCCACAGGTCCGGTCCCCCGCTGCCCGCGGGGGACCGGATCGCCATACGCCGGCCTACGACCGGACCGCCCTACGGCCCGGCCCTATAGAACGTCGTCCCAGGCCATCGCGCTCATCCGCCAGCCGGCGGGCGTCCGGACGAACTGGGTGGTCTTGTGGCCGGAGCCCTCGAACCACACTCCGTCGAGGAACCCGGACTTGCCGTACTCGCTGAACCGGTGCGCGATCGAACCGAACACCTCGGTCCGCTCGGCGACCTCCCATTCGCGGAACTCGGTCAGCGTCCCGTCGGTGAGGATCTTCTCCCGTGGCTCGATGAACCCGTCGAGGTCGTAGACGACGAGCTTGTCCCCGACATTCTTGATGATCATCCCCTGTGGAATGAACACCTCACGAACGGCTCCCAGATCCGGCCGCCCGCCTCCCGCGTTGGTGAACGCACCGAGAAAGACCCGCATCAACTGATCCAGCTCTGCCTTGACTTCGGACACACGCACCCTCCCGAGATCGAACTCTCCCGCCACCGATCTTCACCCGCCCCCCGACACGAACGCAATGCCCGCGCCGGCCGGCGGGCGGGCGGGATCGCCGCGTGTCAACAGCTGTGGTCATGGGAGAGTTCCCTCGTTGGGGGCCGGCGGGGTGGTGGGGCTGACCGGAGGGTTTCCGGGTCGGGGTCGCGCGAGGGTGTTCCGATCGGCAGCGGTGAGGGTTTCCAGGTCGGTGTAGAAGCGTCCGGACGGGCGAGGCTGGCCCAGCAGGATGCGGCGGGCGGCCTCGGCGGTGAGCGCCGCGCCCAGCGCGACGGCCGAGGCGAGCTGTGGCCAGCTGCTGAGCGTGGTGCCGATCTCCGCCATGGAGGCGCTCAGTTCCGGGCTGATCCGTTCCCGGTCGACCATGGTGAGGATGACGTCGACCATCTCATCGTGGGTGAGGTCCGCCAAGTCGCCGGACGTGGTCCCACCGAGCAGACCGTGCAGCGGGGGCCGGTCGGGTTCGAGGTCGAACCGCTCGACGTCGAGCAGGCCGCGGTCGTTCGCGTCCATCACAAGGGGGATGCCGAGCGCCCGGGCGTGCTCGCGGGCGGCCCAGCAGTCGGCGCTGCTGGGCACGGTCGATCCGTCCGCGGTTGCGGTCGGTGCGCACGAGGCGGAACTCCTCAGGCGGCAGCAGGTGCACCAGCCGCCCAGAGCACGGATACCGGGCCCAGGTTCCGTACTCGTCCGGATCGACCCCCGCCAACTGCTCCGCCACAGCCCGCTCCACGGCCTCCGCAAGGAACACAGTCGGGGCTCATGGCCGGCAAAGCAAAACGGCCGCCATCGTGATTACGATGACGACCGTTTCTTTGTGTGTCCGAGGGGGGACTTGAACCCCCACGCCCCGAAGGGCACTAGCACCTCAAGCTAGCGCGTCTGCCATTCCGCCACCCGGACCAGGTGATCGCCCCCGGTTTCCCGCGGCGACATGGACAACAATAGCAAAGGTTCGGCGGGGTTCCGACCAGGTATTTCGGCCGGGCCGAGTCCGACGCGCCGCGCTGACCTGCAGGCATACCCCGGGGCGAACCCGCAGGGCGGGCGAGACGAGGCGTCTCGCGGTCAGTGGGCGGCGTTGACCCGCTCCCCCTCCGCCAGGTCGTCCTTGCCTGCCAGGCGTAGAAGGTTTCACCTTCCGTGTAGGCGTGGGCGTCGTACGTGCCGCAGCGGAGGGAGGGCTTGCCGCGGGCATCCTTCGGGAACCAGTCCGCCGGGAGCTTGCCGTCCGGGAGAGTGGCCTTCAGGAGGCGCTCGCCGCCTTCCGGCGGTGGCCACGATGAGGTTCTTGCGGCGCATGGCCGCAGCCGACCGGGCCGGGCTCGCGGCTCAGGCTCTGCCACCGCGGCCGGGCTCGCGGCGGCTGAAGAGCCGCCGCGGGCGCCGGGTCGGGTGCGGGTGCTACGGGCAGCGGATGACCTGGCCGGCGTAGGAGAGGTTGCCGCCGAAGCCGAAGAGGAGGACGGGGGCCCCGGAGGGGATCTCGCCGCGCTCGATCAGCTTGGACAGGGCCATCGGGATGGAGCCGGCCGAGGTGTTGCCGGAGTCGACGACATCGCGGGCGACGACGGCGTTGACGGCGCCGATCTTGGCGGCGAGCGGCTCGATGATCCGCAGGTTCGCCTGGTGGAGGACGACGGCGGCCAGCTCCTCGGGGGCGACCCCGGCCTTCTCGCAGACCTTGCGGGCGAGCGGCGGGAGCTGGCTGGTGGTCCAGCGGTAGACGGACTGGCCCTCCTGGGCGAACACCGGCGGCGAGCCTTCGATGCGGACCGCGTGGCCCATCTCGGGCACGGAGCCCCACAGGACCGGGCCGATTCCGGGCTCTTCGCAGGCCTCGACGACGGCCGCGCCGGCGCCGTCACCGGTCAGGACGCAGGTGGTGCGGTCGGTCCAGTCGGTGATCGCGGTCATCTTGTCGGCGCCGATGACCAGGGCCCGGGTGGCGGCGCCGGCCCGGATCGCGTGGTCGGCGGTGGCCAGGGCGTGGGTGAAGCCCGAGCAGACGACGTTGATGTCCATGACGGCGGGGCTGGCGCCCATGCCGAGCTTGGCGGCCACACGGGCCGCCATGTTCGGGGAACGGTCGATCGCGGTGGAGGTGGCGACGAGGACGAGGTCGATGTCGTCCGGAGTCAGACCGGCGTTCGCGAGTGCCTTGCCGGCGGCCTGGTAGGCCAGCTCGTCGACCGGTTCGTCGGGTCCGGCGATGTGCCGGGTCTTGATCCCGACGCGGGATCGGATCCACTCGTCGTTCGTGTCCACCATGGCGGCGAGGTCCTCATTGGTGAGCACCTTCGAAGGCTGGTAGTGCCCTAGCGCCACCACGCGTGAACCGGTCATGGGCGGGGTCCCCCCTTGTAAGGCAGTCAGGATTTATCAGCTTCGCCTGCTACTGATGGGTACAGGGGCGCGTGACCCGACAGGATTCAGTGCCCGGACTTTGGAGCTTCCCGAGGATCCTCCAGCCGGGAACGGTGCCTGAACGGATCCGGGAGAATGGATGGTCCAGGTGCGTGACGAGGACAGAACGGGTGTGCTGAACACATGGGACGGGTCACCGAACGCCGCCGCGTCGTCCGGATCCGCAACGGCGTGGTGTCCACCCGGGCGGACACGCTGGTGGCCGAAGAGCCCCTCGAGATAAGGCTGAACGGCAAACCGCTGGCCATCACGATGCGCACCCCGGGCGATGATTTCTCGCTGGCCGTGGGCTTCCTGACCAGTGAGGGCGTACTGGGCTCGGCGTCGGACGTCCGTGCCGTGACCTACTGCGAGGGCGCCACCGAGGACGGAACGAACACCTACAACGTGGTGAACGTGCAGCTCGCCCCGGGGGTTCCGGTGCCGGACATCACACTGGAGCGGAACGTCTACACCACCTCCTCGTGCGGCCTGTGCGGGAAGGCCAGTCTGGATGCGGTGCGTACGGCGACCCGGTTCCCGGGCCTCGCGGACGATCCCGTACGGGTGGGCGCCCGGCTCCTCGGGGAACTGCCGGACCGGCTGCGCGCGGAGCAGAAGGTCTTCGACCGCACGGGCGCCCTGCACGGCGCCGGGCTGTTCTCGGCGGCGGGCGAGCTGATCGACGTACGGGAGGACGTGGGCCGGCACAACGCGGTGGACAAGATCGTCGGGCGGGCGCTGCAGGCCGGGCGGCTGCCGCTGAGGGGCGCGGTCCTGCTGGTGTCGGGGCGGGCCTCCTTCGAGCTGGCGCAGAAGGCGGTGATGGCGGGCATCCCCGTGCTGGCCGCCGTGTCCGCTCCGTCCTCGCTCGCGGTGGACCTGGCGCTGGAGTCGGGGCTGACACTGGTCGGGTTCCTGCGGGGCGGGGACATGAACATCTACGCGGGCGGGGAGCGGATCGACCTGACGGGGTGAGGCGCGGGGCGGCGGGGGCCGTCGTGCGACCCCCGCCCCTGTCCCGCTACGGGTCACTTGCCGGCCGGTACCGCCGGCCGGACGTGCTCGGTGCCCGCCGGGGCCTCGATCGTCTGGCTGTAGGAGTTGTCCTTCGACGCGGTCCGGACCTTCTTGGCGGGCACGTGCGGGGTGCCCTTCGGGGCCTCGATCGTGTGGCTGGGCGAGGAGGCGCGGTCGGCGGCGCCGCCGCCGTTGTCCGCGGCCTGGGCGGCGCCGCCGAAGGCGAGGGTGCCGAGCAGGACGGCGGCGGAGGTGGCGACGAGGCGCTTGCTGAGCTTCATGAGGGGCTCCCTGTGCTTCGGGGTTTCTTGCTGACACCCAGAAACTAGAAGAACCGGACATTTCCGCGCTCTAACGGTTTCCACCCCCGAGCCCCTCGCGCCTTTACGCCGTCCCGATCAGCGTCCCCGGCGGCCGCGGCGGGAGGCGGGCGCGGCCGGTTTCGGGTCCGGCGGGTCGATCCGGTGCAGGTCGAGGGCAGGCGGGAGCGGGAGGGCGCCGGGGCCGCCCGATCCGGCCCAGGCGATGATCTCGTCGGTGGCGGTGTCGTCCAGGGCCCAGCCGAACCAGACCGCGCGGGCTCCCCGGCGGCGGGCCTCCGTGGTGGGCTGGACCACGATGACGTTGGCCTGCGCGCAGGGGCCGAGGCAGTCGGTCGTACGGACGGCCAGGCGCCCGTCGGAGGCGGCCGCGGCCTCGCGCAGCCGGGCCAGCTGTCCCGCATGGTCGGTACCGGGGTTCTTGCGGGGGTCGCCGCAGCAGCAGCCCCGGCAGACCACCAGGGTGCAGGGGCGCGGGGCATGGGCGGAGAGCGGGCGTATCCAGGTCACCGCCGCACGTTACCGGGCCTGCGGGACCGGGTGTTGAGGGGTCTGCGAGACCTCCGCCACATGCTCGGCGGCGAGTTCGGGCCGTTCCGCGGTCTGCGGGGCGTACGGGTCCTGCGGGGTGTGCGGGCCTTGCAAGGCTTGCGGGTCCTGCGGGGCGTGCGGGCCTCGCAAGGCTTGCGGGTCCTGCGGGGCGTGCGGGCCTCGCAAGGCTTGCGGGTCCTGCGGGACGTGCGGGCCTTGCGGGTCCTGCGGAGTGTGCGGGTCCCGCGCGCGGCGGCGGGCCAGGACCGCGCAGACCATCAGCTGCATCTGGTGGAAGAGCATCAGCGGCAGCACGGCGAGGCTCGCCTGTGCGCCGAACAGCACGCTGGCCATGGGGAGTCCGGCGGCCAGACTCTTCTTCGACCCCGCGAACTGGATGGCGATCCGGTCCTCGCGGGTGAATCCGAGGCGCTTGGCCCCGTACCAGGTGACCAGCAGCATCACGGCGAGGATGACCGCCTCCACGGCCATCAGCCCGCCGAGCCGCGGGAGGCTGACCTGGTGCCAGATCCCGGCGACCATGCCCGCGCTGAAGGCGGTGTAGACCACGAGCAGGATCGAGCCGCGGTCGACGTAGCCGAGGACTGATCTGTTGCGGACGAGGAAGCCGCCGGCCCAGGGGCGCAGGGCCTGGCCGAGGAGGAAGGGCAGGAGCAGTTGGAGGACGATCTTCACCAGCGAGTCGAGGGAGAGGCCGCCCGCGCTGTTGCCGAGGAGGCCGGCGGCGAGGAGGGGTGTCAGGAAGATGCCGATGAGGCTGGAGAAGGAGCCCGCGCAGATCGCGGCGGGGACGTTGCCGCGGGCGATCGAGGTGAAGGCGATGGAGGACTGGATGGTGGAGGGGACCAGGCAGAGGAAGAGCAGTCCGCTGTAGAGGGGAGGCGTGAGGACGGTGGGGACCAGGGTGTGCGCGGCGAGGCCCAGGAGGGGGAAGAGGGCGAAGGTGGAGGCGAGCACGGTGAGGTGGAGCCGCCAGTGGCGCATGCCGTCGAGGGCCTCGCGGGTGGAGAGCCGGGCGCCGTAGAGGAAGAAGAGCAGGGCCACCGCCGCGGTGGACGCGGCCCCGGCGCCGGAGGCGGCCGCGCCGCGGGCGGGGAGCAGGGCGGCGAGGCCGACGGTGGCGAGCAGGCCCATGATGAACGGGTCCACGGGGAGCCGGGCGGGGAGGTGCGGGCGGCGCATGGGGATGCTCACTTGCTGAGGTCGGGGGGAGGGCGGCGGGGTTCCCTCCCATCTTCGGGGGTGGGGTGGTGATCGGGAAACCCGTACACCGCTCTCACTGTCATCACGGAACGCGATGGGCGAGCGTAGGGTGGGCGGTGTGTACGAACCCGTTCAGCTGCGCACCTTCCTCACCGTCGCCCAGACCCTGAGCTTCACGCAGGCCGCCGCCCGGCTCGGTGTCCGCCAGTCCACGGTCAGCCAGCACGTGCGCCGGCTCGAGGAGGCCACGGGCCGGCCGCTCTTCCTGCGCGACACGCACAGCGTGGAACTCACGGAGGACGGCGAGGCGATGCTCGGCTTCGCCCGCTCGATCCTGGAGGCGCACGAGCGCGCCGCCGCCTTCTTCACGGGGACGCGGATCCGGGGCCGACTGCGCTTCGGCGCCTCGGAGGACTTCGTGCTGACCCGGCTGCCGGAGATCCTGGAGGCCTTCCGGCACGAGCACCCCGAGGTGGAGCTGGAGCTGTCCGTGGAGCTCTCCGGAACCCTGCACGAGCGGCTGGACGCGGGGCGGCTGGACCTCGTACTCGCCAAACGGCGCGGGGACGGGGACGAGCGGGGCCGGCTGGTGTGGCGGGACCGGATGGTGTGGATCGGGGCGGAGGGGCTGCGGGTGCACCCGGACCGGCCGGTGCCGCTGATCGTCTTCCCACCGCCGGGGATCACGCGGGCGCGGGCGTTGGACGCATTGCAGGCCGACGGGCGGCCGTGGCGGATCGCCTGTACCAGCGGCAGCCTGAGCGGCCTGATCGCGGCGGCGCGGGCGGGGCTGGGCGTGATGGCCCATACACGGGGGCTGATCCCCGCGGGGCTGGTGCGGGTGGCGGGCCTGCCGGATCTGGGGGCGGTGGAGTTCGCACTGCTTCGGGGGGCTCGGGGGTCGGCTGCCGGTGACGCGCTGGCCGCGGCGATCCTCTCCGGCGCGGATCGGCTCACGCGGGCCGCGTAGGCCCGTCCCGGGGTGCCCGGCCGGAGCCCCGCTCCGGGGCGGGATGCTCGGCCCGGTGGACTTCGACCTCGCCGCGGTCGCGGTCCGGGGCCGACCGGAAGGGATTGCGGTGTCGTGGCCGCCCGGCACGGCGAACCTGCCAGGCCAAGGCCCTGGACGCGCTGGGGAGGTCTTGTGGAGGTCTCCCTTCAGTGATCACTTGCGGGTAGGGGTGGGATAGCGTCGCCGCGCTGTGCGGAGAGGAGCTGGGCCTTGCACGAGATCACCGTCCCACCGGTCGTCGAGGGCTCACCCGTCGGTGGTCTGGCCGATGCCGTTTTCCTGCACGCCCGGGAGGATCCCGGGCGGGTCGTCCTCGGCCGCAAGGTCGACGGAGTCTGGCGGGACGTGACCTCCGGCGAGCTGGCCTCGGAGGTGCTCGGGCTCGCCAAGGGACTGTTGGCGCAGGGCATCCGGTTCGGGGACCGGGTCGCGATCATGTCCCGTACCCGGTACGAGTGGACGCTCTTCGACTTCGCCCTGTGGGCGATCGGCGCCCAGCCCGTCCCCGTCTATCCCTCGTCCTCCGCCGACCAGGTGCACTGGATCCTGTACGACTCCGAGTGCACGGCCTGCGTGGTGGAGGACGAGAACCAGGCCATGACCGTCGGGTCGGTCATCGAGCGGCTGCCGGGGCTGCGCCGGCTGTGGCAGCTGGACGCGGGCGCCGTGGACGGGCTCGTGCAGGACGGCCTCCAGGTCGCCGAGGACGTCGTGCACCGTCACCGGAGCGCCGTGACGCCGGATGCGACGGCCACCGTCATCTACACCTCGGGGACCACCGGACGACCCAAGGGCTGTGTGCTGACCCACGGCAATTTCATGTTCGAGGCCGACACGATGGTGACGCGCTGGGAGTCCGTCTTCCAGGCCGGGCCCGGTGAACAGCCGTCCACCCTGCTGTTTCTGCCGCTCGCGCACGTCTTCGGGCGGATGGTGGAGGTGGCGGCCGTCCGCGCCCGGGTGAAGCTCGGGCACCAGCCGGTGCTGGCGGCGGCCGAACTCCTGCCGGACCTCGCCGCGTTCCGGCCGACCTTCGTGCTCGGGGTTCCGTACGTCTTCGAGAAGGTCTACGCCGCCGCCCGCCGCAAGGCCGAGACCGAGGGCCGGACCGGGCCCTTCGACCGGGCGGTGGAGACGGCCGTACGGTACGCGGAGGCGCGCGAGCAGAAGGCGTTCGGCACCGGGCCCGGGCCTTCGGCGAAGCTGCGCATGGAGCACCAGCTGTTCGAGAAGCTGGTGTACGGGAAGGTGCGTGAGGCGCTGGGCGGCCGGGTGCGGCACGCCATGTCGGGCGGCTCCGCGATGTCGCGCCGGCTCGGGCTGTTCTTCGACGGCGCCGGAGTGACGGTCTTCGAGGGGTACGGGCTGACGGAGTCGTGCGCGGCGGCCACCGCGAACCCGCCCGGGGCCACGAAGTACGGCACCGTCGGGCGCCCGATCCCCGGCAGTACGGTGCACATCGCCGAGGACGGGGAGATCTGGCTGTACGGCGCCAACGTGTTCGCCGGGTACCTGAACGACCCGCACGCCACAGAGGCCGTTCTGCGGGACGGCTGGCTGGCCACCGGGGACCTGGGGCGCCTCGACGCGGACGGCTACCTCACCATCACCGGGCGCAAGAAGGAGATCCTGGTGACCTCCAACGGCAAGAGCGTCGCGCCGGCCGGCCTGGAGGAGCGGGTCCGCTCGCATCCGCTCGTGTCCCAGTGCGTCCTGGTGGGCAACGACAGGCCGTTCATCGCGGCCCTGCTCACCCTGGACATGGAAGGGGTCGCGCACTGGTTGGCGATGCGCGGCCGGCCGCAGCTGCCGGCGGCCGACCTGGTGCTCGACCCCGATCTGACGGCGGAGGTCCGACGGGCGGTGGTGGCGGCCAACACCCTGGTGTCCCAGGCCGAGTCGATCCGGACGTTCCGCGTCCTGGCCGAGCAGTTCTCCGAGGAGCGGGGGCTGCTGACTCCCTCGCTGAAGCTGAAGCGGCGGGCGATAGAGAAGGCCTACGCGAAGGAGGTGGCGGCCCTCTACCAGTCCTGACGGGGTTGCCCGGTGATCACTTCCACGGCCCGAACCGTTACCTGACGGGCCGTCACTTTACTGGCCGTTGATATTGACGATGCGTCAGGTCGCGCACAGAATGCGGGGATTCCGACCGGAGGGGATCCACACATGTTGCGACCGATCCGCACCTTGGCCGCCGCGGCGGCGACGCTCGCGCTCGTCTCCGCCTGCAACTCCGCCTCCAACAACAGCTCCGCCGACAAGCCGGGAACCGCCGGCAACGCCCGCGGGGTGAGCGCCGACTCGATCAAGGTCGGCGGCATCGTGTCGATGACCAGCGCCAGCGGCTACAGCAAGAAGGACACCGACCTCGGGGCGAAGGCCCGCTACATGAGAGCCAACGCCGAGGGCGGGATCAACGGCCGCAAGATCGACTACATCGGCGCCGAGGACGACGGGCAGGACCCCGCCAAGAACCTGGCCGCGGCCCGCAAACTCGTCCAGCAGGACAAGGTCTTCGCGGTCTCCCCCATGAGCTCGGTCACCTTCACCGGCGCCGACTTCCTGGAGCAGGAGAAGGTACCCACCTTCGGCTGGGGCACCCTCCCCTCCTTCTGTGGCCCCAAGTACATCTACGGATTCAACGGCTGCCTCGTGCCCACCCCCGGCGGCACCATCAACCAGACCTGGCCCGAGGGCATCGGACAGGTCCTCGGCGGCGCCCGGGGCAAGTCGGTCGCGATCATCGCCAACGACAGCGACGCCGGAAAGTTCGGTGTGCGCACCTTCCAGCAGGGGTTCACCAGCGCCGGGTTCAAGGTCGCCTACGCCAAGGCCTCGGTACCCGGCACCGCCGTGCCCAGCGACTGGTCGGCGTACGTCAAGGAGATCCTCGAAAGCAACGACGGCAAGGCCCCGGACGCGGTCGTCTCCGTCATGCAGACCCCCAACAACATCGGGCTGTTCACCTCGCTCAAGCGCAGCGGGTACAAGGGGCTGCTCTCCGACCCGACCGACTACGACCCGGGCCTGCTCGCCAAGGACGCCACCAAGCAGGCCCTCGACGGCGTGCACGTCCTGCTGCAGTTCGAGCCGTTCGAGTCGACGAACCCGAAGATGGAACAGTTCAAGGCCGACATCAAGGCCGCCTCGGGCGGGCAGGACGTGCCGCTCAACATGCACATGATGTTGCAATGACTGTCCAACTTGCTTTCCTCATCTGGGACGACGTCACCCACCAGGCCTTTCACCTGCACCGCTTGCCGATCCAGTGGACATGAAAGGACTTGAGTGGACACCAGAACCCATGATCATCTCCCATTCGTTTCCCACTCCCCCCACCTGTCGGACAAGAGAAAGACCGGGCCCGGATCTTCGTCCTCGAAGGCGATGGCAGATCCGGGCCCGGCATCTAGGCCAACGAGCGCCTCGCACATGGTGCTGATGTGCGGTTCACTCGTCGGGATTGCTACCCGTCGCTCCTTGACGGGTAGCTGTTGGGGTCATCCGGAGTCAGCACATGGGGTGCTCCGACTCGCGGTGTCCCCTCCGGCGCGACTGGTCCTGATCCAGTCGCGCCGGAGCTTGAGGCGGTCGCCTTCTCGGCCGACCGATCGACGCTGATCACAAAGTGCGGGATGTATCCCGCAGACAAAACGATCTTGATGTCTGAATGTCTAGTGGGTGCAACCCGCTACACCTCAATGGATCCAGAAAGCCCGCATCGAGCTGGGCAATCGGATCCGCGACGCCCGGCTTCACGCCGACCTGACGCAGGAAAAGCTCGCCGAGATGGCCGGGGTCGACCGGACCACCCTGCAGAACACTGAGGCCGGCAAGACCGATCCCAAATTCAGCCAGCTCCTTCGTCTCGCTCGAGCACTGCGCCTCCCAGTGCGGGACCTGCTGCCGTAACGCTGAGTGCATGACTATTTTCGGTCACGCGATCGAGTGCCATCCTGCCTGGCAATGGCCGTGAGTGGAAGGGTGGCACCTGCACGTATGCACACGCAGCGTTCGCACCCAGTGTGATTCCGTCACCAACCAGCCACCTCTGGCCAGGACTTACGGCTCTCACGCTCCTGTCGTGTGCCCCAGATTCGTGGGCGCAAATCAGCCAACAGGAGTTCGCGGGTCCACTTATCCGGATGGCGGACAGTTCCCGCCCCTCCCGGCGCCGCCGCACCAGGAGGGGCGGGGGTCTAGGGGAGCCGAGGCAGGTGCCGGGCTACGGATGACCGGCGTCGACGCACGTCTGGGCACTGGCTGGGGTGCGCGTAGTCGTCGGGGCGAACGCCGCTCGCACTGTGGCGCGTGATCTTCTTGGCTTCCCCGACGATGGCTTGCTGGCACTCGCAGCAGATCCGGCCGGCGCTCACGAGGCGGACCCGCAGGGCGGGCAGGCCCGGGGGAACCAGCGGCTGCGCTGCCCGGCTCGGACGACTGGGCGTTCGCCGAGGTCTACGGCGTCCCCGTTGTCGAGGTGGATCCCGCAGTGGACGCAGGCGGTCCCGCGGACCTGCTGCTCGGACAGTTCCGACAGTGGAGGTAAGACGTGCTTGCGGGGTGGTGTGATGGGTGGTGCCACGGGGTGCTCCCTGCCGGTCTCAGCGGGTGGTGGTGATCAGCGTGGCCTCATTGCGGACGTATGGCGAGGACATGAAGCGGACTCTTCCGGGCCGTAAAGCGGACGTCTAAGGTCTCGTGTGGGTGATGCGTGGCCTGGTGTCGGCCGGGCTGCCAGACTGGCCACCGCCCCTACGACATATGGAGGTTGGGATGTCCCAGCCGCTAGGCAATGTCCGCCTCAGGGCGGCCCGTCAGGCAGCGGGATTCCGCTCGCAGCAGGCCCTCGCCGATGCGCTGACCGCGCGCGGTTTGAGCGTCAGTGCCCGCCAGGTCCGACGCTGGGAGTCCGCCGATCCGCGCCCACCGTACTCGGACCAGCAGCGCGCCCTGGTGGAACTCCTCAACGTCGCCGCGATCGAGGACCTCGGCTTCCCCGCAACGACCGGAGTCGACGCGGGCCGGGTGCTCCGGACCCCGCCGGCTGCTCCGATGACTGTGCCCAACGCCGTGCAGCCTCCGAGTGCGGCGTCGGCGTTCGCCGCGGTCACGCGCGCCCACCGGCGCCTGTACTGGACGGTGGCACCCGGCACCCTGCACCCGTCCGTGGTCGCGCACGCCGGCCTGGGGGCTGCTCTGTTGCCTGCGACGACGGGCGGGGTACGCCAGGCCGTGGCCTCTGCTCTCGCCGAGTCGTGGCTGCTCGCCGGCCGCATCGAGTTCTTCGACCTGACAGAGCCGGCCCGTGCCCGCGAGACCTGGCTGCGCGCGCTGCAGGCGGCCGGGGACGCTGATGACGCGCTGCTCGGGGCTGCGATCCTCGCGCACACCGCTTTTGTGCCGGGCTGGGCCGGAGACCGGGCGGGAGCCTCGGAGCGGATGGCAATGGCCCGCACCTCCGCCCGCCGAGGCGCCGCCTCTGCCGAGCTGCTGGCGTGGCTGGACGCGGTCGAGGCCGAGTGCGAGACGCGCTGCGGGAACACCCGCGCGGCCCTGAACCTGATCGGGCACGGCGAGGACATCCTGGCCGCCGGAGGGGACACTCCCAGCCCGGACTGGATGGACTGGTTCAGCAGTGTGCGCCTGGCCGCGTTCAAGGGGAACACCCAGCTACGGGCCGGGCATCTGCCGCAGGCCCGCGAGACGCTCCTCGGAGTTCTGGAGGGCCTGCCTGGCGACGCGGACAAGCAGCGGACGGTTGTCCTCGGCGACCTGGCCGCGGTCGAGGCTGCGGCCGGCCAGCCGGAGGCGGCCTGCTCCTACGCAATCCGGGCCCTGGATCTGCTGGAGACGCACTGGTACGCGACGGGCATGGAGCGGGTCCGCGAGGTGCGGCGCGAGCTCGCCCCGTGGCAGGGCGAGCAGTGCGTCCGCGACCTCGACGACCGGCTGTACAGCTGGGGAGCGATGCTCAGCGCTCTCGCGAATTGACGTCGCTGATCAGCGCGGGGAGCTCGAGGAGGCTGTCGACCCTGAAGGTCGGCAGCTTCTTCGCTTCCTCGGTGTCCCACTGGATGGTGCCCCAGGGGCCGCGGCGGATGAGCGCGGTCGGCATGCCGGCGGCAACGGCGGGGCGGAGGTCGTTGTCGACGCGGTCGCCGACGTAGAGGATCTCCTCCGCAGCGAACGGAACGACCTCGGCGACCCGGACGAAGAACTCGGGGTCGGGCTTGCTGGCGCCCCAGTCGTCGGAGGTACCGATCAGGTCGACGTCGTCGGTGAACAGGCCGCGGAGGATGCCGCCGGCGCGCACGGTCTGGTTGCCGGCGATGCCGAGCCATAGGCCGTCGGCGCGCAGATTGGCGAGTGCGGGCCGGACGTCCGGGTACAGGTCCCCTTCGTCAAAGTGCTCCGGCTTGCCGGCCTCGGCCCGGGCTTCCCGCTCGGCGGTAAGGTCGAAGCCGGGCTTGAACGGCTGAAAGACCTCGCGGTAGTCCCGCCCTTGGGCGATGACGGCGCCGAACATGGCGGCGAAGGTGTGGCGGGGTACGCCGAGCCAGTCAGCCCAGGTGCCGTACTCGCGGGTCTCGTCTACGAGGCACTCGCCGACGTCGAAAACAACAGCTCGAATCATGGGCTAACCCTATGACTGGCGCGCCCCGTTGTGGGCGGCGCCCGATATCCTGTGCGACATGTCCCCCACCCCTCCCAACCCGGCTCCCGCACGTTCTGCGGCCGAGGTGAACGACGCGATCCGCGCGCTCGTCGGCGCCGGCGGCGTGGGCACGCAGGCGTATCAGGAGCTGCTCGTCGAGTGGGCTGCGGCGGTGCGTGCTGAGGTCGCGCCGGCAGCATAGGATCCGCCGGTGGCAATCGAACCCCCTGACGAACTCGTCCAGCTCCAGCGTGCGGCGAACGCGGCCGGTGCGGAAGCGCGGTCCCATCCGTACACCCCGGAGGTGTGGCGGCCGTGGCTGGACGCAGTCGACACTCTGCAGGCCGCGGTGACGGAGTACGCGAAGACTGCGGGTGAGAACCGGTACGAGGTCGGCCAGGCCGTAAAGCAGGCGGCGAAGGAGCCGGTCGAGGGCTGACGCGCGTCCGCCCCACCGGGCGCTGTCCCCGGGGCCGGGGTCCGGTAGGGCGGAACCGATCGCACTGAGGCAGCCCGCCTCAACCCGTGAATGGGATACCGAACAGGCTAGCGGTGGGCGCTGACAACGCCGGGCGCTCGGGATGCCGTGCCGCCTGGCACGTCGCACCCTGGATGCATGGCCGATGAGACAGAGATCGTCATCCATCCCGTGTCACGGACGGGCGGGCGGAAAGTCACCGCGCACGTCCACGGGGTCGACGCCGACCTCGGCCGCGCCTTCACGCCGGCGGACGTGTCCGAGTTCCTCCGCCGGGCAGGCCTCGAGGACGTCGACCTGTCGGATGCGGGGCCGATCCGCTGGGAAGGCGGCGGGCCCGAGGTGTGGTCGGCCGACATTTGACCGGGCGCGCGGCAACCCTCCCGTGGGGAGCCGGGAGGGTGATGCGCCCGGGATGGTCCGGAGCCACACCATATGCACGGGTCGCCGCTGGTCGGTAGGCATATGACAGGGGAGATTCCGGATACGGAAACGCCCGCCCCCGCGGGATGCGGAGGCGGGCGGTAGGAACAGTCTGGGGCTGGACGTGCGTTACGCACGTCCAGCACTTTGACCAGGTGCAATGCTCAGGTCTCGGCGGCGAGTAGCTTGGCCAGCTCGGCGACGGCGTCGGGCGGCAGGTTACGGCGGAGCGCCATGGCGGCGGCTTGAGGTTCGTCGACGGGGATGTTGACCATGCGACGCCGGAAGCCGGCCTTGACCATGGCGGCGTGGGTGGTGAGGGTGCCAGCGAGGACTTCGGCGTGGAGGTCGGGGCGGTCCTTGCGAAGACGCCGGAGGCCAGCTTCGCGAGATGTCCCGGAGGGGGCAGCCGCCGTTTCAGTTTGTATGTTATGCAAACTGAAATCCTCGGACCTTCTGTCTCCGCCGTTGGCCAGCTGTATGGCGTCGTCGAACAGATCGAGCGCCACAGCGTCGTCCCGAACCAGGGTGCGTACCAGGGCCATGGACGCGCCAAGGCCCTTCAGCGGCGGCGTGGTGACGAATTCCTCGAACTGGTCGTACTCGACCAGCTCGCCGCGCTGCGTGACGAAACTCCGCCAGGCCCCCTCGGCGAGCACCCGCTTCACCAGGCCGGGCACCGCCTTCAGGCCGTGATCGCCGCTCCGAAGCGAGGACCCGAGGGCCTCGACCAGGTTGGCGTTCTTCTTCAGGTTCGTCACAGCTCACCGAGCCGCTTCAGCAGGAACGCCTGGATCCGCTCGAGCTCTTCGATCGTGGCCTTGGCCCGGGGCGGGAACCCTTCCTTGCGGAGCTGGTAGTTGAAGTCCTTCTTCGGAATGCCCATCTTGTACGCGGCCTTACCGACCAGGGTGTCGACCTCGCCACGCAGCATCCGCTCCCTGCGGTGCCGCGGGATCGCCACCACAGGCACGGCTTCAGGTGAGATGACTTCGATGCCGTCCTGCTGCATCGATCGATGGCCGCGGGCAACCCTGGTGGCGAACGTCATCGGGATGTCATTTGCCCTGCACCAGATCTCTGCGCGGCCGATCTCTTCGGGCGTCACCTCGTCGCCGTTGAGGATGGCCCTGTCGAAGGTGGCCTCGGTGGCCGACAGGGGCTGCCGGTCGAAGTCGAAGGCCCCCTGGCTGTAGCCGGCGTCTTCGCGGGCCTTCCGCTCCCGCTCGAATTCGATGGCCAGCTGGTGGCGGAGTTCCTCCTCGATCTCACGGGCGTGGTCCATGAGGGCTGGCACGGCCGGGATGTACAGGCGGGCGTTGAACTCCTCGTCCTTGCGGGTCCGGACGAAGCGGCCAACTACCTGGCGGAAGAAGAGGGGGGTCCGGATCTTCGTCGCGTATACGCCGACGGCAAGGCGCTTGATGTCGACGCCTTCCGAGACCATGCGGACGGCAACGAGCCACTTGGTGCTGGAACCCCTGAAGGTATCGATCTTCGTCTTGGCCTCAGGATCGTCGGACAGGACGACGGTGGGCTCTTGGCCGGTGACGTGCTTGAGGATCTCGGCGTAGGCGCGGGCGTGGTACATCTCGTGGGCGACGACGAGCCCTCCTGCATCCGGGATCTCCTGCCGGAGCTCGTCGAGGGCCCGGTCGGCCTGCGCCAGCAGTGCTGGCATCCATGGCTGGTTGGGCTGCAGGACGGTGTCGAGGGCGGCCGAGACGTCGGCTTCGGCCAGGTTGTTGCCGAGGCTGGAGCTGCTGATCTTCCCGCAGTCGGCCCAGCGGGCTTCGCCGTCGTAGGCGTGGAACTCGATACGGCGACAGACCCCGTCCGAGACTGCGGTGCCGTACTCGTAGGCGAAGTCGACCACGACCTTGCCGTCGTTGTCGTAGTTGACGAACGGGATGGGGCTGGTGGCGTCCTTGCGCCAGGGTGTTCCGGTCAGGCAGATGCGGTGGACGGCGTGTTCGAGGGCGTCGGTGAGGCCGTCGCCCCAGGCTCGCTTCTCGCCGGCGTGGTGAATTTCGTCGAGCAGGGCGATGGTTGGCCGACGGGTGATACGGCGCAGGAGGTTCGAGCCGACTCCTCGGGCGGCTTGCGCGTAGGTGACGACGCAGCCGTCGTAGCCTGCCTTGTCGTAGTCGTCCGGCCCTGTGACGGGCATCAGTGACAGGCCTGTCTCCTCGGCCGCGTCGGCCCACTGGCTGCGAAGGGCATCCGTGGGGACGACCACGATGATCCGCTCGATCGTCCCCTCTTCTTTGAGGAGCTTCGCCAGGGCCAGCGAGAACCAGGTCTTGCCGGCGCCGGGTGTGGCCGCGACCGTGAAGTTCTTCTTGGGCTGGGACAGGAACAGGTCGCGGGCGTGGGTCTGCCATTCGCGGGCGCTGTTGGCCACGTTGTTGCCCTTCTGGAGGTTGCAGGTTGGGCAGAGCGCCTGCCCGTTGATGACGTCGGTGGCTCCGCCGTGCGAGTACGGAGCGACGTGATCGGCGTGCCAGCCGGGAGCGAGCGTGGCTCGGCAGTTGGTGCACTGGCCGTCAGCGGCGAGGTAGAGCGCTACCCGCTCGCTTGCGTTGAAGAGGCGTCGGGGTGGAGTCGCAGGCTGTTCAGGCATGGCGGATCCGTTCTGCGGATGATCCGTGGCCAGGACTTAACCGGATATTCACGAGTATGACAGCGGCATGGCAGGTGAATATGCGAAACCGGTGATGTCACAAATCGCTTGTCCGTACATGCGAACGCCCGCCTCCGGAAGGGGCGGGCGTTGCGTACCAACCTGGATCTACTCGGCCTCCCGGACCTCCCGGGAAGCAGCCGCGAACAGGGCTGCGAGGTCGCGCTTGTTCCTGAGTTCAGCCCACTCGGTGAGGAGTCGGTGGGCCGTTCCGACCGTGTCGGCTGTCCGCCCCGCAGGCCAAGACTGGTCGGGCCAGGCCGCGCTGACAGCCGGATCGATGACGCGGGCGGACGCAATGATGGCGAGCCCCCAGGCGAGCACGTGCTCGGGACTGATGACGGCGGCGTAGTCGTCCGGGTCGGCCGAACCGTAGACGGCCTTGCAGAGTGCGGGTATAGGCCCCAGGGCGGCGTGGCGGGATGCTTCACGCAGCGCGCTGGACACCGTTGGGGCTGTCGGCAGCAAGGCGAGTTCCGCCGGAGACAAGGTCATTGCTCCTCCTGTCGAGTGTCGTGAGCGCTGAGGGCCTGCGAGATGGCGCCGACGCTTGGGTTCCTCCCCTTGCTCTTGCCCTCGGCGATGCGGAGATGGGGCTGAATCTGGCGGATCGTGAAGCCGCGCTCGCGCAGGGCCGCGGCCTGGATCGTCAGCGCTTCCGTCATCACCGGCTTGCGTCCACCGACTCGGCCACGCTTGCGAGCCGCATCGAGGCCGTCCTTCGTCTTGCGCACGATGTCCCGGCGCCGGTCTTCAGCGAGAGCCAGCGCCAGGTCCAGGATCAGGGAGCGCTCCTTGTGTTCGCCGGCCCCGATCCCTTCCAGCACCTTGACTGAGATGCCCCGCTCGAAGAGGTCGTTCAGGACGATGAGCCCCTCGAGGAGGTTGCGGCCGAGCCGGTCGACCTCCTGCACGCAGAGCATGTCGCCGTTGCGGACATACTCGATTGCGGCCAGGAGCCCGGGGCGCTCCTCGGTGCGGAGCTTGCCACTCATCTTCTCTTCGAAGACCTTGAGGCAGATCGGAATCAGGGCGTCGTGCTGTCGCTGGGTGTTCTGCTTGTCGGTGCTGACGCGGACGAGCCCGATGAGGGCCATTCAACTCCCCTTCGTTCATCAAACGCTTCATGTTCTATCTGAACGCTAGCAGGTTGATGAACGAGTTTCTGAACAACTGCACTACTGGTCGGCCTAATTCAGAGTGGGCCCGGGCCTATGTTCAGCTTCCGACCGATTGATGAACAGGTCGAACACGAAGAAGCCCCCACTGCGAGAGCAGTGGGGGCAAGGTCCGTATGGCATCTTATCGTGGGCAGAGCAGGCGAGTTGGGACAGCAAAACACCCCCGCCCAGAAGGGCGGGGGCTGCTTCCCTTTCGGCTTCGGGTCGAGGTGAGCTTGATCCGACGGCCCCCTACGGGTACTGGCGGCGGGCCGGATCCAGTGCGGCAGCAGACGGCTTGGGCGATTCCGTCGGCTGCGGCACCCCAGTGCGACGGCACACGAGCGCATCGGGGTCGTCGGCCGGGGCTTGGAGGGTGTAGCCCGCCGGGCACATGGAGCCGCTCTGGCCGGGCTCACCCGCGGGTCCGGGCTCGCCCTGAGGTCCCTGTTCGCCCTGAGGTCCCTGCGGCCCGGCAGGCCCTGCCTCTCCCTGCGGGCCAGCCGGGCCAGCCGGGCCCGACGCCCCGTCCTTGCCTGGCGTACCCGACGCGTCGACCCCGGGCGTGCCCGGAGCGCCGCTCTCGCCCGGCGCACCGGACGGTCCCGGAGGACCGGACGGGCCTGTGAAGCCGGGTTCTCCCTGCTCGCCGGGAGGTCCGGACGGGCCGACGTCGCCACGGGAGCCGGGTTCGCCGGCCACGGGGGTACCGCCCATGTCCATGACCTGGCGGGCCAGCGCGTCCCGCGCGGTGTTGGCGCCGCGCAGGTCATGGGTCAGGGTGACGACCTGTACTGCCAGCCACGCCAGGAACGCAAGCATGAGCAGGCCGGTGAGCACGCCGAGCCATTCGGCGCGCGGCCACCGCCACAGTCGGCGAGCGCGTGCACGGGTCACGACACCACCGCCCAGATTGCGACTGCTGCGGACAGGAGGGCCAGCAGCATCGGCACGATCAGCTGGTACAGGCGCGCCTGCCGTTCCCGCTCCCGGCGATCCCGTTCCGTCAGCTGATACTGCTCGAACGCCGTCTCCAACGCGTCACGCTCGTCTCTCACTTTCTGAACATCCTGCGACAGGGCCGTGATCCGCTGGTCGGTGTACGCCGATTGCAGGGAGTACACCTCGGTGGAAACGACCCTGTCGAGCCGGGCGTTGATGCCCTGGCCCAGCGCATGGATCTCGTGTCTCAAGGCGTCCACTGTGCGCCCGAGTTCGCCGACGCTCAGCTCTTCGGGCACGCGCTGCTCCGATCAGACGGCCGTCGGGCGGGACACGGCGATGCCTGACGGGGCCGGGGCCGGGGCCGGCGCGGTGATCTGCGTGCGGTCCCACATCGCGACTACCGCGGCAGCAGCGGCGAGGACGACGGCCTGCTGCTCGGCCGACCAGTCGAGGCCGAAGCCCACCGCAAGGGCAAGGGCGGCCTGCGCGAAGCCGAGGACCGCGGCGCCGATCGCATCGCCAGCGACCATCGCGAGGATGAGGCCGACGAGGGCTGCGGCGACCGCGTTGATGACGGCCTGCTGGTTGGCAGTGACGTCCACGCCGAACGCGGCGACGAGCTTGACGGTGATGGCAACGAGGCCGAGCCAGAGCGCCGGCTCACGATTGAAGAGCTTCATGGGTTCCCTTTCAGGACTGGAGGCGGGTGGCGAGCTTGGCGGCGACCTTCTCGGCGATCTGCTCGGCGAGGGCCGGCGACGCGGCGAGCTTGTCCGCGATCGCTGCGACCTGCTCGGGAGTGAGCGCGACGGGCTGCGCGGTGGCGAGCTTCTGGAGGATCTGGGCGGCCTTGGCGTCGGCGGCGCCGGCGGAGGCCACGGCGGTACGGAGGTCGCCGTAGGCGTCCCTGTCCGCGCCGTCTCCCCTGTAGCTCCAGCCCATGTACGGGACGTTTGCCCTGTGGATCTCGGCGAGCTGCTTGGCCTGGTTGGCGTCCATGTCGGGTTCCTCCGTAGGGGCGGTCTGGCCATTGGCCCGAGCGACGATGCCCGGGAAGACGATGGTCCTGAACTGGGCGACACGGGCATCGCCGGGGCAGGCAGTGCCGCTCACGGCCCAGTCGGAATGCAGGCGGTGATAGCCGAAGCCAGGGTCGGACGCGGTGCGGCAGATCCGCAGCGGGATCCCGTGCTGCTGGTGCAGCCACACGCCGAGCCTGATCAGACCTTCGACCTGCTCGGCCGTCCACGGGTCGCTGTGGTTGCTGTTGGACGCAGTCTCGATCGACACGGCGCCCGTGCCGTCTGCCCGCTTGTTCGCCAGGTAGTTGGCGTCGGCCCGGGTCTGGGTGCCGATGTACTGAGCGATGCTGCCGTCGAAGGACTGCCCGAAGTGGCTGTCAAGATTCGTGCTATCGCGCCAGTACTCGAACACGCGCTCCTTGGTCCACGGCGCAGCGATCGAGTGGAGGATGAACTGCGTCGGGACGATGGCCGGCTGGCTGTCGCTTTCCGGCTGCAGCTCCATCCTCGTGGCGCCTGCATACCAGGCCATGATGCCTCCAAGGCGTGTGGGTCAGGCCTCGCCTGAGTCGTAGGTGTTGGATCCCCAGGTGCCGTGGCTCCAGGAGTTGACGGTGCCCGCGCCGGATGTCCGCTGACATTCCTGGGTGATCACAACGCGGTCGCCGTACTCGACCCCGGCGAGGTCAGTGCCCGTGGCCCGGTAGTCGAGGAATGTCTCCTCGTTCGTGGCCGAGATCGTCGGCCCGAGCTGGATGTACGCGCTGTCCCAGAGCGCCCGGATACGGACCTGCCCGGTTGTCGAGGCGGGGGCAACCACCGAGGCGCGAAGGTCCAGGACGCGGTGCTGCACCAGCCACACCCCGATGTGCGTCGTCACCCAGGACCCGGCCGTCACGGTGACCGCGGGAATCATGGGCACCGGCACCCAGGGGCGGCCGAGGAATCCGTCCGCGTACTCGTCGTCAGTGATCAGGGTCTTCCCGTCACGCGACAGCACCCGGACCGTGTCCGCGGTGCCCGCGTCTTGCCCGGACACCGACACAGCGAGGGTGCCGTCGTCGCGCCGGAGTTCCGTTCCGTACAGTCCGCTGGGCAGCTTGCCGACGCCGAAGACCGTGGTTCCGCCGGGTCTGATTACGGAGAATCGGCCGGAGGAGATGCTCGCCGACTCCAGCCGGCGGGCCGCCCGCAATTCCCGTACCTCGCGTTCCAAGGCCTGGATTTTCAAGGCCAGCCCGTTCACGCCCGGGGGCAGCCTGTCGGCGGGAGTGGGCATCAGTCCTCCTCGACAAGGATCGGGCGGATGCGGTCCGAGTCAGCGTCGAGCTCCCACGACCAGGCACGCGCGACGACGTCCGCGCCGTTTGGGTGCCGCGGGGATTCCTCGATCGCGACGCGGACGGTGTCGCCGAGCGCCCAGTCCCGGCCGAGCCGCGGGCTGCGGGACGCCACACCCTCGACCGACCAGACGTTGCTACCGGTACGCATGAGCGCGAGGGCCCTGGCTGCGTGGGCGTTGAGCTCAGTAGGGTCGGTGATCCCTGACGCGGGGGTGAACCGGTAGACATAGCGAGGCCAGCCGGACGCTTCCAGGTCGGCGGCGATCTGTGAGTCGCTCGTCAGCCGGGACGCGCCCTCGCCCTCGCCGCGGGCCGTGACGACCGTGGCGCCGCTACCCGACTCGTAGGATTCGATGAGCCTGTAGGACGCGATACACCCGGGCAGATCGAAGACCGCCTCAGGGTCGGAGAGAGTGAGGCCGATCTTTGGCCGGACGCGCAGCGGGAGTATGAACCCCGTTTTCGCCGCGCTCGCCCACTCGACGTCGCACGTCCACTCCGGGCCGCCGTCCATGGCCATGACCTGCTGCATCGCGGACAGCGACGTTCGGTCGTCCGTGGCGAGGATGTACGAGTCCATGAGCACGCCGGTAGCGGGAGCGTCCATCACGAACGGCAGGCCGCCGGCTAGTGGGGTGGCCATCATCGCCGTGATGATGTTGGCCTGATCCTGCTGGATCAGGCTGTGGTCATCGACGTACCGCCGGTCCAGGTACGCCTCGGGCGTGATGGCGCCGAGGCTCAGCATCTCGTCACTCCCACCCTCGCGGGTGAGGATGACTCCCGACCAGATCGGCAGGTCGGTGACAACGTCCACGGCCACCAGCAGTGTGCGGCCCGGAGTGGTACATGCCTCCCAGTCCGCGGGCGCGCCGCCCAGGTGCATGCTGAGGGATGCGGTCGTGGCCGTGCCCAGCTTCCGTGACAGCGCCTGCGTGGGCGTGAGACTGCGCAGTTCCTCGATGACGTTGCCGGTGGTGGCGTCGCACGAGTACCAGGCCAGCTCATACGGATCCGGATCGCTGCCGCCCAGGAGGTCGCTCACGTGGTGTTCGCCGAGACCCGGGTGATGCCGAGGGCGACGCTCAAGGTGACCGATGACCCGGACGCCTGGTTGCCGAAGAGCTCCAGGTACTGATTCGGGGCGGTCGCGATGACCCGGCCGGATATCGCCGCCGGGGCGTTACCTACCGACCCCTTGGCGATGTTGACACGCGCCGTGGTCGACGCAGTCCCGGACCCGTTGAGCCGCAGTTCACCGCGACCCTCCGCGGCGCCCAGGGTGCCCGGCCAGTTGATGTATCCGTCGAGGACGTAAGTGCCGGCCAGCGGCATGACCAGCCTGGTGGGCTGGCCTACGACCCACATCCCGGACCGGTTGGACATGGCCAGACCGCCGCTGGTGAAGCTCAGTGCGAAGTACGTGCCAGCGCTGGACGCCAGGGAGACGGTTGCGCTGAAAAGGCCCGCGGTCGGTTGTTCCGTCGTCGTCCACGCGGACCCGTCCCACCGGTCCGGGACCAGGGTCGTCGTGTTGTCTCGGTACTGGCCGGTGTACGTACCCGTCGCGTAGGCGGCAGGCGCGATCCCTCGAAGTGCCGATGACCATGGGCGCCAAGCCGATCCGTCCCAGCGCTCCAGGGCGCCCGTCGAGGAGTTGTCCCTCCACTGGCCGACGTAGTAGCCGGAGGCAAGCGCAGTGTCGGGCAGGATCCCGCCCGGTGCCACAGTGACAGGCCGCACCGTCGTCGACACCGTCGGGGAGCCGCCGCCCGACGCGGGAACGCTGATCGTGGCCAGCGGCACGTAGATGACCGTACCGGCCGGCGTTGGCGCGACGGGGCTGCCAGCTGCGGTGCCCGCCAGGTAGACCGCCTCCACTTTGCGAAGGCCCGAGGCATCAACGTCGGTATCCCATACGCGCAGATAGACCAGGTCGATGCGGGCGAGCGTGGCGTGCGCGGCGTTGACGGTGCCGGGGCTGGTGGAGGACGGCATAGCGGCCCGGTACACGCCCTGCCCGGACCGGTACAACAGGGCCACTCCTGCGGAGACGTTGATGGTAGAGCCTGCCAGCGAAACGGTGAGGCCAGTGTCGCCAGGCCGGACGCCCGCGCGTGAGCCCATGGCGGTGCCATCGGACATCGCCAGAACGGAGTCGGACTGTCGCAGTTCCAGCCCGGAGTAGGTGAGCGAGTCCTCCCACAGCGGATCAGGCACGGTGCCTCCTCGAGGTCAGAGCCATGCCGAGCGCCACTGTGCGGTGAGCATGGCGCTGGCGTCGTAGGCGATGGACTGGAACTGGATCGTGGACGTCGAGCCTGCGGGGATCTCGGGCCAGCCCGCCGGGGTGGAGATCCAACGGCGCCGGGATGCCGTGCCGTCGAGGACGACGGAGTGCGAGTCGCAGTCGATGATCAGTTGCTCGCCCGCAGTCAGGTTCTGGCTGTACAGCAGGGACTGCACCGTGCCGTCCGGCTGCTGGACGAGGATCTGCGGCTGGGTGACCGGGCCCGAGACCACGAAGACGGGCCTGGTTGCGATCGTCCCGACATTCGGCGCACTGAAGGCACCGGAGACGGTGACGGCAGACAGGGTCAGCGGGGGTGTGAGAGGCACGGACAGGCCGCCCGTGGTGGACGGCAGGCCAGTCGTACCTGACTGCAATGAGGTCGCGTACCGGCGCGGGTCTGCCGCGGTCACCAGCAGTGAGTACTCCGCGATACGGTCGGTGATCGGCCGGATCAGCGGCTTCCCCGATCGGCGCACCACGGCCTGCTTTGGCACCGTCTCGTACACGGTCAGTGTCGTCGCGGTCAGCGCGGCGGCGGCCCGCAATTGCTCCATCGCATCGTCGAGCGCCATCAAGTCGGGCGCCTCGATCTTGCCGGCCAGGACGATGGGCCGTTCGCCTAGGTACACCCGCCCGGACCAGGCGCCGTGATCGGCCGCGCGCGCCTGGTACTCGGACCGGGTTTCTGATCCGTCCCACCCTTCGATCTCTTGGAGATGCCAGGCCACCCCGGCAGCGTCCACCCCCCCGAGGGGGACGCTGCCGAGGTCGGCCCGCCGGCCGCCGAGGTCTGTGCTCGGGACATAGGCCACGGCTCACCCGCCCCTCTCTCAACCCACGAATTGCAGGTGCCGGGCAATGTCTGCGGCCTGGCTGGCCGCGGATTGCTTGGCACCGTGGAGGTGTACCTCGGTGTGCCGGGTGATCTGCTGGACGGGTGCCCCCGCCCCGCCGCCGCTGGGACCGAAATGCCCGGCGGGCCGCGCGTCGTAGCCCATGAGACGGGCGGTGGTGGCCAGCAGGTCGCGGGAGCGGACCGATCCGTTGAGCGGGATGTACGCCTCCGGCACCTTGGCCTCGCCGGCCAGAACCAGAGGGGAGCGAATGATGCCGCCCCTCGCCATCGCGGTCCCGCCGGCCTGCCCGACCAGTTGTGCCAGGAAGTGGCCCTTGAACTCGGCGGGCAGGCTGTTGATCTGGCCCATGATGCGAGGAGCCAGGGACCTGATCGCGCTCGGCGACAGCCCCGCAGCGATCAGCTCCGCGAAGCCCCGGTTCGGCCCGGAGCGCAGTGTCGAAAGCATGACGAGCGACTGCGTGAGCTCCTCACCCTCGAGCGCCGAGCCCGCTGACCCGGCGGCGGAGTTGGCTGCTTTCGTATCAGCCTGATTTCCGGTGACGGCCTGACGTGCGAGCTGCGCGCCTATGCTCCCGCCTTGTGCCGCGAGGGCTTGGGCCAGGTCGCCGAACCCGCGGGCCGCCAGGGTCTGCAAGTCGGAGGCGAACTGCTTCGATTCCTTGGTGCTGGCGCCGAGCTGTCGGGTGAAGTCGCCCAGGGTTGCCGTTGCTGCCGTACCGGTCTTCTTGATCTTGGCAACGATGTCCTTGAACATGCTGTCGCTCGCCCCGGCCAGCGAGTTGACGAGGTCGTACCCCTCCGACCCCATCCCCTCCAGCAGGTCACGGATCTCCTCGCCTCCCCTCTGCCCGATCTTCGTCAGGCTCGCACGCCACTTCTCGGTGTCGCCCAGCGAGTTGTTCAGCATGCGCTGATAGACACCCAGATTGAAACTGCCAGGCGCCTGCGCGCCGGACGGCAGCCCGAGCGTCCGGTCCAGGGATTTGACCAGGGCGAACGCCGAATTCACCGCGTTGCCTGCGGCCTTCTTGTCGCCTGCCGACGACTTCTTGTCGGCCTTCAACCGGTTGAGCTCGTCGACCGCGCGCCGGTAGTCGGACCAGGCATCCCGGAGCTTGCCGGTCAGCTCGTCGTAGCGCCGCCTGGCCTCTCCGGCGCCGCCCAGTACGGGCAGCTCGGACGGGGTGTACCCAGGGGAGCCGCCACCGGCGTATCGGCCGGCGTTGAGCCGGTCGAACATCGCGTGCCCGTACTTGCGCACGGAGGCGGCCTTGATGACATACTCGCCGGTCGACAGCCAGGTGGGCACGCTGTCGGAGGTCGGGGTTCCCGGTCCGTAGACCGGCCCGCCAATGGGCATGTACTGCACGCCGCCGCCGGCTGCGTACCCGCGGATGTAGCCGCCGTTGGCCTCACGGTTGGCCCGTCCGCCTGACGGGGCGTAGGGGCTGCCGGTCGTCTTGTAGTGCGTGGTGATGTCGATGCTCGTGCCGTGCATGGAGTTGATGCGGGCTTGCAGCCCGTTCAGCGCCCCGACCGCGTTTGCGGTGGGCACGGTGATCTCGACGCGGCCGTCGGGCAGGGTATTGACCTTGTAGCCGAGCTTTACCAGCTCGCTGATAGCGCCGGCGGTGGGCGCCTGAACGATCACGGTTTTACCCGCGGGCGTGGAGGCGATCTTCTGCTTAAGGGCTTCCATCTCCGCTGTGGCCTGCCGGGCGCCGGGGGCCGTGACGGCGGTGGTCACATTCGTCGGGATCTGGGCGTAGGCGCCGATCAGACTGTCGATCGACTGCTTCGAGAAGCCGGCCGCCTGCATCTGGCGCCTGAGGATCGCGATGTCCTGCTCGAGGACAGCATTGCCTGCCGCGACCGAGTCCTTCTGCTGGGCCGTCGCCTCGGCGTGCGCCAAGGCGGCGGACGCCGCGTCGAGGAAGGCGCCCTTGACTGCGCGGCCCTTCTCCGTGGTGACGTCGAGCGAGTATCCGTTCTCCTTCACGGCATCGGTGAGTTCCTTGAGGCTCGACCGGAAACTGATCTCCTTCTCGGCTGCCGAGATAGCCACCCCGTTGAGGGCGTTCAGTGCGTCCTTCAACTTCTCGGTCTCGGTGCGGGTGTCCGCGATCTCGTCCGCCGTCATGGCGGTCGCGTCACCCAGCTTCTTCTGCGAATCTGCGGCCAGCTTCGTCGTTGTGTCGGTGGTCGTGAGGGCAGCCGAGTACTGGGGCAGCAGGGTCCGCAGCTTCTCGGTCGAGACTCCCTGCTTTTCCGACTCGGTTGCCATGCGCTCGAAGGCTTTGGCCGCCATGTCCGGGTTGCCGGACGAGACGAGAGACGACAGGGATTCGTCGAGGGCCTTGATCTGATCGCGGGCCTTCTCTAGGCCTTCGTCGGTGCCCATGCCCAGGTGGGTGATTTCGTAGAGGGAGTCGCCGATCCGGTCCAGGGTGCCCGGGTGGGCTAGGCGTGCGGCGGCTTCGCCGATCCCGTCCAGGTTTGCGCCGAACGTCTTGGACAGCTCGCCGGTCGCCTTGCCCTTCATGGCGAAGTCGACCAGCGCGTTGGTCAGCCGGGTGACGTTGGGCGGTGCGTCGCGGAAGCGTTCTGTCAGCCAGCTGACGCCCATCGACATTGCGGCGATCGCGGACACTACGACGGACAGCCGACCGAGGCCCATCATGAAAGCCCTCGTGCGCGCGGCCGTCAGGCCCAGGGCGACGAGCTCGGCTCGGACCGCCATGATGCGGGGCAGCATGAGGAGCAGGCCGGTGCCGACGACGCCGACGATGCCCGCCAGTCCGGCCATGATCGTGACTGTCGACTGAGTGGACGGGTTGAGCTGCCCGTACCAGTTGACGACGCTGGTCAGAGCCTTGGCCATGTCGCGGAGTACGCCGTTGGCCGAGCTGCCGGAGCTGATCAGAGCCGTCTCCAGCGCGCCCTTCAGCCGCTCC
The DNA here is from genome assembly GCF_026627445.1 of Streptomyces sp. H27-H1. GTDB lineage: Bacteria > Actinomycetota > Actinomycetes > Streptomycetales > Streptomycetaceae > Streptomyces. The sequence goes on from NZ_JAPNLJ010000016.1 coordinate 72,543, forward strand.
AGATCACCCGCGAGGTTGTCGGTCATCGTGGCCGCCACGCGGGTCGCGTAGCCCGAGTCGTTGACCGCCTTTACCCACCCGTCGACACCCTGGGCGCCGGCTTCGTAGAGGATTGTGGCGGCACGAACGGCGTCGCTTCCGAAGATCGTTGCCATCGCTGCGTTACGCGCCTCGGGGGTGAGCTTGGAGAAGCTGCTCTTCATCTGTGCGGACAGGGCTGACAGTCCGATGAAGTTGCCGCTGGCGTCGTAGGCGCTGAAGCCCACTGCGTCCATGGCCGCCGCGGCCTCGTTGGACTGAGGGACAAGGCGTTGCAGCATCACCTTGAGTGAAGTACCTGCATCAGAGCCGGTCAGCGCGTTCTGTGCAAAGAGGGACAGGGTGCCGACCGTGTCCTCAAGTGACAGGCCGGTCTGGCTGGCGAGGAGTGCCGCCTGCCGAAAAGCCATGCCCATGTGGTGGACGTTCGTGGCCGACTTGCCCGCACCGGCGGAGATGACATCGGCAATGTGTCCGACGTCCTGGCCCTTCAGCTTGAAGGCGTTCATCGCCTGCGCGGAGATGATCGCGGATTCGCCGAGTTCCAGCTGCCCGGACGCCGCCAAGTCCAGCGAGCCCTTGAGGGCGCCGCCAATGATGTCGGCGGTCGAGATACCCGCTCGAGCCAGCTCCGCCTCAGCATTCGCGGCCTGCGTCGCCGAGTAGATGGTCGCCTGACCAGCCTGAAGAGCCGCATCCGACAGCTTCTTCATGTCGGATGCCGAGCCGTCGGTGACAGCACGGACTTCCGACATGGCCTTGTCGAATCGCGCGGCAGCGAACGCCGCGAGACCGAAGACGGCGACCAGGCCCATCGAGGCCATGCGCATCGCTTCGAGACTCCTGCGTCCATCCGTCGCCACGCCCAGGATTCCGGCACCGGCGGCGAATGCCGCGAGACGCATGGATCCGAAAGCACCCGAGACGGCAGCCGCTGCAGCGGCCCACCGGGTCGCTACGAAGCCGGCCGTCGCCGAAGCGGACGCGGACGCCGCGGCCATCGCGGACGTGATCAGCGCACCAGTGGCAGCCCACCGACCGGAGATTGCCGTGCCCGCGGCCGCCCATCGAGAAGCCACTGCAGCAGCGGCAGGCGAGGAGATCGTCGCGGCTGCGGAAAGGGAACTCGCGATGGCGGCCCCCACCGGAGCCCAGCGCGCAGAGACTGTCGCGCCAGCCGAGGACCAGCGGGAGGCGAGCGCTGCGGCGGCAGGACCAGAGGCCGCCGCAGCGGCGGTAAGAGAACCTCGGATGACAGAAGCCGCCGCAGGCCAGCGGGAAGCGGCGGCGGCAGCGGCCGACGACCAGCGCGAAGACACGGCACCCGCGGCTGAGGACGAGGCCGAGCCGAGCGCGCCGAACGTCGAGGTCGCCCGGCCGCCAAGCGCCGAAAGCGCCGAACTTGCCGTACTGGCGGCGCCGGGCAGGCGCGACCCGAGCGTGGTGGCCGCCGCCGAAGCGGATGCGCCGACGCGCGCTAGCGACGTACTGCCCGTCGCCCCAAGTCGCTGCAGATCAGAAGACGACCGCGCCGCCATCCGCTGGATACTGGCCCCGGCGCGCCCAGCCTCGACGGCCGCCGTGCGGGCCATACCCGACAGGGCCGTCGAGGAGGTGGACGCGGCGCGGCGCATGTCCCCCTCGATACGGCGAGCCGTCGAGGTGGTCGTCGCAGCTGCGGTGCGCATCGCGCTGACATACGGGGTGACAGTGCCGGTCAGCAGAACCCGAACAGTGCGAGTCGTCACGGCTCACCCCGCTTTCGTGATGGAGACATGGAGGCCGCGGGTGTCCCCGCCGGCCCCTTCATAGGCGGCGAGCTTGCTGGCACCCGCCGAGCAGGCATGGCAGCGCATCAGGTGCGGCTCGTAGCCGCCCTCCGCCGAGGGGAGAGAGACCTCCGACCAGGGCTGACGGCAGTCCGGGCACTGGTCGGCCTCGACCTCTGCCAGCGCCAGCGCCCAGGCGCGATCCTCGTCCAGCCACAGCGGCTCACCTGGGGCGAGGACCCGGCCGAGGAACACCGATCGGGGAACGCCCCAGGCCCGCGCCGTCTCTACTTCGCGGCGATGAGGGACTCGAGGATCCCGGAGTCGGTCAACGAGAAAGGGATCCCGGGGGCCTCCGTGTTGACCTCCCAGGCGCCCCTGAACAGGTCCTCACGCTGGGCGTGATTCGCGATGCTGAACAGCTCGGAGACCTGCTCCGGCGTCATCACCGGATCGACCGCGCAGGCCGCGACGAGAGCCGGCCCGAACGTCTCCGGGTCCCATGACTGGCCTCCATCCTTGGATGGGTGAGCAGCCAGAATGTCGGACCACGCCCTGTCATCGAGGGCCTGGAAGACGAACTCGGTCTCGGCGGCCCGAACTGCCTTGCGGGCAGCCGCAACCTTCTTGGCGAGGCCCGTGCGGGGGTCCTCGTCGGCCAGGCTGCTCGGCTCCCAGGCCTTGCCGCCGAGTGCTGCGAGCTGGTGCTCCAGACGGTCAAGTTCGGCAACGAGGTCGCCAGCCAGGCAGAGGTACACCGACCGGCGGCGCTTTGTCGCCTGCTTGAGGATCTTCGAGATATCGGCCATCAGGCCACCGTCGCGGAGGTCGCGGGCTGAGCCGTCACCATCATCGGGCTCGCGAACTTCGCGACCTCGTTGGCGGCCGGCGGGATGTGCTTGGGCTCGCCGCAGGTGATCGGGTAGACCTCGACCTTCTGGCCGATCGTCCACGCGGTGGTGTACGCCACGCTTCGACGGATGACCAGGTAGCCGGAAACCCCGTACTTCAGCGTGGTGAACGGGGCGTCGTCCGGGCCGGTGTCACCCCGCTTGAAGGTGATCTCGTTCTCGAAGCCGATGCGACCCACGGTCGAGGTATCGAACGTCGAGGCCAGCGACCCGGTGTCCACGCTCGCCGTGCTCGGCTCGACCTTCAGGCCGTCCGGGGTGATGCGCTGCGTGTAGTCGGCGCCCGCGTTCAGCTCAGCCACGGTCGGGGCGTTGATGTTGGAGACGGTCGCAAGCCACGCCACGCGGGTCTTGCCATCACTGATCAGGTCAGCCATTGGGCCCTCCTCAGGGCATGAAAAAAGCCCCAGGCGGGGCGGGGATGGACGAGCGGCAGGAAGGTCAGATGACCAGGTTGGCCACGGTGACGGACGTCGTCGAGGAGTAGGTGATGGCGGCACTCACGCCATCCGCGGCGCCCGCGAAGAGACGCGTCGACAGCGGGCCGATCATCTTGTCGCCGGTCGTCGCGGGGACCGTGATGACGAGGTCGGTCACGGCCTGCCCGTCGACGATCGCTGTCGACGTGATCGTGACGGTCATGCTGCTTCCGTTGGCGTTCTTCACGTGGAGGAAGCTTCGGTCACCGGTGGTGACCGTGGTGGACGCGGCAGCCGCCGAATAGGTCGGCGTCAGGCCAGCGCGGGAAACGACCTGCTGGGCCAGGAGGGCCATGGAAATTCTCCGATCAGGCTGTGGACTGCAGCCGGTACTGCACCGGCAGGAAGTAGAGCGGCGGTGAGACGTCGTCATCGCGCTGGATCGGCGGGCCGCCCAGTTCCTCCGGCCGCCACGCGGTACGGCCGGCCACCGCCAAGGGCGCGTGCAAGGCCGTGCGGGTCCGCTGGGTAGCCCAGCGGCACTTCTCCGGCGTCGGACCCACGCAGGTGACCTGGAAGGACAGCGTGAAGTCCGTGCGAGCGTCGGCCAGGGACTCGGTGAGGGCCTGGCCGGGGTCGAAGTACACGACCACGTAGATGCCGGTGGACGGCACGGGTGCCGGTGCGACGCCGTCGCCGACTACCAGTCCGGCGCCGGCCAGAGCCGTGACGACGGCATCGACGTGGGGCTTGATATCGGGGGCCGCCACTACAGGCGCCCCAGGCGGTCCGTGAGTGCCTCGACCTGCGCAGCGAAGCGGGGGGCCTCGGCGAGGAGAGCCCTGCCGCCGTCATTGTGGGGCCGATTCTTGGACGAGCCGTACTCAAGCAGGTTGCCGAGGGCGCCCTGGGGCCGCCCCTTGTCCGGACCGATCTCCGCCTGGGCGCCACCGGGGAAGGGCAGCGGGTCGTAGGAGATCGAGTACGGGTAGAGGCGGGCATGCTTGCCGGCGGTGGCGATCGCGTTCGCCCGCCAGTCGTTCTTCACGTTCAGGGCGCCGCGGGCCACGATGGCCACCATGCCGCGCTCAGCCTCCGGGATGTTTTGCTCGAGGGCCACGGCCAGCTGGTTGAGCTCGCGGGTGTCGGCTGTCATGACCGGTCCTCCCCTGTGATCCGCCAGGCTGTGGCCGTCGAGCTGTACTGAATGCCCGTCGCCCAAAGACGCAGGCCGACCATGCGGGCGTCGGGTGAGGTCGTGACGTCGATGAAGTCGCCGACGGTGGGCAGTACGTCGACCTCCGTTCCCCAGGGGACGGAGATCGTGTACTCGCGGAGCGTCGTCGGGTTCTCGCCGGCGTTGACTTCCTCGCCGCGCGACTGGGCCGACGGCTTCACCCGGGCCGGGCCGGCGTAGATGACCGTGGCTGCGGCTGGGGTGTCGGCGCCGGTGTCCCAGTCGAAGCCGTCGCCGCCGGGCCGGAACAGAGTGATCGTCTCGCGTTGCAGTTCCAGCGCCGCCGTCCGGGCGGCAGCGAGCGTCGCTTCGAGATCGCTCACCGCAAGCCCACCGTTCCGATGCGGCGCCGGTAGCCGGACAGCATCTCGCGGTGGGCCGGCGACATGACGCCAGACCCGAGGGTCTCGGAGGCAAAGACCCGGCGGTAATCGTCAATGGCGACCTCTCGAAGGCCGCCCGGGTTCGTGAGGCTCATCGACGCCAGGTCCAGGCACACGGCCCGCACCTCGTCAGGCACTTCGTCGTAGCCGTGGGTGTAGGTGACCTCGACCAACCCCGGGTCCGTGTACGTCGTCGTACCAGGCAGCCGACGCCAGCCGCCTGTGCGGAGGAGCCGGTCGCCGGAGAGGACCCAGTCCAACAGGATCAGGCCGTTCACCCGGACCTGTGACACCGAGACCACCGGCCGCTGCGGAAGGATCAGCTCGGCGTCGTGCAGTACCCGCAGCGTGGCCACATCGTCGGCCACTCGCGTGATCGACTGGCGGGTCCAGCGACGGATGACCGCCGACGCCGACGCCAGAGCGAGGTCGGCCGAGGCCGCGTCGAGGTCGGATCGTTGGGTGGCGGCGGCGAGGTCGGCCGCCGTCGCGAATGCGGGCAGGGCCACGACGACCTCCCTTCGTCAGCGGGAGCGAGCGTCGTCGTCGAGCTGCTGCCGGATCTTCCGGGCGTGCTCCGGGTTCGTCTCCGGGGTGGGCTTGCCTGCCAGAACCCCGGCCACGGTGTAGTTCTCGTTCGGGGTCTGGTCGACCTCCACGCCCAGGAAGCCGCGCTCCTCGGCCTCGTCGACGACCTTCTGGATCTCGGCAGCCGCCGCGTCCGCAGGCACCGAGGGCTTCTCGTTTCGGGTAGCCATGGCTGGCTCCTTCCTCAGTTCCGGGAGACGGTGATGCGAAGCAGGCCGCCGGGGTCCGCGATGCCAGTACCGACCGCGACGGACCTCCACAGCAGGGTGTCGCCGGCCGCGAGCACGAGGTTGGCGGCCGTGGCCGACAGAGTGATCGCCTTGTCGTCGTTGGCGACCGCGTTCACGCCGCTGGTCAGTGCCAGCGTTGCGACCGTGATCGAGCCGGACCCGACCTGCCCCTTGTTGACCATAGACACGGTGCGTGAGTTGGTATCGGCACCGGTGATCGCGGCCTCCGGCACGTAGACGATGCTGGTGACCGTGCAGTCGAACGGGGCCTGGGCGACGACGCTGTCGTCGCTGTTGCCTGCCGTCGAGACCGCCGGGACGTCTGCTTCGAGGACCCGCACGTAGGGAGCGGTGTCTGCCATGATTTTGCCTCTCTCGTCGTGGGGGTCGGATCAGTACTTGAGGATTCCGGCGGGGTATCGGTTCGCCTCGACGGACTGTTCGTTGTTGATGGTGTTCGCGACCTGCCACCCCACCCTGAACGTCAGGCGCACGGCGGTCATGTCCTGCTGGGCGAGGTTGAAGATGATCGCCCCGGTGTTGTCCTGGATGACCGCCTCGGTGAGCACCTTCATGGTGATGTCCTGGCGGACGCCGACCACGAACTGGTTCCAGTCGCCCGCGAACAGCCGCGTGTTGGCGCCCGCGCCCCCAGTTGCCGGGAAGAGGCCACGCATCGAGTAGGCCACCGGGTAGCCGTCGATCATGTCGAGGCTTCCGGAGACGCGGGCCTCGTCCAGCTTGCGGCCCTGACTGTCACGGGCCTTGCGCAGCTTGCTCTTGGCGGAGGTAGCGGCGACGAAACCGTTGACCTCGAAACCGTCGAGCTCGATCTTCTCGTAGAGGTTGTCGAGGTCGCCGTAGAAGCCACCCTGCGCGGCAGTCGCAGCTTCCGTGACGCTGTTGCCGGCCGCGGCCGCGGCGGTCGTGATGTCCGACGGCCAGCTGGACGGAGCGTTCGTACCGAAAAACACCGCGGCGTCCAGGGTCCGGCCGAACGCCTCGGTCAGAAGAGGCATCGCCTCGTCCCAGATGTTCGCGTCCACGTCGGCCAGGACGTTGTCCGGCACCGGCATGATCGTGGCGATCTCCTCGATGTTGAGGAACTTGTTCTGCCAGTTCAGCTCGGTGGTCTGCTTCAGGCCGGTGTCGCCGCCCACGAAGTAGGCCACCGGCAGGGCGCTCAGCACCGGGAATCGCACCTGGGCGCGGCCGACCGGCACCTTGCGGAACATGTTGAGGACGGCGGACTGCTCGGTCGCCTTGCCGAGCATCTCCTTGGAGACTTCCTCGGGAATGAGCGCTGCCGAGTCCGTCCGGGACGTCAGGTTGTTATAGGCCATGGTCCAGCCCTTCTTGAGTCAAGCCGGTCGGACCATGCCGAGCCGGGGGTGGGATCAGCCCAGTCCCGCCTTCTGGCGGATCAGGGAGCTCATGTCGGTGGATGCAGCCGCAGTGGTTCTCGCGCCTCCGTCGAACGACGGCGCGTTGCCTTCCTTGGCCAGGTGCGGCTTGCGTTTCAGGAGATCGGCCAGGTCCTTTTCGATGGCCTTCTCGTTTATGTCGCCCGACTCGTCGACGTAGTCACCGAGGTTGAGGAAGGCCGCCGCGTCGGAAGGGTCGGCGAAGGCCTTCGCGGCAAGGGCCCGCACCTCGGCCTTCACGGCGCGCTGCACCAAGGCGGTCGCCTTGCCCTCCGCGGCGGCCGCCCGCTCGGCAAGCTTCTCCGCCTCGGTCTTGGAGGCGGCCTCGAGGTCGTCGAAGCGCCTAGCCTTCTCGGCGTTGGCCTTGGCCCGCTCCTCCTGCTTGCGGGACATGGACTGCCACTTGTCGCGCTCGGCTTCGAGCGAGGCGAGTCGTTCCTCCGCCGTGGATTCCGAGCCCGTTGCGGGCTGCTCCGGGGCCGGGGTGGCGGACGGTTCCGTACTGGGTTCGGACATGGGGCACTCCCGTTTCGGGATAGAGGGTCGACCGGCGCGTTTCGCGTGGTCAGGTGAGGTAGCCGAATCGGTGCAGCATGGCGATGGCCTCGCTGCGGCTGCCGGCCAGCCGGTAGATCTCCTCCGGCATCAGCCGAGGGCTCATGAGCCGGAACCCTGCACCCGAGCGCGGCACCAGGCCTCGCTGGATGGCCCGCTGGCGCTCCTGGCGGAACCAGGCGCCACGGCGCGTCGCGGAGTCCCGGGTGGCGCGGACCGGGCGGCCGTAGGCGTCCGCCGTGTACATACCGCGGCGGGCATTGACGACACTTGAGGGGCTGGCGCCATCCCGAATGGCCTGCGCCCCGGCATTGGTGAAGATCCGGTTCTGCTCGGCCGCCGACAGACTGCCGAAGTAGTCCTTGGCGTCGAAAGCGCCGGGGTGATGCCGGCCGCGTTTGATTAGCTTGGCGGGCATGTGGACGCAGTCGCACTTGGGGTGTCTTTGAAAGCCGGCGTTCCAGCCGTACTCCTTGCCGGCCAGAATGATGCACCGGGAGCAAGCGGGCGCGTTGACCACCCGGATGTAGCCGTTGATCGTCCGGTTGCCTGTGATCGAGGCCCCCGTGGCGGCTCGACCGGCGTCCGCGACTTCCGTGGAGACGGCCTTCAGGAGCTTTTCAAGGCCACCGATCATGGAGTCGATCTCGCTCTGGCCGACCTCTTCCAGGAGCCACCGGGATTCGAGGACTGACTCGTAGACGAGCGATTTCAGGGGGCGGCCGTCGGCTGCCACGCCAGCGAAGGCACCCGGATTCAGCTTGCCGCCCGGGTCGGAGTCCATCCCGTCGGCGGCGATGACTGCCGCGACGTAGGCGTCAGCATGAGCCGCCGCCTCGCTTTGCCCGCCCGAGATCGCACCGACCAGACCGGCAGCCACCGCGCCCTGCCACGCAGCCTCCCAGTTTGAGAGGTTGAGCATGCGCCACACCGACTGGGCCTGATTCACGGACCGGCGGACGATCCGCTGCTGCCGCAGATAGAAGGCGAGTGCGATGTCCTCTGCGGCCGGCACTACCCCTCCGTGGGAGCAGGCTCGGCCCCGGGAGGCTGCTTGGGCCCGTACTCGGCTGCCAGATCGCCGCCCATGGCCCGCTGCAGAGCGGACTCGTTGAGAAGGCGCCACCGCTCGATCTCCTGCGGCGTAGCCCCCCAGCGCTCCCACAGCACCTCACGTGGGACACTGAGGCTAGACATCTTCACGAGTGCGTCGGTGAGTTCACCCTCCGTCCGCCACTCCGGGCTCTTCCAGACGATGCGGGCCTGCGAGGATGCGATGCCCGCCAGCCGCATCGTCCGCTCTAGTCCCTCCTCGAGGAAGCGGCACCGTTGGTAGATCTTGTGGATCAGCCCCGCCTCGGCGGCCTTGAGGGCCTCGGCGCTGAGATTGACCATGGAGCCGAGGAGGTAATGCGGCGGGGTAGAGGTGATCGCCGCAATGTCATGGACGTCCGCCTCCTTGCCCTTGAGGTAGCCGGTGAGATCGGCGGCGGCGAACTGGCCGAACTTGGCGCCGTTCTCCTCAGCTATGAGGATCTTGTTCACGGCGACGTCGAACGGCTCGATGTCCTGGCCGTTCTCGTCGACCGGGATCTCCATCCCGGTGACCCACTTTTGCGGGAAGGCCGCGAACTCCTGGGTCATCATCCGGTCGGCGATGGTCTTGTTGATCCGGTCCTGGATACCGATGACCGAACGGAGCTCGCTGGCACCCGGCTTCAGCATCCGCGGCCGGTTCGAAAGCTCACCGAATGGCACCGCGCCCAGGGCGTTCTTGCCGCCCCACTCCTCGCCAGCCACGGCCCGCTGGACCCAGACCGGCTTGCCGCCCGTCTTCGGCTCCGGGGCGTCGAACTTGTAGATGTTGCCGGGAAGGTAGACCGTGCAGCACATGCGGCCCGTCCAGTCGTCCATCCACAGCTTCAGCGCGGCAGCCAGGTCGCCGGGCGCCCCGGGCATCGCCTCCGTGATGACCTGCGTTGGATGCTCCGGCGTGATCCGATACCCGGCCTGAGCACCCCCTGGCGGCGACACCATCAGGTACGAGGTTCCCCGGATTGCGGCCTCAAGGAATCCCAGCTGACTCCCGCCATCCAGGTTGTTGTCCTGCCACAGTGCCCACGCCTGATCATCCAAGTCGCCTTCAACATCCGACTGGAAGCCGGCCACCTCCAGGCGGCCGACCAAGGCATCGACGACCAGCTCCATGTAGTTGGCCCGCGACATCTTCAGCAGACGGCGGAACGGCTCACGGGCCTTCTCGTGAAGGAAGGGCAGCGGGTGCTCGCACTCGTAGTAGTCGTCGAAGACGTTCGTCTCCGCCGTCCTCTTACACAGAGCTCCGTACAAGCGGTCTCGCCACCACTCCGGGGACTGGACAGCGTGCTGCTGAGGCATCCGGCCCCCTCTCAGAATCCGCGCGCCCTACGGCGCTTGGTCTTGGCCTGACCGGCAGCAATAGCGTCACCAGCGGCCTCGTGGGCGAGGATTGAGCACATGCCGAGGTCGATCTTCTGAGTGAGAGACGCCTTCCCCAAGACGTACCGCCCCCCAGGTCGCGCCGCCTTCCGGGCGTTGCCGATGTGGGCGGTCGCCGTGGGGCACCCGTCGTGCCGAAAGGTCGAGTCGGCCTTCGTGACGTCGGTCAGGAGACGCTCGGCGGCCGAATGCATCTGTGCGGTCCGCTGCGTGTACCAGCGGACGACCTTCTTCTCCCCGTACCTGTCGGCCCACGTATCGACTTCCGTCTCCCAGTACGGCGGGTCTGCGTACATGCGGACCACGTCGTAGCGAGCCATGAGGTCATCCAGGGCCGCATTCACCTCGAGGCGAGGCACCTGGCCTCCCCACTCAGCCGGATCCCACACCGTTGGCAGGTTGTCGGGGCCGTAGGTGGGCGTGAACTGGTAGCCGTCGAGTGTCTCCGCCCGGAAGCCGGTCCAGTCATCCGAGTCTGAGCCGTCGAAACCCAGCACCACCCGCGGCTTGTCGGGCAGCTCCTCTGGGGCGGCCCGGGTCTCCCAGACGGCCCGCTCCAGCCAGGTGCCGGTACCAGCCGTGATCCGGTTACCGAAGAAGCGCTCGGCCTGGGCGATGTCCTTCTCGATGAGCTCGGCGGCCTCGCCCTCGATGGCGTCGAGGTCGACCCAGCCGCCGCGGCCGGCGCTGTCGCCGTACACGGTTCGGTGGATCTTGCGGCGGTCCGCCTTCAGCTTGTACTGCAGCCGGGGATCCGCCATCCGGTGATCGCGGTAGATGTCCTGGACCCGCGACTCCGCCGTCCGCTGGGCCACCGAATCCTCCGACGGATCCCATGCGTTCGTGGTCTCCACGCTCCGGCCGCCCATGCCGGCGAGGCCGCGGCGCTGAGTCTCGGCGACCGCGACCATGCCCGACGTGACGGTCCACAAGCCTGTCTCGTCCTGCACCACGAACGTGACGCGCTGCCCCAGGCGGGTTCGGGCGCGCGAGGTGACCGGGTCGATCCGGCCGCCGTTCGGCAGGTTGATGCGGGTGTCGCCGGTGTCGGTGATGACGTCAGCCAGAGGTCCCAACTCGATCATCGGTTGGAGCGCCGCGTACACGTTGGCCGTCTGGTCCTCGGAGTTGGCCGCGATCTGGATCAGCGGGGTCGGCCACTCCCGGCCGACCGGCTCGCCGGCCGCGTCCCAACCGTCAAAGAGGACAGGGCCGACCGCCTCGGCGCAGATCAGCGCCGCCGAGAAGGGGCCCTTGCCCCACTTCTGCGGCCTGACCAGCTGGCTGCGACGGTAGGAGAACGCCGGAGCACGCTGCCCCGAATCTGCCGTCGGCTTCAGCCGGTAGTGGTGGGCGAGGAACGTCCACATCTCGTCCGTGAGCCTGTACGGAGAGCCAACACGATCCCCGTCCGGGATGACGCAGTACTCCTCGATCCACTCTCCGACAGCCCAGCCAAGGGTGGGGAACTCGCCCGCGTGGTCAGGGCCCCGCCACGGCATCGGCGCTGCCTTCAATCAGGGACCTGCGGACGACCGCCAAGTCGGCAGGCCCGTCAAGGACGACGATCATCGAAAGCCCGAGAATGTCCTTCAGCTGCTCCATGGCGAGCCGGGAATGCTCGGCTGAAAAGCCTTCCTGCCTGCCGATCACCAGTACGTCGCCCGGCTCTACAGTCAAGATCTGCGCCATCAGGAGCCTCCAGCCGCATCAACATCTACGATCTTCAGTCGCTGCCGAGCGGACTTCGGCGCTGACCGCGAACTGCGCTCTTGCCGTTGCTCGGCAACCTCGTCGGCGGCCACTTCCCACCGAAGCCGAAGCAGAGACTGCGGGTTGAGCCCGAGACGGTCCTCGAGCTGACGGGCTTCCGTGGCTGCCTTGATGTTGCCCGCTTCCGCCAGCACCGAGAAGCGAACGAAGCGGGCGACAGTGAGCTCGGAATGCGTCCGCTCCCACATCACAGCCTGCGGCGTTTCCCACAGCGAGTCCCAGAGTTCGGCCTCGCGCTCCCGGGCCACCTCAGAGCCGACCTCGTCATCACTCACGACAACTGGCGGCAGCGGGTACCTGGGAGCTGGAGCCTTCCTGCCCTCGGCCGGCAACTGGGTCATCGCGAACGTGGCGTTGCTCCGCCGTCGCTGCCCGGCCGGCTTGGGAGGCGGTCCAAATCCTGACATGTGATCATCCCCTCGCGCCGTTGCGGCACGTCGGCGCCGGCCGTTGCGGCCCGCGCTGGTGTCACGTTCTGTGATGACTTTCAAGATCGCGGAGGGTGCCAGACCCGTAGACACCCCGAGCCACCTCCCCGGCGGTCCGCTGGAGATCACCGAAGGGGGGTAGAGGGGTGGGTAGTCATCACATACCGTGATGATCAACCGATCAGCATCAACTGCTCGCCACCATCGACGTAGCCGTCGCTCTTGATCGAGTTGCACAGGTAGTGAGCGGCCTGAACGTTGGCCGGCTCATGTGTTCCACCCTGGGCCAACGGGATGACGTGATCCAGCACTGGAGCGAGCGGCGCCGGCACGACGGCCCCTCGTCGTATCGCCCGTCCACACAGGTGGCAACGCCAACGGTCGCGCTCGAAGATGGCGCGCGGCAAGACGGGCGCAACGAACGCATTCCGCTTGCGCGCCCGGTACCTGTACTTGGCCTCGCGCTTATCGTCACGGAGCTTGATGATCTCGCACTTGAGCGAGCACGTGACCCTGTTGTACGGAGTGGCGAAGAGGTTCCCGCACACGGTGCAGATCGGGAAGGACACGCGCCACGACGGCCAGGTCTCACGCGTGGCAACGCTCCGACAAGGGTCAGAGCACCAACGCTCCACACCGGTTCCGTCGGCGAAGATGGCGCGACACCAGTCGCAGGTGGGGAAATATACGGGGCTGCTGTACCGCTCGTTCTGCAGGAACCAGCGGCAGGCGTAGGAGCAGACGACACGTTCGCGGCTCCTTCCCTTGCTGCACTCGGTACCGCAAACGCTGCATGCCGCGGCTTGCGGCTTGTGCCTCTCAGGCTTCTGCTGGTTGTAGTGCGTGGAGCACAAGCCCTTGGCGCGGTGGGCCTTTCCGCACTCAGGTTCGCTGCATATACGCTCGACCATGTCGACCTGCTTCCATCAGATCGGCCACGCCCCGGGAGTGTTGACGCACTCGCCGGGGCTCGTTGCTGCATTCTCGCAACCTCCACTGACAGTTCAGGCGTTGAAGCCGCCGGGCTGGTGGTCGGCAGTCGCCCTGCTGTGGCAAGGGCCGCACAAGCCACGCCCGTGCTTCGGGTCGTCAGGGTCGAGGCCCTGCGCGACGAGCTCGCGCCGGCTGTGCGGGTGGTGGTCGGCGTGGACGCTGGGCGCCCGGCCGCAGAGCACGCACGTCGGATGCTGGGCCAGCACGCCCGGCCTGAACCGCTGCTCGTGTCCGCGTCCGTAGCCGCGCTGCCGCGCCGTGCCGCGCTTGGCCTCGGCCTGGGCCCGATGGTCAGGGCAGCGTCCGCCTTGGTCCGTGTACTCGGGACAGCCGGGCTGGCTGCACACCCGCCATCCTGTCCGTCTGGCCACGGTGATCACCTCCGTGGGTCTAGCCTGTGGCGCCTGAGCCAAGGGGTGGGGATGCAGGAGCAGCAGAGGCCGAACTGGGCGCGCGGTCTGGCAGCGGTGGGACTGGCGTTGTTGACCTTCGGGGCGGTGCTGGGCTTCCTGCTACTGCCGATGATCCTCGGCGGCCTGATCCTGCTATGCGTCGGTGTGGCCACAGCCGGCACCGGTGGGGAGCGCGTCGAGTTCCCGAAGCCCGAGCAGACGTGGGAGCCGGGCGACAGGCCATGGGGGAAGCGCAAGCCTGAGTGAACAGGTGGCGCCGTGGTGAGCAGGTCAGGAGACGCCGTACCACTGGGAACCCCAGCCGGTGTTGATGATCGTGGTGAGCTGGCCGGACAGAGTGAGCGACGAAGGCAGGGATGTCTGCGCGCTCAGCATGTTGCTGTAGCGCAGCGCACCTGCGGACAGCCCCGCGTTGACGGAAATCCCGGCGCCGGTCCCCTTGAACGTCAGGCTGTTGGTCGTCCACGTGCCGTTGAGCAGCATCGCGATGTAGTAGAACCCGGGCGCCGCGACGAACGGGGTGGCCAGCGGCAAGGCCTTCGGGGTAGCGCCTGTCATCAGAGACGCCGAAATGTCCGCCGTGACGGCCACCCGGGTGCCGGCCGCGTCGTACACGCCGAGGTAGCAGTTCACCAACGTCGCGCCCGCGTCGATTCCGCTGAGCCCGATCCAGATGTTCGACCAGGTGATCTGCTCCCTGATCGGGATCTTGACGAGTGTGATCCGGCCCGCGACGCCCGCGTTGGACTGCGCGGTCACGTGCCCGGCATCGTTCGGGTCGCCGGTCCACGTGATCAGCCCTTGCTCGGACGGGCGGGGTAGCCAGGACCCGGCCGCGCTCCCGTTCACGGAGCCGAAGTTCCACAGGCGCATGCACCACGGGTACTGGGTGTTGGCGTACACCCTCCCCGTGCTCGTACCGCTGTGTACGAGCGCGATGGTGATGTTCCCGGAGCCGTCGATGTGCCCGGCCTGCACCGTGAACATCTCGCTCGCGACCTTGGAGAAGGACACGCTGGGGTACAGCCACGGGGCGCCCTCGGTCAGTGGGCTGCTGGTGTTGGACGACCCGTAGACGGAGATGGCGCCTGCGCTGGTCAGGAGGGCCACGTCCAGGTAGTGGCCGCCGTTGTACATCATGGCGAGGTCCACATCGATGCGGTCCCCGACGGCCGCCGGGATGGAGCACTGGAGGGGGGTGCCCGCGCTCGTCTGGACGATGATCCACGGCGTGGACGAGGGCAGGTCGGTGACGGAGCCGTCGGTGATGTTGGCCTGCGCCGCCGTGACGACCGTGCCCGAGGCGCCCATCGCGCCCTGCGCGCCCGTGGCCCCGGCCGTACCCGTAGCGCCCGCAGTGCCCTGAGGGCCTTGGCTGCCTGTCGCTCCGGTAGGACCGGCGTCGCCCTGAGGCCCAGTGGCCCCGGCAGGCCCGGTAGCTCCAGTCGCGCCAGCAGGACCTTGGGTGCCGGTCGCACCCGCCGGTCCGGTTGCGCCTTGCGATCCCGTCGCACCGGTCGCACCGGTCGCGCCCTGCGGGCCGGCAGGACCTTGAGGCCCAGCAGTGCCGCTGCCCGTGCCACCACCAGGGGCCGGTACGGGGGTGAGGGCGGCCAGGTCGACCGTGCTAGCCCCGGTGATGTTGGCCCAGAAGCCGTACCGCTGCCCGCGGGAGGGCTGCACGTCGACCCACCAGCGCCAGCCGGCGGGCTCGATACCTGCCGCGTCGCAGGGGAGAATCTGCACGCTGAAGTGCGCCGCGTCGTCGAGGGGCACACCTCCGCCGCCGGTGTAGACAGCGTTGCGCCCGGAGTCGACAAGGCGGGCCGACGGGGTGAGGACGACCTTGCCCTTGAACGGGGTTCCGGCGACTGCGGACGGCAGCGTGCCGGTGAACGTGACGACGGGGGTGCCGGCGGGGAAGGCCACGGTGCACCTCCTCGCTGGTCAGCTGATTCCGTCGCGGTCGTCCCGGTGCGCGATCCGTACCGACGACGCGTAGGCGCCCCGCAGGTCGTAGAACGCCCGGCTGCGCCGTGAAGCGGCGGTCCGTCCGCACTGGTCGTAGACGATCGCCTGCCTGCTCGGTGCCACGGTCTGCGTGTACTGGTGCCGGCCGGTGAGCTGGCAGCCCTGGTAGCGGACGCCGCCAGCGTTGGTGTAGCGGTGGGGGGCGTAGTCGTCGGCGGCCGAGGCGGGCTTGAAGGCCCAGGCGTCGTCCATGCAGCCGATGAACTGGACCTGCCCCTTCCACGCCGAGTCGATGACCTGGTTCGCAGGGTCACGGGGCTCGAAGCGGGTGCCGACTACGGTGAGGCTCTGCACGCTGTCGTAGTGCGTGCCAGCCGGCATGTAGAAGAACCGGCTCGGGCGCCCGTCGGGCCGCTTGTCGACGTGGATCCAGCTGCCGCCAGAGACGTTGATCGCGCCGCCCTTGTCGAAGCGGAGGATGTCGCCGTAGCGGGCCTCCATCTTGCAGTCCCGGAAGCTGTAGTTCAGGAACTGGTCCTGCTGCGGGTACTGCGGGGACAGTCCCGAGTGGAACCAGGCGTCCTCGTAGGTGCCGGTGACGGTGCAGCGGTCGAACGTGAACTCGGAGTTCAGGTTGGACTTGTCGCCGCCATCAAGGCCGATCCCCCGCAGCCAGCTCCCGCGCCATTCGCAGTTCGTCCAGCCCCAGTCCTGGGCGCCGACCGCACCGTAGGAGGTGAGGGCGACCGCAGCCGGGTTGGTGGAGCGGAAGGACAGGTCGTAGAAGCGGACGCCCATCCAACGGTCCTGGTTGATCATCAGGGGCGTCTTGCCGGTCATGACGATCTCGGTAGACCTCTTGCCGGTGCCGCGAATGGTCAAGCCCTGGGCTCGGCCAGCTACGGGCGGGAGGATCGTGTCGGTGACGGAGTAGGAGCCTGCCAGCTGGACCTCGACGGTCGACACCGGTACGCCCCCGCCTGCATCGGCACGGACCTTCTTGTCGACGTCGGCGAACATGCGCTGGAAGGCGGACGTCGCGTCCTTGCCGAGGGTGGCGCCGTAGTCCTCGGGACGGAGGATCGTCGGCATGGGCACCTCCGTCTGGCTCAGGCGGCCTTGGGGTTCCGCTGGGGAATCGACGGCGCTACACCGGGCGCGATGAGCTCGCGGGTCCATTCGTCACGGTCGGCCTTGTTGAGCTCGAACACGTTGTAGCGGACGTTTCCGCGGCCGGATCCGTATCGCTGAATGCGGCCTTCGTGTGCCCAACGGCGGATGGTGACTCCTGGTCGGCCTGCGTAATAGGCGGCAGCGTCCTCGGTGACGAGGGCTGTTCGGAGGGCCATATTCACCTCCACCCGGAAACGACTGAGGCCCACCACGGTGGGCGGGCCTCAAAGCCAGAGATGTCCAGTGAGAGACACCTTACGTTCGCCAAGGTCAGACCGTCAAGCTTGATTGACAGGGAAGAAGTTCCGGCCATCCGGCACGAGCGATCCGGCCCAGTTGGGAGGGCCTAGGCGATCCCGCATCTCGACGATGTGCAGTTGAAGAGCTGGCCCGGGATGGAAGTACTCACCACTGGCCCGTAGTGGGCGGAACTCCCGATGGCGCGCTGTCTCCAACTCCTGCCCTCCAGGCTCTAGGGCGAGGACTTCATTTGGCCGGATGGACTCGAAGCGGCCTACCAGGTTGATCGTGGTGCCGATCTTTATGAGGTGACCGCATCGGACGTAGTACACCCAGCGCTTTCGACCCACAGGGTCGGTGTCAGGGGTGACGGCTGGATCCGGAATCGGTTCAGGGGCCTGGTCTCGCCGGAAGTGGCAGAGCTTGGCGGCTATCTCGACGGCACGGCTGTCTATCTCTACGCCTGCGAGTTCCATGTGGTGAAGCATGATCAGGATGTCGGCGCGCGCGGGGTCCGCACGGTCGACCTTGTCGGAGTGGGGTATCCGATCGCCGATATTCTCGTGTGCCCATTCAGGCAGCTGCCCTATGTGTCGAACCACGCGCTCATCCTCCTCCTGGGTACTGACATCGAGTTCTCCTGCAGCGTGGCTCGGCGCCCCGGCACACTGTGCGCATGACCCTCCGCTTCGCCGTGATGGCCGACAGTCAGCGCGAGTGCGCCGAGGGTCTGGCGCTGCTCCGCGAGCTGGGCGTCGACGTCACGCTGCTGCCGGCGCAGTTGTGCGGCGACCGGTGGATCGCGCGGGCCGTGCCAACGCCGACGGCCCCGGCCAGTGAAGGCCAGGGCCGCGGGTAGCGGGTCTCACTTCTTGTTGATCGTCTTGGCGAAGAAGCCGCGGGTCTCGCTGCTGGTACTGCGGTCCACCTGGTTGACGTTCCCGTGGAAGTGGTTCTCGGTGTGCATGCCCTGTAGGCCACGTCCGGCGGAGCGGATCAGCGCCCCGATGGCGAGGACCAGGGCTACGGGGCCGACTGCCCCGATGGCGAGGGCGGCAGGATCGACGTGGCCGAGGGTGTAGAGCACGAGAGACGTCGCCCCTCCGATCGGGAGCGAGGCGGCTCCGGCGCACAGCATGAGGGCGCTGGCGTCGGTAGCGCGCTGGGACATGGGTGGCCGGCCGGGCTGCGGTACGGGCGGGGTGGAACCAATCGGGGGCAGCGGGCTCGGGTCGCGGTAGGTGGTCGGCTGCTGCATGGCTTCGTTGATGGCGGCGACGAGCTGAGGATCGGGCTGGCTGGTCATGGCGGGTGAACTCCGTTCAGTCCTTGTGCTCGGCGGCTAGGGCGTTGAGCTGCTCGTTCAGCTGGGCAACCTCGGTGACCTTGTCGAGGATGGGACTGAGGTCGAGGCGCAGGGTCATGTGTGCAGGGGTCGCCTTGCGTAGCTCGACGCGGAGACCCGAGCCGCCGGGGTTCAGCATGGTCAGGTGGGCGTCGAGGAGCTGTTCGGCGGCCTGCAGGAGGGTGTAGATCTCCTGGGCGTTGGTGGCGATGAACTCGTACTTGGGCGGGACGGCGATCATGGCGGGCTCCTAGGCGGCTTCGGCGATGCCGGGTGTGTCGACGAGGGTGTCGGCGTGGTCGGGGTGGGCCCAGACGCCGCGGTCGACGTCGACGGCTCGGCCGGTCTTCTTGAGGCGGCTGAGGGAGTTCTTGACCGCGCTGACGGTGAGGCCGGTTTCCTGCGCGATGACGTTGCGGCCGACGGCGCGCCCCTTCTGGAGCAGGAAGGCGGCCACCCGGTCGTCGCTGCCTGCGGGGGCTTCGGCTTCGATCGCGGCTGTCGCGGCCGCTACCGGGTCGCCGGAGGCGGCTTGCAGCGTGACGGGGATGGCGTCGTCGGGAAGCACGACGGTTTCGCCGCGGAGCCGGGCCGCCAGGCGTGCGAGGCGTTCGGTGTACGCCTTGCCGGTGCAGGCGGCGGCTGAGGCTTCGATGGTGGGGGTGGTGCCGCTGAGCGCCCAGTGGGCGGGGTCGCGGTCGAAGTGGGCGCGGAACTGGGCTTGCCGGTTGTCGGGGCCCTTGATGAAGCCAAGGCCTGCGGTGGAGGTCTTGTCGGGCCAGTACATGGGCAGCTGGCTGGGGTTGACGTCCCAGCCGGGGAGGCCAATGGAGTCGGTGAGGCTGCTGGCGGTGCGGAACATGACGGTGTTGCCGGACTGGAGCTGTTCGCGGATGTCGGTGGATTCGGGTCCGGAGCCGTACATGTTGGCCTTGGGTCCCTGGAACACGAGGCGCATCTTGATGCCGCACTTGCGGGCCATGAGGACGATCTCGAGCATCAGGGCGGGCGCGCCGGGCAGGGCGAGGACGCGGTGGGCTTCGTCGATGGTGACGGAGATCAGCGGGTCGGGGTCGCCGACGACGAAGTGGTCGCGGCCGCGCAGGGTGCGGCCCTTGTGGTCGGTGAAGAGCATCATCGAGTAGCGGGCGGACCGCTCGTACATGATCTTGCGGACTTCGTAGAGCATGGCCATGCCGCCGAGGGCGGTGTCTTCGTACCAGTCGACGGACTCACGCCAGCGCGGCAGGGACTGTCCGCCCTGGGGGTCGCAGACGAAGCTGACGATGCCGTTGTGGCGTTCGGTGCCGAGCAGCATGTCGAGGAAGCGGGACTTGCCGCCGTCAGTCGCTCCGTAGACCACGGAGTGCACAGGTCCGGAGGGCTTCCAGAAGGCGTAGTGGGCGGGGTCCCCGTCGTAGAAGATGCCGACGGCGGCCTGGCCGAGCTTCACGTTGAGGATGTGCGGGCCCGGGTAGTCGGTGCCGGCGGCGAGCGGGTTGTGATCGAAGATCGCGATGATTGCGCGGCGGGCGGACTTTCCGGTCGCCTTCTCGACCTGGATCATCTCTTCGGGCAGGTCGAGGTCGCCGGCGATGTCGGCGACTGCGGCGGCCGCGCGGCGCCAGTTGCCCTTCTTCAGGACGATGACGCCAGTCCAGCCGTAGTCCGTGGTGACGACGTCCACGAGCTTCGAGCCGGGCAGGGACCCGTCAGCGGAGGCGACGTTCTCCTGCCAGGCCTTCATCTGCTCGCCAAGGTCACTGACGGGGGCTACGGTGCGGCGTCCGCGGCGCCACCAGTAGATGCCGTGGCCGAGACCCCAGGCTGCGAGGAGTCCCGGATAGGGGCTGTCTCCGAGCTGCAGCCCGCCCGTGGCCGCCATCGACGTGAGCAGCGATCCGCCGGTGAGGACTGCGGAGACGCCAGCTACGAAGTCGCGGCGGGCCGGCAGCCGCTTACGCAGGCGCCGCTTGCCGACACGCCCGTCCCAGCGTCCCCATGCGGCGGTAAGGGCCGCGCTGGTCACGGTGGCGGCAACTGCGGTCTTCCAGCCGTCCACGGGCATCGACAGTGCGCTGCCGGAAAGAGCGAGGGCAGTGGTGGCGTAGAGAGGGGCCATGCTGCGGCGGGTGCGGTAGGCGAGACGCATAGTTCGGCGGGCTCGCTTGTTGGCACGCTTGGGCGCCTTCCGTGCGGAGGTGCCGGCGATAGCGGGCTTCTCGACTGTGCTGGTGTTCGACATGGCGGCCGTGTCTCCGTGTGTCGCTGCGGGAAAAGGGGCGGCCCCGGTGTTCGCCGGGGCCGCGGGCGGGGCTTAGACGTCGTTGGTGTAGGCCTCCTTGGCAGCCATCCGCCCGCCCTGGGCGGCTACGGCCTCCTGGATGTGGGTGTGGCGTTCGTGGATGTTCTTGCTGGACTGCGAGGCGATGGCGGCACTGTCCAGGGCGGCCTTCTGGTGCTGCTGGGCACTGTTGAGGGCGGCCGTGTACTGGTCGCGGAGCGCGTACAGCTCCTGCATGGTGCCGCCGTCGTCGCCGAATTCGAGGGCGCCGGCCTGCTCGATGGCGGACTCGATGGCGGCGAGCTGTTCGGCGGCCCGCTGGGCGAGTGCGGCGGCTTCCTCGGCGGTGACGTTGGCTTCGGACGCGAAGCGGGCGACGGCCGCCTTGAGGGTGTTGACGCCGGTGACTTCGGGGATGGTGGCGAGGGCCATGTCGTTGTCTCCTGTGGTGTCGGTGCTCTCGGGCGTCTTGATCAGGACAAGTGCGGGCTTTGCCGCCGGGGCGGGCGGCGGGGTGGGGCTCGTCGGCTTGGGTGCCAGGTCGGGCCCAGGGGCGCCGTCGGTGCTGATGTCGTCACCGATCTCTGCCGGGGCGGCCTTGTTGAAGCGGTCTGCGGCGCGCTTGCGGGCCTTGGGCCATTCGCGCTTCCAGCCGCGCACGAAGCCCTTGGTGAAGGTGTGGGCGAAGGTGGCGCCGGTCGCGGTGTAGGCGGCGATCTTGCCGCCGAGCTTGCGGCCCTTCTTCTTGCCGGCCTTCGCCGACCGCTTCTTGTGCTTGTCGCTGACGTCGCCGAGGGCGTTGTCGATGGCTTTCGCGCTGGTCCAGGCGATCGCGAAAAGCAGGATGAGGGCGAGCACGTCAGACCCCCAGAAGGAAGCCGACGAAGGATCCGACCTGGGTGGCGATGAATCCCAACGCGCTCGCGGCTCCTGATCCGATGGAGCCAGGGATCATGACGACGAGGAACGGGGCGGCCACGGCGAGGACCAGCGTGCGGGGCTGCACGCCGTTGGCGAAGTCGGAGACCAGCCAGAGAATCGCGGCCAGCGCCAGGGCGAAGCTGATGCCGACGCCCGTGTACTGGCCTACGAGCCCGGACACCGCGCCATCGAGGGCCGTGACCGTCCGGTTGAGGAACTGTCCGACGGGGGTGGAGATCAGCCCGACGGACGCGGTGAGGACGAGCACGACCTGAATCTGTGGGCTCTTCACCTTCGCGGCAAAGCGGCTGATCCATGGAAGGCGGTCGGCGACGTACAGGACGCCGGCAGCTCCAAGGCAGGTTCCGCCGGTGGCGACGGAGATTCCAGCATCGATGGCGGGCATTTTGGGGTTCCCCCTTGCGGTTACGGAGAGTTGATGGTTTCCTCGCGTGCGCGTGCACGCGCGGCCGCGCCTTGGGTTTCGCCGGCTTGGCTCGGCCGGCTTGAGCCGAGCCGTTGAGCCATCACGCCGAGTTACTGGTCGGCGAGGGACTGGCGCAGGTCATCCAGGAGCTGGACGGCCTTGCGGGTAGCGGCGGGACGTTCACTTTCGGGGAGTCGGGCGATGGTGGCGCGGAGCTGATCGGCGGCCGCGGCGTACTCGGCGGCCGGCCCCTGCTGGGCGGCCTGCTTACGCCGGTCTCCCCAGAAGGCGGCGGTCCGGGCCTGCTGCGCTGCGGTACGCGCCTGCTTGGTCCGGACCGCCATGGAACTGCCTCCTGCCGTAGTGGTGGGTCGAAGCCCGCCGGGTCTGCTTGCCGGGTCTGCGAACGTTCCGCTCCCCGGGTCACTCCTCGGCTGGCCTGCGGGTTTGTGGTTCCGACTGCTTCCGGCAGTCTCAGCAAGGTCCAGCTGGGTGCGGGCTGGGCCTCACTGGCGGTGCCGGGGGCGGTTAGACAGATACGGTTTCGAGTTCGCGGGTCTCGATCTCGCCCCAAGTCCGGCGGACGCGGTTCTCACGGGCCTGGAACTCGGCTTCCTTGAAGGCGGCATATGCCTGCCGGTAGGAGCGGGGGGGCTCCATCGCATAGCGGAGCCAGCGCACGACCACTTCGAGCTGCTCGTCGGTGAGGGTCGTCTTCGGCTCGGGAACTTCGACGCCGGCGGCGGCAGCGAGTTCCTCAAGGGTCATGGCGCCTTTGACGAAGGCCTGTTCCGCTCCAACTTCGCTGTCCGTTACGTCAGGGGCCACGGACGGGATGGCCACGGCTTCGATCTCCGGGGTGACCTGCGTGGCCAGCGCGTGGCCACCCTGCTCAGGCGGCGTGCGGCCAATACCCGTGGCCACGGGGCGCGGCCCGACGGCCAGGAGCTCCCGGGACATGAACGCGGCGGCCTTCACTCCGTGCTTCCTGTCGGCTGCGGCGAGGGTCTTCTCGGCCTTGGCTCGCGCCTTGCTGATCTTCTTCTGGGCGTCAGTCAGGACTTCAGCACGAGCGGTCTGGCGGTCGAGTTCGGCAAGGTGCCCGGCGGTCTCGTCGAGGACCTCGGTGCGGGCTTCCGATCGGAGGTGGCGGGCGTCAGCTGCCGCAAGGGCTCGGGCATTGCGGGCAGAGGCCGACTGTTTGGCGATCAGGTCGGCGGTGGCACTGTCGGCGAGCATGTTGTCGGCGAAGAGCCGCAGTCCCATGAACGCCGCTGCGGCCACGGGGACGCCGGCGTAGACCTTGGCGTGGCCCAGGAGCAGCAGGGTTGCTACCGACACCCCGATCGCGATGGCCGCGAGTCCGAGGAAGACGGCCATGCCGACCTTGGAACGCTGCCGGATTGCGACTTCCGACATGCGCAGGGAGCCGATCCACAGTGCGTCGTAGGCGATGGCGATGGACCAGCCGACAACGAGGGCGGCCTTGCCCTGCAGGCCGATCATCTGACCGAGCTGGCCGCCGAGGGTCGCAGCCATCAGTACCAGCGCCGCTGCGGTCAAGACCTGCTCGAGGATCGGGAAGGGCTTTAGACCCTTGATCCACTTCATCGTTTCTCCTCCCGAAATGAAGCTGGCGGCCATCAGGCGGCGATGGCGACCGGCTGGTCGTCGAGCTCGTCACGAAGGCTGGACGACCGACGGTTCATGCGGTCGTAGGCGGTGGCCTCGAGCCAGACTTCGGCGGCGGTGTCGAGGTTGCCGAGGGCAACGGCGGCGAAGTAGCGGTCCTTGATGCCTTGGCGGGCCTGGTGCTCGGCCCAAGCGGCTTCGGTCTCGGTCGGCGTCTTGATCAGGGTGAAGCGCATAGCGGTGGTCCTTCCGGTGGTCAGGCGGGATGGTCAGGAGATCCAGGCGGCGAGTTCGGCGCCGTCCTGGCGACGGGCGGTCCAGCCGCTGCCGTCGCGGGTGAAAACGGTCGGGGTGACGGCGACGGTCACGCTGCCGTCGCCGAGCTGGACACGGAGCTGGTGGTGGTCGTCGGCGCCGAGCGTGAGGCGGGTGTAGGCGGACATCGCGGCCAGCACCCGCCGGTCGGTCAGACCGGTACCGGTGACGATGCAGCCGTCCACGCCGGCCTCGGGGTCGAAGGAGGCGACGAGGAGGCCGTAGTGCTCGGACTCCATGTCGGCGGCGGACGGGGCGAACTCGTCGTCGGGGTTGTCGGCGATCTCGCAGCCGGTGCTGCAGTACGGGTAACCGCCGGGGGCGTCGCAGTTGATGCAGGCGGGTCCGGACATGACGGTGCTCCTCGTTGGTCAGGCGGGAATGGGTTCAGCGGTGGGTGTGCTGCTGGCCGGTGCCGAGACCGCCGAGTTGAACGCGGGCGTAGCCGGGCCCGTCGTCGTCGTCCGGCTGGGCTGCCTTGTACTCGGCAGCGCACTGCTCGACGGTCGCCGGCTGGTCGATGATGCTGTGGCCCGACTGGGCGGAGGCGGTCATCACTCCTCCGTCCCTGCGAGTTCGTCGATGACCCGCAGAAGGGCTTCGACGGTGTACTCGAGGGCGCCGAGCGTCCGCCAGATTTCGCTGTCGCTGGCCGCGCCGGTCATGGCCTTGGACGTGGCCAGGGTTTCGCGGGCAGTCTTGACGGTGGCCCCGCTGCTCAGGCTGAGGGCGGCCATCAGGCGGCGCTCGGCTGGCGGCGGACGTAGGACGCCTCGACGTGGGCGGCCCGGTCGGCGTCCGACATCGGCGGCAGCTCAAGGACGAGCGGGCCTGAACCGGTCTTGCGACCCACGACGATCCGAAGGCGAGACGGGGCAGCGGAGGCGGAGGCGCTCATGCGGGCACCCCTTCGAGCATCGGGCTGAGCTCGACGTCGAACGGTGTCGGCAGCGGCTCCATCTCGAGCTTGTACGCCTGCGCCGTCAGGTAGCGGGTGAAGAAGTCCGTCTCATACTCACCGAGATTCGGGGAGAGCATCACGACGATGCGGGCGCCCCGGACTACCACGCAGCCGAAGAAGTCGGCGTCGGTGATCGTGGAGGTGATGACCTCGACGTGCAGCTCGGTGGTGAGCTCGGCGAGCGGGGCCTCGAAGACGTAGTCGAGGGTCGGGCGCTGGCTGGGGACCAGGCGGAGGGTGGGCTGCGTGGGCTTCGCGAGGAGGGCCGTGGCGTTCACAGCATCACCGCCAGGTCGCTCGCCGGGATGCCCCGGTCGTCGAGGTACTGCATGAACGCGACTCGGCTGACGCGGATCGTTCCGCGGCCGGAGCCAACTCGGTAGGAGGGGAGTCGGCCTGCGGTGATCTCGCGGTAGATGGTGGCCCGGTCAAGGCGCAGCGCGTCGGCGATGACCTTGACGTGGAGGGGATTGTCCTGGCCCTTCCTGGGGGCAGGCACGGTACGCTTGTGCTGCATCGCTGAGACCCAATCTCTGATGCGCTGGCCCTGGCGGGCCCGGTGTTGGTAGCACCGGGATCACCCTGCTGGGGCCTTTGCGCGTTCCAGGGCATTGCGGAACTTGCGGCTTCTGCCGAAGTTGCCGATGGCTAAAGGTTATGACGAATGTCGGTCTGAGCGCAAGGGCGTGAGCGACTCGTCACCCGATCTGCTGTAGTCCCGCAGGTCAGTCCCATGGTTCACTTGTTGTGACCAATAACCAGGAAGGGACAAAATGGCACCTCAGGGCAAGCCGGCTTACCAGCAGATCGCCAACGACATCAGGCAGCAGATCCACGACGGCGCCCTGCAGGCTGAGGACCAGCTGCCCACCGAGGCTGCCCTCATGGCCGAGTACGGCGTTTCACGCATCGTGGTCCGCGGGGCGATAGAAGCTCTTCAGAACGAGGGTCTGATCGTCAAGCAGCAGGGGAAAGGGACGTTCGTCCGCGAGCAGCGGCGTCTGGAGAAGCGAATCTCGGGCGACCTTTACGGCAAGCGGCCTACTAGCTCTCCTGTGAAGGCGGCGACTGAGGCTGGCGGGCGACGATCCGAATGGGACGCGACGACGCGGCGAACCGTGGCCACTAAGGCCATCGCTGAGCGTCTGGCGATCGAGCCTGGCGACGAAGTCATGCGCACTACCTACAAGTTCTTCGCTGACTCCGACGTGATCAAGATGTCGACCTCGTATGAGCCTCTAGCGCTCACGGGCGGCACACCGATTGAGCACCCCGAAGCCAGCCCTGTCACAGGCGTCGTGCCACGCTTCGACCTCATCGATCTCCACATCACCAAGGTGATCGAAGAGGTGAGCGCCCGAGCGCCGCGGCCTCAAGAGGCAGAGAGCCTGGAGCTTCCGCCTGGTGTTCCGGTGATCGTCGTCACGCGCACCTACTACGCTGACGAGCTGCCAGTCGAGACGTGCGACATCGTGGTTGCCGCTCATCGATATGCGCTCTCGTACACGATCCCAATCCCGCCGGCTGAGTAAGTCTGACCCCGGACGCACGAAAGGGCCCCCACCTCGACGGTGGGGGCCTTCTTCACGCCGCAGTCCGTTCGATCATGGGCAGTTGCAGCACTTCGGCTTTCCCGTACTGGGTGTCGCAGCCGGGGCAGGTTTCGCCGTGGGTGTCGATGTTGGTTTTGATGGTGCTGCCGCAGGGGCACTTGACGGGGATCTTGATGGGCGGTCGGCCACCGGCTATGAGGGCTTCGCACTGCCGCCTGATGCTCCAGAACTCGCGCGCCGCTTCGTCGAGGGCCGGATGCCGGCTCGCGGCCTGCGGCAGGTTGAGCCGGAGCGTGGCGACGGCCCGGTCGACCCGGTACTGAAGCCGGCCGCCGATGCCGACTTGGGCGAGTCCGTAGCTGGCCCAGTCTTCGACCCACTGCTCAAGCGTGGTGACCAGGCCACCATTGGCGGTGAGGTCGAGGATCTGCAGGTTGGCCGGGATGGGGGCGCCGCGGGTGCCGGAGACTGCCGGGCCGCTGCTCGCGCTGCCGCTGGGGTGGATGCGGAGGCAGAGGCGGGCGTACAGGCCGCCGGGGCCGGAGAGGGCGAGCAGGTTTTCGGCGATGCGCCGTTCGCAGGGCCGGCAGATGGTGCGGCCGGCTTCGTCGTCCCACAGGGTGCTGGTGCAGATGCAGCAAAGCGAGTTCACGGCGTGCTCCTTGTGCGGCGGTGCGGTGGGTCAGGCGGTGGGCGGCTGGCCGGTGAGTGAGCCGTCGAGGTAGGCGCGGCCGATGGAGGCCTGGAGGTTGGTGAGAATCCCCTCCATGGCGTCCTCGGCGCTGGTGCCGGCGGCGACCTGGGCGGCGGCGCCGATGCCGGCGATCAGGCCGGTGACGAACGCCTGCGCTGTCGGGTTGTTCGCGTCCGACGTCATCGGGGTGATTTCCTCGACGATGGCCTTGAGGTGGGTTCGGGTGCGCTGGTCGAGAGTCACGGCTGGGCCTTCCAGTTCGGGCCGCGGAGGGCGGCGGGCATGGCGGGACTGTCGAGCTTGACCGTCTCCGGCCCCACGCCGATCACGCGGATCTTCGAGTAGTCGATGCGCCGCTCGAGGATCCGGGTGGCGGCTTCGGGGTCGGGGCAGTCGATGCGGGAGCAGGTGACGTAGCCGCCGTCGCCGAGGAACAGCGACGCGCCTCCGCAGGCTGGGCAGCGGCCTTGGACTTCCGGGTACGCCTCAGGCATCGCGCGTTTCCCTCGGCTGGTGAAGGGCGGAGCGGATGCGACCAAGTTCGGCGACAGGGTCGCGGTCGTAGGGGTTCCTGGCTTGCCCCTCGAACTCGATGGCGTCCAGCTGGGTACGGACTCGGTCGACTGCGGCCCGGTCGGCGCGGAGCCGCTGAATGACGCTTTCATGATCGGCCTGGAAGCAGGTCCCGGCCCGCATGCCTGCGTCGATGATCCGCCCGACCTGCTCGAGGCGTTGCGCTGGAGTGCCCCGGTTCCAGGACCAGAGCCATTCCGCGGGGGTGGGAGCCGGGTGCCGTGGGCCGGCGGGCTCCTCCTCGCCCTCGTGGAGGGCGGCCAGCTCGTCCCGCAGTCGGTCGATCTCCTTGGCTTGCGCGTCGATCTGCTGCTGGAGCTGCCGTTCGGACTCACGGCTGGCGGCGGCGTCCTTGTGGGAGCGGTCGCGGGTGTCGTCGAGGAGTCGCTGGATGCGGACCGTGCGTCGCTGGCTGGCGTCGTACTGGTCGGCGGTGGGTCCGGCGTCGCCGCGTCCGCAGTGCGGGCAGTAGCCGGTGGCTTCCGCGCTGACGGCCGGGTCGTTGCCGCCGGTCCGGATGCACGGGTTCTCGCCGCACTGGCAGTCGGCGCACGGCCAGCAGAACGGCTGCTCGCGGTAGTTCCGGTAGGTGACCGGCCCACCGCCGCAAACGCAGCACGCTGCGGGGGTGGAGAGGGCGAGGACCGCGTCAACGACGGCTTCTCGGCCGGCGGGTGGCAGCCACATCCCGAGGGTGTTGATGGCCTGTTTGGCGGCGTCGATGGCCTGGTCGCGGAGGGTGGGGATGTCGGTCACGGCAGGTCTCCGGGTTCGTAGGCATCGACGGATCCGACGGTGATCGTCTTCCGGTAGGCGCGCGGTTCGTCGGGGATGTTGGCGTAGGGGTGGCGGCCGGCCGGGACAGCAGGCGCTGCGGTGTCGCAGGGCTCGATGTCCCAGCCGGGCCACCACAGCTCGAGCTGGCCGGTCATGCTCGGGGCGGTAGGTCGCGGCCGTGGATGTCCTCGTAGTGGCCCCACCGGCCTCCCTCCCAGTAGTCGACGCGGGCGTCGGTGGCGGGGCTGTCGCCGTGAAGGGCGGCCAGCAGGAAGGCGTAGGCGTTGCGCTCGCTGGTGTGGTCGGCGGTGGCGTGGACGTCGGGTCCGGTGAGGGTGACGCGCCACGGCTTGCGGGGTCGGGCGGTCACCGGCTGCTCCCGTCGGGCTGGCTCCCGTTGATGGCCCGCGCGACGGCCATGGCTTCGGGGCAGGCGCTGCGGTGCCCGAACTCGGCGAGCGTGTACGCCTCCTGGCGGCCTTCGCGTTCCAGCCAATCGGCGAGCAGGAAGCCGAGCTCGACATCGATGCCGATGTTCAGGCCGGGATGGCGGGAGGGGTTGCGCAGTTGGAACGCTGCGGCCTTGAGTTCCTCGGCGGCGGGCGCGGGCTGCTGGCTCATGCCCCGGCCCCCTCGGTGGCCATGCCGCACAGCAGGCCGACAATCTCGTCCGCTGCGGCGCCGTGGCCCATGTCGCGGAGGCAGGTCTCCAAGGTCACGCTGATCTCGCCCAGGAGTTGGGCGCGGCGCTCGGACGGCGGGACGAGGCTGGCCTCTTCGGCGGTGGCACGGGCGCGCTGCTGCTCGGCCGCGGACGGTCGGTTCCATACGGCGTCGCAGGCGTCGTGTACGCCGGTCCACAGCTCGGCGCGGCGCTCGGCATTGCTCTCCGCCCAGTCGTCGCGCATCCGGTCCACAGCGTGGATGAGGCGGTGAACCTCGACGGGCAGGTCATCCAGTTCGGTCGGGCTCACGGTCTGCTCCTTGGTGGGTGGGATGCTCGTGGTGGCCGTCGGCCCGCGCTGCCTGCGGGCCGACGGCAGTGGGCGGGTCAGGCGGACGGGGCGGCGGGCGGGTCAATGTGGAGCGCGCGGAGCACCGTGTTCAGGACGCTTCCGGGGTCGGCGCCTTCCTCACCGGAGGCGCCCTCAACGGCCCACCAGGCGCCCGAGTACTCGTTCGGCGTGAGCACGCGGCGGGTGGCGACGCGCTGCTCCGCGAGCCGTGCGTAGTCGGCTTCGGACAGCTCTCCGGGGCGATGTTCGGTCTCGGCAAGACGGCGGATCAGGTGGGCTACGCATCGGGCGCCGCGCGCGGCCTCGATCCCAATGAGGGCTTCGAGCCGGTGCCCCTCGTTGTGGGCCAGGTCGTTGGCCTCGCGAAGGGCCGTCTGGCGAGCCGTGTCGTGGAGCGCTTCGAGGCTGTACAGGCGGTCCAGTTCGTCCGAGAGGGCGTCGGTCAGGTCGTCGGCGATCTGCTCGGGGTTCAGTTCGGCGCGCGGGACGCGGTCGAAGATGACGGTGAGGATGCGCTGGATGCCTTGACGGAAGTCGTTGATGCCTTCGTCGGGGGTGATGGGCGGCTGGCTCTCGGACTGGGTCATGTCGGGCCTTTCGGTCGGTTGTTGCGGCGGACTGTCACGTGCCGCCCTGTGGGCCGCTCGGAGGCGTGGGTGAAGCCGAGGGGCTATCTCGGGGCGTTCGGGCCTCCTGGCCCCCTTTACGCGGCTTCTCGGGGCTCCTGCGGTCGCACTCGTTCCAAGAGTTCGTCCGGGATTCGGATTTCGGTGAGCGGGATCAGCTGCAGTCGGAGGGCGACGGCGACGGCTTGGGCCCGGTCGTGGACGCCGAGGTTGCGGTAGGCGTTTTGCAGGGTCGTGTTCACGGTGTCGGGGGTGACCCATAGCCAGGCGGCTATCTGCGCTGCCGTGTTGCCGTTGGCGGCCAGGGTCAGCACTTCGATCTGTCGGCGGGTGAGGATGCGGCGCCGGGTCACCGCTGCCTCCGGTACCGCTCCGCGATCGGCGTCCCGGTGGCGTCGAGGTGGCCGTCGGCGGTGGCGAGGAGGAGCAGGGCCCGCTGGAGGGCGTCGGCGGGACGCTGGCCGGCGTAGTAGCGGCGGAGGATGTCGGCGGTCCGCGCAGTGGCGATCAGCCGTAGGACGGTGCTGGCCATGTCGTTCTCCGTTCGTGGGATGCTCTTCGGTGCGGACGCCCTCGCTTTCCTCGAGGGCGTCCGTCCTGCGTTCAGGCTGCTGACGGGAGCCGCGCTGGGATGCGGGCTGCGGCCTGGCGCCCGATCCACTGCGCGTAGGCCGGCGGAATGGCCTCGCAGACCTCGCGGATGCCGAGGGGGATGTCACCGCCAGCCGGGACCTTGATCCACGGCATGCGCATGGCGTCGCAGGCGGCGTTCTGCCAGGCGCGGGAATGGCGGCCGCCGGTGATCGTCATGAACGGCTTGGCCTCGGTGGGCAAGTAGCCGTTGCGGGTGCAGATTGCCGAGTGCGCCGGGTGCGCGGGGGCGGTCAGTGGCCAGTTGGTTTCGAAGAGCCGGTGCCGGTAGACGCGGAGGTCGAACATCGGCCCACACAGGAGGGTCGGATCGCGGAGTTCGGGTGCCGCCGCTTCGACGTTCTCGATGACGTAGGGCAGGCCTACCGCCTCGAACGCTTCCCGGGTCGGGCCGATCAGGTCGGGATAGACCTTGTGGTTGTAGGCGTTCAGTGGCGTGTACAGCTGGCAGGGCGGGGAGCCGTGGCCGAGGTCGTACTCGTGGCCGTGGGCTCGGATGTACTCGATGGCGTCGCCCTGGATGAACGGGAATGGGTAGTGGGGTTGCGGGTTGATGTCGACGCCGACGACGTTGAAGCCGGCGAGGTAGTAGCCCATGGCCATGCCGCCGGAGCAGCTGTAGGTGTCGAGGACGGTGAGGCCGTTCGGTTCGCGGTCGGGGAGCGGGAGCATCAGGCGGCCTTTCGGGTGCGGAGGTCGGCGTAGGCGGCTCTGGCGGTCTCGACGTCGCGGCACACCCAGTCGCAGCGCTCAGTGCCGCCGTACCCGGACCGGTTCTCCGAGCCGGTAAGCCGGAGCTGCTGCCGGTGCAGCGCGTCGTGCAGCTCCTCAGCGGTGGTCCACGGCACGTCGGCTGGCGTGCGGTTCGGGCTACGGGTGCAGCCGTGGAACATCTGCTGCGCGAGCGACGTGACCCGGTCTGTGCGCCCATCCCGACGCGGCGCGTTGGCGTGGAGCCAGCGGACGAACGTCGGCTCCAGCGGGACGGCGTGACGCCGGCCAGCGGGGCAGTGGGGGCGGCCGAGGCCGGGATGCTGGTACAGAGTCCCGTCGGTACGGAGCCGGATCTCCTGCGTGCAGCCGGGGCATTCGCCGAGGCGGGGAAGCGGGTTGGTGTTCATCAGGCGGCCTTTCGGTGTGGGTTGTCGGTGGTCGGTGCTGCAGGTCCGGTGATGCGGGTGAACTGGAACGCCGTGGATCCGGTCTGGTGGCCATGGGCGCCGGCCAGCGGCCCCTGGCAGGCTCGGCATCTCGGGGCGTCGAACCAGGTGATCTGCAGGCAGTCGGGGCAGAGGGTGAGCCAGGCGCCACGGTTTCGGGCCGAGGCCCATTCGAGGCAGAGGGTGCGGCGGCGGACGAAGCCGCGTTCGTCGTGGTCCCGGATGGTGACGGGAGGGCGGCCTATGACGACGAGTTCGCCTCCCGGCCAGCGGCAGGTACATCGGAAGCGGGGGCAGTTGCAGGCGAGGGCTTCCGCGTACTCGTAGGCCTTCTCGATCCGCGGGACGCCTGTGCCTTTGACTTCGAGCCAGGTCCCTGTCTCCGGCAGGTGGAAGTCGGGGATGTAGCGGATGCCGGACGGGAGCGTGACGGTGGTGGGTTCGTACTCCCAGGCAATGGCGAGGTTGTCGAGGCTGGCCGCCCATGACGCCTCGAGTGCGGAGCGGAAGGTGGTGCCGCGGTAGACGGTCGGCCGGGCCTCGATGGCCAAGCCGCTGGCATCCGTGTCGTTGGCGCGGGCCTCGGCGGTGGCGATCGTGTCGAAGAGGGCGCCGAACGGTTGACGGGGGTCGTTGCTGCCGTGCTGCACGAGGGCTCCCTCAGAGTTCGCGGCCCATGGAGCGGAGGCGGGCGTAGTGGCCTTGGAAGGTGAGGGCGACGGTCCGTCCGGCGGCACCGTTGCGGTTCTTGGCGACGATGAGGTCGATCTCGCCGGCGCGGGGTCCGGTGTCGGAGCCGTCCTCGGCGAGGGGCCGGTGCATGAGGACGATGACGTTGGAGTCCTGCTCGATGGCCGAGCTGTCTTTGAAGTCGGTGACGACGGGCTGACGGCCGGCGGCGTTGCGGTTGAACTGGGCGAGGGCCACGACCGGGATCTCGAACTCCATGGCGAGGAGCTTGAGTCCGCGGGACAGTTCGGCGACTTCGTTCGCCCGGGTGGCGTTGGCCTTGCTCTTCTCCGGAGTCATGAGCTGGAGGTAGTCGGCGACGACGATGGCGGGCGGGGTGCCGCGGGAGGCCATCCAACGCATTCGGGCCCGGATCTTGCCGAGCGTGAGGTTCGCGGAGTCGTCGAGGATGAAGTTCGCGGCGTTCTGCATGGCCGGGGCCGCCTTGAAAATCTTGGCCCAGTCGTTGTCGTCGAGCTTGCGGCGGATGAGCCGGTCGAGGGGGACGCCGGCTTCAGCTGCGGTGAGGCGCGCCATGAGTTCGCTGCCGCCCATTTCCATGCTGGCGACGAGGGCGGGCTTGCCCCGGGTGAGGGCTACGTGTGCGGCCAGGTTCATTCCGAACAGGGACTTGCCTCCGCCGGTCGCGGCGCCAACGGTGACGAGCTGGCCGGGCTTGAGCTCAATGACCTCGTTGAGGTCGTGCCAAGGGGTGTCGAGGGCGTTGGGGTCGGCGCCGGTCTCGAGTTCGTCGAGGAAGCCCATCCACCGGTCGGAGACTGCGAGGCGGATTTCGGCTGGGGCCTGCCCGCTGGCTGCGGCCTGGAGGTCGGCCATGGCTGAGTCGAGGATCTCGGCGGCGGTACCGACGGCTGTGAGTGCCCGCTGGGTGGCTCGTCGGGTGGCGGTGAGGACGGCCCGGAGCTGAGCGTGCTCACGGACGATCCCGGCGTAGTGCTCGCCGTTGGCCGAGGTGGGTACGGACTGGACGAGCTCGTGGAGGTACCTGGCGCCCCCGATCTTCGTGAGCTCCCCGGTGGCGAGAAGCTCGGCCGCGACTGTGATGGGGTCAATCTTCGGGTCGCGGGTGGCGCCGTAGAGGTCGGTAATGGTGCGGTAGATCGTTCGGTGCTGGACGGGCCAGAAGTCGTCGGCGCCGGCAATGACGGCGGCGATGGGTTCGATGACACGCCGGTCGAGGAGCATCGCGCCGAGTACGGCCATCTCGGCGTCGCGGTTGTGGGGCGGTGCCTCGACGAGGGCGTCGGACTCCCACGCGGGTTCACTCATGCTGCGCGTCCTTTGCTGGCGGGGTGGCAGTCGGGGCAGCGTTCGAGGCTGCGGATGCCGCGGTCGTCTTCGATCTCGCGGGTGCGGCTGATCTCGTCGCAGTCGGGGTCACCGCAGTAGGGCGGCTTACCGGAGGCGGGACGCGGTTGCGGTACGGCTGCGCTGGCCGGAGGGAGGCCCTTCCAGCCGCCGCGGAGGAAGAACGTGGCGTAGCGAATGGGCTGCCGGGCAGTCGCCTTGGTGTCGAGGGCGAAGCGGACCATCGCGTCCCTGCCGGCTCGCTCGACGATGGCGGCGATGTCGAGCCAGTCGTCGGGCTTCATGCTCCAGCTGACGACGATGCCTGCTTCGGTCATCGCCTTCACGAGGGGCTGGCAGCGGGTGAAAGCGTCGGGCCGGCCCGCTTCCTCGCTAGCTAGCTCTTTTGGGTAATGGGGAAGGGGGTCAGAACCTGTACCGCTACGGTCAAAACCTGTACCGCTACGGGGTTCCTGCGGTACAGAACCTGTACCGCTAGCGGAGGGGGCCTCAGGGCTTTGCGGTACAGGTTCTGTACCGCTAGCGATTCCTTGCGGTACAGGTTCTGTACCGGTGGAGCGGACGTACCCGGCCGCCTTCGGGAGCCTGTACAGAGGAGGTCGGCGGCCAGCTGCCGGCTCAGCTACTTCCAGCTCTCCGAGCTTCTCGGCCGTCTCAAGCAACCCGCGAATGGTCGCCTTCGACCCGGCGTTCAGTGCTCGCATGAACCCCGGGTAGCTGACGCGGGCCTCGGCTGCCGGGGTACGCGCCTGGTCCGCGATGTACAGCAGAGCGAGCCGGGTGTTCCCCCTCGACTGGGAGTGGTTCCACACCCAGTGCATGGCGTCCAAGGTCACGGCAGGCTTCTCTCTGGCTGGTGCGGGTGGTGGTGTCGCGGTCAGGCGGCGGTGGCCATGGCGTCGAGGTCTGCGCACAGGAGCCGGCGGTATCCCTCGACGGCCTGGCGGGTCATGGCGAGGTTGCCGAGGATGGTCAGCTCCGGCTTGCGGCCGAGGGCCAGGCCGGTGATCCAGCCCTCTTCGCAGCCCTGCATCCACTCGGTGAACCGTGTCGAGAGCCGCCGGTTCGTCCGCTCCCCGGGCTCGGTGGGCTCCGGCGCCGGGCGGCCGGTGATGGCCTCCCAGCGGCGGATCGCGGGCCCGTAATCGACGCCGTTCGTCGCAACCCAGTCGGTGCGCCGGGCCAGGTAGTTGACGGCGAACTCGTTGAGCGGCCGGCTGTTCTTGCCCATCAGGTTCGACGCGCCGGACTTCCAGTCGCGGGCTGCGGGGGTGGGCAGGAGCGCCAGGCCGTCTACGGTTTGGGCGGGAGCAGGAACACGACCTCGTCCTCCAAGGTCGGCCCATGGCCCCCGGCCTTCCGCTTGTCCGGGTGCTGCGGCCCACCGTTCACGCCAAGCTGCGATGTCGGGGTCTTGAGTAGCGGGATACGCGACGCAGAACCAGCGCCAGCGGAGGTGCGGCGCCCCGACTTCACTAGCTGGTACGCCAGTCCACCGCGCGTCATACCCGATCTCGGCCAGGTCTTGGAGGACGACGTCGAGCCCCCGCGACCGGAGCGCCTCCACGTTTTCCAGGAAGACGAGAGACGGTCGAGTGACGCGAACAGCTTCAGCGACGTTTTTCCAGATGCCTGAGCGCTTGCCATGGATTCCGATCCTCGGTCCGGCGTTGGAGATGTCGGTGCACGGGAATCCGGCCGACAGGCTTTCGATGCGGTACTGCTGGGCGATGCCGGCCCAGTCGGCGGTGGTGATGTCGCCGGCATTGGTGGCCCAGGGGAAGCGGGCGGCCATGACCTGGGAGGCGGAGGGATCGTTCTCGGCGTAGACGAACGTCTTGTTGCCGGTGATCTGTTCGACGGCCAGGTCCAGGGTTCCGGCACCCGAGCAGAGGGAGAGGTTGGTCATCAGGCGGCCTTTCGCATGTCGTCCTGGCAGGCGTTGCGGGCGTCGCGCTCTCGCTGCCGGTAGGCCTTGCGTGTTGCCTGGTCGCAGGGCAGGCAGTAGGGCTTTCCGCTGGGCCGGTGGGCGAGGCTCTCGGGGTAGGCGTGGCCTCGCCGGCAGGCGGCTTTGGCAGGCTTCGGCGGCTTGGCGGTTTCCGGGTTCCGCCGTTCCGCGTCTTCCCGGTAGTGCCGGCTGCAGAGTCCGAGCCCCTTGACCGGCTTGTCGCAGCCGTCGAGGGTGCAGGGGCGGCCCTGCTTTCCGGCTGCGTCGCCTCGCCACCGCCAGATTTGCCGCTTGTCGGCTCCGACGAGCTCGGCCGTCTCGATCCCCGTGCGTCCTGCGGCCATCAGGAGAAGGGCTGCGGTCTTGCGCTCGAGGGGAGTGAGGGCGGGTCGAGGGAGGTCGCCGGAGACCACCCGCTGAACGGCGATCCAGTCGATGTCGTCGCTGTACGTCTCGATCGGCAGCCGGATGATCGTGGATTCACTCCGGATGCGTGTGGCCTTGATGATCACTGGGGGTCCTCCGTTCGGGTCTGAGGCGGGATGGTGGTGCGGAGTGCTGCGTTGTGTACGAGCCGGAGCCGTGTGGCTTTCGCGGCGTCGATGCCACGGGTGGCTTGGGCTACGCGGGCCTGAAGCTCACCGAGCGCGATGAGCTGCTGCTCGATGTCGCCAGCCTTCTCCCGGCTGCGATGCCGGGCCCACCAGCCGACGGCGGCTATGTCCAATGCGATCCAGGCGGCGAGGCCCCATCGCAGCCAGTTCATGCGGCCTTCTCCTGCCGTGCGGCGCGGGCCTTCGCCTGGGCCGACTTCCTGTCGCGCTCGGCCCGTCGGACCTTCAAGAACCGGCTCGGGCTGGTCGTCAGGCGATAGGTGCAGACCTTCTTGCCGCGGGCCTTCGGGTTGGCGGAGCGGACCTCGCCGACCTGGATCAGGAGGTGCGGCTCCCGCATCAGGAGGCTGTGGAAGTACAGGCCTGCCTGGTGGTGCTGACCGTCGGGAAGGACGACTCGCACGTCGTTCATGGAGAAGGGCTGTCCGCCGGCGGCTATCGCGGCGACGGCCTGGTCGTAGGTGGCTTCGGTCCAGTCGGCGACGTTGGCGTAGAGGGAGGCGAGGTGCTGGTTGGCCTGGATGCGGGCCTGCTCCGGCGTGAGCTCCATAGCGATGTCCTTCCGATGGTGTGCTGGGTGGTGGCCGGCCTCGATTCCCGCGAGGCCGGCCGAGTGCTGCTACTGCTGAGCGGCGGCCTTGAGGGCGGTGCCGCGCATCCGGATGTAGTCGCCGAGGCTGGTCGGCTGTCCGGACTCCGGGTGCATGAGCGGGGTGGCGAGGGCGCTGGCCGCTTCGACTTCGCGGTAGAGGGCGAGGAGGCTGTCCGGTGTGGCTGTCTCGCTGCCGGCTGCGTCGATCCACACCGCGGGGTCGATCTCCTTGGCGCCTGCGCGGAGCCAGTCCAGGTAGGGCTTCGCGATGTCGCGCGCCCCGTCGGGCTGGTCAAGTTCCAGGCCGCGGAAGGCTGGGCAGCGAGCCTTGATGAAGCGAAGCTGGTTGTCGGTGTTCATCTCGGCGGCGACACCGAACTCGAACTCGATGCCCTTGCGCTGCTCGGCCTGAATCCCCTTGCTGACCGGGTCTTTCCGGCCGCGTTCAAGGGCCCACTTCTCGGATGCGCGCATCGTGGCAACGACGTGGCCGGGGTACGCCATGAGCGCTTCGATCATGTCGTTCTGCAGGGCGCCCGCCGGCCCCCAGCCGGCGAAGGTGTTGCCGCCGAACTTCTCCTTGGCGAACTTCTCGACCTGGTCGAGGGTGCCGTCCGCCCCCTTCCAGAAGTGGGTGAGGGAGTCGACCATTACGACCGGATAGCCGGCGTGGCCGGCCGTAGCCAACGCCTTGACGAGGTTGTGAGGGTCGTAGTTGTGCATCGGCAGGGTGTCGAACGGGGTCCTGATGTCGTCGAGGTAGAGGGAGGCGGCTCCGCGTTCGGTGTCGATGACCGCGAACCGCTTGCCCTCGGCGAGCCCGGCGGCGATCTGCAGCCCGGTCCACGTCTTGCCGGATCCGGACGGGCCCTGGATGGAGAGGCGGGCTTTGTGGCCGTCCTTCGTGGCGGGCCGGAAGACGAGCGGAGCGTCGTTGTACTCGTCGGCCTGCTGCTGCGGTGCCCGGCCTGTGCGGGTGGGCGGGGGAAGTTGGGACACGGTGACTCCTAGGAGTACTGGCGCTCGATGTACGGCGGCAGCGAGACGACGGTGGAGTGTTCGGAGTAGGCGGGCCACTGGCCGGTCTCGCGGCCGTGCAGGTAGTGGCCGACGGCGCGATGGGTGTCGCGCTGGCCGGCGTACCGGGCGACGGGATCGAGCTCCGCGACCTGGACGAGGTAGGGCGGCTGCTTCTCCTGGAAGATGAACTTGAAGGCCGCGCCGTCGGGGAGCAGGCCGAGCTCGTAGGCGCCGCGCCGGTAGATGTGCTCCTGGATGTGGTAGCCGTACTCGTAGACGGTTCGCTCGAGCTTGTCGGGACGCACGGACTGGGTGGTCTTGTAGTCGGCGATCAGGTCGGGCCGCAGCCAGTCGAAGCGGCTGCGCCACCAGACCTGTCCGTCAGGCCAGAAGATCGACTGTTCGGCCGCTCCGGAGTCGGGGGCGAGGATCTCGGCTGCCTCTGCGTTCGCAGCCAGTGCTTCAGCCATGTCGCAGATCCGCTGGTAGTCGCCCTGCTTGAGGGGGATCCCGCCGCCTTCTCGTATGGCGGCGACCTTGGCTTTGATCTCGTTGGTGTTCCAGAGGTCCGCGTCGACGACGACGAGCTCGGGCCCGTCGCCCAGAACCACCGTGTGGGCCGCGGTTCCGAACTCGAACGCCGGCCTGTGGGGTTGCGGGTTGTCGAGCTGCCACTTGTAGCGGGCCGGGCAGTCGGCGAGCAGCTTGGCGCCGGAGGAGGAGAGGCTGCCGCCGGGGACCGGGTCGGAGTGGTAGAGATCAGCGGGGATGTCGTACAGGCCCGGTTCGATCTCGGCGGTCACCCCGACTCCTCGGTCCGCCCGCACGGCTGGTCCTCGCAGATGTGGCCTTCGGGTGTGCGGTCGAACGGGCCATCTGCGGCACCGCACCGGATGCAGGTGATCACGCCGCGACCTGCCCGTCGGCGATGGCCGTCAGCTTGGCGATGCCGTCCGGGTCGTTCTTGGCGAGCAGCACCGCGGCGGTTTCGGCGGGGAAGCCGAGGGCGAGCTTGGCCTCGTTGGTCTTGTCGGCGTGGGCGATGAGGTCGAGGAGCTTGCCCTGGAAGGTGCCGGGCGCGAACCCCTGGTAGCCGAAGGTCCAGAGGACTTGGTTCGCGAGGTTGCTGTCGATCGCGGGGCTGCCGGACATGTCGATCTCCTGGTTCAGGGATGGGTGAGCCGCCGCCCCGAGGGGGAGGTGGAGCGGCGGCTCTGGCCGGAGCGGTGGGCGCTCGACGGCCGGTCGGTTGGTCTTGGGGTCCGCGCCCTCGACCTCGCTGCATTCGAGGTGCGCGGACCGGTCTGTGGTCAGGCGGCGTCGTTCTCGGCCGCCCTGGCGACGTGGAACTCCTCCGCCCCGAACAGCCCGTCGTCCTGCGGCTGCAGCTTCTTCTCGGCCCGCCGGAACAGGGCGCGGACCGCGTCGTAGCAGGTCGGGCAGAGAGCGATCAGCCGCCGGGCTGGCAGCCTGGCCGCCTCCGTGAAGGACCCCTCATTCACCGGGTCCCGCGGCGTGGCGACGAGGACGACCTCGCCCTTCTTGCTGATGTGCTCGCCGTTGTACCGCTCGCAGCGGCCGGCCTTCCGGGCCCGGTCGGCGTGCTTCTTGCCGCACACGCCCTGGCACTGGCAGCGATGGCCGGCGGCCTTCATGACCGCGGACCAGAGGGCCGCGCCGACGATCGGGGGGCGGACGGTCATGACGGAACCTCCTCGGTGGTCTGCTGGTGGCTGGCGAGCCGGTGGCTGACGTCCTCGCGGGGGCAGACCGTGCCGCCCTCCCGGAGCTGCGTCCAGCCGGCGGCGACCGCTTCGGCCTCTCCCTCTTCCGAGAGAGCGAAGAGGGCCACGTGATCGCCGGTCTCCATGGCCCGCAGGCAGATGTCGCAGACGACGATGAAGCTGGTGACGGGACGGAAGCTCATGAGAGGGCCCCCGCAGCTCCGGCCTGCGCCAGCGTCATGACTCGGTTGTGGTCGGCGGCGATCCGCTCGGCCAGTTCCGGGGTCTCGGCGTCGGCGATGTACTGGATGCGGTCGCCCGCACCAGCGACGACGATGCAGGCACAGTTCTCGCGGTACTCGTCGGAGCAGGGTTCGGCCCGCCATTCGGCGGCTATTCGGATGTCAGCCACGACAGGCTCCTCGGTTGATGCGGCGCCCGAGGAGTACGAGCGCGGTCGATGCGGCGGCGAGCAGCAGGTCCCAGGCGGCGATCCGGCGGAGGGTCACGGCGAGCCCTCCATCTCGGCGATCCACTGCCGGGCGATGCCCGAGCTAGGAGCCTTGTAGGCGGTTCGGCCGGTGTCGCGGTCCACGACGATGTGGTTGCGGGGTGCCTCCCGCCACGCGGTGGTCGGGAAATATCGGCCCTGGTCGCCTTCCTCGCGGGTGCGGATGTGGTTGACCTGGATGTAGTGCCTGCCGCAGTAGTCCGTGCCTCGATACCAGCCGCGAAGCCCGTGGGCGGCGGCGTAGGAGTCGAGTCG
The DNA here is from genome assembly GCF_026627445.1 of Streptomyces sp. H27-H1. Classification (GTDB taxonomy): domain Bacteria; phylum Actinomycetota; class Actinomycetes; order Streptomycetales; family Streptomycetaceae; genus Streptomyces. Next base: position 113,224 of record NZ_JAPNLJ010000016.1, read on the forward strand.
GGCCGCGTGCCAGGGCCGCTCAGCTTCGGGGGCGTTCTGCTCCGCGGCGGCCAGGAGTGACAGCACCGTGGAGTAGCGGCTGGTGTGCCAGTCCCGAATCCAGCGGCCCGACGCCTGGCACTCGCCGGCCTTGCGGGCCGCTTCGTTCGCGCAGAATCGCTTCTGGGCGTCGAGCTTGGCTTGCATCGTGGAAAGCACCCAGGAGCTGTCGATCACGTCGTTCGGGTGCGGGCCGTCCGGCATGCCGGTGAGGTCGGACAGGTCCGGCTCGTCGGCGACGGGGGTGGGCTTGACCGGCAGCCTCGCTGCCCGCTTGAGGGACTTCCGGGCGGCGGCGAAGAACTCGAAGGCTTCCGGGTCCTCGATGCTCATCAGGTCGATGCTCACGCCGCACCACCGGCGGTCCGGATCGGGCAGACGATGCAGACGCAGGCCTCGAAGCCGGGGTAGGTCGGGGAGTCGAGGTTCAGGTACGCCATGTCGAGGCGCTGTTCCTCCAGTAGGCCGGCCTTCGCATCGGCGGCGGCCTGCCGCTTCAGGGCGAGCATCTGCAGGTCGGCCGTCAGCTCGGCGAGCGGCACGTCCAGGCGGGCGATCTCGGGCGTCGGGGCCGGCTCGTTGATGCAGCCGGTGCACGCGTCGCTCTCGCACTCGTCGTGGTGCAGGATCATCCACAGTGCGTGGTCGTCCAGGGCGGCGATCAGGTCGCGGTCGGCGGGCTTCAGTTGACCCCGCCGAGCGATGGAGCTCTGAGGGCTCAGCAGAAGCTCCGACGCCTCAGCGACGGTGTACAGCTGCTCGGGGTTGGTGTCGCCCGACTCGGCGGGCATCATGTGGTTCATGGGGTCCTCTTCTCCTTGCACTTAGATGCAGGTGAGGGGCGGAACTTCGTAGGCCCTGGCCGGCCGGGGACCGGGAAGAAACCGGCGGTCGGGGCCGCATAGCCGCTAAGCGGCGGAGGCGAGCGACTTGCGGTTGGTGCGTCGCGGCTGGCGGATCGGCTGAACGCGGTTGGCGTTGTACCAGTGCTGCAGGTCCGCCTGACTGACGAGGATCGGGCCCGTGCCGTTCCGACTGCAGGGGGCACCCTCGGCCACGCGCCGGTAGACGGTCTTCGTGCTTACGTTCATGAGCCATGCCACCTCCGCCGCGGTGAAAAACGGCGCATCAAGGTGCTCCGGCTTAGTCGGCACCTTCGAGTTGGGGGACCGGGAGATAGCCACTGGTTTCCTTTCAGTCGCTCCTCGTGAGCCCGAGGAGTGCGTTATCAGTCACGTCAAGCGCGGTGCGGAGGCGGACGTAGTACTCCGGGCCCATGCGGCTGCGGGTGCCTCGTTCGAGCTTTCTGAGGTAGCTGGAACTGCAGCCGACCTGGTCAGCGAGCTGTTTCACCGAGAGACCTGCTTGCATGCGCTTGGTGCATATCGCCGCCCCCTCCACCTGGAAGGTGGTTGGTGCTTGGTGCATGCCGAAAACATAGCCATAGATGTTCCAGCTGTCTACCCATAGATGCACCTCCAGTGCCCGCCAGGGGACACGTGCCCCCCTTACAGGCCCCTCACCTGCATGAACGCATGAGCAACTTGCAGCCAAAAATGAACCCAGTCCTGGCTGGTCCCCACTAGTCCTGCCAAGATGGGGGCATGGCACCCCGTGACTTCGACCGCCTCGCCGACTCCGCACGCAAGCGCCGTGCGGTGCTCGGTCTTGCCCTCAACGACATCAACGCCAAGGCCGGCGACATTGCGAAGAGGACTTGGCAGCGCGTAGAGAAGGCGCTGGAGATTCGCGAGACGAACTATGTGAAGATCGACCGCTTGCTCCAGTGGGCCCCCGGCAGTTGCATCACCGTCCTCGAAGGCGGCGAGCCGGTGCCTGTCGACCCGTCGAAGGCGGAGTCCGGCACCGTCATCTCCGTACTCACGCCTGAGGCGCACAAGGCGGAGGCACTCAAGGTCATTCAGCTGGCCGCGCTCGCGACAACGAGCGGCCTGCCATCGGACCAGATTCGCGCCATGAGCGAGCGAGCGGTGAAGGATCTCCGCGAAGCCGGTCTCATCTAGTCCAAAAATCAGCCGTTTCGAGTACAACCGTTTGGGCATCGACCGCTACAGCGGGAATTTCTCTGACCACTTTGTGCTCAGGTAGTTCCAAATGTAACAACGCGTGGCAGAGTCGGTACAAGTCCTCGGAGGCTCCCGCAAGGCCCTGACTCTAGGGGGAGCCATGCTTCACAACGGCGCACTCATAGTCGACTACGGTCCTCACTTTCGTGGTGAGGCGGTCAAGTCTGGCGAAGGGATCGCTTGCGTAATACCAGGCCAGGAACCAGTTCGCGATACGGCGAGGTTGCTCATGCGGGAACTGGTTCAGCGGCTTGGCGGTAACTGCGACAGCTGCCGCAAGTGCCCAGTGGGCGCAAAGGCCTGACGCACAGAGCACGTCGTGGGGTCCTGGCAGCATGGGGCTGCCGGACACCGCGACGGCCGGCACAGGTAGGGGACCGTTTTGGCCAGGAGAGCCCACGACGTTTACACCGAGTGGCGCGGCGGAGCCACCTTCCGCGTGAAGTGGTGGACGGGCGAGTATTACGCCAGCGGACGGAAGCGGTTCGAGTCCGAGGGCGGCTTCACGGATGAAGACGAAGCCTTCAAGCACGGCCAGAAGCAGCTGCACGAGATCCGCGAGGGTACCCACGTCAGCAAGCAGGATGGCGCCACATCCGTAGCCGACTGGTCTGACACCTGGCTCGCGTCGCTCGACTTGGGCCATCTATCGATCCGGAACTACCGCTCCGCAATCAAGATTCACATCAAGCCCTACTTCGAGGGCAAGACCGTCGGCCAGCTGACGATCCTCGACTTCCGGGCCTTCAGGAAAACAGTCAAAGCCAAGGTGAAGGAGAAGCACGCCCGCCAGGTCGTGGGCGTGTTCAGCCTGATCATGGCCGATGCCGTCAAGACAGGTCTCCGCAAGGACTCCCCCGTGGAGACCCTGTCCCGCCGCGGGAAGTACGAAGCGAAGCCGAAGGAACGGAAGAGGGACATCCCCGTCGAGGTGGTGCACCAACTCGCCTCGAACGCCCAACTCAGATGGGGTGACGCAGGGCATGTCTTCTTCTGGACCATGGCCATGACCGGCATGCGGCCGGGCGAACTGTTCGGCCTCACCCGCGAGCACTGCTATCCGGCCTGGCCTGCGTCGGACCCCCGGACGGACGCCGACTCCGCCGACGAACGGGCCGACGACCTGCTCCGCTATGGCCGCGGGCCGGAGCGCATGCCGGCGATCCGCGTACAGCGCCAGATCCAGTACGAGGAGAGCGAGCTGCGCTTCTTCCCTCCCAAGTACGAGTCGTACAGGACCCTGGTCATCCCAGACTTCCTGGCCGAGGCTCTCGATCTGCTGTTGGCTTCGCACGATTCAAAGTGGGTGTTCCCCTCGATTGAGGGAAGTTGCCTGGCCAGCGTGTCGTTCGACCGCGAGTACTGGCGCCCGATCGCTGACGGAAGCCCTGCGAACGTAAGCCCCTGGGCGAAGCGGCCGAGGCCGGAGACGCCGGCCGTGCCGTCGTTCGTCGGTCGGCGCATGTACCTGCTCCGGCATGGGCACAAGGCGATGCTCGACGAAGAAGGGGTTCACTCCCGCTACACCGTGGAGACGCGGATGGGCCACGAGATGCAGGGCGTTGAGGCGACGTACAGCAGCGTGACCGTGCCCATGGAGCAGATGCTGCGGAAGACGCTCCAAGCCCGCTGGGCAGGGCTCGCGCTGCCGACCTGGCGTCCGGGGCAGGCGCTGCCGCCTGAGTTCGCTCAGCGGCCCTCGGTCGCTTCCCTGGTGCGTGCGGTCGTGGGCGAGCACGGGAGGGACGCCGACGTGCTGGCGCTGGTTCAGGCTCAGCGGTCGGACGTTAAGGCCGCGACGGTGAAGCGAACTCTCGGCCGCGTTCTGGCAGAGTCGAGCTGACGGTTTCCCAGTTGTTTCCCACTGGGGGGTAACTGGGAAGGTTGTCCGCTGGTCAGAGCATTTCTGGACAGCATTCCAGCAACATGCACATGATGACCGGCTACATGTCCGCCGACCTGTTCGTGTCCCTCGCGCAGAAGGCCGGCAAGGACCTGACCGTCGAATCCTTCCAGGCCGCCGCGCAGGGCTTCTCCGACACCGACACCCTCGTCGGCAACCGCTCGGAGCCCAAGGGCCAGAAGGACAGCTTCGGCTGCGGAGCCCTCGTACAGCTGAAGAACGGCGCGTACGAGGTCTCCGTACCGTTCAAGTGCCACGAGCCCATCCCCTTCAAGTAGGGGTGCGGGAAACACGATGGGAGATCTGCTCGCCTTCGTACTGAGCGGTCTGGTGTCCGGCGCCCTGTACGCACTGCTCGCCACCGGGCTGGTGCTGTCGTACTCGGCGTCCGGCCTGTTCAACTTCGCCCACGGGGCCACCGCCTACCTGTGCGCCCTCACCTTCTACGAACTGCACTCCGGGCTCGGCTGGCCTGCCGTCCCGGCGGCGCTGCTGGTGGTCCTCGTACTGGCACCCGGGCTCGGATGGGCGCTGGACCGGCTGATGTTCCGACGGCTCGCCCAGGTCGGTGAGACGGCGCAGATCGTGGCCACCATCGGCCTGTTGGTGGCCCTGCCGGCGGCCGGGCTGTGGACGGTGGAACTCCTGACCGACGCGGGAGCGCCGCTCGAGCCGGCGGAGAACCAGTTCGGCCTGCCGGGGGTGGGGCCGAGCCCCGCGAAGTCCTGGCAGCTCACCGCCGACGTGGGCATCGACTCCGACCAGCTGATCACCTGGCTGGCCACGGCCGCGGTCGCCGTCGCCCTGTGGGTGCTGATGCGGCACACCCGGCTGGGGCTGCGGCTGCGGGCCGCCGTCGACAACCGCTCGCTCACCGAACTGCGCGGCATCGACGCCGACCGGCTGTCCTCCGTGGCGTGGATGATCGCCTCGGGACTGGCAGGGGTACTGGCGACTCCACTGCTGGGGCTGTCCGCGCACGATTTCACGCTGTTCCTGTTCGTGTCGGCCACGGCTGCCGTGATCGGCCGGTTCGCCTCCGTACCGCTCGCCTTCGCGGGCGGGCTGGGGCTGGGCGTACTGCAGAACCTGGTCGTCGGCTACGCGTCCTTCGCCGATTCCATCACCGGGTTCAGGACGGCCGTGCCCTTCCTGATCCTCTTCGGGGGACTGCTGGTGCTCACCCGGCGGGCCCGGGCCGCCGGGACCGCCACCGTGGACGTGGCCTCGCCGGACCACCTGGCCGGGGCCTCCTGGGGGCGGCGGTGGGGAATGTGGGCCGTGCTCGGAGCCGGCCTGTGCCTCGCCTTCTACACCGTGACCACGCCGTTCTGGAGTGGACTCCTCGCCCAAGGTCTCGCGCTGGCCCTGGTGTTCATGTCCTTCACCGTAGTCACCGGGCTCGGCGCGATGGTGTCCCTGGCCCAGGGCACCTTCGTCACGGCGGCCGCACTGGTCGCCGGACTGCTGATGAGCCGCGGCTGGCCGTTCTTCGCGGCGCTGGCGGTCGGCACGTGCGTGGCCGCCCTGCTGGGAGCCCTGGTCGCACTGCCCGCCCTACGGCTCGGCGGACGCTCCCTGGCGCTGGCGACGCTGGCACTGGCCTTCCTCGCGGACCAGGTGCTCTTCCAGATGCGGTGGCTGCGCAACGGGGACGCCGGCTGGTCCGTCCCGCGCCCCGTCCTCGGGCCCGTGGACCTGTCCGACGACCGGGCGCTCGGGGTGGCGCTGGTCCTGCTGGTCGCGGCCGTCGCCGCCGGGCTGAGCGCGCTGCGGAACTCCCCCTCCGGCCGGGCGATGCTCGCCGTACGGTCGGCTCCCGCGGCCGCGATGGCCTCCGGGGTGTCCGTGCTGCGGACGAAGCTGCTGCTGTTCACCCTGTCGGCGGGACTGGCCGGGTTCGGAGGCGTGATGTATGCCTCGTACAACACCCGCATCACGGCTACGGACTTCACGGCGATGACCGGACTGGTCTGGCTGGCCGTGGTCGTGGCGGCGGGGGTCCGGCGCCCGCAGTACGCAGTGGTGGCCGGGCTGGTCTTCGCCGTCGCCCCGAGACTCATGGCGGACTACGTGACGGAGTCGGCGCACCTGCCGGTGATCCTGTTCGGGCTGGCGGGGCTGGCGCTGGCCAATGACCCGGACGGGTATTGCGCGGCGGTGCCGGTGCGGATGGCGAAGCGACGGACGGCTTCGTCGGCCGGAGCCTCGGCCGGTGCCGGGACCTCGGCCGGAGGCGGTGCCTCAGCCGGGGCCGGAGCTGCGGCCGGAGCCGAGGTCGGAGCCTCGGCCGGGTCTGGAGCTGTGCCCTCGGGCGGAGCCGGTGGTTCGGGCGGAGCCGTGCCCCTGGCCGGGGCTGCCGGCGGAGTCGGTGCTTCGGCCGGGGCCGTTCCCGCGGCCAGGGCCGGCGGTGGGGGCGGGGTGGGGGAAAACCCCGCAGGGGCACCCCGAGGCGCCAGCATCGACTCCGCGCCCCGCGGGCCCGCGCTGGAGCTGTGTGGGGTCACCGCCGGGTATGACGGTGGGCTCGTGCTGCACGGGGTGGATCTGCTCGTGCGGAAGGGGGAGATCCTGGCGGTGCTCGGGCCCAACGGGGCCGGGAAGAGCACGGCGTGCCGGGTGGCGGCCGGGGCGTTGGCCGTTGCCGGCGGGACCGTTCGTGTCGGCGGCCGCGACGCCACCCGCGACGGGGCCGTGGGCCGCTCCCGCGCGGGGGTGCTGCTGGCGCCCGAGGGGCGGGGGATCTTCCCCTCGCTCAGCATCGAGGAGAACCTCGCCCTGTACCTCGGGGACGCGGACGAACGGGCCGCCGTCTACGACCGGTTCCCCCGGCTGCGCGAGCGTCGAGCGGTCCCCGCGGGGTCGTTGTCCGGCGGGGAGCAGCAGATGCTGGCCCTGGCACCGCTGTTGCAGAGGCCGCCCGGGGTGCTGATCGCGGACGAACCCTCGCTCGGGCTCGCTCCGCGCGTGGTGGACGAGGTGTACGGACTGCTCATGGAGCTCCGTGCCGCCGGTACCGCGCTACTGCTGGTGGAGGAGAAGGCGGCCGAGATCCTCGGAATCGCCGACACCGTCGCCTACCTCGCGCAGGGCCGGGTCTCCTGGTGCGGCCCGCGCTCCGAGGTGGAGGCGGACCGGCTGACCGAGGCCTATCTGGGGATGGCGACATGAGCCGCAACGGTGAGCGCGTGCTGGAGGCGTCCGGGATCAGCGTCCGCTTCGGCGGGGTCAAGGCACTGACCGGGGTCGACCTCGGGATCCGGGCCGGCGAGGTGTGCGGGCTGATCGGGCCGAACGGGGCCGGGAAGACCACCCTGTTCGACGTTCTGTCCGGGATCCGTCGCCCCGACCAGGGGCGGATGCTGCTCGACGGAGTGGACATCACCCGCCGCTCCCCCGTCTGGCGGGCCCGGCACGGCATGCGCCGGACCTTTCAGCGCCAGCAGCTGTTCGGGCAGCTCAGCGTCGCGGACAACGTCCTGGTCGCGCAGGAGTGGCGGGGCGGGGGCGGCGGTTTCGCCGCCGATCTGGTCGCCTCGCCGACCCGGCGCCGCCGGGAGCGGGAGCGGCGGGAGCGGGCCGCGCGGGTGCTGGCCGACTGCGGCATCGGCGCGCTCGGGGACTCGTACGCAGGCGGTCTGCCGGTGGGGCGGGCCCGGATGGTCGAGCTGGCCCGCGCCGTGGCCGACCCGCCCCGGGTGCTGCTCCTGGACGAGCCCGCTTCGGGCATGTCCGCGCCCGAACGCGAGCAGTTGGCGGCGGTCGTGCGCCGGCTCGCGGAGGAGGGCTGCGCGGTGCTGCTGGTCGAGCACAACGTCGCCTTCGTGATGGACCTCTGCACCCGGGTGGTCGTCCTGGACCTGGGAACCGTGCTCGCCGAGGGCACGGCCGCCGAGGTACGGGCCAACGCGCTGGTCCGGGAGGCATACCTGGGGGCGTAGGGCCTGTCCTCCGTATCCGGCGGAGCGTTCCGGCCAGGAGAAGCGGACGCGGTGGTCCGGGCCACCGATCCTTCCGTCAGCGGTGAACCCCCCGCAGCCCGTGCCGCACGCAGGGGCTGCGGCCGAGCATGCCGGTCCCGCTGCCCCCTCCTTGCACCTGTCACCGACAGGCGGGTCCGCCGCCCTCGCGCCGGCCGGGGCCAGCGCGGCGTGCAACTGCAGCCGCCGCAGGGCGGGCGGGGCACGGCGGCGCCGGCCAGGACCGTGGAGGCCGTGGGCCCCGCCGACGCAACGCATTGGCGTACCGGCAGGCCGACGGGGGACCGCCCTCCCGTCCACTCCCGTCCCCGCCCGTTCCCGGCGTGCCGATTCACTCGTACGGCGGGAATAGGCCAGGCGGGAGTCCGGTTGTCGCCGGTCGTACGGACAGCAGCGCCCGTACCGGCAGTCAGCACTCGCACAGCGACGACCAGAGGGAACGACCGACGTGAACCAGGTCCCCGGGATCAAGCTCAACAACGGCACGCTCATGCCCCAGCTCGGGTACGGCGTCTGGCAAGTTCCGGACGCCGAGGCGGAGCAGGCCGTCCGGACCGCGTTGGAGGCGGGTTACCGCAGCATCGACACGGCCGCCATCTACGGCAACGAGGAGGGAACCGGCAAGGCCATCGCCACCGCCGGGGTACCGCGCGAGGAGCTCTTCGTCACCACCAAGCTGTGGAACGGGAAGTCCGAGACCTGGGGCCGGGACAACGTGCTGCGTGAGTTCGACGCCTCGCTCGCCAAGCTCGGCCTCGAAGAGGTCGACCTGTACCTGATCCACTGGCCGCGTCCGATGCGCGAGGACTTCGTGGCCATCTGGAAGGCCTTCGAGGAGATCGCCGTGAGCGGCCGTGCCAAGGCCGTCGGCGTGTCCAACTTCCGCCCGGCCGACCTGGAGCGGCTCGGCGCCGAGAGCTCCCTGGTCCCGGCCGTGAACCAGATCGAGCTGCACCCGCTGCTTCCCCAGACCGAGCTGCGCGCCCTGCACGCGCGCCTGGGCATCGCCACCGAGGCCTGGTCCCCGCTGGGTCAGGGCAAGGAGCTCCTCACCCTGCCCGCCGTCACCGCGATCGCGCAGAAGCACGGCCGCTCGGCGGCGCAGGTGGTGCTGCGCTGGCACCTGCAGCTCGGCAACGTCGTGATCCCCAAGTCCGTCACCCCCGCGCGGGTCCGGGAGAACCTGGACGTCTTCGGCTTCGAGCTGGACGCCGCCGACATCGCCGCGCTGGACGCCCTGGGCGCGGACGGGGCGGGCCGCCGGATCGGTCCCGACCCGGCCGAGTTCGACTTCTGAGCCCCGGATGACAGGTACGAGTGCGCCCGACGGCGTGTACCGGATCCGCAATGCCGCGAGCGGGCTGCTGCTCCAGGTCGAGAGCGGCAACCGGGTCGGTGTCGGGCCGGACGGCGAGCCTGCCGGGGCCCGGCGGTGGGAGATCACTCCGGTGCACAGCGGCGGCGGGATCTTCCACCTGGTCAGCGTCCACAACGGCAAGCGGCTCGATGTCGCGAACGCGTCGACCGAGAGCGGTACCCGGGTCCAGGTCTGGAAGGCGAACGCCTTCGGGGCGCAGGAGTGGGTGGTGGAGGAGCACCTCGACGACCCCGGCGTGGTCTCGCTGATCGCGGCCATCAGCGGTCTGCCGCTGGAGGCGGACGCGGAGGGCCGGGCCCGTCAGTGCGAGGACACCGACTCCCCCGCGCAGTGGTGGCGGCTGGAGCCCGTCTGACGGGCGGGGCGGGGGCCCCTGCCCGGCCCGTCAGTCCCGTACGAAGCCGCGCAGCCGGTACGTGGGCTCCGCGCGCGGGGTGTCCGGTCCGGGCAGGAGTTCCAGCCGGTCCACGAGCTCGCGCGGGGTGATCCCGCGCGGGTGGACCCGGGAGGCGTACCGCCCGGCGAGCAGCGCGGCAGCCGCCCCGAGCGGGGTGCGGCCCTGGCCGTGGCCGGTGAACAGGGCTTCGCCGGCGGGGTGCAGGCCAGCCCCGGCAGCGTGGGCGGTGACGGATTGCGCGGAGTCGGCGGGGGTGGCGGTGAGGTGCTCGGCGAGCACCTCGTCGATATCGCTGCCGACGTCGTGCGCGGAGTCCTTGTCGACGGTGGTGACGAACACCCCGCCGGGCCGCAGCACCCGCCCGGCCTCGGAGATCACGGCGGCCACCAGGCCCGGGGAGCGCAGCAGGTGCAGCAGCCAGACGGCGCTGACCGCGTCGAGCGAGCCCGAGCGGACCGGGAGCCGGGCCCCGGAGGCGAGGAGCACCGGGATCCCCCGGGAGCGCGCCATGGCGGCCATCCCGTAGGAGGTGTCCGCGCCGAAGACGTGCAGCCCGGGGCGGGCAGCGGCGATGCGGGTGGTGACGATGCCCGTGCCGCAGCCGAGGTCGAGCAGGGTGGCGGCGGCCGGCGGGAGCAGGCCGAGGACCGCCGCGGCGGCGGCCTCGGCGCGCGGTGTCCCGCCGCGGGTGGCGTCGTAGGCCTCGGCTTCGGCGTCGTAGTCGAGGAGCGGTTTCTGCGGCGGCGTGGGCACGGGTATCGGTGGTACTTCCGGTATCAGGCGGCGCCGTGGGCGGGGGCCAGGGATTCGACGCGCTCGGCGAGGGTGAAGTCGGCGGCGGTGACGGAGTCCGCGGCGTCGTGGGTGTTCACGGAGAGGCGGACGGTGTTGTAGCCGAGGGTGAGGTCGGAGTGGTGGTTCAACTCCTCCTGCACGCTGGCGATGTGGGCGACCAGCGCGCTCGCCGCGAAGTGGCTGCCCAGCCGGTAGGTGCGGATGATGCGGTCGTCCTCGAAGGCCCAGCCGGGAAGTTCCCGCAGCCGGTCCTCGATCTCCTTCTGCGAAAGCGGCTCTCTCGACATCCGCAGGCTCCTTCCCCGTACGCGACTGCCCGATTGATCTGACGTGAGGTCAAGGTTCGCACAGCCAGGGCCGGAGGGAAGGTTTCGCGCCATAGTGCGTGCGGGTGCTTCCGCGCCTTCCGTGGCCACCGCGCCGCCCCTATGCTCCTGCGCCGGACGTGACTGTTACCGCCGGTAATAGCCGAGCGGTGCAGCCGGGCATCGAGGGAGCATCATCGTGACGCGCACAGGAAACTCCAGGCGCACCTTCATGGCGGGGGCCGCCGCCACCGCGGGCGCGTTATCGGCTGCCGGGAGCCTCCCGGCCGCGGCCGCCACCGCACCCGCCGCCGGACCGGTCGCGGCCGGGCAGCCCGGCCGCGTGGCCGTCCTCGGCGGCGGGGTCGCCGGCCTCACCGCCGCGCACGAGCTGGCCGAACGCGGCTACGCCGTCACCGTCTACGAGCGCCGGGCACTCGGCGGCAAGGCCCGCAGCATGGACGTGCCCGGCAGCGCCCGGGGCGGCCGCCGCCCGCTCCCCGCCGAACACGGCTTCCGCTTCATCCCGGGGATTTACCACAACCTGCCGGACACCATGCGGCGCATCCCCTTCCCCGGCAACGCGAACGGGGTCTGGGACAACCTGACCGCCCCGCGCGAGATGATGTTCGCCCGGTCGGCGGGACGCGAGGACCTGCGCGCCCCCATCCCCTGGCCGGACCACTCCCCCGCCGAGCTGACCCCCGACGAGCTGCGCCGGGCCCTCACCGGCATCCTCCAGTCGCTGGTCCGCCTGCCGCTCCACGAGACGGCGTACTTCGTCGACCGTGCCCTGGTCTTCCTGACCAGTTGCGACGAGCGGCGCGACGAGCAGTGGGAGCGCACCCCGTGGTGGGAGTTCACCCGGGCCGCGCGGATGTCGAGCGAGTACCAGCGGATCCTCGCCATCGGCATCACCCGCAACATCGTGGCCACCAAGGCCGAGGAGGCCTCGACCCGTACCGTCGGCACGCTCGGCGAGGCCTTCGTGTTCAACCTGCTGGGGCGTGGCGCCGACGGCCCGCCGGACCGGATCCTGAACCTGCCCACCAACGAGGCGTGGATCGACCCGTGGGAGACCCATCTGCGTTCGCTGGGCGTGGAGTTCAAGATCGGGTGGACGGTGCGCGAGGTCCGGTACGGGGACGGCCGCGTCAGCGGGGTCCTCATCGAGGACCCGGCCGGAGCCGTCCAGAGCGTCACCGCCGACCACTACGTCAGCGCACTGCCCGTCGAACACGCCCGCCGCACCTGGAGCCCGGCGCTGCGCGCCGCCGATCCGATGCTCGGGCGGTGCGACCTGCTGCAGACCGACTGGATGACCGGCATCCAGTTCTACCTGACCGAGCGCGCCCCCCTCGTGCACGGCCACTTCAACTGCATCGACTCGCCCTGGTCGCTGACGGCGATCCAGCAGGCCGAGCACTGGCCCGCACGGGACTTCCCCGCCTCCTACGGGGACGGTACGGCCGTGGACTGCCTGTCGGTGGACATCTCCGAATGGGACAAGCCGGGGATCCTCTACGGGAAGACGGCCAAGCAGTGCACCCGCGAGGAGATCGCCCGTGAGGTCTGGGCGCAGCTGAAGGCCTCACTGAACGACACCGGGAAGACCCCGCTGTCGGACGGGAAGCTGCACTCGTGGTACCTGGACCCGGGGGTGGACGGCACCGGCACTCCGCATCCGACCAACCAGGACCAGCTGCTGATCCACCCGACCGGAACCTTCCACAACCGGCCGAGCGCCGGCACCCGGATCCCGAACTTCTTCCTCAGCGGGGACTACGTGTCCGTCGACATCGACCTCGCGACGATGGAGGGGGCCAACGCCTCGGCGAGAGCTGCGGTCAACTCCCTGCTGGACAGGGACGGTTCGAAGGCCTCGCGGTGTGCGGTGACACCGCGGTACCGGGCCCCGGAGGTGGAGACCCTGAAGCGGCACGACCTGTGGCGCTACCGTCTCGGCCTGCGGAACGCCTTCGACCTGGGCTGACCCGGCTGGGCTAACGTCATGGCATGACAGCTGCGACGGTGGGCGCCCTGCTGCGCGTGTGGCGGGAGCGGCGCGGGCTCAGCCAGCTCGAGCTGGCGGGCCGCGCCGACTCCTCCTCCCGGCACATCAGCTTCGTGGAGACGGGCCGGTCCCGGCCGAGCGAGGAGATGGTGCTGCGGCTCGCGGACCATCTGGACGTTCCGGTCCGCGACCGCAACGCCCTTCTGCTGGCGGCGGGTTACGCGCCCCGGTACGCCCACACCCCGCTGGACGACCCCTCGATGGAGGTGCTGCGCGAGGGGCTGGAGCGGCTACTGACCGGCTACGAGCCGTATCCGGCCCTGGTGGTGGACTCCGCGTACGACGTGGTGGCCGCCAACCGGGGCGTCCTGATGCTGATGGAGGGGCTGCCGGAGCACCTGCTCACCGGCCCCCTCAACGCGATGCGGCTGACCCTGCATCCGGAGGGCCTCGCCCCCCGGATCCACAACCTGCGTGCGTGGCGAGGCCACTTGCTGGCCCAGATGGAGCGGCAGATCGCACTGGCCCGTTCGGAGCCGCTGCGCGCGCTGTACGAGGAGGTGGCGGCCTATCCCGTGCCGGAGCGGCCGCGCGACGGGGACGACGAGCCGGACGAGGCCGTCCCGTACATCGCGCTCCCGTTGCGGATCGAGCACGACGGGCACCTGCTCTCCTTCGTGTCCTCCATCTCCACCTTCAACACCCCCATGGACGTGACGGTCGCCGAGTTGGCCATCGAGACCCTCCTGCCGGCCGACCCGGCTACGGCGAAGTACCTGCGGTCACTGTCGTCCTGAGCCCTCGCGCAGCGCGAGCTGCTGGAGGAGGGCGAAGGAGGCGACGACGGCGGCCTGCACCACGATCCACACCGCACCGGCGGTGGTGGGCGTGAACCAGACGACGAGCGCGACGAGACTGAGCGCGGCCCAGGCGTAGTTGGCTTCGATGACGAACCGGACCGGGAGGGCCGGGGGCTGCCGGCGCGAGGCGAGCAGGCCGACGCCGGCACCGTACAGCGCCAGGAACACCCCCAGCCCCAGCAGCAGCCCCTGACCGACGCCGAGCAGCCGGCCGAGGGGCGCGGAGAGCGCGGCGTAGGCGAGCCCGTTGCCGGTGGTGACCACGGAGTCGAGGGCGAGGAACCGGCGCAGGGCCGTGCGCGGGGCGGCGGTACGGGCTACGGCGGTGAACAGGGCTGCGGACATGGCGGATCAGCCTCCATCGAGGGTCGAACGTGCTGGTGGAGTACGGATGACCCGGGCCCCGGAGCCGAGTGCGCGGCCCCGGAACCCGATGGCTCCACTGTGCAGCCGGGGCCCGCGCCGGGTCGATTACCTCTGGGGTAATGGCCGAGGCCGTAGCCGGCGGACTCGTGAATGCGCGCCAGCAGGTCCTCCTCGGCGTCGCGCGCTCCCGGGCCGTACATGTCGAACAGCGCTGCCGTGAGCCCGGCCTCGAAGGCCGGGTCGCCGGCGGTGGAGAGGAAACCCCAGTCCAGGACCGCGACGGGCCGGCCGTCCGCGTCGACCATGACGTTCTCCGGGACGAGGTCGCCGTGCACGGCGCGCACCGGGGTCTGGGGCAGTCGTTGCAGTCGCAGTCGTGCCTGTTCGTACTTGGCGTCGAAGTCGGTCACCGCGGCCCGGAGTTGAGGCCGGAACCGCGAGACCTTCCGGTCCATGAGTCCGGTCAGGGCCCGGGCCCAACCGTTGCCCTCCTCGGACCACAGGGCGGAGTCCTCGTCCACGACCGCCAGGCGACGGGCGGCGGGGCCGACCTCGATCTCCCGCAGGACGGCCAGTACGTCCAGCATCTGCGCCCCGGCGGAACCACGCCTTGCCCATCCGGCCGTCTCCGAGGTCGTACACGGCCCCTTCCATGCCCTGGCCCAACGGCTTCACGATCGGGAAGCCGCGTTCCTGGAAGTAGTGCTTGATCTGCGCGGTCACTGGCGAATCCTCCTGTTGCCGGGTCCTGGGCCGGATGAGCCGGACGCCGGACGGCGAAGTCGGCGCGGCTGGTCCGTCGCAGAACCCTCTATACGCCGCCTCTACCAGGCCTGTCAGCGTGTCGGCGCGCCGGGTTCGTCGAGGTGCCGGCCGGCAGGCAGACAGGTTCTTCCCGGCACCTCTCCGGGGCGCTTGTCGCCTCGGCCGTCAGGGGCGCCCTACCACATGTGGCCCCCACCTTCTTTGAGTTGGACGGAAGGAAAGGTGGGGGCGCTTCCCTGCCGCCACGGATCAGGGGGATAGGCTTCACGCAGAGCAACCACATCGAACCTTCTCTCTACTGACGGAGAAACGCCCGGTGCGAGCCGCCGACCGATCCGACCTCACCGCGGCCTGGGCCCGTACCGCGGCGTCGGCGGAGCGGCACGGGCAGGACCCGGCACACGTGCTCGGCGCGGAGCGGCTCAGCCGCCTGTCCGGGGTCGAACCCGACCGCGTCGCGGCCGTGTTGGCGGGCACCGCCGCCGAGCTGCCGCTGTGCGACCGGGTGCACCGGCGCTTCCTGCGGCTGCGCGCCACCCGGCGGGCCAGACACGGCAGGGAGTGGCCGCTCGCCGCGATAGCCGAGGACTTCGACGCCCCCGGCGCCTCCCTCGGCCCGCTCAACGCGGGCACCGGACTGCCCCGGCTGGGCCACGCGGCCGGCGTACAGCGGTTCTTCGGGGTCTACGCCGGATTCCTGCTCGCCGACAGCAAGAGCGCCGTGGAACACGCCCTGGCCACCACCGGTCCCGGGCCCGGGCACCGGGCGGACGGCGCCGCGGACGACCTCGAGCGCCTCTCGTACCTCACGGGCATCACCCAGGAGCACATCCGGCTGACCCTTGACGGCCGTCCGCCCCGACTCCCGCTGAAGGAACAGGTGCGCAGCCGGTTCGAGCACTTGCGCCGCACCCGCCCACGGGAGGACGGGCAGCCCCACTCCCTGTCCGCCATCGCGGGTTCCTTCGACGCTTCGGGCCAGTCGCTGACCCGCCTCGCCCAGGGCGAAGGGCTCCCCAACCTGGCGGCGGCCGCGGGGATCCAGCGGTTCTACGGCGTCGAGGGCGGCTTCCTGCTGGCCGAGGACGCCGAGGCGCTCGCCGTCGCCCTCGCCGGGATCGAGCGCGAACTGGAATCGGCGCAGAGGCCCGCCGAGAACCCGATGCTCGCCGTGATGCGGGCGCACGACGTACGCGGCATCGTGACCCGGGCGGGCCGGCTCTCGCCGGCCGGCTGGAAGTCACTGGCTGACCATCTTGACGAACTGCTGGCGCGGGAAGGCCAGTTGGGGCATGCGTCGGCGCCCTCCCCACAGCCCGCGGACGGCCGGGCAGCCGCCGTCCGGCCCGGTGGCGACGAGGGCACCGACCATTCAGGAACCGCCGAGGGGGAAGCGCGATGAGGACCACACGGGCCATGCGGAGGCTCGGTGACGATCTGCGGACGGCCGCGTGCCTGACGCCGCCGGCCGGGGCCGCCGAGATCATCGGGAGCCTCTGCACCGCCTACGGGCGCGTCCGCGGCGGGCGCCGGGTCGAGTTCCGGTTCGCCACTTTCCCTCCCGACACCGCCAGCGGACTGTGGCTCGGGATGGAGGACCGCGACCTCCTCGTCATCGAGGAGCGCACCCGGCCCGAACACCAGCTCGTCATCGCCTGCCACGAGCTGTGGCACGTGGACGAGGGCACCTGCGGCAGCCACGGCCCCGGCATGACCGTCGCCGCCCGGCTCACGGGCCCCCAGGGCAGCCTCGCCGACCTGCTGAGGTCCGACTGCGGGCTGAGCTCCGTCGTCCGGCAGGCCGCCGCCCGCGCCGACCGGGAGGATCCGGCGGAGATCCGCGCGGAGACCTTCGGACTGCACCTCGGCAAGATCCTCCAGACATTCCTTCCGGCACCCCGGGAAGAGCAGGTCCCCGAAGCCATCGAACGGATCAAGAGCTCGCTCGGCTGGGGACGTTGAGCGCGGGCCCGACGACCACACAGGCGGCCACGCCCGTCGGCCACACAGGCGGCCACGCCCGTCGGCAACACCGGCGGCCGACCGCCGCCCTGCCCGCCGACGCCCTTCTTCCGCCGATGAACCTTCACACGGCCCTGACAGAGAGCACCACACGATGACCCACTCCTCCCCGCCCACCGCCCGGCCACGGCACGCCGTCGTCATCGGCGGCAGCCTGTCCGGCCTGCTCGCCGCAGCCGTCCTCGCCGAGCACGCGACGGTCACGATCATCGAAGCGGACACCCTGCCGGACGGCCCCGAACCTCGCCGCGGACTGCCTCAGGCCCAGCACACCCACCTGCTGTGGTCGGGCGGCGCACGCGCCGTCGAGGAGATCCTGCCGGGCATCACCGACGCCTGGACGGCCGCCGGTGCCTTCCGCCGCAGCCTCCCCACCGACCTGGTCTCCAAGACCGCCCGGGGCTGGCTGCCGCGCCACGACGAGATGCAGTTCACCATCTCCTGCAGCCGTGACCTCCTGGACTCGGTGGTCCGCTCCCGCGTCGTCGGGCTGCCCGGGGTCACCGTCCTCCAGCAGAGCCGGGTCCGGGGCCTGGAGGGCAGCGCCGCCCGCATCACCGGGGTCCGGGCGAACACCGCCGGCGAGGAGAACCGCCTGATCACCGCCGATCTCGTGGTCGACGCGAGCGGCCGCGGCTCCCGCGCCCGCGGCTGGCTGGAGGCACTCGGCGTGAGCGGCCTCGAGGAAGCCCGAGTGGACTCCGGGCTCGTCTGCGCGACCCGCGTCTTCGAGGCCCCGGAGGGAGCCCACACCCTGGGCTTCCCCATCGTCGACGTCCAGTCCGACCCCCGGGCGCCCGTACCCGGCCAGAGCGCGACGATCGTCCCGATCGAGAACGGCCGCTGGCAGGCCACCCTGGCCGGCACCCGGGGCGGCCGGCCCACCGCCGACCCCCAGGCCTTCATCCCGTTCGCCAAGGGGGTGCGCGACCCCCTCGTCGGCGAACTCCTCGAAGGCAGGAAGCCGCTCACCGACGTCGCCGTCACCCAGTGCACCGCCAACCGCCGGATCTTCTACGAGAAGGCTGAAATCCCCGACGGCTTCTTCGCCGTCGGAGACTCGGTAGCCACCTTCAGCCCGCTCCACGGACAGGGCATGACGGTCGCGGCCCGGGCGCTGCTGGCCGTCCGTGCGCTGCTGCGCGAGAAGGGCCTCGCCCACCCGGGCGTCGGCCGTGAGGCGCAGCGGGCCATCGCCCCTCAGGTGACCGTCGCCTGGGAGTTCGCCACCTCGCAGGACATCCGGTACCCGGGCGCCACGGGCACCAGGCCGCGCCCCTGGGCCGGGCTGCTCAACGGGTACGTCGAACGCCTGATGGCCGGTGCCACCACGAGGGCCCCGCTCACCGCCGCCCGGCTCCAGGGCGTCACCGTGAACCGGGCACCCACGTACTGGATCCGCCCCGGCGTGCTCCGCAAGGTGCTGCGCGCTTGTGGCCGGCGTGCTTGTCGCCGAGGCGCCCTGGAGGCCGCGCCGCTGACCGCCGCCGAGCGGACGGTCGCGGGCCTGGACCAGGCCGGGCCGACCGGCCTCGGCGGTCCCCTGGGCCCTGTCGGACCCGTCGACGCCGTCGAGCCCGTCGACCCTGTCGGACAGGCGCGATGATCGAAGCCCTCGTCCTCTACGTGCCGGGCGCGGTGATCGTCGGGGCGCTGATCGTCAAGGCCCCGACGTTGAGGCGGAGGTGGGAGCAGCCCCTGATGCGGGCCGTGTGCACCCTCCTCGTCGGGGGCGCGCTCTCCGTGTTCCTGTCGGCGCCGCCGACCATCGTCGTCGTCAACCGGCTGACCGGGGTCGTCAACTTCTCGGCTCCCCTGGTGTACGGCCTGATCACCGTCTTCTCCGGCGCCTGTGTCGTCCTGATCCTGCACTGGAGCGGCACCCCGACCCCGGGTGTGCGCCGGGCCACCCGCCTGACCATGGCCGCGTACGGCACCGTGGCGGTGGCGATCGTCGCCCTGTTCGCGCGGGGCGAGGCGCCGGTCGAGCGGGTGCGGGACCTGGACACGTACTACGCCAACACGCCCTGGCTGCGCGAGATGATCATCTGCTATCTGTCGGCGCACACGGTGAGCAGCATCGCGCTCACCGTGCTGTGCTGGAAGTGGCTGCGCCGGCTGGACCCCTCGATGCGGCCGCTGCGCACGGGACTGGCCGTCCTCATGCTGGGAGGGGCGTTCGGCCTGGGCTTCCTCGCCGCGAAGTGGACCGCGATGGGCGCGCGTTGGAGCGGCGGAAACCTGGACCACCTGTCCACGTACGCGGCGCCCCCGCTCGGCGCCACCGCGGCCCTGCTGGTGGGCATCGGGTTCATCGTGCCGCTGGTCGGCGGTTCGGCGCCCTGGCAGGACTACTGCCGCTACCGGCGGCTGCGGCCGCTCTGGGCGGCGCTGCGCGGGTTCTCCCCGTGCGGGATGCGGCCCGTGCCGCTGACCTGGTGGTCACCGGTGGGGATCCGGCTGATCCACCGCGAATCGGTGATCGACGACGGCATCCTGGCGCTCGTCCACTGGTTCGACCCCGCCGTGCGCGAGGAGGCGTACGGTACCGCGCGCGCTCAGGGCCGGTCCGAGGAGGAGGCCGCCCTGGTGGCGGACGCGGCCATGCTGGCGGCGGCCTGCCGGCGCCGGACGGCGGCCGACGGGGCGGCCGCCCACGCGGACGACGACGCCCCGGGCTGCCCCGGCCCGTACCCCCTGGACTCCCGCCCGCTGACGGAGCTGGCCCGCGCGTTCCAGACCTCCCCCATCGTGGCCCGGGCCCGCGACCAGGCCACGCACGCCTGACTCCGGGCCCCTCGCGGCCTCCCGCTGCCCCTGGGCCGCACAGGCCTGCCCCAGGGGCCCTCGCAGGGCCCTGGGGCAGGCGCCCCCGTCTCGGGTCAGGCCAGGCCTCTGCATATCCATCGAAGCGTTCACATTTTCATTGGAACGCCATGCCCTTCGGCCGGGATCGGCCTTTCGGCCCGTTACCGGAAGGAACGGAGCGCCCCGGGCCCAGGGCCCGGGGCGTTCGTCGTGGCGTGGGGTGCGGGGCCCTGGTCAGAGGTCCGCGAGGACCAGGCCGGCCTGCGCGGCGGCGGCCTGGACGGTCTGCTCCAGCAGTACCGCGATGGTCATCGGGCCGACGCCGCCCGGTACCGGGGTGATCAGCGAGGCGCGGGCGGCGGCCGACTCGAAGTGGACGTCGCCGACGTTGCCCTCGTTGTAGCCGGCGTCCAGGACCACGGCGCCCGGCTTGATGTCCTCGCCCCGGATGAACTCGGCCTTGCCGACGGCGGCGACCAGTACGTCCGCCTGGCGCACGATGGACGGCAGGTCCACGGTGCGGGAGTGGCAGTAGGTGACGGTGGCGTTCTGCTCCAGCAGCAGCATTCCGGCGGGCTTGCCGAGGATCGCGCTGCGTCCGACGACCACGGCGTGCTTGCCGGTCAGGTCCACCTCGTAGGCCTCGAGCAGGCGCATGATGCCGCCGGGGGTGCAGGAGACGAAGCCCGGCAGTCCGAAGCCCATGGCGGCGAAGGAGTGCATGGTGACCCCGTCGACATCCTTGCCCGGTGCGATGGCCTCGAAGGCGGCGCGCTCGTCGATGTGGTGCGGAACGGGGTGCTGGAGCAGGATGCCGCTGATCTCCGGGTCCTCGGACAGCGCGGTCAGGGCGGCGACGAGCTCCTCGGTGGTCGTCGCGGCCGGCAGCTCCACGTGGCGGGAGGTGATCCCGGCCCTGGCGCAACGGTTCTGCTTCATGCGGACGTAGGTGACGGACGCGGGGTCCTCGCCGACCAGCACGGTCGCCAGACAGGGCGCGGTGCCCGTGCGCGCGGTGATCTTCGCGGCCTGGTCGGCGGTCCGCTCCGAGATGCGGCGGGCGAGGGCCGTGCCGTCCATCAGCCGGGCGGTGCGCTCCGGCTGGTCGGCGGGGGCGCCGGAAACGGTCGGGGCAGTCGTCATGGGGTCTCCTGAGCGTCGCTGCGGGATCGCGGTTCGCCCAGGCGCGCGGCAGTCGACGTACGGGAGTACGCCGGGCCGCTCCCCGGTGGTGATCCACCCGAACGCCAGTCACGGCCCGCCGCCCAGTGTAGGCGAACCCCCGGGAAGTCCGGCGTGGGCCCCGGGGAGTCCGGCGTGGGCCCCGGGGCCGGCAATCCGGTGGATGACCGGCGCCGCAGCTGGGACGATCGAGACATGACGCGCACTTTCGACCATCTCGTCGCGGAAGCGGAATCCGTCTCCGTGGACGGCTGGGACTTCTCCTGGCTCGACGGCCGCGCCACCGAGCAGCGCCCCTCCTGGGGCTACCAGCGCCTCCTCGCACAGCACCTCGCGCGGGTCCGCTCCGCCCTGGACATCCAGACCGGCGGCGGAGAGGTGCTCGCGGGGGCCGGCCCCCTGCCCCCGCTGACGGTGGCCACCGAGTCGTGGCCGCCGAACATCGACAAGGCGACCCGGCTGCTGCACCCGCTCGGCGCGGTGGTGGTCGTCGACTCCGACGAGCCGCCGCTGCCGTTCGGCGACGAGTCCTTCGAGCTCGTCGCCAGCCGGCATCCGGTGACGATCTGGTGGGAGGAGGTCGCGCGGGTGCTGCGGCCCGGTGGCTCGTACCTCTCCCAGCAGGTCGGCCCGAGCAGTGTCTTCGAGCTCGTGGAATACTTCTTGGGCCCGCAGCCGGAAGAGGTCCGGCGGGCCCGGCACCCCGACGACGCGGTCGCCGACGCCACGAAGGCAGGGCTGGAGGTCGTCGATCTGCGCTCCGAGCGACTGCGGACGGAGTTCCACGACATCGGAGCCGTGATCTACTTTCTACGGAAGGTGATCTGGATGGTGCCCGGCTTCACGGTCGGGCAGCATCGGGACCGGTTGCGCGAGCTGCACGAACAGATCGAGCACGAAGGCCCGTTCGTCGCGCACACCGCCCGATTCCTCGTCGAGGCCCGCAAAACGGGCTGACAAAACGGGCGGACGCGGCCACCCTCGACCGGTTGCCCGGTCACAGCGTGGCGCAGGTCACTCAATTCAGCGCGTAACGAATCTACTCGGGCATGCGATGAACCGACAGGTGTCCTCGTGCGGCGCGGAATACAGACCCCCCTCGGGTCTGTTTCCCGAGTTCGCGCGATGATGTCCCGCCACCCCCCATATCTGTTCGCAATCTGTTCGCAACGAGAGGCTCCTTGTGTCGCTCAGCCCGTCCCGTACGTTCCCCACGGAGATCGCCGAATCCGAGGCCCTGGTCGCGCTTGTCGAGCGCGGCCGCGAGCAGGGTCACATCAACGGTGATGACGTGCGCCAGGCCTTCGAGGCCGGCCGCATCCCGGTGGACCAGTGGAAGCGGGTCCTGCGCAGCCTGAACCAGGTCCTGGACGAGGAGGGTGTCGCGCTGCACGTCAGCGCCGCGCCCGCCACGAAGGTTGCCGCCAAGAAGCCGCGCAAGGCGGCCGCCGCCCCGGCGCGCGTCGCCAAGAAGGCCGCTGCCCCGCCGCGTCTCATCGGTGCGCGCAAGACTGCTGCCACGACCACCGCCGCGGCGATATCCGATCCGACGGCCTCCGGGACCGAGGAGGAGGTGGCGGCCGAGGCCGCCGCCGCGCCGAAGAAGCGGACGGTCAAGAAGACCGCCGTGAAGAAGACCGCCGTGAAGAAGACGGCGGCCACGAAAAAGGGCGCCAAGGACGGCGACGACGACGAGACCCCCGCGGCCACGGGCGAGGACTGGGCGGCCGAGGACCCCGACGAGGGTGACGAGAAGGAGACGCCCAAGACGGGCGGCAGCGCGGGCTTCGTCCTGTCCGACGACGACGAGGACGACGCCCCGGCGCAGACCGTCATGGTCGCCGGCGCCACCGCCGACCCCGTCAAGGACTACCTCAAGCTGATCGGCAAGGTGCCGCTGCTCAACGCCGAGCAGGAGGTGGAGCTCGCCAAGCGCATCGAGGCCGGTCTCTTCTCCGAGTACAAGCTCGAAGAGGAGGAGGACCACAAGCCCGCGTTCAAGCGCGAGCTGGAGATCCTCGTCGAGGACGGCCGCCGGGCCAAGAACCACCTGCTGGAGGCCAACCTCCGCCTCGTGGTCTCCCTCGCCAAGCGCTACACCGGCCGCGGCATGCTCTTCCTGGACCTGATCCAGGAGGGCAACGTCGGTCTGATCCGCGCCGTGGAGAAGTTCGACTACACCAAGGGCTTCAAGTTCTCCACGTACGCCACGTGGTGGATCCGGCAGGCGATCACGCGTGCCATGGCCGACCAGTCGCGCACCATCCGCATCCCCGTCCACATGGTCGAGATCATCAACAAGCTGGCCCGCGTCCAGCGCCAGATGCTCCAGGACCTCGGCCGGGAGCCCACTCCGGAGGAGCTGGGCAAGGAACTCGACATGACCCCCGAGAAGGTCATCGAGGTCCAGAAGTACGGCCGTGAGCCGATCTCCCTGCACACCCCGCTGGGTGAGGAGGGCGACAGCGAGTTCGGTGACCTCATCGAGGACTCCGAGGCGGTCGTGCCGGCCGACGCCGTGAGCTTCACCTTCCTCCAGGAGCAGCTCCAGTCCATCCTGGGCACGCTCTCGGAGCGCGAGGCGGGCGTGGTCTCCATGCGTTACGGCCTCAACGACGGCCAGCCGAAGACCCTCGACGAGATCGGCCGCGTGTACGGGGTCACCCGTGAGCGCATCCGCCAGATCGAGTCGAAGACCATGTCGAAGCTCCGTCACCCGTCGCGCTCGCAGGTGCTGCGCGACTACCTCGACTAAAAACGGGGTCCGCGCCCTCAGGCCAGCCGGAAGACCGGCCCGCGGGGCGTGAACGGCAGGGAGGCGCCCTGCGGAACCAGGAAGGCGTGCTCGCGCCGGATCCGCAGGGTGTCGGTCCACCCGTCCGTGATCACCAGCACCGGGGCTCCGGGCGGGAAGTCCTCCGCCTTCTGCAGCAGGTCGATGCCCGGCTGCAGTACGGTTCCGCCCCGGCCGCGCACCCTCACCCGGCCCGCGATCTCGGCCGGGGGCAGATAGCCCGCGTCGTACGGCGCCGCGTCGCAGAACACGACGCGGGCGGCCGGTACGTCGCGGGCCTGCGCGTACGAGGCGATGGCGCCGAGCGCCTTGCCGAGCAGTGCGGTGTCCATCGACGCCGAGGTGTCGAGGACCACGCCGAAGGTGCAGCGGGCGATCTCCTCGGGCGGGAAGTACCGGCCCGCCCGGGGGATGTCCGGAGTGGAGGCCTGGCGGCGCGCCGGGCGCGCGAAGCTGCGTACGGGGTACGGGCGCGGCACGAACTCGTCGAACCAGCGGGCCAGGCGGGCGTCCCACGGCACCGGCGGGTGCGCCAGGGAGCGGATCTCCTCGATCAGCCCGGCGGGCAGCAGGCCGCGCTCCTCGTAGGTGTGCAGGTCGAAGCCCTGGACCAGGCCGCGCCGGTAGAACTCGTCCAGATCGGTGTACGGTCCGCTGCCCGGGTGGGGCAGCGGCTCGCCCAGGATGTCCCCGCGGCCCTTGCCGCGCAGGGTGGCGAGCCTGCGCATCCTGCGCAGGTCGGCGGTGATCCGGTCGTAGACCTCCTCCACGGACAGGTCCCTCAGCTCCGGGTCGTACAGCAGCCCCTCGGGCATCTCGCCGACGCCCATCTCCACGAGCCAGCCGTTGACCACGTAGTCGGCGGCCACGTTGTGCAGGTACGGGTCACGGGCGCCGCGGCGCTCGCCGTGGCGCAGGGCGGCGTGCAGCATCTCGTGGGCCAGGATGAACCGCCACTCCCCGTCGGCGAAGCGGCGCAGCGGGTTGACGTAGATCTCCCCGGCGCTCGTGCTGACGGCGGCGACGTCGATGTCCTGGGCGCGGGCGAGCTCGGCGTCGGCGACGATCTTCAGACCGCTGGCGAGGCCGCCGAGCAGCGGGTACGAGGAGACGAACCAGTTCAGGGCCCGGTCCCACGGGCGTTGCTCCACGCGCTCCCCCGTGACCCGGTCGCGGCGACCGCCGGCCACCTCCATGGCCGCGGAGACGCTGCGGGTCAGGGCGTGCGCGAAGGCGGTCTCCCAGTCGGGGACCGCGGTGTTCCACATGCGCCAGGTGACCAGGACCTGGTCGGGGTGGTCGCCGGCCGTGCCGCAGGCCTCGTAGGCGGCGGGAATGCCGTCGCGGCGCCAGCGGGCCGCGAGCAGTTCCTCGTCGCCGCCCGGGTACTCGGCGGGGAGGTCGTCGGGGGGCCTTACGGACGGCTGCGTCAGCAGGAAGCGGTTGACGACGGCGCAGCGGGCCGCGAGGTCGAAGCGGTCGGGCTGCGCCCGCTGCTCCTGGTCCGCGGCCGGGACGTGGCCGAAGCCGAGGTGGAGCAGGGCGTGGGCCAGGGCCCAGGCCCAGGTCCGGGGATCCGCGCGCCGGCCGGAGCGGACGTGCAGGACACCGTTGGAATCCACGGCGACCAGGCCCGATGCGGGGGTCAGGCGGCACGGGGCGTGCCCGCACACGCTCCCGCCGACGGCGGCGAGGGCCGGGTTCCGCTTCACCAGGGCGAGCCCCTCGGCGAAGGCCTGGGCGGCGGGGTCGGGCGCCTTCTTCTGCGGGCGGCGGGGCGCGCTCACCGGCGGGCTTCGACCAGGCGCGGCATGTCCCGGGCGGCCTCCACGAGGAACCAGGAGGGCAGCACGGGCAGCCCGTCGGCGTCGTCGGCGATGACGGTCTGGGCCACCTCCACGGAGATCTCGGCGAGCTGGACCAGCAGCGCCTTGGCGCGGTAGGCGGTCTGGCGCAGGGCGGGCGAGACGTGCTCGCGCTGCGCGGGCAGTTCCTTGACCAGGCGGCCCCGGAAGGCCTCGGCGAGGTAGTAGAGCAGATCGCGGTCGGCGGTGCGGGTGGGCCAGGAGGCGTCACCCTTCATGATCGCTTCGATGCCGAAGCTGTGACGCACGATCTTGGCGTAGCCGCGGAAGGAGACGGCGTGCGCGGGGGTGAGGGTGCCGTGCGCGAGCACACCGAGCGTCTGCTCGTCCAGGTCCGGCCCGAAGGAGTGCAGGGCGTCGGAGAGCATGTGCCAGGAGCGGGGCGTGGAGAACGGCTCCTCGGTCTTGGGCGGCTGCGACCAGAGGTGGTCGGGGCGGTCGGTGAGGTAGTCGGTGACCCACGGGTGGATGCCGTGCTCGCCGGCCCAGACCAGCCAGTCCCCGGCGGAGGCCCGCAGGTGGACGTGGGTGAGCCGGTTGACGAGCGCGGAGGCGATGGGCCGGGCCAGGGCGTTGTCGGTGGCCCGGTTGCCCGCGCCGATGACGATGGAGCCCGCGGGCAGCTCGTAGGAGCCGATCCGCCGGTCGAGAATGAGGGAGTAGAAGGCCTTCTGGACGTCCGGGCTCGCGGCGTTGAGTTCGTCGAGGAACAGGCAGTAGGGCTCGTCGCGGGCGATGGCCTCGGGCGGGCAGAACACGGACCGCCCGTCACGGATCTGCGGTACGCCGATCAGGTCCTCGGGCGCGAGCTGCGTACCCAGCAGGCTGACGCACTCCAGTCCCAGCGAGTCGGCGAACTTCCGCACGAGCGAGGACTTCCCGATGCCGGGCGCTCCCCAGAGGAACACGGGCCGCACGGTGGCGAGCCCGAGGAGCAGTTCGGGGAGCTGGGCGGGGGTGACGGTGACGGCGGCCTGCACGGGTGACGATGCCCCTTCGGGGTCCGGGAACGCGGTGCGCCCAGTGTGGGTGCACCGCGAGTCCCGAAGCACCCGGTTTTTCCCGGCCGCTGCCGCCGCGGCCCCGTCGCTCGCCGCTCGCCGCGGGCCCGGAGCTCCTTGGGGAGCGGACCCTCAGGCCGCGGAGTGCTCCAGCAGGTGCTTGAGCTTCTCCTCGCCCCGGGGCATCTCCTTGCGGACCATCGGTTTGACCACGAGCGGGACCAGCGCCCTGCCCACGCCGTGGCCCTCGAAGTCGACGGCGAGGGTCACGCGCGAGCGGGTCCCGTCGTCCAGGGGTTCGATGCGGCCCCGCACGTCCGGCCGGACCGGACCGTCGAGTCCGTGCATGTGCCAGCTCCTCGGCGGGTCCAGCTCCATGACCTGCATGGTCGTGGGGATGCGGCGCTTGCCGATCTGCCGGGTGACGACCACCTTCGAACCCACGTGGACGGGAAGTTCTCCCATCGGCACCGCGGAGAGAGCGCTGTCCTGCCACTCCGGCAGGTGCGTGGGATCCGTCACGTAGTCGAAGACGTCCTCGGGCCGGCGGTCGATGTCGATGCTCTTGCTGATCGCGGACATGATGACCCCTCGGAGCCCCCCTGGTCTCTCCCTCCAAAGTACGCCGCGGGTGCTCAGCGCGCCGGGGGCGTCTTTGCCACGGGGGTCGCGGAGACCGCCGGGGGGACCGGGACCTGGGGCCCGTCCGCCTCGGTGAGCCAGCGGCGCAGCACCCCGTGGACCGCCTCCGCGCCCACCAGTTCCCCGTCCGGCCGGTACACCGGCTCGGAGAGCTCCACCGGCCACATCAGGAACGGGTGGCCCTGCTCCCCGCCCAGGCCGCCGTGCGAGCCGATCTGCTCCTCGAAGGCGTGCACCTCGCCCGTCTCGGGGTCGTAGGCCGAGTTCACCATCACGTCGGCCACGTGCGGGAAGGTGTCGGTGCGCCGGACCGCCTGCGCCGCGCCCGGACCGAAGCGGGCCAGCAGCTCCTCGACCGCGCCCGGCTCGTCGAGCCGCGCCTCGGCCCCGTTCGCCGCGAGGACGATCCCGTCGACGAGCAGGAATCCGACCCCGGGGTGGTTGGCCAGGGTGGCGAGCAGCGCCGGGTGCGCGCGGTCGATCCGCTCCTTCGACGCCCGGCCGGCCAGGTTCGGGAAGGAGATCAGCCCGAGGTTGCCCGATGCCAGTACCACCGGGTCCGGGCCCGGCCCGGGACGTACCTCGTCGCCCGTCTCCTCCACCGGCCGGTGCAGGGCGGCCCGTACGGCGGCCCGCGCCTCGGCCCCGCTGTGGGTACGGCCGGCCCGCCGGGACACCGGCAGTCCGCACCCCGCGCGGACCAGG
Source organism: Streptomyces sp. H27-H1 (assembly GCF_026627445.1). GTDB lineage: Bacteria > Actinomycetota > Actinomycetes > Streptomycetales > Streptomycetaceae > Streptomyces. The sequence continues at coordinate 141,132 of NZ_JAPNLJ010000016.1, forward strand.
TCCTTCAAGGTGAGCCCGTACCGGGCCAGGAAGGTCTCCCCCGGGCTCTGGCCGTGGTCCGAGAGCAGCACGATCCGGTACTCCCTGGGCGCGTGCTCGGCGACCCGGGCGATGAGCGCGAGGCTGCGGTCGAGCCGTGCGAGCACCTGCTCGGTGTCCCGGGAGCGCGGGCCCGAGTGGTGGGCGACCTCGTCGTAGGCGACCAGGTCGGCGTAGACCGCGGCGCGCCCGGCCAGCATGTCGCCGATCACCGCCGCGACGACGACGTCGCGCTCCACCACCGTCGCGAAGGCCCGGATCAGCGGATACAGCCCGCCGCGTCCGACGCGTGGCCGCAACCCGCGTACGCGGCCGCGTACCGACTGGGTGATCTCGCGGGCCACCTCGGCGACGAAGGAGAGCGCGGTGCGGACCGCGTTGGCCGGGTCGGAGAAGTACGCGAAGTAGCCCGCGCGGGAGCGGTTGTCCCGGCCCCGCCGGGCGGAGACGGACAGGACGAGGGCCAGTTGGCCGGCGCCGCCGCTGAAGAGGTTGCCGCGGCTGGCGCCGTCGAGGGTGAGCAGGCCGCCGTCCCCGGTGCGTTCGACGGCCCGCCGCTGGAGCTCGGCGGCGCTGGTGGGCCGGTTGCAGACGACCACCTCGCCGGTGTCCTTCTCGTACCAGCGGAAGGCCGGGACGTCAAAGTTGGAGCCGTGCAGGATGCCGAGCTGGCTGGCGCCGGTCTGGCTGGACCAGTCGGTCCGCCACGAGGTGATGCGGTGGCTGTGGTCGAGCCACTCGGCCACCGTCGGCATCAGACCGCTGCCGGCCGCGCGGCGCAGTACCTCGTACCCGACCCCGTCGAGCTGCAGGAACACCAGGGCGGGGGCGCGTTCGGCGGCCCCGGGCATCCCCTCGCGGTGCTGGCGGCGCCGGCGGCGGTCGGCGAGGCGGTAGAGCCGGCGCCGGTAGGCCTCGTCGTCCCGTACGGCGAGCGCGGTGGAGGTCGCGGACGCGACGGCGGACATCACGGCGGCGACCACCACGGCGGTCTCCGGGTCCGCCTCGCCGCGGCCGGCCGGGATCAGGCTGAGCGCCAGCAGCAGCAGCGAGCCGTTGAGGAAGAAGACGAGCAGGCCGAGCACCAGGGCCGGCACGAGCAGCAGGGCCCGTACGAGAACCGGCCACACCAGCGCGCTCAGCAGACCGAACGCCCCGGCGCCGAGGGCGGCTGTCAGGCCTATCTGCGTGATGCTGTCGCGGTCGCCGCCGGCGCCCGCCTGGAGCCTGAAGTCGGGAAGGATTCCGGCCAGGGCGAGCATGGTGAGGGTGGACACCGCCCAGACGATGATCACCCGCAGCAGGGCGCTGCCCGTACTCCGCCACCGGCCTCGCAACACCCGCAACCCACCTCAGCACCGTGGCCCGCGCCGCGCCGACGAGCCCCCGTCTCCACGGTGTCCAGGCTCGCACAGCGGCAACCGCCCGGCCGGGTGACACGGGCGGCGGATATGCGTACGGGGCTTCGGGGGGTCAGGTGCCGTCGTAGCCGGCGGTCGGCATGGAGAGGCGGCGGTGTACCTCGGCCTTCATCGCGGAGGTGTAGCGCGGCTCGTCGAGACCGGTGGTTTCCAGCCGTACGCCGCGCAGTTCGCATGCGGTGGTGAACTCCTCCACGGAGCGCAGCGCACGGGTCAGCACCCGGTGGTTGGCGGTGACGAACAGGTCGACGCGGCCGGCGTCGATGTCGTTCCACAGTCCGCAGTGGTCGGCGCGCAGCCCGTAGACGAACAGCTGGCGGGTCACCACGTAGCCGCGGTCGGCGGCCCAGCGCACGCACATGGCGTGCTGGCTCCGGGTGTCGACGGCGAAGGGATCCGTGTCCAGATCCTCCAGCGGGGCCAGGCTGGCGATCGCGGCCACGCGCAGCTCATCCATGCCGCCCGACCCTACTCCGATCCGCCGCCGGGGAGGAGGGGGCGTGGAGTCCCGGCTCCCCGGTTCCGGGCGGTTGGAGCGGGCAGCCTTTAGGCTCGGACAGGACCCGGTGAGGGCGGGGACCAGGGAGGGGATCGAGGGCCGGTGGACATCACTTGGTGGGGCCACGCCACGTGCACGGTCGAGGACTCCGGTGTCCGGCTGCTCACGGACCCGCTCTTCGCCCGCCGTCTGGCGCACCTGCGGCGACGCCGCGGGGCGGTGCCCCCGCCGGAGGCGGCGGTCGCCGACGCGGTGCTCGTCTCGCACCTGCACTCCGACCACCTGCACCTGCCGTCGCTGGCGCGGCTGGCGCGCGGAACCCGGCTGCTGGTGCCGCACGGGGCGCCGGGCGCGGTCCCGGGGCTGGCGCGGGTGGCCGGGGCGCGGGGTCTGGCGGTCACGGAACTGGCGCCGGGCGACACGGTGACCGTGGGGAACGGCGTACGGGTACGGGCGGTCAGCGCGCGGCACGACGGGCGGCGGCTGCCGTTCGGGCCCCGGCTCGCTCCCGCGCTCGGCTACGTGATCGAGGGCTCGTCCCGGACCTACTTCGCCGGGGACACCGGCCTGTTCGACTCGATGGCCGAGGAGGTCGGACCGGTGGACGTGGCCCTGCTGCCGGTCGGCGGCTGGGGGCCCTACCTGGGTCCCGGGCACCTGGACGCGGCGGGCGCGGCGCGGGCGCTGGCCCTGCTGGCTCCGGCGGCGGCGGTCCCGGTGCACTGGGGCACGTACTGGCCGATCGGGTTGGACGCGGTGCGGCCGCACGAGTTCCACGCGCCGGGCCAGGAGTTCATGCGGTGTGCACGGCGGGAGGCACCGAAGGTGACGGTACGGGTGCCCGCGCACGGTGAGCGGGTGCGGCTGCCGTGACGGCCCTGTCCGAGCTCGCGGAGGCGGCCGCGCAGGTCCCGCCGGAATCCACCCAGCAGGCGATCGGCTACCCGACCCTCTTCGTGCTGGTGGTGCTGGGCGCACTGGTGCCGGTGATCCCGACGGGCGCGCTGGTCAGTACGGCGGCGGTGGTGGCGTTCCACCAGGACTCCCTGCCCTTCGGGCTGTTGCTGGTGTTCGGGGTGTCCTCGCTGGCCGCGTTCGCCGGGGACCTGGCGCTGTACTGGCTGGGCCGGCGCGGGGTGCGCTCGCGCAACGGATCGCGACGGCTGGAGGCCCTGCGCCGGCGGGCGACCCCCGAACGCCTCGCCCAGGCTCAGCGGAAGCTCGACGAGAACGGCGTACTGGTCCTGGTGGTCTCCCGGCTGCTGCCGGGCGGCCGCATCCCGGTCATGCTGGCCTGCCTCCTCGCGGAGCTCCCGCTGCGCCGGTTCGCGCGCGGCGACGGCCCCGCCTGCCTGGCCTGGGCGGCGACCTACGGCCTGATCGGCATCGTGGGCGGCTCCCTCTTCGCGGAGCCCTGGAAGGGCGTGGCCCTGGCGGTCGCCCTCACGCTGGTCATCAGCGGCGCTCCGGCGCTCTGGCGGCGTCTGCGCCACTGACCCGGGCCCGGCCCCGGCCTCGGCCTCGGCTGCCCGGGCTTACAGCACGCGGGAGGCGCCGACCGGGAGGTCCCAGAGGTGTTCCCGGGGCAGTCCGGTGCGGGCCCAGGCGGCCCGTACCCGGTGCAGCGGCTCCATCACCGGCTCCGAGGACAGGACGAAGGTCCCCCAGTGCATGGGGGCCATCCGGCGGGCCCCCAGGTCCAGGCAGGCCTGAACGGCTTCCTCCGGGTCGGCGTGGACATCGCGCAGCCACCACCGCGGGGCGTAGGCGCCGATCGGGAGCAGCGCGAGGTCGATGCCGGGGTGCCGCCGTCCGATCTCGCCGAACCAGTGGCCGTAGCCCGTGTCACCCGCGAAGTACACCTTCTTCGGCGTCTCGGACCGCGCGTCGGCGAGCATCCAGCCGCCCCACAGGGTCCGGCACGCGTCCAGCAGGGACCGCTTCGACCAGTGGTGCGCGGGCACGAACTCGAACCGTACGCCGCCCAGTTCGGCCGACTCCCACCAGTCGAGTTCGGTGACCCGGGTGAACCCCCGCCGTCTACACCAGCGGGCGAGCCCGGCCGGGACGAAGAGCGGCGTCCCGCGCGGGAGACGCTTGAGGGTGGGGGCGTCGAGGTGGTCGTAGTGGTTGTGGCTGATCACCACGGCGTCGACGGGCGGGAGTTCCTCCCACCGCACGCCGACGGGGGTCATCCGTGCCGGGGTGCCGAGGATCTTCCGGGACCAGACGGGATCGGTCAGTACGGTCAGCCCGCCGATCCGCAGGATCCAGCTGGCGTGCCCGGCCCAGGTCGCGGACACCGTCCCGGCGGCCGCGGCGGGCAGCGGGGTGGGCGCGTACGGCAGGTCGGGGATGCCGCGCAGGCCTTCCGGGCCGGGGCGCAGGGCACCCTCGCGGGCGAGGCGGGCGAACGCGCGCAACCCCGGCAGCGGGGTGGTCAGCCGGTCCGCGAACGAACGTGGCCACAACCGGTGTTCCCCCAGCGGCCGCGGCCGCACGTGCCGGGCGCCGTCACCACCCCGCGCGGCCGCCGGGAGGACGTCCGCGGAGACGTCCTTGGGGGCGTCCGCGGGGATGTCGGCGGGGATGTCCGCGATGACCGCCGGGGGGACGTCCGCGGCGGCCTCGGCACGGGAGGCCGTGGGGGCGTCCGTCTGATCCCTCATCGAGAAGTCTCCGTTCACCGGCGGCAGTCGGGGGCAAGGTGGGTGCGCCAAGGCGGGGTGCTGTCCGGCGGGCCTCAGCCGGACAGTCCGGCCAGGACCGACCGGAGCCGGGCCAGGGAGTCCCGTACGTGGGGCAGTGCGAGGGGGTCGGTCGCGGTGAGCGCCGCGAGCCGCTCCTCCGGGGTGGCGCCCAGCAGCGGTCCGGTCGACAGCCGGACCCGCAGGGCGACCGGCTCGTCCGCGAACCGCTGCCCGCCGGGCGTCGGCGCGCCGAGCCGGCCGGCCAGCCAGTCCTCCAGTTCCATCGCGTCGCCGACCCCCTGCCGGGCGAGCCCCGCGCGCAGCGGTGTCAGGTCGGCGTAGAGGTGCCGGCCGGCCTGCGGGGGGCGGGCCAGTACCCCGGCGGCCAGCAGTTCCCGGTGCGCGGCGCCGGCCACCACGCCGTGCAGGGCGGCGGCCGAGGCGGCGCGTCCCGTCACGGAGGCGGGCTCGTCGAGGGCGTGCGCGGCCGCCCCGGCGACGGGGCCGGCGACGAACCCGCCGGTGGCGGTGAGCACGTCCAGGGTCCGGGCCCGCAGCCAGGTGCCGTGCGGGGTGCCGGGGAACCGGACGACGGCGGCGGGCCAGCCTGCGGGCAGCAGGGCGCCGGAGAGGTCGAGGAGCACCGCGGTGTCGTCCGGCAGCATCTCGGCGGGGCTGAGCACGACGATCCTGTCGCGGGAGCCCTTGGACCCGCCGGGGGCGCCGCCGCCCGGCCCGCCGAGGAGTCCGCGGGCCGGGCGGTGGACGGTGTCGCGCCAGGTCTCGTCGCTGACGACGAACAGTCCGGCGGATTCGGCGGCCTCGCAGGCCTCCAGGAGCAGCTCGGGCGGCGGGACGGTCGCGGTGGGGTCGTCGGCGACGGACAGCAGCAGCACCCGCGGGTCGCCGCCCTCGGCGCGGACCCGGCGCACGGTCTCCAGCAGGGCGTACGGGTCGGGTACGCCGCCGCACTCGGCCGGGGTGGGCACGTGGTAGGCCCGCCGTCCCAGCAGCCGGACCTGGGGCGTCCACCAGGCGGGACAGGGGCGGGGCAGCATGACGTCACCGCCGTACGCGCCGAGCAGCGCCAGCAGCAGGGCGGGTGCGCCCGGTCCGGCTGCGACGTGGTCGGGGTCGGTGGGCAGTCCGCGCCGCCCCCAGTGCCGGGCCGCGGCGGCCCGTACGGGTACTCCCCCGCCGGGCGGCTCGGGGGCCGACCGCCAGGCGGCCGCCGCGAGCACGGCCGTGAGCTCGGGCAGGACGGGCAGGCCCGGCTGGGGTGCGGGCGGACCGTAGCGGACCGGGCCCCGGCCCTCGGCCGTCGTGCGCTGCATCCCCGACACCGCGCGCCACCTCTCCCTGCCGTACCCGCGCTCGCCAACCATGCCTTTATACGATTATTCGCCAGCTATCGCCCGTTGTGGACATCGGTGGCGCCGCACTCCGTCAGCCGCTCCTCCCCAGCAGCGCGAGCAGCCGGGTCTGGGCATCCGCCCCGGCCGGCACCTCCAGCGGAGCCGCGTACATACCGCTCGCGGCCAGCCCGCCCGCGTAGGGCATGACCTCCTTGATGGAGAACTCGACGAGGCCGTCCGGCAGCCGGTCGTCGGCGCCGATGGCCCGGGCGAGGTCCCAGGTGTGGACGACGCAGTCCGCGGTCAGCTCCGAGCAGTACGCCGACCCCAGCGCGGGCCCGTACGAGAGCCGGACGGTCCGCCCGAGCGCCCCGGGGATCTCGAAGGCGGTGTGCGCGGCGGCCGAGGCCTCGTCCCAGGCGGCGCCCGGATCCGTGCCGAGGACATCGCCGTTGAAGGTGCTGCCGATGTCCTCGACGGTGCGGCCGTCGGTGACCAGGGGCGGTATCCACAGCTGTTCGGCGGTGACGTGGTTGACCAGGTCGCGCACGTTCCATTCGCCGCAGGGCGTCGGCGCGTCCCACTGCGCGTCCGGGACCGCGTGGACGTACTGGCCGAAGAGCCGCAGCGCCTCGGCATGCCGGTCGAGCAGCGGGTCCGGCATGGACCTCACCGTCCTTCACCAGGGTCGTCCCCTCCACCGCGTTCCCCCGGCTTCACTGTCCTCGCCCCCACCCCGGCCCGCCACCCGCCCGCCCAATTCCCTTGGCACGCAAGCATGGTGTCCACATGTCAAAACACATATCTCACACTACGAACAGATCCCTTAGGGTGAAACCACCGCTCGACACAGCACGCCCGACACAGCACTTCGACGACGAAGGAGCCCCTTCTCATGAACGCCACGCACGAGACCGCCGTCTACACCCACGGGCACCACGAGTCGGTACTGCGCTCGCACCGCTGGCGCACCGCCCGCAACTCCGCCGCGTATTTGATCGGCGAGCTGCGCCCGGGGATGTCCGTCCTGGACGTGGGCTGCGGCCCGGGCACGATCACGGCGGACCTCGCGGAGCTGGTGGGGCCGCAGGGCCGGGTCACGGCGGTGGACGCGGCGCAGGACGTGATCGAGCAGGCCGCCGCGTACGCGAAGGAACGGGGTCTGACCGGCATCGAGTTCGCCACGGCCGACGTCCACTGCCTGGACTTCCCCGACGACTCCTTCGACGTGGTCCACGCCCACCAGGTGCTGCAGCACGTGGGCGATCCGGTCGGGGCGCTGCGCGAGATGCGCCGGGTGTGCCGGCCCGGCGGGATCGTGGCGGCGCGGGACGCGGACTACGCGGCGATGACCTGGTACCCGGCGACCCCCGGCCTGGAGGAGTGGCAGGACCTGTACCAGCGGGTCGCGCGCGCCAACGGCGGCGAGCCGGACGCGGGGCGCCGCCTGCGCGCGTGGGCGCGGGCGGCCGGCTTCACGGACGTGACCTGCACGGCGACCTCGTGGTGCTACGCGACCGAGGAGGACGCCGCGTGGTGGTCCGCGCTGTGGGCGGACCGTACGACGGCCTCGGCCTACGCCGGGCTCGCGACCGGCGGCGGACACGCGACGGAGGCGGAGCTGGCGGCCGCCGCGGACTCCTGGCACAGCTGGGGCGCGGCCCCGGACGCCTGGTTCTCGGTCCTGAACGGCGAGATCATCTGCCGCGCCTGACCCAGGGTCCCCGGTCCAGGCCCAGTCCGGCTCAGGCACGGCCCGCCCCGGCCCGCCTCAAGCTCAGCCCCGGTCCGCCATGCGCCGGGCCGGCCGCCGCACCCGGTCCGCCGTTCCCGGTCAGGCCGCGAGGCGTACGGGGAGCAGCTCGGGCCGCTTGGCCGTGCGGCCGTCCCCGGAGGAGCGGCCGCGCAGCCGCCGCCCGATCCAGGGCCCGGCGAAGCCCACGGCCCACCGCAGCTCCCCGGCGACGCCCCGCAGGCCCGCCGGGGCGGCGGGCGCGGGGCCGGGCAGCGGGCGGGTCCACGCGTCGTCGCTGCCGGGCAGGTCCAGGGCGTGCGCGACACCGGCGGCGATCATCGCGTGGCCGGACGGCGCGGCATGCAGCCGGTCCGCGCTCCACATCCGGGGGTCGGTGGACGCCTCGTGGCGGGCGAAGTCGGCGACGGCCACCCCGTGCCGCTCCGCCGCCCGCCGTATCCGCTCGTTGAGCGCGGTGACGCGCGGGGCCGCCCCCTTGGCGAGCGGGACGAGTTTGGCGATGTCGGGGAAGGTCACGGTGGCGACCCGGGCGCCCTGCGCGGTGAGCGCGGCGAACATCGCCTCCAGGTGCCCGGCGACCTCGTCGGCGTCGAACCGGGGCCGCAGCACGTCGTTGACCCCGGCGACGACGGTGGCCAGGTCGGGACGGAGCGCGAGGGCGGGTGCGAGCTGCCCCTCGCGGACCCCCGCCGCGAGGCGGCCCCGCACGGCCAGGTTGGCGTAGAGCACACCGGGCTCGTGCACCGCGAGCAGCTCGGCGAACCGGTCGGCGCACCCGCGCAGTCCGGTGCGGTCGTCCCCGTCTCCCACGCCCTCGCTCTGACTGTCCCCGAGAGCCACGTACCGGGTCGGCCGCCGCTGCTCACTGCTCTCCACGGGATGCCCGCCTCTCGTTCAGAATGATCGTGGTGCGCTCGTACCAGGCCCGGTTGGCCCGCTCGAACTCCAAGCCGCGCAGGCAGGTGAGGTAGGGGCCGATCCGTGCGCCGCGGCGCAGGAACTCCTCCTCCGTGCGCTCGCCCCGCATCGTGCGCAGCAGCGTCTCGAACAGCTCCGCCTTGGCCGTCGCGAAGGCGGTCCGTTCCGCGAGCTGCGCGATCAGTGCCCCCGTGTCGACGTGGTCGGCGGCCTGGATCTTCACGAGCAGGTCGTCGCGGATGACGGAGGGCTTGGTGGCGGTGGCCGCGAAACGCTCCAGCTCGGCCAGTCCGGCGTCGGTGACCTGGAACAGGCGCTTGTTGGGCCGGGTGTCCTGGACGACCTCGCGGCCCGCGATGAAGCCCTCCCCCTCCAGCCGGGCCAGCTCGGCGTAGAGCTGCTGGGGCAGGGCGTGCCAGAAGTTGGCCACGCCCGTGCCGAAGGCCTTGGCCAGCTGGTAGCCGCTCAGCTCCTCGTCGAGCAGCGCCGCCAGTACGGCGTGGCGCAAAGCCATCGGTCGGTCTCCTCGGGTTCGTGCGCGGCAGCGTCTTCTCAGGACCGCGCGGCTCATGATAGTCAAGAAACTGACTAATCAGATCGATGACTATTCAGATCCCGGCCGGTGACCGTCCGGATCGCCGGCTGAAGGACCCAGGAGCCGCCATGAGCACCGCCGACCGATTCCGCGCCGCCGTGGGCAACCGCGACCTCGCCGCCCTGGACGCCCTGTTCACCGAGGACGTCCGGCTCAACAGCCCGGTGAAGTCGAAGCCCTTCGAGGGCAAGGCCATGGTGCTGGCGCTCTTCGGCGTCCTCCTGCGCACCTTCGAGGACTTCCGCTACGTCGGTCACTTCGAGGGCAGCGCCGACGGCGCCGACGGGGTCGAGGGCCCGGCGACGGTCCTGCCGTTCCGCACCACCGTGAACGGCCGCCAGGTCCACGGCATCGACATGCTGCACCTGGCCCCCGGGGACTCCGCCGGCCCGGAGGGGCTGATCAAGGAGATCACCGTGATGATCCGCCCCCAGACGGCGGTCGTGACCGTCGGCGAGGCGGTCCTCGCCGGCCTGATCGCCGACGGCCTGGTCGAGGCCGCTCCGGTCTCCGGCTGATTCGACCGCGGGCTGATTCGACCTCCGGCGGCGGCCCAGTAGACTCGGTGTCCGTGGCGGATACCCAGTACGAAGACCTGTTGAAGCTGGTGCTCACCTCCGGAACGGCCAAGGCCGACCGGACGGGCACCGGCACCCGGAGTGTCTTCGGGCACCAACTGCGTTACGACCTGTCCCAGGGGTTTCCCCTGGTCACCACCAAGAAGGTGCACCTCAAGTCGATCGTGTACGAGCTGCTGTGGTTCCTGCGCGGCGAGTCGAACGTCGGCTGGCTCCGGGAGCACGGCGTCACCATCTGGGACGAGTGGGCCGACGCGAACGGCGACCTCGGCCCGGTCTACGGCGCCCAGTGGCGCTCCTGGCCCACCCCGGACGGCGAGCACATCGACCAGATCAGCGAGGTCCTCGACACGCTGCGCCGCGACCCGGACTCCCGCCGGATGATCGTCTCGGCCTGGAACGTCTCCGAGCTGTCCAAGATGGCGCTCGCGCCGTGCCACGCCTTCTTCCAGTTCTACGTGGCCGACGGCAAGCTCTCCTGCCAGCTGTACCAGCGCAGCGCGGACCTGTTCCTCGGCGTGCCGTTCAACATCGCCAGCTACGCCCTGCTCACACACATGGTGGCGCAGCAGGCCGGGCTGGAGCCGGGCGACTTCATCTGGACCGGCGGTGACTGCCACATCTACGACAACCACGTCGAGCAGGTGACCGAGCAGATCTCCCGCACCCCCCTCGAGTTCCCCCAGCTGAAGCTGCACCAGGCCGACTCGCTCTTCGACTACGCCTACTCCGACGTGAAGGTGCTGGACTACCAGCACCACCCGGCCATCAAGGCCCCGGTCGCGGTATGAGTGCCGGTACGCACGGCGCGCCCGCCGCCGCGGGTGTCGCCGCCCCGGGTGCCGCCGCGCACGTGGGACTGATCTGGGCGCAGACCCCCGACGGTGTGATCGGCGCGGACAACGGGATTCCGTGGCGGCTGCCCGAGGACATGGCGCACTTCAAGGCCACCACCCTCGGCCATGCGGTGGTGATGGGCCGCAAGACCTGGGATTCGCTGCCCGCGCGGTTCCGCCCGCTGTCCGGCCGGCGCAACATCGTGGTGACGCGGGATCCCGACTGGTCCGCCGAGGGCGCGGAGCGCGCCGGGTCCATCGCCGGGGCGCTGGAGCTCGCGGCCGCGTCGGCCGGTCCCGCCGCGGCGTGCTGGGTGATCGGCGGCGGAGAGGTCTACCGTGCTGCCCTGGCCCAGGCCACGATGCTCTCGGTGACCGAGGTCGACACGAAGGTGGACGGCGACACCTACGCCCCGGACCTGGATCCGGCGTGGACCGTGGCCGAGGACGGGGACTGGCAGTTCTCGACTGCCGGCCTGCGCTACCGCATCCGCGCCTACACCCGGTAGCCACCCCGCCCGCCCGCCCGGCTACTCGGCCGCCCGGCTACTCGGCCGCCCGGCTACTCGCCCGGCGGGCGCATCCGGAAGTTGTACGGGGCCGGCAGCGGGCGGTCCGTGAGGGAGGCCCAGACCTCCGAGAGCGTCTCCTCGCCCTCGCGGAGGTCTGCCAGTTCGAAGCCCTCCTCGAAGACCCGCCGGGCCGCGCCCACATGACCCTCCGCCGCGAGCAGCCGGGCCGCCGACAGCCGGAACCGGCCCTCGTCGCGCAGGGCGGGACGCAGCCGGTCCCACACCGTGCGCGCCTGGGGCAGCAGCCCCGCCGCCAGCAGGGAAGCCAGTGCCTCCCGGCCCAGCGCCGATTCGGCGGCCAGCCAGCTCACGCCGCCCCGGCTCTCCTGGGTCAGGTCCTCGAAGGCCTCGGCGTACCAGCGGGCGGCCCGGGCCGGGTCGCCGGCCAGGTCGTCGGCGACCGCCAGGCACCTCAGCAGCGGCCACCGCGAGGGGGCCAGGGCGAGCCCGCGCTCCCAGCTGCGTACCGCCTGCGCGATGTCCCCGGCGTGCCACTGGGCGACCCCGAGGTGGTACTCGGTGAGCGGGTCCGCCGGAGCGGTCTCCAGCATGTCCCGCCAGTGCGGGGCGACCAGGCTCGGGCCGGGCGGCGCCACCCGGCGCGGGGCGGGGAAGACCCCGGTGCGCCACAGCTCCAGCCAGGGGGCCTGGTCCTCCTCGATGGTGTCCTCGGCGAAGGGGGTGCCGGGCAGCTTGTGGCCCGCGCGCAGCACTTCCAGCGCGCCCCAGCCGGAGCCGGCCGCCAGCCGCTCCCCCGGTTCGGTGTCGGCGCACCCGCGCCACGCCTCGTACGCCGCGTCCACGGCCGGCCCGGGCAGCGCGGTCTCCAGCGCCGTCCCGGCCGCGGCGCGGGCCGCCGACCAGTCGTCCCCGTGCACGGCCGCGGGGTCCGCGGACAGGGGTCCGTAGGCCTCAAGCCAGCTGAACTCCGCGCCTGCCTCCAGCCTCACGTGCTCCAGCTGGGTCCGGGCCAGCCCGGCCTGGATCTCCGCGTACCCGCCCGTGCCGGGCTCGGTCAGCCACTCCTGCCAGCGCCGGCCGCCCTCGCCGGCGCCCCAGACGAAGAGCTTGCGGCCGCGCAGCCGGGCCGTCGAGGTCTGTACGAGTCCCTGCCCGGCCGCGTCGAGGGAGGCGATCCAGGGCCGGGCCCCGGCTTCGACCTCGTAGAAGAAGTCGGCCGGGTAGGCGCTGCGCAGCGGGTAGGTGCGGTCCGCGCCCTCCCAGCCGGGTACGGGGACGCGCCGCAGGGAGCGCTCGTACCCGAAGTGCCAGGCCTGGTCGGCCGGGGCCAGGACTCGGGTGCCGGCGTCCTCGGGCACGGCGATGTTGGACCACCAGTAGACGGGCGCGGGCCGCTCGTGCGGATTGCGCACGCGCACGCCCACGTAGAGGAACTCCGAGTCCTCGGGCAGCCACAGGTCCACCTGGAACGGCAGGTCGCGCAGCCGCTCCCACTCCCAGAGCCGCACCATGACGCCCCCGTCGGGCGCCGGGACGAGTGCGGCGTGCAGCGGGGCGCAGGAGAGGGTGGTGTGGCCGGTGGCGCCGAGGTTCCATTCGATGCCGCCGGAGAACCAGGCTCCGTTCAGTGCGAAGTTCGCGGGCTGGAACACCGGGTTCCTGTAGAGCAGTTCGCGTCCGGTGGGGAGGTGGACGAGCGAATGGATCCGGCCACCGAGCCCGGGCAGGACGACGGCGCGCAGATGCGCGTTCTCGATGACGATCGTCTCGAACTGCCCCTCGCTCCGCTGCCGTTGATAACCGTCGCGGATCCGGACGGGCAGCAGCGAGCGCAATGGCTCGTACCCGATCTGGCGTGCCATGTCACGCGGCAGGCCCTCGCGCCCCGGGGCACCTCCCAGCGGCGGCCGGGGGAGATCGTCCAGCGCGTGCACCCCGTCGGGTGCACGGAGGGCGGGCAGCGGATTCTCGGGACCCAACGGGGCTGCGGGAAGGGTCAGTACGGAGCGGCGGACGGTGGTGGCCATGAGGGAAATGGAACACGCCGCGGCCGCCGGTGCACAGGGATTCGGCGGATCACCACCGGTCAGGATTACGCAAAGCCTTCTGCCGCACGGGCCGGTGGCCGATCATGGAGGGCATGAGCGGCTTGAGCAGAAGAGGCGAGTTCTTCGCGGGGGACGAATCCGGGAGCCGGTTCACCGGACCCGCGACCGGCGACGAGCGGCTGATGCTCGTCGGCATGCTGGGAGCACAGCGGGCGACACTGCGGCTCAAGTGCGAGGGCTTGGACGAGGAGTTGGCCGCACGGTCGGTGGAGCCGTCCACGCTGTCGCTGCTGGGCCTGGTCCGCCACCTCGCCGACGTGGAGCGCCGCTGGTTCCGGCAGGTGCTGGCCGCACTGGAGGCGCCGCCCCTGTTCTCCTCCGCGGCCGATCCCGACGGGGACTTCGACGGTGCGGTGTCCGGGCCCGGGATGGCCGAAGGGGCCTGGGAGGCCTGGCGGACGGAGGTGGAGTTCGCGGAGCGGTTCACGCGGCGGGCGCCCGACCTGGAGGTCAGCGGGAAGGACGGCTGGCGGGGCGAGGTCTCGCTGCGCTGGGTGCTGATCCACATGATCGAGGAGTACGCACGGCACAACGGGCACGCGGACCTGCTGCGCGAGCGCATCGACGGCGCGATCGGGGTCTGAACGGCATCCCCGCTCCGGCCCGGCCCCGGGCGGGGCCGGGCCGGAGGGCGCGTCAGGCGAAGGCCCCCGCCACCAGGTCCGCGAGCAGGGCTCCGGCGCGTCGGTCGGGGTCCAGGTCCGGGTCGTAGATGGTGACGTTGAGTCCGACGCAGCGCGGGGAACTGATCAGCACGCCGAGCAGTTCGGCGAGTTCGTCGGGGATCAGCCCGCCGGGGTCCGGGCTGTCGACGGCCGGCATCACGGACGGGTCCAGTACGTCGGCGTCCAGGTGGACCCAGAACCCGGCGGTGGCCGGGGGCTGCAGCCCGGTCAGGGCGGTCCGGGCCACCGGCCCGGCGCCGCGGTCACGGATCGCCCCGACCGTGGCGGCGAAGATCCCGGCGGCGCGCAACTCGGGGAGGTCCGGGTCCCCGTCGCGCAGTCCGAAGAGCCGTACGTCCTCGTCGAGCACGTAGGGCCCGAGGCCTTCCAGGTTCGCGAGGTCCGCCTGTCCGCGCCCGGTGGCGAGCGCCAGCTCTTCGCCGCCGGCCGCGCCGACGGGCCCGTTGACGGTCTCGTTCCCGGGGTGGCGGAAGTCGGCGGAGCCGTCGATCGCGGCGATGCCGTACCGCCCGAGGCGCCGCATGGCCAGGGAGGCTCCGAGCTGGATGGAGCAGTCACCGCCGAGGACGACGGGGAACTCCCCGGAGCGCAGGTGCTCTTCGATCCGGTCGGCGAGGGCGACGGTGTACTCGGCGAGGGGCCCGGCGTGGAACACCCCGTCACCCTCCTTCCAGTCCCCCCGGTCGTAGCGCGGCGGGACGACCACCCCGCCCTCGCGCGCGCCAAGGCGGGCCAGCAGGCCCTGTTCGCGCAGGGCCCCCGCCAGCTTGTACACCCCGGGAACGGTGCCCGGGGACGGTGGGCGCAGTCCGAGGTTGGACGGTGCGTCGAGGAGCACGAGGGTTCGCATGGACTCATCCTGTGCGATGCGGGGCCCCGGGAGGAGGCATTTCGGCCGTGATCGCCCAGCGTTCGTGGTCCCGCCAGGCGCCGTCGACGTGGAGGAAGTCCGGCGAGAGCCCCTCCAGCCGGAAGCCGAGCCCCCGGACGAGGGCGATCGAGGCGGTGTTGCCCGGCTGGATATTGGCCTCCAGCCGGTGCAGCGCGAGGCCGTCGGCCGCGAAGGCGTGGCCGACGGCCAGACCGAGTGCCTCCCTCATGAGCCCCCTGCCCGCCGCGTGCGCGAAGGCCCCGTACCCGAGCGCGCCGCACCGGAAGGCACCGAGGACGATGTTGTTGACGTTCACGAAGCCGGCGATGGCGCCCGACTCCCGCTCGCACACGAGGAATCCGGCCTTGGCGGCTCCCGCGCCCGCCGTCGGCGGGGCTGCGTACGCCTCGTAGGCCGCGGCGGTCGCGGGCGGGGAGAGCCACGGATGGTGGAGCTCGCGGCTCTCGCGCGCCCGGGCGGTGAACTCGGCGCCGTCGGCGGGCCGCAGGGGCCGCAGGGGCCGCAGCCCGACCCGTCCGCCCTCCCTGGCGCCACCCCGGCCCTGGAGTGGAGCCGGATCACCTCCGCCGCGGAGCTGGAGGCCTGGGAGACGGCCTGGGACGGCGAGGAGAGCGCCGGCCTGTTCCACCCGGGGCTGCTCCCCGCAGCCGGCCAGGACGCCGCGGGGCCCGGGGGTGCCGGGGACATCGCCCTCCTCGCGGGCCGGGACGCCGAGGGGCGGATCCTCGCCGGGGCCGCCGCCAACCGCACCGGCGAGGTCGTCGGGATCTCCAACGTGTTCGGCGCCGACGGAACCCCGGACGACGAGGCCTGGACGGGCGCGCTGACCCTGACCGCCGCGCTCTGGCCCGGCCTGCCGGCCGTCGGCTACGAGTCGGGCGACGACCTCGCCGTGGCGCTGCGCCACGGCTTCACCGCCATCGGCCCGCTCCGCATCTGGGTCCACTCGGGCTGAGCGCCATCCCGCCGAGCGCCGTCCCGCCTGCGCTCTACGGGCCCTCCTTGCGCCGCCGGGAGAAATAGGCGCCGCACAGTCCGCCCAGCACCGCCGCGATCAGGAGGGCGACGTACAGCGGCATCGTCACCTGCGGGATCAGCAGTCTGATCTTGGTGGGGCGGGTGTTCTCGAAGATGAACACCAGGGTGAGCACCGCGAGCGCGGCGACGGCGGCGCGGCCCGGGGTGACCGGCCCGCGGCCCCTGCCGCGGCTCTTGGACGTGTGAGAGCCCATGGCCCCATCGTCGGCTCGCGGCGGGCCGGGGGCTCAGTCGGACAGGGCCAGACGGGGGATGTCATCCCGCTCGAACCCGAACACCTGCGCGTACAGCGACAGCTCCGCCTCCAGTGCCCGGACCATGGTGTCCGCACGCCGGAAGCCGTGCCCCTCGCCCTCGAAGGCGAGGTAGGCGTGCGGCACCGACCGACCGCGCATCGCGGCCAGCAGCCGCTCCGCCTGCGCGGGCGGGCAGACCGGGTCGTCCAGGCCCTGGAGCAGGACGAACGGCGCGGTGATCCGGTCGGCGCGGGCCACCGGGGAGCGCTCGCGGTTGCGCAGCGCCAGGGTCTGCGGGGGTCCGGCGAGGGCGTCGACGTAGCGGGACTCCAGGTCGTGGGTCTCCGCGGCGAAGCCGGCCAGGTCCAGCACCGGGTAGATGATCGCGGCGCACGCGTACAGCCCGGTGGCCGCGAGCGAGGCCGCCGCCGTCCAGCCGCCCGCGCTGCCGCCCCGGATCGCGAGCCGGTCCGGGTCGGCGGTGCCCTCGGCGGCCAGGGCCCGCGCCACGGCGGCGCAGTCCTCCACGTCGACGACGCCCCACTGTTCGCGCAGCCGTTCCCGGTAGGCGCGCCCGTAGCCCGTGGAACCGCCGTAGTTGACCTCGACGACGCCGATGCCGCGCGAGGTGAAGTAGGCGATGTGCAGGTCCAGTACGGGCGGCACGTGGTCGGTGGGGCCGCCGTGCGCCCACACCACGTACGGGGGAAGTTCGTCGGCCCGGGCGCGCAGCACGGGGTGGTGCGGCGGGTAGACGTGGGCGTGGATCTCCCGGCCGCCCCGGCCGAAGAAGGTCCTGCTCTGCGGCTCGGGGTAGTACGCCGGGTCGGCCCGGTCCGGCTGTCCGGCCCTGCCGCCCTGCTGGGCCCGGTCGGCCCCGCGAGTCCTCTGCGCCCCCGGGGAGCCGAGGCCGCCCACCACCCGGGCGTGCCCGGTGGCCGTGTCCAGCTCCACCACCTCGTACGGGCTGCGGGGACTGGCCGCGACCCCGTAGACCCGGGTGCCGCTGACGGCCAGCGTGGGCTGCCAGGCCGTCCACGGGCCGGCCGCGTCGACCAGGTCCCCGCTCTCCGGGTCGAGCACGCCCAGCACCGGGGAGCCCTGGCCGTGCAGGACGGCGACCAGCCCGTCGGGGAGCGCCGCCATCCAGCGCAGCCCCGGCTTCCACAGCGGCCCGCCGAACTCCTCTTCCCGGGGGCACAGGTTGACGGCCACCGCTTCCCCGCCGGGCCCCCGGTCCACCCGGTACGGGTTCCACCAGCCACCCCGGTCGCTCACCGCGAGGAGGCTTCCGCCGGTGGTCCACTCGACCTGCGCGACGGCCTCCTCGGGCCCGCCGAGTACGGTACGTGGATCCACCAGCCGGCCGTCGGGCGTGACCTCGGCGAGCCGCAGCTCGGTGCCGTCCCACGGCATGCGGGGGTGGTCCCACACCAGCCAGGCGGCCTGGCCCCCGTCCGGGGAGAGCCGGGGCCCGGTGCTGAACCGGTACCTGTCGTCGGTCAACTCCCTTACCCGGGAGCGGTCTTCCGCAGCCGACCCGTCCAGCGCTACGGCGGCCAGTACGCGCCGCACATCGGTCGGCGCCGATCCGGTGAACTCCTCGAGCACGCACCAGACTTCGCCGTCGCGCAGCACCGGGTCGACCCAGCGCAGCCCGCCGCCGACCGTCGATACGGGGGTCAGGGGCCGCGGCCCGGGGCTGCCTGGCGCGTCGGGCTCGTACGCGTACAGCCGCTGGTCGGCGTAGTGGACGAATACCACCAGCGGCCCGCCCAGGGGCTGTTCGGTACCCGTCCAGGGCATGCCGCCGTACTCGGTGACCCGGCTGCGCACGTTCCACGGCGCGGGCAGCGCGCACACCGCGGGCCCGCCGTCCGCGGGCCTGCGGACCAGGGTCCGGCGGCCGCCCTCGGCCGGCCGGGGCGCCGTCCACCACACTTCGGCGCCGATCGCGCCGACGTACTCGGGCCTCCCGTCGAGGGAGGCGGCGAGTGCGGCGCCGATGGGCGAGGGCCAGCTGCCGTAGGGGGCCGTCCCGAGGTCCATCACAGCGCGCGCAGGGCGCGGTCGAGGACGCGGACGCCGAAGTGCAGGGCGTCGACGGGCACCCGCTCGTCCACTCCGTGGAAGAGGGACCAGTAGTCGAAGCCGGGCGGCAGCTTGAGCGGGGAGAAGCCGTAGCCGGTGATGCCCAGCCGGGAGAACTGCTTCGCGTCGGTGCCGCCCGCCATGCAGAAGGGCACCACGTGCCCGTCGGGGTCGAAGGCCTCGACGGATTCGCGCAGGATCCCGTACGTCCGCCCGTCCACGGGGGCTTCGAGGGCCACCTCCCGGTGGTGGAACTCCCAGCGCACGTCGGGTCCGGTGAGCGCGTCGAGGGTGGCGGTGAACTCGGCCTCGCCGCCGGGCAGCATCCGGCCGTCCACGTACGCGGTGGCGGTGCCCGGGATGACGTTGAGCTTGTAACCGGCGCTGAGCATGGTCGGGTTGGCGCTGTTGCGGACGGTGGCTTCGACGAGGGTGGCGGCCGGTCCGAGCTTGCCGAGCACGGCGTCGAGGTCGAAGCCGGGGACGCGGGGGTTCACCGACATCCCCTGGAGGGCCGCGAGTTCGGTGAGGCAGGCGACGACGGTATCGGTGAGCCGGACCGGCCAGTCGTACTCGCCGATGCGGGCCACGGCGGCGGCGAGGCGGCTGACCGCGTTGGCCCGGTTGGGCTTGGAGCCGTGTCCGGCCGTGCCGGTGGCGGTGAGCTTCAGCCAGGCGGTGCCGCGTTCGCCGGCGGCGATCGGGTAGAGCGCCCGGCCGGGAGCGGTGTGCACGGTGAAGGCCCCGGATTCGCTGATGCCCTCGGTACAGCCTTCGAAGAGTTCCGGATGGTGGTCGGCGAGGAAGCCCGAGCCGTCGACGGCGCTGTCCTCCTCGTCGGCGGTGTAGGCGATCACGATGTCCCGCCGGGGTCTCACTCCGGCTCGCGCCCAGGCCCGTACGACGGCCAGCACCATCGCGTCCATGTTCTTCATGTCGACGGCGCCGCGGCCCCAGACCACCCCGCCCTGGACCTCGCCCGAGAAGGGGTCGACGCTCCAGTCGGCGGCCTCGGCCGGCACCACGTCGAGGTGGCCGTGGACCAGGAGGGCGGGGGCGGCGGGGTCGGTGCCGGCGATCCGGGCCACGACGTTGGTGCGGCCGGGGGTGCGCTCCAGCAGCACGGGCTCCAGCCCTGCGCCTGCGAGCCGCTCGGCGACGTACTCGGCGGCTGGCCGCTCCCGGCAGTCGCCGCCGCCGCGGTTGGTGGTGTCGATGCGGATCAGACCGGAGGTGAACTCGACGGCCTCGTCGAGCGCCGTCAGGTCGACGGCGACGCCGGGGGCGCCCCGCGTGCCCGGGGCGACGCGCGTGCCGGCGCCGCTCCCGGCCGGGTCGGACATGTCAGCCATACTGCTCCTCCACCGCTGCCGAGACGATCGTGGTGACCGCCTTGAAGGTCCGGATCCCCTCGTACATCGTCCCGCTGGTGTAGCCGACCCTACGCTCGCCGCACCGCTCGACTCCGGGCACCACCGTTGCCGCCATCGAGAGGTGTTCGGCGTCGAACTCCACCTCGACCGTGAACGGCCCCCCTCGGACCGGCTCGTGGCGGACGGCGAGGGCGGCGGCCTCCTTGGCGGCGGCCCGGATGTCGGCGGCCGTACGGGCCGGGGTGCGGCAGACGGCGGCGTAGCGCGAGACGTGGTTCTTGACGGCGACGGTCACCGCGTCCGGGGCGTAGCCGGCGGCGTCGACGCAGGTCAGGTCATCTCCGGTGACGAGTACCACCGGGACCCCGTACTCGGCGACCACGTGCGCGTTGAGCAGGCCCTCGCTGGCGCGGGTCCCGTTGATCCAGACCCCGGTGATCGAGTTGGCGAGGTAGGTGTGGGCGAGGACGCCTTCGGCGCCCGCGCCCGTGTGGTAGCCGACGAAGGCGATGCCGTCGACGTCCCCGTGCTGGACCCCCTCGACCATGGAGAGGGATTTGTGGCGGCCGGTGAGCATCTCCACGCGCGCGTCGAGCCGCTCCAGCAGCAGGTTGCGCATGGTCCAGTGGGCCTCGTTGACGAGGACCTGGTCGGCGCCCGCGTCGTAGAAGCCGAGGACGGCGGCGTTCACGTCGGAGGTGAACATGGTCCGGCAGCGTTCCCACTGCGGGGTCCCGGGCAGCACGTCGGCGGGCCAGGTGACGCCGGTGGCGCCTTCCATGTCGGCGGAGATGAGGATCTTCATCGGGCCCCCGGGCGGTCGGTAGCGCTCAGGGCCCCCACCCTAGCCTTCCGGCCGTCGCCGGAGCCCGGGGCCACGCCCGGCCTCCGCGCGCCTTCGTCCCGGGGTCGGGCGGGTTTCATTTCACCCGATCCGGTGAGGCCCGATACCCGGCCTCACCGGCAACAGCCTTGCTCAGCCCTCGACTTCGGTGGCCAGGTTGGCGAGGAGGCTGTCGTAGATCCGGGCCAGGCCCTTGGGCGCAAAGGTGCGCTCGAAGAAGCCGCCGATGCCGCCCGCGCCGTTCCACACGGTGGTGACGACGGCCCTGGACTTGCCCTCGCCCGCCGGGGTGACCGTCCAGGTGGTGACCATGGAGGAGTTGCGGTCCTTCTCCACGAGCTGGCCGTCGGTGGGCTCGCTGACCTCGAGGAGGCAGTCGCGGACCCGCTTGCTCGTGGCCTGGAGCTTCCAGTGGACCAGGGTGCCCTCGCCGTCGCCGCCCTCGCGCACCTCGTACTCGCTGAAGTGCTCGGGCAGCAGCTTGCTCCGGGTCCCGGTGTAGTCGGCCAGCGCGTCGAACACGGTCTCCGCGTCCGCCCCGATGATGCGTTCCGTGGTGGCCTCGACCTGCGCCATGGCTACTCCTCCAGCAGTGGTGATCCTCGTCGCGCCAAGCCAACCACCTCCGGCGCGGGCGCCCAAATCCGGGTCAGAGGTGGCAGCTCACGTCCACGAGGAGGGTGTCCCCGGGCAGGGCCTCCAGGTAGCGCGCCGCGGCATGGCACGGCGGTTCCGCGAGGCGTGGGGGGTGCGGGCAGGACTCCGGGCCTCGCATTCGCCGTGGACCGGCCCCTCCTCGCCGCGCCACCAGCCGTCCAGTGTCAGCACGCAGGGGTGGTAGGGCAGGGACGCGGTCTCCTCGGCCAGAACTGCCGCCCCGGCCCGGATCTCGGCGAGGGCCAGGACCTCCCGGCCCATTCCCCCCATCCGGCGAACCTCTCACGCGGGCCCGCCGCGACTGAACGGATATGCGCCCCGCACGATCATGGGAACGTTTGTTCTATTCTCGGAGTCGAGCTACCGAGGGAGGCGCATCATGCGCTGGGACAACCTGACCGAGGGCACTACGGGGCCGGCCGCGCTCTTCGGAGCCGACTCCGTCGTCACCCGCACCTTCGACACCCCCGAATTCCGCGGGATCACCTTCCACGAAGTACGGGCCCGGTCGATCGTCAACCGGGTCCCCGGCGCCTCGCGCATGCCGTTCGAATGGACCGTGAACCCCTACCGGGGCTGCAGTCACGCCTGCGTCTACTGTTTCGCGCGCAAGACGCACGGCTATCTCGACCTCGACACCGGCATCGGCTTCGACTCCCAGATCGTCGTCAAGACCAACGCCCCCGAGCTCCTGCGCCGCGAGCTCGCCTCGCCCCGCTGGACCGGTGCGCACATCGCGATGGGCACCAACGTCGACTGCTACCAGCGCGCCGAAGGCCGCTACCGCCTCATGCCCGGGATCATCGAGGCGCTGCGGGAGCGCGCCAACCCCTTCTCCATCCTCACCAAGGGCACGCTGATCCTGCGCGACCTCCCCCTCATCCAGCAGGCCGCGGCCGTCGCCGACGTCGGGATCTGCGTCTCCGTCGGCTTCACCGACAACGCCCTGTGGCGCACGGTCGAACCGGGCACCCCCTCCCCCGCCGCCCGGCTGCAGGCCGTCCGCACCCTGACCGACGCCGGCATCGAGTGCGGGGTGCTGATGGCCCCGGTGATCCCCTTCCTCGGGGACTCCCCGGAGCAGCTGCGGGCCACCGTCCGGGCCGTCGCCGAGTCGGGCGCGACCTCCGTGACGCCCCTGGTGCTCCATCTGCGCCCCGGGGCGCGCGAGTGGTTCACGGCCTGGCTGGGCGAGCACCACCCCCGCCTGGTCGAGCGGTACGAGCGGATGTACGCGGGCGGCTCGTACGCGCCCACCTGGTACCAACGGATGATCACCCGCCAAGTCCACGAGCTCGCCGCGGAATTCGGCATCGGCCCCGGCGCCCGCGGACCGGCCCGGCCGATCCCCGTACCGGAGCGGCCCGCCGGGTCCGGGCCCGCGGGGCCGACCCAGCTGAGCCTGCTCTGAGCACCCGCACGACCACCGCCCGCCGCGGAGCTCGGGCCGGGCGGTGTCGGCCGGACGGGGTCAGCCGACCGCGGTGCGCCCGTACGCGGCGATGCAGACCTGGGACGTTCCGGCGGGACGCTCGCCCCCGACCCCGAGGAGACCGAGGTCACCAGTTCGTCCACGACGTGATGGCCGAACTCGTATGCCGTCACGACGGCGGCGGCGAAGTCCCCGACCCGGTTGTCGCCTGCCGATGATGTCGCCCGTCCACATCTCGTCGGCCTCGTGGACGCGGGAAGTGAGGTAGTCGGCCGCCTGCTGCTGCGTCGGCACGTCGGAGGAGGTGCTGGACGTGGCCGCCCCCCGGGACGTGGAGGGCAGTTGTCCGTCTCCGACGTCCGGGACCGAAGGATCGGACGGGTCGGACGGGTCGGACGGGTCGGACCGGACTTCGGGGCCCGCGGTCGGGCTCGGATCCATCCACGGGCCCCGGCTCGGCGACGGCCCGCACGGGCCCCGTCACGACCGCTCCCACCAGCAACGCGCCCGCGATCCGTGTCGCCTCACGCATCCACCTCATGCCTCCGGTCTACGCCTGGTCACCCCGCCCCGAGCGTCCGCCCGCGAGCACACCTGCGAGCACGTCCTTGAGCACCCGTACGACCGTACGACCGACTGAAGGGTCATCACATCGGGCCAATAGGGCCCCCAATCCCCCCTTCCGAGCGCAGGTTCCGGGACGATTCCGCCCAGAACCCTCGGCTGGGAGGCCCCATGCTGCACCCGATGAACAAGCGTCCCCCCTTCAAGAAGCGCGCCGCCGTGCTACTGGCGGTCTCCACCATCGCCGCGGCCCTCGCGAGCCCGGTCACGGCCGCGGCCCCGGTCGCGGCCGCGCCGGCGCCCGCGCCCGGCGCCCCGCAGTGGTCCAACTGCGCGACCTCCCGCTACCCGACTCTCCAGTGCGCCTCCCTCCGGGTCCCCCTCGACCACGACCGTCCCACCGGCCGGCAGATCTCCCTGGCCCTGACCCGGGTCCCCCACACGGCCGCCCGCTCCCAGGGCCCGCTGCTGGTCAACCCCGGCGGGCCGGGCGGCAGCGGCCGCACCCTGGCCGGGTACATCGCCGCCGCGCTGCCCAAGGAGGTCGCGGCCCAGTTCGACGTGATCGGCTTCGACCCCCGGGGCGTCGGCAAGAGCGAGCCCACCATCGACTGCGGCGCGGCCCACTTCACCCCCGTACGGCCCGACTCCGTGCCGCTGGACACGGAGACCGAGCGGGCCAACCTGGAGCGGGTGAAGTCCTTCGCCGAGTCCTGCCAGACCAAGCACGCGGACGTGCTCCCGTACATCGACACGGTGTCGGCGGCCCGTGACCTCGAAGTGCTGCGCACGGCGCTGCGGGCGGAGAAGCTGAGCTACTTCGGCTACTCCTACGGCACCTACCTGGGCGCGGTGTACGCCAAGCTCCACCCCGGCCGCGTGCACCGCCTCGTCCTGGACTCGGTCGTCGACCCTGCCGGGGTCTGGTACGAGGACAATCTCGCCCAGGACCAGGCCTTCGACTCCCGCCACAAGGCCTTCCTGGCGTGGGTGGCCCGGTACGACGCCACGTACCACCTCGGCACGGACCCGGCGGAGGTCGAGGCCCGCTGGTACGAGATGCGTTCCGCGCTGCGCACGGCCCCGGCGGGCGCCAAGGTGGGCCCGGCGGAGCTGGAGGACACCTTCATGCCGGGCGGCTACTTCAACGGCTACTGGCCCCACCTCGCGGCGGCCTTCGCCTCGTACTCCGTGGACGGCGACCCGAAGCCGCTGGTGTCCGCGTACGAGAAGTTCGGCGCGGTGGAGCCCTCGGCGGGCAACAGCTACAGCGTGTACACGGCCGTGCAGTGCCGGGACTCCGCGTGGCCCAAGGACTGGAACCAGTGGCGGGCCGACATGTGGCGCACGCACGCCAAGGCGCCCTTCATGACCTGGAACAACGCCTGGTACAACGCCCCGTGCGCGTTCTGGCCGGCCGAGTCGCTGCAGGCCCCGGACGTCACCAACACGGCGCTCCCGCAGGCGCTCCTCTTCCAGGCGACCGAGGACGCGGCGACCCCGTACGAGGGCGCGGTGAGCATGCGGCGCAAGCTCGCGGGCTCGGCGCTGGTGGTCGAGGAGGGCGGCGGCAACCACGGCATCGCGCTCAGCGGCAACAAGTGCCTGGACGAGAAGCTGTCCGCGTACCTGCTGACGGGCAAGGCCTCGGACGCCGTCTGCCCCGCCCAGCCGGCCCCCACCCCGGTCCCGGCGACCCGCGCGGTCCCGGCATCGGCGGGCGGCGCCGCGCTGCACGGTCTGCTCGGCTTCCGGGGCTAGTCGTCCCTTTCGGATCAGGCCCGGCCCGATCGGACGGGCACTCCCTAGTGCTGTGACCGGAAAGGTTCACCGCGTCGCGGCGCCCGGCACGGCACCTCTCCCCCAGCTACCGCGGGGAGGTGCCCCCGGCGTTGTCGGACCACGCCGGTACGTCCAGTACGGGTCGTGGTCCTCCGCCTTGCGATGCACCACACCAGACACCGCGACCCGGCAAACCTTTCCGGCCACAGCACTAGCTAGGCGGTAGCGGCCCGAGCGGGCAGGATCGCTCCCATGACCACTCCGCAGCAGGACCACCTCACCCGCATCGCCGCGCCTCAGGGCGTCGCCCCGGGCACCGGCTACAACCACGTCGTCTGGGGCACGGGGCGGTTCGTCGCCGTGTCCGGGCAGGTCGCCTTCGACGAGAAGGGCGAGCTGGTCGGCGACGGCGACGCCGCCGCCCAGGCCCGTCAGGTGTTCGAGAACCTGAGCCGGTGCCTGGCGGCCGCCGGGGCGACCGTCGAGGACGTGGTGAAGCTGACGTACTTCGTCACGGACGTCGCCCACCTCCCCGCCGTACGCGTGGCCCGTGACGAGGTGTTCGCCCCGGACCGCCTGCCGGCCTCCTCGGCGGTCCAGGTGTCGGCGCTGTTCCGGCCCGAACTGCTGATGGAGATCGAGGCCTTCGCCATCGTCCCGGAGCAGACCGGGCCCCAGCCCGGGTCAGGCTTCGGGACCGGCTTCGGAACCGGGTTCAAGACCGGGTTCGCTAGCTGAGCTCCAGCCCCCGCAGGGCCACCGTCGCCGCCACCGCCAGCCGGGGGTGCGACTGGGCCCGGGTCAGGACCTCGCGGGCGCGCTGGTCGGCCAGCGCGCCCAGCCCCTCCACGCAGGCCAGGGCCACCCGCCAGTACGGGTCGTGCGGCGCGAGCAGCCGGGACAGGGTGCGGATCAGGGCCGGGGCGGACTCCGGGGCGCGCAGCGCCGCCAGCAGCCGGACCGGGTGCAGGGCGTAGGCCGTGCGCAGTTCGTTCGTGGCCAGCGCCGCCGCCGCGCGGGCGGTGCGCGGGTCCCCGAGGACGGCCAGCGCCCGCGCGGCCGCCTCGCAGCGCGGCGGGTCCCGGTGGTTGAGCAGCAGCACCAGGGACTCGAAGGCGCGCCGGTCGCCGGCCAGTCCCAGCCGGTAGGCGGCCAGTTCGCGGGCCCACAGGGGCAGACCGGCGGAGGTCAGGGAGGCCGCCAGGCCCTCCGCGTCCGCCGCCAGCAGTGCCTCGTACCGCGCCCCGCCACCCGGGGCCTGCCCGGCTTCCGCCCGCAGACGGTCCAACACGTCGTTCACGCGGCCACCCTAGAGCAGCCGGTTGATCGATGATCGATGATCGGTACATTTGGGCGGTACAGGTCACATCTGCGTGCTCTGGCGGACCAGTTGGCCAAGCGTTACTGTCCCTACAACACGTACGGGGACGGCCTGGTGACGCAGCCGCCTCGTGCCAGTCGATTCTGCACGACTTCTGTACGACCTCACGGCGTGACCCCGGGACAGGGCTCCGCCGCTTGCGCCCCACGGGCTTCTTCTCCCCTGGGATCCCCCATTCCGCCCGGGATCCCCGGTTCCTGCCGAAATCCCCCGGTCTCTCCGGGAGCCCCGGGCTTCTCCGCACGGTTTTCCGTACGGCACCCGCGCGCGCCGTGCACCGCGCGCCCCCTCAGTCGTCACCCTCTTCCACTGGAGTCCCGCGATGGACCTTCCGTCCACGTCCGGTCAGCCCTCCCCCTCCTCCCGGCCCTCCCGTCCCGCCCTGCAGACCATCGCCGTCGTCGGTCTCGGCACGATGGGCTCCGGCATCGCCGAGGTCCTCGCCCGGGCCGGCCGCGAGGTCATCGGCATCGACATCAGCGAGGCGGCCGCCCGCCGGGCCACCAAGGCCCTCGCGGCGGCCACCGCCCGCTCGGTGGTCCGCGAGCAGCTCACCGAGCAGGAGCGCGAGGGGGTGCTCGCCCGCTTCCGCACCTTCTCCGATCTGGGCGCCGCCGCCGACGCCGATCTCGTCATCGAGGTGGTCCCCGAGTCCTACGAGATCAAGCAGCGGATCTTCCGCGAGCTCGACGCGATCGTGCGGCCCACCGCGATCCTGGCCACCGGCACCAACGCCCTGTCGGTGACGCGGATGGCCGCCGAGTCCCAGCGCCCGGAGCGCGTGGTCGGCCTGCACTTCTTCAACCCGGCCCCGGCGATGAAACTGGTCGAGGTCGTCTCCAGCGTGCTGACGGCCCCGCCCGCCGTCGAGGCGGTCACCACGCTGGCCCGCGAGCTCGGCAAGGAGCCCGTCTCGGTCGGCGACCGCCCGGGCTTCGTCGCCGACGGCCTGCTGTTCGGCTATCTCAACCAGGCCGCCGCCATGTACGAGGCGAAGTACGCCTCCCGTGAGGACATCGACGCGGCGATGAAGCTGGGCTGCGGCCTGCCGATGGGACCGCTCGCACTGCTCGACCTGATCGGCGTGGACACGGCCCGCACCGTCCTGGAGGCCATGTACACGGCCTCGGGCGACCGGCTGCACGCCCCGGCGCCGATCCTCGGCCACCTCGCCGAGGCGGGCCTGACCGGGCAGAAGTCCGGGCGCGGCTTCTACACGTACGAGGCTCCGGGCAGCCAGGTCGTCGTCCGCGACCTGCAGACCCCGCCGGACGGGGATCTGGTCCGGGCGAGCCGTCCGGTGAACTCGGTCGGCGTGGCCGGTTCGGGCACGATGGCGAGCGGGATCGCGCAGGTCTTCGCGCAGGCCGGCTTCCCCGTGGTGCTGGCGGCCCGCAGTCAGGAGAAGGCCGACGCGGCGAAGGCCGCGATCACCAAGTCGCTGGCCCGCGCGGTGGACCGGGGCCGTCTGACGGCGGAGGCCGCCGCCGCCACCGTGGGCCGGATCACCGCGGCGGGTTCGCTGGACGCCTTCGCCGATGTGGATCTGGCCGTGGAGGCCGTCGCCGAGGACCTCCAGGTGAAGCAGGAGCTGTTCCGGGCCCTGGACAAGGCCTGCAAGCCCGGCGCGGTGCTCGCCACCACGACCTCCTCGCTCCCGGTGATCGCGATCGCCCGCGCGACCTCGCGGCCCGAGGACGTGATCGGCATGCACTTCTTCAACCCGGCCCCGGCGATGAAGCTGGTCGAGGTGGTCCGGACGGTCCTGACCGCCGACGACGTGCACGCGACGGTCCGCCGGATCTGCGGGCAGGTCCGTAAGCACCCGGTGGACTGCGGGGACCGGGCCGGCTTCATCGTGAACGCGCTGCTGTTCCCGTACCTCAACAACGCGATCAAGATGGTCGAGCAGCACTACGCCGGCATCGACGACATCGACGCGGCGATGAAGCTGGGCGGCGGCTACCCGATGGGGCCCTTCGAGCTCCTCGACGTGGTCGGCCTGGACGTGTCGCTGGCGATCGAGCAGGTCCTGCACAAGGAGTTCCGCGACCCGGGCCTGGCCCCGTCCCCGCTGCTGGAGCACCTGGTCGCGGCGGGCTGCCTGGGCCGGAAGACCGGCCGCGGATTCCGTGAGTACGCCCCCCGCCGGTAATCCGCTGCAGGCACACGAGCCCCAAGAGCAGGATGCGTGGGGAGGGCTGCTCGGGTCCGCCGGACCCTCACGGCGGACGAACCCTCCCGAGGAGCACTGTGTCCCCAGTGCCGGCCCTCCCCCGCATCCATTCCCGCCCCAGCCCCCTCGGGAGCGCTCTCCCGCACGAATGAAGTACTTTCGCTCTATGTCCCAGCCCGCCAAGACCTCGCCCCGCGCCTCAGCGGCCTCCGACGCCCCGGAGACCCCGGCCGTCACCAAGGCGGCCGCACAGCGGCTCAAGATGCGCCGCGAGCTCGCGGCGGCCGCCATGGAGCTCTTCGCGAACAAGGGGTACGAGGCCACGACGGTCGACGAGATCGCCTCGGTGGCCGGGGTCGCGCGCCGGACCTTCTTCCGGCACTTCCGGTCCAAGGAAGAGGCAATCTTCCCGGACCACGACGACACCCTGACCCGCGCGGAGGCCGTCCTCGACGTGGCCCCGGCGCACGAGCACCCGCTCGACACGGTGTGCCGGGGAATCAAGGAAGTCATGAAGATGTACGCCGCCTCGCCGGCGGTGTCGGTGGAGCGCTACCGGCTCACCCGCGAGGTACCGGCGCTGCGGGAGCGGGAGATCGCCTCGGTCGCCCGGTACGAGCGGCTGTTCACCCGCTATCTGCTGGCCCATTTCGACGAGACCGACCACCACGACGGCAACGACGACCCGCTGCTGGCGGAGGTCGCCGCCTCGGCGGTGGTCACGGCCCACAACCACGTGCTGCGGCGCTGGCTGCGGGCGGGCGGGCAGGGGGACGTGGAGGCGCAGCTGGACCACGCCTTCTCGATCGTGCGCAAGACCTTCGGCAGCGGGATCGGCGCGGGACGCACGCTGAACACGGCGGCGGCGCCCGCTCCCGCGCCGGCCTCGGTACGTACGCAGGGTGAGGTCCTGGTGGCGGTGGCCCGTACGGACGCCCCGCTGGACGAGGTCATGCGGACCATCGAAGAGGCACTCAGAAACAAGCAGGGCTGAAACTCCTGCGCGACACACGTCACAGCGGCCGCTCCCGTTCCGGGGGCGGCCGTTTTGTTTGTCCGAGTTGCCCCTACTCGCGGGTAACTCTGATCGATCATCGCTCATTCGCGCAGGCCAATCGGCAAATGAGAGAAAGTTTTGGCACGCGGTGCCTTGCTGAGTGACACGGGGTGCCATACGTTGAATCTCGTCCGGATGTCCCCGCGATCCAGCCCACTCGGCACGGAACGCGCCCCGGATGCCTGCGTCACCAGGCCCCCGCACCGCCCCACCACAGGCAACGCGCAGCAGCATCCCAGCCGAATCGACGGCACCCCACCCCATCCCGTTTCCCTCAGCGCACCCTCATCAGCGCACGGCCGGAGGCAACACCGTGAAGGACATCCTGGACGCGATCCAGTCGCAGGCCGCGACGGCCGCCGACTTCGCCGCCCTGCCGCTCCCCGACTCGTACCGCGCGATCACCGTGCACAAGGACGAGGCGGAGATGTTCGCCGGGCTCACCTCCCGCGAGAAGGACCCGCGCAAGTCCCTGCACCTCGACGAGGTCCCCCTGCCCGAGCTGGGTCCGGGCGAGGCCCTGGTCGCCGTCATGGCTTCCTCGGTCAACTACAACTCCGTGTGGACCTCGATCTTCGAGCCGGTGTCCACCTTCAGCTTCCTGGAGCGCTACGGGCGCCTCTCGGAGCTCACCAAGCGCCACGACCTGCCTTACCACATCATCGGTTCCGACCTCTCGGGCGTCGTCCTGCGCACCGGCCCCGGCGTCAACGCCTGGAAGCCGGGCGACGAGGTCGTCGCGCACTGCCTGTCGGTCGAGCTGGAGTCCTCCGACGGCCACAACGACACGATGCTCGACCCCGAGCAGCGCATCTGGGGCTTCGAGACCAACTTCGGCGGCCTGGCGGAGATCGCGCTGGTCAAGTCGAACCAGCTGATGCCCAAGCCCGACCACCTCAGCTGGGAGGAGGCCGCCTCCCCCGGCCTGGTCAACTCCACCGCGTACCGCCAGCTGGTCTCCCGCAACGGCGCCGGCATGAAGCAGGGCGACAACGTCCTGATCTGGGGCGCGAGCGGCGGGCTCGGCTCGTACGCGACCCAGTTCGCGCTGGCCGGCGGCGCCAATCCGATCTGCGTGGTCTCCAGCCCGGAGAAGGCGGACATCTGCCGGGCGATGGGCGCGACCGCGGTCATCGACCGCAACGCCGAGGGCTACAAGTTCTGGAAGGACGAGCACACCCAGGACCCGAAGGAGTGGAAGCGGTTCGGCAAGCGCATCCGCGAGCTCACCGGCGGCGAGGACATCGACATCGTCTTCGAGCACCCGGGCCGCGAGACCTTCGGCGCCTCGGTCTACGTCACCCGCAAGGGCGGCACCATCACCACCTGCGCCTCGACCTCGGGCTACATGCACGAGTACGACAACCGCTACCTGTGGATGTCCCTGAAGAAGATCATCGGCTCGCACTTCGCGAACTACCGCGAGGCCTGGGAGGCCAACCGCCTGATCTCGAAGGGCAAGATCCACCCCACCCTGTCGCGGGTCTACTCCCTGGAGGAGACCGGCCAGGCAGCCTACGACGTCCACCGCAACCTCCACCAGGGCAAGGTCGGCGTCCTCTGCCTGGCCCCCGAAGAGGGCCTGGGCGTCCGGGACCACGAGATGCGCGCCACGCACCTCGACGCCATCAACCGCTTCCGCAACATCTGAGACCCCTCAAAGGCCAAAGGGACAGCCTGAGATGACAGAGCGCCAGAAGGACCGTCCGTGGCTCATGCGGACGTACGCCGGCCACTCCACGGCCGAGGCGTCCAACGAGCTGTACCGCCGCAACCTCGCCAAGGGCCAGACCGGCCTGTCGGTCGCGTTCGACCTGCCGACACAGACCGGCTACGACCCCGACCACATCCTCGCCCGCGGCGAGGTCGGCCGGGTCGGGGTCCCGGTCTCCCATCTGGGCGACATGCGACGGCTGTTCCAGGACATACCCCTGGAGCAGATGAACACCTCGATGACGATCAACGCCACCGCCATGTGGCTGCTGGCGCTCTACCAGGTGGCCGCGGAGGAGCAGGGCGCGGACATCACCCAGCTCCAGGGCACCACCCAGAACGACATCGTCAAGGAGTACCTCTCGCGCGGGACGCACGTCTTCCCGCCCGGGCCCTCGCTCCGCCTGACGACGGACATGATCGCGTACACGGTCAACCACATCCCGAAGTGGAACCCGATCAACATCTGCAGCTACCACCTGCAGGAGGCCGGGGCCACCCCCGTCCAGGAGATCTCGTACGCGATGTCCACGGCCATCGCGGTCCTGGACTCGGTGCGCGACTCGGGCCAGGTCCCGCCCGAGCGGTTCGGCGAGGTCGTCGCACGGATCTCCTTCTTCGTGAACGCGGGCGTCCGCTTCATCGAGGAGATGTGCAAGATGCGCGCCTTCGGCCGCATCTGGGACAAGGTCACCCGCGAGCGCTACGGCATCGAGAACGAGAAGCAGCGCCGGTTCCGCTACGGGGTCCAGGTCAACTCCCTGGGCCTGACCGAGGCGCAGCCGGAGAACAACGTCCAGCGGATCGTGCTGGAGATGCTCGCGGTCACCCTCTCCAAGGACGCCCGCGCCCGCGCCGTGCAGCTGCCGGCCTGGAACGAGGCGCTGGGCCTGCCCCGGCCCTGGGACCAGCAGTGGTCGCTGCGCATCCAGCAGGTCCTCGCCCTCGAGAGCGACCTGCTGGAGTACGAGGACATCTTCGCCGGCTCGCACGTCATCGAGGCCAAGGTCGAGTCCCTGGTGGCCGAGTGCCTGGCCGAGATCGACCGGATCCAGGAGATGGGCGGCGCCATGGCGGCCGTCGAGTCCGGATACCTCAAGGGCGAGCTGGTCTCCTCGCACGCCGAGCGGCGGGCCCGGATCGAGGCCGGCGAGGACAAGATCGTCGGAGTCAACTGCTTCCAGCAGACGGAGGAGAACCCGCTCACCTCCGACCTGGACGGCGCCATCATGACGGTGGACGCTGCCGTCGAGGCACTGACCGTCGAGCGCATCGGCCGCTGGAAGGCCGAGCGGCAGGAGTCCTCGGACCGCCAGGGGGACGGCGACCCGTTCGTCTTCCCCACGGTCATGCAGGCCCTGGACCGGCTGAAGGAGGCCGCCACGGGGGACGAGAACCTCATGGAGGCCACCCTGGAGTGCGCCCGCGCCGGTGTCACCACCGGCGAGTGGTCCAACGCCCTGCGCGAGGTGTTCGGGGAGTTCCGGGCGCCGACCGGTGTCTCCTCGGCCCCGGTGGCCGTGACCGCCGAGGAGGGGACCCCCATGGCCCTCGTCCGCGCGAAGGTCTCCCGTACGGCCGAGGAGCTGGGCTCCGGCCGGCTGCGCCTGCTGGTCGGCAAGCCCGGCCTGGACGGGCACTCCAACGGCGCCGAGCAGATCGCCGTACGGGCCCGCGACGCCGGCTTCGAGGTGGTCTACCAGGGCATCCGGCTGACCCCCGAGGAGATCTCCTCGGCGGCTCTGGCCGAGGACGTGCACTGCGTGGGACTGTCCATCCTGTCGGGCTCGCACAGCGCGCTGGTCCCGGACGTACTGGAACGCCTGCGCGCGGCGGGGGCGGGTGACATCCCCGTGGTCCTCGGCGGCATCATTCCCCAGGCCGACGCCGTGGCCCTCAAGAAGGCCGGGGTGGCCGCGGTCTTCACCCCGAAGGACTTCGGCATCACGGAGATCATCGGACGTATCGTCGACGAGATCCGCAAGGCGAACAAGCTCTACCCTCTCGACGGCACCGAAGGCGCCCCCGGCGCCGACACCACAGCCACCACAGACGCCATTGCAAGCACGGAGGTCCCCGCATGACCACGCCCTCTTCCCCGGTCAACCGGCTGCGGCCGCGCCGCTCCTGCCTCGCGGTGCCGGGTTCCAACCCCCGGTTCCTGGAGAAGGCCCAGGGCCTGCCGGCCGACCAGGTCTTCCTGGACCTGGAGGACGCCTGCGCCCCGCTCGCCAAGGAGGGCGCCCGCCACACGATCGTGGAGGCGCTGAACCAGGGCGACTGGACCGGCAAGACCCGCGTGGTCCGCGTCAACGACTGGACCACGCACTGGACGTACCGCGATGTGATCACGGTCGTCGAGGGCGCCGGCCAGAACCTCGACTGCATCATGCTGCCGAAGGTCCAGGACGCCCAGCAGGTGGTGGCCCTCGACCTCCTGCTGACGCAGATCGAGAAGACCATGGGCTTCGAGGTCGGCAAGATCGGCATCGAGGCGCAGATCGAGAACGCCAAGGGCCTGGTGAACGTCGACGAGATCGCCGGCGCCTCGCCGCGGCTGGAGACCATCATCTTCGGGCCGGCCGACTTCATGGCCTCCATCAACATGAAGTCGCTGGTCGTGGGCATGCAGCCGCCCGGTTACGGCGCGGACGCCTACCACTACATCCTGATGCGGATCCTGATGGCGGCCCGCATGCACGACCTGCAGGCGATCGACGGCCCCTTCCTGCAGATCAAGAACGTCGACGGCTACCGCGAGGTCGCCGGGCGCGCGGCGGCCCTGGGCTTCGACGGCAAGTGGGTGCTGCACCCCGGCCAGGTCGACGCGGCCAACGAGGTCTTCTCTCCCTCGCAGGAGGACTACGACCACTCCGAGCTGATCCTCGACGCGTACGACTGGTGCACCTCCGAGGCGGGCGGCAAGAAGGGCTCGGCGATGCTCGGCGACGAGATGATCGACGAGGCCAGCCGCAAGATGGCGCTGGTCATCTCGGGCAAGGGCCGCGCCGCCGGCATGCAGCGCACCACCAAGTTCGAGATCCCGGAGGGCTAGGCACCATGCAGTTCGGACGCACCTACGAAGAGTTCGAGATCGGCGCGGTCTACAAGCACTGGCCCGGAAAGACGGTCACCGAGTACGACGACCACCTCTTCTGCCTGCTGACCATGAACCACCACCCGCTCCACATGGACAGCAACTACGCGGAGAACACGACCGACTTCGGCAAGAACGTCGTCGTGGGCAACTACATCTACTCGCTGCTGCTGGGCATGTCGGTGCCGGACGTCTCCGGCAAGGCCATCGCCAACCTGGAGATCGAGTCGCTGCGGCACGTGGCGCCGACCTTCCACGGCGACACGCTCTACGGCGAGACCGAGGTCCTCGACAAGACCCCGTCGAAGTCGAAGAACGACCGCGGCATCGTCTACGTGGAGACCAAGGGCTACAAGCAGGACGGCACCCTCGTCTGCGTCTTCCGGCGCAAGGTGATGGTCCCGACCGAGACGTACATCAAGGAGCGCGGCGGCGAGCAGCCCGGCCGCCCCACGCTGAAGGAACAGGGGAAGTAGAACCATGAGCCGACTTGCCCAGACCGCCGGCCTGACGGACGACCAGAGGGACATCCTCAAGACCGTCCGGGAGTTCGTCGACAAGGAGATCATCCCGGTCGCGACCGAGCTGGAGCACCGCGACGAGTACCCGCAGGCGATCGTCGACGGCCTCAAGGAACTCGGCCTGTTCGGCCTGATGATCCCGGAGGAGTACGGCGGCCTGGGTGAGTCGCTGCTCACCTACGCGCTGTGCGTCGAGGAGATCGCGCGCGGCTGGATGTCCGTCTCGGGCATCATCAACACCCACTTCATCGTGGCGTACATGCTCAAGCAGCACGGCACCCAGGAGCAGCGGGAGTACTTCCTCCCGCGGATGGCGCTGGGCGAGGTGCGCGGCGCGTTCTCGATGTCCGAGCCGGGGCTCGGCTCCGATGTGTCGGCCATCACCTCCAAGGCGGTGAGGGACGGTGACGAGTACGTCCTGAACGGCCAGAAGATGTGGCTGACGAACGGCGGCACGTCCACGCTGGTGGCCGTTCTGGTGCGCAGTGACGAAGGACACCCGGAGGGCACCGCCCCCCACAAGTCGATGACGACCTTCCTGGTGGAGAAGGAGGCCGGATTCGGTGAGGTCCGGCCCGGCCTGACCATTCCCGGCAAGATCGACAAGATGGGCTACAAGGGCGTCGACACGACCGAGCTCATCATGGACGGACTACGCATTCCGGCCAATCGGGTGCTGGGCGGGAAGACCGGCCGAGGGTTTTACCAAATGATGGACGGAGTCGAGGTCGGCCGCGTCAACGTGGCGGCCCGTGGTTGCGGCGTCGCGCAGCGTGCGTTCGAGCTGGGTGTCTCGTATGCCCAGCAACGTCACACTTTCGGCAAGGCGATCGCCGAGCACCAGGCGATCCAGTTCAAGCTGGCCGAGATGGCTACCAAGGTCGAAGCCGCCCATGCGATGATGGTCAATGCAGCACGCAAAAAGGACTCCGGGGAACGAAACGACCTCGAGGCAGGGATGGCGAAGTACCTCGCCTCCGAGTACTGCAAGGAGGTGGTGGAGGACGCGTTCCGTATCCACGGTGGCTACGGCTTCTCGAAGGAGTACGAGATCGAGCGCCTCTACCGCGAGGCACCCATGCTGCTCATCGGCGAAGGTACCGCCGAGATCCAGAAAATGATCATCGGGCGACGCCTGCTTGAGGAGTACCGACTCCAGGGCTGAAAGTCCCTTTTGCGGTAAATCATCCAGTGGTTTTCCGCAAAAGAGTCACTAGCAGTCACTGGGGCACGGTCATCGACTCGGCTTCTGGCTTGCCCAGTTGTTGCGCGCAACCGATAGCATTCCAGTAAAGCCGCCGTCCCGTCCCCCCGTTTGCGGCGCGGCATCACCCGCTACGAAGGTCATCCATGCCCCACAGCCAAACCTCTGCACCTCGCGTCGGCCTCCTCGGTGGACGCCTCGCGCGCGGAGCATCGCCGTGGCTTCTGCCGACCGTCGCCACCGCCGCCGTCAGCCTCGTCCGGGCCCGCAAGTCCGGACGCTGGGCTGCAGTGGCCGTGCCCACCACCGCGCTCGCGGCGGGCATGCTGTGGTTCTTCCGCGACCCCGAGCGTGAGATCACGCAGGGCCGGGTCATCTCGCCCGCCGACGGTGTGGTGCAGAGCATCATGCCGTGGAAGGACGGGCGGACCCGCGTCGCGATCTTCATGAGCCCGCTGAACGTCCACGTCAACCGCGCGCCCCTCGCGGGCACGGTCACGTCCGTGGAGCACATTCCCGGTGGATTCGTTCCGGCGTTCAACAAGGAGAGCGAGAACAACGAGCGCGTTGTCTGGCACTTCGACACCGAACTCGGCGACATCGAGATGGTGCAGATCGCCGGCGCCGTCGCCCGTCGCATCGTCCCGTACCTGCCGGCCGGCACCAAGGTGGAGCAGGGCGAACGCATCGGTCTGATCCGCTTCGGCTCACGCGTCGACATCTACCTCCCCGAGGGCGTCGAGGTCGCGGTCGAGGTCGGACAGGCCACCACCGCGGGGGTGACCCGAATTGACCGTGACTGAACCTGAGAGTCCGGCGACTCCGTCGACCGGATGGGTGCCCGAGGCGTCCGAGGAGGAGTCCACCGAGGACGACATGCCGCTGTCACTGCGGCTGTCGATAGCGGACACCCTGACCCTCGGCAACGCGACCTGCGGATTCATGGCGGTGTACTTCACCACCACCGGGATCCTCATCCCGCACCTCACCGGCAGCGGCGAGTCGGGCATGGCCCGCAGCAGCGCCGCGACGGCAGTGATACTG
Organism: Streptomyces sp. H27-H1; assembly: GCF_026627445.1. Classification (GTDB taxonomy): domain Bacteria; phylum Actinomycetota; class Actinomycetes; order Streptomycetales; family Streptomycetaceae; genus Streptomyces. Next base: position 178,248 of record NZ_JAPNLJ010000016.1, read on the forward strand.
ATGCTGCTCGCCGCGGTCTTCGACCTCTTCGACGGCATCGTGGCCCGCAAGCTGCGCAGCTCGCCGATGGGCGCGGAGCTGGACAACCTGTCCGACCTGATCAGCTTCGGCCTGGCTCCCGCGTACTTCGTGCTCGTCTACGGCATGGTCGCCGATGACGCGGTGCAGAAGATGTCGGCGCTGGCCGCGATCGTGGTCCTGCTGGCAGTGGTACTGCGCCTCGCGAGATTCAGCTGCGTGACGATGAAGGACGGCATGTTCCAGGGCATGCCGAGCCCCTTCGGTGCGCTGACGGTCGTCTCGATCGTGCTGCTGGAGCTGCCGTTCATTCCGACGCTGCTGGCGATCGTCGGGGTGGCCTGGCTGATGGTGAGCCGGGTCGAGTACCCCAAGCCCCGGGGCGTCCTCGCGGTGGCGATGCTGAGCTGGATCGTCGCGGCGATGGGGCTGCTGGCGGCCTGGGCGTTCGACGCTCCGGGCGGCGGGCTGCTGCTCCAGACCGGCTGCGCGCTGCAGATCGCTCTGGCGGCGACCATCCCGCTGTTCGCGACGACCCGCCGGGCGAACACGTTCCGGCACAACCGGCGCGAGGCGCGGGCCACGCAGGCCCCGTAGCACCGGCTGTACGCATTTCGGAAGGGCCCCGGCCGCCACCAGGCGACCGGGGCCCTTCCGCATGCCCGGGGGCCCCTGCGTGGGACCGGAGGCGGCCGGGGACCGCGGGCCCGGATTAAACTAGGTGTCGGAAAACCGCCAGCCCGGACCCTGCCCGCCCGGGAGGATGGAGCCATGCACACCGACACGGAGCGTTGCGTACGGGCCGTCCGGTCCAAGGACGCACGGTTCGACGGCTGGTTCTTCACCGCCGTCAGGACCACCGGCATCTACTGCCGGCCCAGCTGCCCCGCCGTCCCGCCCAAGGTCGAGAACATGACCTTCCTGCCCAGTGCCGCCGCCTGCCAGCAGAGCGGCTACCGGGCCTGCAAACGGTGCCGGCCCGACACCTCCCCCGGATCCCCGGAGTGGAACGCCCGCGCCGACACCGTCGCCCGCGCCATGCGCCTCATCCAGGACGGTGTGGTGGACCGCGAGGGCGTCCCGGGGCTGGCCGCGAAGCTCGGCTACTCCTCCCGCCAGCTGGAGCGCCAGCTGCTGGCGGAGCTCGGCGCCGGACCGCTCGCCCTCGCCCGTGCCCAGCGCGCCCAGACCGCCCGGCTGCTGATCGAGACCTCGGCCCTCCCGATGGGCGACATCGCCTTCGCCTCCGGGTTCTCCTCGATCCGGACCTTCAACGACACCGTCCGCGAGGTCTTCGCCCTGGCCCCCAGCGAGCTACGGGTCCGGGCAGCCGGCCGGGGGCCCGGGACGGCCCAGGTGCCCGGCACCATCAGCCTGCGGCTCCCCTTCCGTGCCCCGCTCACCCCCGACAACCTCTTCGGCCACCTCGCCGCGACCGCCGTCCCCGGCGTCGAGGAGTGGCGTGCCGGCTCCTACCGCCGCACCCTGCGCCTGCCCTACGGCACGGGCGTGGTCGCACTCACCCCGCAGCCCGACCACATCGGCTGCCGGCTCGCCCTGACCGACCTGCGCGACCTCACCATCGCCATCAGCCGCTGCCGCCGGCTCCTGGACCTCGACGCCGACCCCGAGGCCGTCGACGAGCAGCTGCGCGCCGATCCGCTGCTGGCCCCGCTCGTGGACAAGGCTCCCGGGCGCCGGGTGCCGCGTACGGTCGACGCGGAGGAGTTCGCCGTACGGGCGGTCCTGGGGCAGCAGGTGTCCACCGCCGCGGCGCGTACGCACGCCGCCCGGCTGGTGGCCGCCCACGGGGAGCCGGTGACCGACCCCGACCCCGAGGGCGGGCTGACGCACCTGTTCCCCTCCTCGCGGGCGCTGGCCGGGCTCGATCCCGAGTCGCTGGCCCAGTCGCTGGCCCTGCCGCGCAGCCGGCGGGACACCCTCACCACGCTCGTGGCGGCGCTGGCCGACGGCTCGCTGCCGCTCGGCATCGACAGCGACTGGGAGGCGGCCCGCGCACGGCTGGGCGCGCTGCCCGGGTTCGGGCCGTGGACCACCGAGATCATCGCGATGCGGGCCCTGGGCGACCCGGATGCCTTCATCCCCGCCGACCTCGGGATCCGGCGGGCCGCCAAGGGGCTCGGGCTGCCGTCCACACCCGCCGCGCTGACGGCCCGCGCGGCGCACTGGCGGCCCTGGCGCGCGTACGCCGTCCAGTACCTGTGGGCCACCGAGGACCACGCCATCAACGTCCTGCCCGCCTGACAGTCCGACCGCCCGACCACCCGACCACCCGACCGCCGAAAGGTTACGAGCACCATGCCCAGCAACGACACCGGCATCCGCAGCAGCGGCGCCAAGCAGCACGCAGTCGTCGACAGCCCGTACGGCGAGCTCACCCTCGTCGCCACCGACGGGGTCCTCGTCGGGCTCTACATGACCGGTCAGCGCCACCGCCCCGCCGAGGAGTTCTTCGGGGAGCGGGTCGCGGCCGGCGAGGCCCCCTTCCCCGAGGTGGTGCGGCAGCTGACCGCGTACTTCGCCGGGGAGCTCACCGAGTTCGACGTGCCGGTCCGGCTGGAGGGCACCGAGTTCCAGCGCAGCGTGTGGGAGCAGCTCGTACGGATTCCCTACGGACAGACCTGGTCCTACGGGGAGCTGGCCGCCAAGCTCGGCAAGCCGAACGCCTCGCGCGCGGTGGGGCTGGCCAACGGGAAGAACCCGGTCGGCATCATCGTGCCGTGCCACCGCGTCATCGGGGCGTCCGGCTCCATGACCGGCTACGGCGGCGGCATCGACCGCAAGGTCCGCCTGCTCGCCTTCGAGTCGGGGGCCGAGCAGTTCTAGCACCCCTGCTGCCGCGGCTCAGGCCGGCGGCGGTGCGACCGCTTCGAGGTCCTCGACGGTGCCGGACATGACGGCACGGACGTGTTCGGTGAGGTGCTCCACGGGCCAGTCCCACCAGGCCAGGGCAAGCAGCCGGGCGATCTCCTCGTCGGTGTGGCGGGTGCGGATGAGCGTGGCCGGGTTGCCGCCGACGATCCCGTAGTCGGGGACGTCGTTCACGACGACGGCGCCGGAAGCGATGATCGCGCCGTGCCCGATGCGCACTCCGGGCATGACCATCGTGTCGTAGCCGAACCAGACGTCGTTGCCCACGACGGTGTCGCCCCGGCCCGGCAGGCCGCCGAGCAGATCGAAGTGATCGGCCCAGGACCCGCCCATGACGGGGAAGGGGAACGTGGAGGGGCCGTCCATACGGTGGTTGGCGCCGTTCATGATGAACCGGACCCCGGTGCCCAGCGCGCAGAACTTCCCGATGACCAGCTTCTCGGGCCCGTAGTGGTAGAGCACGTTGCGGGTCTCGAAGGCGGTGGGGTCCTGCGGGTCGTCGTAGTAGGAGTACTCCCCCACCTCGATCAGCGGCGAGGTCACCAGCGGTTTCAGCAGGATCAGGCGCGGCTGGTCGGGCATCGGGTGGAGCACCGTCGGGTCTGCGGGAAGAGGGCTCATGGCAGGCACTCCGGCTAGATCACGATCAGCGGGACCAGCAGGGCGAAGGCGGCTCCGGCCTCGACCGCGTAGGCGTACAGGGACGGGTGCTGGACGGGGGCGGCGAGCAGCACCACGCTCTGCTGTGCGGCGGCCGCTCCCACCCAGTCGGCGTCGGCGCCGAGGCCGCCCTGGTACCAGCCCTCGCAAGAGCCGGGGCCGGTGACCGCGAGGACGTCGTCCTCGCGGCGGTAGAAGGCCTGCCAGCCCTCGGCCGGCACGGACCAGGCCTCGAAGTCGGTGAACCGGGCCCAGCCGCCGTCCTGGATCGCGGTGTCGAACATCCACACCGGCACTCCGTCGGGGGTGACCTCACCGCTCTCCTGCTGATCGGTGGTGAAGTGGACCATGGGCAGGGCGTCGGGCCCGTCGGCGGTGCTGGGCCAGGCGTACATCGTGATCATCTGCTGAATTCTGTCCTGCTCGGTGTAGGCACGAAGTAACGAGCGGAAGGGGCTACGAGGCGTGCGGCCGGAGCCCGTTCTCCAGCTCGGCGGCGCCCTCGCCGGACCCCAGGACCCGGTACGCCTCTGCGGTGCGCAGGCCCAGCGCGCCCTGCAGATACTCCGTCAGCTCGGCCGGGTCCACCAGCCGCCACGAGAGCAGCTCCTCCTCCTGGAGCCTGACGGAGGCGAGCTGCGCGGCGTCGAGCACGCCGCCGTCGTAGAGGTACGCGACGAGCGGGGGCCGGCCCGGGCCGAGCGTCCAGTCGACGGCGAGCAGCCGGCCGAGCGGCACGTCGATGCCGATCTCCTCGGCGCTCTCACGGCGGGCGGCCGTGCGCGGGGACTCCCCCGTGTCCGACTCGATGGTGCCGCCCGGCAGGGCCCAGCCCTCCCGGTAGTTGGGCTCGACGAGGAGCACCCGGCCCTCGGCGTCCCGGAAGAGCGCGGCCGCGCCGGCCAGCACCCGGGGCAGGCTCGCGATGTAGGTGGCGTAGTCATCCGTGGTGGTCACTCCGCAACCCTAGTTCCTTCGGACGGACCGCAGGAGTGCCGGACGGCCGCGCGGATCACGCTTCCGGAGTGCTCCCGCTGCCGGGGCCGTCCTCGCGGTCGCGGTTCCTCGACTCGGCCACGCGGCGCAGCCGCGGGTGGCGGGCCGTCCCCTGTTCGGTGATGGCGTCGCCGACCATGGCTTTGACCGCGTCGCGCATTCCGTGCAGGGGGTGGTGGCGGACGGGGCCCGCGCCCGGGTCCTCCCGTAGCTCCTTCACCAGGGCCCAGCAGAGCAGCAGCATCACGATGACGAACGGCAGGGCGACCAGGATGGTGGCCGTCTGGAGGGACTTCAGGCCGCCCGCGACGAGGAGTACGGCGGCCACCGCGGCCATCAGCACGCCCCAGGTGACGACCAGCCAGGTCGGCGGGTGCAGGGAGCCGCGGCTGGTGAGGGAGCCCATGACCAGGGAGGCGGAGTCGGCGCTGGTGACGAAGTACGTCATCACCAGGAGCATGGCGATCCACGAGGTCAGCGTCCCGAGCGGGAGCGCGTCGAGCATCGCGAAGAGGGAGGCCTCGGTGCCTTCCTTGAGCTTGGAGGCCATGTCGGCGGCGCCGGTGGAGTCGAGGCGGATCGCGGTGCCGCCCATGACGCAGAACCAGACGACGGTGGCGCCGCTGGGCACCAGGAGCACGCCCACGAGGAACTCGCGGATGGTGCGGCCGCGCGAGATGCGGGCGATGAAGGTGCCGACGAAGGGGGCCCAGGAGAGCCACCACGCCCAGTAGAAGATCGTCCACGCGCCGAGCCACTCGCTGTCGGTGAAGGCGCCGGTGCGGGTGGCCATCGGGAGCAGGTCGTGCAGGTAGCTGCCGACGCTCGCCGGGATCACGTCGAGGATGTAGACGGTCGGGCCGAGGACGAAGACGAAGAGCATCAGGGCCGCGGCGAGCACGATGTTGATCGTGCTGAGCCATTTGACGCCCTTGTGCAGGCCGGAGAAGGCGGAGAGCACGAAGGCGCCGGACAGGGATCCGATGATGATCAGCTCGACGGTCGTCGAGTCCTCGATCCCGGTGGTGATGTTGAGCCCCTTGGCGACCTGGAGGGCGCCGAGGCCGAGGCTGGTGGCGGTCCCGAAGACGGTCGCGAAGACGGCGAGCAGGTCGATCGCCTTGCCCTGCCAGCCGGTGGCCCGCTCCTCGCCCATGAGGGGGACGAAGGCGGAGCTGAGGCGGTTGCCGCGGCCTTTGCGGAAGGTCGCGTAGGCGAGGGCGAGGCCGGTGATGCCGTAGATCGCCCAGGGGGTGAGGGTCCAGTGGAAGAAGGAGTAGTCGAGGGAGGCGCGGGCGGCGTCGCCGGTTCCGGGGGCGGCGCCGGAGGCCGGTGGCGGGTTCAGGAAGTGGGTGAGGGGCTCTCCCACCCCGTAGAACATCAGGCCGATCCCCATGCCGGCGCTGAACATCATCGCGATCCACGCGAGGTTCGTGAACTCCGGCTCGGAGTCGTCCTTGCCGAGGCGGATCCGGCCGAAGCGGCTGATCGCGAGCAGGACGCACATGACGAGGAACACGTCGGCGGCGATCACGAAGAGCCACGCGAAGTTGTTCAGCACCCAGTCCAGCGCGCTGCTCGACGCCGAGTCGAAGGAACTTCTTCCGAGCGCCGCCCAGGCGACCACGGCGAGGACGGAGATCACTCCGATGGTCACGACCGTGCTGTCGGGAGTGCCGTCATCGGGGCCCTCGGACCCCCCGACTGGGGAATCCGGACGTGGCTGTTCCAGTGATTCCGTGCTCATGCGGCCACACTATGCAGCCGTATATCCCTATTTAGGGGTATGCCGCGCCGCGTGTGGCCCAGGCCACCCATGGGCATAGGAGGATCCTCCGGATAGGCTCATGGACGGCGCGACTGCACTGTTCGATAGCAAGGGATTAGCAAGGTGACGGACGGAGCAGTAACTGAGACCGCGCGCGTGCTCATCGCCGCGGACAAATTCAAGGGCTCGCTCACGGCCGTTCAGGTCGCGGAGCGGGTGACGGCCGGCCTTCGCAAGGCCGTACCGGGCGTGGAGATCGAGACCCTCCCCGTCGCGGACGGCGGCGACGGTACGGTCGCGGCCGCTGTAGCGGCCGGTTTCGAACGCCGGGAGGTACGGGTCACCGGACCGCTCGGTGACCAGGTCACGGCCGCTTTCGCGCTGCGCGAGGGCACCGCGGTGGTCGAGATGGCGGAGGCCTCCGGCCTCCAGCTGCTGCCGGCGGGTGTCTTCGCCCCGCTGACGGCGACCACCTACGGCTCCGGCGAACTGCTGAAGGCCGCACTCGACGCGGGCGCGCGCTCGATCGTCTTCGGTGTGGGCGGCAGCGCGACCACCGACGGCGGCGCGGGCATGCTGGCCGCACTGGGCGCGGTATTCCTGGATGCGAACGGTGAACCGGTCGGTCCGGGCGGCGGCGCGCTGGCGGCTCTGGCCTCGGCCGACCTGTCGGGCATCGACCCCCGCATCAAGGAGATCGACCTCGTCCTGGCGAGCGACGTGGACAACCCTCTGACGGGTCCGAAGGGCGCTCCGGCGATCTACGGCCCGCAGAAGGGGGCGTCGCCCGAGGACGTGGCGACGCTGGACGCGGCGCTGGCGCACTTCGCGGTGGTCCTGGAGAAGTCGATCGGCTCCCTGGCCGCCGAGGCCGCCGTCTCGCCCGGCGCGGGCGGGGCGGGCGGCATCGGCTACGGTGCGCTGCTGCTCGGCGCGTCGTTCCGTCCCGGCATCGAGCTGATGCTGGAGGTGCTCGGCTTCGCGCCGGCCCTGGAGCGGGCGACGCTGGTCATCACCGGCGAGGGTTCGCTGGACGAGCAGACCCTCCACGGCAAGGCTCCGGCCGGTGTCGCGGCGGCGGCTCGCGCGGCGGGCAAGGAGGTCGTCGCGGTCTGCGGCCGCCTGCTGCTCACACAGGAGGCGCTGACGGCGGCCGGAATCCGGCGGGCATACCCCCTCACGGAGATCGAGCCCGACCCGGCGGTGTGCATCGCGAACGCGGGGCCGCTGCTGGAGCGGGTGGCGCAGAACATCGCGGCCGACGTCCTCTGAGCCCTCCCCTCTGAGCCGTCCTTCGACCCTTCCGACGGCCCGGACCCCCGGACCGGGGCTCCGGGGCCGTCGGCGTTCGACGGCGGGCCGGGGGCGGTGTCCCGCCCCGGCCCCGCTCGGAGCCGGGGACATCAGTGGCATTCGACGGGGCCCGACACAGCGCCGGTCCGCGAAGGCTCGGATAGGGTGAATCGGTAGGAGTCGGGCCCCCCGGGGTGAGGTCGGTGCATTGGACACGTACCAGCAGACGAGCGAGGTACCGGATCAGCCGGGGGCTGCTGTCGGGTACGCGGGCGTACTGACCGAGCTGCTGCCGATCGCCCTGTGGCGGGAAGACGCCGACGGGGTCGTCGTCGAGTGGTCGCTGGCCGCCCAGGACCTGCTCGGCCACCGCCCCGAGGACATCCTCGGCCGGCTGGGCTCCAGCGTGCTCGTCCCCGACAACAACCGCGAGCTCGCCGACCAGCTCACCCGCCGGGTCCAGGCCGGCGAGACCGTCGTAGGCACCCTGCCCGTGCGCCACCGCGACGGGCACCGCGTCCCGATGGAGATGTGGATCCTGCCCGCCCCCGACGCGCAGGGCCGCACCGGGGCCATGCTCATCGCCGTGGAGACCTCCGAGGTCCTGGGGATGCGCGATTCGCTCGCCGCGCTCCAGAGCCTGTTCACCCAGTCGCCCATCGGCATCGGCACCCTCGGCCCCGACCTGCGCTTCCTGCGCGTCAACGACGCCCTCGCCCGGATGAACGGGGTGTCGGCCGCCGAACACATCGGCAAACGGCTCACCGAGGTCGTACCCGGCGTCAACGCCTCCGCGCTCGAACGGCTCATGCGCAGGGTGCTGGAGGGCGGCTCCGCCGTCGTGGACGTCCGCCGCACCGGCCGCACCCCCGCCGACCCCGACCACGACCGGACCTGGTCCTGCTCCTACGCCCCGCTGCTGGACGGCTCCGGGAGGCGGCTCGGCCTGATCGCCTCCCTCATCGACATCACCGACGGACAGCGCGCCCAGGCGGAGGCGGAGCGGGCGCGCAGCCGCTTCGCCCTGCTCTCCGAGGCCGGTACCCGCATCGGCACCACGCTGGACCTGGGGCAGACGGCCCAGGAGATCGTGGAGGTGCTGGTACCGCAGCTCACGGACTCGGCCGACGTACAGCTCCTGGAAGCCGTACTGGACCCGGACGAGGCCGGCGCGTCCACCCGGGGCGTACTGCGCCGCCTCGCCGCCCTCTTCCCCGATCCCACCGCGCCCACCGCCAAGCTGATCGCCGGGCAGACCTTCCAGATCCCGGCGGGCACCGCATACGAGCAGGTCATCACCGAGGGCCAGCCCATGAACCTCTACACCGCCGACATCCCGGCCCTGATCAAGGATCCGCGCGCGGGCGCGCTACGCGCGTACCTGGCCACCCTGGGCTGCGCCCGGATGGTCCCGCTGGTGGCCCGCGGCCGGGTGCTCGGCGTCGTGGTGGTGACCCGGGTGCGCGGGCGCGAGGTCTTCGACCACGAGGACTGCGTGCTGATCGACGAGGTGGTGGCCCGGGCGGCCCTCAACATCGACAACGCCCGGATGTACACCACCCAGCGCGCGGCGGCCCTGACCCTGCAGCGCAGCCTCACCAACAACGTGCTGCCCGAGGTCGCCGGGCTGGAGCTGACCGGCCGCTACCTGCCGGCCAGCGACCACGACGTCGGCGGCGACTGGTTCGACGTGATCGAGCTGCCGGACGGCCGGACCGGCCTGGTGATCGGCGACGTGATGGGCCACGGCATCCACGCGGCCGCGGTCATGGGCCAACTACGCACCGCCGTACGGACACTGGCGCGGCATCAGGTGACTCCGGAGCAGATGCTCCGCTCGCTGGACGCGGTGGTGGCCGACCTCGGCGAGGACGAGATGGCCACATGCGTCTACGCCGTCCACGACCCGGTGACGGGCGCGTGCGTCATCGCCCGCGCCGGCCACCCGCCGCCGGCCGTGGTCACGGCCGATGGAACCGTGGCCTTCCTGGACGGCCCGCCGGGGACCCCGCTCGGCACGGGTGGCCGGGAGTTCCGCACGGAGGAGGTGCTGCTGGCGCCGGGCAGCCTGCTCGTGCTCTACACCGACGGCCTCATCGAGTCGCGGGACCGGGACCTGGACGAGGGAATGGCGGGCCTGGCGGGCGCCCTGCGGGGCGCGGGGGAACCGCTGGAGGACCTGTGCGACACGATCCTGGCGCGGCTGCTCCCGGACGCCCCGCAGGACGACGTGGCGGTCCTGCTGGCACGCACCCTGCCCATGCCCTAGGCAGTCTCTCGCGGCAGCGGGCCCGCGGCGCCCGGCACCGCACCTGGCCGCGTTGCCGGGGAACCCGAGACGTCCAGTACGAGCCGGCGCCGCTCCGCTACCAGGCCAGGTCTTCCAGGGCCGCCAGGTCCACGTCGGCCGGCGGCGCCGGCTCGGGCGTGCCCGTCAGGGGGAGCTCGGCCCAGATCACCTTGCCTCGGTCCGTGTAGCGGGTGCCCCAGCGCTCCGCGTACTGGGCGACGAGGAACAGGCCCCGCCCGCCCTCGTCGGTCGTGGCGGCGTAGCGCAGGTGCGGTGAGGTGCTGCTGCCGTCGGAGACCTCGCAGATCAGGGTGCGGTCGTGGAGCAGCCGGACCCGGATGGGCGCGCTCCCGTAGCGGACGGCGTTGGTGATCAGCTCGCTGAGGATGAGCTCCGCGGTGAAGGTGGTGTCCCCCAGCCCCCACGCGGCCAGCTGCGCGGCTCCCGCGCGGCGGACCCGGGAGACGTCCGCGGGGTCGGAAAGCACCTCCCACTCCGCGATCCGGTCGGCCGGGAGCCGCCGGGTGTCGGCGATGAGCAGGGCGATGTCATCGCTCGGCGCCGGGAAGAGCAGCGCGGCCAGCACGTCGGCGCAGGCCTGGTCGGGGCTGCGGTCCGGCCGGGCCAGGGTCTCGGTCAGCAGGCCTAGGCCGGTGTCGAAGTCCCGGTCGCGGTCCTCCAGCAGCCCGTCGGTGAACAGTACGAGCCTGCTCGCCTCGGGCAGCTGCAGCTCCACGGCTTCGAAGGGCATCCCGCCGACGCCCAGCGGCAGCCCGATCGGCAGCTCGGGGTACTCGACCCGCCCGTCGGGCCCGACCAGGGCGGGGCCGGGGTGCCCGGCACTGGCCATGGCGCAGTGGCCGGACACCGGGTCGTAGACGGCGTAGAGGCAGGTGGCGCCCGTGACACCGGAGGACTCGCCGTCCCCGAAGCGCTCGTCGGCGGAGGACTCGTCCTGGTCGATCCGGTCGATCAGCTCGTCGAGGTGGCCCAGGAGCTCGTCGGGCGGCATGTCGAGGGTGGAGAAGTTGTGCACGGCGGTCCGCAGCCGGCCCATGGTCGCGGCGGCGTGCACCCCGTGCCCCACCACGTCGCCGACGACCAGTGCGACCCGGGTCCCGGCGAGCGGGATCACGTCGAACCAGTCCCCTCCCACTCCCGCCTTCGCGGGCAGGTAGCGGAAGGCGACGTCCACGGCGCTCAGGTCGGGCAGCACCCGCGGCAGCAGGCTGCGCTGGAGGGTGACGGCCACCGCGTGCTCGCGTGTGAAGCGGCGGGCGTTGTCGATGGAGACCGCGGCCCGCGCCGCCAGCTCCTCGGCGAAGGACAGGTCCTCCTCGTCGAAGGCCTCGGGGGTGTCGGTCCGCCAGAAGTTGGCCATGCCGAGGACCACCCCGCGGGCCTGGAGCGGTACGGAGATCAGCGAGTGCAGCCCGTAGTCGAGGGCCACCCGGGTGCCGTCGTGGTCCTGGGCCCGCCAGCCGAAGGCACTGTGCAGATCGGCCGCGAGGACCGCCCGCCCGGCGTCCAGGGCCGCCGCCATCGGCGCGGTCGGCACCACGAAGCGGATGACGTCGCCCACCGGCTGGAGCGGGGAGTCGACGCGGATCCCGCTGACGGCGGCCCGCCGCATCTCGGTGTGCGTGCCGCTTCCGGGCTCCTCCCCGCGCAGCACCGGCTCCAGCAGCTCGACGGTGACGAAGTCCGCGAACCGGGGGACGGCGACCTCGGAGAGCTCCTCGGCGGTGCGCACCACGTCCAGGGTGGTCCCGATGCGCACACCGGCGTCGTAGAGCAGCTGGAGGCGGTCTCGGGCGACCGCGGCCCGGCCCGAGAGCGCGGCGAGCTCGGTGGAGTCGCGCAGCGTGGTCACGGTGCCGGACGGGCGGCCGCCGTAGGGCTTGGTCGGCCGTACGTTCACGGCGAGGAGCCGGTCGCCCGCCCGGTGCACCTCGTCGGTGGCGACCCGCCCGGAGGCCAGCAGCGTGGCCGTGCGCGGGTCGAGGCCGAGATCGCCCACGTGCCGCTGCTCGGCGTCGGCGGGCAGGTCGAGGAGTCGGCGGGCCTCGTCGTTGGCGAGCATGAGCCGGCCTTCGGCGTCGATGATCAGGACGCCCTCGCGGACGGCGTGCAGAACCGCTTCGTGGTGTTCGTTCATCCGGGTCATCTCGGCCTCGCCGAGACCCCGGGTCTGGCGCCGCAGGCGGCGGCTGACCAGGGCCGCGCCGCCCGTGCCGAGGAGCAGGGCGCCGGTGGCCGCGCCGAGGAGCAGGGGCAGCTGGCCCTCGACCACGTCGCCGACGTTGGCGACCTCGATGCCGGTGGCGATCAGGCCGACCACCGTGCCCGCGGAGTCCCGTACGGGGACCACGGCGCGGACCACGTCGCTCGGCTTGCCCTCAAAGGTCTCCGTGAAGGCCTGCCCGGCCACGGCGCGGGAGAAGTCGCCGGTGGCGCGCAGGCCGATCAGCTCGGGGCGGGAGTCGGTGTACCGGATCCCCTCGGTGGTCATGACGGCGATGAAGTCGACGCCGGAGGCCCGGCGGGCGCCCTCGGCCAGCGGCTGGAGCACGGCGGTGGGGTCGGCGGACTCCAGCGCCGCCGGGAGGCCGGGGGCGTGGGCGAAGGCCTCGGCGGCGGCGAGGGAGCGGTTGCGTGCGTCGCGCTGGCTGTCGTACCGGGCCTGGAAGAACAGGGCCGCGGCGGCGGCCGTGATCAGCACCAGGACCAGGATGGCCTGGAGGGCGAAGACCTGGCCGGCGACGCTGCGGGCGCCGAGCGAGAGGTGTGCGAAGAGGCGGGAGACGGGGCGGGTGAGGCGGCGCGCCAGGAGACGCGCGCGACGGCCGGCGGGGCCGGGGCCGTCCGCGTGCCGGTGCCCGTCTCCGTCTCCGTCTCGGTCCCCGCGTCCGTCCCCGGACCGGCCTTGTCCGGGCCCGGACGGGAGCCCGTCGTCGGGTGGGGACCCGCCTTCGGGCGGGGGCCTGTCCTCGGGCGCTCCTTCAGAGCCCCTCGGTAGCCCAGAACGTCCGGTCATGAGCCATTTCTAACACTGTCGGCGTGGTTTGGGGGAGGTCCCGGGAGTCCTGGTGCGGTAGCGGCCGCCCGGTAGGCCCGCGGGCTCGTGCCGACGTACGAGGTGAAATGCTGGCGGAAGGTGACCTCGCTGGCGAATCCGGCCCGCCGGGCCACCTCGGTGACCGGGTGATCGGTGCGCTCCAGCAGTTTGCGGGCTTCGTCCAGACGGTGTCCCAGCAGCCATTTGTGCGGGGTGGTGCCGGTCGCGGCGGCGAAGTGCCGGGCGAAGGAGCGCGGCGACATCCCGGCCCACCGGGCCAGGGTGGCCACGTCCAGCGCCTCGTGCAGCCGCCCGAGCGCCCGCTCCCGTACGAGGGCCAGTGCCTCGGCGGTCCGGTCGGCGGCCGGGGTCGGGCGGTCCAGGTACTGGGCGTGCCTGCCGGTGCGGAAGGGGCCGGTCACCATCGAACGGGCGATGGCGGCGGCCGCCTCGGAGCCGTGGGCCTCGCGGACCAGGTGCAGGCACAGGTCGATGCCGGAGGCGACCCCGGCGGAGGTCCACAGCCCGCCGTCCTCGACGTAGAGCGGGGCCTCCTCGACGCGTACGGCGGGGTATCGGCCGGCCAGTGCCGGGGCCAGCGACCAGTGGGTCACGGCCCGCCGGCCCGCCAGCAGCCCGGCTTCGGCGAGGATGAAGGCGCCGGCGCACAGGGCGGCCACCGGGATGCCCCGGGCGTGGGCGTCGCGCAGGGCGGCGAGGACCGGCTCGGGGGTCGGATCCCAGGGCTGCTCCAGTGCCGGTACGGCCACGAGGTCGGCCTCGGCGAGCCAGTCGAGCCCGCGGTCGGGGGTCAGGGACAGGCCACCGGGGAGCGGGATCGGGCCGGGATCGAGGGCGCACCGGCGCAGCTCGAAGGGCGGGACCCCGAGGTGACCGCGGTCGTGACCCCAGACCTCGGTGATGACGGCCAGGTCGAAAGCGCGGATGCCGGGCTGGGCGACGATCGCGACGCGGTGCATGGCGGTGAGTCTGCCACGGAGCCCGCGGCGGGCGGGAGGGGCGAAGGCTCGGAAGGCACCCCGCGCGATGTCTGCCAAAGTGGCGGGAACTCATCGGTTCGGGTCAGGCGAGGTGCTGTTTCCGGGGCCCGGGGCCGCCGACGATGGGTGCATGACGACGACCGAGAACGAGAGCCGGAACGTGCACCAGATCGAGATCGCCCCGAACAGCGCCCTGCTGGTCATCGACGTCCAGCGGGGCTTCGACGACTCGGCTTTCTGGGGGCCGCGCAACAATCCGGCCGCCGAGGAGAACATCGCCGCACTCATGGACGCCTGGCAGGAATCCGGGCGGCCCGTCGTGATCGTCCGGCACGCCTCCCGCACCGCGGGTTCCGTCCTCGCGCCGGACCGGCCCGGTCACGCCCTCAAGGATTTCGTCGAGGAGCGGGCGCCGCGGGCCGCCCTGGACATCACCAAGTCCGTGAACTCGGCCTTCTACGGCACCCCGGACCTGGCCGGGTGGCTCACCGCCCAGGGCGTCGGGCAGCTCGTCCTCGCCGGCATCCAGACCAACATGTGCGTCGAGACCACGGCCCGGATGGCCGGGAACCTGGGGTACGAGGTCCTCGTGCCGCTCGACGCCACGCACACCTTCGACCTGGCCGCCGGAACCGGTCCGGACGCACCCCGGCTGACGGCCGACCAGCTGGCCACCGCCACTGCGGTCAACCTCCAGGGCGGCGGCTTCGCCCGGATCGTCACCACCGCCTCGGTCGTGGCCGCGACGCGGGCCCCCGCCCCCCGGGGCTGATGCCCACACCAGCCGCCCGCGCGGCCGGAGGCCCCCGGGGACCCGGTCGGCGGCGCGGCCTACTCCCAGTCGTCCCAGGGCGGGTCCATCTCCTCGTCCTCCGGGCCGAAGAGGGACTCCCCCTCCCCTTCCTTCGGGGCCTGACTCGTGCGCGCGGCCACGGCGACCGTCGCGGCAGCGACCGGGACAGCAGCGGCCGGGGCCGGGGCCGGGGCCGGGGCCGGGGAGGCCGCCTTCCTCGCGGCCACCACGCTCCCGGCTCCTGCCGGATCGGCGCTCGGCGCGGGGGCGGCGCTCGGCGCGGCACCGGCGCTCTCCGCCGGACCCGCGTCGGAGCCTTCCAGGGTGCGGAGGATGCCTTCGGCGTACTTGGTCAGCTTCGCCTCGCCGACGCCGCTGATCGTGCCCAGTTCCGCGACGGTGGAGGGCAGTTGGGTCGCGATCTCCCGCAGCGTGGCGTCGTGGAAGACGACGTACGCCGGTACGCCCTGCTCCCGCGCGGTCTCGGCGCGCCACGCGCGGAGGGACTCGAACACCGCGACTGCGGCCGCCGGCAGGTCGACCGGTACCCGGCCGCCCTTGCCGGAGCGCGAGCCGCCGGACTCCTTGCGGGACGAACCGGCCGTCGGCGCCGCCTCCTTGCGCATCTGTACGCTCCGGCGGCTGCCGAGCACCTCGCCGCTGGCCTCGGTCAGCACCAGCGTGCCGTAGTCGCCTTCCACCGCCAGCAGTCCGAGCGCCAGCAACTGCCGTACGACCCCGCGCCATTCGGTCGTGCCCAGGTCCGCCCCGATGCCGAACACCGAGAGCCCGTCGTGGTCGAACTGGATGACCTTGGCCGTCTTCTTGCCCTGCAGGATGTCGATGATCTGGCCGGCACCGAACTTCTGCCGGCGTTCCTTGGCCAGCCGCCACACCGTGGACAGCAGTTTCTGCGCGGCGACCGTCCCGTCCCAGGACTCGGCCGGCGTCAGGCAGGTGTCGCAGTTCCCGCAGTCCGGCGCACCGGTCTGCCCGAAGTACGCCAGCAGCCGCACCCGGCGGCAGCCGACCGTCTCGCACAGCGCGAGCATCGCCTCCAGGTGTCCGGCCAGCGAGCGGCGGTGCGCTTCGTCTCCCTCGGAGCCCTCGATCATCTTGCGCTGCTGCACCACGTCCTGGAGACCGTAGGCCAGCCATGCGGTGGCCGGCTCCCCGTCGCGGCCGGCACGGCCGGTCTCCTGGTAGTAGCCCTCGACCGATTTGGGCAGGTCCAGGTGGGCCACGAAGCGCACGTCGGGCTTGTCGATGCCCATGCCGAACGCGATCGTGGCCACCACCACGACCCCGTCCTCGCGCAGGAACCGCGACTGGTTGGCCGCACGCGCCCGGGAGTCCATGCCGGCGTGGTAGGGCACGGCGTCGATGCCCTGCTCCACCAGGGCGGCCGCCGTCTTCTCCACTGATGCCCGCGAGAGGCAGTAGACGACACCGGCGTCCCCGGGGTGCTCGGTGCGGATCAGCTCCAGCAGCTGCTTGACCGGGTTGTTCTTCCCCACGATCCGGTACTGGATGTTCGGCCGGTCGAAGCCGGCCACGAAGTGCCGGGCGTCCTGCAGACCGAGGCGCGCCGCGATCTCGGCGTGCGTGGCCTCGGTGGCCGTCGCGGTCAGAGCGATCCGCGGCACCTTCGGCCAGCGCTCGTGCAGCATGGACAGCGCGAGGTAGTCGGGGCGGAAGTCGTGGCCCCACTGGGCGACGCAGTGCGCTTCGTCGATGGCGAAGAGCGAGACCGTGCCCCGGTCGAGCAGCCGCTGCGTCCCCTCGGTGCGCAGCCGCTCGGGTGCCAGGTAGAGCAGGTCGAGCTCGCCGCTGATGAAGGCCTGCTCGACTCCGCGCCGCTCGTCGGAGCCTTGCGTCGAATTGAGGAATCCGGCCCGCACCCCGAGCGCGTTGAGGGCGTCCACCTGGTCCTGCATCAGCGCGATCAGCGGTGAGATCACCACTCCGGTGCCCGCTCTGACCAGGGCCGGGATCTGGTAGCAGAGCGATTTGCCGCCGCCGGTCGGCATCAGCACCAGCGCGTCGCCGCCTCCGGCGACGTGCTCGATGATCTGCTGCTGCTCGCCGCGGAACGAGTCGTACCCGAAGACGCGGTGGAGCACCTGCTGGGCCTCGGGGATCTCGACGGCTGCTTCCGATGGGGTCATCCCTGAAGCCTAGCGACCTCCTCGGACACATCCGTCCGGATCCCCTCGGCCCTGTGGAAAACCGGGAAGGCTCCCACGGGCCGCGGCCCCGGCGGCGCGGCCGGGCACCTCGGCGGCCCTTCCGGTGACAAGGTGGGACACCTCCCGTATCTCCCGGCCTCCGAGAGGAACACGCGATGTGGCAGCCCGACGGGTGGGACGTGCGCGTCCGCCTCGGTGTCCTGACCCCGCACGCCGATGTCGGCCCCGAGTCGGAGCTGCGCGCCATGGCTCCGGCCGACGTGGGCCTGCACACCGCCCGGGTGCCGTTCGGCGCGATGGGCGGCGGCGGTGCGATGGCCCCGACCATCCCGCTCGCCCCCGTACGGGCCTTCGCCGAGGCCCCGTACGTGGACGAGGCCGCCGAGCTGCTGGCCGCCGCCCCGGTGGCGGTGATCGCCTACGCCTTCACCAGCTCCGCCTACGTCATCGGGCCGCGCGGGGAGGGGTACATGCTGGACCGACTGCGCAAGCGCACCCACGGACTGCCCGTGGTGGCCACCTGCGCCGCCACCGTCGAGGCCCTGCGGGCGCTGGGGGCCGGCCGGCTCGCCCTCGTGGACCCGCCGTGGTTCGACGAGACGCTGACCGACCTGGGCCGGGGCTATTACGAGGACGTCGGGTTCGAGGTCCCTTACGCCGCCCCCTGCGGCCTCCCCAGCGGGCAGGCCCTGATCGGGCCGCGGGTCCTGCACGACTGGGTGGCGGCGCACGTCCCCGACACGGCGGAGGCGGTCGTCATCGGCGGCAACGGGTTCCGCGCCGTCGGGGCGATCGCGGCCCTGGAGGCCACCCTGGGCCGCCCCGTCCTCACCGCGAACCAGGTCCTCCTGTGGGCGGCCCTGCGCACCACCGGCACCCCGGCCACCGCCATCACGTCGTACGGCCGGCTGTTCTCGGTGCGCTAGTGATCTGGTTTTGAGGTCTTGGCTCGCCTCGTGAGTCGTGTTCTGTTTCAGGTTTTGGGGTTCGCCTGACGTGGCTGGTCCTGGGTCGCTCTCCTGGATGGATGGGTGACACCAGGCTGGCG
>NZ_JAPNLJ010000170.1 GCF_026627445.1 Streptomyces sp. H27-H1
GGAAGCGGCCGTCGAGGCCGAAAAGGGGGCAGCGCGAAGGGACAAGAGCCGCAAGACGGGCGGGACGGGGACGACTCACGTGTCGAGCGGCGACGGCTCCGCCGACGGCACCGCGCCCGCCTGAAGGGCGCTGAGCTGGGGCGTTCCCGGGGCGGGCTGACCACAAAGATCCATCTTGCAGCCGACCGGCGCTGCCGCCCGCTGGCGTTCGTCCTCACGCCCGGACAGGCCGGCGACAGCCCGCAGTTCGCCCCGGTGCTGGAGCGGATCAAGATACGCGGCCCGGTCGGGCGCCCCCGGACCCGGCCGGACGCCGTGGCCGCGGACAAGGCGTACTCATCTCGGCGCAACCGCCGCTACCTGCGTCAACGCGGGATCCGGGCGGTGATCCCGGAGAAGGCCGACCAGGCCGCGAACCGCAAGAAGCGCGGCAGTGCCGGCGGCCGGCCGGTTTCCCACGACGCGGAGCTGTACAAGGAGCGCAACACCGTGGAGCGGTGCATCAACCGGCTGCGGAACTGGCGCGGCATCGCGTTCCGCTTCGACAAGACGCCAGAGAGCTACGAGGCCGGCCTGCATCTGTGTGGTGCGATGCTCTGGCTCCGCAGCATCGCACCACATTCATGATCTGAACTCCAGACAGGACCTAG
>NZ_JAPNLJ010000171.1 GCF_026627445.1 Streptomyces sp. H27-H1
CTAAGCCTTTCAGCGCCGATGGTACTGCAGGGGGGACCCTGTGGGAGAGTAGGACGCCGCCGAACAATTATTGTAGAAAGCCCCGTACCAGGAAACTGGTACGGGGCTTTTCTGCGTTTACAGGCATTTTGTGGGTGTGGAAACTCGGATGAGCTTGGGTTGGCCGGCTCGTTAGGATCTGAGGTATGAGCGAGTACGTGATACGTCCTGTCCAGGGTGACGAGTGGGCCAAGGTGAAGGAGCTGCGGATCGCGGCTCTGCGGGATCCGGCCGCGGCGGTGGCCTTTCTCGAGACCCTTGAGCAGGGGGAGAGCCGGACCGATGAGTTCTGGCAGGACCGGGCTGCCGGGGCTTCGGCGGGGCGGGCGGTCCGGCAGTTCGTTGCCGAGGCCCCTGACGGGGAATGGGTCGGGACGGTGACCGTACTCGTTGAGGAGGCCGGCGCGGACGACATCTTCCAGGGGGAGATCGAGCAGACCCAAGGGCACCTCGTGGGTGTGTTCGTCCGACCCGGGCAGCGGGCAGGGCTGTTGCAAAGTCTTTTGGTCTTGGATCGTTGCTGGTCAGGAGAGGCCGAGGAGTTCGAGGGGTCGTCGGAAACAGTCGTAGGACATCTCGCGGAGGCTGGCCGCGATGTTCGTGTGG
>NZ_JAPNLJ010000172.1 GCF_026627445.1 Streptomyces sp. H27-H1
CATTCCGTGCCGGGCCGGTCCCTCAAGGGCGCTCCCTGCGGTCGCGTCGCTTCGCGATGGCCTTCGGCCACCCTTGACCGACCGGCCCGTCCCGGAACAACACAAGACTCCCGGGTTCCCCCCGGGGAATGGCCGGGGGGAAGTGAGGGGAGGGACGGGCATGTTGGCGAAGCAGGGGCCGTTTCCGGTCGCGTGCACACCGCCAGAGCGGGTTCCGACACCCTTTCCGCGACTTCGGGGCGCAGCAGATCGCTACGCAGTCGCGCTCGGCTCAGCGACCGACCACCGGCTGTAGCTGGGCACAAGCCGCCCAGGCCCGTTCGCATTCCCTCCCGGCTCGGCGACGGACGGTCCGGCCAGGCGACTGACGGTCCGTGGGAGGTCAAACGATCAGTTCTGGGAGTGTGGGGACGAAACTGTCGTCGCCAGAGCACCCCAGAGGGCCTCGGAGCACCTCAGGGCACCTCAGTCACTTCCCGGATCGTGTGTGGTGCGTATGTCCCGCCACGGGCGGTGGTCGGTCGCCAAGCCGAGTGGGAGGGCGTAGCGATCTGTCGCGCCCACCGGCCCTGAGGTCCTTGTGGTCGTCCTCGCACGCGTATTGGCGGCCGAAGGCGCGG
>NZ_JAPNLJ010000173.1 GCF_026627445.1 Streptomyces sp. H27-H1
CGGCATGCCCACCGACGACCCCTCCCTGAACGTCACCCGCAGCCGCCTCGGACGCCTCACCCGCCAAGGCTTCCTCACTCAGCCCGGACGGGGCCTCTACCGGAAAGGGACTTAACGACCTCTCAGAGCAGGGGATACGACGCGGGGACACGGGTGGCAGAGCGCAAGCGTCACGTGATCGTGGACACGATCGGCCTCCTCCTGGTCGTCACGGTCACCACCGCGAGCGTGCAGGAGCGCGGGAGCGGTGGGTGGTAGAGCGCACATTGTCGTGGATCTTCCAGCGCCGACGCTGCGTACGCGACTACGAACGGTTACCCGAGCACCACGAAGCCATGGTCAAGTGGTCCATGATCATACTGATGGCACGAAGGCTAGCCCGCTCCACCGCCAAGCACCCCTAACGATCAGTTCGTTCACGGGCACTTAGAGGTCGCGCAGATAGGCGCGGTGGGGAGCCTTGGGCGAAACAGGCACAGGCCCTGGGCGATCACGTAGTTGTCACGTTCTGTGATTTCTCGGGGTCTGCCGCGAACGGAGTGGCTGTACGC
>NZ_JAPNLJ010000174.1 GCF_026627445.1 Streptomyces sp. H27-H1
TGATCAGCTTGGACAGGGCGACCTTCGGCGGGTAGTGGACGAGCAGGTGTACGTGATCGGCCTCGCCGTTGAACTGCCGGAGTTCGGTCTCGAAGTCCCCACACACCTCCCGCATGATCGCTTCACAGCGCTTGAGCATGTCGTCGTCAAAGACTCCCCGTCGGTACTTGGTCACGAACACCAAGTGGGCTTGCAGGCTGTAGGTGACGTGACGACCGGTACGGATATCGGGGTTTGGTTCCCAGCGCGGTGACATACTCCAAGCGTAGTATGGTCGGCGAACCACACCGAAAGGGGGTGGGCCGGGTGATCCGTGCGTACAAGTTCCTCATGAGGCCCACCGCGGGCCAGACGATCGCGCTCGGCGAGATGCTCCGCGATCACCGCGGCCTCTACAACGGGGCCTTGCAGGAACGCCGTGACGCCTACCGGCACGTGTCGAAGACGTCCGTCAAGTACGGCCAGCAGTCGGCGCAGCTCAAGGAGATCCGGGCGTTCGACCCGGAGCGGCACGGCCGGTGGTCGTTCTCCAGCCAG
>NZ_JAPNLJ010000175.1 GCF_026627445.1 Streptomyces sp. H27-H1
TCGTGGTACCGGTCGGGATCACGGTCCTGAAGGCGAACGGCGTGCCCGTCCCGGGGCTGTCCGCGCTCACGGGAGCGCGGCTGGTCATCGGCATCCCGGCGGTGCTCGCCCTCTCGGCCGTGCTCGCGCTCTCCCTCGGCGCGGCGCTCCGGCGAGGCCGGCTCGCGATCCTCGTCGTCGTCTCGGCCATCGTGGTCCCGTACGCCGTGACCGCCGTCCCGCTGCTGGGCGACGGCCTCGCCCAGTGGCTGCTCCGGGTGACCCCGGCCGCCGGTTTCGCCGTACAGCAGACCCTCGTGGAGTATCCGCAGGTCACCGCTCATTACGCGCCTTCGGCGGGGTACTTCCCGCTTCCCTGGTGGGCCGGGGCCGGCGTGCTGTGCGCGTACACGGTGGCCGCCGTCGCCCTCGCCCTGAACCGCCTGCCGCAGAGCGGTGAACGGGGCGACGACGCCACAGGTGAGCCGGCCGGGCGGTCCGCGGACCGGAGCTGACCGGCGGCGGGGCGGGCGCGGCCGGGTCCCCCGC
>NZ_JAPNLJ010000176.1 GCF_026627445.1 Streptomyces sp. H27-H1
CGCAAACGCTGGACCATGCGATGGAAGCCCGCACTCCAGGCCTTCGACATCGCCTTCGACGGCCGACTCTCCGTCGGCCGCCGTTAACTCACATCAGTCGAGTTACACCGCTGGCTGTACAGACCCCCACCGTCAACCGGCCACCGTGCGAAGTGCCCGGCAGGGGCTCGGGTGTAGGGGATTGATTTGGTTCAGCTATCGAGCTCACATCTCAGCAGTGCACCAGCACTCCTAGTCGGTGAGCCTGACCCTGACCTGGTGAGTGTTGTCGGCATGCCAGACCACCTCACCGGACACCTGCTCGCCCACTAGGGCCTGTGTGATGTCGTGATCAGTTTTTGAGTTCTGTGCTCTTCGTGGGGTGGATTCGATAGGACTGCGGTCGTGACTCGCAGGCAACTCACCCATGCCCAGTGGAAGTTCATCGATCCATACCTGCCGATCGGTAGGTATGGCCCGTACCCCGAGCGGCTGCGGGAGCAGTTCGAGGGGGTGATCTGGCGGTTC
>NZ_JAPNLJ010000017.1:0-166722 GCF_026627445.1 Streptomyces sp. H27-H1
CACCTCCGCTCGGGACCTCGGATTGCTCCTCGGCCCTGGAGGCTGGGGACCGACCATCGGTCACAGGTCAGGGAGTTGGCGTCTCACTGCCCAACCCCTCTCATCGTCAGCGACCTCATGTCGCACAGCACCCCCCACTCCGCGAGCCCTTCCGCGATCACGCGCATGCCGGCCCGGTGGAAGTCGCGGAAGCTCGCGCCCGGCCGCAGCGCCGCCATGCCCGCGTCCTGCGCGGCGAGAACCAGTTCGTACACCTGTCGCTGGACGGGGGAGAACCGGCCCGACAGCGGGAGGGTGCGGGTGATGTCCGCCGTGTAGAGGCTGTCGGTCTCCACGCCCGCGTCCATCAGGAGCAGGTCGCCGCCGCCGAGCCGGCCGTCGTTGCGGATCCAGTGCAGTACGCACGCGTGTGCGCCCGACGCCGCGATCGTCTCGTAACCGGTCCCGTTGCCCTCGGCCCGGGCCCGGCGGTTGAAGACCCCCTCGATCCACCGCTCGCCGCGCGGATGGGCGAGGGCGCGCGGGAGGTCCCGTACGACGTCCTCGAACCCCGTGGTGGTGTGGTCGACGGCCAGCTGCAGCTGGTCCACCTCCCACGCGTCCTTGACCAGGCGCAGTTCGGAGAGGGCGACGGCGAGTTCCGGGTCCGTGGCGGGAGTGCGCCCCGACGGTGAGCCCAGCGTGTCCAGGTGGGCGCAGCGGATGCCGGAGAGCCGCTCCGCCTCCGTGAGGTCGGGGCGGCGACCGACCCAGAACTCCCCGTAGCGGCGGTCGCGGTAGAACTCCTCGTTGCCGCCGCCGCGCGGTGAGCGCGGGCGCAGGTGGAGGACGGCCTCGTGCCCGTGCGGGCCGGCCGGCTCCAGGACCAGGACGTGGCCGACCTGGTCCTCGCCGGTGAGCCCGGTCAGCCAGGCGTACGCGCTGTGCGGGCGGAAGCGGTGGTCGCAGTCATGGCTGCGGACCTTCAGCTCGCCCGCGGGGATGATCAGGCGTTCCCCCGGGAAGCGGGCGGAGAGGCGTGCGCGGCGGGCCGGGGTGACGGCGTACGCGGGGATGCGGGTGGCGTCCGGCAGCGGAGAGGCCGCCCAGTCCGACGCCATGAATCGCGACAACTCGGCTGATACCGGCAGGTCGTGACTGCCGATGTTCAGCCCGGCGGTGGGGCGGGAGGGGGTGTCGCTCACAGGGGCTCCCTCAAGAAGATGCGAACTGGTGGGCGCACAGGTCTTGTCAGTGCAATTTCACATTACTATGTTACAGCTCACACCGCGGCATGTTAATCCCCGCCAAACGCCGTGTGAAGCAGGGCAGTTCCGCACCTTCCCCATTGCCCCTCCCAGCCAGGAGTTCTTGGTGTCCCAGCACAGAGTCGTGCGCACGTCCCTCCTCTCCGCCGCCGTCACGGTCACCCTCCTCGCCGCCGCGGGCCAGACCGTGACCCAGGCCGCCGAGACCGGAGCCCGCACCAACTCCTCGAGTGCCACCGGGCCCGGCACCTTCGCCGCCGAGTCGCCCGGCACCTCCGCCGCCACGCCCGGCACCTCCGCCGCCACGCCCGGCACCTTCGCCGGCGGCGCCCCCGGCGCCGAGGCCGGTGCGAACCCCTTCGACGAGGTCGAGCACCTCGCCGACGCGCGGCAGACCGCCCCCGCGCCCGCCCCGGCCCCCGGCGGCCGGGCCGTCACCAACGGCAGGATCCCCGGCGCCGTCACCGCGCCCGCCGCCGTGACCGCCACGAAGAGCGGCAGGCTCGCCGCCTCCGCCCGGAGCGCCGCCGCGGGCGTCCCCTGCACCCTCGACGGGATCACCGGACTCACCCCGGAGCAGTTGGCCGACTTCCTCGCCGACCCGGCCGTCACCGCGGGCGCGGGCGGCTGTCTGGCGGGCCTCGTCTGGACCTGGGACGCCCGGCTGGCCCCGGTCATGTCCGACGCCCACGTCCAGGCCGTCTCCCGCCGGATATCCGGCCTGGCCGCCGCCCACGACGGCCGGGGCTCCTCCCACCTGGAGGAGATGTTCACCTACCTGCACGCCGTGGCCTACCACGACCACTCCCGCACCGAGATCGACGTCACCGACGCCCCGACCGTCGACGCGATGCGCCAGGCCGTCGCCGCCTTCGCGGGCGCCGCCCGCACCTTCGACGCCACCGCCTCCAACGCCCGCACCCTGCGCGAGGCCCTCTACGCCGCCAGCGCCCCCGGCCTGCGCCATCACCAGCTCGGCCTGATCAAGAACGTCCTGGCCGCCATGGACCCGTCGCACACCGCGACGAACCTGGACACCGCCTGGGCGGGCGCGGCTCTCGCCGCCCTCTCCGTCAACTACCTCGGCGTGTACGCGGGCAACAACGACACCGCGTTCCAGGCGGCGGTGGCGGGCGACGCCCCATACCGCGACACCTTCAAGAACTTCGCGACGTACGCCCACCTCAAGGGCACCGCGAACGCCTGGGTGGCCCGCGACGCCATCGCCGAGTTCGGCCGCTTCGGCCAGATCGCGGGCCTGAGAGACGAGACCGTCGCCGGCCTCGGCGCGCTTCTGGGCCCGGCCAGGGCCGCCTTCGGCGACGGCAGCGCGCCGTGGGCGAAGGCCGTCTCCTGGCTCAACTTCTACCAGGCGTGCAAGCCGTACGGGGTGTGCAAGGAGGACATAGAGAAGGCGCTCTTCCCGAACACCTACACCTACGGCAGCGGCGCCGACGGCGCCGACGGCGCCATCAAGGTCCGCACCGCCCTCGACCGGGCCACCGTCGACCAGCTCTACTACGCGAGCAAGCAGGTCAAGGCCCAGTTCCACCGGGTGGTCGGCTCCGACCAGCCGATCGCCGGGGACCCCAACACCACCCTGAACATCGTGCTCTACGCCTCCCGCGCGGACTACGTGAACTACCACCCGGTCCTCACCGGTTACGGCACCGACAACGGCGGCATCTACATCGAGAACGGCGCCACCTTCTACACCTACCAGCGCCGCGTTCCCGAGGACTCCTCGCTCACCCTGGAAGAGCTCTTCCGCCACGAGTACACGCACTACCTCAACGGCCGCTTCGCCGTCCCCGGCTTCTTCGGCCAGGGCGCCTGGTACCAGGGCGACCGTACGACCGCCATGGACGAGGGCACCGCCGAGTTCTTCGACGGCGCGACCCGCGACAACGGCATCGCCGTGCGCAAGTCCCTGGTCAAGAGCATCATCGGCGACACGGCCGGCGGCGGCCCGCGCATGTCGGTCAACCAGCTCCTGCACGCCACCTACGCCAACGACGGATTCCGCTTCTACGGCTACGCGGGCACCTTCTTCGAGTTCCTGTGGACCGAGCAGCCCTCGAAGCTGCGCGAGATGTACGGCTACCTGCGCGCCGACGACCCGGCGGGCTTCGACGCCTGGCGGGTCCGCATGGGCCGGGACTCCGCCGTCCAGAGCGGCTACGACCGGTTCCTGGACGCCCAGATCGCCAAGGTCGACCAGCTGTACGTGCCGAACACCTCCTTCACCCCGAACGCGCAACTGCGCGACGCGGCGCTCGCGGACGTGAAGTCCACCTTCACCACGGCCACGTACAGCCACCCGGACTGCGTGGAGAACGGCGAGCCGGGCAAGCGCCGCTTCACGTGCACCGGCAAGATCACCGCGAACCTGAAGGACTGGCGCAGCGACGACCAGAACTTCAAGGACATGTCCGAGACGGTCGACTACTTCATCCTCGACCGGGCGGGCGCCGCCTCGAACAACCTGGCCGACATGAACTGCTCCTTCGGCCCGCCGGAGATCTGGACCAACCGGGTGGCGGGGACCTCGGGTTACAGCTGTGAGGGCCCGCTGCGCGGCTGACCTCGAGCACCCCTGTCCACCCCTAGAGATATGTGACATATTACTGCCGTGCCCAGACACTCCCTGGATCTCGTGATCATCGGCGCGGGCGTCGTCGGAGCCGCGTGCGCGTACTACGCGGCGCACGCCGGACTCCGCGTGGCGGTCGTCGACCGCGGCCCGGTGGCCGGCGGCACCACCGGCGCCGGCGAAGGCAACCTCCTCGTCTCCGACAAGGAGGCGGGCCCCGAGCTGGACCTCGCGCTGCTGTCGGCTCGGCTGTGGCGCGAGCTCGCGCTCGGTCTTCCGCGGGAGATCGAGTACGAGGCCAAGGGCGGACTGGTCGTCGCGGCCGACGAGGCCACCGTGAAGGCCCTACGGGGCTTCGCGGACGGCCAGCGCGCGGCCGGGGTCGACGCGGTCGAGGTGGGCCCGGGTGAGCTCCGCGAACTGGAGCCCCACCTGGCCCCGGACCTGGCGGGCGGCTTCCACTACCCGCAGGACGCCCAGGTCCAGCCGGCCCAGGCGGCGGCGCGGCTGCTGGCGGCCGCGCCCGGGGTGACGGTCCACCTGGGGGAAGAGGTCACGGAGCTGCTCCGGGGCCCGGCGGGTGGGCTCCGCGGGGTCCGTACGGCCCGCCGGGACCTGTCGGCCCCCGCGGTGGTCAACGCGGCCGGAACCTGGGGCGGTGCGGTGGCCGCGCTGGCCGGAGCGGCCCTTCCGGTGCTGCCCCGGCGAGGGTTCGTCCTGGTGACGGAGCCGCTGCCGCGCGTGGTGCGGCACAAGGTCTACGCGGCGGACTACATCGCGGACGTGGCCAGCGGGTCGGCGGCGCTGCAGTCCTCGGCGGTGGTCGAGGGCACGCCGGCGGGGCCGGTCCTGATCGGCGCCACCCGCGAACGGGTCGGCTTCGACCGCTCGCTGTCCACGGAGGCGCTGCGGCGGCTGGCGGGGCAGGCGGCCGCACTGTTCCCGGTCCTCGCGGACGTCCGGGTGCTGCGGACGTACCACGGCTTCCGCCCGTACCTGCCGGACCACCTTCCGGCGATCGGTCCGGACCCCAGGGTCCCGGGCCTCTTCCACGCCTGCGGCCACGAGGGCGCGGGCATCGGCCTGGCCCCCGCGACGGGAGCCCTGATCACCGCAGCCCTCACGGGCACACCCCCCGCCCTGGACCCGGCCCCCTTCGCCCCCGACCGCTTCCCGGAGCCGCCCCGATGACCCGGCCCCACCAGGAGCGCCCCCGCTGCCGGGAGCCGGCACCGGGGCCCCCGGGCGGGGCTGGGGGTCGCCTCAGCTCCCCCAGCGGTAGCTGGGGGAGCTTGAGGCGCGGGGTCTGGGACGGAGCCTGGGGGGTAGGGGACTTCGCCCCGCGCGGCACCCGTCCAACGAACCACGGCCGGTCAGAGGAACGACGAGGAGAACGGAAGCGATGAGCGAAGCGACGAGGGGCCGGCGAAGGTCGCCCCGCGACTTGGTCGGCGGAACAGCCGCGGAAACCTGGAGCCTGCGCTTCGACGACCGCGAGCTGCCCGCCCAAGCCGGGCAGAGCATCGCCGCGGTCCTCTGGTCCGCCGGCATCCTCGCCTGGCGCACCACCCGAGAATCCGCCGCCCCCCGAGGCGCGTTCTGCGGCATCGGCAGCTGCTACGACTGCCTCGTCACCGTCAACGGCCGCCCGAACCAGCGCGCGTGCCTCGTCCCCGCCCGCCCGGGCGACCTCGTCACCACCCAGGAAGGGACCGGCCATGACGACCTCGCCGTCTGAGCCGTCTGACAGCCCGTCCGGCCCGGCGTCCGGCCCGGTGCCCGGCACGGCGCCCGACACCCGGTCCGCGACCCCGGTCGACCTGGCCATCGTCGGCGCCGGCCCGGCAGGCCTGGCCGCCGCGGTCACGGCCGCGGGCCTCGGCCTGCGCGTCACCCTCCTCGACGCGGGGGAGCGGCCCGGCGGGCAGTACTACCGCCACCCCGCGCCCGGACTCGGCGCGGCCCGTCCCGAGGCCCTGCACCACGGATGGTCCGCCTTCGCCTCGCGCGAAGCCGCCCTGCGCGCCCACGAGTCGGCCGGGCGGATCACGTACCTCCCCCTCCACCACGTCTGGACGCTCACCCCGGACCACGGCGGGAGCCCCGGCTGGACCCTGTACGCCGTCGCCGGCCCCGACGAGGCTCCCGCGACGGTCCGGGCCCGGACCGTCCTGCTCGCCACCGGCGCCTACGAGCGGCAGCTCCCCTTCCCCGGCTGGACCCTGCCCGGGGTCGTCGGGGCCGGCGGGGCGCAGGCCATGCTGAAGGGCGGGCTCGTGCTCCCGGGCAGCCGGGTCGTCGTCGCCGGGAGCGGGCCCCTGCTGCTCGCCGTGGCCGGCTCGCTCGCCGCTGCCGGAGCCCGCGTGCCCGCCGTGGTGGAGGCCGCCGCCTACACCGGCTACGCCGCCTACACCGGCTACGCCGCCCACGCCCCCGCTCTGCTGCGCAACCCCGGCAAGCTCGCCGAAGGTGCCACGTACGGCGGGGCCCTGCTCCGCCACGGGGTTCGCCTGCTCACCCGGCATGCCGTCACCGAGGCGCACGGCGCCGACCGGGTCGAGGCCGTGACCGTGACCCGCCTGGACCGCGACTGGCGCCCGCTGCCCGGGACCGCCCGCCGCATCCCCTGCGACGCCGTGGCCGTCGGCCACGGGCTCGTGCCCCAGCTGGAGCTGGCCACCGGTCTCGGCTGCGCCACCCGCCTGAGCCCGGACGCCACCATCGCCCTGGAGCTGGACGAGCAGCAGCGCACCTCCGTGCCCGGCGTCTGGTCCGCCGGGGAGACCGGCGGCATCGGCGGCGCCCAACTGGCGCTGGCCGAAGGTGAGATCGCCGCCCACTCCATCGCGGGCCGGCCGGTCCCGGCGCGCCTCGCCCGGACCCGTACGAGGCTGCGCGCCTTCGCCGCCGCGATGGCCGGCGCCCACCGCCCGGGCCCCGGCTGGACCGACTGGCTGCGCGAGGACACCGACGTGTGCCGCTGCGAGGAGGTTCCGGCCTCCCGGATCCGGGAGGCCGTCGAAGACCTGGGGGCCCGGGACGCCCGTACGGTCAAACTCCTCACCCGGGCCGGGATGGGCTGGTGCCAGGGCCGGATGTGCGGCCCGGCCGTCGCCGCCCTCGCCGGAGCGGACCCGGCCCCCGACCGCAGGCCGCTGTCGTGCCCCGTGCCGCTGCGCCACCTCGCCGCGCTTCCCCCCGAAGCCCCTTCCGACGGGCTTCGCGCCGAACTTCCCTGACGGGGGACTGCCAACAGGACGGCCCGTACCTCTTGTGGCCGCCTCGCAGCCACTAGTAAAATGTCACACACCACTCTAGGGAGCCTTCTCATGACTCACGCGCACACCCCCGCGCCCGCCGGTACGGACACCCGCACCCGCCCCTGGCACGGCATCATGGTCGCCACCGTGCTACCCCTGCGGGAAGACCTGAGCGTCGACTACGACGCCTACGCCGAACACGTGGCCTGGCTGATCGCCAACGGCTGCGACGGGGTCGTCCCCAACGGCTCCCTCGGCGAGTACCAGACCCTCACCGACGAGGAGCGCGCACGCGTCGTGCGGACCGCCGTCGAGGCCGCCGGCGACGGCGCCCGCGTCATGCCCGGAGTCGCCGCCTACGGCAGCGCCGAATCCCGCCGCTGGGCCGAGCAGGCCGCCGAGGCCGGCGCCGGATCCGTGCTCCTGCTGCCGCCCAACGCCTTCCGGGCCGACGCGGACGCCGTACGCGCCCACTACGCCGAGGTCGCCCGCGCGGGAGTGCCCGTGGTCGCGTACAACAACCCCATCGACACCAAGGTGGACCTCGTCCCGGCACTGCTGGCCCGGCTGCACGCCGACGGCTCCATCGTCGCCGTCAAGGAGTTCAGCGGGGACGTGCGGCGCGCCTACGAGATCGCCGAACTCGCCCCGGGTCTCGACCTGTTGATCGGCGCCGACGACGTCCTCCTCGAACTCGCCCTGGCCGGCGCGGTCGGCTGGATCGCCGGCTACCCCAACGCACTCCCGCAGGCCTGCGCCACCCTCTACCGTGCCGCCGTCGCCGGGGACCTGGACACCGCCCTGCCGCTCTACAAGTCCCTGCACTCGCTGCTGCGCTGGGACTCCAAGACCGAGTTCGTCCAGGCCATCAAGCTCTCCATGGACCTGGCCGGCCGCCCCGGCGGCGCCACCCGACCGCCCCGCTTCCCGCTGACCGGCGAGATCGAGGCCGCCGTCCGCGCCGCCACCGAGAAGGCCCTTGCCGAGGGCCTCAACTAACTCCGCCCGAGGGGGACCTGATGCGCACGCGCCACATCTACCACGCGGTGGACTCGCACACCGAGGGCATGCCCACCCGGGTGATCACCGGGGGCGTCGGGGTGATCCCCGGCGCCACCATGGCCGACAAGCGGCTCCACTTCATCGAGCACCTGGACCACATCCGGACCCTGCTCATGTACGAGCCGCGCGGCCACTCCGCGATGAGCGGCGCCATCCTGCAACCCCCGACCCGTCCCGACGCCGACTTCGGCGTCCTCTACATCGAGGTGTCGGGCCTGCTCCCCATGTGCGGACACGGCACCATCGGGGTCGCCACCGTCCTGGTGGAGACCGGCATGGTGCCGGTCGTCGAGCCGGTCACCACTGTCCGGCTCGACACCCCGGCCGGGCTGGTGAGCGTGGACGTCCGGGTCGAGGACGGGGCGGCCACCGCCGTCACCCTCACCAACGTCCCGTCCTTCTGCGTCGGGCTCGACCTCAAGGCGGACGTACCCGGATACGGCACGGTCACCTACGACCTCGCCTACGGCGGGAACTTCTACGCCTTCGTCGAACTCGACGCCCTCGGGCTCCCCTTCGACCGGGCCCGCGGAGACGACCTGCTCGCCGCCGGCCTGGCCGTCATGGAAGCCGTCAACGCCTCCGGCGACCGGCCCGTCCACCCCGAGAACCCCTCCATCGCCGGGGTCAAGCACGTCTACCTCGCCGCGCCCGGCTCCGACGCCCGCCGCTCCCGGCACGCGATGGCCATCCACCCCGGCTGGTTCGACCGCTCGCCGTGCGGGACGGGGACCAGCGCCCGCATGGCGCAACTGCACGCCCGGGGCCTGCTGCCCCTGCACACGGACTTCGCCAACGAGTCCTTCATCGGCACCGAGTTCACCGGCCGGCTCATCGGCGAGACCACGGTGGGCGGGCTTCCCGCCCTCGTACCCACCGTCACCGGGCGGGCCTGGATCACCGGCACCGCCCAGTACTTCCTCGACCCGTCCGACCCGTTCCCCGGAGGGTTCCTGCTGTGACCGTCGTACGAACCGTGGACTACCACACCGCGGGCGAGCCCTTCCGCGTCGTCGACCTCACCTCCGGGGGGACACCGCCCGTGCCCGGGGACACCGTCGCCGAGCGCTGCGCCACCGCCATCGGACCCGGGGGATCGGGCACGGCCCCCCGGCGCGGCGCCCTGGACGACGTACGGCGGCTCCTCGTGCAGGAGCCGCGCGGTCACGCCGGGATGTACGGGGGCTTCGTGGTCCCGCCCGACGACGACGGGGCCCATTTCGGGGTGCTGTTCTGGCACAAGGACGGCTACTCAACCGCCTGCGGGCACGGCACCATGGCGCTCGGCGTCTGGGCCGTGGAAACCGGCCGGGTCGCCGCCCCGGACGACGGGGACGTCCAGGTACGGATCGACGTGCCCTCGGGGCGGGTCGGCGCGACCGTGCACCGCGCCGGGGGCCGCACCACCGGGGTCACCTTCCGCAACGTCCCGGCCCGCACCAGCGCCCGCAAGGTGCCCGTCGCCACCACCCTGGGCATGGCCGAGGTCGACATCGCGCACGCCGGGGCCTGCTACGCGTCCCTGCCCGCCCGGGACCTCGGCCTGGAGGTGACCCGCGCCGCGCTGCCCGGGCTCGTACGGGCCGGGAAGGAGATCCGGTCCGCCCTCGCGACCCACCCCGGTACCTGGCACCCGGACGGGCCGCTGCTCTCCGGGGTGTACGGGGTGACCCTGTACGAGGAACTCCCCGGCACCCCCTTCGGGCCGCACCAGCGCAACGTCACCGTCTTCGCCGACGGGCAGATCGACCGCTCGCCCTGCGGCTCCGGCACCTCCGCGCGGCTCGCGCTGCTCGCCGAGGACGGGCGGCTGGGGCCGGGGGAGGACCTGCTGCACGAGTCGGTGGTGGGCACGGTGTTCACCGGCCGGGTCGCCGCCGCCTCGGAGGCCGGGGTGGTGACGGAGGTCACCGGAGCGGCGTACCGCACCGGCGAACACACCTTCTCCGTGGACCGGCACGACGCGCTCGCCGCCGGGTTCCTGCTGTGAGGGGGCCTGCTGTGAGGGGGGCCGCTGTGACGGGGCCCGCGGTGACCCCATCGGCCATGCCCCCTTCCGCCGGTATCCCGCAGTTCTCGGCGGCCGGCACGGCCGGTCTGCTCGGCCCGGCCGCGGCCGCCGACGCGCTGGCCGGCGTACTGCGGGCCGGGCTCGACCCCGAGACCTGCCCGCCGCGCAGCTCCCTGCCGGTGGCGGGCGGCGGGGAGCTGCTGCTGATGCCGGCCGCCGCCGGCGCCTACGCGGGGGTGAAGATCGCCGGGGTGGCGCCCCGGAACCCGGCCCTCGGGCTGCCCCGGATCACCGGCTCCTACCTCCTCCTGGACGGGCCGACCCTGCGCCCGCTGGCCCTGTTCGACGGGGCCGCGCTGACGGCCCTGCGCACCCCGGCCGTCTCGGCCCTCGCGCTGCGCCACCTGGCGCCGGCCGGCCGGCCGCTGCGGCTGCTGCTCTTCGGATCGGGGCCGCAGGCGTACGGGCACCTCGAAGCGGTGCTGGCGATCCGCCGGCTGGCCGAGGTGGTGGTCGTGGCCCGGGACCCGGCAGGAGGGGAGAGGCTCGCGGCCCACGCGCGGGAACTGGGCGTCCCGGCGCGCCCGGGGGCCGCGGCCGAGGTGGCCGACGCCGACCTGGTCATCTGCTGTACGACGGCGCGCGAGCCCCTCTTCGACGGGCGGCTGATCGGGCCGGGGGCGACGGTCGTCGCCGTCGGCTCGCACGAGCCGGACGCGCGCGAGGTGGACACGGCCCTCGTCCGGCGTTCGGCCGTGTACGTGGAGTCGCGTGCGGCGGCCCTGCGGGAGGCGGGGGACCTGCTGGTGCCGGAGGCGGAGGGGGCGATCGGGCCCGGTCATATCAGCGGCACCCTGGCCGACCTGGTCGCGGGCCGGATGCCGGGCGGCGGGACGGGAAGTTCTCCACAGCTCTTCAAGAGTGTGGGCATGGCCTGGGAAGATCTCGCTGTGGCGGTCGCTTGGTTCGAGGCCGCCGGGAGGAACAGCGCAACGTGACATTGTACGCTGTTCCTTCGCGCGCCGATGGTGTGAGCGGTCTCGGAGGAAATGCAATGGGTGACCTGAAGCAGCACAGTCTCATCAAGGCTCAAGAACGGCTCCGGGACCAGGTCGGCCACGCCCTCCGAGCCGCCCTGATAGCGGGTGAACTGCGCCCGGGGAGCGTCTACTCGGCTCCCGGGCTCGCGGCGGAGCTCGGCGTCTCGGCCACCCCGGTGCGCGAGGCGATGCTCGACCTGGCCCGCGAGGGCCTGGTGGAACCGGTCCGCAACAAGGGCTTCCGGATCACGGAGGTCAGCGAGCGCGATCTGGACCAGTATACCGAGCTGCGCACGATGATCGAGGTCCCGACCATCGGCCGGATCACGAAGATCGCCACCCCCGAATCGCTGGAGGCCCTGCGCCCCATCGCCCAGGAGATCGTCACCAGCGCGCGCGAGCACAACCTCATCGGCTACCTGGAGGCCGACCGCCGCTTCCACCTCACCCTCCTCGGCCTCTCGGGCAACGACCGCCTGGTGGAAACCGTCGGCGACCTGCGCAAGCGCTCCCGGCTGTACGGCCTGACCGGCCTGGACGAGGCCGGCAAGCTGGTCTCCTCCGCCGAGGAGCACCTCGAGCTGCTCGACCTGATGCTCACCGGCGACGCGGAGGCGGCCGAAGCCTGCATGACCCGCCACCTGGGCCACGTCCGCTCCCTGTGGGCCCAGGGCCGCGACGAACCGGTCGGCCGCACCCCGGGCCGCCTGGGCTCGGGCAGCCTGAACTCGAGCGGCTGACCGGGGGTCCGGCCTCGACCCGTTCCGTGCCGCCGTTCCGTGCCGCCGTGCTGCTCCGGCGGCACGGCGCTACTCCTGGAGAACGACCCGCTCGTCCTCACCGACCGGCTCCTCGAACCCCGCCGCGTACCGCTCCAGGAGCTCGTCGCAGACGGTGACGCGGTTCGCGGACCGCGTCCCGGAGTTGCGGACGGCGAGGCGGCGTAGCAGCGTGTCCGGCACCGGCTCGGGGCCCCGCATCGGATCCATGGCGGGGGCATGGGCGGCCCCAACCCTCCGCCTCCCGAACGGATTTGGACACGGCTGGATAACGGAGGCTCCGACCCCTTGTCAGTACAATTTCACATTACTATGTTACCGGTCACATCATAGAGCGCGGCCCTTCACTGGAGTGACCCATGACCAAGCGCACCCAACTCGCCCTCGCCACCACCCTGGTGGCCGCACTCGCACTCGGCGCCTCGGGCTGCTCCGACCCCAAGAAGGGCTCGGCCGGAGGCGGCGGTGGATCCAACCCCGCCTCCTCCAACGACGGGAAGATCCTCGGCGGCGCACCCGTCAAGGGCGGCACCATCACCGTCCTGTCCAACCAGGACTTCGCCCACCTCGACCCCACCCGCAACTGGGTCATGCCGACCATGGACTTCGGCACCCGCCTCCTCTACCGCACCCTGGTCACCTTCAAGGCCGAACCGGGCAAGGCCGGCACCGAGCTCGTCCCCGACCTCGCCACCGACCTCGGCACCCCCTCCAACGGCGGCCGCACCTGGACCTTCACCCTGAAGGAGGGCGTGAAGTACGAGGACGGGTCGCCGATCAAGGCGCAGGACATCAAGTACAACGTCGAGCGCTCCATGGCCCCCGACCTCACCGGCGGCCCCGACTACGCGGCCCAGTACCTCGCCGGTGCCGAGGGCTACAAGGGCCCTCTCCAGGGCAAGCACCTCGACTCGGTCAAGGCCCCCGACGACCGCACGATCGTCTTCGAACTGAAGCGGCCCGTGGCCGAGTTCTCCGCGACCGCGACCCTGCCCACCTTCGCGCCGGTCCCCGAGTCGCAGGAGAAGGGCACGCAGTACGACGCCCGCCCGTTCTCCTCCGGCCCGTACAAGATCGAGTCGTACGACCGGGACAAGAAGCTCGTCCTGATCCGCAACGAGCACTGGGACGCCGCCACCGACACCGTCCGCAAGGCCTACCCGGACAAGTTCGTGGTCGTCATGGGCCTCAAGGGCGGCCAGATCGACGACCGGATCATCGCCGGGGAGGGCGCCGACGCCTCCTCCGTCCAGTGGTCCGACATGCGGCCCGAGAGCGCCCCCAAGGTGCTGCCCAAGCCGGAGGTCAAGTCGCGGCTGCTCGCCGAGTCCCAGGGCTGTACCGAGATGCTCCAGATGAACAACTCCCGCGCACCCTTCGACGATCCGAAGGTCCGCGAGGCCCTGCAGTACGCCGTCGACAAGGAGGCCGTGGTCACCGCGGGCGGCGGCCCGGCGCTCAACGAGATCGCCACCGCCTACCTGCCGCTGGCCCTCTCCGGCGGCAAGCCGGCCGACACCCTGAAGATCGCGCCGTCCGGCGACCCGGCCAAGGCCAAGGAGCTCCTCAAGGCCGCGGGCAAGGAAACCCTGAAGGTTTCCCTGGCCGTGTCCACCGGGGACAAGGGCAAGGCGGAGGCCATCCAGCAGGGCCTGGCCCGCGCGGGCGTCGAGGTGGTCATCGACACCGTCGACCCGGGCGCGTACTACGACGTCATCGGTGACACCACCACCGCCCCCGACCTCGTCCTCGCCGGCTGGTGCCCCGACTACCCCTCCGGCTCCACCTTCCTCCCCTTCCTGTTCGACGGCCGCACCATCAAGGCCAAGGGCAACTCGGGCAACTACTCGCAGTTCCGCGACGACGCGACGATGAAGCGGATCGACGAGATCAACGCCATGGCCGACGCCAAGCAGGCCAACCAGGCCTGGATCGACCTCGACGCCGAGATCATGAAGAAGTCCCCGGCCGTACCCCTCCTGCTGGAGCGCAAGCCGCTGCTCGTCGGCACCAACATCGCCGGCGCCTTCGGCCACCCCGTCTGGGTCGGCCAGCTCGACTACGCCACCATCGGCCTCAAGGACCCGGCCAAGAGCCAGGGCCAGGGCTGACCATGACCGCCGCCCTCGCCGCCGACTCCACGGACACGGCGGACCCGGCGGCGGTCGGTGGGATCCCTCCGGGCAGCAGCCCCTGGCAGCTCGCCCGGCGGGAACTCCGCCGCCGCCCCGCCGTCCGCATCAGCCTCTGCGTCGTCCTCCTCTTCGTGCTCATGGCCGCCACCGCCCCCTGGCTGGGCGCCCTCGGCGGCTGGTCCCCGGACGAGTTCGACAAGACCGCCATCGACCCCTACCTCGGCGGCCAGCCGCTCGGCTCCTTCGGCGGGATCAGCCCCGAGCACTGGCTCGGCGTGGAACCCGTCACCGGCCGCGACCTGTTCGCCCGCGTCGTCCACGGAGCCCAGGTCTCGCTCCTCATCGCCTTCACCGCCACCGCCATCGTCGTCGTGGCGGGCACCGCCGCCGGAATCGCCGCCGGCTACTTCGGCGGGCGCACCGACGCCGTCCTGTCCCGGCTGATGGACCTGACGATGTCCTTCCCGTCCCTCATCTTCATGATCGCGATGCTGTCGGTGGCCAAGGACGTCAACCGCATCGTCCTCATGACCGTCGTCATCGGCGTCTTCGGCTGGCCCGGCGTCGCCCGCGTCGTACGCGGCCAGGCCCTCTCCCTCAAACACCGCGAGTACGTGGACGCCGCCCGCGTCGGCGGGGCGAGCTCCTGGCGGATCCTGACCCGCGACATCCTCCCGGGAGTCTCCGGCCCCGTCATCGCCTACACCACCCTGCTCATCCCCGGCATGATCAGCACCGAGGCCGCGCTCAGCTACCTCGGCGTCGGCGTCCGGCCGCCCACCCCCTCCTGGGGCCAGATGATCGCCGAGTCCGTGGCCTTCTACGAGACCGACCCGATGTACTTCGTCATCCCGAGCCTCTTCCTCTTCCTCGCGGTCCTCGCCTTCACCCTGCTCGGCGACGCCCTGCGCGACATCCTCGACCCGAGGGGCGGCCGGACGTGATCCTCTACCTCGCACGCCGGCTGCTCGCCCTCGCGGGCGTCCTCCTCGCCATCGCCGCCGTCACCTTCCTCATCTTCTACGTGCTGCCCTCCGACCCGGCCGCGGCCGCCTGCGGCAAGACCTGCAGCGCCGAGCGGCTGGCCGACGTACGCGCCTACCTCGGCCTCGACCAGCCCCTGTGGCGGCAGTTCACCGACTTCCTCACCGGGATCTTCACCGGCCGCACCCTCGGCACCGGCCAGTACGCCGTCCAGTGCGACTTCCCCTGCCTGGGCTACTCCTACGAGAACTCCCTGCCCGTATGGGACCTGCTGATGGACCGGCTCCCGGTCTCCGCCTCCCTCGCCGTCGGCGCCGCCGCCCTCTGGCTCCTGCTCGGCCTCGGCGCGGGGGTCACCGCCGCGCTGCACAAGGACACCGTCACCGACAAGGCGCTCATGGTGGGCGCGGTCGCCGCCGCCTCCCTGCCCGTGTACTTCACCTCCGTGATGCTCATCTACGGGGTCATCCGCATCGCCGGACTCCTGCCCTACCCCACCTACCAGGCCTTCACCGACAACCCCCTCGGCTGGGCCACCAACCTGCTCCTGCCCTGGACCGCACTGGCCCTGCTCTACGCCGCCATGTACGCCCGCCAGAGCCGCGGTTCGATGATCGAGGCGATGGCCGAGCCGTACATCCGCACCGCCCGAGCCAAGGGAATGCCCGAGCGCACCGTCGTCGTCAAACACGGACTGCGCTCCGGGATGACCCCGATCCTCACCATCTTCGGCATGGACCTCGGCGGCCTGCTCGCCGGAGCCGTCATCACCGAGTCCATCTTCGGACTCCCGGGCATCGGGAGGCTGTTCTACGGGGCCCTGGTCAGCTCGGACCAGCCCGTGGTGCTCGGGGTCACCCTGCTGGCCGCCTTCTTCATCGTCGTCGCGAACCTCGCCGTCGACCTCCTGTACGCCGTCATCGACCCGAGGGTGAGGTACTGATGGCTCCTCCTCCCAAAGCCCCGCTGCTCCAAGTCCGCGATCTGCACGTCACGTTCACGACCCCGCGCGGCGCCGTACGCGCCGTCGACTCCCTCGGCTTCACCGTCGAGGCCGGCCGCACGCTCGGCATCGTCGGCGAATCCGGCTCGGGCAAGTCCGTCACCTCCCTCGCCGTCATGGGCCTGCACCGGGGCGCCGAGATCGGCGGCTCCATCGCCCTCGACGGGCAGGAGCTCACCACCAAGTCCGAGAAGGAGCTCTCCAAGCTGCGCGGCCGCAAGATGGCCATGATCTTCCAGGACCCGCTGTCCAGCCTGCACCCCTACTACACGGTCGGCGAGCAGATCGCCGAGCACTTCCGGGTCCACTTCCGGGCCGGCCGGGCCGCCGCGAAGAGGCGCGCCGTCGACATGCTCGGCGAGGTCGGCATCCCCGAACCCGCCCGCCGGGCGGGGGAGTACCCGCACCAGTTCTCCGGCGGCATGCGCCAGCGCGCGATGATCGCCATGGCGCTCGCCTGCGAACCCGACCTGCTCATCGCCGACGAGCCGACCACCGCCCTCGACGTCACCGTGCAGGCGCAGATCCTGGAGCTGATCGCAGGGCTCCAGCAGGACCGCGGACTCGGGGTCGTCATGATCACCCACGATCTGGGCGTGGTCGCCCGGGTCGCCCACGAGGTGCTCGTCATGTACGGCGGCCGGGCCGCCGAACAGGCCTCGGTGGACGCGCTGTTCACCGACCCGGCGCACCCCTACACCCGGGGCCTCCTCGACTCCCTGCCCCGGCTGGACGACGCCGACGACGAGCCGCTGAGGGCCATCCCCGGCTCCCCGCCCTCGCTGCTCGCCCCGGCCCCGGGATGCGCCTTCGCCCCGCGCTGCGCCATGGCCGCCGCGGGCACGGAGGAGGACCGGCAGCGCTGCGCCACGGTACGGCCGGAGCTCCGGCCGTACGGCGATGAAGGCCGCGAGGCGGCCTGCCACTTCGCGGGCGCCGTACAGGAGGTGACCCGATGACCCCGGCGAACAGGACCGGACCCCGGACCGGCACGGTCCCGGCGGCCCGGGGTGAGACCCCGCCCCCGCTGCTGCGCGTACGCGACCTCACGATGACCTTCCCCGGCAGACGGACCGTGACCGGGCGCCGGGGGGCTCCCGTGCGCGCCGTCGACGGAATCTCCTTCGACCTGGAGGCCGGCCGTACCCTGGGCCTCGTAGGGGAGTCGGGCTGCGGCAAGTCCACCACCGGGCGGATGCTGGTACGGCTGCTGGAACCGACCTCCGGGAGCGTCGAGTTCGACGGCAGGGACATCAGCCGGCTCTCCCAGAGCGCCCTGCGCCCGCTGCGCCCGGGCCTGCAGATGGTCTTCCAGGACCCGCACTCCTCCCTCAACCCCCGCCAGACGGTGGCCCGGATCATCTCCGACCCGCTGCTGGTCCAGGGTTCCGGTGCGGCGGACGCCCGCCGCCGGGCCGCCGAGCTGATGGAGCTCGTAGGACTGATCCCGGAGCACATCGACCGTTATCCGCACGAGTTCTCCGGCGGCCAGGCGCAGCGCATCGGCATCGCCCGCTCGCTCGCCACCAGCCCCCGGCTGATCGTCGCCGACGAGCCGGTCTCGGCGCTCGACGTCTCCGTCCAGGCACAGATCGTCAACCTGATGGAGCGGCTGCGCACCGAACTGGGCCTGGCCTACGTGTTCATCGCGCACGACCTCTCCGTCGTCAAACGGGTCAGCGACCGGGTCGCCGTCATGTACCTCGGCCGGATCGTCGAGATGGGCGACAAGAAGGCGCTCTACGAGAACCCCCAGCACCCCTACACCAGGGCGCTGCTGTCCGCCGTGCCGCTGCCGGACCCGGCGGCGGAGCGGCGGCGCGAGCGGATCGTGCTGCTCGGCGACCCGCCGAGCCCGGCCGCCCCACCCCCGGGCTGCACCTTCCACCCCAGATGCCCCAAGGCCCAGGCCGTCTGCCGGACGGAAGCCCCCGTCCTGCGCACGACGGAGGGCCGCGAGGTGGCCTGCCACTTCCCGGGCGTGGAGGGGTAACGCCAGGCTCCGCTCCCGGGGGCCGGCCCCCGGGCGCGGCCCGGGGAACGGGGGAACCGGGGGTCCCCGGACGGAGTCCGGGGGAGGGTAGGGGACTTGGCCCCGCGCAGCGGCGACCCGCAGCCGGAGCCCGCCCCTGCCCGCCCCCTCAGCCCAACTCGCGTCGGAAGAACGCCAGTTCCTGCGCCACGATCTTCTCCCGCACCCCACCCGGGGTCATGTGGGTGACCCCCGGCAGCGCGAGGAGCTGGTGCGGACGCCCCGCATCCGTCAGCGCCCGCGACAACCGCAGCGTGTGCGACGGATGCACGTTGTCATCGGCCAGCCCCGTCACCAGCAGCAGCGGCCGCGTCAGCCCCGCCGCGTCCGCGAGCAGCGAGTCCCGCTCGTACACCTCGGGGTGCTCCGCCGGCAGGCCCAGGTACCGCTCGGTGTACGCGGTGTCGTACTGCCGGAAGTCGGTCGGCGCGGCCCCGGCCGCCGCCGCGTGGAAGACGTCCGGGCGGCGCAGCACCGCGAGGGCGGAGAGGTACCCGCCGTAGGACCAGCCGCGGATGCCGACCCGGGTCAGGTCGAGGTCGCCGTGGCGTGCCCCGAGCGCCTGCAGGGCGGCGACCTGGTCCTCCAGGGTGACCTCGGAGAAGCCCCGGTACATGGCGTGGGTGAACTGGGGGGAGACGTACGCGGTGCCGCGGTTGTCGACGGTGACCACGGCGAAGCCCTGGTCGGCCCACCACTGCCGGAGCTGCCAGCGGCGCGGCTCCGCGCTGACGTCCTGCATGCCGGGGCCGCCGTAGCTGTCCATCAGTACGGGCAGCCGCGTGCCGGGGACGTGGCCGCGCGGCCAGACCAGCGCGGTGGGGACGCCGTGCTCGGTGACCCGCTCCAGCACCGGGACCACCCGGTACGGCAGCGGCTGCGACAGGTCGCCGGGAGTGAACTCTCTTCCGTCGGCGGTCCGTAGGACGCGCCGGACCCCGTCGGCGTCGGCGGAGGTCAGCAGCAGCGCCCCGGCGGCGGCCTGGACGCTGTGCACTCCCGGCCCGTCCGCGAGCGCGGTCAGCTCGCCGGTGTCCGGATCCAGCAGGAGCACCTGCTGCTCGGAGGGGTCGCGCCGGCCGGCCTCGATGAGCAGCCGGTTCCCGTGGGCGCCGGCCACCTTGCGGACCTGGAGCCCGTCCCCGGTGAGGAGTACGCCGTCCAGCGCGAGCGCGCGGGCGGCCCCGCCGCGGGTGTCGGCCGAGGTGAGCATCCGGCCGTCGGCCAGGCGTGCCGGGGTGCCGGGGAGCATGGGGTCCACCCACTGGGGGTGCGTGGTGCGCGACAGCTCCCGGGTGCGCCCGGTGTCCGGGTCGGCGGAGAGCAGCAGGACGTGTCGCTGGAGCCGGTCCCGCACGGTGAGCAGGATCTCGGCGGGCGAATCCCAGCCGGCGTCGGAAACGTACGGGTAGGTCTCGGCGTCCCAGGCGAGCCGTACGGCGGGGTCCCCGCCCGGCCCGAACACCCAGAGCTGCACGTCGGCGTTGGGGCCGCCCGCCTCGGGGTACGCGAAGTCCTCGGCCGGCAGCTCCGGGTGCGCCGGGTCGGCGAACCAGCGCCGCTGGAGGGCGGATTCGTCGACACGGGCGGCGAGCAGGCGCTGTCCGTCGGGGGACCACCAGTGGCCCCGGTGCCGGTCGAGCTCCTCGGCGGCGGCGAACTCGGACACGCCCCAGCGGGCTCCGTCCCCCGGGCTGACCCGGCCGCCGGGGACGGTGTGCAGGGCGTCGTCGGCGACGTAGGCGATGCGTGAGCCGTCGGGGCTCGGGAGCGGGTCGAAGACGGGTCCGGCGGTGGGGAGTTCCTTGGGCTGCGCGGGCTGTCCGGCGTCCGCCTCCCGGGTGACCTCGTACAGGCGCCCGTAGAGCGCGAACACCGCCTTGTGTCCGTCCGCGCAGAGTGCGTACGAGCCGATGCCGGCGGCGACGAGCCGGCTGCGTTCGCGCAGGCGGCGCTCGGCGACGGGGAGGGGCGCGGGCTCGGGGGACAGCTCGCGGGGGTCGGCGAGCCGGGTCTCGGTGCCGGTGGCGGTGTCCAGGACCCACAGGCTGTCGAGAGGATCGGTGGGTCCGGTGGAGCGGAGGAACCAGAGGAGCCGGCCTTCGCCGCCGAAGGCGAAGGCGCGCGGGGCGCCGTGGGTGAACCGGGCGGTGCTCGCGGAGAGCCTGAGGAAGTCATCCATGCGATCCATGAAACCAGTGTGTCATGTGAAATGGCACATAACATATGCCACATAGCCTAGGCCGTTCGAGTGGTGGCACCCCGGGTACAGGTTTAGCGTCGAACAAGTGGACCCGAACGCTACGCCGAGCAGTACCAGCACCGGGACCGACGGCAAGGTCCAAGGCGACGGCAGCGGTCACGGACTCGCTCTGCTCGTGATCGCGTCGTGCCAGCTCATGGTCGTTCTCGACATCACCATCGTGAACATCGCGCTGCCGCACATCCAGACCGCCCTCGACTTCTCCACCGAGAGCCTGTCCTGGGTCGTCAACGCCTACACCCTCACCTTCGGCGGCCTGCTGCTCCTCGGAGGGCGCACCGGTGACATCCTCGGCCGGCGCCGCGTCTTCGTCTTCGGCGTCCTGCTCTTCGGCCTGGCCTCGCTCCTGGGCGGATTCGCCCAGAACGCGGGCCAGTTGATGGGTGCCCGGGCCCTCCAGGGCGTCGGGGGCGCCATCGCCTCGCCGACCGCCCTCGCGCTGATCACCACCACCTTCCGCGAAGGCCCCCAACGCAACCGGGCCTTCGGCGTCTTCGCCGGCGTCTCGGCCGGCGGCGGCGCGATCGGACTGCTGGCCGGCGGCGTGCTCGTGGAGTGGCTGAACTGGCGCTGGGTGCTCTTCGTCAACGTCCCGATCGCGCTGCTGATCGCCATCGCCACCCCGAAGGTCATCCGCGAGTCGGAGCGCCACCCCGGACACTTCGACTTCGCGGGCGCCCTGCTCTCCACCCTGGGCATGGTGGCCCTGGTCTACGGATTCATCCGCGCGTCCCAGGACGGCTGGCGGGACGGGCTGACGATCGGCTCCTTCGCGGCTGCCGTGATCCTGCTGAGCCTCTTCGTCGTCAACGAACGACGCTCGCCCCAGCCCATCACCCCACTGCACATGTTCGCCGACCGCAACCGGGCCGGCACGTACGCGATCATGCTCTTCTTCGCCTGCGCGATCTTCGGCATGTTCTTCTTCCTGACCCTGTTCGTGCAGAACGTGCTGGGCTTCAGCCCACTGCGCGCCGGGCTCGCCTTCCTGCCGGTCAGCGCGATGATCGCGGTGACGGCGGGCATCACCTCCCAGGGGCTGCCGAAGTGGGGGCCCAAACCGTTCATGGTGACGGGCTCCGTGCTCGCGGCCGCCGGACTGGCCTGGCTCACGCAGACCGACATCCACTCGACGTACCTGGGCAGCATCCTGGGCCCGATGCTGCTGTTCGCCGCCGGCATGGGCATGCAGTTCGTGTCCCTGACGCTGATGGCGCTCTCCAACGTCCCCGACCGGGAATCGGGCGCGGCCTCCGGGCTGCTGAACGCGATGCAGCAGGTGGGCGGTTCGCTGGGCCTGTCCATCCTGGTCACGGTGTTCGGTACGGCCAGCCGCAACGAGGCCAAGGACCAGGCGGGTTCCTTCCTGCGCACCGCCACACCCGAGCAGAAGCTGTTCTTCGCCCGGACCAAGCAGTACCCGAAGCCCTGGAGCGACCAGGTCCTCACCTCGGGCGTCAGCGCGGCCTTCGTCGCGGCGGCCGTTTTCACCCTGGTCACGGCGCTGATCGCACTCTTCGTCATCCAGGTGCGGCCCTCCGACCTCGCCCGCCTCCAGGGCAACCACACACCGACGGCGGCGCGCTGACCCTGACGCTCAGCCCTCCACGCGCCGGATCCGGCAGCGCGCCGGACTCGTAGTACGCAGGGTGATCCCGGCGGTGACGGAAATGTCGGTGTCGACCGCCTCGAACTCGTAGGCCCGCAGCAGCATCGCCAGCGCGATCACCGACTCCAGCATGGAGAAGTGCTGTCCGATGCAGGCGCGCGGGCCGCCGCCGAAGGGCAGCCAGGCGTAACGCGGCCGGGCCGCCTCCGCCTCCGGGGTGAACCGGTCGGGGTCGAAACGCTCC
Source organism: Streptomyces sp. H27-H1 (assembly GCF_026627445.1). GTDB lineage: Bacteria > Actinomycetota > Actinomycetes > Streptomycetales > Streptomycetaceae > Streptomyces. The sequence continues at coordinate 22,263 of NZ_JAPNLJ010000017.1, forward strand.
GGGTCCGGCCAGTACTCGGGGTGGCGGTGGATCACCCAGGGCGCGACGATCACATCGGCGCCGGCCGGGATGGCGTACCCGTCCACCTCCGCCGCGGCGACCGAGCGGCGGCCGAGGGCGGGGGCCGCCGGATAGAGCCGCATGGCCTCCTTGAGCACCTGGGTGAGGTACGGGAGCCGGTCGAGGTCGGCGGCCCCGGGCGCACGGTCGCCCAGTACGGCGGCAATCTCCGCGCGGGCCCGGTCCTGGAGCTCGGGATGGCGGCCCAGCAGGTGGAGGGTGAAGGCGAGCGAGGTGGCTGTCGTCTCGTGTCCGGCGAGCAGGAAGATCAGTACCTGCTCACGCAGTTCGGTGGCGTCGAACTCCCCGTCGTCCGCGCTGGTCGCGGCGGCGAGCAGCGACAGCAGGTCCTCACCGGGTGCGCCGGCCGCCCCTGCCTCCGGCCCTGTCTCCGTCGCCGCCCCGGCCCCGGCCCCCGCTCCTGCCCTTGGGCTCCGGCGCTCGGCGATGATCGCGTCGCAGATCGCGTACAGCTCGTCCAGCGCCGCGGCCGCCCGCTTGTTGCCCGGAGTGGGCCAGTCGCGGGGGACGTTGACGGGGGAGTAGCCGCGGCGCATCACATAAGCGGTGATGACCGGAAAGCATCGGTCGACGACGTCGGCGGTGGCATCCACATCGGTGCCGAAGAGGATCCGGGAGACGGCGCGCAGCGCCAGGGTCATCATCTCGTCCGCGACGTCGACGACCCCGTCCGCGGCCTCCTCCCAGGCCGCGAGGGTGGCGGCGGTCTCGCTCGCGACGGCGTCCGCGTACCCGTCCACCCGGCGCTTGGTGAACAGCGGCTGGACCAGCCGCCGCTGACGCATGTAGTCCTCGTCCTGACTGGTGAGCAGACCGTTGCCGAAGGCGTTGCGGACCTCTTGGTACAGGGCGTTGTCCTTGCGGAAGTTGGCCGCCTGCGAGGCCAGGACCTGCTGCGCCCCCTCCGCCGAGAACACGCAGTGCAGCTCGGTGCGCAGGCCCGGCGGACCGGCCGCGATCCGTACGACGTCGCCGTGCCGGTGCTGTGCCCGCAGGTACGTGCCGAGTGCGTCCGATTTCAGGTCGGCGAGCGACCCGAGCAGTGGGGAACCCTCCAGCCGGGGGATCTCCGTACCGACGCCGCTGCCTGTCCGTGGTGCTTGCGCTGTTGCCATGACTCCGCCCTCAAAGCTGTGCCGACAGAGTGATTCTGCGGGCGGCGGCCCACCGGGGCGAGGGGCCGCCGAGTCATCAGGCCGAATATCGCCGCACCACCAGGACGCCCGCCCGCACCACTTGTCGCAGGCGACGCCGTCGTCGTCCCGGTCGAGGTGCTGTCCGCGGCGCTCTGCCGCGTCACCCTCACCTCGCCGACTGCGGGCAGCCGAAGCCGAAGTCCAGCCCGACCCCGGCTCCCGGCCCGAAGGGCGTCAGCTACGAGAACTACGCCGCGGCCAAGGCCGCGGACGCCGCCCCGATCCGGCGCGGCCGGCCCGGATACGCCGGAAGGAACGTCAAGGCCCTTTCGGGTAACCCGGCCACGGCGACCCGGGGTTCACGCTGCGTACGTGTACGCACCTCATGCCCAACAGCCAGGCGCGAGCGCGAAGGGCCGTCGACGGAGCCTTCCGCGGGGGCGGAGACACCGGCGACGGCCCAGAGACGGCCCAGGAGGATGGAAAGGCGTCCTGACCTGCGACTCGGTTAAATGTCGCGGAAGATCTCGATCTGCGCGCCCACCGAGTTGAGACGCTCCGCCAGTTCCTCGTAGCCGCGGTTGATGACGTAGACGTTGCGCAGGACCGAGGTGCCTTCGGCCGCCATCATGGCCAGCAGGACGACCACCGCCGGGCGCAGGGCCGGCGGGCACATCATTTCCGCCGCGCGCCAGCGGGTGGGGCCCTCGACCAGGACGCGGTGGGGGTCCAGGAGCTGGAGGCGGCCGCCCAGGCGGTTGAGGTCGGTGAGGTAGATGGCGCGGTTGTCGTACACCCAGTCGTGGATCAGGGTCTGGCCCTGGGCCGCGGCCGCGATGGCGGCGAAGAAGGGGACGTTGTCGATGTTGAGCCCGGGGAAGGGCATCGGGTGGATCTTGTCGATCGGTGCTTCGAGTTTGGAGGGGCGGACCGTGAGGTCGACCAGGCGGGTGCGGCCGTTGTCGGCGGTGTACTCCGGCGAGCGGTCGTGGTCGAGGCCCATCTCCTCCAGGACCGCGAGCTCGATCTCCATGAACTCGATCGGGACCCGGCGGATGGTGAGTTCGGACTCGGTGACCACGGCCGCGGCCAGCAGGCTCATCGCCTCGACCGGGTCCTCGGAGGGGGAGTAGTCCACGTCCACGTCGATGTTCGGGATGCCGTGGACCGTCAGGGTCGTGGTGCCCACGCCGTCCACCCGTACGCCGAGCTGCTCCAGGAAGAAGCACAGGTCCTGGACCATGTAGTTGGAGGAGGCGTTGCGGATGACGGTGGTCCCGTCGTGCCGGGCGGCGGCCAGCAGCGCGTTCTCGGTGACGGTGTCCCCGCGCTCGGTCAGCACGATGGGGCGGTCCGGGGAGACCCCGGGTTCGACCTCGGCGTGGTAGATGCCCTCGGTCGCGGTGATGTCCAGGCCGAAGCGGCGCAGGGCGATCATGTGCGGCTCGATGGTGCGGGTGCCGAGGTCGCAGCCGCCCGCGTAGGGCAGCTTGAAGTGGTCCATCCGGTGCAGCAACGGTCCCAGGAACATGATGATGCTCCGGGTCCGGCGGGCCGCGTCCGCGTCCATGGCGTCCATGTCGAGGCGGGCCGGCGGTACGAGTTCCAGGTCGACGCCGTCGTTGATCCAGCGGGTGCGGACGCCGATGGAGTTCAGGACCTCCAGGAGGCGGTAGACCTCCTCGATGCGGGCAACCCGGCGCAGCACGGTACGGCCCTTGTTGAGCAGCGAGGCGCACAGCAGGGCCACGCACGCGTTCTTGCTCGTCTTGACGTCGATCGCGCCGGACAGGCGGCGGCCGCCGACCACGCGCAGGTGCATCGGACCGGCGTAGCCCAGGGAGACGATTTCGCTGTCGAGGGCTTCCCCGATGCGGGCGATCATCTCAAGGCTGATGTTTTGGTTGCCGCGCTCGATCCGGTTCACGGCGCTCTGGCTGGTGCCGAGTGCGTCCGCGAGCTGACTCTGTGTCCAGCCCCGGTGCTGCCGGGCGTCACGGATGAGCTTGCCGATGCGTACGAGGTAGTCGTCTGCCATGGATGCACCGTATCTCAAATATGAGATTCGGCTCGCGCTGGGTGTGGCAGACGGGTGTTACCGGTCGTCAGCTCCCATGGTGGGGCCGGACCGTGAGCGGTGCGCGACGAGCCGACCGAGCAGCCGGGTGGCTGTTCGCGCTCCTGACTGGACAAAGGGGACAGAAGCTCCTCCTGGGCCGCGTCGAGCAGTTGCTCGAGCTTGCGCAGCCGGCGCCTGCCGGCGGCCGTGAGGGTGATGGCGTTGCGCCGCCGGTCGGCAGGGGCCGGGTGTCCGTTCGACCAGTTCGCGAGCGGTGAGTGCGTTGATGACGGCGACCAGGTCGCTGCGGCAGCCGGCCCGCCGCCGAGATCGCCTGGTACAGCTCCAGTTCGTGCCGCCCCACCAGCGTGTCCATCATCGTGGTGACCCCGGACGCGGCCGCCGGCCCCAGCGCCTCGGCGCACGCCGCGACCAGTTCGGCGCGGGTGTGCTCCGGAACGAGCCGCTTCACCAGCCCCTGGGCGTCGTCCTTCAGGACGCCCGTCGGCTACCCGTCCGCACCCTTGACCGCCTTCCCGCCGACCGGGTCGGGCGTGGCCGCGGTGATCCCGACGATGTTCAGGGCCCGCTGATTGGCCCACAGGTTGTGCCCGTCGCCGCCGATCGGGACGACCGGCCGCCGGGTCGGGAGCGCGTCCAGCATCGAGTGGTGCGGGACGGTGCCCGCGGGGAGCGGTCCGACCGGGCTCCACCTCCACGACCAGCCAGTCGTCGGGTTCGGCGCCCGCGCCGCCCGTGTCGGCGAGGAAGCCGGCCAGGATCTCCAGGAGCTCTGCCGGGGTGGCCTCCGCGCCCTCCAGGGAGGGGGACAGCGAGCGTTCGCCGGCCCCGAGCGGGGTGGACGTGGCCGTCGTGGATCCCGCTCATCACGGTGTTCCCGCGGGCGTCGACGACCTCGGTGTCCCGGCCCACGTACCGGCGCAGCTCCGCGTCGCTCCCGGTCGCCAGGATCTTCCCGTTCCGGCCGGCCGCGACGGCCCGCACCGGCCCCCGGCGGCCGGTCCCGGTGAACACCGAGGCGTTGCGGACCACCAGGGCGGCCGACCCCGGGCCCCGCCCGACCGCCCGCCCGCCGACCGGAGCGGCGGAGGCGGCCGCGGCGGGCCCCGCGCCCAGGAGACCCGCCGCGCCCCCGGCTGTCTCGCACGCCCGGAACGGCACCGGCCGCCTCGGGGAGTCCACCCGCCGCCGGGTGCGCGAGGTCGCCCCGGCTCCCTCGGCTACGGTGCCCGGCGCGGCCCGCGCAACCGCAGCCTGGGCATCGCGGTGACCACGTAGGCCGGGGTTCGCCTGGGGCTTCGCCCGGATCGCCCACTGCGCCCGGCTGCTCATCGCCGCCACCTCGGCGGCGCACGCCCGCGGCTACGCCCTGACCGCGCTGCCCGCCGACCGCGGCGCCGAGCCGCTGTGGCACACCCTGGCGGTGGACGGGATGCTGCTCCTCGACAGCCCGGCCGACGACCCGGTGCCGCGCGCACTGCGGGCGCGGGGCCTGCCGGTGGTCTTCGACGGGCCCCCGGCCGATCCGGGGCCCGGCCACGTGTGGGTGGACAACGACCACACCGCCACCACCGGCGAGGTACTGGACCACCTCGCGTCCTGCGGTGCCCGGCGGATCGCGCTGCACGCGGGCTACGGCCGGCGGTTCTACCCCGGAGCCGTCACCTCGGCCTACGAACACTGGTGCGCCGAGCGCCGCCGGACTCCGCTCGTGATCCCCTTCGACCCCGACGACGCGGCCGGGCACGCCTTCGACCCGGCCTTCGCGGGGCCGGACCTGCCCGAAGCGGTCTACTGCGTGTACGACCCGGAGGCCGGCAGGTGCTGGCCGCGGCCGCGCGCCACGGCATCGCCGTCCCCGGCGGCGGGCCGGGGGAGGGTCGCCATCCGCGCCGACGACCAGGGTGGGCGTCCGGATCCGAGGGGCTGCTGCGGGTCTGCGCCGGCGAGGACTCGGCGTACGCCGGGAACGAGCCTTCAGTGACCACTGTCACCTTCGACCCGGAGCGGATCGCGGAAAGGGCGGTTTCGTCCCTGGTCAAGCTCATCGAATCCGGACATGCTCAATCGCCTGGCCGGCTGACGGTACCGGCGGGGCCGAGGGTGCGTGCCTCGTCCCGCGACCCCCGCATGTATTAGAGTTATCTCGACATCGAGATATCTGCCCCGGACGTGCCGCAGCCGCCCCGCTGGTAAGGGTTACCTAACTTAGCCTCACCTTAGCGGAATGGCCAGAGTGCCTCGCGGCAGGATTGCGGCAATACGCGCGAATTCATGCATGAAGGAGACTGTCGTGTCGGCGAACAGCTTCGACGCCCGCAGCACGCTGCGGGTGGGCGACGAGTCGTACGAGATCTTCAAGCTGGACAAGGTCGAGGGCTCCGCCCGTCTTCCCTACAGCCTGAAGGTCCTGCTGGAGAACCTGCTCCGTACCGAGGACGGCGCGAACGTCACCGCCGACCACATCCGGTCGCTCGGAAACTGGGACTCGCAGGCCCAGCCCAGCGAGGAGATCCAGTTCACGCCGGCCCGCGTGATCATGCAGGACTTCACGGGCGTTCCCTGCGTCGTGGACCTCGCCACGATGCGCGAGGCCGTGAAGGCCCTCGGCGGCGACCCGTCCAAGATCAACCCGCTGGCGCCGGCCGAGCTGGTCATCGACCACTCGGTCATCGCCGACAAGTTCGGCACCCCGGAGGCGTTCCTCCAGAACGTCGAGCTGGAGTACGGCCGCAACCGGGAGCGCTACCAGTTCCTGCGCTGGGGCCAGACCGCCTTCGACGAGTTCAAGGTCGTCCCCCCGGGCACCGGCATCGTCCACCAGGTCAACATCGAGCACCTGGCCCGCACGGTCATGGTCCGTAACGGTGTGGCCTACCCCGACACCCTCGTCGGCACCGACTCGCACACCACGATGGTCAACGGCCTGGGCGTGCTGGGCTGGGGCGTAGGCGGCATCGAGGCCGAGGCCGCGATGCTGGGCCAGCCGGTCTCCATGCTGATCCCGCGCGTCGTGGGCTTCAAGCTGACCGGCGAGCTGCCGGCCGGCACCACCGCCACCGACCTCGTGCTGACCATCACCGAGATGCTCCGCAAGCACGGTGTGGTCGGCAAGTTCGTCGAGTTCTACGGGCAGGGCGTCTCCGCCACCTCCCTCGCGAACCGCGCCACCATCGGCAACATGTCGCCGGAGTTCGGCTCCACCGCCGCGATCTTCCCGATCGACGACGAGACGCTGAAGTACCTGCGCCTGACGGGCCGCGACGCCCAGCAGGTCGCGCTCGTCGAGGCGTACGCCAAGGCCCAGGGCCTGTGGCTGGACCCGGCCGCCGAGCCGGACTTCTCCGAGAAGCTGGAGCTCGACCTCTCCACGGTCGTCCCCTCCATCGCCGGCCCGAAGCGCCCGCAGGACCGCATCATCCTCGCGAACGCCTCCCAGCAGTTCGCCCAGGACGTGCGCAACTACGTCAACGACGACGAGGAGTCCGGCAAGGAGTCCTTCCCGGCGTCCGACTCCCCGGCCACGTCCAACGGTGTGCCCACCAAGCCCACCCCGGTGACCCTGGCCGACGGCACCTCCTTCGAGATCGACCACGGCGCCGTCACGGTCGCCGCGATCACCTCGTGCACCAACACCTCGAACCCCTACGTCATGGTCGCCGCGGCGCTCGTGGCGAAGAAGGCCGTCGAGAAGGGCCTCGCCCGCAAGCCGTGGGTCAAGACCACCCTGGCCCCGGGCTCGAAGGTGGTCACGGACTACTTCGACAAGGCCGGCCTGACCCCGTACCTCGACAAGATGGGCTTCAACCTCGTCGGGTACGGCTGCACCACCTGCATCGGCAACTCCGGGCCGCTGGAGGAGGAGATCTCGAAGGCGATCAACGACGCCGACCTCGCGGTCACCTCGGTGCTCTCGGGCAACCGCAACTTCGAGGGCCGCATCAACCCCGACGTCAAGATGAACTACCTGGCCTCCCCGCCCCTGGTCGTCGCGTACGCCATCGCGGGCTCCATGAAGGTGGACATCACCAAGGACGCCATCGGGATCGACACCGAGGGCAACCCGGTCTTCCTGAAGGACATCTGGCCCTCCGAGGCCGAGGTCAACGACGTCGTCGCGAACGCGATCGGCGAAGACATGTTCAACAAGTCCTACCAGGACGTCTTCGCGGGCGACGCCCAGTGGCAGGCGCTGCCGATCCCGACCGGCAACACCTTCGAGTGGGACCCGCAGTCCACCTACGTGCGCAAGCCCCCTTACTTCGAGGGCATGACGATGGAGACCACCCCGGTCTCCGACATCGCCGGCGCCCGCGTACTGGCGAAGCTGGGCGACTCGGTCACCACCGACCACATCTCCCCGGCCGGCGCCATCAAGGCCGACACCCCGGCCGGCAAGTACCTGACGGAGCACGGCGTCGAGCGCCGCGACTTCAACTCGTACGGTTCCCGCCGTGGAAACCACGAGGTCATGATCCGCGGTACGTTCGCGAACATTCGCCTCCGCAACCAGATCGCGGCGGGCACCGAGGGCGGCTTCACCCGCGACTTCACCGCCCCGGACGCGCCGGTCGCGTTCATCTACGACGCCTCGCAGAACTACCAGGCCGCCGGCATCCCGCTGGTCATCCTGGCGGGCAAGGAGTACGGCTCGGGCTCCTCGCGCGACTGGGCCGCCAAGGGCACCGCCCTGCTCGGCGTCAAGGCCGTCATCGCGGAGTCCTACGAGCGCATCCACCGCTCCAACCTGATCGGCATGGGCGTCCTGCCCCTGCAGTTCCCCGAGGGCGCCACGGCGGCCTCCCTGGGCCTCACCGGCGAGGAGACCTTCTCCTTCACCGGTGTGGAGGAGCTGAACAACGGCACCACCCCGCGCACGGTGAAGGTGACCACCGACACGGGCGTGGACTTCGACGCGGTCGTCCGCATCGACACCCCGGGCGAGGCCGATTACTACCGCAACGGCGGCATCATGCAGTACGTGCTGCGCAACCTGATCCGCGGCTGAGCGCATACCGGCACCAAAGGGCCGTACCTCCGTTAAGGGGGTACGGCCCTTCCGTTTTTGTGGGTGGCTCCAACGGTCCAGGTCAGGTGACGGTGAGGTCTCAACTCGGAAAAGCCGGGGCCCATACCGGTACATGATCTTGCTCACAGGAGCGGAAGTGGACTATACCTGTGCCCGTCCGGGTCACCGCGAAACGAGCGGCACCGGACGGGGGGACGGCGGGGACCTGCGGTGATGTCCGCTGGGCGGCAGCAGTCGCACTTTCCTTCCTCCTTCACACTCCTGACGAAGGCGAGGACTTGAGCATGGGATCCACCTCCGCCCACGGCGAGAACAGCAACGGTGAGGGCTTCGGCCGCCGGGACCTGATCAAGCGCTCCGCGGCACTCGGACTGATCGCCGTACCGACCATGAGCTTCCTGTCCGCGTGCGCCTCCGGCTCCGACGAGACGACCAAGGGCAACGAGTCCAAGGTGGCCGTCACCAAGGAGAACCCGTTCGGCGTCGCCAAGGGCGGCAAGCTCGACGTGGTCGTCTTCAAGGGCGGTTACGGCGACGACTACGCCAAGGCCTGGGAAGCGGCGTTCGACAAGAAGTGGGGCACCACTTCCTCGCACCTCTCCACCCAGGAGATCACCTCCAAGCTGCAGCCGCGCTTCAACGGCGGCAACCCGCCGGACGTCGTCGACGACTCGGGCGCCCAGCAGATCAAGCTGGACGTGCTCGCGAAGGGCAACCAGCTCGCCGACCTCACCGTGGTGCTCGACGCCCCGTCGCTCGACGACCCGTCGAAGAAGGTCCGCGACACCCTGATGCCCGGGACCATCGAAGGCGGCATGATCGGCGGCAAGTTCGTCGCGCTGCAGTACGTCTACACCGTCTGGGGCCTGTGGTACTCCGGCAAGCTCTTCAAGGAGAAGGGCTGGACCCCGCCGAAGACCTGGCCCGAGTTCATGGAGATCTGCAAGAAGGCCAAGGAAGCCGGCATCGGCGGCCTGGCCCACCAGGGCAAGTACCCGTACTACATCAACGTCGCCATCATGGACCTGATCGCCAAGAAGGGCGGCCTGGATGCCATGAAGGCGATCGACAACCTCGAGCCGAACGCCTTCGCGAACAACCCGGTCGCGCTCGAGGCCGTCGAAGCGGTCTACGAGATCGTCGAGAAGGACCTGCTGATGCCGGGCACCAACGGCCTGACGCACACCGAGTCCCAGACCCAGTGGAACCAGGGCAAGGCCGCCTTCATCACCTCCGGCTCCTGGCTGGAGAACGAGCAGCTCAAGCAGACCCCGGAAGACTTCGACATGCAGTTCCTGCCGATGCCGGTGCTGCCCGGGAGCAAGCTGCCCTTCGAGGCCATCCGCGCCGGCGCCGGCGAGCCCTTCATCGTCCCGGAGAAGGCCGCCAACAAGGCCGGCGGCCTGGAGTTCCTCCGCTCGATGCTGTCGCGCGAATGGTCGACCCTCTTCGCCCAGCAGGCCAACTCCCTCACCGTCCTCAAGGACGGCGTGGACCCGGCGGTCAAGCTCCGCCCGGGCACCCAGTCGGCCGTCGGAGCGCTCAAGGCGGCCGGGGACAACACCTTCAACTACCGCTACGCGGACTGGTACAGCGAGATGGGCACGGAGCTCGAGAACGCGTCCAATGAGCTGATGGCCAAGCGGATCCAGCCCAAGGAATGGATCAAGCGGGCCCAGGCTGCGGTAGACAAGGCGACCAAGGACCCGAACGCCAAGAACAACAAGCGCAGCTGACGCCCGCGTCCACCGGTCACCAGGGACGGACACCATGAGCCACGTAGCAAACAGCAAGGGGCGGGGCGGCTTCATCGCCGGCTTCCTCATCCTGCCCCTCGCGCTGTACCTGACCTTTGTCATCTGGCCGTACATTCAGACGTTCGGCTATTCCTTCACCAACTGGACGGGTCAGTCACCGACTTTCGACTTCGTCGGGCTGGACAACTACTCGGCCTTGTTGAAGGACGAGGTCTTCCGCGGCGCCCTGCTGCACAACCTGCTGCTCCTGGTGTTCGTCCCGGCGATCACCATCTTCATCTCCCTGTTCTTCGCCTTCATGCTGAACGCCGGTGGGCGCAGCGGAGCCGGCGGAGTCCAGGGGGTGGCGGGCTCCGCCCTCTACAAGGTGATCTACTTCTTCCCGCAGGTGCTCTCCCTCGCCATCCTCGCGGTGCTCTTCGGAGCCGTGTACCGCAGCGACGAGGGGGGCCTGCTGAATGGATTCCTCACCAAACTGGGTCTGGTCGACCCGGCCCACCCCATCGAATGGCTCAACGAGCCGAACTTCGTCCTCTGGTGCCTGCTGCTCGTCGTCGTCTGGCACGGGGTCGGTTTCTACCTCGTCCTGTTCTCGGCGGCCATGCAGTCGGTCCCCAAGGACATCTACGAAGCCGCACTGCTCGACGGCGCGGGGCGCGCCCAGACCTTCTTCAAGGTCACGCTGCCCCTGCTGTGGGATTCTGTGCAGACCTCCGCGGTCTATCTGGGTATCGCCGCCATGGACATGTTCGTCCTCGTGTCGACCATGACCTCGGGCCAGTTCGGCGGCGGACCGGACCACCACAGCGAGGTCATGGCGACGGTGCTGATGCGTAACTTCCTCTACTTCGGCCACGCCGGCTATGCCTGCGCCATGGGGGTCGTGATGCTCGTCCTCACCCTGATCCTCTCCGCCATCACGCTGCGGGCCACTCGCCGCGAGCACGTCGAGTTCTAGCGGGAGACCACGATGACCACTGTGATCAAAGCACCGGGCGAGGCGGCGGCAGAGAAGCGCTCCGCCGCTACCGGGCAGTCCCGCGGCAGCAAGAAGAGCGGTTCCGACGGGATGGTCCTCAACGTCTTCTCACACGGCTTCCTCGCCGTGTGGGGGATATTGATCATCCTGCCCCTCATCTGGCTGGTGCTCGGCTCGTTCAAGACCGACGTGCAGATCGGCGAGTCGGCCTTGAGCTGGCCGGCCAACTGGCACTTCGACGCCTTCCCGCGCGCCTGGAGCAAGGGCATCGGGGACTACTTCGCCAACACGATGATCGTGATGGTGTTCTCGGTTCCGCTGACGATGCTGCTCGGCTCCATGGCCGCGTACGTCCTGGCCCGCTACCCCTTCCGGGGCAACCGGCCGATCTACTTCTTCTTCGTCAGCGGGGCCATGTTCCCGGTCTTCCTGGCGCTCGTCCCGCTGTTCTTCATGGTGAAGCGGCTGGACATGCTCAACACCTTCCAGGGCCTGATCCTGGTGTACGTGGCGTACTCGATGCCGTTCACCGTCTTCTTCATGCACTCGTTCTTCCGGACGCTGCCGACGGCCGTGCACGAGGCGGCGGTGATCGACGGGGCCTCACACACCCGGATCTTCTTCCAGGTGATGCTCCCGATGGCCAAGCCCGGCCTGATCAGCGTCGGAATATTCAATGTTCTGGGGCAGTGGAACCAGTACATCCTGCCCTCCGTGCTGATGCAGCCGCAGACCGGATCCGACCCCGAGCGCTACATGCTCACCCAGGGCCTGATCCAGCTGCAGTACCAGATGGGCTACGAGACGGACCTGCCGGTGCTGTTCGCCGGTGTGACCATCGCGATGATCCCGATGCTGGTGGTCTACCTGTCCTTCCAGCGGCAGATCCAGGCAGGTCTCACTTCCGCCACGCTCAAGTAGCGGCGGCGGAGGGGTCGGGTACGACCGACCAGCTGACCGCCGAGACCGGGGGCCCCCGGCCGGAGGCTGGGGGCGGGCCGAGAGAGAGGTTGCTGACGGCTTCCTCGAGCATCCGGCCCCCCTGGCCCTCGGCGGTCAGCAGCGCGGACACCGTCACCAGGCCGGCCTCCGGGCCGTCCTGGCTGCGGGATCGAGCGCAGCTGCTAGCCCGGCCGCCCCAGGGCGTCGACCAGCCGGTGGCGGATGTGGGCCTCGGCCTAGAGCCAGGTGCCGAACTTCCGGATGTACACGGTCTTCAGCAGCTGCGTGAGCGTGCAGTACGCCAGCAGCACGCCGATCAGCCACGGGAAGTAGCTCGCCGGCAGGGGTACGAAGCCCAGCGAGGCGGCCAGCGGCGAGAAGGGCAGGAAGAGCCCGGTCAGCACCGCGAGGACGGTCATCACCATCACCGGCCAGGACGCCCGGGACTGGATGAAGGGGATCTTGCGGGTACGGATCATGTGGACGACCAGGGTCTGCGAGAGCAGGCCCTCGATGAACCAGCCGGACTGGAAGAGCGCCTGGTGCGCCTCGGTGTCGGCCGCGAAGACGTTCCACATGATGACGAACATCGCGATGTCGAAGATCGAGCTGATCGGGCCGATGCAGAGCATGAAGCGGCCGATGCCCTTGGCGTCCCAGTTGCGGGGCTTGCGCAGATAGTCCTCGTCCATCCGGTCCCAGGGGGTGGCCAGCTGGGCGATGTCGTAGACCAGGTTCTGGACCAGCAGCATGATCGCCAGCATCGGCTGGAACGGGATGAAGGCGCTCGCCACCAGTACCGAGAAGACGTTGCCGAAGTTGGAGCTGGCCGTCATCTTGATGTACTTGATCGTGTTGCCGAAGGTGGTCCGGCCCTGGATCACGCCCTGCTCGAGGACGGTCAGGTCCTTCTCCAGCAGGATGATGTCCGCCGACTCCTTGGCGATGTCCACGGCGGTGTCCACCGAGATGCCGACGTCGGCGTCGCGCAGCGCGGCCGCGTCGTTGATGCCGTCGCCGAGGAAGCCGACCGTGTGGCCGTCGGCCTGCAGGGCCCGCACGATCCGGGCCTTCTGGACCGGGTTGACCTTCGCGAAGACCGTCGTACGGGCTGCCAGCGCGCGCAGTTCGGCGTCGTCGAGGGCGTCGATCTCGCAGCCGCCCACCACGTGGCCGACCGTGAGGCCGACGTCGGCGCAGACGCGGGCGGCGACGAGCTCGTTGTCGCCGGTGACGACCTTGACCGCGATGCCCTTGTCGGCCAGGCCCTGCAGGGCCCGGGCGGCGTCGGCCTTCGGCGGGTCGAGGAATGCGAGGAAGCCGACCAGGGTCAGCTGGTCCTCGTCGGCGACCGCGTAGGTAGAGCGCGCGCTGCCCATCGTGCGGGTGGCGACGGCGAGGACGCGCAGGCCCTGGCGGTTGTTGTCCTCGGCGATGCGGGTGACGTGCCACCGCAGCTGTTCGGTCAGTTCGACCTTCCGCCCACGGTCCGTCATGTGCGTGCACAGGGCGAGGACTTCCTCGACGGCCCCCTTGGTGATCATGACGTGTTCGGGCCGGCCGGAGCCGCCCACGAGGCTGTTGCGGTTCAGGACCACGGACATCCGGCGCCGGGCGAAGTCGAAGGGGATCTCGTCGACCATCGAGAACCGAGCATCGACGACAACCTCCTCGGCCTCGCCCACGCGGTCGATGACCGCCTGGTCCATCAGGTTCTTCAGGCCCGTCTGGAAGTGCGCGTTGAGGTAGCCGTACTCCAGCACCTCGTTGTCCTCGCCGCCGTGCACGTCGAGGTAGCGGTCCAGGACGATCCGGTCCTCGGTGAGGGTGCCGGTCTTGTCCGTGCAGAGCACGTCCATCGCGCCCAGGTTCTGGATGGCGTTGAGCCGCTTGACCACCACCTTGCGCTGGGACATGGCCACCGCGCCGCGCGCCAGGTTGGCGGAGACGACCATCGGCAGCATCTCGGGGGTCAGTCCGACCGCCACGGCGATGCCGAGGAGGAAGGCTGCCTCCCAGTCGCCCTTCGTGAAACCGTTGATCATGAAGACGATGGGGACCATCACCAGCATGAAGCGGATCAGCAGGAAGCTGACCTTGCGCACCCCGGTGTCGAAGTTGGTCTCCGGGCGCTCGCCGACCAGGGAGCCGGCCATCGAGCCGAAGTAGGTGTCGGAGCCGGTGGCGACGACGACTCCGGTGGCGGTCCCGGAGGTCACCGAGGTGCCCATCAGGCAGATGTTGTCGGCCTCGACGGGGTCGGTGGTCTCCAGCTGACCGAGGTCGTCGGCGCGGGTGTCGGCCTTGGCGACCGGCAGGGACTCCCCGGACAGGGAGGCCTGGCTGACCATCAGGTCCTTGGCCGTGATGAGCCGCAGGTCGGCCGGGATCAGGTCGCCGGCGGCCAGCTTGACCACATCGCCCGGCACCACTCGGTCCATCGGGATCTCGAAGGTGGTGGGTCCTGACCCGCTGCCGGCCCGGCGCTGCACCGCGCAGGTGGTGGTGACGAGCTGCCCCAGGGCATCGGCGGCCCGGCCCGAGCGGTACTCCTGCCAGAAGCGCAGCAGGCCGCTGATTGCGACCATCACCGAGAGGATGATGACGCCGGGGTCGGCGGGGTCCTGCCAGTACATGACGGCGGCCAGGAAGACCAGGACCGCGATGAAGGGGTTGGCGTACGCCTTCGCCAGCTGGACGTACCAGCGCGGGGCGCGTTCCTGGGCGATGACGTTGGAGCCGTGCCGCTCCAGGCGCAGCGCGGCCTCGGTGTGGGTGAGGCCGCCCGGGGACGCGTCCACGTCCTGCAGGACCCGGACGCCCGAGCGGGCGCTGATGTCGGCGAGGTGCTCGCCGACGAGCCGGGTGCGGGCCTCCAGCTCGGCGGCCTTGCGTTCGCGGCGGGCCCGGCCCGGGGGTGCGAGCTTGGCGGGGGTACGGGGGGTGAGCATGGTCATGGCAAATACCTCCCTCCACGGTGTCCGGGCAGCGCGAAGCCGTGCGGTCACGTGGAGTGATCATGGGTCGGCGCGGAGCGGCAACGTACGGCCGCGGGGCACGCCGGTGGGCATGGATGACGCAGGCCCGACGGAGACGTCAGGGCATGCGGAAGGGGTTACGAAGGTGAATGCAGAAACGCGCGGGGGCGGCAAAGGGCCGCGGCCGTGCACACTCGAAGGAGAACCGGCCGCTCAGGGAGCTCAGCCGAAGAGAGCGCTGCAAGGACTTCGATCGGGACTCATCCCGAACACCTCCTTGCGTAGCACTTTCATTGCAGAGGGCGTCCGATCCGGCCGTGAAGACCGTGGAAGACCAGCGCCACGGCGACCGTAGCACGATAGGGATGGAGGTTCTCTCATACTTATGACCGGTAGTGGCCGATTCGTGCTGCGTCGGCCTCTTGACGTCGTGAGGCGCAAAGGCTCGACTTAAGGTTCACAAGTTGGAGAGACGCCGGGGTCTCGGAGCACTCAGCCGTTGACGGCCCCGGCCGGGGGGCGACGGCTTGCCGTTGCTTATGGGCAGGAGTGGATGAGTCGTGCAGACTCCCGGATCGCAGTCTTCACTGCATCGCGCGAATCTGGAGCGCGTCGTACGGGCGGTGCGGCTCGCGGGTTCGCTGACCCAGGCGGAGATCGCCCGGACCACCGGGCTGTCGGCGGCCACGGTCTCCAACATCGTCCGTGAGCTCAAGGAGGCCGGAACCGTCGAGGTCAAGGACACCTCGGCCGGTGGCAGGCGGGCGCGCAGCGTCTCGCTCAGCGGTGACGCCGGCATCGTGATCGGCGTCGACTTCGGCCACACCCACCTGCGGGTGGCCGTGGGGAACCTGGCCCACCAGGTGCTGGCCGAGGAGTCCGAGCCGCTGGACGTGGACGCCTCCTGGGTCGACGGCTTCGACCGGGCCGAGTCCCTGGTCGGACGGCTCGTCGAGGGCATCGGGGTCAGCCGCGACAAGGTCATCGGCGTCGGGCTCGGCGTACCCGGCCCCATCGACGTGGAATCCGGCACGCTGGGGTCCACGGCGATCCTGCCGGGCTGGGCCGGGATCAACCCGCGGCGCGAGCTCTCGCAGCGCCTGGGAGTGCCCGTGTACGTGGACAACGACGCGAACCTCGGGGCGCTGGGGGAGCTGGTCTGGGGGAGCGGGCGCGGGGTCAAGGACCTCGCGTACATCAAGGTCGCGAGCGGTGTGGGCGCCGGCCTCGTGATCAACGGGGAGATCTACCGGGGACCCGGCGGCACCGCGGGCGAGATCGGGCACATCACGCTGGACGAATCGGGTCCGGTCTGCCGCTGCGGCAACCGCGGCTGCCTGGAGACCTTCGCCGCGGCCCGGTACGTGCTGCCGCTCCTGCAGAGCAGCCACGGCGCCGAGTTGACGATGGAGCGGGTCGTGGAGCTGGCCCGGGAGGGGGACCCGGGCTGCCGTCGGGTCATCACGGACGTGGGCCGCCACATCGGCAGCGGTGTGGCCAGTCTGTGCAACCTCCTCAACCCCAGCCGGGTGGTCCTGGGCGGCTCGCTCGCGGACGCCGGTGAACTGGTGCTGGCCCCCATCCGTGAATCCGTGGGGAGGTACGCGATCCCCAGTGCGGCCCGGCAGCTGTCGGTGCTCACGGGATCGCTGGGCGGACGGGCCGAGGTGCTCGGGGCGCTGGCCCTCGTACTGAGTGAGATGGGCGATTCGACGCTTTTGACGGAAAATGGGAGTGGGGTACGAGCTCCCGCCGTCTTGTCTTCAGTTAGATAACGGATGGCACCGTTGTCATCTCGTTAAGGATTCACTCCTTGACGGCAAACTTGCGGCCGGGGTTGACTCACACCCACCTCGGCCGCAACGCTGCGGCCTCGTCAGGGAGGTTCAAGTAATGAACACGCGCATGCGCAGAGTCGCCGTAGCCGTCGCCGCCAGCGCCATGGCCGTCTCACTCGCTGCTTGTGGCAGTGCGAAGGAGTCCGGCGACAAGGCCTCCACCTCCACCGTCAAGGGCAACGCGATCAAGGTCGGGCTGCTCCTGCCGGAGAACCAGACCGCGCGCTACGAGAAGTTCGACAAGCCGCTCATCGAGAAGGCTGTCGCAGATCTCACCGCGGGCAAGGGCGAAGTGGTCTACGCCAACGCCAAGCAGGACGCGACCACGCAGAACTCGCAGGTCGACACGATGATCACCAACAAGGTGAACGTCCTGATCATCGACGCGGTGGACTCCAAGGCCATCGCCGGTTCGGTCAAGAAGGCGAAGGAGGCGGGCATCCCCGTCGTCGCCTACGACCGTCTCGCAGAGGGCCCGATCGACGCCTACACCTCCTTCGACAACGAAGAGGTCGGCAAGGTCCAGGGCAAGGCGCTCCTGGAGGCCCTGGGCGACAAGGCCAAGTCCGGCCAGATCGTCATGATGAACGGCTCGGTCACCGACCCGAACGCCAAGCTCTTCAAGTCCGGTGCGCACTCCGTCCTCGACGGCAAGGTGAACATCGGCAAGGAGTACGACACCGTCGAGTGGAAGCCGGAGAACGCCAACACCAACATGGCGGCCGCGCTCTCGGCGCTCGGCAAGGACAAGGTCATCGGCGTCTACTCCGCCAATGACGGCATGGCCGGAGGCATCATCACCGCCCTCAAGGCGGCCGGTGTGTCCCCCCTGCCCCCCGTCACGGGCCAGGACGCCGAACTCGCCGGTGTGCAGCGGATCGTCGCGGGCGAGCAGTTCATGAGCGTCTACAAGCCGTACGCCCCCGAGGCCCAGGCCGCCGCGAAGATGGCAGTGGCCCTCGCCAAGGGTGACCCGATCGCGACCACCGCCACCGCGAAGGTCGACAGCCCCACCACCAAGGGCGTTCCGTCCCTGCTGATCCCGGTCGTCTCACTGACCAAGGACAACGTCAAGGACACCGTGATCCGGGACAACGTCTACACGGCCGACGAGATCTGCACCGACAAGTACGCGGCCGCCTGCGCCACCCTCGGCCTGAAGTAAGGCCCCCGCCGCTCGGTGCGCCGAGCGGCCCCCTTGCCTGTCCGGCGCTCCCGCCTTCACATCCCGCCACTGGCGGGGCGCCGGACAGAAACGTTTCTCTCCCATACCCCCGTGGTCTTGCTCTTTTGCACGACATCCCCGCCGGTCAGGCGGCAAGGAGATGGTTCATGTGTCCGCTGCGCCCGTACTGGCGTTGCGAGGGGTCTCGAAGCGGTTCGGCGCCGTTCAGGCCCTCACCGACGTAGAACTCGAGATCTACTCCGGCGAGGTGGTCGCCCTCGTCGGCGACAACGGCGCCGGTAAGTCCACGCTGGTCAAGACCATCGCCGGCGTGCACCCCATCGATGACGGAGTCATCGAGTGGCAGGGCCGCCCGGTCTCGATCGCCAAGCCCCACGACGCCCAGAACCTGGGCATTGCGACGGTCTACCAGGACCTCGCGCTGTGCGACAACATCGACGTCGTCGGCAACCTCTTCCTGGGCCGCGAGCTGAAGCGGCGCGGCATCCTCGACGAGGTGGAGATGGAGCGGCGCGCACGCGAGCTCCTGACCACCCTGTCCATCCGGATCCCCAGCGTCCGCATCCCCATCGCCTCGCTCTCCGGCGGGCAGCGCCAGACCGTGGCGATCGCCCGCTCCATGCTGGGCGAGCCCCAGCTCGTGATCCTCGACGAGCCCACCGCCGCCCTCGGCGTCGAGCAGACCGCTCAGGTGCTCGACCTGGTGGAGCGGCTGCGTGAGCGCGGCCACGCCGTCATCCTCATCAGCCACAACATGGCCGATGTGAAGGCCGTGGCCGACAAGGTGGCCGTCCTGCGGCTGGGCCGCAACAACGGGGTCTTCTCCGTGAAGGACACCTCGCAGGAAGAGATCATCTCCGCCATCACCGGTGCCACGGACAACGCCGTGACCCGCCGGGCGGCCCGCACCGGGGAGGCCCGCAAGTGAGCACCCAGCACATAGACCCCGTCAACCCGGCCGCCGCGCACGACGCGATCCCGGCCGTGGACCCCCGCCTGCTCGTACGCGAGCAGGGCTTCGCCGGGTACCTGAACGAGTTCGGCCGCAAGCTCAAGGCCGGCGACCTGGGCTCCGTGCCCGTCGTCCTCGGCCTGATCATCATCTGGAGCATCTTCCAGGGCCTGAACTCGAACTTCCTCGGTGCCGAGAACCTCACCAACATCGCGATCACGATGACGGCCACCGGCATGATGGCGGTCGGCATCATCTTCGTCCTGCTGCTCGGCGAGATCGACCTCTCGGTCGGCTCGGTCAGCGGTGTCTCGGGCGCGATCGTGGCCGTCCTCTCGGTCACCCACGGCGTCAACGAATGGCTGGCCATCCTCGCGGCGATCGTCGGGGGTGCCCTGATCGGCTCCCTCCACGGCTTCTTCTTCGCCCGGATCGGCGCCCCGGCCTTCGCCGTCACCCTTTCGGGCCTGCTCTTCTGGTCCGGCGCCATGCTGCAGATCCTCGGCAGCAACGGCACGATCAACATCGACTCCGAGGGTGTGGTCGGGCAGCTGACCACGTACTTCTTCTCGGACGTGGCCGTCGGCTACGGGCTCGCCGCCGTCGCCGTGGTCGGGTACTTCCTCGCGACCTTCTCCGACGCGCGGCGCCGTGAGGCCGCCAAGGTCCCCTCCCGGCCGCTCGGCGAGATCCTGCTGCGCACCGGACTCCTCGCGGTGTTCACCTTCGGGCCGGCCGTCGTGTTCAACCAGTACAAGGGCCTGCCGCTCGCGATCGTGCTCTTCCTGCTGGCCCTGGTCGGCACGGACTTCCTCCTGCGGCGCACCTCCTTCGGCCGCCAGATCTTCGCGCTCGGCGGCAGCGTCGAGGCTTCCCGGCGCGCCGGCATCAACGTCAACCGGGTCCGGATCACGGTCTTCGCGATCGCCGGTACCTTCGCGGCGATCGGCGGCCTCTTCTGGGCTTCCAAGATCGCGGCGGCGAACCAGAGCGCCGGCGCCGGCGACCTGCTGATGAACGTGATCGCGGCGGCCGTCATCGGCGGCACCAGCCTCTTCGGCGGCCGCGGCCGGACCTGGAACGCCCTCCTCGGCGTCATGGTCATCACCTCCATCCAGTACGGTCTGGCCCTGGAGGGAATCGCGACGCCGATCCAGTACATGATCACCGGCGCGGTCCTCCTCGCCACCGTGGTGATCGACTCGATCACCCGCAAGACGCAGAAGACGGCCGGACGCGCCTGACCGCAGCGCGCGGAACGTGATCGGGCGGTAAGAACCGTCACAGTGCCCGGTGCCACTTCGTGTGGCGCCGGGCACCTGTGCGTAGGTATGTACGCACAGGTGTGCGGGTATGGCCCCTTTTGGGGGGTGTGACTCCGTACTGATGTGTACAGGTATGACAAAGGTGTGACCTGACCGGGACCGCGCTTAACTGGCGACCAAGTGCAGAACATTAGACTCGGCAGACCAGCAAGCGACTGCAAGGAGGCACGGGTGCTGCTGACCCGCATCAAGGGACCGCGCGATCTGGACCGGCTCAGCCAGGAGGAGCTCGACCGGCTCGCCGCAGAGATCAGGTCCTTCCTCGTCGATGCCGTCTCCAAGACCGGCGGGCACCTCGGCCCCAACCTCGGTGTGGTCGAGCTGACCATCGCCCTGCACCGGGTCTTCGAATCGCCCAAGGACAAGGTCCTCTTCGACACCGGCCACCAGGCCTACGTGCACAAGCTGCTCACGGGCCGGCAGGACTTCGCCGGCCTGCGCACGAAGGGCGGCCTGTCGGGCTACCCCTCGCGCGCCGAGTCCGAGCACGACGTGATCGAGAACTCGCACGCGTCCACCGTGCTGGGCTGGGCCGACGGCTTCGCGAAGGCCAACGAAGTGCTCGGCAAGGAGGACCACCACGTCGCCGCGGTGATCGGCGACGGGGCCCTCACCGGCGGTATGGCCTGGGAGGCGCTGAACAACATCGCCGCCGCCAAGGACCGCCCCCTGGTGATCGTCGTCAACGACAACGAGCGTTCGTACGGCCCCACCATCGGCGGCCTCGCGAACCACCTGGCGACCCTACGCACCACGGACGGCTACGAGCGCTTCCTGGCTCGCGGCAAGGACCTCCTGGAGCGCACCCCGGTCGTCGGGAAGCCGCTCTACGAGACCCTGCACGGGGCCAAGAAGGGGCTCAAGGACTTCATCGCCCCGCAGGGCATGTTCGAGGACCTGGGCCTGAAGTACATCGGGCCCATCGACGGCCACGACATCGAGGCCCTGGAATCGGCCCTGCAGCGCGCCAAGCGCTTCAGCGGACCGGTCATCGTGCACTGCCTGACCCAGAAGGGCCGCGGTTACACCCACGCGGAGCAGGACGAGGCGGACCGTTTCCACGGCATCGGCCCGATCCACCCGGACACCGGGCTGCCCGTCTCCACGGACGCCGCCAGCTGGACCTCCGTCTTCGCCGACGAGATGGTGCAGCTCGGCAAGGAGCGCAAGGACATCGTCGGCATCACCGCCGCCATGCTCCAGCCGGTCGGGCTGAAGAAGTTCGCCGACGCCTTCCCGGACCGGATCTTCGACGTCGGCATCGCCGAACAGCACGGTGCCACCTCGGCCGCCGGTCTGGCCTCGGGCGGCGCCCACCCGGTCTTCGCGGTGTACGCGACCTTCCTCAACCGCGCCTTCGACCAGGTCCTGATGGACGTGGCCCTGCACAAGTGCGGGGTCACCTTCGTCCTGGACCGTGCCGGAGTCACCGGCACCGACGGCGCCTCCCACAACGGCATGTGGGACATGTCCATCCTCCAGGTGGTCCCGGGCCTGCGCCTGGCCGCCCCGCGCGACGCCGAGCAGCTGCGGGCGCAGCTGCGCGAGGCCGTCGCGGTCAAGGACGCGCCGACGGTCGTGCGCTTCTCCAAGGGCGTCGTCGGCCCGGCCGTCCCGGCCATCGGCAAGATCGGCGGCATGGACGTGCTGCGCGTCCCGGCCGAGGAAGTCACCCGGCCGGACGTACTGCTCGTCTCGGTCGGCGCACTCGCCCCGATGTGCCTGGACATCGCCGATCTGCTCGACAAGCAGGGCATCTCCACGACCGTGGTCGACCCCCGTTGGGTCAAGCCGGTGGACGAGGCCCTGGCCCCGCTCGCCGACCGCCACCGGGTGGTCGTCACCGTCGAGGACAACAGCCGCGCCGGCGGTGTGGGCTCCGCCGTCGCACAGGCACTGCGGGACGCGGGGGTCGACGTACCGCTGCGCGACTTCGGCATTCCGCAGCGCTTCCTGGACCACGCCACGCGCAAGGAGGTCATGGCCGAGATCGGTCTGACCGCCCCGGACATCGCGCGGCAGGTCACGGGCCTGGTGGCCAAGCTGGACGGGCGCTACGACAGCGAGCGGGCCGCCACCGTCGACTGACCGGAGCACGACGGCTCACGGGCCGCGGCTGATCATCTGCGGTTGCACGCGACGGGCCGGGAGGTTCACCCTTGGAGGGTGGGCCTTCCGGCCCGTTTCGTTTCGATGCGGTCTTCCTGCGAGGTGCGTCGGTGAGTAGGAACCTGAACGGCCCCTTCCGTACGAAATCGGTGGAGCAGTCGATCCTCGACACGGAAGAGCCGGAACACGCGCTCAAGAAGTCGCTCTCGTCCTGGGACCTGACCGTCTTCGGCGTCGGCGTGATCATCGGTACCGGCATCTTCGTCCTCACGGGCAAGGTCGCCAAGGAGACCGCCGGACCCGCCACGGCCCTCGCGTTCGTCGCCGCCGGCGTCGTGTGCGCGCTGGCCGCCCTGTGCTATGCCGAGTTCGCCTCGACCGTCCCGGTGGCCGGATCCGCGTACACCTTCTCGTACGCCTCGATCGGCGAGCTGCCCGCCTGGATCATCGGCTGGGACCTCGTGCTGGAGTTCGCGCTCGGCACCGCGGTCGTGGCCGTCGGCTGGTCGGGGTACGTCCGCTCGCTCATGGACAACGCGGGCGTCCACCTGCCCGCCTCGCTCCAGGGACCGGACGTTCCGGGCGGCAGCTTCGACGTGCTCGCCTTCGTCCTGGTCCTGGTCCTCACGGCGATCCTGGTCGTCGGGGTGAAGCTGTCCGCGCGGATCACCGCGGTGGTCGTCGCGATCAAGGTCACGGTGGTGCTCATCGTGATCATCGCGGGCGCGTTCTTCATCACGAAGTCCAATTACACGCCGTTCATCCCGCCGGCCGAGCCCCAGACGGGCGGCTCCGGACTGGACGCCCCCCTGGTCCAGCTCCTCTTCGGCTACGACCCGACCAACTTCGGCGTCATGGGCATCTTCACCGCCGCCTCCGTGGTCTTCTTCGCCTTCATCGGCTTCGACGTGGTGGCCACGGCGGCCGAGGAGACCAAGCTGCCGCAGCGGGACATGCCGCGCGGCATCCTCGGCTCGCTGATCATCTGCACCGTGCTCTACGTGGCGGTGTCGATCGTGGTGACCGGCATGCAGAATTACAAGGACCTCTCCACCAGCGCCCCACTGGCCGACGCCTTCAAATCCGCCGGACATCCGGTCTACGGAGGCATCATCAGCTTCGGCGCCGCCGTGGGCCTGACCACGGTCTGCATGATCCTGCTGCTCGGCCAGACCAGGGTGTTCTTCGCGATGAGCCGTGACGGGCTGCTGCCGCGCTTCTTCTCGCGGACCCACCCGAAGTTCCGTACGCCCTACCGGCCGACGATCCTGCTCGGCGGGGTCATCGCGATCGTCGCCGGATTCACCAGCATCAACGAGCTGGCGACCCTGGTGAACATCGGCACCCTGTTCGCCTTCGTCGTCGTCGCGCTCGGCGTGATGGTCCTGCGCCGCACCCGGCCCGACCTGCACCGGTCCTTCCGCACCCCGTGGGTCCCGGTCGTGCCCGTCCTGTCGATCGCCGCGTCGGTCTGGCTGATGCTGAACCTGCCGGCCGAGACCTGGCTGCGCTTCGGGATCTGGATGGTGATCGGCTTCTTCGTCTACTTCCTCTACGGGAAGAAGCACAGCCGGCTGGGTCGGGGCGAGGGCATGACCGCCAACCCGGCGCGCGAAGGCCGCTGACCTCTCCCGCGGCCGCAGGGAGTGGATGCGCGGTTCGAGTGCTCACCCGGGTCAATGGATACGGCCGCGGGGCCGGTCGCGGGGCGCAGAGCCCTTCGCGACCGGCCCCGTGTTCCGGAGCGGTCGAACCGTCAGCCGCCGGTGGCCGGCGACTTCTTGGCCGAAGCCGGGATCGTCTTGTCGTTGCGCAGGGCCTCCCACAGCTGGCCCGCCTGCGGCTCCGACGCGACCACGCGGTTGATGTCGATCTTGTCGTAGGCGACCGGGAGCATGATCGTCTCCATGGTCTCGGGGTCCACGCCCTTCATGCTCTGGGCGAAGTCCGACAGGCCCTTGAGGGAACCGAGCTGGGAGTCGGTGGTCAGTGCCTTGGTGCCGGCGTCGGCGAGCTTGTAGAGACGGGCCGGGTTGCCGAGGGCGTCCTGGTTCTTGATCTCGGTCAGCATCGCGATCATGAACTTCTGCTGCAGGTCGATGCGTCCGAGGTCGCTGCCGTCGCCGTAGCCGTGGCGGGTGCGGACGAACTTCAGGGAGTCGGTGCCGTTCAGCCGGTGGGTGCCCGCGTCCAGGTTCAGGCCACCCTTGATCGGCTTGTCGAGGGTCACGTTGACTCCGCCGAGGGAGTCCACCAGCTCCTTGAAGCCGGCGAATTCCACCTTGACGAGGTGGTCGACGCGGATGCCGGACATCTGCTCGACGGTCTTGACGACACAGGCCGGGCCGCCGGTCCCGATGACCGAGTTGATCATGACGCGCTTCGCCCCGGGAACCGTGTTGCCCTTCGCGTCCTTGCATTCGGGACGGGTGATGAGGGTGTCGCGGGGGATGCTGATGGCGGTGGCCTTCTTACGGCCCTCGGGTATGTGCACCAGCATGTTGGTGTCCGAGCGGGAGCCGCTGACATCGCCGTGATCGAGCTCACCATTTGCGCCGGCGCGCGAGTCCGAGCCCAGCACCAGGATGTTCTGCCCGCTGTCCGGAACCTTCGCCGGGCGGTTGTCGACACCGATCGCCTGGTCGAGGTCGACACTGTCGATGTTGCCGTTGAGGTGGCTGTACGCCCACCAGCCGGCGCCCGCGGCGCCGAGCAGCAGCACGACCACCACCACCAGGAAGATCTTCATCGCACGGCGCCCGCGTGACCTGGGCGGACGCACTCCACGCCGTCCGGTGTTCCGGTGGCTGGGTGTCGCGGTCTGTTGGGTCATACTGCTCGAATCCTCGGGGCCTCGTCGGCTGGCGGACGGCGCGGTCGGCCGGATGCCGCTGCACTATAGGCAGATTTTAAACTCGAACGGGAGAGCGCTTATCGTCTTCGAGGTTGGCGTGAGGCGGATGTGCACAGTCCGCAAGAGCTAAGGGGGAGTAGAGGCCATGGTCCGAGCGAGCGGACGTCGTGCGCGACGCGGGGCCACTTCCCATGAGCAGATGCCGGCGGCGGCGCCCCGCGCGGGGGCGGTCCAGGCCGGTCCTGTGGCGATCGTCGTGGCGGCGCCGGCCGAGGCCATCGCGCTGATCGCCTCGGAGCCGGACGGCTCGGTGATCGAGGTGATCTGCCTGGACGGCGGCAGCGGAGCCGAGTACCGGGCCCTGGAAGCGGCCATGGCCGCGGCGAGCCGACGCGGCTGCCGTTTCTCCGGAGAGCCCTTCGTCCTCGACGCCGGAGCCGGGAACATCACCGGGCAGATCCTGGACGTCCTCCACGAGACCGGACCCGTACGGCTGCGGACCCTGGACCCGGATCCCGCGCACGATTCCTTCGACACCGAGCGCAAGCTCCCGATCGTCAACGAGCCCGCGGCCCGCGGCAAGGCGGCGCGCAGCGCCCTGCGGGCAGCCCGCCGCTACCAGCTGGAAGCAGGCGTACCCGTCTTCGTGGAGTGCCGCAGGGCCGGCGCCGGGACGGGGCTGCCCCCCGAGGCCGCCACCCGCTACCCGCTGACCACCGGCTGGCTGGTCAGCGGCAAGGACGGCCGGCTGTCCGCGTACCTGCCCACGGCCGCCGGCGTCGTCCGCTGGACCGAGGGCCGTACCGAGGCCGAGGGCTGGAGCGGCCCCGAACTGCTCGACGGCCCGGAGCTCATGCCGGGGCTGCGCGTGCTGCGCGGCCCCGACGGCTACGCGTACCTGCTCGGCCTGAGCCGGACCAAGCGCAAGGAGAGCGGCGCCGACATCGAGGTCGTGTGCGCCGCCCAGTACCAGTCGGGCCGGCCCCTCGGGCCGTGGGTGGCACTGGGCAACCCGCACGCTCCGAACTGGCAGGTGGCCCGCTCGGTCGGCTTCCCGTCGGCGGCCTTCGCCGCCGACGGGTCCATGCACGTGTTCGTACGGAACTTCGGGCACGGCGTCAGCGTCCGGACGCAGTCGCCGAAGGGGCGCCTGAGCCGCTGGGACGCCCTGCGGGGGCAGAAGGTGGCCGACGAGATGACGGCCTTCCCGGCGTCCGACGGCGGTGTGCAGCTGGTCGCCCGGGCGCGTGACGCCGAGGGCGCCGTGCACTGGCACCGGCGGGACGCGGAGTCGGCCTGGCAGGAGGACGCCAGGGTGCCGGTGAGTCTGCGCGCGGGCAGCCTGTCGGCGGCCCCGGAGTCCGGGCTGGTGCGCTTCCGCTACTCGGCGACGAACGAGGTCTGCGTCTGGTGGCCCGGCGCCCAGACGCCGATCGGTCTCGGCGGCCCGGACGGGGACGGCCCCGTCGCGGGGGTCTCGGGAGCCGACATCCAGGGCTGGGGCTGCACGGTGCTCGTGCGCGG
Source organism: Streptomyces sp. H27-H1 (assembly GCF_026627445.1). GTDB lineage: Bacteria > Actinomycetota > Actinomycetes > Streptomycetales > Streptomycetaceae > Streptomyces. The sequence goes on from NZ_JAPNLJ010000017.1 coordinate 49,033, forward strand.
CGGCCACGGGGGAGTGCCGGCGATCGGCGCGCACCCGGACGGGCGGCCGGATACGGGCGTGTGGTGGTCGGAATCGGGGGAACGCTCCATCGTTCCGCCCGCCGCGGCCTTCGACAGCCGGGGCCGTGTGGTGATCGTCACGGTCGGGATGGACGGAAAGCTGCGCGTCGCCCGACAGCAACTGGGATCCGATGGCTTGGAGTTCACTCCGTGGAGTGTCCTATAGCGACCGTTTCATCAATTCATGTGCGGGTTTGATGGCCGCCATCATCGACTTGCGCACTGGCTGGTGTCATCGACGTATTGCTAAGGTCAAAGAACGCCCTTTACTTGAACCATAAGTGAACGGTTGGCGCCCTACGGCAGCCACCTGCTGTCACACGTGATCACGGGGCGAAGGTTCCGCCGGTACACCTGGTTCACGTTGTCGACGACTGAGGGGTTATGTCCAAGCTGTCACTGAAGGCCGTTCAGAAGCTCACCTGCAAGAAGCGGGACGCATGGTGGACGGTCCTTCTGGTCGACCCGATAGCGACCCGCCTCGTCTGTGTGCTGGCGCGGTGGAACTTCGTCACGCCCAACCGTGTGACGTGGGCCGCCCTCTTCGTGGGCCTCGGCTCCGCCTTCTTCTTCCTCCAGGCCGACTGGGTCTCCCTGTGCATCGGCGCGGCCCTGTACCACGTCAGCTTCATCCTCGACTGCATCGACGGAAAGCTGGCGCGCCTCAAGGGCAACGGGACCGTCTTCGGGGGCTGGCTCGACTACGTCTTCGACCGCATCCGCGTCCTGTTCTGCGCGCTCGCCCTGATGGGCGGGCAGTTCCTGCAGCACGACGAAGAGGTCTACCTGCTCGCGGCCCTGGCCGTGATCTTCCTCGACATGCTCCGCTACGTGGATGCCCTCCAGATCTACAAGATGCGCATGTCCATGCGCGGCAAGATCGAAGCCGTCACCCTCGCCCGCCAGGCGGAAGAGGGGGTCGACGAGGAGGAGCGCAAGGTCGTCTTCATCGAGGACCTGCTCCGCGAGAACCCCCTGGGCCAGGCGGACGAGCTCAAGCGCCAGAGCACGCAGGTCGAGCAGTCCGAGGTCATCGACCTCCACGAGCAGTTCCGCGAGCGGTTCCCCTGGTACGCGCGGTTCCGCCACGCGCTGGTGCAGAGCCGAATCCGGCCGCACCTCATCAGCGGCATCGAGTTCCAGATGTTCATCTTCATCATCGGCCCCGTCATCGGCCACATCCTGTGGACCACGGCGGCCTCGGCCGTGCTGATGGGCGGCTTCGAGCTGGTCATCATGTTCAAGTTCTGGCTCTCCACCCGGGACTTCACGCGCACGATGGAACGCCTCGACCCCGGCAACATCCCCTCGCGCGCCGGCTCCATCGCCCCGCACATGCACGCCGGACGCCACCGCCGGCGCGGCGAGGACGGCGACCTCGAGGCCGTGGCGGAAGCCGCCCAGCGCTTCCCCGCCCCCGAGTCGTACGAGGACCCCGGGTTCGTGCCGTACCCCCGGCCCTACCCGGACGAGTACACGGGCGCCGTGACCGACACGATGCAGCTCTCCAAGATTCCGGCCCAGGCACTGCGGCCCGGCTATGTCGAACCGGAGCACTACTCTCGATGAGCTTTCCGGTCGACATCTCGCACTACGGCGTCACCATCGTCATACCGGCCTTCAACGCGAGCGCCACGCTCGCCCGGGCCCTGCAGTCGGCGCTGGCGCAGACGCACCGCAGCGTAGAGGTCATCGTCGTCGACGACCGCTCCACCGACGGCACTCTCGCCCTCGCGCACCAGTTCGCCGCCCAGGACGGACGGGTCCGGGTCATCGAGCGGCCGCAGAACAGCGGCGGTTGCGGTGCACCCCGCAACAACGGCATAGAGGCGGCCGCCGGCCAGTTCGTGATGTTCCTCGACGCGGACGACGAGCTGCCGCTCAAGGCCGTGGAGACGCTCCTGTCCTCGGCGCTCGTCACGGGCTCGGACGTCACCGCCGGCCGCGTCGTGCGCATCAACCACGCCACGGACGAGCTCACCGTCTGGCAGCCCCAGCTGTACCCGGCTGACCAGACGGTCGCGGGCCTGGGCGCCATGCCCGAGCTGATCGACGACCCGATCGCCGCGGGAAAGCTGTACCGCCGGGACTTCCTCGACAACTACGGCATCCGCTTCCCCGAAGGCGTCTACTTCGAGGACACGTACTTCTCCACGGTCGCGAACTTCCACGCGCGCTCGTTCACGATCCTCGCCACCCCCGTCTACCGGTGGATGTGGGAGCGGGAGTCCGACCAGCCCTCGATCACCAACCGCCGCCACGAGCTGCGCAGCATCAGCGACCGCGTCCTGGTGCACCAGTACACCGACAGCTTCCTGCGCAGCGTCGGCCGACCGGACCTGCTGGCCCGCAAGGGCGCCAAGTTCCTCTCGCACGACCTGCGGCTCTACACGCCCGAGCTGCGCACCGGCGACCACGCCTTCCACAGCGGTTTCCTCGCCGCCGTCGCCCCGTACCTGCACAGCCTGGACCCCGGCACCTTCGAGCTGTGCGGCCCCATGGAGCGGGTACGCGCCTTCGGCCTGATGCACGGACGCGTCGACATCGCCGTGTCGGCCTCCGACTACATGAAGCGCCGCAGCGTCATCAGCTCCGACATCGTGGAGCGGGACGGCCGGGTCTTCTGGTCCGGGTCGCTGCTCGGCTACCCCGAGGCCGAGAAGTTCCTCGAGGTCACCGACCTCGAGCTGACCGGCCACAAGCTCGCCGACTCCCGCATGTACAACAAGGCGGCGTCGATCGAGGTGGTCGACGGCGAGCTGCACATCTCCGGCGCGATCCGCAACCAGTTCAGCAGGTTCGGTGCCGAGGACAAGGTCGAACTCATCGCCGTGCTGCGCCGCCGCAGCACCAAGGCGGACCACCACTTCCCGGTCTCCGGTCTGGAGATCGACAAGGACTGGATCCGGTACCACACCACCATCGACCTCAAGTCCACCCTGGACAAGACCGACCGCGCGGGCTACTGGAACTTCTTTGTCCAGCTCCGGCACGCGGGCGACCGCGCCTCCACCGCGCTGAACATCAGCGGTGTCGACGTCACCAGCCTGCGGCACTCCTGCGACGCGGGCGTCTACGAGGTCTACGAGACCGTCAGCGGCAACCTCGGCCTGCGCCCGGAGACCGGTGAGCAGCGGGTCAAGACCTCGGACCGGGGCACCCCGTGGCTGTGGTGGCAGGACACCGCCCCGACCGGGCCCGTCGCACCGCCCGAGCGGTACGCCGCCGCGCTCGTCGTCCACTGCCACAACGACGAGTACCACCTGCGCGAGTTCCTCTCCTCGCTCGTGGCGCAGGGCAGCTTCGACCGCACCCAGGTCGTGTTCGTCGACGACGGGTCCAACGACAGCACCGCACGGCAGCTCGCGGCCTTCGCCGCCTACTACCCCAACGCCGGCGTCGTCACCCAGCACAGCCTCGGTGCGAGCGCCGCCTTCGACCACGGGCTGCAGTACGTCGTCGCCCCCTACGTGATGTTCGCGCGGGCCCGGGACATCCTCGGCGAGGACGCCGTAGGCCGGCTCCTCACGGGCGCCCGCCGGGTCAAGGGCGCCGATGTCGTCGTCGGCCAGGCCGACAACTTCCCCGGTGCCTGGCGCAGCGAGGACGAGCCGTGGCAGCGGTACTTCACCGGCAAGGACTCGGTCCGCAAGCTGGCGGACGCGCCGTACCTCGTCTTCTCCACGCTGCTCGGCGGCAAGCTCTTCAAGACCTCCTACATCCGGGAGCACGGCTTCCGCGGCGGCCCGGGTCCCGGGCTGGAGGACGACTGGTTCACCGTACCGGCCGTGCTGTACGCGCGGGCGGTGGCCATCGCGCCCGGCGCCCGCTTCTTCGAGCGTGACGAGACGAACCAGAACTCGCTCTTCGACTCGCCCTGGAACGACCCGGTCAAGTCCGTGGACCGCCTCCGGCTGGCCGCGCACGTCCTGTCCTCGGTACAGGGAGCCCCGCCCCGGACCCTCGTCCTGGCCCAGCGCTTCGTCGTCCGTACCCTCCAGCCCTACGTGCGCAACATGCACCGCATCATGAGCATGCCCGAGCTCGCCGCGGTCCTGCCCCTGCTGGGATCGGTCTACAGCCAGATCCCCGACGACGTGATCCTCCAGTACGCCGTCCACCCGCAGTCCAAGGTCCAGCACCACGCGATCGTCACGGGCAACCTCGAGCTCTTCGTGGACCCGCTGGGCGCACCGGAGTTCCTGCCCACCCTCTTCCTCGACGACGAGGGCATGTACCGCAGGCTGGTGACCGACCCCGTACGGACCACGCTGCTGCGCGTCCCGCGGGCCAGCGCGGTCCTGGAGACCTTCGACTGGACCGACGGCGAGATCCACTTCGAGGGGCTCCTCGTCCTGTCCGGAGTGGACATCAACGCCCGGTACACGAACCGGATCCAGCTGGTCCTCTCCAACGGGGAACGCGAGGTGGCGATCCCCGTGGAGCAGGCCTACCGCCGCGACCGCTGGCGCACCCGCAAGAACCAGGACTGGTTCTCCGGCTGGCGCGCCACGGTTCGCCCGGGCACGCTCGACTCCCTGGGCAACGCCGAGCTGACCATGGTGATCCGGGTGATCGACCAGGACCGCCACCACGACGTCCCACTGGCGGCCCGCCAGATGCTGCACCGCTTCAAGGGCGTGCACACCCAGGGCCGGCAGCGCTTCGTCGTGTCGATCGACGACGACGAGCAGGTCACCGTCCGCTGGGTACGCGGCTTCGCGGCCCGGTGCAAGGACAAGCTGCGCCGGGCCAAGTGGGAGCTGCGCAACTCGCTGCCCGGCCGGCCCGGCTGGCGTACCCGCCTCATGTACTGGCTCACGTACCCGTACCTGCACAACCGGGGCATCTGGATCATCGGTGAGCGCGAGGACACCGCCCAGGACAACAGCTACCACCTGTTCAAGTGGATCCGGCAGAACCGGCCCAAGACCAAGGTCTACTACTCCATCAACGGGGATTCCCCCGACTGGGACAAGGTCGCGCAGCACGGCCAGGTCATCGACCGGATGTCGTGGAAGCACCGCGCCTACCTGCTCCACGCGGAACGGCTGATCAACGCCTACGACCTGGAGGCCTACCTCGGCTTCCCGGGCCTCCTCAAGCGCGCCTTCCTACGCGGCTACGGCGACCTGCTGCGCTACAAGCGGGTGTTCCTCCAGCACGGAGTCGTCTACAACGACGTCGTCGCCTCGATCCACGGCCAGGCCACCAACGTCGACATGGTGCTCACCACGGGACGCAGCGAGCGGTCGTACTACGCGGAGCACTGCGGCTACGGCTACGACCGCGTCGCGGCGACCGGACTGCCCCGGTTCGACGCCCTGGAGCCGGTGCACGGACCGCGGCGGATCCTGGTCATGCCGACCTGGCGCCGCGACATCGTGGCGCCCTCGTACAACAAGGCGGCCAAGCCCGAGATCCCGTTCGCCGCGTCCGAGTACTACCGGTTCTTCTCCGCGCTGCTGCGCAACGAGCGGCTGCTGAGCGCGGCCCAGTACTACGGCGTCGAGCTGGAGTTCATGCCGCACTACGAGATCCGGCCCTACCTCAGCCACTTCAAGATCGACCACCCGTCGGTCAGCGTGTCCACGACCGGCCGGGACGTACAGCTCGCCATGCGCGAGTGCTCGATGCTCGTGACGGACTATTCTTCGGTGTTCTTCGACGTGGCGTACATGGGCAAGCCCATCGTCTACACGAACTTCGACGACGAGTCCTTCTACACGAAGCACTACAAGCGCGGCTACTTCGATCTCGCGCGGGACGGCTTCGGCCCGGCCTGCCGCACGGTCGACCACGCGGTCCACGAGATCATCGCCCTCATCGAGCGGAACTTCGAAGTGGAACCGCAGTACCGCCGCCGCGCCGAGGAGTTCTTCGTCCTGCGTGACACCTCCAACTGCGAGCGCGCTTACCAGGTCATCGAGACGATGGACGCGAACGCCGTCGGCGACCAGCGGGCTCTGCTCCACCTCGGAGCACGGGGCTTCGGCGAGTTCTGATAGGAAGTGCACGAAAGCATGACGAGAATCTTCCTCGCCGGCGACTCCAGCGTCACGAGCCGGCAGGCCAGCATGGCGCCCATGGTCGGATGGGGCCAGACCCTTCAGCTGTTCCTGCAGGGCGCCGAGGTGCTCAACTGCGCGCGTGCCGGCTCGAGCACCCGCAGCTTCCTGGAGCGCGGGCGGCTCGCCTGGATCCTGGAGAACGCCGTCCCCGGCGACATCATGCTCATCTCCTTCGGGCTCATCGACATGAAGCCCGGTGACGGCCGCTACACCGAGCCGTTCAAGGAATTCCAGTCCTTCCTGCGCGAGTACGTCCACGCGGCCCGCGACCGGGGTGTCCACCCGGTCCTCGTCACCAGCCACGAGCGCCGCGTCTTCGACAAGTTCGCCAACATGCGCCGCCCCCTGGGCCTGTACCCCGCAGCCATGCGGGAGGTCGCGGCGCAGCTCACGGTGCCGCTCATCGACCTGAACGAGTGGAGCGTCGCCTGGTGGCGGCACGCCGGCCCCGACGGAACCAAGGCGATCTTCCTCTACCTGGATCCGGGCGAGCACCCGAACTATCCCGAGGGCGTGGCGGACAACACCCACCTGCGCGCCCACGGCGCGGTGGAGTGCTCCCGCTTCATCGCGGGGGAGCTGCAGACCCGCGGGCTGCTGCCGCCCTCGTACTTCCGCAACCTCCAAGCCCAGTTCGATCCGGAACAGGCCGTCGAGTTCCTCCCCGACGACGTCTTCGACCAGCAGACCAAGGAACGGGTCGCAGAGGTACGACGATGACCGACTGGTATCCGCTCGTCCGGGCGTGGGCCACCCACGAAGGCCGCACCGGCGTCCTCGACCTGATGTCCGACGTGGACCCCGCGCTCCCGGTCGCCCCGGGCCAGGAGTTCCAGATCGCGATGACCGTGACGCCGAGCGGCGGGGCCTTCCGCACCTACGGCTACCTGCTCGACGACATGTTCGGCGACCTCGCCACCTTCGAGGACCTCCAGGGGCTGCGTCACCTCACGAACGGGCGCTACACCACCTTCGCCACGGGGGACGAGCCGCGCACCGCCGTCGGAACGGTCCGGATGGCCAAGGACGCCCCCGAGCGCGAGGTCCTGCTCCCGCGGGTCATCGTGGGCATCATGCCGGCCCAGGGGGAGAAGCTCGTCCCCTGCGCGGTCGTCCACGACCAGGGCTTCTACATCCGCCGCCACCACCTCCGCGGCCGCGTCCTGATGCTGAACCCAGGAGCGCGGACCGTACTGCCCGCCGAGCCCCCCGCCCCCGGGCTGCGACTGACCGGGGTCTCCCTGGCCCGCGGCGGGATGATCAGCTGTACCCCGGACGGGACGGTCACCTACCAGCCCCACCCCTCGCACCTCGGCTACGACCGCTTCGAGTGCCGTTACGAGGACGCCGACGGCAACACGGTCTGGTCCGATGTCACCGTGCACGTCGGCGAGCTCGCCAACCCCGGAGCACTGCCGGTCGATCATGGCTAGACGCATTGCTCCGACGGCTCTGCTCTGTCTCGCGCTCGCCGCGACCTCGTGCGGCTCCGCACCCGACGAGGACCGGCCGTCGCCCTCGCCGAGCGTGGACCTCCACCTGCCTGCGGGCGTCGAGTACCACGAGACCTCGGAGGAGTTCGGCCGCCGCGGCCCCTCGGCCGTCAAGATCCTCACCATCAGCCCCGACTCCAAGGCCCGGGTGGCCGGCATCCACGCCAAGGAGCTCGCCGGGACCGCGACGGTACGGGACATGGCGCAGCAGACCGGGGCCCGCGCGGCGGTCAACGGCTCGTTCTTCGACATCGCCACGGGACGCCAGTACGCCGGCTACGAGGGGGACCCGCTGGGCCTCTACGCCGAGAACGGGAAGATCCTCAGTGAGGCGAGCAACGGCCGTGCGGCGCTGCTCCTCGGCTACGAGGACGGACGGCTCGTCGCACGCGTCGAGGAGACCCTGACCACCGGCCGGCTGCTCGCGGAGGACACCACGCAGCGCGAACTGGACGGGGTCAACCGGGTTCCCGGCCGGGTGCTGGGCTGCGGCGGGGTGGGCGGCGACCGGATCGCCAACACCGAGGAGCCCATGGACGAGCCGTACACCGGGCTGTGCACCGACGTCGACGAGATCGTCCAGTTCACCGAGCAGTGGTCGAGCCGGACCCCGCCCGGACCGCCGCGCAGCTCGGAGGCCGTGCTCGACGAGGACGGCACGGTCCGCGAGGTGCGGGTCCCGGCGGGCGGCCGGATCCCGCCGGGCGGCAGCACCCTGTACGCCATCGGCCCGGGCGCCGGGTGGCTCCAGGGCCACGCGCTCAAGGGCAGCCGCATGGAGGTCAGCCAGGAGATGACCGACGGGGCGGGCCTGGCCATGTCCGGTCAGGTCGACTCGGCCATCGGCGGCAGCCACCGGCTGCTGCGCAACGGCACGGTCACCGTCGCGGCCAACGCGGCGGGCGGCAAGCCCAACCCGCGCACTGTGGCCGGGGTGAAGGCCGACGGCACCCTGCTGCTCGTCACCATCGACGGCCGGGAGGTGGGCGTGAGCGCCGGCGCCACCCTTGCCGAAGCGGCCCGGTACCTGGCCACGCTGGGCGCCGTCGACGCGGTCAACCTGGACGGCGGCGGATCCACCACCATGATCGTCGCCGGAGAGCTCCGCAACCGCCCCAGGGGCGGAGCGAAGGACGACGTCACCGAGCGGCCGGTCTCCAACGGGATCGGGATCTTCGACCAATAGCGCCCGACCAATGGCGCACTGCGGGCAGCACACAGGGGGACGAGCCCGGCTCGTCCCCCTGTGCGTACCGCGTGAGGACCGTCAGTCGAGGCGGACCGTGCCCGCGGGGGCGGAGAACAGGGCCCCGCCGCGGCTCATGGAGATGAAGACCTCGTATTCGCCCGGAGCCGCGTTCTTCAGGTCGATGCCCTTGTAGCCCGAGGTGGCGAAGTAGCCGTAGTCGTAGCTGTTGAAGTCCCCGCGCCGCATGTGCGCCCGCACCAGCGCGGCCTTGCCGGAGATGCCCAGCCGGAACGAGTAGGTGGCCTGGGGGCTGCGCAGGACCATGTAATAGGTGGCGTGCCCGTGCTGGGAGGCGTCCAGGCCGTGGATGAAGAACACGCCCTCCACGTGCAGGACGCGGCCCTTCTGCCAGGTCTTCTCCAGCGAGAAGGCAGTCTCCTGCGATACGTGCCCGATGATCGGGCGCCGCACCAGCTTGACGCTCTTCTCGTCGCCGGTCAGGCAGATCTCGAGGCTGCCGAAGGGGCGGCGCAGGTCGAAGGGGCGCCGGGCGACGAGCGGGGTCCGCCGGTCGATGCCCTCGGCCGGGCTGGTCACGCGTATCGACAGGTCGAACCTGCCGCCGGGTATGCCGGTCATCGCGATGCCGTTGGGGTGCTCCGGATCGAAGCCGCCGTTGACGTAGTCGCAGGCGTACTGGTCGAAGTAGAGGCTGTAGGTGTGCTTGGCCGGGGTGACGGCGAGCGGGAATTCCCAGCTCTTTCCGCCGCCTTCGACGACCAGGTGCTTGAGGGTCTGCACCTCCCCATAGGCGGATTCGCCGGGGATGAAGGCGTGGCCGCTGAGCTGGAGGTAGTTCGCGCGGATGTCCTGCTTGTTCAGAACGGCCAGCAGGGTGTCCGACTGGCGCCGCTCCATCAGGGTGTGCTGCCGCAGCGCCGGGTCGGGAACGGAACCGTTCTCCAGGAATCCCAGCCGGGGCTCGGCGCCGTCGGTGAGGGCGGTGAGCAAACCGCTCATCAGCGGCATGTTGTATCCGGAGACCTCGCCGTGCGCGCGGACCATATCGGACCTGGTCCGGATCACATTGAAGTTCTGGCAGTTCCAGAAGAGGTTCAGGTGCGGCGCGATCTCGACGGGGTACTGCTCGTCCGCCTCCGAGGTGAAGAGGTAGACGTTGTGGCCCTGGGCGCCGTACGTCTTCAGCAGTTCGGGAATGGCGTTGTTGAGCGCGTCCACATGCTGCTGCGGCATGTCCTCGCCCATCATGTACCGGCCGGTGTCGGCCCGGTCGCGCACGTAGTCGCCGATGAGGAACTGCGGCACCACGGAGACGATGTTCCGGAAACCGTATTTCAGGCCGTAGTACAGCGCCGCGCTGCCGCCCTTGGAGACGCCGAGCAGGCTGACGTCGCCCCGGGTCAGATTCAGCCCGGCCAGGGTGCGGTCGATGAGTGAGAGCACCGAGTGCTCGATGTCGAACGACATGTTCCGGCACATGTAATAGCTGTAGCGCTCGTCGAAGTGGTCGCGGATCCACAGGATGTTCGCGCGCAGGCCGAGCAGCGATTTGCCGGCGAAATGGTAGCCCTGGGGGGCGGCGAAACCGGAGAAGACGACGATCAGGTGGCGGGCGTCGCCTTCGGCGGGACGGAATTTGTACTCCACGGGCACCAGACCGGACGTGTCGGTTCCCGATACGATCGCGCGCCGGTCGATGGCCGCCGCATTGGGCACGAGCGGAGGGAGTGCTGAGTTCATGGAGTGTGCTTTCCTGCCCCTGTCGATATCCGTCGCCGCCTGCCGGAAGCCCCGGAAGTCTACCGAGAGCCCGATCCCGAGGTCGACCCCGTACGCCCCGGCCCGTCTGTGACGTTGGAAACGGACACCCCGAAAACGGCTGCTCCCGCACCCTGCCCGAGGGCCTGGTACGGGAGCAGCCGCAACGGTGCTACAGGTGTTAAGCGGGAATGCTGGCCACGCCCGGGGCCAGGAACTTCTTGCCGTTCACCCGCTCGGAGACGCCCTCACGGTCCAGGTACGGCGTGACGCCGCCCAGGTGGAAGGGCCAGCCCGCGCCCGTGATGAGGCAGAGGTCGATGTCCTGGGCCTCGGCCACGACACCCTCCTCCAGCATCAGGCCGATCTCCTGGGCCACCGCGTCCAGGACGCGGTCGCGGACCTGCTCCTCGGTGAGGACGACATCACCCTGTACGAGGAGGGCGGCGACCTCGGGGTCCAGCTCCGGCTTGAAACCGTTCTCGGCGGAGTAGACGTAGAAGCCGCGCTTGCCGGCCTTGACCACGGCCGCCAGGTTCGGGGAGACGGTGAAGCGCTCCGGGAAGGCGCGGTTCAGGGTCTCGGAGACGTGCAAGCCGATCGCCGGGCCCACGAGCTCCAGCAGCACCAGCGGGGACATCGGCAGGCCGAGCGGCTCGATGGCCTTCTCGGCGGTGACCACCGGGGTGCCCTCGTCGATGACGTTCTGGATCTCGCCCATGAAGCGGGTCAGGATGCGGTTCACCACGAACGCCGGGGCGTCCTTGGTGAGGACCGCGGTCTTCTTCAGCTTCCGCGCGACACCGAAGGCCGTGGCCAGCGCGGCGTCGTCGGTCTGCTCACCGCGGACGATCTCCAGCAGCGGGAGGATCGCGACCGGGTTGAAGAAGTGGAAGCCGACCACGCGCTCCGGGTGCTGGAGCTTGGACGCCATCTCGGAGACCGACAGCGAGGAGGTGTTGGTGGCGAGGATCGCGTGCGCCGGGGCGACCGCCTCGACCTCCGCGAACACCTTCTGCTTGACGGACATCTCCTCGAACACGGCCTCGATGATGAAGTCGGCGTCCGCGAAGCCCTCGGCCTTGTCCAGGACGCCCGTCACCAGGGCGGTCAGGCGGTTGGCCTTGTCCTGGTTGATGCGGCCCTTGCCGAGCAGCTTCTGGATCTCGGCGCGGACGTAGCCCACACCCTTGTCCACGCGCTCCTGGTCGATGTCGGTGAGGACCACCGGCACCTCCAGGCGGCGCAGGAACAGCAGCGCCAGCTGCGAGGCCATCAGACCCGCGCCGACGACGCCGACCTTGGTGACCGGACGGGCCAGCGCCTTGTCCGGGGCGCCGGCCGGGCGCTTGGCGCGCTTCTGGACCAGGTTGAAGGCGTAGATGCCGGAGCGCAGTTCGCCGCCCATGATGAGGTCCGCGAGCGCGGTGTCCTCGGCGTCGAAGCCCTTCTGCAGGTCGCCGTCCTTGGCCGCCTCGATGATCTCCAGCGCGCGGTAGGCCGCGGGGGCCGCGCCGTGCACCTTGGAGTCCGCGATGAAGCGGCCCTTGGCGACCGCCGCGTCCCAGGCCTCGCCGCGGTCGACCTCGGCGCGTACGACCGCGGTCTCGCCGTTCAGCACGCGGGCGGTCCACAGGAGCGACTGCTCCAGGAAGTCCGCGCCTTCGAACAGCGCGTCGGCGATGCCCAGCTCGAAGACCTGCTTGCCCTTGAGCTGGCGGTTCTGGTTCAGCGAGTTCTCGATGATGACCGAGATCGCGCGCTCGGCGCCGATCAGGTTCGGCAGCAGGGCGCAGCCGCCCCAGCCGGGAACCAGGCCGAGGAAGACCTCGGGCAGCGAGAACGCCGGGATGGCCTTGGAGACGGTGCGGTAGGTGCAGTGCAGACCGACCTCGACACCGCCGCCCATCGCCGCGCCGTTGTAGTAGGCGAAGGTGGGGACGGCCAGCGCGGCCAGGCGCTTGAAGACGTCGTGGCCGCCCTTGCCGATGGCGAGCGCCTCGTCGTGCTTCTTGAGCAGCTCCACACCCTTGAGGTCGGCGCCGACCGCGAAGATGAAGGGCTTGCCGGTGAGGCCCGCGCCGACGATGGAGCCCGCGAGGGCCTCCTGCTCGACCTGGTCGATCGCCGCGTTCAGGTTGGCGAGGGACTGCGGGCCGAAGGTGGTCGGCTTGGTGTGGTCCAGGCCGTTGTCCAGCGTGATGAGCGCGAAGCGCCCGGCGCCGAAGGGCAGGTCCAGGTGGCGGACGAGCGCGCGCGTGACGACCTCGTCCGGGAACAGCTCGGCCGCGCCCTTCAGGAGCTCAGTGGTGGTGGTGCTCACTTGCTGTCTCCCTCGGCGGTGAAGTTCGGGTTCTCCCAGACGACCGTGGCGCCCATGCCGAAGCCGACGCACATGGTGGTCAGGCCGTAGCGGACCTGCGGCTGCTCCTCGAACTGGCGGGCCAGCTGAGTCATCAGGCGGACGCCGGAGGAGGCGAGCGGGTGGCCGAAGGCGATGGCCCCGCCGTACTGGTTGACGCGGGCGTCGTCGTCGGCGATGCCGTAGTGCTCCAGGAACGCGAGGACCTGGACCGCGAAGGCCTCGTTGACCTCGAAGAGGCCGATGTCGTCGATCGTCAGACCGGCCTGCGCCAGGGCCTTCTCGGTGGCCGGGATCGGGCCGTAGCCCATGACCTCCGGCTCGACACCCGCGAAGGAGTACGAGACCAGGCGCATCTTGACCGGGAGGTTGTTCTCCCGGGCGAAGTCCTCGGACGCGATGATCGCGGCGGTGGCACCGTCGTTGAGACCGGCGGCGTTGCCCGCGGTGACGTTGCCGTGGACCCGGAACGGGGTCTTGAGGCCCGCCAGGTTCTCCAGGGTGGTACCCGGACGCATCGGCTCGTCGGCGGTGACCAGGCCCCAGCCCGTCTCACCGGCCGCCTCGTTGTTGTTGCGCACCGAGATCGGGACCAGGTCCTGCTGGATCTTGCCGTCGGCGTACGCCTTGGCGGCCTTCTCCTGCGAGCGCACGGCGTACTCGTCGGCGCGGAGCTTGGTGATCGTCGGGTACCGGTCGTGCAGGTTCTCGGCGGTCATGCCCATGAACAGGGCGGACTCGTCGACCAGCTTCTCGGAGACGAAGCGCGGGTTCGGGTCCACGCCCTCGCCCATGGGGTGGCGGCCCATGTGCTCGACACCGCCGGCGAGGGCGACGTCGTACGCACCGAAGGCCACACCGCCCGCGACGGCGGTCACGGCGGTGAGCGCGCCAGCGCACATGCGGTCGATGGAGTAACCCGGGACGGACTGCGGGAGGCCCGCGAGAATGCCGGCCGTACGGCCCAGCGTCAGGCCCTGGTCGCCGATCTGCGTGGTCGCGGCGATGGCGACCTCGTCGATCTTCGCGGGGTCCAGGTCCGGGTTGCGGCGCAGCAGCTCCCGGATCGCCTTGACGACGAGATCGTCGGCGCGGGTCTCGTTGTAGATGCCCTTCGGGCCCGCCTTGCCGAACGGGGTGCGGACGCCGTCGACGAAGACGACGTCCCTGACGGTACGAGGCACGTTGGCTCTCCTCCAGGTGCGGGTGTGCACTGCTGCGCGGGGGGCGTGCCCATTGCTGAGCGCCCGCTCACCTCTCCATGCTACTTGTCGGTAACCGGCATGCACAGCCCCCCTGGGAGGAGCGGCGAAGGTCACACTCCGCGGAACGGCGCAGCCGGGGGTTCGTGCCGGGCCGAGCCCGTGCGCGGGGCGGCCCCGCCCACGGGGTCAGCGGGCCGCCGGGACCGGGGCGCGCGGGACCGGGGTGCCGCGCATGGCGGCCGCCATGGCGGGGGAGGAGCGCAGGGTCTCCGAGACGAAGGTGCGGCGCGCCAGGCCCAGGGAGCGCAGCGCCGGGCCGTGGTCGGCCGCCACCACCGCGGCCGCGCCGGCGAGCAGGACCTGCCAGGCCAGGGTCGTCGCCCGGCGGGCGGGGCGGGCAGGGGCGCCAAGGCCTCCCGCAGCCGGACGCAGTGGAACGGCACGTGGCGCTCCTCGTCCGCCAGGATGCGGCCCGCCACCTGCGAGGTCAGGGGGTCGTCGCTGCCGTCCCGCACTGCGCGGTAGTACCGCAGGGCCACCACCTCCGCCACCATCAGCACCAGCAGCTCCACGCGCAGCCCCAGGAGCCTGCGCAGCCGGACGAACGCCGCGTCGCTCCAGTGTCCGGTCAGCGTCCGCGAGCCCCCGGCGGCCAGTAGCAGGGCCAGCATCCGCGCGTGGTTCCGCTCCTCCGCCACGAAGAGCCGTACGGCCCGCGCGTACGCCGCGTCACCGGCCCGGTCGGCCTTGCCGATGAGCGCGGAGCCGTCCCCGTCCTCGCCGACCTGGAACCGCTGCAGGCTCCGTGCGAGTTCCGGTGCGAGATCGGCGCCCCGGCTCCAGTCCGGATCGCCCAGCGCGGCCCGCCGCCCGCGTTCGGCCTCGAAGCCGGCCACCCACGCCTCGTACCCCTGATTGATCATGTTCAAAAACTAGCGATTCTTGAGCGTGTTCAAAAGGAGCGCTCGGCGGCTGTAGCGGAACCGGAACACGACGGAGCCCCCCGGCCGTCGTGGCCGGGGGGCTCCGCCGCGCGCGGCGCGGGTCAGTCGGTGTCGCTCTCGATGTCCGTGTCGGCGTCGGTCACGACCGGCGCCGGGACGGTGCCCAGTGCCGTGACCAGTGCCGCCGTCACCTGTTCGATCTGCCACGGGCGGGCCCCGTAGCCCGCCAGTGCCTCGGCCACCGCGTCGGCCTCCAGACGCTCCGGCGGCTCCCAGCACAGCCGGCGGACCGTGTCGGGGCTGATCAGGTTCTCCTGCGGCAGGTTCAGCCCCTCCGCCAGCGCCGACACGGCCGTCCGGGCGGCCGCGAGCCGAGCCGCGGCCTCCGGGTCCTTGTCCGCCCAGGAGCGCGGCGGCGGCGGACCGGCCGGGGTCGCCCCCGGCTGCGGCAGCTCGTTCTCGGGCAGGGCCTTCGCCCGCTCCACGGCGGCCATCCACTGGTCCAGCTGGCGCCGGCCCATGCGCTGCCCGTAGCCGGGCAGGGCGGAGAGGGCCTGCACGGTCAGCGGCAGGGCGAGCGCGGCCTCGACGATCGCACCGTCGCCCAGCACCTTGCCGGGTGACACGTCACGTCGCTGCGCGATCCGGTCGCGGGCCTCCCACAGCTCCCGGACGACGGCCATCTGCCGGCGCCGGCGGACCTTGTGCATGCCGGACGTCCGGCGCCACGGGTCCTTGCGGGGCGGCGCGGGCGGCGCGGCGGCGATGGCGTCGAACTCCTGGTGGGCCCAGTCCAGCTTGCCCTGCCGGTCCAGCTCCTCCTCCAGCGCGTCCCTCAGGTCCACGAGCAGCTCCACATCGAGCGCGGCGTAGCGCAGCCACGGCTCGGGGAGCGGACGGGTCGACCAGTCGACTGCTGAGTGGCCCTTCTCCAGCACGTAGCCGAGGACCCCCTCGACCATCGCGCCGAGTCCCACCCGCGGGAAGCCGGCGAGGCGGCCGGCCAGCTCGGTGTCGAAGAGGGAGGTGGGCGCCATGCCTATTTCGCGCAGGCACGGCAGGTCCTGGGTGGCGGCGTGCAGGATCCACTCGGTGCCGGACAGGGCCTCGCCCAGCGAGGAGAGGTCGGGGCAGCCCACCGGGTCGATCAGTGCGGAGCCCGCGCCCTCGCGGCGCAGCTGTACGAGGTAGGCGCGCTGGCCGTAGCGGTAGCCGGAGGCGCGCTCGGCGTCCACGGCGACGGGGCCGGTGCCCGCGGCGAAGGCCGCGACCACCTCGGCGAGAGCGGCGGCGTCGGCGACCACCGGAGGGATGCCCTCACGGGGTTCGAGCAAGGGAATCGGCAGCCCGTCGGACGAAACCTCGTCGTCCGGGGGGCCGCCCCCGGTGGTGGTGCGCAGGCCTGCTGCGGTTTCTTGGGCGTCGGTCACCGGTCAAGGGTATCCGTGGATGCGACGCGCCCGTCGCCGGAACGTTCCGGCGACGGGCGCGAGGGGGGAGTACGGAGGCTTCCCCGGGTTCTCCGGGAGTTCTCCCGGGGTCCGCCGAGGGGTATCGGCCGGGTCAGTGGATGATCCCGGTGCGCAGGGCGACGGCGACCATCCCGGCCCGGTCGCCGGTGCCCAGCTTGCGGGCGATCCGTGCGAGGTGGGACTTGACAGTCAGGGCGGACAGGCCCATCGAAACGCCGATGGCCTTGTTGGACTGGCCCTCCGCGACGAGGCGCAGGACCTCGACCTCGCGGCCGGAGAGCTCTCGGTAGCCGCCCGGGTGGCTCGGGGCACCCGGGGGGCGGCGGTGCATACGGGCCGCGGCAGCGCCGATGGGGGCGGCGCCGGGCCGGGACGGGAGCCCGATGTTGGTCCGGGTGCCGGTGACGACGTAGCCCTTCACTCCGCCCGCGAGGGCGTTGCGTACGGCGCCGATGTCGTCGGCGGCGGACAGGGCCAGACCGTTCGGCCAACCGGCGGCGCGGGTCTCGGAGAGAAGGGTGAGACCGGAACCGTCGGGCAGGTGTACGTCGGCCACGCAGATGTCGCGCGGGCTGCCGATGCGTGGACGTGCCTCCGCGATGGACGAAGCCTCGATCACGTCGCGTACTCCGAGGGCCCACAAATGGCGGGTCACGGTGGAGCGTACGCGCGGGTCGGCCACGACGACCATGGCCGTCGGCTTGTTCGGGCGGTAGGCGACCAGGCTTGCGGGCTGCTCGAGAAGAACGGACACCTAGGCCTCCTGGGGGGGAGTGGCGGGACGGCCGGCTCGGGGAAGGAAGCCGGTGCGAACCGTGCGGATGGTCACTGACTCCTTCGGCACGTCACCCGCCCGGCTTTAGGGAATGATCACGATTTGGTGAGTAACAATTCGGGCAATTCGGACGCACGATCGATCATAGGGTGATCAGAAGCCCACAAGGGGTGCACAGTTCCGACATTCGGCACGGGGCGCGGCCCCGCGCTTTCACCCCTGAGGGTGATGCGGACCGCGCCTCTGGGGCAGCGAGACCACGCCCGTCATCGTCTCGGTCGGTCCGACCGGGGGCAGCCCCGCGATCTGGCACAGCAGTTCGCACCATGCCGACAGGTGTGCGGCGGTGTCCGGCACCCCGCCCATTCCCTCGCGGGGCGTCCACGAGGCCCTGATCTCGATCTGTGTCGCCGGCCGCCGCTCTCCGAGCCCGCCGAAGTAGTGCGAGGCGGCCATGGTCACGGTCCCGCTCGCCTCCCCGTACGTCAGCCCGCGCGCGTCCAGCGCCCCCGTCAGCCAGGACCAGCACACCTCCGGGAGGAGCGGGTCCACGGCCATCTCCGGCTCCAGCTCCGCCCGGACGAGCGTCACCAGCCGGAAAGTGCCCTGCCAGGCGTCGTGTCCGGCCGGGTCGTGCAAGAGGATGAGCCGGCCGTCGGCCAGGTCCTCGTCACCGTCCACGACCGCTGCTTCCAGCGCGTACGCGTGCGGTGCCAGCCTCTGTGGCGGTTTGGTGGGGTCGATCTCGATCCCCTGCCGCAGCCTCGCCTTCTTCAAGCCGTCGACCGCCCGCCGGAACGGGAGTGGGACGGAGCTGTCCTTCGCGCTGTCCGTACCGTCAGCGCCATCTGAAAATCGTCCCTGAGCCGCAGCCATGCGGGGAAGACTAGGCGGAACGAGCGCCCGTACGGCGCAGGGACACCCGCGCCGGGCCGGGCACTTCTTCATACGTGCGAAGATTTGAGTCGTGAGCGCCAACACCCGCCCCACGGGCACGCCGAGCCAGACGTACGATTCCGCCTTCCTCAAGGCGTGCCGGCGCGAGCCGGTACCGCACACGCCCGTGTGGTTCATGCGGCAGGCGGGCCGCTCGCTCCCCGAATACCGCAAGGTCCGCGAGGGCACGCAGATGCTGGAATCCTGCATGCGGCCCGACCTCGTCACCGAGATCACGCTGCAGCCGGTCCGGCGCCACAACGTCGACGCGGCCATCTTCTTCTCCGACATCGTGGTCCCGCTGAAGGCCATCGGCATCGACCTGGACATCAAGCCCGGCGTCGGCCCGGTCGTCGCCCAGCCGATCCGCCGCCGCGAGGACCTCGCACAGCTGCGCGACCTCACCCCGGAGGACGTCTCGTACGTCACCGAGGCGATCGGCATGCTCACGGGTGAACTCGGCTCCACGCCGTTGATCGGCTTCGCCGGTGCGCCCTTCACCCTCGCGAGCTACCTGGTCGAGGGCGGCCCCTCCAAGAACCACGAGCACACCAAGGCCCTCATGTACGGGGACCCGGAACTCTGGGCCGACCTGCTGGACCGCCTCGCCGAGATCACCTCTTCCTTCCTGAAGGTCCAGATCGAGGCCGGCGCCTCCGCGATCCAGCTGTTCGACTCCTGGGTCGGCGCGCTCGCCCCGGCGGACTACCGGCGCTCGGTGATGCCGGCGTCGGCGAAGGTCCTGGAGTCCGTCGCCTCGTACGGAGTCCCGCGCATCCACTTCGGCGTGGGCACGGGCGAGCTGCTCGGCCTCATGGGCGAGGCCGGCGCGGACGTCATGGGCGTCGACTACCGGGTCTCGCTGGACGAGGCCGCGCACCGTGTCGGCCCCGGCAAGGCGCTCCAGGGCAACCTGGACCCGGCGGTCCTCTTCTCCACGGAGGAGGCCGTCCGTACCAAGGCGGACGAGGTCCTCGCCGCGGCGGCGGGCCTGGAAGGCCACATCTTCAACCTGGGCCACGGCGTCCTCCCGACGACCCCGCCGGACGCGCTGACCCGCCTGGTGGACTACGTCCACACCCAGACGGCACGCTGAGCCGGACCCCAACAGTTCCGACGACGTCGGTCCCGCGCCGTGCATGACATGGCGCGGGACCGACGTTTCGTACATCCGGCGGGGAGACCGACCGGACTCGCCGGGCCGGCGCGGCCGGGAGCCCCGGCGGGCTAGACCCCCGCCGCCCGCACCGCGGTGACCGCCTTGCGGGCCGCCACCAGGACCGGGTCCCAGACCGGGGAGAACGGCGGGGCGTAGCCCAGGTCCAGGGAGACGACCTGTTCCACCGTCATGCCGGCCGTCAGGGCCACCGCGGCCACGTCCACCCGCTTCGCGGAGCCCGGGCCGCCGACGATCTGGACTCCCAGCAGGCGGCCCGTGCGCCGCTCCGCCAGCATCTTCACCGTCATCTCCACCGCCCCCGGGTAGTAGCCCGCCGTGTTCGTCGAGCGGATCGTCGCGGTGACGAAGCGGAGGCCGACGGCCAGCGCGTCCCGCTCGCGCAGCCCCGTACGCGCGATCTCCAGATCGCAGACCTTGCTCACGGCCGTGCCGACCACGCCCGGGAAGGTCGCATAGCCGTCGCCCACGTTCGAGCCGATGACCTGGCCGTGCTTGTTCGCGTGCGTGCCCAGCGCGATGTGCCGCATACGGCCCGCCACCAGGTCCAGGACCTCCACGCAGTCGCCGCCCGCCCAGATGTTCTCGTGGCCCCGCACCCGCATCGACAGGTCCGTCAGCAGGCCCCCCGACTCGCCCAGCGGCAGTCCCGCCGCGCGGGCCAGCGCCGTGCGCGGCTCGACGCCGATGCCGAGGACCACGACGTCCGCCGGGTACTCCTCGCCCGAGGCCGTGGCCACGGCGCGGGCCCGGCCCTCCTCGTCGGGGAGGATCTTCGCCACCTCGGCTCCGGCGACCGTACGGATGCCCATGCCGTTCATCGCACTGTGCACCAGGCCGCCCATGTCCGGATCCAGCGTGGACATCGGCTGCTCCCCCCGGTGCAGCACGGTGACCTCGAAGCCCCGCCCGACCAGCGCCTCCGCCATCTCCACGCCGATGTACCCGGCGCCCACGACCACCGCCCGGCGGCCGGCCGTCCGCTCCAGGTCCGCCATCAGCCGCTGCCCGTCGTCCAGCGTCTGCACCCCGTGCACCCCGTGCGCGCCGATGCCCGGCAGCCGGGGGCGGACGGGGCGGGCGCCGGTGGCGAGGACGAGCTTGTCGTACTCCGTCCAGTACTCGGCGCCCGATTCCAGGTCCCGGGCGCGCACCCGCTGCCCCGCGAGGTCCAGTTCCAGGACCTCCGTCCGCGTCCGCAGGTCGATGTCCCGCGCGCGGTGCTCCTCGGGCGTCCGGGCGATCAGCTCGTCCGGGCCGCCGACCAGGCCGCCGACCCAGTACGGGATCCCGCACGCGGAGTACGAGGTGAAGTGCCCGCGCTCGAAGGCGGTGATCTCCAGCTCCGCCGGGCTCTTGAGCCGCCGGGCCTGTGACGCCGCCGCCATGCCCGCCGCGTCACCGCCGACCACCACCAGTCGCTGCCTGCCGTTCCCCATCCGCCCCTACCGTCCTTCCCCGCCGCCAGTGCCTACGGGGCCAACGCTACGGGCGGACGGGCGTTCAGTCCCGGACGTCCGTCGGAGGGTTCGCCGGATCGGCCGGTTCCGAAGGGGCGCCGGCCGGGGGCTTGGGCGTCTGCCACCCGGGCCCGGTCTGCGCCGGAAGCCGTCGCGTGGGCACAAGACCGGTCTTCGGCTTCGCGGGCCGCCACTTGCGGTACAGCCGGAAGCAGAGCAGCAGGACCCCGCCCGTCAGCAGGAACGGGGAGGCCGCGGCGAGCGCCATCAGCAGGTACAGGAGCGCGTCGGCGAAGACCCGCCAGCCACCGAACAGGGCGTCGCCCAAGCCCGGATCCGGCTTCTTCGGATCCTTCGCCGCCGACTGCCCCTTCTCCGTGAGCGTCAGCGTGATCGTGCCGAGCGAGGTCTGGTCCTTCAGCGCGGTCTGCTGGGCGAGCAGCGACTCCAGATCGGACTGGCGCTTGCTGAGCTCGGCCTCCAGCGTGACCACCTCACTCAGCCCGGTGGCCTTCTCCATCATCTCGCGCACCCGCGCCACGCTCGCCTGCTGGGTCTTGACCCGGCTGTCGACGTCCGCGACCTTCTGCGTCACGTCCTGCGCCTCGACCTTGCGGTCGAGCAGCTTCCCGCTGCCCTCCAGCGCGGCCAGGACCGCGTCGAAGCGCTCGCCCGGCACCCGCAGGGTCACCGTCGAGGTCATCGACCCGTCGGAATGGCGTGTGGTGGCCTCGTTGCCCACGTAGCCGCCCGCGTTCTCCGCCGCCGTCCGGGCCCCCGCCGCGGCCTTCTGGGCGTCCGCCGCCTCCACGCCCAGCGTCGCCGTCCGGATGATCTGGGTCCGGACCTCGGGGGTCTGCGGCTGCTTGCCGTCGGCGCTCGGCGCCGGTGCGCCCGGCGCGGCCGGAGCCGCCGCCGGGCCCTTCCCGTCGGCCTCCTGCCCCTGGAAGGCCGCCGAGTCCGCCGCCTTGTCCGAGGAGGCGTCGCCGGCGGCGCAGCCGGTGAGGACGAGGGCCCCGGCCAGGGAGAGCGCGGCCAGGGCCGTCGCCGAACGCCGCCCGTACCGTCCGTATCGTCCGTGCTGGGTGTGCATCGTTGGGTCCCCCCGGGAATCTGCGAATGTCGATGTCGAGGTTCTGACGTCCCGGGTCCCGTCCCGGGTTTCGTACGCACGGTCCCGAGGTGATGCCGAAGCGGTCACGGTCAGGCCTCGGTGACCGCCTGATGAGCGGTCTGAGACGATGTGTCCATGCACGAAGCGGACACGCGTACGGACCGGCCGGCTCCCGCCGGCCACATCGTCGTCATCGGCGGCGGTATCGCCGGCCTCGCGGCTGCCCACCGGCTGCTCGCCGAGGGCCTTCGCGTCACCCTCCTGGAGGCAGGCCCGCGCCTCGGCGGCAAGCTGCGCTCGGGCGAACTGGCCGGCCTGCGCGTGGACCTCGGCGCCGAATCCGTGCTCGCCCGTCGCCCCGAAGCGCTCGAACTGGCCCGCGCCGTGGGCCTCGGCGACGCCCTGCAGCCGCCCGCCACCAGCACCGCCCGCCTGTGGACCCGCGGCGTGCTGCGGCCCATGCCGACCGGCCACGTCATGGGCGTCCCCGGAGACCTCGGCCCGCTCGCCGCCTCCGGGGTGCTCTCCGCCGAGGGCCTGGCCCGGGCCGGGGCCGAGGAGGGACCGGCGCCCATCGAGGCCGACGAGGACGTGGCCGTCGGCGAGTACGTCGCCGCCCGCCTGGGCCACGAGGTCGTCGACCGGCTCGTGGAACCGCTGCTCGGCGGGGTCTACGCCGGCAATGCCTACCGCATCTCGATGCGCGCCGCCGTGCCCCAGCTCTTCGAGGCCGCCCGCACCCACGCCTCCCTGGGCGAGGGCGTACGGGACCTGCAGCGCCGGGCCGCCTCGGCTCCGAGCGGGCCCGTCTTCTCCGGCATCGACGGCGGCATCGGCAGGCTCCCGCTCGCCGTCGCCGACGCCTGCCGGGCGGCCGGAGCCCGGATCCTCCTCGACACCCCCGCGCGCGAGCTGACCCGTACCGCCACGGGCTGGCGCGTCGTCGCCGACACCCCGGCCGGCGCCGAGGCCATCGAGGCCGACGGGGTGGTCCTGGCCGTTCCGGCCGGTCCCGCCGCCCGGCTGCTCGACGGGTCCGCGCCCGTGGCGGCCGCCGAACTGCGCGGGATCGAGTACGCCTCCATGGCCCTGGTCACGATGGCGCTGCGGCGCTCCGAGCTGCCCGCCGCGGTCGCCCGGGGCGGCCCGAGCGGTTTCCTCGTACCGCCCGTGGACGGCCGGACCATCAAGGCCTCGACCTTCTCCAGCAACAAGTGGGCCTGGGCCGGGACCGATCCCGACATCTTCCTGCTGCGCACCTCCGTCGGACGCCACGGCGACGAGGGCGATCTGGGGCGCTCCGACGAGGAACTGGTCGAGGTATCCCTCGCCGACCTCGGCGCGGCCGTGGGGCTCGCGCCCGCCACCCGCCCGATCGCCTCCACCGTCACCCGCTGGGACGGCGGCCTGCCCCAGTACCACGTCGGTCACCTTGCCAAGGTGACCCGGATCCGCGCCGCCGTCGCGGCCCTGCCGGGCCTCGCGGTGTGCGGAGCGCTGTACGACGGGGTCGGCATCCCGGCCTGCATCGCCAGCGCCGGCAAGGCCGCCGACGTGGTGATCGCCACGTCGGGGACCGGTGGGGTACCCCTGGCACCGACCACTGATCAGCACACGGGACAATAGACAGATGACTGCACCAGAGAAGATTCCCAACGCGGGGAAGAAGGCGAAGGACCTCAATGAGGTCATCCGCTACACCCTGTGGTCCGTCTTCAAGCTGAAGGACGTCCTTCCCGAGAACCGCGCCGGCTTCGCCGACGAGGTCCAGGAGCTGTTCGACCAGCTGGCCGCCAAGGACATCACCGTCCGCGGCACCTATGACGTCTCCGGCCTGCGGGCCGACGCTGACATCATGATCTGGTGGCACGCGGAGACCTCCGACGAGCTGCAGGCCGCGTACAACCTGTTCCGCCGCACCAAGCTGGGCCGCGCGCTGGAGCCGGTCTGGTCGAACATGGCCCTGCACCGCCCGGCCGAGTTCAACAAGTCCCACATCCCGGCCTTCCTGGCCGACGAGACGCCGCGCGACTACGTCAGCGTCTACCCCTTCGTACGCAGCTACGACTGGTACCTGCTGCCCGACGAGGACCGCCGCCGCATGCTCAAGGACCACGGCATGATGGCCCGCGGCTACCCCGACGTGCGCGCCAACACCGTTGCCTCCTTCTCGCTCGGCGACTACGAGTGGCTGCTGGCCTTCGAGGCCGACGAGCTGTACCGCATCGTCGACCTCATGCGCCTCCTGCGCGCCTCCGAGGCCCGTATGCACGTCCGTGAAGAAGTGCCCTTCTACACCGGACGCCGCAAGTCCGTCGCCGATCTGGTGGCCGGACTCGCCTGATACCTCCCCTGGGGGGAAGAACCGGAGGACCGCCGACCGCGGTTCTGCCGGTGGATCGGGAGGCCCTGCCCCCGAATCGACGCAGCCGGAGATCCCGCCCGGAAGTTCAGACGACTGGCGGCAGCAGTGCCCTGGGGTGCCCCTGGGCCGTCGCTGCCCGGTCGTCCAGCGACACCGGTGCGGGCTCCGGATGCGGCGCACACGTGACATCCCGCCCCGGGGTGTCACCTGTCAGCAAGTACCGCTCCACGTGAGCGTCCACGCAGTCATTGCGTCCGCCGACCACTCCGTGGGTACCGGCCCCCTCCTCCGTCACCAGCGCGGCCCGCGGGCCGAGCCGCCGCAGCAGCTCCAGCGCACCCCGGTACGGGGTCGCGCCGTCCCGCTCGGCCGCCACGATCAGCGTGCGGGGGAGCGGGACGCCCGGCCGCAGCCCCACGTCCACCGGCCGCTGCCGCTCGCGGACCGGCCAGAAGGCGCAGGGCAGGTTCAGGAAGGTGTTGGTCCAGGTCTCGAAAGGGGCCGTACGGGCCAGCTCGGTGCTGTCGCGGTCCCAGGTCTCCCAGTCGGCGGGCCACGGGGCGTCGTTGCACAGGGTCGCCGTGTAGACGGCCGTCGCGTTCTCGGCCAGGGCGGCCGCCGCCGGGTCCGGGGCGGCGAGCTCCACGAGCGGGCGCGGATCGCCGCGCAGGAACGCCGCCAGGGCCGCCGCGCGGCCCGGCCAGACCTCGTCGTAGTACGCGGCCCGCAAGTACGCGGAGTGCAGCTGCCCCGTGCCGACCTCCCCGCCCGCCGGTTCGCGGGCGAGCGCGGCCCGCACCCGCTCGTAACTCGCCTGCACGGCCTCGGGGGTGGAGCCGAGCCCGTACGCGGCGTGGTGGCGGGCCGCCCAGGCCCGGAAGTCGGCCCAGCGGCGCTCGAAACCGGAGGCCTGGGCGAGGTTGTTGCCGTACCAGATCTTCCGCGGGTCGGGGTCGACGGCCGAGTCGAAGACCATGCGGCGGACGTGGCCGGGGTAGAGGGTGGCATAGACCGCGCCCAGGTAAGTGCCGTACGAGGCCCCCATGAAGGTCAGCTCGCTCTCGCCGAGCGCGGCGCGCAGCACGTGCAGGTCGCGGACGTTGTTCAGGGTCGTGTACGAGCCGAGGGACGCCCCGGCCCGCTCCGCGCAGCCGCGGGCATAGGCCCGTGCGGCGGAGATCCGGTCCTCCTTGGCGGTGGCGTCCGGCCGCGCGCCGGCGGCGTCCGCCGGGGCCTTGGCGTACTGCGCCGGGTCCTGGCAGGACAGCGGGTGCCCGGAGCGGCCGACCCCGCGGGGGGCGTAACCGACGAGATCGTAGGCCGCCCGGACGCGGCGCCACTCGGGCAGGTCGGCGACGAGCGGGAAGAACAGCCCGTTCCCGCCGGGTCCGCCGGGGTTGTACACGAGCGCCCCCTGCCGCCGGACCCCGCCCGCGCCGGAGGCTGCGGCCCGGCTGACGAGGAGCTCGGTCTGCGCCCCGTCGGGCCGGGCGTAGTCGACCGGGACCCGCAGAGCGCCGCACAGCACGTCCGGCCCGAGCCCCTCGGCGACGGGGCAGGGCCCGAACTCCAGCCCGTCGCGGGCACCCTGACGGCCTGTTCCCGAAGAGCCTGCCGGGCTGCCCGCGGGTCCCGTGCGCGCTGCGGCGGCCGCGGCCCGCCGGGCCACGAGCTCGGCGCCGGCCGCGGCCGGCGCGGCGGTCGCCGACGGGGGGCGGGGCGGGATCGGGGCAAGGATCGGCGCAACGGCCGGGGCGAGCGGTGGAGGGGCCGGTGGAGCGGACCCGGCGGCAAAGGCCGCCGGCAGGGAGGCGGCCAGCGCGACGGCGGCCAGCGCGACCGTGGCGGGCACCCGGGGCATGCGCATGGCGGGCCTCTCATCTCATCGGACAGTGCGATGAGATCCGGCGGGCGGCCTCCTGTACAGGACCGTCGGCCGGTGTCGTGCTCAATGCCCCCGTTGCCCCGGAATCCGCCCCCGCCTGCCGTAGGTGAGCGCCGCCCGCAGCTCGGGTTCGGTGACCGCGCGGAGCCCCCGCAGGGCCACCGCGGTGAGCGAGCCCCTCATGGCGCGCTCGCGCCCCAGTTCCACGAGCAGCCTGCGACCGGCGGGGGAGGCCCACGCGGACTGCGCGTGCCCCTCGACGCGGGCGATGGCCAGGCACCCCAGTGCGAGGATCAGCGGCAGTGCGAACCAGCACAGGATCATCGTGTTCGTGGTCTGCCCGGCGGGTACGCACAGTGCGGCCACCGCCATGGCGATGACCAGCCCGGTGGCCTGCCGGACCGACCGGATCCCCGCACCTATCTCCCGCTGGGCCCCGTCGCCCAGCGCGAGGCCGGCCTCTCCGAGCCGGTCCGCGAGGGCCCGTACGGCCGGATCCCGCGCCGCGACGGCCCGTACGGAGGTCACCGGCTCCTGCCCGTCCGGCCCGAACGCGCCGAGCACCGAGCGCTCGTACGGATCGAGGCCCACCGGGTCGACCACGGTCGCCCAGCCCGTGTACGCGAGCAGCAGCCGCCGCTGGCGCTGCATCGACAGCAGGGTCAGCTCGGCCACCCGCTCCGGGCCGCCGGCGAGGTAGGCGGCCTCGTACAGGTTCAGCTCGTGGTGGCGCGCTGCGGCGGTGCCCGGAGCGGGCTCCGCCGGTTCGGCGGCGGCCTTCAGGAGGCGGGCGCACGCGATCAGCAGCCCTGCCCAGGCGAGGAGGAGGAACAGGACCCAGAACATGTCCGAGTTCTACAATATGTGGAACCGGCCGGTACAGGTTTCTGTCGAGGTGTGAGCAGCTCGTGACGGCCCCGTGATGGAGGGTCAGGAACTGCTGCCGCAGCTGGAACTGGACGAACTGCTACAACTCGAACCGCTCGACCCGCTGGAGCAGCTCGAACCACTGGATCCACCGCTCCCGCAACTGCTCCCGGAGGAACCGCAGCCCGAGCCCGAGGAGCAGCTGCTGCCGCCCGAGGACCCGCAGCTCGACCCACCGGACCCGCCGCCGTCGGAGCTCGCGCACCAGACGACCGCGGCCCCGGCCAGCCAGGAGGACTCCGAGCTGCTGGAACGCGTGTGCGACTGGGCCGCCGCCAGCCGGGTCCCGCGGGCCGCCGGCACCAACTGCTCCCGCAGGTACGGGTCCCGCAGGCCCCGCAGCCCGAACAGCGAGGTCTGGACGTACGGGCTCAGGTCGGCCCGGTAGTGGGCCCGGATGTGGCGCAGCGCCGCTGCCCCCGCCGGGGTGATCCGCTGCCGGGCGCGGGAGGCGCCGATGGTGCCGAGGACGATGCCGCCCAGCAGAACGGGGAAGACCTCGACGACGAACGGCACGTGGAAGGAGCCGGAATCCTCCTGCAGCACGAAGCCGAGGAAGGAGAGCGGCAGCGAGAGCACCAGGCCCACCGCGCACACCACGGCCTGCACCACTCCGTGGCGCAGCCAGCGGTGCCGGCCGCCGGGGGTGGCGATCAGCCCGCGGGCAGCCAGCGCGTCGCCGGTCTCCTGAACGGCCGGGTCCCGCATGGCGGCGTAGCGGATCTGGTACAGCCACCCGGACGGGGCGCCTTGGTGGGCCTGGAGCACGGCCCGCTCGGCGGGGTCGGCGGCCCGCACCCCGGGCCGTACCTGGACGATGCCGGGCCCACCGACCAGCATCCGGCCGTCGCAGAGCAGCGAGACGAGCGCGGCGTCCACCACGGCGCCGGGCCCACCAGCCATGAAGGCGGCCTCGGACAGGTCGTGCAGGCGCGGGGCGGGGCCGAGCGAGGGCGGCTGCGACTGCCGCAGACCGCGCAGGAGGCTGACGCTGGAGGTGATGACGCCGATCCAGACGGCGACGGCGAGGAAGTCGAAGAGGTTCATGCGGCCCTCCCCACCAGGGCTCGGGCCCAGCGCACGGCCCGGCGCGGCGGCCGCGCCCCGGACCGCTCACGCCACCAGAGCGTGAGCCGGCGCCGGGCGGCGGGGTCGGCGGGCAGGTCCCGGACCAGCAGGTGCTCGGCGAAGTCCAGCGCGTCGCGCCGGTATCCGGCGGCCATGGGCCGGTGCCGGGCGTAGCCGAGGAAGGCCTCCCGGTACGCGTCCTCCCCGCCCAGGATCCCGGGCAGCTCGGGCGCGAGCCGGGCCACGACCCCGGCCCGCTTGGCCGCGAGCGCCCGCGCCTGGATCCGTACGCGCTGCCGGTCGAAGCCCTCGGGCACCGGCGTCCCGGCGACCAGCGCCGACAGCAGGGCGGTCTGCCCGATCCCGACCCTGGTCCGCACACCGTCCAGTCCGGCTTCGGCGGAGCGAACCCGAACCTCGGCGGGCCGAATCCCGGCTTCGGCGGAGCTCAACTCGGCCCCGCCGCCCTTCGAGGAGCCGGCCGGGGCGGACTCGGAATCAGCGCCGTCGGCGTTCGAGGCGCGGGTCCGGGCAGAGCCCGCAGGGCCTTTGCCCCGCAGCACCTCACGAATCGCGGCCAGCTCACCCGCGAGCTCCGCCTCCGCGGGAAAGTCGTCGTCCCGTTCCAGCAGCACTCCCGGCGGATCCACCCGCGCCCGGAGTTCCGCCAGCACGTCCAGCACCACCTTCGGTACGGGGTGCGCGTGCGTGTCGTGCCACACCCCGCCCCGCTCCACGCCCCCGGCGACGTGCACGTAGGCCAGCGCCTCCAGCGGGATCCCGTCCAGTACGGCGGCCGGGTCCTCCCCCCGGTTGACCCGGTTGGTGTGCAGGTTGGCCACGTCGATCAGCAGCCGCACGCCCGTCCGCTCCACGAGCTCCGTCAGGAACTGTCCCTCGGTGAGCTCCTCCCCGGGCCACGACACCAGTGCCGCGATGTTCTCCAGCGCGAGCGGCACGGGCAGGGAGTCCTGCGCGATCCGTACGTTCTCGCAGAGCACGTCCAGCGCGTCCCGGGTCCGCGCCACGGGCAGCAGGTGCCCGGCTTCGAGCACCTGCCCGGGCGCCACCGAGGAGGTCCGTACGAAGGCGATGTGCTCGGTGACCAGCGGAGCCCCCAGCGCCACCGCCCGCTCCCCGAGCGCGGCCAGCTTCGCCGGGTCCGGCCGGTCGGCGCCGCCGATCCCCAGCGAGACCCCGTGCGGCACCACGCGGACACCGCGTTCGATCAGCCGCAGCAAGGACTCCGGCAGGTGGCCGGGGCAGATGTTCTCCGCCACCACCTCGACCCAGTCCAAGCCGGGGAGGCCTTCCACCGCTCGCGCGATCTCCGGCCGCCAGCCGATGCCCACCCCCAGGTGTGCCATGGGCTTCATCTCCCCGCCCCCTCTCATCGGTCCGTGTGCCGATGTCATGGCCCCGACGGAGTCGGGCCAACCACCCAGGGGGACGTTCAGAGCAACATTTGAGGTTCCCTGCCGCGGGCCGCCCCGCCGGTACGCGTTACAGCCGTGCCCGCAGCGCCGGATGGTCCGCGACCACCGTGCACGAGCCGGGCGCGATCTCCGTGAACCCCGCGTCCCGCACCACCGGCAGCCCGCTCCCGGACAACTCCGTCCACCGCTCGCGCGCGGCCGTCCGTACGGCCAGGCGGAAGCCCGACTCGCGCCACGCGGCCCGCTCCGGGCCGGTCAGCTCCCACCACGCCAGCTGCGCCGCGTGACCGGCCTGGGCCATGGCCTTGCCGGCCGACATGTCCAGACCGGGGTTGAACCAGAGGACCGGCAGTCCGGCCCCGGCGGCCGGGGAAGGCTCCGGATCGTCCAGGTCGGTGCCCGACACCTGGAGCTTGGCCAGCTCCTTGGGCCAGCCGTCGAGCGGGACCGGCGGGAAGACCCGTACCTCGCAGACGGCGCCGTGGACCGTGAGACCCGGCAGGGTCCCGGCCTTGCGCCACTCCGCCCCGCGCGCCCTGCGCACCACCTTGCGGATCCGCGCGTCCTGCCAGTCCCGGACCGCCTCGGCCCACTCGCCCTCGCCGGCCGCCCGCTCGTCGGTGAGCAGTACGAGCACCGCGCGGGCGGCCGTCTCCAGGGCGTCGGTCCGGGCCGGCGGATCCGTCTTCTCGATCCGCACCACCAGCGGGAGGACGAACTGCGGTGCCTCGTCGCGGGCGATGCGCTCCTGCCGGAAGGGGCTGTCTGCCCCGACGGCGGGTACCTGGGTGTCGTGGCGCGTGTCCTCGGTGCTCATCCGGCCAAGTCTGCCAGCCTCCGCCCGCGGGACGGCCTCCGAGGTGGCCGCCGTCCGCCGACCGCGCCCGGTCGCGGCCCGGCGCGGGTGGGTAGGCTCGTACGCATGGACCAGACGGAGCAGCACGCGCCCGACTCCTCGTACTGCCCCGCCCCCGCGGCACCCGCCGGGCGGGTGGCCGGGCCGCCGTACGCCGACTGCGTGGAGTGCGGCAAGCCCACCGAGTACGGGGTCGCGACACCGGGCGTGGTGCTGTGCCCGGTGTGCGAGTGGCAGGACGCGCAGCGCACGGCCTGCTCCGGCTGATCCCGCGGGACCGGGGCTACTTTCCGATGAGCTCGGAGACCTTGACGAACCGGTAGCCGCGCTTGCGCAGCTCCGGGACGATCTTCCGGATGGCCTCCTCGGTGACCGGGGCGGCGCTGCGTGTGCAGTGCATGACCACGACCGAGCCGGGCTTCACACCGGCCAGGACCTGTTCGGCCACCGCGTCGGGGTCCTTCGCGAACGCGTCCCCGCTGACCACGTCCCACTGGACGGCCGTGACCTTGGCGGTGGAGATGGCCCGCAGCGCCTCGTCGTCGTAGCAGCCGCCGGGGAAGCGGAAGTACGGGACGGTGTTGACCGCGCCGGCCTTGTGGAAGGCCTCGAACGCCCGGTCCACGTCGGCACGGGCGGCGGCCTCGTCGAGGGTGGGCAGTCCGTAGCAGGGGGACTTGAAGGCGTGATGGCTGTACGAATGGTTCGCGATCTCGAAGTTCGGGTCCGTGCCGATGGACTTCGCCTGGTCCGGGTACTCCTCGGCCCAGCGGCCCGTCATGAACACCGTCGAGGGCACCTTCAGGGTGCGCAGCGCGGAAATCAGCTGCGGGTTGTCGAAGTGCTCGCCGCCCGCCGCGCGCGGCCCCTGATCGGAGGTCATGTCGGCGTCGAAGGTCAGGGCCACCGTCTTGTCGGTGTGCTGCTTCGCGCGGTCGAAGACGGGGGTCAGACCGCCCGGACCGGGAGCCATCGTCGGCGCCTTGCCGGGGGCTCCGGCCTGCGGGGCAGCCGGCGGACTGCTCTGCGGCCTCGACTGCGGGGCAGCGGAGACGGCGGCGGAGGGGGAGACCGGGGCCGGCCCGGAGGGGGCCGCGGAGGCTCCCATCCGGGCCTGGCCGCCGACGTCCGACGTACCGGCGCCAGCCGCGGAGGCTCCCATCCGGGCCTGGCCGCCGACGTCCGACGTACCGGCGCCGCTCCCGCACGCGGCGAGGGCGGCACTGAGGGCTGCTACGGCCGCGACGGCAGCCGTCCTGCGCACTGAGGTGATCACATACGCAAAATATATGACTATGTGGCGAGCAGGCGTGCGCGGCACTCCTCCACGTCGAAGTCACCCTTCGGGTACTGCGGCGCGATGCCCTCCAGATGCTCCAGCAGCAGTTTGCTGATCGCCCAGTTGCGGTACCACTTGCGGTCGGAGGGGACGACGTACCAGGGCGCGGCGTCCGTGGAGCAGCGCTCCAGGGTCAGTTCGTACGCCTGCTGGTACGCGGGCCACACGGAGCGTTCCTCGATGTCGCCCGCGTTGAACTTCCAGCGCTTGTCCGGGTTGTCGAGCCGCTCCAGGAGCCGCTTGCGCTGCTCCTCGTAGCCGATGTGGAGGAAGACCTTCACCACGGTGACGCCGTCGTCGGCGAGGGACTTCTCGAACCGGTTGATCTGCGCGTAGCGGCGGCCCAGCTGACTGCGCGGCACCAGGTCGCGGACGCGGGCGATGAGGACGTCCTCGTAGTGCGAACGGTCGAAGATGCCGATCTCGCCCGGTTGGGGGAGCGCCTTCATGATGCGCCAGAGGAAGGGGTGGTTCTGCTCCTCGGGCGTGGGCGCCTTGAAGGCCTTGATCCGGCAGCCGGAGGGGTTGAACAGGCCGATCACGTGCTTGACGGTGCCGCCCTTGCCACTGGTGTCCATGCCCTGGAGCACGAGCAGGACGCGGCGGCGGTCGCCGGCCGTGCTGGCGGCGTAGAGCCGCTCCTGCAGGGAGGCGAGCCGTTCGCCCATCTGCGCGGTGGCCGCCACGCCGGCCGCCTTGTCGGTGGGACCGGCCGGGGTGGCTCCGGTGCGGATGGCCCCGAGGTCGACGCGCTCACCGGAGGGGATGCGGAGCAGGGGGCTCAGAGGGGCGTCGTACCCGTGGCCGTGGCCTGCGGACTCGCCGCCCTTGGAACCCTTGGAGCTCTCGGCGGAGATGCGGAGCAGCTCGCGGAGCGAGAGGGGCTTGGACTTCGGCTTGCCACCGGTGGCGGCAGTGGCGGCGGCGCCGGCCCCGGGATCGGCCGGCTTCGCCGCCTTCACGGACGTGGCCGCCTTCGCCTCCTTCTCGGGACCGGCGGGCTTCGGGGCCTTACCCGCTTTCGGCTCCTTGGCGGGCTTCGCGGCCTTCACGTCCTTGGTGGCCTTCGCGCGCTTCTCTGCCTTGCTGTCCTTCTTGGCCACCGCTACCTACCTCGATCCCGTCGACTCCATACGATTTTCCACCACATCGCAGGTGGCCGCGATGTGGCGAAAGACCAGGCCGGGCGGGCCGGAAGGCGGTACGGGGTCACCGCCACGGACCCTTCACCGCGAAGGTGGTCCCGGGCGTGTACGCGTTCACGTACATCGTCCGGCTGTCCGGGGAGAAGGTGACGCCGGCGAACTCGCCCCACTCCGGCGCCCCCGGTTTCCCGACGTCGTCGGCGTTCCGGGCCATCGGGTAGACCTCGCCGCCCCGGGTCACGCCGAGGACGTACTGCCCGCCGCCGCCGTCCTCGCACACCATCAGGCCGCCGTCGGGGGCCAGGCAGATGTTGTCGGGGGAGTCGCCGGGGAGTTGGACGTCGGAGGCCGGGCCGAACACCACGTCCAGCCGGAGCCGCGCGCGCAGCGGGTCGTAGAACCAGACCTGGCCGTGGTGGTCGGCGGGGGAGCCCTCGCGGGTGCGGGAGTAGCTGGAGACGAAGTGGACGCCGCCGTTGCCCCAGTAGCAGCCCTCCAGCTTCTGGGCGTGGGTGATCCCGCCGGGTCCGAAGTCCTGGAGCCTGATGGGGGTCTGCGACGCGGACGGGTCCGGTACGGGGACCCACTCCACCGGGAACTGGGCCCCGGGTTCGTCCACCACGGCCAGGTTCGCCACTCCGGGGACCCGCAGGGCCTGCAGCTCGCCGCCCGCGCGCAGTGAGCCGAGGCCGCCGAGGGGGCGGGCGGGCAGGAACCGGTAGAAGAGCCCGAAGGGTTCGACGAAGGCGTCCTCGGTCTCGTAGACCACACCGAGGTACGGGTCCACGGCGACGGCCTCGTGCGCGAAGCGGCCCATCGCGGTGAGCGGGACGGCGCCGGAGCGGTGGGGGTCGGCGGGGTCGACCTCGAAGACGTAACCGTGGTCCTTGCCGTACCCCGAGGTCCCCGCCTTGTCCTCGGTCTCCTCGCAGGACAGCCAGGTGTTCCAAGGGGTGCGGCCACCCGCGCAGTTGACGGCGGTGCCGGCGAGGGCGACCCGCTCGGCGCTGACCCCTCCGGCGGGATCGAGCTCGAGGAGGGTGCAGCCGCCGAGGGCCTGGGGATCGTAGGTGAGCCCCTCGACGGGAGGGACCCGCAGGGCGGCCGTGGTCCGGTTCTCGTGGTTGCGCACCAGCCGGACCCGCCCGCCGCCCGCGCCGAAGGCGGCCATGCCGTCGAAGTTGCCCGGGACTGCGCCCTCTCCGGACCGCAGCGGGGTGCCGGCGCGCGAGAGGACCCGGTACGTGAACCCGGGCGGCAGATCGAGCAGCCCGGCGGGATCGGGCACGAGCGGCCCGTACCCCCGGGCGGCGGCGGGCGCGGGCCCGGTCCCGGCGAACAACGCGCCGAGGGCTCCGCCGAAGGCGACGGCGCCGGCCGTCATCAGACTGCGTCGGCTGAGGTTCATCGGCAACTCCGGTCGGTGAGACGGACAAGGGACGGGGCCGTGTTACCACGAGGCGCGGCGCCGTCCACGGCGGCACGGTGACCACGTCACCCCGCCGGCGGCAGCCCCCGCCCACGCCCCGCAAACCGTCCCGGGAACGGCCACGCATCGATTGTCGTAGGCCCGCGGCAGAGGCCGCGGTCATGGACACGGACACGGACACGGACACGTTCTGGGAGATCATCGAAACCGCGCGGGCCGAGGCGTCAGAAGCAGCCGACGTCCCGGACCGCTCCCCCGAGCGCACGCGCCCCCGCACGCACCGCGGCCCCGGGGCGCGTGCTCCGGGGCCGGGGTGGTGGTGCAGGGTGCCGCGACTGACCGGGCCCGGGGGCCCGTGGTCGGCGGTGGGGGTCAGGCCAGCTTGGCGCTGAGGGTGATGGTCGTGCCCGTCAGGGCCTGGCTGACCGGGCAGTTCTTCTTGGCGTCCTCGGCCGCGGCGACGAACGCGTCGTTGTCCAGGCCCGGCACCTCGCCCTCGACGGTGAGGTGGATCCCGGTGATGCCCTTGCCCGGCACGAAGGTGACGGCGGCCGAGGTGGTCAGCTTGGCCGGCGGGTTGCCGGCCTTCGCGAGACCGTTCGAGAAGGCCATGTTGAAGCAGCTGGAGTGCGCGGCGGCGATGAGCTCCTCCGGGCTGGTCCGCCCGTTCGCCTCCTCGTCGGTGCGCGCGGGCCAGGAGACGGGGTAGCTGCCGAGGCCGGACGAGTCGAGCGTGACGACGCCCTTGCCTTCGAACAGGTCGCCTTCCCAGACGGCATGTGCGTTGCGTGTGGCAGCCATGGTGGATCCCTTCGCGGAAGTGGAAACGGCCGGACCGTGGAACGGACCGGCGACTCCAAACCTACTGGGACACCAGGGGCTTCGCGTCGCGTGCCAGTGCGGTGAGCCGCGAGATGGCCCGGAAGTACTTCTTGCGGTAGCCGCCGTTCAGCATCTCTTCGCTGAACAGCCGGTCGAAGGCGACACCCGACGCCAGGACCGGTATCTCGCGGTCGTACAGCCGGTCGGCCAGGACGACCAGCCGCAGCGCCGTCGACTGGTCCGGGACCGGGCCGACATCGGTGAGGCAGACGGCCGTCAGGCCGTCGGTCAGGGCCCCGTACCGGCTGGGGTGCACCTTCGCCAGGTGTTCCAGCAGCCCCGGGAAATCGTCGAGGCTCGCCCCCTCGGTGGCGTACGCGGCCTTCGCCACCTGCTCGTCCGAGAACGGCGCGGGCGCCTCCGGCAGGCCGCGATGGCGGTAGTCCTGGCCGTCGATGCGCAGCGGACGGAACTGCGCGGAGAGCCCCTGGATCTCCCGCAGGAAGTCGGCGGCGGCGAACCGGCCCTCGCCGAGCTTGCCGGGCAGCGTGTTGGAGGTGGCGGCCAGCGCCACGCCCTGCTCGACCAGGCGGCTGAGCAGGGAGGAGACCAGCACGGTGTCGCCCGGGTCGTCGAGCTCGAACTCGTCGATGCACAGCAGGCGGTGCCCGCCGAGGGTCTGCACGGTCTGCTGGAATCCGAGCGCGCCGACGAGGTTGGTCAGCTCCACGAAGGTGCCGAAGGCCTTGAGTGCGGGCTCGGCCGGCGTGGCGTGCCAGAGGGAGGCGAGCAGGTGGGTCTTGCCGACGCCGTAGCCCCCGTCGAGGTAGACCCCGCGCGGTCCGGCCGCGGGAGCAGCCGGCTTGCGGGAGAACCAGCGCCGTTTGCCGGAGCCGCTCGCGTGCGCCCCGCCGAGGCCCGCGGCGAACTCCGCGAGGACGGTGACGGCCTGGGACTGGCTGGGCTGGGCCGGGTCCGGATCGTAGGTGTCGAAGCGCACCGAGTCGAAGCGCGGCGGCGGCACCATCTCGGCCACGAGCCGTTCGGCGGGCACTCGCGGCTCGCGGGCGCACAGGGACCCCGGCCCCGCGTCGGCTATCGGGGGCCGCCCGGAGGCTGATGCTGAGGGCGAGAGTGATGTTGACACAGCTCTTAACTCTACGGGGCGTGGCACACTGCACCGATGCGACGCCTGTTCCCTGTGACCGATCAGACATCAGCAGACCAGACCGACCGGGACTGGTCGCTGGACGAAATCGCCGAGGCGTACGAGTACCCCGAGCTCGGCCCGGACGGCCACTGGCTGCGGGCCAACATGGTCTCCACCCTGGACGGCGCGGCCCAGCACGACGGCCGCTCGCAGCCCATCTCCGGCGAGACCGACATGCGGATCTTCGGCACCCTGCGGGCCATCGCCGATGTGGTGGTCGTCGGTGCGGAAACGGTTCGCCAGGAGGGTTACCGCCCCGCGCGGGCCCGGGAGGCCTTCGCCGCCCGCCGTAGCGCGGCCGGTCAGGGTCCCGCCGCCGTCATCGCCGTGGTCACCGCGAGCCTGGACCTGGACTTCTCGCTGCCGCTGTTCACCTCCCCGCTGGTGCCCACCGTGGTGCTCACGGGCGCCGCCGCCCCCTCGGACCGGGTCGCCGAGGCCGTCGCGGCCGGGGCGCAGGTCGTGGTGGCCGGAGAGGGGGCGGGCGTGGACCCGGCCCGGGCCGTACGGGAGCTCGCGGACCGGGGGTTGCGCCGCCAGCTCACCGAGGGCGGGCCCCGGCTGCTGGGCCAGTTCGTCGCCGCCGACGCGCTGGACGAGCTGTGCCTGACGATCTCGCCGACGCTCACGGCGGGTGACGCTCAGCGGATCTCCGGCGGACCTTCCGTCACGGTTCCGCACCGGCTCGCGCCGGCCTGCCTGCTGGAAGAGGCCGGGTTTCTCTTCACGCGTTACCGTCGGATCTGAAGAGAGGCGGAATTTGTCGTTCCGCTTAGCTTCCGCTGGGCACATAACTGGGCAGGTATCCGCGCAGTCCCCGTGCGACAGCGGGGCAGGATGGTTTCCGCAGGGGCCGGCCGCCGGTCTCGGCCCACGAAGGAGAGGGCGTCCGTGTTCACGAGCGTATTGATGATCGAGCAGCCGCTTACCCCCGTAGACGTGGACTTCGTCACCACCCTCCACGGAGACGAGCCGGTCTCCTTCATCGTCCTCATGCAGCCCCGCGGTGACCGGGACCGGCTGCTGCGCGCCATCGACGACGTAGCGCTCGGTGAGCTTCCCGAGGCCATCCGCGAGGGTGAGGAACCGGAGGGCGACGCCGCCCGCGGCCCGGCCGAACTGGCGATCGAGCACTCCCTCGCGTCCCTGCGGGCCAAGGGAGCCAAGGCCGTCGGGCAGATCGTCGAGGACCACCCGCTCGACAAGCTGAAGGCGGTGGTGGCCGAGACCGGCGCCGACGAGGTGATCGTGCTGACCGCCCCGCACTACGTCGAGGAGTTCTTCCACTGGGACTGGGCCTCGCGGGCACGCCACAAGGTCGGCGTTCCGGTGCTCAAGCTCTTCGCCCACAAGGAATAGGGTGGAGGCGGCCGGACCCCGTGTCCGGCTGCCGTCCGTACCCGTTCGATCCTGGAGCTACCTGAATGAACCCCGGCCTGCCGACCGCCATGGAACGGCCCCACTTCATCGGCATCGGCGGCGCCGGGATGTCCGGCATCGCGAAGATCCTGGCCCAGCGCGGCGCCAAGGTGGCCGGCAGCGACGCCCGTGACTCCGAGACCGCCCAGGCGCTGCGCGCCCACGGCGCCACGGTCCACATCGGGCACGCCGCCGGCCACCTCGCAGACGACGCCACCTGTGTGGTCGTCTCCAGTGCCATCCGCGCCGACAACCCGGAGCTGGCCCGCGCCGCCGAGCTCGGCATCCCCGTCGTGCACCGCTCGGACGCCCTGGCCGGGCTGATGGACGGCCTGCGGCCGATCGCCGTCGCCGGCACTCACGGCAAGACCACCACCACCTCGATGCTGGCCGTGTCCCTCTCGGCGCTGGGCCTGGACCCCTCCTACGCCATCGGCGGCGACCTGGACGCCCCCGGCTCCAACGCCCACCACGGCGAGGGCGACATCTTCGTCGCCGAGGCCGACGAGAGCGACCGCAGCTTCCACAAGTACACCCCGCAGGTCGCGATCATCCTCAACGCCGAGCTCGACCACCACGCGAACTACGCGTCGATGGAAGAGATCTACGAGTCCTTCGAGACCTTCGTCGGCAAGATTCCGGCCGGTGGCACCCTGGTCATCGCCCACGGCCAGGCGGGCGCGGCCGAGATCACCCGCCGGGTCGGCGGCGCCGAAGGCCTCACCGTCGTCACGTACGGCGAGGAGCCCGAGGCCGACGTCCGGATCACCAAGATCACCCCGCGCGGGCTGACCAGTGAGGTCACCGTCGTCGTCGACGGCCGGATGCTCACCTTCACCGTGTCGGTGCCCGGGCGCCACTACGCGCACAACGCCGTGGCGGCCCTCGCCGCCGGTGTCGCGCTCGGCATCCCGGCGCACAACCTGGCCTCCGCCCTCGGCAAGTACACCGGGGTCAAGCGCCGCCTGCAGCTCAAGGGCGAGGCCGCCGGGGTCCAGGTCATCGACTCCTACGCGCACCACCCGACCGAGATGACCGCCGACCTGGAGGCCATCCGCGGCGCCGCCGGGGACTCCCGCATCCTGGTCGTCTTCCAGCCGCACCTCTTCTCCCGCACCCAGGAACTCGGCAGGGAGATGGGCCAGGCCCTCGCCCTCGCCGACGCCTCGGTCGTCCTCGACATCTACCCCGCCCGCGAGGACCCGATCCCCGGGATCACCAGCGAGATCATCATCGCCGCCGCCCGCGCGGCCGGCGCCGACGTCACCCCCGAGCACGACAAGGCCGCCGTCGCCGACGTCATCGCGGGAATGGCCAAGCCCGGCGATCTCGTTCTCACCATGGGTGCGGGCGATGTCACGGACCTGGGGCCGGCCATCCTGGCCCGTCTGTCGAACTGACGGCTCTGGAAGAGCGGGAAAGCGGGAGAGTCATGTCGTACGACGTAGAGAAGACGGACGAGCAGTGGCAGGCGGAGCTGACGCCGTCCGAGTACCAGGTACTGCGCCTCGCCGGGACCGAGCCCGCCTTCCGGGGTGAGTACACGGACACCAAGACGGAGGGCGTCTACAGTTGTCGCGGCTGCGGCTCCGAGCTGTTCCGCTCCACGGAGAAGTTCGAATCGCACTGCGGCTGGCCGTCCTTCTACGACCCGAAGGACTCCGACGCGGTCGAACTGAAGGCGGACGTCGCCCACGGCATGGTCCGCACCGAGGTCCTGTGCGCGAAGTGCGGCTCCCACCTGGGCCACGTCTTCGAGGGCGAGGGCTACCCGACCCCCACGGACCAGCGGTACTGCATCAACAGCATCTCCCTGCGGCTCACCCCCGGTGGAGGGGCCGCCGGGGCCTGAGCGGTCCGGCGCCCGTCCCGACGGCCCGGCGGACCCGCCGGGACGTCGGGACGTCGGGCGCAGCAGTCAGTCCTGGAGCTCGGTCGGGTACGTGGCGGCGCGGTTCGGGACGGGGGTCACGAGTGCTCTCGCCGCATGTGGCGTCCATGAGGACGGCGTCGAATCCGAAGAGGTGGGGGAACACCTGGAGGAATTCCCAGCCCGCCATCGGGAGTTCGTCGTATTCGACGGCCGGCTCGCGGTCGAGGATCCGTACCGTTTCGGCCAGCGTGCGCAGGTATTCGGTGGGCCCCATTCCGTCGGCGGACCGCGTCACTTTCTCCCTGGACTCCGGCGGAAACGACTCGAGCGTGCCGGACCGTGCGACGCAATCCCCGGCGAAGTCCAACACGCCGGCCGCGACATGGGCCGAGCAGTTCCAGCGGGGGGCCCAGTCCTTGCCGACCACCCGGATGCAGCGCCCGATCTCGTCGTCCGGATCGAGTGTCCCGCCCGACTCCTGGACCGAGACGGCGAGATCGACGAGCCGAAGCGCCGGGCCGCCCGTGAACAGTGACGGGGGGATGGCTGCACGTGCTCCACCTCTCTGGGGTGGGGGAGGGGGCGGTCAGTACCTGGGGCGGGCGTATGGGCGCGGGACGAAAAGCGGCCCGGGAGGCATGAACCGCCGCACGAGGGCTTCCGTTATCCAGGTGTACGGCCCACTGTCACGGAAGCAACGCCGACCGGTCCCCCGGGGCCGCTGTTCTTGGGGCGCCCCTGGAACAGCTTCCCTCCCCCCCCCCGCACCGTCTCACCCCGCAGAGGTCGTCGACACCATGGCAGAACTGAACCGCCGCAGGTTCCTGCAGATCGCAGGCGGCACCGCCGCCGTCACGATGCTGAACGAGAGCATCGCGCGCGCCGCCGCCATCCCGGCTCAGGGCAGCACCGGAACCATCCAGGACATCGAGCACATCGTCGTCCTCATGCAGGAAAACCGGTCCTTCGACCAGTACTTCGGCGCGATGAAGGGCGTACGGGGCTTCGGCGACCCGCGGCCGGTCCTGCAGGACAACGGCAAGTCGGTCTTCCACCAGTCCAACGGGACGAAGGACATCCTCCCCTTCCACCCGGAGGTGGCAGACCTCGGGATGCAGTTCCTCGAAGGACTGAACCACGACTGGGCCGGCGGCCACCAGGCGTACAACAACGGCAAGTACGACAAGTGGGTCCCGGCCAAGACGGCCACGACCATGTCGTACATGACGCGGAACGACATTCCGTTCCACTACGCCCTCGCCGACGCGTTCACCGTCTGCGACGCCTACCACTGCTCCTTCATCGGCGCCACGGACCCGAACCGCTACTACATGTGGACGGGCCACACGGGCAACGACGGGGTGGGCGGCGGCCCGGTCCTCGGCAACCAGGAGGCCGGGTACGGCTGGAAGACGTACCCGGAGCGCCTGGAGTCCGCCGGGGTCTCCTGGAAGGTCTACCAGGACGTCGGCGACGGCCTGAACGCCGCCGGCTCCTGGGGCTGGATCAACGACGCCTTCCGCGGCAACTACGGCGACAACTCGCTGCTGTACTTCAACAGCTACCGCAACGCCCAGCCCGGCAGCGCCCTGTACGAGAAGGCCCGCACCGGCACCAACGCCAAGGCGGGGGAAGGCTACTTCGACCGCCTGCGCGCCGACGTCGTCAACGGCACGCTGCCCCAGGTCTCCTGGATCGCCGCCCCCGAGGCGTTCAGCGAACACGCGAACTGGCCGACGAACTTCGGCGCCTGGTACATATCGCAGGTCCTCGACGCGCTGACCGCGAACCCGGCGGTGTGGGCGAAGACGGCCTTCTTCATCACCTACGACGAGAACGACGGCTTCTTCGACCACGTCGTGCCGCCGTACCCGCCGGCCTCCTCCGCGTGGGGCCTGTCCACCGCCGACGTCACGAAGGACCTGTACGCGGGCGGAGGCGGCTACGCGGCCGGGCCGTACGGTCTCGGCCCGCGCGTCCCAATGATCGTGGTCTCCCCGTGGAGCAAGGGCGGCTACGTCAACTCCGAGACCTTCGACCACACTTCGGTGATCCGCTTCATGGAGAAGCGCTTCGGGGTGCAGGAGCCCAACATCTCTCCGTGGCGCCGAGCCGTGTGCGGTGACCTGACCTCGGCCTTCGACTTCACCCAGGCGAACGCCGTGCCCGCCGGACTCCCTTCCACTGCCGGGTACGTCCCGCCGGACAAGAACCGCCACTCGTCCTACCACCCGACCCCGCCGGCGACGGGCGTCCTGCCCAAGCAGGAGGCGGGCGGCAAGCCGACGCGCGCACTGGGCTACGTCCCGTACGTGGACGGCAAGTCCGCAGTCACCACCGGCAAGTTCACCCTGACCTTCTCCTCGGGCCCCTCCCTGGGCGCCCACTTCCACAGCACCTCCGGCAACCGTACGGACGGCCCTTGGCCCTACACGGTCGAGGCGGGCAAGATCCTGTCGGACACCTGGAGCACCAGCAGCTCCACCGGCAACCAGATCGACCTCACGGTCTGGGGTCCGAACGGCTTCCTGCGCACCTGGAAGGGCCCGGCGAAGAAGGCCGGCCCGGAGGTCACGGCCCGCCACGACGCGGCCACCGGCAATCTGCTGCTGTCCCTGGCCAACGGGGGCACGGCGGCCGTCAACCTGACCGTCACCAACTCCTACGGCGGCGCGCCCCAGACCCTGCGCGTCGCGGCCGGCGGCACGGTCCCGTACACGGTGCCGCTGTCCGCCACGGCCCGCTGGTACGACGTCAAGGTCGTCTCCGACGCGGACGCCACCTTCCTGCGCCGTTTCGCCGGCCATGTGGAGACCGGCGCGACCGGAGTCTCCGACCCGGCGATCAAGACCGTCTGACGCGCCCCCCCGGAGCCCCGACCCCTCTCGTTCGCAACGGGGGCGGGGCCCCGGGGGGAGCGCGTGGCCCCGCGGTATGACCGCGGACCCGGTGGGCAGAACATACGGCGGCAATTGATTCAGCCCCCGTCACCGAGGGAGAACGCATGGCCATCGCCCACCGCAGGACCGGTACCGGCCCCGTCCGCGTCATAGTGCTGCACGACTGGTTCGGCACGTCCGCCAACTGGGGTTCCGTACTGGAGTACCTGGACCCGCAGGGGTTCTCGTACGCCTTCCTCGACTACCGCGGCTACGGCGACCGCAGGGACGTCCCCGGCCGCTACGGGCTCCCCGAGATCGCCGACGACGTCCTCGCCCTCGCCGACGAACTCGGCTGGGACACCTTCTCGCTCCTCGGCCACTCCATGGGCGGCAAGGCCATGCAGCAGGTCCTCGTCCGCGCCCCCGAGCGCGTCGAAAAGCTCGTCGGCATCAACCCGCTCCCCGCCGGTCCGTACGAGATGGACGACGCCACCCACGTCCTCTTCTACGGGGCAGCCGGCAACGCCGAGAACCGCCGCGCCATCCTGGACATCGTGACCGGCCGCCGCGCGAGCCCGTACTGGCTGGACCGGATGGTCGAGCACTCCCTCGCCGTGTCCCGGCCGGAGGCCTTCGCCGGGTACCTCGCCAGCTGGCAGCCGCTCGACCTGTCCACCGCCGTGAAGGGCAGCGCCGTCCCGGTGCTGGTCCTCGTCGGCGAGTACGACCTCGCGCTCACCGTCGACATCATGCGGGCCACCTGGCAGGTCTGGTACCCGAACTGCCGCGTCCAGCCGCTCCCCGGCGCCGGCCACTACCCGCCGCAGGAGACCCCGGTGTCCCTCGCCACCGAGGTGGAGGCCTTCCTGCGGAGCTGAGCGGGCATGATCACGCCGGCCGCACCCGGGCCCCGCACCCCGGACGCCGAGAGCCGGGACCACAGCCGCAGCGGACCTCCCGGCAGCGGGAAGCCCCCGGTCGCCCGTCAGGTGGAACGGAAAAACCCGTGAGGGGTACGAGGAAACCTCGTACCCCTCACGGGATCAACAGGGTGAGTGACGGGACTTGAACCCGCGGCCACCTGGACCACAACCAGGTGCTCTACCAACTGAGCTACACCCACCACGAAGGGCGGCGAACCGCCCGTTCGATGTGCAAGCACAGCATAGCTGATCAGCGGGGTGCCCCCGCGACGGCTTTTCGGGCGACCGGTGCGGCGACCGGTCCCGTCGCCCACCGGTCAGCGGCCCGGCGACGGCGCAGGCAACCCCGTACCCCGATTCCCATCCCCATGGATATG
This sequence comes from Streptomyces sp. H27-H1, assembly GCF_026627445.1. GTDB lineage: Bacteria > Actinomycetota > Actinomycetes > Streptomycetales > Streptomycetaceae > Streptomyces. Next base: position 93,026 of record NZ_JAPNLJ010000017.1, read on the forward strand.
GGACCAAATCGACTCACCGGCCTGGATGCCGCCCGCGGCACGGCCGTCCTCGGCATGTTCGCCGTCCACGTCGGCCCGCCGCCCACGCCCGAGGGCCCCGGCTGGCTGTTCGTCGCCGCCGACGGCCGGGCGCCCGCCGTCTTCACGCTCATCGCCGGGTTCTCCCTCGCGCTCGCCCGCTCCCGCACCGCCGGGCCGCCGCCCCTGCGGACCACCCTGGTCCGCTGCGCGGTCCTCGCCGCACTCGGCCTGTTCCTCGCCGCGCCCTCGCCCGGCATCCTCGTGATCCTGGCCTTCTACGCCGTCTACTTCCTGGCCGCCGAACCCTTCACCCGGCTGCGCACCCGCACCCTGGCGGCCGTCGCCGCCGCCTCGGTGGTGCTGGGCCCGGTCCTCTCGTACCTCCTGGGCCCGGCCCTCGGGCTGCGCGCCGGCGGACGCGGTGCCACACCGGTCCCCGCCGACCTGGCGAGCTGGACGGGGGCCGGGGGGATGCTGCGGGACCTGCTGCTCTCGGGTGCGTACCCGCTGCTCACCTACTTCCCGTACGTCCTGGCCGGCATGGCCCTCGGCCGCCTCGCCGACCTGCGCGGCAAGCGGTCGCTGCGACGGCTCACCGGCTACGGGGCGGCCCTCGCCATCGCCGGGTACGGCGCCTCGTGGCTCGCGCTGGGACCCGGCGGCCGGCGGCGCGCGCCGCTGCTGCAGGCCGTCGCACGGGAACACCCCTGGGCGGCCGCGGACCCCGATCCGGTCGCGGCCGTGCTGCGGCAGCAGTTCGGCGCCGTCCCCAGCACCTCCTGGGACTGGCTGCTGACGGCCGGCCCCTACAGCCAGACCCCGCTGGAGACGATCGGGAACCGTGGGGTCGGGGCGGCCCTCATAGGCCTGCTCGCCCTGGCCGCGCACGGCGCGGGCCGGGCGGCGGCCCGGCTGCTGCGGCCGCTCGCCGCCGTCGGCGCGATGGCCCTGACGGTGTACGTGGTGCACGCGCTCGCGCCGGCGGTGTTCATGCCGGGCTGGAGCGGGTGGGAGGTCCTGGCCGGGTTCTCGGCGTCCGCGCTGATCGGGTGCGTGCTCTGGCGGCGTCCGCTGCGCGGTACGGAGCTGTACCGCGGGCCGCTGGAGTGGGCCCTGCGGGCGGCGACCCCGGCGGGGCGGGCGACGGGCTGAGCCCTGGGGGCCGGCCCGTAGGGCTGCCGTCATGGGCCCGGGGTGATCGGCGCGGCCCCCTGCCATCGGAGGGCGGAGCGCGGGAGGATCCCCGCATGGACCATGACTCCGATCCCTTCACGGCCGCCGACTACGCCGCCCGGATGGCCGCCGCCGCGCAGGCCGCCGCCGACGCGGGGCTGGCCGGCCTGCTGGTCGCCCCCGGGCCCGACCTGGCCCACCTCACCGGGTACCGGCCCGTCGACACCGAGCGGCTGACCCTGCTCGTCCTCGCCGCCGGGCAGGAACCCGTCCTCGTCGTCCCGGCGCTGGAAGCCCCCGACGCGGAGAAGTCCCCCGGCGCGGGCGCGCTGACCCTGCGGGACTGGGCCGACGGCAAGAACCCGTACGCCGTGACCTCGCCGCTGCTGGACGTGACCGGCCGCTTCGGGGTCAGCGACAACACCTGGGCCCTGCACCTGCTGGGCCTGCAACGGGAGTTGCCGAACACCTCGTACGCCTCGCTGACCGATGCGCTGCCGATGCTGCGCGCGGTCAAGGACGAGCGCGAACTGGCCCGGCTCGCGGCGGCCGGCGAGGCCGCGGACGCCGCGTACGAGCAGATCCTGCACGTCCCCTTCGCCGGCCGCCGGGAGAGCGACGTCGCCGCGGACCTGGCCGCGCTGCTGCGCGTGCACGGTCACTCCCAGGTGGACTTCACCGTGGTGGGCTCCGGGCCGAACGGCGCCAACCCGCACCACGAGGCCGGTGACAGGGTCATCGGGCAGGGCGACATGGTGGTCCTCGACTTCGGCGGACTCAAGGACGGGTACGGCTCCGACATCTCCCGGACCGTCCACGTCGGCGAGCCCACGGACGAGGAGCAGCGCGTCCACGACATCGTCCGCGAGGCCCAGTTGGCGGGCGTGGCCGCGGCCCGGACGGGAGCCGCCTGCCAGGACGTGGACCGGGCGGCCCGCGCGGTGATCACCGAGTTCGGCTACGGCGAGCAGTTCATCCACCGCACGGGCCACGGCATCGGCGTCACCACGCACGAGCCGCCGTACATGGTGGAAGGGGAGGAGCGGCTCCTCGTCCCCGGCATGTGCTTCTCGGTGGAGCCGGGGATCTACCTCCCGGGGCGGTTCGGCGTCCGCATCGAGGACATCATCACGGTCACCACGAGCGGCTGCCGCAGCTTCAACAACGCCTCACGGGAGCTGGCCGTCGTGGAGTAGGCGCGGCAGCGGGAGGCCGCCACCTCGCCGGGGCCCAGGACCCGGCGAGGTGCCAGGCGGTAGCCGTAGCCGGCGCTCTCCGGGCCGGCGCCAGAAGGCGGCCCGGAACCCGTCGGTGAAATCGTGCGGGACGGGGAAGGGCAGCACGGTGTGCGCGTCCAGCGCCCCGGTCACCACGGACAGCGGGGTGAAGGCGGAGCGATCCAGCTTCCCGACCTCCGGCAGGTACTCCTCGAAGAGCCACAGCTCCGTCCGGTGCTCCGGATCCCAGGTGAAGACGGCCTGGCGCCGGGAGGCCCGCCGCAGTTCGGCCCGACAGGTGTGCGGGCGGGCCCTAAAGGCCCAGCACCACCGCCGACTCGGCCGGTACGTGGACCCGGCCGTCGGCGTCCGGATGCTCGACGGGGAGCCACGCGGCCAGGACCCGTACCCCGTTGCGGCCGAGCGCGACGGTGACCGGTTCCCCGCAGAGGTTCACCACCACGCGGACGTCGCCCCGGCGGAACGTCAGCCAGCGGTGCTCCTCGTCGTGGGCGATCCGCAGTGCCGCCAGATCGGGATCGCGCAGGTCGGAGTGGGTCCGGCGAAGTGCGAGCAGGATGCGGTACCAGTCCAGCAGACGGGCGTGGGAGGCTCGGCCCGGCTCCGACCAGTCGAGGCACGAGCGGTCCCGGGTGGCGGGGTCCTGGGGGTCGGGGATCTCCTCCGCCTTCCAGCCGTGCTCCGCGAACTCCCGCCGCCGGCCCGCCCGTACGGCCTCGGCGAGATCCGGGTCGGGATGGTCGGTGAAGTACTGCCACGGCGTGCCGGCACCCCACTCCTCGCCCATGAACAGCATCGGCACGAACGGCCCGGTCAGCGCCACGGTCGCCGCGCACGCCAGCAGCCCGGGGGACAGGGAGGCCGCGAGCCGGTCGCCCAGTGCGCGGTTGCCGATCTGGTCGTGGGTCTGGGTGTAGCCGAGGAAGCGGTGCGCCGGGGTGCGGCCGCGGTCCACCGGGCGGCCGTGGTGACGGCCCCGGAAGGAGGACCAGGTCCCGTCGTGGAAGAAGGCCCGGGTCATGGTCTTGGCGAGGGCCCCCAGCGGGGCCTCGGCGAAGTCCGCGTAATAGGCCTGGGACTCACCGGTCAGCGCACAGTGCAGGGCGTGGTGGAAGTCGTCGTTCCACTGCGCGTGCAGGCCCAGGCCTCCGGCGGCGCGCGGGCTCGTGGTGCGCGGATCGCAGCGGTCGGACTCCGCGATCAGGAACAGCGGCCGGCCGGTCTCGGCGGCGAGCTCGTCCACCGCCGCGGACAGCTCCTCCAGGAAGGTCAGCGCCCGCCCGTCGGCCAGCGCGTGCACCGCGTCCAGCCGCAGCCCGTCGATCCGGTAGTCGCGCAGCCAGGCGAGGGCGCTGCCCAGGAAATAGGCGCGCACCTCGTCGGAGCCGGGCGCGTCCAGGTTCACCGCCGCGCCCCAGGGGGTGTGGTGGGTCTCGGTGAAGTACGGGCCGAAGACGGGGAGGTGGTTGCCGGAGGGCCCGAGGTGGTTGTGGACCACGTCGAGCACCACACCGAGCCCGGCGGCGTGCGCGGCCTCCACGAACCGGGCCAGCCCGGCCGGGCCCCCGTACGGCTCGTGCACCGCCCAGGGCGCGACCCCGTCGTACCCCCAGCCGTGCCGCCCGGGGAAGGAACAGACGGGCATCAGCTCGACGTGGGTGACGCCGAGGGCGGTGAGGTGGCCGAGGCGGGCGGCGGCCGAGTCGAAGGTGCCCTCGGGGGTGAAGGTGCCGATGTGCAGCTCGTACAGGACGGCGTCCTGGAGCGGGGTCCGGGGCGCCGGCGCGGGGGACTCGGGGGTGAACCGCGCGAAGTCGACGACTGCCGAGAGCCCGTCGGGCCCTTCGGGCAGGCGTCGGCCGCGCGGGTCGGGGCGCAGGGGGCGCTGGGGCTGGCGAGGGTCGTCCCCGGCGTCGTCCGGGCCGCCGCCGAGCAGGAATCCGTACCGGGATCCGTCGGCGGCCGGGGCCTCCACGACCCACCAGCCGTCGCGCTCCGGATCGGGCGCCATCGCGTACGCGGCCCCGTCGAGCCGCAGTGCGACCCGGTCTGTCAGCGGTGCCCACACCTCGAACTGCACGGACGGTCCCCTCGTCTGGCGGCGCTGTCCCAACCTGCGTGTCCGGGCCATCATCCCCGGCTCGACGCGGGAGTTCTGGACACTCTGCCCCCGACGGGCCGACAATCACCCTGTGACGTCGAGTTTCGAGTTCCCCGCCTACCCCGCTCCGCGGCTCTCCGATGCCGAGCGCGACCGCGCGCTCGGCCAGCTCAGGGAGGGCGCCGCCGTCGGCAAGCTGTCGCACGACACCTTCCTGCGCCGCATGGAACTCGCCCTCGTCGCCCGCCGCTCCGAGGACCTCGCCGTGCTCACCGCGGACCTGGAGGGCCGGGAGGGCGCGGAAAGCCCGTGGACCCGTCGGCTGTTCGGCTGGGTCGGGCGGGCATCGGCCGTGTCCGTGGGCGTACGGCGGGCCTGGGCCGTGGAGAAGCTGCCCCCGCTGCTCCTCCCGCACCCGAGCGCCGGACCGCTGCTGATCGGCCGCGACCCGGGCAACGGACTGCGCCTGAGCCACGAGACGGTCTCGCGGGCCCACGCCGAACTGGGCATCCGGGACGGGGTCTGGGTGGTGCGGGACCTCGGCTCGACGAACGGGACCACGGTGAACGGGCGCCGGGTGACGGGCTCGGCGGTGGTCCGCGACGGGGACCAGATCGGCTTCGGACGGATGTCCTTCAGGCTGTCGGGCGGCTGAGGTCCGGGCGAAGGCAGTCCAGCGCTCAGGGACTGCTCCGGGACTGCCCAGGGGCCGCCCCGGGACCCGGTTGGCGGCCGGATGCGGGCCGCGCGCAGGATGGCACCCATGGAACACATGTCTGCCGCCCCCGTCGTACGGCCCGCGCGCCCCGAGGACCTGCCCCGCCTGGTCGAGCTCATGGGTGAGCACATGGTGTACGAGAGGTCCGCGCCCCGTACGGCCGCTCTCGCCGACCGGCTCGGCGCGCAGCTGTTCGCCGACGGGGCCCGGCTCTGGGTGCTGCTGGCCGAGACCCCGCGGGGCGAGGTCGCCGGGTACGCCGCCTGCTCCGCCGAGTTCTCCTTCTGGGAGGCCCGCCACCACCTCCACATGGACTGCCTCTACCTGGCCGAAGAGGCCCGTGGCCACGGCCTCGGCGCCGCCCTGATGGACGAGGTGGCCGCGCTCGCCCGCGGGCTCGGCCTCGGCCACGTCGAATGGCAGACGCCCGACTGGAACGAGGGCGCGATCCGCTTCTACGACCGGCTCGGGGCCACCGGCAAGCCGAAGCTCCGGTACGCCCTGCCGGTCCAGTAGCTCCCGCAGGACGGGGGCCGGGGGCCGGTGGCCGGCCGTCCGGGACGCCCCCGGCTACCGCCCCGCCGCCACGAGCCGGTCGTAGGCCGCCAGCACGACCCGGGACTGGTGCTCCACCTGCGTGGCCACCGGGACCCAGCGCGCCTGGAAGCGGTCCGCGAACTCCTCGCACCATCCCGTGACGAGCCGGTCCACGGCCGGCGCCGCCGGATGCCCCTGGGCGTGCAGCACCCGCAGCAGCATCGCGGCGGCGCGCAGCGAGAGCCGCCGCCCGAAGGCGTCGATGCTCCCGATGTACGCCGCCGTGGCCTCGGCGGGGGCCCCGGCGCATGTCCACTCGGCGGTGATCCGGGGGATCAGCGCGAGCGTCCAGTCCACCGCGCGGAGCAGGGCCGCGGCGGCCGGATCCGTACCGTCGGCCGCTCCCTCCCGCAGGGCCGACACCCGCGCGGCGTCGGCGGTGAGCCGCCCGGCCAGGACGCGCAGGGCGCCGCGCGGGTCGGGGTGCGGGGCCGGGTCGTCCACCAAGTCCGAGGCCCACATCGGGACTTCGACGATCGCGGTGGTGCCGGCGTGGCGGTGGGCGTGGTACCAGGTGCTGAGCCGGGTGTCCTCGGGATGGAACGGCCCGTCGGCCGAGGTGCCGGGGGCGGGCATCACGAAGATCCCCGCCCCGGGCGAGGACCACCCCGAGGCGTCGGAGGCGCTGGTCTCCACCGGTATGTGCAGCTCGGCCGCCGATTTGCCGAAGGGCTCGGCGAGGCCGGGTATGTCACGGGTCAACTGCACCCAGGAGCCGCCGAGATCGGTGCCGTGCAGGGAGACCTGGAGGGCGGGGCGGAGCTCGTCGATGAGGCGGGTCAGGGCGAGGGTCTCGGGCGGGAGGCGGTCCGGGGGCAGTAAAGACGGCGCCCACTCGGGCTGTTCGGGACCGGGCGGCCGGAAGAAGTTCCGGTGGTAGTCGAGCAGGGAGTACGGGCGGGGCGTGCGGTGCAGGGCCGCTCCGTCGGGGTCGGCGCAGAGCAGGAAGTGCCAGGCGGCCCGGCCCGTGGCCGCGGGTTCGCGGATCAGGTGCCGGGCGAGCGCGAGGGCGGTTGCCCCGCCCACGGGCTCGTTGGCGTGGGCCCCGGCGACGACGAGCACGGTGTGCCGGGCGTCGGCGCCGACGGAGAGCAGCCACAGGGGCTCCCCGGCCCGGGAGGTTCCGGCCTGGCGAAGGCGGACCCGGGAGGGGTCCTCCTCCGCCAGGGCCCGGGCGGCCAGGGCCAGTTCGTGAGGGGTGGGGTAGCACATGTCACGGATGAGGGTCACAGGTGATCCCATTCCCGCCGTGACAGTTCCCTAGTGCTGTGGCCGGGAAGGTTATCGGCGCCGGGCGCCGCGACCGGCGAACGTTCCGGCCGCGACGCCCAGCCCTGTCCCGACCGTACGGCCCGCGGGGGAGGACGGCGCCCTCGCGGGCCGGGCGGAGTCAGGCCCGGTCCGGCTCCTCCCGCAGCAGCACGGCGACCGGCGAGGCCCCGTCGAGGAGCTCCGCGAGCAGCGCCGTGCCCTCGTACGAGGCTTCGTACGAGGCCTTGCGCGCGACCCCCGGCGCCCCGAGGACCGCCAGCCGCCGCCAGCGGCCCGGCGGCAGGGCCAGGACGGTGTCCCGCCAGCCGCCCGCCCCGGCCAGCCGGTGCGACAGGCGGGTGGCCACCGCCACCAGGCCGGCCGAGCGGGCGAAGGCCACGCAGTGCTCCGCCGCCGGGCCCCGGGCGGGCAGTGGCGCGTAGCCGGCGAACAGTCCGGGCCTGCTCCGGCGCAGCCGCAGCAGGGCGGCGGTGAGGGCGAGCTTCTCCTCGGCCGTTCCGCTCGGCGTGGCCCCCGCGTCCAGCCGGGCCAGGGCCTCCCGGGGGAAGACGGCGGGCCGCCGGTTGTCGGGGTCGACCAGGGCCCGGTACTCCGTCTCGGCGCCCTGGTAGACCTCCGGGACCCCGGGCATGGCCAGGTGCAGCAGCGCGGCCCCGAGCAGGTTGGCGCGGGCCGCCGCCGCCAGGGACCCGGCCGGCTCCGGCGCCGCCGCCGGGAGGTGCCCCGGGACCGTGGCCTCGTACGCCGGGTCCTGCTCGGTCCACGTGGTGTGCAGGGCGGCTTCGCGGACGGCCTTGAGCAGGGCCTGCGCGAGGCGGGCGGCGCGCTCCGGACCGGCACCGTCGGCCCCCAGCCCGAACGCCGTCTGCCATGCGACCCAAGCGAGTTGGGGGTCCGCACCGGCCGGTGCGGGTACGGACTCCGGGTCCTGCGAGAGCACTGAGATCCGCGCCCGGACGTCCGCGCTGCGCTTCGTGTCGTGCGTGGTCAGCACCGTCCCGGAGCGGGGCCACAGCCTCGCCCGCTCGGCGCAGTACGCGTGGAACTCCGCCACCGTGAGCGCCGGAGCCCCCGGATCCCCGCCCACCTCCGTGGCCGACAGCAGCGGGGCGTACCGGTAGAAGGCCCTGTCTTCGAGCGACTTGGCGCGCAGGGCCGCCGAGGTCTGGGCGAAGCGGGCCGCGAAGGCCCCGTCCCGCAGTAGGAGTTCGCGCAGTGCGGCCACCGGGCCCGCGCCGGCCTGCGCGGCGGCCCGCTCCAGGGCCCCGGGCGCGAGCTGCGGATCGCCGGGGTAGGGTCGGTAGACCGGGTAGGCGATGAGCAACTCGCGTACTGCTGGAGCTAGTTCCGGTCCGGCCAGTCGTTCCAGGGTGGCCAGTTCGGCGGCCAGGTCCCCGGTCAGCACCTCCCGGGCTCCGGCCGCGGCCGTCCGCTCCCACCGGGGCTGCCCGGTCGCCTTGCGGAACCGGGCGTCGAGCCGCGCGGCCCCGGCCGGGTCGGTCAGCATCCCGTCCACCCGGTACAGCGCGTCGTACCCGGTGGTCCCGGCCACCGGCCAGTCGGGAGCCAGCCGTTCCTCGCGGGCGAGGATCTTCTCGACCACCACCCAGCAGTCCGCCCCGACGGCCTCCCGCAGTCGCCGCAGGTAGCCCGCGGGGTCGGCCAGACCGTCCACGTGGTCGATCCGAAGTCCCTCGACGACCCCGTCCCGGACCAGCTCCAGCACCTTGGCGTGGGTGGCCTCGAAGACCTCGGGGTCCTCGACGCGGACCCCGATCAGCTCCGAAATGGTGAAGAAACGGCGGTAGTTGAGGCCGGTTCGGGCTTCCCGCCAGCACGCCGGCCGGTACCACTGCGCGGCGAGCAGCGCTGCCGGCTCCAGGCCTGCCGTGCCCTCCCGGAGCGGGAACTCCAGCTCCCCGATCCGCAGTACGGATGGCTCGCCCGGCCCCTCGGTGTCCGGCCCGGACCCGAACCCGGACCCAGCCCCGGCCCCGGTCCCGGTCCTGACCTCGATGTCGCCCGGATCCAGGGGCTCGGCGAGCACCGGCAGCAGCAGCCTGCCCCCGCCCGCCTCCCAGTCGATGTCGAACCAGCGCGCGTACCGCGAGGCGGGTCCCTCCCGCGCGACCTCCCACAAGGGCCGGTTGAGGCGCAGCGGCGAAGGCAGGGCCATGTGGTTCGGCACGATGTCGAGCACCAGTGCGAGGCCGTGCCCGCGGGCCTCGGCGGCCAGGGCCCGCAGCCCGTCCTCCCCGCCGAGCTCCACGCGGACCCGCGTGTGGTCGGTGACGTCGTAACCGTGGGACGAACCGGGCACCGCCTCCAGTACGGGGGACAGGTGCAGGTGTGAAGCGCCGAGCGAGGCGAGGTACGGTACGACGGCCCGTGCGTGGTCGAAGGTGAACTCGGGGCGCAGCTGGAGGCGGTAGGTCGACGCCGGGGTGACGGCCGGTGGTGCATCGGATGTGGGCCGGTTGAACTCGGGGCGGGGACTACCTGTGTGCGGGGGCAGGCTCATGAGAACGTACGTACCCAGGATGCGGGATTCCGTGCCATTACCCAATGCATCCGGGTGACTGCACCGGGTTAACGTTGCTCAAGTGTTTGGAACCGTCAACACCTATCGCAAAGTCATCGCCCTGACCGGGCCCCTTCTCCCGATCATCTCCTTCTTCGCACGAATGCCCGTCGCGATGTCGCAGTTCGGCAGCGTTCTGCTGGTCGCGGAGACCAGTGGCTCGCTCGCCACCGCGGGCATAGTCGGCGGCACCCTCTCCGCCGGACAGGTGGTCTTCGGACCCGTCCTGGGCCGGCTCGCCGACCGGTACGGCCAGCGTCCCGTCGTCCTGACGGCCGCCGCGGTCAACGCGGTGGCGACCGCCGCCCTGGTGGCCGGGGCACTCTCCGGCCTCGCGACCGTCCCGCTCGCCGCGATCGGCGCCGTCACCGGGGCCTCCGTCCCGCTGATCGGACCCCTCGCCCGTACCCGTTCCGTGGCCCTGGCCCACCGTGCCAAGGCCGACGAAGGCGTCGTGGGCGCCATCCACTCCCTCGAAGGCACCCTGGACGAGGTCTCCTTCGTCTTCGGGCCCGCCCTCGTGGGGCTGGCCACCCTCGTCGCGCACCCGGCCGTGGCCCTCGGCGGGGCGGCCGCCATCGTCGCCGTCTTCGGCACCTTCTACGCGCTGCACCCGACCGCCGCCGTCACGGCCGGAGCTCCCACCGGGAGCCGCCGCGAGAAGGAGCGCTCCCGGATCCGCCCGCCGCGCGTGGTCTTCGCGATACGGGGCTCCCTCGCCCTCCAGGGCGCCATGTTCGGCGCCTGCCAGGCCGGGATCGCCGCCCTCACCGCACAGTTGGGCGTCCCCGGCCAGGCCGGCATCGTCTACGCGGCCATGGGCGTCGTCAGTGCCGCCGTCGGGCTCTCGCTCGGCGCGCTGCCCGCCCGCTTCGGACTGCGGCTGCGCTGGCGGGTGGCCACGGCCGCCGCGCTCGTACTCTCCGTACCGCTGCTCTTCACGAACACCCTGTGGCCGCTGTACGTGGTCGTCACCGTGCTCGGAGCCGCCTACGCCCCGCACCTGATCACCGCCTTCGCCATCACCGAGCGCGCGGTGACCCCGTCCCGGCTCGCCGAGGCGATGGCCTTCGCGGCCAGTTCGCTCGTCGCCGGCCAGGCCGCCTCGCTGGCCGTCGCCGGGCGGCTCGCCGAGTGGTACGGGCCCGCCGCGGCCTTCGCGGTGGCCGTGGGGGCGGCCGCCCTGTGCCTGGTCCTGGCCCTGGTCACCCGGGTGCCCCCGGGCCGTACGCACGCCCCGGCGGCTTCCGTCGGGCGTGCCCGCACGGAAGCCGTCCTGGGAGGCGCCGCCTACGCCGGGCGCTGAAGCACGACCAGACACCGTCCTGTCAATGTCACCCGGTCCCCGGCCGCGTACTGCGGCCCGGTACCGGGTGACAACACCTCCGACCGGGACGTGTCCACGATCAGGCGCCACTGCGTACCGTGCCCGGCCGGGACCGTGAAGTCCTGCGGTTCGGCGCCCGCGTTGAACATCAGCAGGAACGAGTCGTCGGTGATCCGCTCCCCGCGGGTGCCCGGCTCCGAGATGGCTTCCCCGTTCAGGAACACCGCCAGCGCCCGCGCGTGCTGGGCCTGCCAGTCGCGGGCCCGCATCTCCTCGCCGTGCGGGGTGAACCAGGCGATGTCCGATAGCTCGTCGTGCGTCCCCTCCACCGGCCGGCCGTGGAAGAACCGGCGCCGCCGGAACACCGGGTGCTCCCGCCGCAGCCACACCATCTGCCGGGTGAACTCCAGTAGGGCGGGCGCCGGTTTGCCGGGCTCCGGCCAGGTCACCCACGACAGCTCGTTGTCCTGGCAGTAGGCGTTGTTGTTGCCGCCCTGGGTGCGGGCGAACTCGTCCCCGTGGCTGATCATCGGCACGCCCTGGGAGAGCATCAGCGTGGCGATGAAGTTGCGCATCTGCCGCTCGCGCAGTTCCCCGATCTCCGGATCCTCCGTCGGCCCCTCCGCCCCGCAGTTCCAGGAGCGGTTGTGGGTCTCGCCGTCCCGGTTGCCCTCACGGTTGGCCTCGTTGTGCTTCTCGTCGTAGGAGACCAGGTCGTTCAGGGTGAAACCGTCGTGGCAGGTGGCGAAGTTGATCGAGGCCAGCGGCCGCCGTCCGTCGTCCTGGTAGAGGTCGGACGAGCCCGTGAGGCGTCCCGCGAACTCCGCGAGCGTGCGCGGCTGCCCGCGCCACAAGTCCCGTACGGTGTCCCGGTACTTGCCGTTCCACTCGGTCCACAGCGGCGGGAAATTGCCCACCTGGTAGCCGCCCTCGCCCAGGTCCCAGGGCTCCGCGATCAGCTTGACCTGGCTGACCACCGGATCCTGCTGGACCAGGTCGAAGAACGAGGACAGCCGGTCCACCTCGTGGAACTGGCGGGCCAGCGTGGCCGCCAGGTCGAAGCGGAAGCCGTCCACGTGCATCTCGGTGACCCAGTACCGCAGCGAGTCCATGATCAGCTGGAGCACGTGCGGGGAGCGCATCAGCAGCGAGTTCCCCGTACCCGTGGTGTCCATGTAGTGCCGGGGATCGTCCGCGAGCCGGTAGTACGAGGCGTTGTCCAGGCCCCGGAAGGACAGCGTCGGGCCCAGGTGGTTGCCCTCGGCGGTGTGGTTGTAGACCACGTCGAGGATCACCTCGATGCCGGCCTCGTGCAGGGCCCGGACGGCCGACTTGAACTCCAGCACCTGCTGGCCGCGGTCGCCCGAGGCGTAGCCGTTGTGCGGGGCGAAGAAGCCGATGGTGTTGTAGCCCCAGTAGTTGCTGAGCCCGTCGTCGACGAGCCGGTGGTCGTTGACGAACTGGTGCACCGGCATCAGCTCCAGCGCCGTCACCCCCAGTTTGGTCAGGTGGCCGATGACCGCCGGGTGGGCGAGCGCACCGTACGTGCCGCGCAGCTCCTCGGGGAGATCGGGGTGACCCATGGTCAGGCCCTTCACGTGGGCCTCGTAGAGCACGGTGTGGTGGTACTCGTGGCGCGGCGGGCGGTCGTTGGCCCAGTCGAAGTACGGGTTGACCACGACCGAACTCATGCTCTTGGGCGCGGAGTCCAGGTCGTTGCGGGAGTCGGGCCGGCCGAAGTGGTAGCCGTACACCTCCTCGCCCCAGTCCACGCTGCCCGCGACGGCCCGCGCGTACGGGTCCAGGAGCAGCTTGGCCGCGTTGCAGCGCCGGCCGCGCTCGGGCTCGTACGGGCCGTGCACGCGGAATCCGTAGCGCTGGCCGGGCATGATGCCCGGCAGGTAGGCGTGCCGGACGAAGGCGTCGGTCTCGCGCAGTTCGATCGCGGTCTCCGAGCCGTCGTCGTGCAGCAGGCACAGCTCGATACGTCGGGCGGCCTCCGAATAGACCGCGAAATTGGTGCCGGCGCCGTCGTACGTGGCGCCGAGCGGATACGGGTGTCCCGGCCAGACCTGCATAGGAAACGACTCTTCCCCTCCGTGTCGGGCTGATCCGGCATGGACCACGTCATCCAGATCTTCCCCGAAAGAGGGCTCTCACGCGGGGACTTGGGAGGGTCCTACCGGGTGACCCGGAGAGCTGATAAGAGGGTCGGCGGACCATGGTGAGATCCGACTGTGGGGAGATCCGGTCGTCGGTACAGCAGATAATGAGCCAACGGACTGACCGCGTACGGGTCATGGGCCCGCATCGGGCCGCGGTGGCCCGCATCGGGCTGCAGGGTGCCGCGCACGCGGAGTACCCTTCCGTGATCACTGGAGACGGGCGTCCAGACGCAGGAGGCGGTGCACGGGTGAGCTCGGGAGGTCTGGAGCTGCCCCCTGGTGACAGCGGTCACGAGGGCGGCCCGGCGGACGCCGCGGGCGGTGTGTCCGGCGCGATCCCCGCCGGGGCCGTGTCGCTGGCCCCGCCGGAGGCCGGTGGGACCGGAAAGGCGCAGGCCGGAGCCGGGGCCGAGCTGGACTGGGGCGCGGACGCCTGGAGCGAGGTCCGGACCCGGGCCCAGCGCGCCGGCCGTGCGTACATCTGGCTGAACCTGATCGAACAGCGGTTGCGGTCCGTGGTCGGAGCGGTGCTCCGGCCCGTCTACGAGCCCGTGCACGGCGGCGACGACTGGGTGGTGGCGGCCGCGGGCCCCGCCGGCCAGGAGTGGGTGCAGCGCGCGGTCGCCGTACGCGAGGTCAGCCGCCGCAAGGGCTACCTGCTGGACTCCGCCGACGACAACGTGCTGAGCTTCCTCACCCTGCCGCAGCTGCGCGAACTGATGGTCCAGCACTGGCCCTGCTTCGAGCCGTACTTCGACGACCGGCGCGAGATCGAGCAGGCGCTGGACGAGCTGGAGGTCACGCGCAACGTCGTCTCGCGCAACCGGGCCCTGTCGCGGCCGGTCCTTGAACAGGCCGAGCGTGCGTCGGCGCGGCTGCTGGAGGTGCTGGGCGGCGGCGCGGGTTCGCCGGCGGCGGACCGGCTGCCCATCGACGCGGTCGAGGACCTGGTCGGCGACCGGTACGCGGACGTCATCTCCGTCCACCCGGACCGGGTGCGGCTGCAGCGCCAGCTCCCCGCAGAAGACCTGTTCGGCGGCGCCCGGCGGCTCGACGCCATCGGCATCGGGCTCAACCTGCTGGTCCAGAACTTCTCCGGCCGAAGACTCGTACGCCTCACCGAGGCCGGCTGCCGGGTGCGGCTGCTGTTCCTGAACCCGGCGAGCAGCGCCGTCAAACGGCGCGAGCGGGAGCTGGGGCTGCGCAAGGGCGAGCTGAGCCGGTCGGTGGAGATGAACATCCTGCACGTGCGACGGGTCCGGGCGGGCCTGCGCGACGCCTCGGGCTTCGAGATCCACGTCTTCGACGAGACCCCGCGCTTCACCGCCTACCTGGTGGAGGGCGAGTCCTCGGGCATCGCGGTGGTCCAGTCGTACCTGCGCCGGGCCCGGGGCATGGAGGCGCCGGTCCTGGTCCTGCGGGGCGGGGGGCGGGCCGCGCAGGCGCGGCCGGACCACGAGCACGGGCTGTTCCCGACCTACCGCGAGGAATTCGAGTCGATCTGGCAGGACTCCCGCCCGGTGTCGTGATCGCGGTCGTCGGCCCCCGGCGGCCGGCCTGTCAGTGGCCCGTGTCAGGCTGAAAGCCGTTGACGTAGAGGGACGGGTACGGGGGGCACGCGATGGGGGACTGGGCCGGGGACTGGATGGGGGACTGGCACGGCGGGCCGATGGTGGCCTTCGACCTGGAGACCACGGGGACCGACATCGAGTCCGACCGTATCGTGACGGCGGCCGTCGTGGCGGTCGGGCCGGACGGGCAGGTGATGCGGGAGCGGACCTGGCTGGTCGACCCGGGAGTGCCCATCCCGGAGGAGGCCTCGGCCATCCACGGCATCTCCACGGATCACGCCCGCTCCCGGGGGATGGCGGCGGCCGCGGCGATCGAGGAGATCGCCCAGACGCTGGTGGAGGCACTGAGCTCGGGAACCCCGCTGGTGGTGATGAACGCGCGGTACGACCTGACCCTGCTGGACCGCGAGTGCCGCCGCCACGGGATCCGTCCGCTGGGCGAGCGCTGGCCGGGGCAGCCCGCGCCGCCCGTCATCGACCCCCTCGTCCTGGACAAGCACGCGGACCGGTACCGCAAGGGCAGGAGGACCCTCCAGGCCCTCTGCGAGCACTACGGCGTGACCCTGGAAGCGGCGCACGACGCGGGCGCGGACGCGCTCGCGGCGGCCCGCGCCGCCCGGCGGATGGGGGCCGCCCACGCGGCGATAGGGGCGGTCGCCCTGGCGGACCTGCACGAGCTGCAGATACGCGCGGCGGCCGAGCAGGCGGCCTCGCTGCAGAGCTACCTGCGGCGCACCTCGGACCCCGAGGCGATAGTCGAGCGGGCCTGGCCCGTCGTGCCGTACCGGGTCTGACGGGGCCCTCGCTGGTGCTGTGACCGGAAAGGTTCACCGTGTCGCGGTGCCCGGCACGGCACCTCTCCCCCAGCTACCGCTGGGAGGTGCCCCCTGCGTTGTCGGACCACGCCGGTACGTCCAGTACGGGTCGTGGTCCTCCGCCTCGCGATGCACCGCACCAGACACCGCGACCCGGCAAACCTTCCCGGCCACAGCAGCACTAGCGCAGCAGCCAGTCCCGGGTGAGCTCCATGACCTCGGCCCGGCTGCGGGTCCCGTGGTCGGCCGCCATGAAGTGGCCCGCGATCCGCAGGGAGTAGAACATCGTGGACCGCACCTCGACGTCGTCCCCGTCGGGGCAGAACGCGCCGAACAGCGAACGCAGGTAGTTCATCCGGAGGTTGTCGACGCGCCGCATCCGCTGCGCGACGGACGGCTCGCGCCGGGCCCAGTCGCGGACCGCGAGCTCGACGGCGACGGCCCGCGCCGGCTCTTCCGAGGCCGCGACGATCGAGAACAGCCGCTTCAGCTTGGCCCTGGGCTCGCCGCCCGCGGCCTCCACCTGTTCGATCACGGCCCCGGCGGACTCCCGCTCCCAGGTGTCGAGCATCTCGGCGATCAGCGCGTCCCGGTTGCCGAAGTGCCCGTAGAAGCCGCCCTTGCTGACGCCGAGCACCTGCGCGAGCGCCTCGATCCGCACGGCCTGCGGTCCTCCGGCGGCCAGGGCGCGCAGCCCCTCCTCGATCCAGCCGCCGCGCGGCGTTCGGGTCGCGCCCACGAGATGGCTCCCCTCATACGCAGAAGAGATCTATACGGTGCCGTATAGATCGGTGCTAGCCTTCTTGTATACGGCAGCGTATAGACAGCGGCATCGGGACAGCGGCGCAGAGGCAGGGACTTGCCCATGAGACTCCCCGGAACCACGCACACCGACCGGCCCTGGCGGATCCACGAGATCGCCGGCGACTTCCGGGTCGAGGACGTGTGGGAACTCCCGACACCGGGCGGCCCGGACGATCTGGCACGCCTCGTGGAGCAGTTCGAGAAGGGCCGGGGCGATCACGGCGGCTCCCCGGTGGTGCGCACGCTCTTCGCGGTCCGCTGGAAGCTCGGGGCGCTGTTCGGCTGGGACGGGCCCGCCGGCGGCATCGGCGGCAGGGTGGCGAGCCTGCGGGACCGGCTGCCCGAGGACCTCCGAGGGAGCGCCGGCGATCCAGGGTCCGGCTCGTCCCCATTCACCGCCGTCTACCGGACGCACGACGAGTGGGCAGCGGAGATCGCCAACCGGACCATGCACGGAATCCTGCACATCGGCTGGGTCCCCGACGAGGACGGAGCCGGCGGCTACCACGGCCGGATGGCCGTCCTGGTGAAGCCGAACGGCCTCCTCGGCGCCGTCTACATGGCCGGCATCAAGCCCTTCCGCTACCTCGGGGTGTACCCGGCGCTGCTGCGCGGCATCGGCCGAGCGTGGCAGGCCGGACGCGAGGGCCCCGGCCCGGCCTGAGCGTCGCCCGGGGCGCCGAATCAGCTTTCCGGCCACCGGTCGCGGTAGACGACGTGGAGCCCGCTGCCCGCGGCGACGGAGTTGTCGCCATGGCTCATCCGCGTGCAGTAGTGCTGATGGTCGGGGTGGGCCAGGACGTAGCCGGGAGCCCGGTGGGCGACGTCGGCGAAGAGCCACGCGGTGTCGGCGAACACCCGGGCGCTCCCCGTCAGGAACAGCGTTCCGGCGCGCAAGTGCTGGTGGAAGCGGTCCCGGTTCTCTTTGTGGTGGCGCTGCGGCCAGGGGTCGGCCGACAGGTCCCGGGGAGCCGGCCCGGGGAGCCTCGCGGTCTGCCGCAGGCCCGGGCCCAGCCGCGCCCGCAGCTCCTTCCAGCGCGAGGGTGCGAACTGGAGCGAGTGGTGCAGCAGGACGAGGTCGAGCCCCGGCTCTCCCGTCTCCGGGTCGGTGCGCCGCAGCGGGACGTGGACCAGGGAGCGCGGGGAGGTGGCGGCGAGCGACCACAGTCCGGCGATGAGCTGTGCGCCCTCCTGGTCCACCTGGGCATGCAGGTACCGGTTGCCCTCGGACAGCGCCGCGCGGGCCGGCGGCCGGGCCGGGCGGATCACCTTGAACTCCGTGGGGCCGAGCCGGGCCCGGTGGATGGTGAGAAGCAGTTTCATGTGCGGAGATTGAACCGGGGCACTAGAAGGCGTGCCAGCGGATTTCCGGGTCGCCCTCGCGCAGGGAGGCCACGCGGCGGCGGAATTCGGCCAGGGCCTTCGGGTTGGCCGGGGCGTGCTGGGAGACCCAGGCGCAGCTGGCCGTTTCGCGGGCTCCTCGCAGGACCGCGCAGCCCTCCCAGTCGCGCACGTCCCATCCGTACGCCGTCGCGAACGCCTCGTACGAATCGCCGGGCAGTCCGTACCGGTCGCGGGAGAGGGCCATCACCACCAGGTCGTGTTCCCGCAGGTCGGCGGAGACCGTCTCCAGGTCGACGAGGACCGGCCCGTCCGGGCCCACATGGACGTTGCGGGGCAGGGCGTCGCCGTGGATCGGACCCGGGGCGAGGTGGGGGGTGAGGGCCGCGACCTGGCCGGCGTACCCGTCGCGGCGGGACCGCAGGTAGGCCGCGTCGGCCGGATCGATCGCCTCGCCCGCCAGCCGCAGCCAGCGCTCCACCCCGCCCAGCAGATCGCGCGCGGGCAGTACGAAGGGGGGCGCGGGCAGGGCGTGGATCTGCCGCAGCAGCGCCGCGAGGTCCTCCGGGCCGGCCGGGCGGACCGCGTCGGGGAGTTGGTGCCACAGCGTCACCGGGTGCCCGTCCACCAGCCGGGGCCGCGGCTCGGCCGCGCGGACCGCCGGTACCCCGGACTCCGCGAGCCAGCCCGCCACCGCGAGTTCGAGCTCGGCGCGCGGCAGCAGGGCCGCCTCCCGGCCGACCTTGGCGACCAGTCCGCTGCCGAGCGCGAAGACGGCGTTCTCGCCGAGGGCCAGCAGTCGGGGGGCGGGCGACCCCGCCCGTGCCAGGCCCGCCGCCGTCAGGGCGTCCCTGGCCTGTGCCTCGTCCATGCCGTCTCCGCAGTCCGTCCGTTTCCCCGGGTGTCCCGGGCGCCACCGGGCTGTCGCACGGGTGCTCTTGACCGGACAAGTTTCGCATCCCGGCCCGCCGTTCCCTCCTTGTCCCGCCCCGTCCTTCCCATCCCCTTTCTCGTATCGGTTGCACGAGACGTATCGTCTCGTTATCTTGGACGCATGACCACGACCCCGAAGCCCGCCCACATCGCCATGTTCTCCATCGCCGCCGCCGGCCACGTGAACCCGAGCATCGAAGTGATCCGCGCACTGGTCGCCCGCGGCCACCGGGTCAGCTACGCCATCCCCGCCGGCTACGCCGACAAGATCGCCGAGACCGGCGCCACCCCGGTGATCTGGAACTCCACCCTCCCCACCGAGGACGACCCCGAGGCGTGGGGCACCGAGCTCATCGACAACATCGAGCCCTTCCTCGACGACGCCGTCCAGGCGCTCCCACAGCTCGCCGCCGCCTTCACGGGCGACGAACCGGACCTCGTCCTCCACGACATCACCGCCTACCCGGCGATCGCCCTCGCCCACCGCTGGGGCGTACCCGCCGTATCCCTCTCCCCGAACCTGGTCGCCTGGACCGGTTACGAGGAGGAGGTCGCCGAACCGATGTTCGCCGAACTGCGCGCCTCCGAGCGCGGGCAGGCGTACTACGCCCGGTTCCGGGCCTGGCTCGACGAGAACGGCATCGACGAGGACAGCGACCGCTTCATCGGCCGTCCCCGCCGCAGCATCGTGCTCATCCCGCGCGCCCTGCAACCGCACGCCGACCGGGTCGACGAGGCCGTGTACACCTTCGTCGGCGCCTGCCAGGGCGACCGCAGCGCCACCCAGGGCACCTGGGCGCGCCCGGCCGCCGCGGCCGGGAAGAAGCTCCTCCTGGTCTCCCTCGGCTCCACCTTCACCAAGCAGCCGGCCTTCTACCGGGCCTGCGCCGAGGCCTTCGCCGAGCTGCCCGACTGGCACGTGGTGCTCCAGATCGGCAAGTTCACCGACGAGGCCGAGCTCGGCGAGATCCCCGCCAACGTGGAAGTCCACCGCTGGGTGGCGCAGTTGGACATCCTGCGCCAGGCCGACGCCTTCATCACCCACGCCGGCGCCGGCGGCAGCCAGGAGGGGCTGGCCACCGGCACCCCGATGGTCGCGGTCCCGCAAGCCGTCGACCAGTTCGGCAACGCCGACATGCTGGCCGCCCTCGGCGTCGCCCGGCACGTCCCGATGGCCGAGGCCGACGCCGCGACCCTGCGCGAGGCCGTCCTCTCCCTCGTCGCAGACCCGGAGGTGGCCGCCCGCGCGCAGGCCATCCGCGTACAGATGGCCACCGAGGGTGGCACCCGGCAGGCCGTCGACCTGATCGAGGCCGAACTGTCCGCGTCGCCGGCACTGTCAGGGGGGAGCCCTATCGTGCAGGCATGACCAAGACGAAGTACGCGGCGCTGCTCCGGGGCATCAACGTCGGCGGGAACAAGAAGGTCCCGATGGCCGAGCTGCGCCAGGTCCTGCAGGACCTCGGCCACGAGGACGCGCAGACGTACCTGCAGAGCGGCAACGCCGTCTTCGCCAGTACGACGGGGAAGACCCCGACGGCCCTCGCCCGCGAACTGGAGGCCGCCATCGAAGCCCACTTCGGCTTCCGCGTCCCCTGCCTGGTGATCGACGGCGCCCACCTGCGCGCCGTCGCCGCCGCCTGTCCCTTCCCGGCCGCCGAGCTGGAAGGCAAGCAGCTCCACGCCACCTTCTGCTCCGAGCAGCCCGCCGAATCCCGCTTCGCCTCGATCGACGCCCCCGGGTACCTCCCGGAGGAGTACCGCGTGGGCGACCACGTCATCTACCTCTACGCCCCGAACGGCCTGGGCCGCTCGAAGCTGGCCGAAGCCCTGGCGAAACCGGCCGTGGTCAAGGGCCTGGACGTGACCAGCCGCAACTGGAACACGGTCGCCAAACTCGTCGAGCTCACCCGGGACTGACCCGTGGACTTCGCCGGCCTCGCCGCACTGGCCTCCAACGTGGTCGAGAGCCGCCCGCACGGCCCGGTACCCGTCGACTGGCCGGCAGTGGAGGCCTGGCTCGGGCTGCCCCTCCCGGCCGACTACAAGCAACTGGCCGACACGTGGGGGCCGGTGCAGTTCGGCGGACGGATCGCCGTGGTGACCCCGTTCGAGGCCTGGGACACGGCTGCCTGCTGGTGAGTGCCGCTCAGTCGGCCAGACCGTTCAGCAGGGTCATCTCGTGCGGGGTCAGGCGGACCGTCGCCGCGTCCAGGTTCTCCGCCAAGTGGTCCGGGGAGCCCGTGCCCGGGGTGGGGCAGAGGACCGGGGAGTGCTGGAGGAGCCAGGCCAGAGCGATCTGGCCGGTGGACGCGCCGTGTTCGGCGGCGACCGCCGTCAGGGCGGCCGCGTTCTCGCGGGTCAGGGAGCCGCTGCCCAGCGGGTAGTAGGGGAGGAAGGCGATACCGCGGGCCTCGCACAAGGAGAGGAGCTCCGCCGAGGAGCGGTCCCGGAGGTTGTACGGGTTCTGGACCGAGGCCACCGGGACCAGGGACAGGGCCTCCCGGAGCTGGTCCGCCGTCACCGTGTTCAGCCCGATGTGGCGGATCTTGCCCTCCGCCCGGAGCTCGGCCAGCGTGCCCAGCTGTTCCGCCGCCGGGACGGCCGGGTCGAAGCGGTGCAGCTGGTACAGGTCGATCCGGTCCAGCCGGAGCCTGCGCAGGCTCGCCTCGCACATGGTGCGCAGGTCCTCGGGACGGCCCGCCGCATGCCACTGGTCGGGGCCGGTGCGCACCACCCCGCCCTTCGTGGAGACCACCAGCCGTTCCCCGTACGGGTGGAGGGCCTCGGCGACCAGCTCCTCGGCCAGGTGGGGGCCGTAGTTGTCGGCGGTGTCGATCAAGGTGACCCCGCCGGCGACGGCGGCGCGCAGCAGCGCGACCGATGCGGGGCGGGCGGCGCGCGGGCCCCAGTAGCCGGCGCCGACCAGGCCGCCGGTACCGAGTCCGAGGCGGCGTACGGGAAGGTCTCCGCCAAGACTGAACGTCTCATCCACGTCAACAGACATGGCCCGACCGTAACCCAGGCCCGCGGATGTGCCAGGCTCCTCGGCATGCGTTACATCATCATCGGCGCCGGAGCGATCGGCGCGACCATCGGCGGACGGCTCGCGGAATCCGGCAGCGAGGTCGTGCTCGTCGCGCGCGGCGCCCACGCGGAGGCCCTGCGGGCCCACGGGCTGCGGCTCACCACGGCGGACGGGGAGCGGGTGCACCACCTGCCCGTCGTCGGCGGCCCCGCCGAGCTCGGCGAACTGCGGCCGGACGACGTGCTGTTGCTGACGGTCAAGACGCAGGACGCGCTCGCCGCGCTGGAGGCGTGGGCCGACGCGGAGGTCTCGGGCGGTGGCACGGCGGCGCAGCGGCTGCCGCTGCTGTGCGGGCAGAACGGAGTGGAGAGCGAACGCCTCGCCCTACGGCGCTTCGCGCGCGTGTACGGGGTCTGCGTATGGCTGCCGGCGACCTTCCTGGAACCGGGGGTGGTCTCCGCGCTGTGCGCGCCGCTGACCGGGATCCTGCACATCGGCAAGGCCGCAGGGGGCGCCGACGCGCCGGCCCGGCGGATCGCGGCCGACCTGGAGAAGGCAGGCTTCGCGGCGCCGGTCGTCGAGGACGTGATGCGGTGGAAGCACGCGAAGCTGCTGGGCAACCTCGGCAACGCGATCCAGGCGACGACCGGACCCGAGCCGGAGCCCGCGAAGGCGGCGCTGCTGCTGCGGGCGATCCGCGAGGCGCAGGCCGCCTTTGCCGCCGCCGGGATCCCCTGGGCCTCGGAGGCCGAACAGTCGGCCGCCCGCGACGGGAAGGTCGAGGCGCCGGCCGGTGAGGTACGGGGCGGATCGTCCTGGCAGTCGCTCGCGCGGGGGACGGGGTCGGTGGAGGCGGATTATCTGAACGGGGAGATCGTGCTGCTCGGGCGGCTGCACGGGGTGGCTACGCCGGTGAACGACACGCTGCGGCACGCGGCGAACATCTTCGCGCGGGAAGGGCTGCCGCCCGGGGCGATGTCCGTCGCGGACCTGACGGCGCTCGCCGATGAGGCCGTGGCCAGGGCGTAACCCCGCGGGTGTGGCTCCGCCTTGGACCCCCTTGGACCGTGCGGCGCCGCTGCCGGGACTGGAGGGGTCGCCGGTGGTGCCGGAGGGTCGTCGGCGGGGTTGGAGGGTGCAGGCCCGGCCGGCGCGGGCTCAGGCCGTCAGGGCCGGGATGCGGGCGGGGGTGACGGTGGCCGCGTCGTAGCGGTGCAGGAGCAGGCGGGCCAGTTCCGGGGAGGGGCCCAGGACGGCGGAGACCACGTCGGCGCCGGCGGCTTCGGCGCCCGCCGCGATGCGGTCGGGGAGCCGGCCGGGGGCGATCACGTACGGGGCGACCGCGATCCGGCGGACGCCCTGAGCGCGCAGCGCCCGTACGGCGTCCTGCGTCCGGGGGAGAACAGCGGAGGCGAACGCAGGCCGCACGGCGCACCAACCGGTGTGCCGCCACTCCCGCGCGATTTCAGCGATCACTGCGATCGCCTCCGGGTCTGAGGAACCGGCGGACGCGAGCACCACACCGGTGGTGGCGCGGTCCGCCGGAGTGAGGCCGGCTTCCCACAGCCGCCGCTCCAAGGTCGCCAGCAGCAGCGGCGACGGGCCGAGCACATCCGCGATCCGGACCGAGAGGTCCGGCAGGTGGGACGTGGCTCCCGCGAGCACCGCCGGGATGTCGGACTTGGCGTGGAAGGCCCGGGTGAGCAGGAGCGGGAGTGCCACGATCTCCCGTACGCCCGACAGGTAGAGGGAGGCCACCGCCTGGTCGACGGTCGGGGTGTCGAAGTCCAGGAAGGCGGTCTCCACGCGCAGCCCCGGCCGCAGCGCCCGTACCCGCCGGGTGAGGGCGTGCACGGTCGCCGCGTGCCGCGGGTCGCGGCTGCCGTGGGCTATGACCAGCAGGGCGGGGGAGCGTGTGGAGCGCGCCGACACGGTGATCAGCTCTTGACCAGCAGGCCGCGGGTGCGCAGCACCCACCGCTCGACCGGGCTGAAGATCAGCAGGTCGATCGCGATGCCGACGACCAGGATCAGGATGATCGCGAGGAACACGCCGGGCAGGTCGATGTTGTTGCGCCCGTTTTCGAGGAGCTGACCCAGGCCCAGGCCCAGGTCGGGGGAGCTGGCGATGATCTCGGCGGCCATCAGGGAGCGCCAGGAGAAGGCCCAGCCCTGCTTGAGGCCGGCCAGGTAACCGGGCAGCGCGGCCGGCATGACCACGTGCCGGGCGCCGCGCAGGCCGGTGGCGCCCAGGGTGCGGCCGGCGCGCAGGAACAGCGGCGGGATCTGGTCGATGCCGGAGACGAGGCCGTTGGCGATGGACGGGACGGCGCCGAGCAGGATGACGGTGTACATCATCGCGTCGTTGAGTCCGAACCAGAGCACCGCCGGGGGCACCCAGGCGACCGAGGGCAGCGACTGCAGACCCTGCAGGATCGGGCCGATCGCGGCGCGGACGAACTTCACCCGGGCGACGAGCAGACCGAGCGGGGTGCCGATGGCCAGGGCCAGCAGGAAGCCGAGCAGACCGCGCGAGACGCTGGTCCAGATGACTTCGAGCAGGGTGCCCTTCAGCCACATGTCGGACAGGCTGTCCCAGACGGCGGACAGGGCGGGGAGCTTCGTTTCGTCGGTGACCTTCGTGGCGACGAGGACCTGCCAGACGAGGAGGACCAGACCGACGGCGATGGCCGGCGGCAGGACCTTCTTGACGAGGACCTCGCGGATCGGGGTGCGGTGGGTCTGGACGGCGTCGAGGGCGTCGAGGCCCGCCTCCAGCCCGGCGAGATCGTCGGCCTTGGCCTTCGGCTGGGTCTCGGGGGTGGTGTCAGTGCTGGCCATGGCGGCGGATCTCCCCACGCAGGTGTTCAGTGATCTCAAGGGACAGCTCCGCGACGTCCGCGTCCTCGATGCGGCGCGGCTGCGGGATGCCCACGGTCCACTCCTTCGCGACCCGGCCGGGGCGCGAGGACAGCAGGACCACACGCTGCGCGAGCCGTACGGCCTCGCGGACGTTGTGCGTGACGAACAGGACGGAGAGGTTGGTCTCTTCCCAGATGCGGGTGAGCTCGCCGTGCAGCACGTCGCGGGTGATGGCGTCGAGCGCCGCGAACGGCTCGTCCATCAGCAGCAGCTGGCTGTCCTGGGCGAGCGCCCGGGCCAGGGCCACGCGCTGGCGCATGCCGCCGGACAGCTCGTGGACCCGCTTGCCGTACGAGCCGGCGAGCCGGACCAGTTCCAGCAGCCGTTCGGCCTCCGGCTTGCGGTCGGCCTTGGCCACCCCGCGCAGGCGCAGGGCGAGTTCGATGTTCTTGCCCGCGGTGAGCCACGGGAAGAGGGCGTGCTCCTGGAACATCAGGGCCGGACGGCCGCCGGGGGTCTCGATCGACCCCGCGGACGGCTTGTCCAGTCCGGCGACCAGGTTGAGCAGGGTGGACTTTCCACAGCCCGAGGCACCCAGGATGGTGACGAACTCTCCGGGAGCGACATCGAGGCTGATGTCGTCCAGGACGAGCTGCGATCCGGCCGGGCCGGAGAAGGACTTCGAGACGTGCTCGATCCGAGCGGCGTGCGTCTGCTCCGCTACGGTGCCCTCGGCAGCCTTGGCAAGCATGGTGGCCATGGTCGTCACCTCCTGGGATTCGGGACGGGTACTGAAGGGGTTGCTGGAGGGGTTACTTGGCGCCGAGACCGGCGTCGGAGACCTCGGGCTTGCCGGCGGCCTTCAGCACCTTGTTCAGGAGCTTCAGGTCGTAGATGCCGTTCAGATCGGGGGTCTGGATGAGCTTGGCCTTGACCGCCCAGTCCGCCTCGGTCTTCAGGGTGCCGGCCAGCGGGTCGTCGGTGACGAGGATGCTCGGCCAGGCCGGGTCGATGATGCCCGCTTCGAGTTCCTTGCCGCCCAGGGTCTTCAGCGCGGCGTTGGCGGAGGCCTTCGCCTTGCCCTGGTTGGCGTTGATCCACTCGTTCGTCTTCACGGTGCCGCGCAGCACCGCCTCGACGACGTCCCCGTGCTCCTTGAGGAACTTCTGCGACACGATGATGTTCGTGATCACGAACTTCTTGTCGGGCCACAGATCGGTCTCGTCGAGGAGGACCTTTGCGCCCTGGGAGACCAGCTTGGAGGCCGTGGGCTCCGGCACCCAGGCGCCGTCGATCGAGCCCTGCTTGAAGGCGTCCGGGGTGACCTTGTTGTCCGTGCGGACGACGGACACGTCACCCTTGCCGGACTCCGGGTCGACGGTCCAGCCCTTGGTGCCGATCCAGTTGAGGAACGCGACGTCCTGCGTGTTCCCCTTCTGCGGGGTGGCGATCTTCTTGCCCTTGATGTCGTCCAGGGTCTTGATCTTGTCCGGGTTCACGACGAGCTTGACGCCGCCGGAGGCGGAGCCGGAGATGATCCGGAGGTTGGAGCCCTTGGACTTCACGTACGCGTTGATCGACGGCGAGGGGCCGATGAAACCGATGTCGAGAGAGCCGCCGTTGAGGGCTTCGATCTCGGACGGACCGGCGTTGAAGGTCTGCGGCTTGATCGTGGTGGAGCCGAGCTCCTTGGCGATCAGGCCTTCCTGGATGCCGACCAGCGCGGTGGCGTGGGTCAGGTTCGGGAAGTAGCCGATGCGGACCTCGGAGGCAGAGAGCTTCTTGCCGGCGTCGTCGGCGACGTTCTTCGCGGGAGCGTCGTTCTTCTCGGCCTGGGCGCCGTAGCCGCACGAGGCGAGCGCCCCGATCAGGAGCGGGAGGGCGGCAGCGGTGGCGATGCTGCGGCGCAGGGTCTTACGCGGGATACCGATGGCAGGCACGGGAGGACTTCCTCTCGTAACGTCGTGTCACGACGCACGTCTTCGTTTGCTGAACAAGGGCAGGCACAGCTCGTGGGGGGTGTGGGCGCGCATGCGGTGCGCGTACGTCATCACGCACATCGCCCCACACCTCCCTGGCCACTGCCGAGGGAGCCGCTGCCTACACGGCCGCCCTCCTTCGCGAAGGTGGAGTAGATATCGGCGGGCATGATCAGAAGTCCCACCCTTCTTCATCGGCCTGGATGGTGGTCTCGGCCTTGGAGGCGAAGGATTCGCCCACCATGCCGGCCGCCAGGGTCGTACCGTCCGCCGGGTCGATCAGCAGGAAGGACCCGGTGCGGCGCGAGTCGGCGTACGAGTCGAGCGCGAGCGGCTCGGCGGTACGGACGACGACCCGGCCGATGTCGTTGGCCACCAGCTGTCCGGGGTTCGGGTGCTGGGACAGGTCGTCCAGGGTCAGCCGCGAGGGGATCTCCTTGACGATCGCCTTCACCGTGCGCGTGGTGTGCTTGATCAGCACCCGGGCGCCCACGGCGAGGGGCTGGTCCGCCACGTGGCAGACCGTCGCCTCGACGTCCTGCGTGGTGGCGGGGGAGCTCGACGACGGCGCGATCAGGTCGCCGCGCGAGATGTCGATGTCGTCCTTGAGCCGCAGGGTCACCGACTGCGGGGCCCACGCGATGTCGACGCTCTCGCCGAGCGCGTCGATGCCCTCGATGACCGAGGTGCGGCCCGACGGCAGTACGGTGACGGCTTCGCCGACGCGCAGCACGCCGGAGGCGATCTGGCCGGCGTAGCCCCGGTAGTCCGGGTTCTCGGCGGTCTGCGGACGGATCACGTACTGCACCGGGAAACGCGCCGGGCAGGCGGTGAGGTCGTGGCTGACCGGGACGGTCTCCAGGTGCTCCAGCACCGTCGGGCCGCCGTACCAGTCCATGTTGGCGGAGGGCTCCACCACGTTGTCCCCGGCCAGGGCCGAGATCGGGATGGCGGTGATCTCCGGGACGCCCAGGTCGGAGGCGTACGCGGTGAACTCCTCGGCGATCGATGCGAAGACGGTCTCCTCGTAGCCCACGAGGTCCATCTTGTTGACCGCGAGGACCACGTGGGGCACCCGCAGGAGGGCCGCGACGGCGGCGTGCCTGCGGGTCTGCTCGATCACGCCGTTGCGGGCGTCGACCAGCACCACGGCGAGGTCGGCGGTGGAGGCGCCGGTGACCATGTTCCGGGTGTACTGCACGTGCCCGGGGGTGTCGGCCAGGATGAACCGGCGCCGGGCGGTCGCGAAGTAGCGGTAGGCCACGTCGATGGTGATGCCCTGCTCCCGCTCGGCCCGCAGGCCGTCGGTGAGCAGCGCGAGGTCCGGGGTGTCCTGGCCGCGGGCCTGGGACACCGCCTCGACGGCTTCGAGCTGGTCGGTGAGGATCGACTTGGAGTCGTGCAGGAGGCGTCCGACCAGGGTGGACTTTCCGTCGTCGACGGAACCGGCGGTCGCGAAGCGCAGCAGCGTGGTCGCCGACAGATCGGCGAACTGCTCGGTGGTGGAGGTCATGGTTAGAAGTACCCTTCGCGCTTGCGGTCTTCCATCGCGGCCTCGGACATCTTGTCGTCGGCGCGGGTCGCGCCCCGCTCGGTGAGCCGGGAGGCGGCGATCTCGGTGATCACGGCGTCCAGCGTGGTGGCGTCGGAGTCGACGGCGCCGGTGCAGGACATGTCACCGACGGTGCGGTAGCGGATCAGACGCGTCTCGGTGGTCTCGTCGCCCTTGGCGCCGCCCCACTCGCCGGCCGTCAGCCACATGCCGTTGCGCTTGAAGACCTCGCGCTCGTGGGCGAAGTAGATCTCCGGCAGTTCGATGCCCTCGCGGGAGATGTACTGCCACACGTCCAGCTCGGTCCAGTTGGACAGCGGGAAGACGCGGACGTGCTCGCCCGGGGCGTGGCGGCCGTTGTAGAGCTGCCACAGCTCGGGGCGCTGGCGGCGCGGGTCCCACTGGGAGAACTCGTCGCGCAGGGAGAAGACGCGCTCCTTGGCGCGGGCCTTCTCCTCGTCGCGGCGGCCGCCGCCGAAGACTGCGTCGAACTTGAGGCTCTGGATCGCCTCCGTGAGGGGGACGGTCTGCAGCGGGTTGCGGACGCCGTCGGGGCGCTCGCGGAGCTTGCCGGCGTCGATGTACTCCTGGACGGAGGCCACGTGCAGGCGCAGGCCGTGCTTGGCGACGGCGCGGTCGCGGTAGTCCAGGACCTCGGGGAAGTTGTGGCCGGTGTCCACGTGGAGCAGGGTGAACGGCACCGGGGCCGGCGCGAACGCCTTCAGCGCCAGGTGCAGCATGACGATCGAGTCCTTGCCGCCGGAGAAGAGGATCACCGGCTTCTCGAACTCGCCCGCCACCTCACGGAAGATGTGCACGGCCTCCGACTCGAGGGCGTCGAGGTGCGACAGCGCGTAGGGCGCGTCCGTCCCTTCGTGGACGTGTGCGACGGTGGCGGTCATGCCAGACCCCTCTCGGTGAGCAGAGCGTGCAGGGCCGAAGCCGACTCCTGTACGGACTGCGTGTGCGACTCGATACGGAGGTCCGGGGACTCCGGTGCCTCGTACGGGTCGTCGACCCCGGTCAGACCGGAGATCTCGCCCGCCGCCTGCTTGGCGTACAGGCCCTTCACGTCACGCTCGGAGCACACCTCCACCGGAGTGGCCACGTGCACTTCGAGGTAGCTCGTTCCCTCGGCCGCGTGCCGCTTGCGGACGGCCTCACGGCTGTCCGCGAACGGCGCGATCACCGGGACGAGCGCCTTCACGCCGTTGGACGCGAGGAGTTCGGCGACGAAGCCGATCCGCTGCACGTTGGTGTGCCGGTCCTCGCGGCTGAAGCCGAGGCCGGCGGAGAGGAACTCGCGGATCTCGTCGCCGTCGAGGACCTCCACGCGGTGGCCCTCGGCGCGCAGCCGGTCGGCCAGCGCGTAGGCGATGGTGGTCTTGCCCGCGCTCGGCAGCCCGGTCAGCCACACGGTGGCGCCCTGGTCGCTCACGCTCATCTGCTTCGTCTCCGTCGGTTCCGTACTCGGTATGTCCGTACGCGATGTGTCTGTCATCAGCCGTGCAGTCCGCACTCGGTCTTCCCGAGCCCGGCCCAGCGGCCGGAGCGGGCGTCCTCGCCCGGGGCCACCCGGCGGGTGCAGGGGGCGCAGCCGACGGAGGCGTAACCGTCCATCAGCAGCGGGTTGGTGAGGACACCGTGCTCCAGGACGTACGCGTCCACGTCGTCCTGGGTCCAGCGGGCGATCGGCGAGACCTTGACCTTCTGCCGCTTCTCGTCCCAGCCGACCACCGGGGTGTTCGCCCGGGTCGGGGACTCGTCGCGGCGCAGGCCCGTCGCCCACGCGCTGTACGCGGTCAGACCCTCTTCGAGGGGCTTGACCTTGCGCAGCGCGCAGCACAGGTCGGGGTCGCGCTCGTGCAGCTTGGGGCCGTACTCGGCGTCCTGTTCGGCGACGCTCTGGCGCGGGGTGAGCGTGATGACGTTGACGTCCATCACGGCCTCGACCGCGTCACGGGTGCCGATGGTCTCCTCGAAGTGGTAGCCCGTGTCGAGGAAGACCACGTCCACGCCGGGGAAGGCGCGGGAGGCGAGGTGGGCGACGACCGCGTCCTCCATGGAGGAGGTCACGGCGAACTTCTTGCCGAAGGTCTCGGCCGCCCAGGTGAGGATCTCCAGCGGGGAGGCGTCCTCGAGGTCCCGGCCCGCCTGCTCGGCCAGTGCCTTGAGACTGCCGACGCCGAGACCGGCGTCTTGAGTGGTGGTCATATCTCGTCCCCTCCAGCTGCGTCGGACTGAACACCCCGGGCCAGCAGCCCGAGGTACTTCAGCTGGAAGGCTCGATTGCAGGCCCTGCATTCCCAGGCGCCGTGGCCTGTTTCGTTCGGGAACAGGTCCTCGTCGCCGCAGTACGGGCAGTAGAACGGTGCGGCGCGCTCGCTCACACTGTGCTCCTCGTGTTGTTCACTGCGTTCACGACAAGTCCTCGTCCTTCGCCCGGGTCGCCCAGGAGGCGAAGCGCTCGCCGTCCTCGCGCTGGTCCTCGAAGCGCGTGACGACCCGCTCGACGTAGTCCGGCAGACCGGCCGCGGTGACCTTGAGGCCGCGGACCTTGCGGCCGAAACCGGCCTCCAGGCCGAGCGCGCCGCCCAGGTGGACCTGGTAGCCCTCGACCTGGTTGCCGTCGTCGTCCAGGACCAGCTGGCCCTTGAGACCGATGTCCGCCACCTGGATACGGGCGCAGGCGTTCGGGCAGCCGTTGATGTTGATGGTGAGCGGCTCGGCGAACTCCGGCAGGCGGCGCTCCAGTTCGTCGATCAGCGAGGCGCCGCGCGCCTTCGTCTCGACGATGGCCAGCTTGCAGAACTCGATGCCGGTGCAGGCCATCGTGCCGCGGCGGAACGGGGACGGGTTGACCCGCAGGTCCAGCGCCTCCAGGGCCGCGACGACGGAGTCGACCTGGTCCGCCTCGATGTCGAGCACGATCATCTTCTGCTCGGCGGTGGTGCGCAGCCGGCCGGAACCGTGCTGCTCGGCGACGGCGGCGATCTTCGTCAGGGTGGCGCCGTCGACCCGGCCCACGCGGGGCGCGAAGCCGACGTAGAAGTTGCCGTCCTGCTGCTGGTGCACGCCGACGTGGTCGCGCCACTGGCCGGTGGGCTGCTCGGGCGCGGGGCCGTCGGTCAGCTTCCGCTCGAGGTACTCGTCCTCGAGGACCTGGCGGAACTTGGCCGGGCCCCAGTCGGCGACGAGGAACTTCAGACGGGCGCGGGTGCGCAGCCGGCGGTAGCCGTAGTCGCGGAAGATCGAGATGACGCCCTCGTAGACGTCCGGGACCTCGTCGAGCGAGACCCAGGTACCCAGGCGCACACCCAGCTTCGGGTTCGTGGAGAGACCGCCGCCGACCCAGACGTCGAAGCCGGGGCCGTGCTCGGGGTGGTTCACGCCCACGAAGGCGATGTCGTTGATCTCGTGCGCCACGTCGAGCAGCGGCGAGCCGGAGACCGCGGACTTGAACTTGCGGGGCAGGTTGGAGAAGTCCGGGTTGCCGACGATGCGGCGGTAGATCTCGTCGATGGCGGGCGTGCCGTCGATGATCTCGTCCAGCGCGATGCCGGCGACGGGCGAGCCGAGGATGACGCGGGGGGTGTCACCGCAGGCCTCGGTGGTCGAGAGGCCGACGGCCTCCAGACGGCGCCAGATCTCCGGGACGTCCTCGATGCGGATCCAGTGGTACTGCACGTTCTGCCGGTCCGTGAGGTCGGCGGTGCCGCGGGCGAACTCCTCGGAGATCTCGCCGATGACGCGCAGCTGCTCGGTGGTCAGCCGGCCGCCGTCGATGCGCACGCGCAGCATGAAGTACTTGTCGTCCAGCTCCTCCGGCGCCAGGATCGCGGTCTTGCCGCCGTCGATCCCGGGCTTGCGCTGGGTGTAGAGGCCCCACCAGCGCATACGGCCGCGCAGGTCGTTGGGGTCGATCGAGTCGAAGCCCGCCTTGGAGTAGATGTTCTCGATGCGCGCCCGCACATTGAGACCGTCGTCGTCCTTCTTGAACTGCTCGTTGCCGTTGAGGGGCGTGTGGTGTCCGACAGCCCACTGGCCCTCACCGCGGTGACGGCCGGTCTTGCGGCGCGCGGCGGCGCCGGGTGCGGCGGCTGCGGTCGTTTCGGGGGTGGCGGCCATGGCGGTACGTCCTTCTTCGGCGGCTCGAGGCAGGGGCAGGGGGGAGCAGCGGCGTGACCCCTGGCGCGCGTGGAGCGGATGTGGCTGATGTGCTGCTGTTCCGGGCGGCGATCGGCCTACAGGGGACTGCGGTGGTGACGAGGGCGAGCGGTGGTTCGCTTCCGCGGCGACGTCGGTGCGGGGCGCTGTCGCGGCGGGGCTGTGCGTCAGCTCGCCGGACAGATGGCGCTGGACATGCGGCCGAGGTCGACGTGCCGCCGACTCACCAAGGCAATTCCAGCTCCGTTCATGGCGGAAGCGTGGCATGTGGCGATTGGAGGAGTCCACTACTGTCCACGATTCGGACGAAGTCGTCTCACATCGCAAGATCTTCGTGACGGGGGTCACCTCAGGAGCCCCTTGGGGGCCAGGAACCACATGCTCGAACCACATGCCCGCGTCCGGGTACGGCGCCGCTGCCGGGGGCTGAGGGTCACCCGAAGCGCCGGTGAACCTTTCCGGTCACAGCACTAGGCGCCGGGCCAGGGGCCGGGGGTGTGGCCGGACTCCTTCTGTTCCGTCTCCTCCTTGAAGACCTTGAAGCCGCGCCTGAGGTAGTTCGCCATGGCCGTCGGGCCGTCGTCGCTGCACGTGTGGAGCCAGACGCGGCGCGTCGGGGCCAGCTCCGGCCAGCGCTCGGCCAGGGACCAGGCCCGCTCGATGCCCACGGTCAGCAGGTGGCCGCCGATGCGCCGGCCGCGGAATTCGGGGAGGAGGCCGAAGTACATGATCTCCACCACACCGTCGGGCTGCGGGTCGAGTTCCACGTACCCCGCCGGGGTGCCCCGGTCGTACGCCACCCACGTCTCCACCCCGGGACGGCCCAGCTGCTCCACCCACTGCGCGCGGGTCAGCGACAGCCGGTCCGTCCAGTGGATGTCGCCGCCCACCGAGGCGTAGAGGAAGCGGCTGAACTCGGGGGACGGGACCTCCGACCGGACGATCCGGATCTCCGGGCCCAAGGCGGCCGCCGCGACGAGGTCGGACGGCGCGGTCATTTCCAGGGACCAGGTGGTCAGTGTGCTGGTGCTCATGGAAGTCAGGGAACCATGTCGGTGTCCGGCGGGCCCAGCCGGGCGCTGATGACCGCCGGCGCCGTGGAGTGCGGCAGCAGCGAGGCCGGGTTCCCGGGGCGGATCAGCTCCACCTCCACGTCGTGCGCGAAGCGGTACGGGCGGTGGGCCAGCACGCCGCCGAGGTTGCGGCGCACCCGGGAGATCTCCGCGCGGACCGTCACCGTGCGCGTCGGGTCTCCGAACAGCTCCTGCGCCAGCTCCGCCGCCGAGCGCCCCCGGGGGGACTCCGCCAGCAGGAACAGCAGCTCCGCGTGGCGGGGGCTCAGCTCCTGGGACCAGCTCCCCGCGGCCCCGTAGACGGTGGCCCGCCAGGCCCCCGGCCGGCTGAGGTCGAGGACGACGCGGGCGGCCGCCCCGGAGCCGGTACGGGCTTCCGCGACGTTCAGCAGCCAGCCGCCCGGCAGCGGCTCCACCAGGCAGTCGCCCAGCTGCGGTACCCACACCCGGCCGGGCCCGAAGGACTTCGGCAGCGGGATCCGCTCCGTCGGCGCCAGCCCCGTGACGGCCGCCGTCCACCCGTGGGCGTCCACGGCCAGCGCCCGCCCCGGCATCCGGGCCAGCAGCGGGGCCGCCACCGACCTCAGCCGCTCCAGGGACTCCAGGTGGCGCACCCGCAGCTCCCGTTCCGCGAGCCGGGCCACCGAGCTCACCCACGTCAGGGTCGCCGGGTGCATGGTGGCCAGGGGCCCGCTGACGTCGAGGACCCCGAGCAGCTGTCCGTCGCGGGGGTCCCGTACGGGGGCTCCGGCGCAGGTCCAGTCGTGGTGGCTGGAGACGAAGTGCTCCGCCGAGAACACCTGGACCGGTCTGCGGGCCACCAGGGCGGTGCCGACGCCGTTGGTGCCGACCACGGCCTCGTCCCAGTCGGCGCCCACCGCGAAGCCGAGCCGGTCCGCCTTGCGCAGGATCGAGGAGTGGCCCTCCCGCCACAGGAGCCGCCCGTCGGCGTCGGCGACGACCATGATGTGCAGGGCGTCGTCCAGGGAGGGCAGCAGCCCTTCGCGCAGGACCGGCAGCAGGTCCCGTAGGGGAGAGGTCTGTCGCCGTTCCTCGGTCTCGGCGGCCGACAGCATCCGCGAGCGGCTGTCGCGGTCCGGATGGACCCCGCCCGCCACCATCCGGCGCCAGGATTCGGCGATGTCCGGGCGCGGCGCGGTCGGCGGCCGTTCCCCGGCGAGCGCGGCCGCCCGTACCCCCTTGAGCAGACGTGCGGCCTCCCGCGCGTCCATGGCCGAGATGCGTGCCGCATCGACCGCGCTGCCTGTGGTGTGAGCCACCGGAACCTCCCCGTGCGGAACAGATGTACGACGGTCTCCGCCCAGGGTGGCGACCGGTCCGCGCCGCTTCCCGGGGCGGGCCGGTACGCCCGGAGGGCGGTTCCGAGTCAAAGGTTGCAACGTCCTGCAACTCTCGCCAAGTCCCGGTCGGCCGATCGAAACTGGGCGGACGCCGCCGAGCGGCGTGACAGCTCCTTCCTCGGGGCTTATCTGATCAGGGGTGGTGCCGAGTCGGCGCGGCGCCATCCCTGATCCAGGTCAACACCAGGTCAACGGGTCCGGATGCCGGCCGGGCGGTTTGTTCGGAGGGTTGGGGCCCTCCGCTAGCCCGCGATCCGGGCCCGTTCAACTACGGATCCCAGATCCAGACTGTGCGGCAGCGTGCCGAAAGCCGCGCCCCAGTCGCCGCCCAGGCGTGAGGCGCAGAAGGCGTCGGCCACCTCCGGCGGCGCCCAGCGCACCAGCAGGGACCCCTGCAGGACCAGGGCCATACGCTCCACCACCCGGCGGGCCCGCGCCTCGATGCCGTTCAGGTCCGCCAGCTCGGTCAGCAGGTTCTTGATGGCCGAATCCAGCCGGTGGTCGGCTCCGCGGGCCAGGCCGAGCTCCTGGAGGAAGGCGTTCAGCGCCTGCGGCTCGCGCTGGAGGGCGCGCAGCACGTCGAGGGCCTGTACGTTGCCCGATCCCTCCCAGATGGAGTTCAGCGGGGACTCGCGCAGCAGCCGGGGCAGCCCGGACTCCTCGACGTAGCCGTTTCCGCCCAGACACTCCAGCGCCTCCGCCACCATCGGCGTACAGCGCTTGGTCACCCAGTACTTCGCCACGGGCACCGCGATGCGCAGGAAGGCCCGCTCCTGCTCGGTGCCGGCGTCGTAGGCGGCGGCCAGGCGCAGCGTGAGGGTGGTGGCCGCCTCCGACTCCAGAGCGAGGTCGGCGAGCACGTTG
The DNA here is from genome assembly GCF_026627445.1 of Streptomyces sp. H27-H1. GTDB lineage: Bacteria > Actinomycetota > Actinomycetes > Streptomycetales > Streptomycetaceae > Streptomyces. Next base: position 128,568 of record NZ_JAPNLJ010000017.1, read on the forward strand.
CGCATCAGCGGCTGGTCGATGAGCGGTGCTCCGAAAGCAGAGCGGTGCTCCGCGTGGTGAGTTGCCTGCGTCAGGGCCTGCCGCATCAGCGAGGCCGAGCCGATCACGCAGTCGAGCCGGGTCGCCGCGACCATCTCGATGATGGTCCGCACCCCCCGGCCCTCCTCGCCCACCCGGCGTGCCCACGTCCCGTCGAACTCCACCTCGCTCGACGCGTTCGACCGGTTACCCAACTTGTCCTTCAACCGCTGGATCGCGAAGACGTTGCGCGTACCGTCCGGCAGCACCCTCGGCACCAGGAAACAGGTCAGCCCGCCCGGCGCCTGCGCCAGCACCAGGAACCCGTCGCACATCGGCGCCGAACAGAACCACTTGTGCCCCGTGAGCAGGTACTCGCCCGACGCGTCGAGCGGCACCGCCGCCGTCGTGTTCGCCCGGACGTCGCTGCCCCCCTGCTTCTCCGTCATCCCCATCCCGAAGAGCACCCCGGCCTTCTGCCCGGCCGGCCGCAGACCCTCCTCGTACACGTGCGAGGTCAGCCGCGGCTCCCATTCGGCGGCCAGCTGCGGATCGGTCCGCAGCGCCGGCACCGCCGCGTGGGTCATCGACACGGGGCATCCGTGCCCCGACTCCGCCTGCGACCATACGAAGAACCCGGCCGCCCGCCGCAGATGGCCCGCCGGCCGTCCCCACGCGTCGGTGAGCCCGGCTCCCACCGCGTGCCCGAGCAGGCGGTGCCACGCCGGGTGGAACTCCACCTCGTCGATCCGGTTGCCGTACCGGTCGTGCGTCTTCAGCTTCGGCGGGCTCTCGTTCGCCTGTGCCCCCCAGTCCTGTGCTTGCCGGGACCCGGCCGCGCGCCCGAGGTCCGTGAGCTCCTGCCTTACCTCCGCCGCGAGTTCGGGCGCGGCGTCGGCGAGGTGCCGCTCCACTCCCTCGCTCAGGACCCGGTCGCTGCCGTAGACGTCGTGGCCCACGAGGGGCGGGGGCTGGTTGCTGACTGTGTGGGTGCTGGCTGCCATGACTTCATCTTCGCCGTCCACTCCCGGTTCGGGCCAGGGGTGAAGGCGATCTCCACGCGGCGGCGCGGAGCACCAGAATGCGTCGCGTCGTCAATGTCCCGTGCCAGGGCGGTCGCGCCTGCGCTCACACCGCACGTGCGGCCACGGTGGGCGCACTCCATCTCCATGTTCTACCGACCGGGCCGGTCCGTCGCGAAGCCCGACCGGCAAGGCGGGAAGCCCCTCTTTTAGGACGGGGAGGAGTCACGCGGATACCGTAAGGACGTGCAGCACGCAGAAGAAACACCCGAGCGGATCCCGGGACGGCTCCACCGGGCCCGCGCCCTCTACCGCAACGTCTCCAAACGCAAGATGGCGTGGCTGCTGCTCAAAGACACCGTGAACTCGTGCATCGAGTACCGGATCCTCGGCCTCGCCGCCGAGGCCGCCTTCTTCACCCTGCTTTCGCTGCCCCCGCTCTTCCTGGGCCTGCTGGGCCTCCTCGGGTACGTGGACGGCTGGTCGGGCGGTACGACCGTCGCCAGCATCGAGGAGAACATCCTGCGGGCGGTCGGCACCGTGCTCTCCGACCGGGGCGTCAACGACATCGCCAAACCGATGCTCGACGACGTCACCAACCGGGGCCGTCCCGACCTGATCTCCCTCGGTTTCGCCTTCGCCCTCTGGTCGGGCTCGCGCGCCGTCAACGTCTTCATCGACACCATCACCGTCATGTACGGGCTCGACGGACATCGGGGGATCGTCAAGACCCGGCTGCTGGCCTTCGTCCTCTACGTCGCCGCCCTGCTGATCGGCGCCATCGTGCTGCCGCTGATGGTGGTCGGCCCGGACGCGGTGGTGCGGCTGGTGCCCTGGAGCACGGAGGTGATCGCGGTCCTGTACTGGCCCGTCGTCACGCTGCTCTGCATCGTCTTCCTGACCACGCTCTACCACGTGTCCGTCCCGGTCCGCTCGCCCTGGATCGAGGACGTGCCCGGCGCGCTGGTCGCCCTCGCCATGTGGGTGTTCGGCTCGTTCCTGCTGCGGATCTACCTCACCAACACGGTGGAGGGCCCGACCATCTACGGGTCGCTGGCCGCCCCCGTGGCGATCCTGCTGTGGATCGGCATCTCCGCCTTCGCCGTCCTCGTCGGGGCCGCCGTCAACGCCGCGATCGACCGGGTCTGGCCCTCGGTGGCCACGGCCGCGGCGCGCGAGGCGAACGAGCGGGTCCGCGAGGCGGAGGCCGCCCAGCTGGTCGCCCGGGCCGCCGCCTGGCGGGCACTGGCCGAAGGGGAGTCGGAGGACGACGAGGGTGAGGAGGACGGCGGCATGCCCTCGGAGTTCCCGGAGCGCTGGTCGAAGTTCCTGCCCCCGGAGGACTACCACTCCCGCCTGCGCAAGCACTGACCACCGCCGCAGCCTGGTGTCCGTGGCTGATTCCGGGTGCGAGGAACGGCGTCCCGGACGGTTGCCGGAGCGGTGCTCCGGCGGGTCGAGGGGACCGGCGGCGGCATGGTGCTGCCCGACGGCTGCATGGACCTGCTGTGGGTCGACGGGCGGCTCCTGGTGGCCGGACCCGATACGGCCGGGCACCGCGCCGGAGAGGTCCAGGGCTCCGGATTCGCCGGGATCCGGCTGGCCCCCGGCACGGCGCCCGCGCTGCTCGGCGTACCGGCCCGCCTCCTGCGCGACCGGCTTGCCCTCGCGCTGAGTCGGCGCGGGCTCGCTCAGGCGGCGGTGGCGGCGGCCGGATACGCCGACCAGGAGCACTGCACCCGCGAGGTGCGCGCCCTGGCGGGGACCACCCCGGGGGTCTACGCGGTGGGGCTGGCGGGTTCGGAGGCTTCGGCGGTTCCGGCGGTTCTGGAGGCGGCGAAGAGGGAGATTCCGGAGCCGTCCGGGTCGAGGACGACGGCGTAGCGCTGCCCCCAGAAGGCGTCCCAGGGCTTCAGGTGGCCCGTGTGCCCGGTCTCCGTCAGCTCGGCGTACAGCGAGTCCACCTCGGCGGGGGAGTCGCACAGGAAAGCGAGCCCGACCCGGCCGTCGGTCGTGGGGCGGGTCCAGGACGGGTCGAAGGAGCGGATGACCTCCTCCGTGTCCCAGCCGATCCGCTGCCCGCCCGGCAAGGCGGCTTCGACGTGCGGCTGGGAGTCGGCCGCGGCGGGCACGTCGATGCCCAGGCGGCGGTAGAAGGCGAGCGATGCGGCCATGTCGGAGACGACGATGCCGATCATGTCGAGTCGGGGAGTCATGAGCTCACCGTAGGCGGGCCGGGCCCGGCCGGTCTTGAACGAATCGGACACCGGCGGACGGCCGTCCCCATGGCCGCACGGCCTCATGGCCCCCGGCCTCATGTCCCCACGGCCCACGGCCCACGGCCCACGGCTCCGCGCGGGGCCGTCCGGGCCGGTCACGCGGCGGGGTCCTCGTCCTGGGGCAGGTGGCGGTAGACCGTGGCCCGGGAGACGCCGAGAGCGGCGGCGATCGCGGTCGCCCCGCTGCCCGCCAAGTGCATCCGGCGGGCCGCCTCGATCATGGCCGGGCTCATGGAGGCGGGCCGCCCGCGCCGGCCCCCGGGCACGGGCCGCGCGGCCGCGGGCCCGCCGGATCCGCCCGCTCCACCGGGCCCTTCCGGCCCGTCGAGCAGGCGCCGTACGCCGTCCAGGACGGCTGCGCGCAGGGCCGGTACCGGGGCGTCGGCGAAGAGCACCACCGGGTCGGAGAGCATCGCGACGGCCTGGGCGGCCCGCACCCGCTCCGCGAATCCTGGATCCGCCCCCGCGACCAGGAAGTTGGCCCGGAGCATGGAGTCGCGCAGGCGGGCGAAGGCCGGGCCGGGGGTGACCAGGGCCATGTCCTGGAGGTTGAGGCGGAGCAGGTGGCGGTGGGTCAGCCAGACGTCGAGGACCCCCTCGATGGCGGCCCACCGCGCCCGCTCCGAGCGGCCGGAGGCGCCGGTCCTGCCGGGCCCGTCGGCCGCGCCGGATGCCGCCGCGCGGGCCAGGGCGTCCGCCAGATCGCGGAGCATCGGCTCTACGAGGGCGCCGAGGATGTCGGCCTTGCCGGGGAAGTGGTAGAGCACCGCCGGCTTGGAGACGCCCACCCGTTCGGCGATCTCCCGCAGTGAGGTCTCGTGGAAGCCGTGGACCCCGAACAACTCCATGGAGACCCGCAGGATCCGCTTCCGGGTATCGGAAGCCGTCTCGGTCATCGACTCCTCGGACGACGCTACGAGGGTGCTGCCCGTCTCGTAAATCGTCTCAGAATCTTCCGTTCTGTGGTTCTCCATGGGGAACAGCTTAATGTCCCGCCCGACTTGAGGCCGGACCATAATGGCCGCCACTGACCGACGGTAAGCCGGAGTGGGCTCGGTCCGGATGTCCCGTAAAAACAAGTGGCGTGCTCCCGAGGCCGCTTGTTACGGTGGGGACGTTCCCGCCGCTCGGTGCGGGACCGCAGTTCGGCACGTATGCAGACCCGGAGGTGAGTTCATTGATGACTGTCATGGCGCAGGGCGTTGCCCGCACTCAGAAGACCATCAATGTCACTTCTGTGGTCTCCGGCTGACCTCTCACCTCTTTCGCGCCCGGTAGCGGCGCGCATCGCCGGGGCCACCCTGTGAAGGGTTTCCCTTGTCTCTCCCCGCTTCCTCTTCTTCTCTTTCTTCTCTCCCGCAGGCCTCCGGGCTCCCGCACGCCCTGACCCCCTACGGCTGGGACGAGGCGTGGGCGGCCGAGTTCGCCCCGTACGCCGATCAGGGTCTGCTGCCCGGCCGGGTGGTACGGGTCGACCGCGGCCAGTGCGACGTCATGACGGCGGACGGCATCGTCCGCGCCGACACCGCCTTCGTCACCCCGCACGATCCCCTCCGGGTCATCTGCACCGGCGACTGGGCGGTGCTGGAGGCGCACGGCAACCCGCGCTACGTGAAGACGTACCTGCCGCGCCGGACCGCGTTCGTGCGCTCCACCTCGTCCAAGCGGTCCGAGGGCCAGATCCTCGCCGCGAACGTCGACCACGCGATCATCGCGGTGTCTCTGGCCGTCGAACTGGACCTCGGCCGCATCGAGCGGTTCCTCGCGCTCGCCTGGGAATCGGGGGCGCAGCCGCTCGTGGTCCTGACCAAGGCGGATCTCGTCCCGGACCCGGTCACCCTCGGACACCTCGTCGAGGACGTGGAGACGGCGGCCCCCGGGGTCGGGGTCCTCACGGTGTCCTCGATGACCGGAGAGGGCACGGACGTGCTCGCGGCGGTCGTCGGGAGCGGTACGAGCGTGCTCCTCGGAATCTCCGGCGCGGGCAAGTCCACGCTGGCCAACGCCCTTCTCGGGACCTACGTGATGGAGGTCCAGGAGACGCGCGACGCCGACGGCAAGGGCCGCCACACCACCACGACGCGCAACCTGCTCGCGCTGCCGGGCGGCGGCGTGCTGATCGACACCCCCGGGCTGCGCGGCGTCGGGCTCTTCGACGCGGAGGCGGGCGTCGGGCAGGTCTTCTCGGAGATCGAGGAGTACGCGGAACGGTGCCGCTTCCACGACTGCGCCCACGAGGCGGAGCCGGGGTGCGCGGTGCGGGCCGCGCTGGCCTCCGGGGAGCTGTCCGAGCGGCGGATGGAGAGCTACCGCAAGCTGCTGCGTGAGAACCAGCGGATCGTCGCGAAGACCGATGCGAGGCTCCGCTCGGAGCTCAAGCGGGACTGGCGGCTCCGCTCGGCGGAGGGCCGCGCGAACTACTCCGCGAAGCGCACCGGCCGGGCCTGACACCCCGGACCCGGGGCTCCGGCCCCGGCTTCCCTTAGCCCCTCCCGCCACCTGCGGGAGGGGCTACGGCCGCTCACGCCCCCGGCCGGCTGCCGGCCCGTTCGGGTGGTGCCCCGCAAGGGACGGCCTGGGTCCGGGCCGACGGCCCGGGCCAGGCCCCCGACGACGGACTGGGTCACGCTCGACGGCCTAGGCCAGGCCCCAGGCGAGGACGCGGTCCGGGTGGATGCGGATGACCTCCGGGCTGAAGTGGGGGCCCAGGGAGTGCGGGCCCACCTCCAGCGTGGCGCGGCCGCGGATCTCGATGCCGCGGACCTGCCACGGGCGGGTGCTGACCAGGTCGTCCACGACCAGTGACAGCCGGGGGTTCGTGGTGAGGTTGCGCCACTTCTTCGTCGTGCCCATCGCCAGCCCGCCCACCAGGACCGTCCCGTCGTCCTGCGGGAAGAATCCCACCGGGTTCGCCTGCGGCTGCCCGGCCGCGTCCACCGTCGCGAGCCGGCCCAGGTGCTGCGAACGCAGGTATGCCAGTTCGGCTTCACTGAAACCCTTGAACTCCGTCATGGGGGAGACGATCCCACCCGGATCCGCTCGGCGCATCGGGCCGAGGACCTAGCCGGGCCTACGCCGAAAGCCCCGTCCGGCGGACTGGGCCCAGGACCAGGGGGCGCAGGACTCGGCGCACCCCCACGCCTACGCCCACAGCACCGTCCCCACCCAGGCCCCCACCACCAGCAGGCACGCGAACAGCTCCACCAGCACGCTCGTCCCCACCGCCCGCATCACCGCCCGTACCGACGCCCACGCCTCCCCGTGGCTGCCCAGACGGCGCCGTTCGCACAGGTAGATGCCGCCCACGAAGCCCGGGACCGCCCCCAGCACCGGCACCAGCACGAAGCCCAGTACCGCCCCCGCACCCGCGTGCACCACCATCCGGCGGGTGACGCCCACCCCCCGGAGCCGCCGCGGGGGCAGCTGCCACTTCACCACCTGCACCACCAGCAGCAGCGCCGTCGCACCCACCAGCAGGCCCCACGCCACCGACGACTGCTCGTGCAGTGCCCACCACAGGAGTCCGGCCCAGACCAGCAAGGTGCCGGGGGCGCCGGGGACCAGTACCCCGAGCAGTCCGAGCACCAGCACCAGCCCCACCAGGAGCAGCTGGGGCAGCTGAGGCAGATCCATCTGCTCAGCCTGCCCGGCCCCGGGCTATCGAGCCACCCAGCCCCGTTCGTACGCGTGCCAGCCCAGCTGGAGCCGGGTCGTGACCCCGGACAGCTCCATGAGGCCCTTGACCCGGCGCTGCACCGTCCGCAGGCCCAGCTCCAGGTGCTTCGCCACGCTCGCGTCCGTCATCCCCGCCAACAGGAGGGTGAGGATCTCCAGATCCGTGGCATCCGGTCCGCCGCCCGATTCCTCCGGCGCCCCCGTGGAGCCCAGCCGCAGCGGCAGCGACTCCCGCCAGACCGCCTCGAAGAGGCCCATCAGGGACTCCAGCAGCCCCGACGCGTGCACGACCAGCGCCGCCGGCTCCGCGCCGCGCGCCGTCAGCGGCACCATCGCGAGCGTCCGGTCCGCGATCACCAGTTTGGTCGGCACCTGGCCCGTCACCCGGATGTGCTCGCCGCGCGCCAGCGCCGTGGATGCCTCGCGGATCCCCCTCGGCAGGGTGAGCACCTCCCGTTCGATGACCACCCGGTACGCCACGCCCCGTACGGCCGCCCGCTCCTCCGCCTCGTTCTCCGTCCCCGTCACCACCTGCGGCCGGCCGCTGACCAGCGCGCACACCTCCTCCGCCGCGCCGAGCTGGAGCTGGTGGAAGCGGTGGGCCACCGCGCTCGCCCCCGTCACCACCTCCACCAGGTCGTACACGGCCGGCTCGGCGGCCTCCGCCCGGTACTCCTGCGCCAGCAGGGCCGCCGTCAGCTCCGCCTGCTCCAGCTCGTGCCGCTGCTGGGTGAGCAGCGCGCCCAGTGCCACCCCCGGCGGGGCCGCCACCCATCGGCCGGGGCGGGCCGAGGACTGGGCGGCGAGCCCGTGCCGTTCGAGGTGGCGCAGGGTCCGTTCGGTCTGCTGCTCCGGCAGTGTCAGCCGGTGCGCGAGGTCCGGTATCTCCGCGGCCCCCAGCGCGACCAGCGCGCGGTAAGCCGACTCCTGTCCTTCGTCCAGGCCTATCGCACTCAGCAACTCGTCCACCCAACCCTCTCGGCACCGTTCCTGGCGGGAAGCGGCCACGGCGCAAACCCGCCGCCGACATCATCGCCGCACCCCCCGGCACTCTGCCAAGGTGACGCCACCGCAGCACCAACATCCGCTGGCCAGAAGCCATTTACGCGGCCCTTTCGCCGTGCAATGCACTAGTTGGCCGGAATTCACCTGGGGAGAGCGATGCGCCCGATATCGCGTACGGCAATGGGAGCCGCCATCGCGGCCGTCCTGGCCGTCACGGCCGTGGGTCCGTCCACGGCACAGCCGAGCGAGGGAGCGTCCGGAGCCGGGGCCGCCGCCGTGAAGAAGCCCCTCGTCGGCAGCGGGGCGGCCGCGCAGCAGCCCACCGCGCCCGTCACGGTGACCCTGGTCACCGGTGACCGGATCCTGGTCTCCACCGACGCGGCGGGCCGCACCGCCGCCACCGCGATGCCCCGCGAGGACGGCTCGCAGCCGCTCGTGCAGACCCGCCAGTCGGGCAAGGACCTCTACGTCTACCCCGAGGGCGCGGTCAAGGCGCTCGCCGCGGGCAAGGCCGACGAGGAGCTCTTCAACGTCACCGGCCTGATCCGGCAGGGCTACGACGACGCGCACGCCGAGAAGCTCCCGCTCATCGCGGTGTACGAGGGTTCCGCGAGCCCCGCGCGCAGCGCCCCGCCGGTACCGCGCGGCGCCGAGCGCTCGCTCGTCCTCGGCTCCATCGGCGGCGTCGCGCTCGCCGCCGACAAGGAGAAGGCCGCCGACTTCTGGGCCGACGTCACCGGCGCCAACGTGAACCCCCACTCCCGCTCGGCCGCCTCCGCCCCGCTGAAGAAGCTGTGGCTGGACGGCAGGGTCCAGGCGAACCTGGAGCGTTCCACCAAGCAGGTGGGCGCCACCGCCGCGTGGGCCGCCGGGTTCGACGGCACGGGCACCAAGGTCGCCGTCCTCGACACCGGCACCGACCTCGAACACCCCGACCTCAAGGGCCGGGTCGCCGCAGCCGAGAACTTCACCGACTCCGACACCGTCGAGGACCGCCAGGGCCACGGCACCCACACCATCTCCACCGTCGGCGGCTCCGGCGCGGCCGGCGCGGGCGCGAAGAAGGGCGTCGCCCCAGGCGCCCAGCTGCTCAGCGGCAAGGTCCTCAACGACTCCGGCTACGGCCTGGATTCGTGGATCATCGCGGGCATGCAGTGGGCCGTCGACAGCAAGGCCGACGTGGTCTCCATGAGCCTCGGAGACCCCTCCCAACTGTCCTGCGACGACCCGATGGCCGCCGCCACCGAGGCCCTGGCCAAGAGCAGCGGCACCCTCTTCGTCATCGCCGCCGGCAACTCCGGCCCCGGCAACAACACCGTGTCCTCGCCCGGTTGCGCGCCCAGCGTGCTGACCGTCGGAGCCGTGGACCGCGACGACAAGACCGCCTCCTTCTCCAGCCGCGGCCCGGCCGGCCTGGAGCACACCCTCAAGCCCGAGATCGCCGCCCCCGGGGTCGGGATCTCGGCCGCCGCCGCGGGCGGACGCGGGGTGTACGCGTACCAGTCCATGTCCGGTACCTCGATGGCCACCCCGCACGTCGCGGGCGCCGCCGCCATCGTCAAGCAGCGCCACCCCGACTGGACCCCGCAGCAGATCAAGGCCGCCCTGGTCGGATCCGCCAACACCGCGGTCCCGGGCGACGTACGGGAGACCGGCGGCGGCCGCCTCGACGTCAAGGCCGCCATCGACACCACCGTCACCAGCGCCCCCGCGGTCCAGGGCGGCACCTACAACTGGCCGCAGGACCGCAGCGACCGCGCGAGCGCCGAGGTCCCGTACACCAACACGGGCACCAAGCCCGTCATGCTGAGCCTCTCCGTCGAGAAGGTCACAGGCAACGACGGCTCCGCCGTCCGCAGCCAGGTCGCCCGCCTCGACAAGCGCACCGTGACCGTACCGGCCGGCGCCACCGTCAAGGTGCCGCTCGCCCTGGACCCCTCCGCGAAGCTGGAGCGCTCCCAGTACGGGGACGTGACCGGCCGGGTCGTCGCCGAGGCGAACGGCGTGCGCGTCTCCACCCCCTTCTCCCTCTACGTGGAGCCGGAGACGGTCACGCTGCGCGTCAAGCTCATCGACCGCGCGGGCAAGCCGGCCTCCGGCCCGTCCTCCCTGGACGTGATCGGCACCGACGACGCCTCCGGTGAGCGCCGCTTCAACGACGGCTCCGCCGACCAGGTCTACCGGGTCCGCCCGGGCTCGTACTTCCTCTCCGCCTTCGTCGGAACCCCCGACGCCGGCGAGAACGCCGAGATGACCGACTCGCTCACCTACCTCGGCCGCCCGCAGACCGAGGTCGGGAAGGACACGGTGATCGTGCTGGACGCCCGCAAGGCGGCCCGGCTGAGCATCGCCACCGACAAGCCCACCGAGGCGCGCAGCACCACCCTCGCCTTCGCCCGTTCCTGGGGCGAGTCCTGGCTGCACGCCGGCACCGCCATGGGCGGCCGTACCATCCGCGGCTACTACGCCTCGGTCGACGGCAAGGCCAAGGAGGGCGACTTCGAGTTCGGCAGCTACTGGCGGGCGGCCGCGCCGCTGCTCTCCGAGCTGAAGGCGAACGGCGGCCCGGTGCTGCACCCGCTCACCGCGTCCACCGGCAGCGACAACCTCGACGGGACCGGCAGCGCCCCGCTCGTCAACGCGGGTACGGGTACGGCCGAGGAGCTCGCCGCCGTCGCCGCCAAGGGCGCGATCGTCCTGGTCAAGTCCGCGGACGCCGCGATGTACCAGGTCGCGGAAGACGCGAAGGCGGCCGGCGCCAAGGGCGTCCTCGCCTACCGTGACGCCCCCGGCCGCTGGCAGGCCTTCACCGGTTACGCGGGCGGCGCCCTGCCCGTCATCTCGGTGGAGTCCGGCGAGGGGCAGGCCCTGCTGGCCCGGCTGGGCAAGGGCAAGGTCACGCTGAGCTGGAAGGGCAGCGCGAAGAGCCCGTACGTCTACAACCTCGCGCAGATCGAGAAGGGCCAGGTCCACGGCGACCGTACCTACCGGGTGCGCGACCGCGAGCTCGGCGCCGCCCTGTCGGCCTACCAGTCGATGGGCGTCGCCGCCGACTACACCGATCTCACCGGCGCCTACCGCCCGATCGGCAGCGCCGTGTACTTCGGCGGCATCGACACCGTCGCGGTACCGGGCAAGCGCACCGAGTACTACTCCGCCGGGGACACGGCCTGGGACCACATGGTCTCCAGCAGCTTCCCGTGGGGCGAGTTCATGACCGACCAGCAGCGCACGTACAAGGCGGGCTCCACGCGCGCCGAGAACTGGTACGACGGGGTCATCGGCCCGGTCGCACCGCTCGACACCGCGGGCGAGCAGCAGCTGGCGGCCGAGCGGCAGGGCAACCTGATCGGCTTCGCCTCCGCGATGTGGGGCGACAGCGGCCACTACGCCCAGCAGGGCGGCTTCGGTGACCTCGGCAACGTCTCGCTCAAGGTCGACGGCGAGTCGCTGGGCGACAGCGGGTACCCGTCCGGGGTCTTCGAGGTCCCGGCCGAGGACTCCGCGTACGAACTGACCCAGCAGCTGGAGAAGTTCGGCCAGCCGACCCGGACCTGGCAGCGTTCCTCGGCGATCCGCACCACCTGGACCTTCCGCTCGAAGCTGGACGCGACGCAGTACTCGCAGGCGCTGCCCGTCCTCTTCCCGCGGATCTCCGCCCCGCTGGACGGCATGAAGACGCTGGCCGCGGCCAACGGCCAGAAGATCGGCCTCGGGGTCAGCGGGCACGCGGGCTACACGCCGGGCGCTCTCAAGTCGGCCAAGCTTTCGTACTCGTACGACGAGGGCGGCAGCTGGAGCGAGGCGAAGGTGAGCGAGCGCGGCGGGAAGTGGACCGCGAGCGTGGACCACACCGGAGCCGCGGGCAAGCTGGTCATGCTCAAGGTCGAGCTGACCGACACGAACGGCGCCACCGTCACCCAGATGGTCGCGCGGGCGTACGGCATTCGCTAAGTCGTACGACATAGAGCAGGGGGGTCCATCGGACGGCGGTCCGATGGACCCCCCTTTTTCCCGCGTTCGCCGGATTTCGGCCGCACGGGAGCCCGACAATGAGGGCCATGAGTCAGCGGGACGCGGGCGCGGATGACTGGTGGCAGAAGCTCTATGAGGACCCGGACGCGGTACCGGATCCCGACCCCCGGGACACACTGGAACACCGCTTCCGCTCGGCAGCGGTCCTGGTGGCCCCGGCCCCCGTACCCAGCCCCCGGAGGGATCCGGGTCCGGTGACGGAACGCGCGGCGAATCCGGAGGCGGTGGAGCCTCTGGAGCCTGGCGTGCCTCCGGAACCTTCGGTGTCGGCTCCCGGGCCGGTGGCGGGGCCGTCCGCCTCGGCTCCCGGGCCGGTGGGGGAGGCGGAGACCGGCCCGCCCGGTCCGCCCTCGCCGGGTCCCGTGGCGCCGGCGAGTCCGGAGCCGTGGGCGCAGGGCGCGTACGGGGAGCCCGTGCTGCCGCCGCCACGGGATCCCCGGGAGGGCGGGCAGACCTGGTACGCGCTCGGGAACGTCGACGTCCCGCCCGCGCTGCCCGCCGAGGAGTCCGGGGAACGGTCCGACTGGAGCTGGGACCTGCGGGACGACGCGCCCGCAGCGGCTGCGCTCCCCGACCCGGACCCGGCCGGGCCGGTTCACCCGTTCCCGGGGGACCCGGCCGTGTCCGACTCCGCCGGGGGTGCGGGAGCCGGTGCCGATGTCGGCAGGGGCACCGGTACGGAGCCCGGCACCGGCTCGGGCCCGAACCCGAACCCGGGTATGGCGTCCGGCACTGGTTCCGACTCGGTCCCGGGTACGAGTACGGGGGGTACGGGCTTCCGCACCGGGCCGGTTCCGGGCACGGATACGGGCCCAGGCCCCGGCTTCGCCCTCGGGTCCCACCCTGGTTCCGGTTCGGGCTGGGGCTCCGCTCCCGACTCGGGTTCTGGTTCCGGGGGCTCCGATACGGGCCAGGGCCAGGCTCCTGGTCCGGCCTCCGGTTCCGCTCGCGGCTCCGCCACCGGGTCGGCCTACGACCCTGCTGGGGGTTCGGCCTCCGGCCGCGTTCCCGACTCCGCTCCGGGGCCGGACCCCGGCCCCGGCTCCGACCTCGTCGGCAGTTCTGGCACCCGTTCAGGCTCCGGCATCGCTCCCGGCTCCGGTCTCGGCCCGGGCTCCGTTCCCGGCCCCCGCCCCGGTTCCGGGTCCTCGTCAGGTACCGGCCCCGCAGGTGGGCAGGTGCCCGCAGTCGGAGCCAGGCCCGGGGACAGCTCCCCGCCCGGGGACGACGGCGGGGAGTCCGGGGTCTCGGGTCCCCCGCGGCCGGCGGTGACGCATCTGGGGGCCCGGCCGCCCACCTACGCCGCCGAGCCCGTCGCGCTGCCCGCCGCCGACCCGGCCGGGCTTGCCGCGCTGACCCCCGACACCGTGCTGGAGGGGGCCCAGTACGGCGGCTACACGCTGCGCGCGGCCTCCCTGCGCGGGGACTCCGCGCGGTTCCGGGGCGAGGGCCGGCGGGACTTCCTGCTCACCGCCCGCTTCGGCACCGGCCCCGACGCGCTGGTCCTGGTCGTGCTCGCCGGCGGGGACCGGGCCGCGCCCGGAGCCGCCGAGGCCGCCGCCGAGGTGTGCCGGTCCGTCGCGGGGGCCGTCGGGCGGAGCCAGGAGCGGCTGTCGCAGGACATCCGCGACGGCCGGCGCGAAGCCCTGCGTTCCGGCCTGCAGCGGCTCACCGACCGCGGCTACGGGCAGCTGCGCGCCCGCGCCGCCGAGCTGGGGCTCCCGGAGGACGGCTACACGGCCGGGCTGCGCGGACTGCTGCTGCCGGTCGACCCCGGCTGCCGCACCCGGGTCTGCTTCGGCGCGGGCGCGGGCGGGCTGTTCCGGCTCCGCGACGGACAGTGGCGGGACCTGGAGGAGTCCGCGCCCGCACTGACGCCCGCACCGGCGCCCGCACCGACCGGCCCGCCCGGATTCCGCTTCCGCTTCCGGGCTTCCGTGGCCCGGCCCGGCGACACCCTGCTCCTGTGCTCCGGCGGCCTCGCGGACCCGATGCGGGAGGAGGAGCCGCTCTCCGCCGAACTCGCCGCCCGCTGGGGCGACGCATCCCCGCCGGGCCTCGCCGCCTTCCTCGCGGACACCCAGCTCCGCCTCAAGGGCTACGCCGACGACCGCACGGCCGCCGCGGTCTGGGAGGCGTAACCGGGCGGATCATGCGTGGATGGAAGGCGCACACGGCAGAGCCGAACCGGAAGGCGCCCCCTCCATGGCCAAGCAGAACGTGGCGGAACAGTTCATCGACATTCTCGTGCGCGCCGGCGTGCGCCGGATGTACGGAGTCGTCGGGGACAGCCTCAACCCCGTCGTCGACGCGATCCGCCGCACCGGCGGCATCGACTGGATCCAGGTGCGCCACGAGGAGACGGCCGCCTTCGCGGCCGGCGCCGAGGCCCAGATCACCGGCACCCTCGCCGCGTGCGCGGGCTCCTGCGGCCCCGGCAACCTCCACCTGATCAACGGGCTCTACGACGCCCACCGCTCGATGGCCCCGGTCCTCGCACTGGCCTCGCACATCCCCTCCAGCGAGATCGGCCTCGGCTACTTCCAGGAGACCCACCCCGACCGGCTGTTCACCGAATGCAGCCACTACAGCGAGCTGATCTCCAACCCGCGCCAGATGCCCCGGGTCCTGCAGAGCGCCGTCCAGCACGCCATCGGGCGCGGCGGGGTCAGCGTGGTGTCCCTGCCCGGGGACATCGCCTCCCAGCCCGCGCCGGAACAGAGCGTGGAGCACGCGCTCGTGACCGCGCGGCCGACCGTACGGCCCGGCGACGGCGAGATCGACAAGCTGGTCCGGCTCATCGACGAGGCCGACCGGGTCACCCTCTTCTGCGGCAGCGGCACGGCCGGCGCGCACGCCGAGGTCATGGAGTTCGCCGGCCGGGTCAAGGCCCCCATCGGGCACGCCCTGCGCGGCAAGGAATGGATCCAGTACGACAATCCGTACGACGTCGGGATGAGCGGGCTGCTCGGCTACGGCGCCGCCTACGAGGCCACCCACGAGTGCGATCTGCTGATCCTGCTCGGCACGGACTTCCCGTACAACGCCTTCCTCCCCGACGACGTCAAGATCGTCCAGGTGGACATCCGGCCGGAACACCTCGGCCGCCGCTCCAAGCTGGACCTCGCGGTCTGGGGCGACGTACGCGAAACCCTGCGCGCGCTGAACACCAGGGTGAGGGCCAAGACCGACCGCCGGTTCCTCGACCGGATGCTCAAGAAGCACGCGGACGCGCTGGAGGGGGTGGTGAAGGCCTATACGCGCAAGGTGGAGAAGCGCACGCCCATCCACCCCGAGTACGTGGCCGCGGTCCTCGACGAACTCGCCGACGAGGACGCCGTTTTCACCGTGGACACGGGCATGTGCAACGTGTGGGCGGCGCGCTATCTTTCCCCGAACGGAAAGCGCCGCATCATCGGCTCCTTCAGCCACGGCTCCATGGCCAACGCCCTTCCGCAGGCCATCGGCGCACAGTTCGCCGAGCCCGGACGTCAAGTGGTGTCGATGTCGGGCGACGGCGGGTTCTCCATGCTGATGGGAGATTTCCTCACCCTGGTGCAGTACGACCTCCCCGTCAAAGTGGTCCTCTTCAACAACTCATCGCTCGGAATGGTCGAGTTGGAGATGCTGGTTTCCGGCCTTCCCTCGTACGGGACGACGAACAAGAACCCCGACTTCGCGGCGATCGCCCGCGCGGCGGGCGCCTACGGGGTCCGGGTGGAGAAGCCCAAGCAGCTCACAGCGGCTTTGAAGGATGCCTTCAAGCACAAGGGACCTGCTCTGGTGGACGTGGTCACGGACCCCAACGCACTGTCCATTCCACCGAAGATCAGCGCTGAAATGGTGACCGGATTCGCACTGTCGGCCAGCAAGATCGTGCTGGACGGAGGGGTGGGCCGGATGATCCAGATGGCGCGATCCAACCTCCGCAACGTGCCGCGTCCCTGAGCCCGGATGCGTGCGGATTGCCCCGGAGGGCATGCATCCCGTAGGCCTGTTCGACAGGCGGGCCTACGGGATGCGGGCATACGGGAGGTACATCGCCGTGCGGGTGGGGGCGAAGGCCGGAAAGCTGTGGCGCAGAGGGCGGCCGGTGCCGCGCGAACCGTCGGCCGAGGAGGGGGCGGCGGTGGACACGCCGGGGATCACCCGGAGCGTGCGGCGGGCCGATCTCAAGGCAATTGGGGAAGTCCGTCAGGATTTACGCGAATTGATGCGCCATCGGTGCCGGGTGGAGGCCGCGGAGGTGGCCGAGCTGCTGGTCACCGAGCTCGTCACCAATGCCCTCGTCCACACCGACCAGGGCGCGGAGGTCTCGGCGACGCTCGCGGCGGACCGGCTGCGGGTGGAAGTCCGCGACTACGCCGCCCGCAGGCCCCGGCCGCACGTACCGTCCGCCGACGACGGTACGCACGGCAGGGGGCTGGTGCTGGTGCAGTCGCTGGCCGACGCCTGGGGTGTGGACGCGCTGGGACTGGCGCTGGGCGGCGGCAAGGTGGTGTGGTTCGAGCTCGACGGAGCGAAGGGCGCGGGGCCCGCCTGAGTGATCGGGCGGGACCCGCGAACCGCGGCTCCTGAACGGGTCGTTTCCCGTCACATCAGCCGAACTGCTGCTCCAGATCCTTCAGTTTGCGTTCGAGCGAATCCAGTCGGGGCAGCGTCTGAGTGTCGTCCTCGGCGGTGAGGTCCACCGTCCGGGGGCCGACGGCCGTGTCAGCGGGTTCGGTTCCGCTCACGGCCTGCAGGGAGGGCCGGCGCCGTAGGGGCAGTTGTCCGGTTTCCGCTATGGCCGGCTCCGCGCCGGCCGGCGCGGAGCCCGTTCCGGGGGCCAGCCCCGGCACATCGACCTGACGGGCGCGGGCCACGCGCCCGAACGCCCGGTTCTGCCGGCCGAGCGCCTTGATGTGCGCCCGGTCCAGGCGGTGTTGGTCCCGCCTGCGGTGCCGGTCCTGCTCCTTCTCCTTCTTGTCCTCGCGCACCTCGTCCACGGCCTCGTCGAGCGTGCGGACCCCTTCCAGCAGCATCAGTGACCATGCGCCGAAGGTCTCCCGGGGTGCCCGCAGCCAGCGGACCATCCGGATTTGCGGCAACGGCCTCGGGATCAGGCCCTGTTCGCGCAGTGCCGCCCGGCGGGTCTGCTTCAGGGCGCGGTCGAAGAGCACGGCCGCCGACAGCGACATGCCGGAGAAGAACTGCGGAGCGCCGTCGTGGCCGATGCCGCGCGGGGCGTGCACCCAGTTGAACCAGGCGGCGGCTCCCGCGAACAGCCAGACCAGCATGCGCGAGCCGAGGGCCGCGTCGCCGTGGCTGGCCTCACGTACGGCGAGCACCGAACAGAACATCGCGGCGCCGTCGAGGCCGAAGGGGACCAGGTACTCCCACCCTCCGGAGAGGTTGAGGTTCTGCCGGCCGAAGCCGACCAGGCCGTGGAAGGAGAGGGCTGCCGCGACCGCCGCGCAGCAGAAGAGCAGAACGTAGGAGGCGGTCCCGTAGACGGCTTCCTTGCGCCGCCGCCGCTCCTCGCTGCGCTCCCAGCTGTCCTCGGCCGCCGAGGCCTTCTCGCCTTCGCGCTTGCCCCGGGCCAGTACCGCCACTGCCGCAAGTACGCCCAGGATCAGGAGGCTGCCGGGCAGCAGCCAGTCCAGCGATATGTCGGTCAGTCTCATGCGGTTGTCCCTTGCCTCGCGTATGCGGCTGTTCGGCTTGTGGCCGGTGCGGCTTTCCGGGCGCCATAGTGGCGCAGCCGGTGAGCCGTACACGCGGGTTTCGGGGCAAGTGGACGCCAACGAGGGGCGGAGCCCGCCGAATAGGGCGTCGCGGATCGAACTCCAGCTCGGGCAAAGCGGGTTGAGTTCGATTTCCGTCAGCCGGACGAGTGGGTTCAGTGGCGGGGGTGAAGGTGTGCGAAGCCGGCGGCGGTCCGTGGCGCCGTACGGACGTCCGGGCGGCGGGGCGGCCGGACGGCGGCCGGGCCGTGGACAGGCCGCGGTCAGGCCGTGGTCAGCCGGGCGATCCGGTCCGCGTCGCAGGTGCGGGGGCAGGTGACGCAGGTGTCGTCGGGGCGGATCGTGTAGAAGAAGCAGCAGCTCGCCCGGTCGCGGGTGGGCAGCTCCCGGCCGTCCGGGGCTTCCAGGGTGCGGAAGCCCGCGCCGCCCGTGTAGGGGGCGGTCGAGCCGGGGAAGAGCAGGTCCAACTCGCGCATGGCGCGCCGCTCTTCGGCGTCGCCGAGCAGGTTGCCGACGTACCAGAGGCTCTCGACGACGTCGTCGGTCACCATGCCCCACAGGGCGCGCCGCCCGCGCCGCATCCGCGGGCCGAAGCCCTCCATGACCGGTTCGAGGTGCTGGGCCACCGCAGCCCGCACCTCTGCGCGCAGCGCGTCCTCGTCGGGCACGACCCGGGCCCCGGGGAGCGCGGCCGCCGGGTCGTCCGGCAGGCAGGCGAAGGAGCCGGCACGGACGGCCATCCGGCCGTTCGTCCGGTCGAAGGACACGGCGCCCGGCGGCAGCAGTGGCACGCGCCGGTCCAGGAACCACGGAACGGTGATCAGCAGACAGGCGGTCCACGCGTACCGGTGCAGCCCGAACCCCGCCACCACGTCGGGCCGGCCCCGCTGCCCGTAGTCACGGAGCATTTGGGCTTCGTCCCACGCGAGGAACGCCTCCAGGGCCTCGCCGCCCGCCGCGAGCTCGTCCGCCCCGACCCACCCCGCACCGCGAGGGGAGGGTTCGTACGGAGCGAGCTCGGTGACGCGCAGTCCGCCGTAGGCGTTGGTCAGTCGTGCGTAGGCGTCCGCCACCGGAGAGCCGGCCGGGGCGGGGGTGCGTACGGGGCTGACGTGGCCTTGGACGGGCGCGACGGCCGTGACGGTCATGGAGAACCACCGAATCACACGATCGTTAACAGGTAAGCCTTACCTTACCTGATCTCCGTAGGGCGTGGGAAGCCGGGCTATCCTTCGGATTGGTCGAGACCTGTGGGAGGACCGAGTGCGAGATACGGCCCGAACCCGGGTACCGGAACAGCAGAACCGCAAGGTGGTACGCCACTCCGTGCGCGGGCAGGTCCTCGACGCCCTGCGCGCGGCGCTGGTCGAAGGCGAGCTGGCGCCGGGGGAGATCTACTCCGGCCCGGCCCTGGGGGAGCGCTTCGGGGTCTCCGCGACGCCCGTGCGCGAGGCGATGCAGCAGCTGGCGCTGGAGGGCGTGGTCGAATGCCTCCCGAACCGTGGCTTCCGGGTCCTGACCCGGACCCCGGCGCAGATGGCGGAACTGGCCGAGGTCAGGGCGCTGCTCGAAGTCCCCGTGATGCTGCGGCTCGCCCGTACGCTGCCGCCCGAGGCCTGGGCAGCGCTGGGGCCGGTGGCGGCCCAGGCCGCGGAGGCGGCGGCCGCGGGTGATCTGGTGCGGTACGCCGACGCGGACCGGGCCTTTCACCGCGCGGTGCTGGCCCTGGCGGGCAACGGCCAGCTGCTCCTGGTCGCGGACGGCCTCCACCGCCGCTCCCAATGGCCCCTGCCGGGCCCCCGACGCCCCCGCCGGACGGACCTCGTCGCGGACGCGGCGGAGCACGTGGCAATGATCGGCGCCCTCACCACGGGCGACCTCCCCCTGGCGGAGTCCCTGACCCGAGCCCACTTCACCCACCCCTGACGGCCCGAGCCCCCGTGCCCGCCGCCGGGAACCAGCCCCCGGCCCCCCGCGCCTCAATCGCCGGCGGGGCTGAATACGGCCAGCTGCGAGTGGGCGCCGCCCTACCTGTGCGGGTCGCCGGGGGGTCGCCTCAATCGCCGGCGGGGCTTGGTTTTTGGCTGGTGTCGCCCTGTGCGTGCGGGTGGGTTGGGCTGAGGGTGGTCTCGCACGCCGGGGGCTGGATGGGGCTGCGCCGGCCTACCTGTGCGGGTCGCCGGGGGGTCGCCTCAATCGCCGGCGGGGCTTGAGTTTGGCCGACGTCGTCCTGCTTGCATGGGTGGGCGGGGCTGAAGGTCGCCTCAATCGCCGCCGGGGCTGGAATTGGCTCGCCTCAGCCCGCAAGTGCGGCTTGGCGGGTGGGGGATCCAGACCGCGGCGCGATTCCGGCCTCGCCCGGGGGACCGTCCCAGCGGTGGCCGGGGGAGTTTGAGCCCCGGGAGCGGTTCAGCCCGTGCGGCGTTTGAGGACCGGGGTCTGGGGCGGAGCCCCAGGGGTCTTCCAGCCCGTCCGGCGTTTGAGGGCCGGGTCAGGGCCGGGCCCTGGGAACGGTGGAAGGGAGGGG
Source organism: Streptomyces sp. H27-H1 (assembly GCF_026627445.1). Lineage (GTDB taxonomy): Bacteria > Actinomycetota > Actinomycetes > Streptomycetales > Streptomycetaceae > Streptomyces. The sequence goes on from NZ_JAPNLJ010000017.1 coordinate 148,855, forward strand.
AGGGGACTTCGCCCCGCAGGGCCGAACGAGCCGCACCCGCCCACCGGGCCAGCATGAGTCGGCCCTGGCAGGCACCCCGGCCGGCCACCGCCGGACGGAGTCCGGCGCAGCGGGGCGAAGCCCGGGAGGCCCGCCAGGGCCGAGCGGCGCGAGCGCCGCGTCAAGAGGCGTCAGGAAGGCGTCGGCGCCGGCTGGAGCTGGTCCGCCAGCCAGGTGGGGATGCCGCCGAGGAGGTGGAAGAGGCGGCGCGCCTCCGCACGGAGCCGGGTCGCCTCCGGCTCCGGTTCGGCTTCCGCGAGGGCCGCCAGCGCCGGAGCCGTGCCCACCAGGAAGCCCAGGTCCTCCCGGATGCGGAGGGACTCCGCGAAGCCCTGGCGGGCTTCGGCGACCTCCCCGTCCCGCAGGGCCAGCGCGGCCAGGTGCCGCCACGTGAAGGACAGGAGCAGGGTGTCACCGTGGGTGAGCGCCCCCGCATGGGCCCGCCGGTACGCGGGCAGCGCCGACGAAGGCGCGTCCGCCAGGTGCTCGGCGACCAGACCCCGCCGGAAGTCCAGGAGTGGCCGGGTACGCGACCCGGGGGACAGCAGCGCCGCCGCCCGGCCGAGTGCGGAGCGGGCCTCGTCGGCCCGGTCGCGTACGCCCAGTACGGTCGCCGCGTACGCCAGGTGGCCCCGCTCGCACGCGGCCGCGCCCCGGTCGTCGTCGTCCTGGGCGACGGCTTCGGCGACCCGCAGCGCGTCCTCCGCCTCGGCCCAGCCCTGTGCGGTGAACAGGCAGCGCTCGACGAGCAGTCCGGTCCGCTGTACGGCGGCTCCGGCGTCGTGCAGGTGCGGAATCAGCAGCGCCGCCGCGTCGGTCCAACAGCCGCGCGAGCGCAGCCGCCATATCGCCCGCTGGAGGGGGTCGTCTCCCCCGATAGTTCCGGCACTGGACATGGCGGTATCCGCCACATTGCCCTCCCCAAAGCAACCAAGCAGCACGTCGTTGAGCCCTGGGGCGAAATGAGAGCACGGATCGGCAGGTTCGGCCAAGGGGTCGGGTGAACTCTTTCACAAAGTCCGGACGGATCATCAGTCACCCCCGCCCTGCCCGGGCCCGGCCGCGGCCCCGCCCCGCCCGGCCCCCCGGCCGGTCGGGCGGCGGATCTTCTCAGCTCATCCGCAGTGCCAGGAAGAAGTCGAGCTTGTCCTCGAGGCGGGAAAGGTCCCGCGCCGTCAACTGCTCGATTCGCCCGACCCGGTACCTCAGCGTGTTGACGTGGAGGTGCAGCCGCGTCGCGCAGCGGGTCCACGAGCCGTCGCAGTCCAGGAAGGCTTCGAGCGTGGGGATGAGCTCCGCCCGGTGGCGGCGGTCGTAGTCCCGCAGCGGGTCGAGCAGCCGGGCCGTGAAGGCGCGGCGGACGTCGTCCGGGACGAACGGGAGCAGCAGGACGTGCGAGGCCAGCTCGTGGTGTCCGGCCGCGCAGACCCGGCCCGGGCGGGCCGCGGCGACCCGGCGGGCGTGCCGGGCCTCTTCCAGGGCCCCGCGGAGCCCTTCGGCGGAGGACACGGCCGCGCTGACGCCCAGTGTGAGCCGGCCGTCGTCGGCGAGCCCGGCCGCCAGGGGGTCGCGTACGGACGCGAGCAGCGTTTCCGCGTGCAGGGCGGTGTCGGGGCCCTTCTCCTCGCCCGGCTCCGCGGCGGGCGCGGGAAGCGGTACGAGGGCGATCGCCTCGTCCCCGGCGTGCGCCACGGCGATCCGGTCCGAGGGTTCCGGCCCGGAGATCGACGGGTCCACGAGGATCTCTTCCAGCAGCGACTGGGCCACGGGACCGCCGGCGATGTCCCCGCCGTCCCAGTCGACCCGTGCCACGACGACCTGCCAGTGCGGGGCGGTGCCCAGCCCGGGCAGGAGCACCGGCGCGGCCACCCGCAGGCGGGCGGCGATCTCGGCGGGCGGAGCGCCCGTCTGGACCAGCTCCAGCACCTCCTGGGCGAGGCGGCGGCGCACCGTACGGGCCGCGTCGCGGCGGTCCCGCTCGACCGCGATCAGCTGGGTGACGCCCTGGAGCAGGTCGAGCCGCTCGGCCGGCCAGTCGCCCGCGTCGGCCTCCACGGCCAGCAGCCAGTCGGAGAGCACGCTCTCGCGGACGTCCCGGGCCGCAGGTCCGGCGGCGCCGCGCCCGTGTCCCCTGATCGGGAAGAGGGAGTAGGTAATACCCTGGATGGAGATCCGGTGCGGTCCCCTGCGGCCCGTCCGGACCGCCGCGAGGTGTTCGCTCGCCAGCGCCGCGCAGACGCCCGGCGCCAGGGGTTCGCCCGCTCCGGCGATCTGCCGGCCCGTGGGCGAGAGCACCCAGGCCCGGAGATCGAGGTCCGTGGTGAGCAGATCGAGCACCACATCGGGGCCACCGCCGGCCGGACCGGAGGTCATGAGCCGCCGATGGCGGTCCACGACGGCCGCGAGGTCCCCGGCTCGCTCTCCCGACACCTGGCGCACCACATACTCGGTGATGGTGGCGAATGCAACGTCTTCGTTTACAGCGAACAACGGCAGACGGTTGCGCAGACACGCCGTGACGAGGTCGTCGGGAATGTCGCCCAGTTCGGCCTCGCCGGCCGCGAGCCCGGCCACGCCGGCGCTCGCGAGGATTCGTACGAACGGCTCGGAATCGGCTGAATTTCGTCTCCAGGCCAGGCCAGTGAGGACTAGTTCACCCCCGGACAGGTATCGGCTGGGATCCCTGAGGTCGGTCGTCATGACCCCGCGGACCGTCCGGTCCAGTTCTTCCTCGCCGCCGAGCAGCCGCAGCCCCAGCGCCTCGGTTTCCAGCAGTGCGCGCAGCCGCATGATGTCGCCGCCGATCTGTCTCGAATGTTGCCGTTGGAAATCGGGCAGGTCGTCGCATCCTGCCTTTCATACGAATCTACAAGACGAGGGAGGTCCCCAGCCAACTCCTTCATGGTTTCGGTGACTGCACCCGGGGGACACACGGCCGGTGTACTGAGTCCACACCGCGTTAACAGCACGTGAACGACCAGTCGAGGGCCCTTAGGCCTCCTGGCTTGAAGTGAACGACCCGATTGAGAAGAAGAGAGCCGCACATGGACTTCCTTCGCCCCGCCAGCTGGGAGGAGGCGCTCGCCGCTAAGGCCGAGTTCCCCACAGCTGTGCCGATTGCGGGTGGCACCGATGTGATGGTCGAGATCAACTTCGACCACCGTCGGCCGGAGTACCTCCTGGACCTGAACCGCATCGGTCTCCTGCGGGAGTGGGAGGTCGGCGAGGACGTGGTTCGTCTGGGCGCCTCCGTCCCGTACACGCAGATCATGGAGAACCTCCGCACGGAGCTTCCGGGACTCGCGCTCGCCTCGCGCACGGTCGCGTCCCCGCAGATCCGTAACCGCGGCGGTGTCGGCGGCAACCTCGGTTGCGCCTCGCCGGCCGGCGACTCCCACCCCGCGCTGCTCGCGGCGGGCGCGGAGGTCGAGGTGGAGTCCGTACGCGGATCCCGCCTCATCCCGATCGACGAGTTCTACACGGGCGTCAAGCGCAACGCGCTGGCCGCCGACGAGCTCATCAAGACCGTCCACGTCAAGAAGGCGGACGGACCCCAGCAGTACTCCAAGGTCGGCTCCCGCAACGCGATGGTCATCGCCGTCTGCGCGTTCGGCCTGGCGCTGCACCCCGAGACCCGCACGGTCCGCACCGGAATCGGTTCGGCCGCGCCGACTCCGATCCGGGCGAAGGTTGCCGAGGAGTTCCTGAACGCCGCGCTCGAAGAGGGTGGCTTCTGGGAGTCCGGCAAGGTCATCACCCCGTCGATCGCCAAGCAGTTCGGTGACCTCGCCTCCGGCGCGGCCAACCCGATCGACGACGTCCGCGGCACGGCGAAGTACCGCCGCCACGCGGTCGGCATCATGGCTCGCCGCCAGCTCGTCTGGACCTGGGAGCAGTACCGCGGTACCGGAAACGGCCGCTCGCTTGAAGGGGCTGCGTAATCATGCGCGTCAATTTCACTGTCAACGGTCGTCCGCAGGAAGCCGACGACGTCTGGGAGGGCGAGTCCCTCCTGTACGTTCTGCGCGAACGCATGGGCCTGCCGGGTTCGAAGAACGCCTGTGAGCAGGGCGAGTGCGGTTCCTGCACCGTCCGTCTCGACGGCGTGCCGGTCTGTTCCTGTCTGGTCGCGGCCGGTCAGGTCGAGGGCCGCGACGTCGTGACCGTCGAGGGCCTGGCGGAGTTCGCCAAGCAGCGCGACGAGCACGGCCACGGCGGTGCCTGCGGTACCGGTGGCGGCTGCGGCGGCAAGGGCGGCGTCACTCTGGACGCGGCCAAGCAGTGGCAGGCGCACGGGCCCAACAGCGAGCGCCCCTCGCGGGCGGGCGACTCGCAGACCGGCGAGGGCGTGGAGCTCTCCACCATCCAGCAGGCGTTCATCGACGCCGGCGCCGTGCAGTGCGGTTTCTGCACCCCGGGCCTCCTGGTCCAGGCCGACGCGCTGCTGGAGGAGAACCCCTCCCCGTCCGACCAGGACATCCGTGAGTCCCTGTCCGGCAACCTCTGCCGCTGCACGGGCTACGAGAAGATCCTCGACGCGGTCCGCCTCGCGGCCGCCCGGCAGTCTGAGGCGGTCTGATCATGGCCCAGAACACGCGCACGGTTCCGGCGGGTACGCCGACCAACGTCACGCAGAAGCACACCAAGGGTGGCATCGGCGAGTCCACGCTGCGCCCCGACGGCACCCTCAAGGTGACCGGTGAGTTCGCGTACTCCTCGGACATGTGGCACGAGGACATGCTGTGGGGCCAGACGCTCCGCAGCACCGTGGCCCACGCCGAGATCGTCTCGATCGACATCTCCGAGGCCCTGGCGATGCCGGGTGTCTACTCGGTGCTGACGTACGACGACCTGCCGGCCGAGATGAAGAACTACGGCCTCGAGATCCAGGACACCCCGGTTCTCGCCAACGGCCGGGTCCGTCACCACGGTGAGCCGGTAGCCCTCGTGGCGGCCGACCACCCGGAGACCGCCCGCCGCGCGGCCGCCAAGATCAAGATCGACTACCGTGAGCTGCCGCTCGTCACGGACGAGGCCTCGGCCATCGCCCCGGACGCGCCGCTGATCCACGAGGGCCGTGACGACCACCACATCGGTCACGTCCCGCACCCGAACATCGTGCACCGCCAGCCGATCATCCGCGGCAACGTGGAAGAGGCCCGCAAGCGCGCCGATGTCATCGTCGAGGGCGAGTACACCTTCGGCATGCAGGACCAGGCCTTCCTCGGCCCGGAGTCCGGTCTGGCCGTGCCGTCCGAGGACGGCGGTGTCGAGCTGTACGTCGCCACCCAGTGGCTGCACTCGGACCTCCAGCAGATCGCCCCGGTCCTGGGCCTGCCGCCGGAGAAGGTCCGCATGACGCTCTCGGGCGTCGGCGGTGCCTTCGGTGGCCGTGAAGACATCTCGATGCAGATCCACGCCTGCCTCCTGGCCCTGGCCACGAACAAGCCGGTCAAGATCGTCTACAACCGCTTCGAGTCCTTCTTCGGCCACGTGCACCGTCACCCGGCGAAGCTGTACTACGAGCACGGCGCCACCAAGGACGGCAAGCTCACGCACATGAAGTGCAAGATCGTCCTGGACGGCGGCGCGTACGCGTCCGCTTCCCCGGCGGTCGTGGGCAACGCCTCCTCGCTCTCGGTCGGTCCGTACGTCCTGGAGGACGTGGACATCGAGGCGATCGCGCTCTACACGAACAACCCGCCCTGTGGCGCGATGCGCGGCTTCGGCGCCGTCCAGGCCTGCTTCGCCTACGAGGCCCAGATGGACAAGCTCGCGGCGAAGCTGGGCATGGACCCGGTCGAGTTCCGCCAGCTCAACGCCATGGAGCAGGGCACGGTCATGCCCACCGGCCAGGTCGTGGACGCCCCGGCGCCCGTCGCCGAGCTGCTGCGCCGGGTCAAGGCCCGCCCGATGCCGCCGGAGCGCCAGTGGGAGACCGCCGGCGAGAGCGCGGACGTCCGCGCGCTGCCCGGTGGCCTCTCCAACACCACCCACGGTGAAGGCGTCGTACGCGGCGTCGGCTACGCGGTCGGCATCAAGAACGTCGGCTTCTCCGAGGGCTTCGACGACTACTCCACCGCCCGCGTGACCCTCGAGGTCATCAACGGCGAGCCCGTCGCGATGGTCCACACGGCCATGGCGGAGGTCGGCCAGGGCGGTATCACCGTCCACGCGCAGATCGCCCGTACCGAGCTGGGTGTCACGCAGGTGACCATCCACCCGGCCGACACGCAGGTCGGCTCCGCCGGTTCCACGTCCGCCTCGCGGCAGACGTACATGACCGGTGGCGCCGTGAAGAACACCTGTGAGGCCGTCCGCGAGGCGGTTCTGGAGATCGGCCGGCGCAAGAACGGCTCGTACCACCCCGCGTGGGCGACCGCCGAGCTGCTCCTCGAAGGCGGCAAGGTCGTCACCGATGGCGGAGAGGTCCTCGCGGACATCGCCGACATCCTTGAGGGCGAGGACGCGATCGACCTCGAGCTCGAGTTCCGTCACGCCCCGACCGAGGCCTTCGACCTGGTCACCGGCCAGGGCAACGGCCACGTCCAGTACACCTTCGCCGCGCACCGCGCGGTCGTCGAGGTGGACACCGAGCTCGGTCTCGTCAAGGTCGTCGAGCTGGCGACCGCCCAGGACGTCGGCAAGGCGCTGAACATGCTCTCCGTGGTCGGCCAGATCCAGGGTGGTACCACCCAGGGCCTGGGCGTCGCGATCATGGAAGAGATCATCGTGGACCCGAAGACCGCGAAGGTGCGCAACCCCTCCTTCACGGACTACCTGATCCCGACCATCCTCGACACCCCGACCATCCCGGTCGACGTCCTGGAGCTCGCCGACCCGAAGGCCCCGTACGGCCTGCGCGGTATGGGCGAGGCCCCGACCCTCTCGTCCACCCCGGCCGTCATCGCGGCGATCCGGGCGGCGACCGGTCTGGAGATCAACAAGACGCCGATCCGTCCGGAACTGCTCACCGGCACCCTCTAGGGACGGCGTGGTCCGGGGGCCTCGCGGCCCCCGGACCCCCCAGATTTCCGGGCGGTGTGACCACGACGGAACGTCACACTTCCAGTCGCACCGCCCGGAGCACAGAAGTCCGGAGTCATCAGTACCGCACCGCTCGCGGTCAGTTTCACCGGAAGTACCCCAGCAACACCCCCGGTCGCACCACCTACCCCCCGGTGTCACCAGCAATACCAGTCGTACCGCAAAACCCACGCAGTACCCGCAGTACACGCAGTGCACCATTTGCGTCGCCTCGGGCCGTCACCCCGGGTCGTGCAGCCAAACGCGGTTTCCCAAATCCCGTGTCTCCAATCTTTATGCGGGTGCCCCTTTGAACCTTGGGAGTTAGGCACCATGACCCAGTCCTCTGTAGAGCCCAAGACCAGTGCGGAGGAGGCCGGAGACGGCTCTCCGAACCCCGCTGGGCAGCCTTGGCTCGACCGGTACTTCCACATATCCAAGCGTGGATCCAACGTCGGCAACGAAGTGCGTGGCGGTATCACGACCTTCATGGCCATGGCGTACATCCTGCTGCTGAACCCCCTGCTCCTGTCGGGCAAGGACGTCGAGGGCAGCGCGTTGGCAGCCTCGGCGGTCATCACCGCCACGGCGTTCGCCGCGGCCGTCACCACCCTGCTCATGGGCTTCGTCGGCAAGGTGCCGCTCGCCCTCGCCGCCGGCCTCTCGGTGTCCGGTGTGCTGGCCTCGCAGGTGGCCCCCCAGATGACCTGGCCGCAGGCCATGGGCATGTGCGTGGTCTACGGCGTCGTGATCTGTCTCCTGGTCGTCACCGGCCTCCGAGAGATGATCATGAACGCGATCCCGCTCGCGCTCAAGCACGCGATCACCATGGGCATCGGCCTCTTCGTCGCCCTGATCGGCTTCGTGAAGGCGGGCTTCGTCGGCAACGGTGGGGAGTTCATGCCCCCCGTGCAGCTCGGCGCCACCGGTGAGCTTTCCGGCTGGCCCGTCCTGCTCTTCGCCATCACGCTGGTCTCCATCTTCATGCTGCAGGCCCGCAAGGTCCCCGGCGCGATCCTGATCGGCATCGTCGGCGGCACCATCCTGGCCGCGATCCTCAACGCCATCGTGGACATCGACCCGAAGGCCTGGAAGAACGGCCCGCCGGTGCTCGAGGGCTCCGTGGTCTCCAAGCCCGACTTCTCGCTCTTCGGCGACGTCAGCTTCGGCGGCTGGGGCGACGTCGGCTACATGACGGTCGGCATGATCGTCTTCACCCTGGTGCTCGCGGGCTTCTTCGACGCGATGGCCACCATCATCGGTGTCGGCACCGAGGCCAAGCTGGCCGACGAGCAGGGCCGCATGCCGGGCCTGTCCAAGGCGCTGTTCATCGACGGCGCCGGTGGCGCCATCGGCGGCATCGCGGGTGGCTCCGGCCAGACCGTGTTCGTCGAGTCCGCGACCGGCGTCGGTGAGGGTGCCCGCACAGGCCTCGCCTCCGTCGTCACCGGCCTCTTCTTCGCCGCCTGCCTCTTCTTCACCCCGATCACGCAGATCGTCCCGGGTGAGGTCGCCTCCGCCGCCCTGGTCGTCATCGGCGCGATGATGATGCAGAACGCCCGCCACGTGGACTGGGCCGACAGCTCGACCGCGATCCCGGTCTTCCTGACCGTCGTGGTCATGCCGTTCACCTACTCGATCACGGCCGGCGTCGCCGCCGGTGTGATCTCCTACGTCGCCATCAAGGTGGCGCAGGGCAAGGCGCGTGAAATCGGTGCCTTCATGTGGGCGCTGACCGGCATCTTCCTGGTGTTCTTCGCGCTGCACCCCATCGAGGGCTGGCTCGGCGTCGGCTAGGCCCGGCGATGATCCGTACCTGACCCTCCACGCATCCGATACTGGAATCCGAACCCCTCCGAGGAGGCCCCCCATGCTGGACATCGCCGAAGAACTGAACCGGTGGGTCGAGCAGGGGCGTGACTTCGCCGTCGCCACGGTCGTGGCGGTCGGCGGGAGCGCACCCAGGCAGCCCGGAGCGGCCCTCGCCGTCGACAGTGACGGCACGGCCATCGGCTCGGTTTCCGGTGGATGTGTGGAGGGTGCGGTGTACGAGCTGTGCCAGCAGGCGCTGGAGGACGGGGAAACCGTCCAGGAGCGCTTCGGGTACAGCGATGACGATGCCTTCGCGGTAGGTCTGACCTGCGGCGGGATCATCGACATCCTGGTCACCCCGGTTCCCGTGGGCTCTCCCGCCCGGGAGGTGTTCGCGGCTGCGCTGGCCGCCGCCGCCCGAGGGGAGGCGGCGGCGGTCGCACGGATCGCCGAAGGCCCGGCCGAGCTGATGGGCCGCGCCCTACTGGTCCGGGGCGAAGGCTCCTACGAAGGCGGGTTCGGCGGCCACCCCGAGCTGGACCGCGCCATCGCCGACGAGGCCCGGGCCATGCTCGACGCCGGCAAGACCGGCGTGCTGGAGATCGGCGCGGACGGCCGGCTCTGCGGAGAGCCGCTCAAGGTGCTGGTCGAGTCCAGCGTCCCGCCGCCCCGGATGATCGTCTTCGGTGCGATCGACTTCGCCTCCGCCCTGGTGCGGATCGGCAAGTTTCTCGGCTACCGGGTCACGCTGTGTGACGCCCGGCCCGTGTTCGCCACGAAGAACCGTTTCCCCGATGCGGACGAAATCGTGGTCGACTGGCCGCACCGCTACCTGGAGGAGCAGTCCTCCACGGGTACGGTCGACGGCCGGACGGTCCTCTGCGTCCTCACGCACGACGCCAAGTTCGACGTACCGCTCCTCGAACTGGCCCTCAAACTTCCCGTCGCCTACGTGGGCGCCATGGGCTCCCGCCGCACCCACGAGGACCGCAACAAGCGGCTCCGTGAGGTCGGCGTCACCGAACTCGAACTGACCCGGCTGCGCTCCCCGATCGGCCTGGACCTCGGCGCCCGCTCCCCGGAGGAGACCGCGCTGTCCATCGCCGCCGAGATCGTGGCCAACCGGCGCGGCGGCACCGGCGCTGCCCTGACCGGCGCGCACATCCCGATCCACCCGGACGTCTCGAACACGGTGATCAGCAGGATCGGTTCCGTCGCTTGAAGAGGTGACGGGCTTTAGCGCGGTGTGGAAAGGGCGCAACCCCGTGGGGGTTGCGCCCTTTCGTTGTTCCGCCTATCTTACCGGCCGGTAACAGTGTCTCCCCGTAACGGAGTTGACCGGATGTCTGCCAGTCGCTCGAGTAATCGCCGCGCCCTGCCCGCGATGGCGGCCGTGGCCGGGCTGGCCTTGGCCGCCCTCGTGGCGGGCCCCGCGCCCGCGGCGGGCGCCGGGTCCGCCGGACCGGGCCCGCGCGAGGTCTTGTTCGTGGGCAACAACTGGGAGGGCACCGCCGACGTCCTCGCCTCCACCGGGGACCTCGCCAAGGTGGGCCGGATCGACATGGTCCCGGACAAGGAGGAGCGGCTCCGGGAGATCTACCTCAACCCCGTGAAGCTCGCCTACTTCCTGGGTGTGCGGGCCACCGCGGGAGAGGGTCACGACCAGTTCGTGGACGACATGTACACCACCCCGGACGGCTCCGCCGTCGTCGCCTCCCGGCCCAGCTTCGCCGACGTCGTCTCCATCGACGTCCGCACCGGCCGGGTCAACTGGCGCTTCCCCGTGGCCGGTTACCGGGCCGACCACATGGCCGTCTCCCCGGACGGCACGCGCGTGGCGATCTCGGCCTCCACCGCCAACACGGTGCACGTCCTCGACATCGCGAGCGGCCGCCAGGCCGGCTCCTTCACCACCGGCGACAAACCGCACGAGAACACCTACACCCGGGACGGCCGCTTCCTGTGGAACAGCTCCATCGGTGACGTGACCTCCGCCCTCGACGCGCCCTGGCTGGACTGGACGAAGGGCGACCGGAAGATCACGGTCGTCGACGCGCAGACCTTCCGCCCGGTCCGGGTGATCGACATGCGGGCCCGCCTCGACGCCTTCGGCCGCTCCGACCTCTCCGACGCGGTCCGGCCCATGTCCTTCGCCCCGGACGAGTCGAAGCTCTACTTCCAGGTGTCCTTCTTCAACGGCTTCGTCGAGTACGACGTGGCCGCGGACCGGATCACCCGGATCAAGACCCTCCCCCAGAACCCCGCCACCAGCACCGACCGCACCACCTGGGTCAACGACTCCCGGCACCACGGAATGTCCATGAGCCCGGACGGGGCCAAACTGTGCATCGCGGGCACCATGGACGACTACGTGACCGTAGTGGACCGCGCCACCCTGGAGCAGGGGCCGCTCGTACCCGCCGCCAAGCCCTACTGGGCCACCGTCGACGGCGACGGCTCCGGATGTGTGATCTCCGAGAGCGGCGCCGACCGGGTCACGGCCATCGACTTCGCCACGGGCGCCAAGCGGGTGTCCGTACCCGTCGGCGACCACCCGCAGCGGGTCCGGATCGGGCACGTCCCGGCGGACTGGACGGGTCCGGCGGCGCGCTGACCCGGAACGGGGAAGGGCCGGAACGGCGAAGGACCGGAACGGGGAGGGCCCGAACGGGGTAGGCCGGAAACCGCCCCTTATCAAGTGACTGGTCTGCGATGACCGATTAGTCTCCGGATCATGGTGGACATCCGCGAGGTACCCGAGGCCGACATCGACCGTGCTCTGGAGCTCGCGTACCTGGTCTTCCACGACCGTCCCGAGAAGGAGGGGCGCGAGCGCCACCACGACCTGCTCCGCCACTGCCTGCGGATCGGGGCGTACGAGGGCGACGCGATCGTCGGATTCATGGCCGCGCACGACTTCCGCCTCTCGGTGCCCGGGGCGGACCTGCCCTGCCCCGGGCTCACCTTCGTCTCCGTCGCCCCCACCCACCGCCGCCGCGGCGTACTGACCGCCCTGATGGGCGAGACACTGCGCCGGGCGGGGGCGGCCGGCAGCCCCGTCGCCGCCCTGTGGGCCTCCGAAGCCGCCATTTACGGGCGCTTCGGCTACGGCAGCGCGACCCAGGGCGCCACCATCGAGATCGACTCCACCCGGCCGCTGGCCCTGCGCATCGAACCGGACCGGCGGCCGCTGCGGCTGGTCGCCCCCGGGGACGCGGTCGCCGTCGTCGGCCCGTACCACGAGGCGGCCCGCAGGGTCCGGGCCGGGCGGCCGACCCGCACGGTCCTGCGCTGGACCGAGGAGTGGCTCACCGAGCAGGACGAGGAGGACGAGGAACTCAGCCCGCCCCGGATCATCTCCCTGGGCGAGCCGGGGGAACCGATCGCGGGCTACGTCCTCTACCGCACCAAGCCGGAGGCGGACGCCGCGGCCGTACGGACTCCGGGCCAGGTCCAGGTCCACGAGCTGGAGGCCGACACCCCGGCGGTCGCCGCCGCCCTGTGGGAGTGCGTGGCCTCCCTCGACCTCACGGGCCGGGTCACCGCGTGGGGCCGGCCGGCCGACGACCCGCTCCTGCACTTCGCCGCCGACCGGGACCAGGTCAGGGTCACCGCGGTGTTCCCGGCGCTCTGGCTGCGGCTGGTCGACGTGGCGGCGGCGCTGACCGCGCGGTCCTGGGCGGCGCCCGTGGAACTCGTACTGGAGCTGACCGACGTACGGCTGCCCGCGAACGCGGGGCGGTTCCTCCTCAAGGCCGGGCCGGACGGGGCGGCGTACCAACCCGCCGCGGGCCGGGCCCCGGACCTGACCCTGGACGTACGGGAGCTCGCGGCCTGCTACCTCGGCGGGACCCGGGCCGTCGAACTGGCCGCGGCCGCACTGGTGGTGGAGCACAGCCCCGGCGCGGCGGCCGCCCTGGACGCGGGGCTGCGGACCCCGCTGCTGCCGCACACGGCGGACGAGTTCTAGGGCTACTCGGCTCCGCCGTACCGGGCTTCCGCGTCCGCGGCGGCGCGCTGCTCGCGGAAGTTCAGCACGTAGGCGTCGTGCACCGGCGCGCTCTCGTACTTCAGTAGGGCCTCGTCGTTGCTGGTGAGGGCCATCCCGGTGTAGGTGTGGCTGCCCGTGAAGATGAGCTTCTGGTCCTTCACGCCCTTGTAGGAGCCCTCGATGAGCAGGTACTTGGTGTGGCTGAACGTTCCGGAGGCCTGGGGGTCGGCCGGGTTCTTCAGCTCGTCGTTGGCCAGGCGGTGGAGGGTGATCTTGCCCTTCGCGGTCGTCCGCGTGAGCCAGTAGGCCGTCTCCCGGTGCACGCCCTGCGCCTCGTAGTCGGCGAGCTTGCCGTAGACGATGTCGACGAAGCAGCCGGCGTCGGCCAGCCTCCAGAGCTTCTCGGCCACGGCCGGCCGGGAGATGTGACCGTTGGCGATGCGGATCACGGTGCGGCCGTCGGCCGTGCCGTGGCCCGGGGTGTTCCCGTGGCAGACAGCCACCGGCTGTCCGTCGGGACCGGTCACGGGGGTCTCGATCATGCTCAGGATGTTCTCGACGACGTCCGTCTTGGCGTCGGGGTTCGTCGAGTTGCGCGGGAAGAAGTAACCCTTGGCAGGTGCCGCCTCCACGTCGATCGCCAGGTTGTCGACCCGCCCGGAACCGTCCGGCCGCGCCTGCGAGGCGGTCATGAGGTCGAAGTAGCGGGTGTAGCCGGCATACAGGGCCTCGTTGCCTGCGACGGTCATGGCGTCGTTCCAGGCGGACTCGCGGTCCCAGGTGGTGAGGTTGCCGGAGGACTGCACGACGACGTTGTCGACCGGCTTGCCCTTGTCGGGCGAGCCGCTGCCGGTGGTCCGGGAGAAGAGGAACATCTTGTTGTGGTTGACGCCGCCCGTGCCCTTGGCCAGGCAGGGCTGGTCCGGGGCGCACACCCTGAACCAGGAGGTTCCGTACGTCGCGCCCGCGGGCGGGACCGCGGCGAAGGCGGTGGTCAGCTTGTCCCGCACCAGCGCACCGGCGCCGGCCATCCAGGGGTTGCTGACGGTGTCGTCGTCGACGAGGACCTGTACGTTCACGTTCCTGCGGTGCGCCGCCGCGAGCTGGTCCGCGAGCCAGCCCGACCCGAACATGTACAGGGATATACGGATCTCCGACCCACTCCGGGCGCCGTTGACGAGGCGCCCGAGGTGGCTGAGGATCGCGCCCTGCTCGGCTGCCGTGCCCTTGGGCCTGTTGAAGAGGGGGCCGGTGGTCACGTACGTCGTCGTGTCCTCGGCGGAGGCAGCCGGTGCGCCCACCGTCAGGAGGCTCCCGAGGAGGAGCGCGGTGAGCAGTCTCTTTCTGATCATGGCCGCTACTTTATGGCGGCTCTACTGTGCGCGATCGCCCGGGACGCCGTCGGGCGGGCGGGTGGGGGCGGTCGCAGGTGGGTGGGGGCGGGCGAGCGGACCGCCCCCACCCCGGGCCCCGGAGGGCCCGGTTCAGCGGGTGGGCAGTGAGATCCGGGCGGCCGACATGCCGAAGGAGGGGTCCAGGACGCCGGTGGAGATCCCGTCACCCAGCCGGTGCAGGTCCTCCTCGCGGTAACGCCGCGCGTTCCGGTGCCAGTTGAGGATTCCGGCGAGCCAGTCCCGCAGCTCGCCGACATAGTCGTCGAGTCCGGACCGGGCGCCCTCCTCCAGCTTCCAGTCCTCGTAGAGCAGCGGCAGCTGGGCGTCGACGATGTGCTCGAACTCCTCGGTGCGCTGCGTCATCAGCGAGTGGCAGATGTGCAGGGCCTCGGCATAGCCGATGTCGAAGAAGTTGCGGGTGACGAGTACGTAGTTGTGCACCTCGCCCTCGACCTCCACCTCCTTCTGGTAGGAGAAGATGTCGTTCATCAGGCACGCGGCGTCGGCCGCGGCGTTCTCCAGGGAACGGATGGTGCCGGAGGCGTAGATCTCCTCGGGGATGCCCCGGCCCGCCTGGCCGAGCCGGCACAGGTACATGGTGAGGTAGGTGCCGAAGGTGCGGCGGCGCATCTCGGCGTAGTCCACCGGGTCCGGGATGCGGTTCAGGAGCTGGTTGTCCACCTCCCACAGCCAGCTCTCCAGCATGTCCACGAGGGTGGCCCGGAACTCCGCGCGCACCGTGGGGCCCATGTCCCGGCTGGTGCGCACCCACAGGTCGCCGAGGGCGCGCTCCATCGCGGTCGCGGGCACCGCCTGTTCGGCGTGGTCCACCGGGATCATGGCGAGGAGCCGGGCGTGCGTGGCCTTGGCCGCCGCCGGGTTCTTGGCCTGCGCGAAGACCACCGGGTAGTAGTCGTCGCCGTACGTGCCCCAGGTCAGCCACGAGGCGTTGAGGGTCAGTGCCTCGGGGGTGGCGTCGGGGTCGATGCCGGCCGAGCAGAGCGCGAAATCGTAGCCGCGCAGCTTCTCCTCGTTCCAGATCGCGGAGCCGGGGTCGCCGGGCTGGGGGTGGAGCAGGCCCATCTCCCGCGCCCAGGCCACGGATTCCTCGCGTGCGCGGGCGTGGTGCGGGCTGAGGGTGAGCGGGAACGGCATGTAGATGTCCGGGATGACGGACGGACCGGTGCGCTCGAAGGGGACGTGGGTGAAGGAGCGCCGGCGCAATTCCAGGGCGCGGGGGGCGAGGATGGAGCGGAGGTCGAGGGCGGTGGTGCCGAGGCCCGAGGGCATGAAGGGCAGGGTGAGCGGGGCGGTGGCCCGGGCCTCCTTGTTCATGTAGCGGCTGGAGACCATGTGCCACTCGTGGCCGCCGGACTGCCAGTCCTGCAGGCCCTTGGCGTAGGCGAGGACGGCGGCGGTCTCCGCCGGGTTCATGGCGTGGTCGGCGAAGAGCTGGGGGAGTTCGGCGAGGGCGGTCTGCTCGAACTGGTGGAGCCGGGAGGTGAGGAGGTCGTTGGAGGCCTCGGCCGCCTCCTGGGTGGTGCAGCCCAGGAACGTCTCCAACACCAGGATGGCGTTGGAGAGTTCGCCTTCCTCGGAGACCTCGCGCTGGTAGGAGAAGATGTCGTTCCTGATGTGCACGGCGTCGGAGAAGGCGTCGCGCAGTACGCCGAGCGGGCGGGAGTGCGCGACGCGCGCCGGGACCTCGGCGGACACGTACTCGATGAGCCCGGCCGACCAGGGTGCGCCGCCGACCTTGCGGCGCATCTCGATGTACTCGAGGGGGTTGGAGATCCGCCCGATGTTGATGTTGGCGAGTTCCCACATCGACTCGTTGAGCAGGTTCCTGGTGGACTCGGAGAACCGCTCCCGCCAGTCCATCGACATGGCCGGGACGGTACGGGCCCACAGGTCGGCGAGGCCGGCCTCGACGGGGTTGGTCGCCTCGGGAAAACCGCCGGAGGAGGGGCCCAGGTCCATCGGCATGAAGGCGGCGAGCCGGTCGAGGTACGCCTTGGCGCCCTCACGGTCCTGGGAGCGCTTGTACATCTCCAGGAAGTGGTCGTCGAAGAAGAAGACCCACACGTACCAGTCGGTGATCAGGGACAGCGCCTCGCTGCCGCAGTCGGGGTGGGTGTAGGAGCACAGCAGGGCGTAGTCGTGCGAGTCGAGGTCGCTCTCCTCCCAGACGCCGGAACCTTCCAGCATCCCGAAGGCGCGGGCCCACTTCTTGGTGTGGACCCTGGCGTCCTCCAGGTGGGGGTTCAGTCGCGCCGGATAAGGCACATAGAAATCCGGCAGTTGAAACGGCTGCGTCACGGCAGGGTGGGCCTTTCATCTGTCTGTCCCGTTCGTTTCCCACGAGATCAGCAGGGCCCTACCCATGATGCCGGTGGGATAAGGGGTAGTTCACTTCATCAGGTGACGCGTGTGCCGTTCTGTGACGTATCGGGCTGGCAACCGGTAAAGAGACGGGTGAGGCGGCCAGGCAAGGGCCGGGGAGGGCGTCCCTCCCCGGCGCGGGGGCTCAGGCCCCGGCGGACTTCAGCTCGTCGAACGCCGGGTAGAACTTGCGCAACAGGCCGAAGGTCTCGGGGAAGTCGAGCTGGCCGGGGGCCGAGCTGGCGCCGAAGAAGGAGTAGGTGATCAGCGATCCGAGGGCCGGGAAGAAGACCCGCGAGACCGCTCCGGTCTCGCCCATGGCGATGACGATCAGCCGGGTGCCCTCGGCCCCGGCGCGCAGCAGCAGCGAGGCCAGCCGGCGCACGTCCCCCTCGGACTGCACCATCGTGGACACCTTGACCACATCGGCGCCGGCGCTCTTCGCCTCGTCGATGACGGTCTGGAGTTCCTCGGTGGCCGGGGTGAATTCGAAATTGTGGTAGGAAACGAGCGCCACCGTGTCATGTCGGTGGGCGGCCTCGATCACCTCGGACAGGATTTCCCCGGAGGAAAGCTCGATGTCCACGGCCTGGACCTGAGGGGCGAGGGCGCGGAACAGTTCGAGCCGCTCCGCTTCCGTGCCCTTCCAGTCGCCGCCCTCGCGAGCGGACCGGATCGTGGCCAGGACCGGCAGTGCCTTGAACGCGTCCACCTGCGCCAGGACATGGGCCGTGTCGGTCGCCGCGTACCTGTCGACGCGCAGTTCGGCCACATCGACACCGGCGCTCTTCGCGGCGTGTGCGCGCGGCTCGGTTTCGCTGTCGTCGAAGCTGACGGCCACCAGCGGAATGCCGCCGTCGAGAAGTGCCCGCAGTGAATTCATTTCTTGGTCACAGCCTTTTCGATTCCGATATCCGAGCGAACCACATGGTGAACGGGGCGGATTATACGTGGAATCGACCGGGGTGAGGGGGGTCGCCCGCCCCTTGGTCGGGCGAGTGCCCGGCGCGCCCGAAGGCGCTGGCGCCGCGTCGGCTGGCCGGCGGGCCTCAGGTCCCCGTCGGGATGGGCCGTGCGCCGGGCCTGGATGGACAGGCCCCAGTCGTCGCCCGTCAGGGCGGTGAGCGAAGCGGGGAACAGGCCGTCCTGCTCGCCCGTCCCGTGGGGGGGCCCGCCCGGCCTGACCTCCCGTACGAGGTGCCGCGCCCCCGCGCGGTCCCCCGC
>NZ_JAPNLJ010000017.1:166732-170914 GCF_026627445.1 Streptomyces sp. H27-H1
CGCCCTCCCTGGGGGGGAGCGGGACGGCCGTCATCTCCGTTACGAGGTCACGCGCCCTGGCGGGGTCCCCCGAGTCCAGGGCGCGCAGGGCGTCACCCGCCGCGTTCGTCACCGCCTCGTGCTCGGCGATGAACTCCTTGAGCAGCGGGATCTCGCGACAGCCGCAGTAATGGCACATACGGCTCAGTCTTGCTCGGACCGGGACAGGTCAGTCGCTTTCGCCTTCGAGGTTGCCCTCCGTGTCCAGGTACACCTGGCGCAGCGCCTCCAGGACCTGCGGGTCCGGCTTCTCCCACATACCGCGGGACTCGGCCTCCAGGAGCCGTTCGGCGATCCCGTGCAGGGCCCAGGGGTTGGCCTCCTCCAGGAAGGCGCGGTTCTCCGGGTCGAGGACGTACGTCTCGGTCAGCTTGTCGTACATCCAGTCGGCCACCACACCGGTCGTGGCGTCGTAGCCGAAGAGGTAGTCGACCGTGGCGGCCAGCTCGAAGGCACCCTTGTAACCGTGGCGGCGCATCGCCTCGATCCACTTCGGGTTCACCACGCGGGCGCGGAAGACGCGTGAGGTCTCCTCGACCAGCGTGCGCGTCTTGACCGTCTCGGGACGGGTCGAGTCCCCGATGTACGCCTCGGGGGCCGTGCCGCGCAGTGCGCGGACGGTGGCCACCATGCCGCCGTGGTACTGGAAGTAGTCGTCGGAGTCGGCGATGTCGTGCTCGCGGGTGTCCGTGTTCTTCGCCGCGACCGTGATCCGCTTGTAGGCGGTCTCCATCTCCTCGCGCGCCGCGCGGCCTTCGAGCCCCCGGCCGTACGCGTACCCGCCCCACACCGTGTAGACCTCCGCGAGGTCGGCGTCGGTGCGCCAGTCGCGGGAATCGATCAGCTGCAGGATGCCCGCGCCGTACGTGCCCGGGCGCGAGCCGAAGATACGGGTGGTCGCCCGCCGCTCGTCGCCGTGCACGGCCAGGTCCGCCTGCGCGTGGGCCCGTACGAAGTTGTCCTGCGCGGGCTCCTCCAGCGAGGCCGCCAGCCGTACCGCGTCGTCCAGCAGGCCGATGACGTGCGGGAACGCGTCACGGAAGAAGCCCGAGATGCGCAGGGTCACGTCGATGCGCGGACGGCCGAGCTCGGCGAGCGGGATCGGCTCCAGACCGGTGACGCGGCGCGAGGCCTCGTCCCAGACGGGGCGCACGCCCAGCAGCGCCATGGCCTCGGCCACGTCGTCGCCCGAGGTGCGCATCGCGCTCGTGCCCCACAGGGACAGTCCGACGGAGGCGGGCCATTCGCCGTTGTCCGTGCGGTAGCGGGTCAGGAGGGAGTCGGCCAGGGCCTGGCCGGTCTCCCACGCGAGGCGGGACGGAACGGCCTTCGGGTCGACCGAGTAGAAGTTCCGGCCGGTCGGCAGCACGTTGACCAGGCCGCGCAGCGGCGAGCCGGAGGGGCCCGCCGGGACGAAGCCGCCGTCCAGCGCGCGGACCACATGGGTGATCTCGTCGGTGGTGCCGGCCAGGCGCGGGACGACCTCGCGGGCCGCGAAGTCCAGTACGGCCGCCACGTCCGCCGAGAAACCGGCGGCGACCGAAGCCACCGCCTCCGGGGCCCAGTTCGCGTCCTCCATCGCCTGGACCAGCGCGCGGGCCGTCTCCTCCGCCTCGTCGGCGGTGGTGCGGGTGGCCGCGGACTCGTCGAGGCCGAGCGCCTCGCGCAGGCCGGGCAGGGCCGTCGTACCGCCCCAGATCTGGCGGGCGCGCAGGATGGCGAGGACCAGGTTCACGCGGGAGTCGCCGGTCGGGGCGCCGCCCAGGACGTGCAGACCGTCGCGGATCTGGGCGTCCTTGATCTCGCACAGCCAGCCGTCGACGTGCAGCAGGAAGTCGTCGAAGCCCTCGTCGTCGGGGCGCTGCTCCAGACCCAGGTCGTGGTCCAGCTTCGCGGCCTGGATCAGCGTCCAGATCTGGGCGCGGATCGCCGGCAGCTTCGCCGGGTCCATCGCGGAGATCTGCGCGTACTCGTCGAGGTGCTGCTCCAGACGCGCGATGTCGCCGTACGACTCCGCGCGGGCCATCGGCGGCACCAGGTGGTCGACCAGGGTGGCGTGCACGCGGCGCTTGGCCTGGGTGCCCTCGCCCGGGTCGTTGACCAGGAACGGGTAGATGAGGGGCAGGTCGCCCAGCGCGGCATCGGGGCCGCAGGCCGCCGACAGACCGGCGTTCTTGCCCGGCAGCCACTCCAGGTTGCCGTGCTTGCCCAGGTGGATCATCGCGTCGGCGCCGAAACCGCCGTCCTCGGCGCGCGCCTGGATCCAGCGGTACGCGGCCAGGTAGTGGTGCGAGGGCGGCAGGTCCGGGTCGTGGTAGATCGCGATCGGGTTCTCGCCGAAGCCGCGCGGCGGCTGGATGAGGACGAGGAGGTTCCCGCGGCGCAGGGCCGCGAGGACGATATCGCCCTCCGGGTTCGCGGAGCGGTCCACGAACATGTTGCCCGGGGCCTCGCCCCAGTGCTCGTTGACGCTGTCGCGCAGCTCGGCGGGGAGCTCGGCGAACCAGCGCTTGTAGTCGGCTGCCGGGATCCGGACCGGATTGCGGGCCAGCTGCTCCTCGGTCAGCCAGTCCTGGTCGTGGCCGCCGGCCGCGATCAGGGCGCGGATCAGCTCGTCGCCGTCGCCGGAGACCAGGCCCGGGACGTCCTCGACGGGGCCGAAGTCGTAGCCGCCCGCGATGAGCGTGCGCAGCAGCTCCACGGCGCTGGCCGGGGTGTCCAGGCCGACCGCGTTGCCGATGCGGGAGTGCTTGGTGGGGTACGCGGAGAGGACCAGGGCGATCTTCTTGTCGCGGCGTTCGATGTGGCGCAGCCGGGCATGGCGCACGGCGATGCCGGCTACGCGGGCGGCCCGCTCGGGGTCGGCGACGTAGGCGGGCAGGCCGTCCTCGTCCAGCTCCTTGAAGGAGAACGGGACGGTGATCAGGCGGCCGTCGAACTCCGGGACGGCGACCTGGGTGGCGGCATCGAGAGGGGACAGACCCTCGTCGCTCTCCTCCCAGGCGGACCGGGAGCCGGTCAGGCACAGCGCCTGCAGGATCGGTACGCCGAGCCCGGCCAGGGCGCCGGCGTCCCAGGACTCGTCGTCACCGCCCGCGGAGGCGGTGGCGGGCTTGGTGCCGCCGGCGGCGAGGACGGTGGTGACGATCGCGTCGGCCGACTCCAGCTCCGCGATCAGCTCCGGCTCCGGGGAGCGCAGGGAGGAGACGTAGAGGGGGAGCGCCTGGGCGCCGTGGGCCTCGATCGCCTCGCAGAGGGTGCCCACGAAGGCGGTGTTGCCGCTCATCTGGTGCGCCCGGTAGTACAGCACGGCGATCCGCGGGCCCGTCGTGGTCCCGGCGGTGCGTGCCAGGTGGCCCCAGGTGGGGGAGGCCGCCGGGGGCTCGAACCCGTGGCCGGTCAGCAACACGGTGTCGGAGAGGAAGCGGGCGAGCTGGTCCAGGTTGGCCGGGCCGCCGTGGGCGAGGTAGCCGTGCGCCTCGGCGGCGATGCCGATCGGGACGGTCGAGGCTTCCATCAGCTGTGCGTCGGGGGCCTGTTCGCCGGTCAGGACGACCACCGGGCGGGTCTGGCCGGGGGCCAGGAGCAGGTCGAGCCCGTCCTGCCAGGCGCGCAGACCACCGAGGAGGCGTACGACGACCAGGGAGACGCCGTCGAGGAGACCGGGGAGGTCGTCGAGGGGAAGGCGGGAGGGGTTCGCGAACCGGTACGGGACGGGGCCGTCCCCGGCGCTCGCTGCGCGGGCGCTGAGCAGATCGGTGTCGGACGTCGACAGCAGCAGGATCATGCGGCGGCAGGCCTTCCTCGGGGTTTCCGCGCCCCGGGCAGTGAGGACGGCGGGAGTTCCTGACTCATCCGGGGCCGGGGCCGCGGGTTCACAGTGGCGGGACCGCGCCGGATTCGCACCGGGCTTCCTCCCATGTCGCCGTCCTCGGCGATGGCGGGCCTATTGGCCGCCGAGGAGTCATCTTAGGGGGGTCGGGGTGCGGGTCCTTGGGCGGGGCCGCCTGCGGGGACGCCTGCGACGACGCCGGTCGGGTGGGTGTGCGGAGCCGGGGTTGGCGGGCCGGGTCGGGTGCGGCACCGCTGCCGGGGCTCTGCCCGGGGCTCCGCGCCTCAAACTCCCCCGGCTACCGCGGGGAG
>NZ_JAPNLJ010000018.1 GCF_026627445.1 Streptomyces sp. H27-H1
GAGACACCGGGCGGCCAGGTGAGGGCAACCATCGAGGGCAACCGACTGAAAGCCATACCCGGTGTCTCTGGATCTCCGGACCTTACGACTGGCCCATCCGACCCATCAACAACGTAGGACCGACTGAAGGAATCGCCGTGTTGAACCAAGGCATCGGCTCCTGGCCGGCACGCCGGGCCCGCAGGAGCCCCGACCGAATCGCCCTCGTCCACCAGGACCGCACCCGGACCTACCGGGAACTGCATCAGCGCGTCCTCCGTCTCGCCAACGCCCTGCGCGCCCTCGGCGTCCTGCGCGGCGACCGGATCGCCTACCTGGGCCCCAACCACCCGGCGTTCCTGGAGACACTGTTCGCCGCCGGTGTGCTCGGGGCGGTCTTCGTCCCGCTCAACACCCGGCTCGCGACACCGGAACTGGCGTACAACCTGGCCGATTCCGGCAGTACGGTCCTCGTCCACGCGCCGGAGCAGACGGAGGCCGCCCGGGCCGCGGCCGACGAGGCCGGCGTGGTGCGGCACCGGATCACGCTCGCCGCACCCGGGCACGCGGGCCTCGTCTATGAGGACTTGCTCGCCGCGAACGGACCCGAGCCCCTGAACGAGGCCGTCGCCCCCGGAGACCCGTGCATGATCATGTACACCTCCGGGACCACCGGCCGGCCCAAGGGCGCCGTGCTCACCCACGGCAACATCATCTGGAACAGCGTCAACGTGATCGTCGACACCGACCTCGCCGGCGACGAGGTCACCCTGGTCGTGGCACCGCTGTTCCACACCGCCAGCCTCAACATGACCTGCCTGCCCACCCTCCTGAAGGGCGGACAGGTGGTGCTGCTCGACGCCTTCGACCCCGACCGGGTCCTGGAAACCGTCGAACGCCGAAGTGTCACCTACATGTTCGGCGTCCCCACGATGTACGACGCCATGGCCGCCCGGCCCCGCTGGAGCACCGCCGACCTGTCCAGTCTGCGCACCCTCAACTGCGGCGGCGCGCCGGTCCCGGCCCGTACCATCGCCGCGTACCTCGACCGCGGCCTGGCCTTCAGCCAGGGCTACGGGATGACCGAGGCGTCCCCGGGCGTGCTCTTCCTGGACCGGGAGCAGGTCGCAGCCAAGCCCGGTTCCGCCGGAGTACCCCACTTCTTCACCGACACGCGCGTCGTCCTCCCCAGCGGGAAGGACGCCGCTCCTGGGGAGCGGGGCGAGGTACTCGTCCAAGGCCCGAACGTGATGAGCGGCTACTGGAACCGGCCCGAGGACACCGAGGCCGCCTTCACCGACGGCGACTGGCTGTGTACGGGCGATGTCGCCCGGCTCGATGCCGACGGCTACGCCTACGTCGTCGACCGGGTGAAGGACATGTTCGTCTCCGGTGGCGAGAACGTCTACCCGGCCGAGGTCGAAGGCGTCCTCCTCACCCACCCCGCTGTCGAGGAGTGTGCCGTCGTAGGCGTGCCGGACCCGGTCTGGGGCGAGGTCGGCCGCGCGGTCGTCGTGCTTGGACCCGGCCGCCGCGCGGATGAGCACGACCTGCTCGGCCACCTCCAGGGCCGACTCGCCAAGTACAAGATTCCCAAGTCGGTGGTCTTCGCGGACGTCCTGCCCCGCACGGCCTCCGGAAAGATCGTCAAACCCGCCGTACGCGACCGCTACGTGGAGTGACCCGCCAATCTCCCCGTGCGTCACCCGTGCCCCGTCGGGGGCCGGTTCTCCACCCGGCCGCTCCCACCCCGTCACCCACTACCGAACGGACCGATTCACCATGCCCGTCACCGCCCACGGCCTCGACGCCCTCACCGCCCTCAGTGGAGCCGACCTCGGCCACACCGCATGGCGGGAGATCACCCAGGTACGGGTGAACACCTTCGCCGACGCCACCGACGACCACCAGTGGATCCACACCGACCCGGAGAAGGCCAAGACCGGCCCGTTCGGAGGCCCGATCGCCCACGGCTACCTCACCCTCTCCCTCGTCATCCCGATGTTCGGCGAGCTCCTGGACATCACCGGCGTCTCCATGAGCGTCAACTACGGCCTGGACAAGGTCCGTTTCCCCAGCCCCGTCCCCGTCGGCGCGAAGGTCAGGTTGCACGGCGCCGTCGGCACCGTGGAGGAGATCAAGGGCGACGGCGTGCAGATGCCCCTCACCTTCACCATCGAGGTCGAGGGCAGCGCCAAGCCGGCCTGCGTGGCCCTGGCGGTCTACCGCCACTACGCCTGAGAGGACACCCATGGACAAGGTCGTGGCCAGCGCCGCCCAGGCGGTGGCGGACATAGCCGACGGCGCCTGCGCCGCGGGGGGCACTGGCGCCGTGTGACGTCGTCCACGACCTGCGACGCCGGGGGACCAGCGCCCATGGGGACGGGGGCACAGTCGCAGCTGAGGGGCCGTTTCAGGGCAATCCGAAACGGCCCCTCAGTCGTTTCCGGGCCCGCCTGCGGATCGAGGTGGTCCGCGTTGCGTGGCGCACTCGACTTGAGAGGCAAGTGATTGCTTGCCTAACCTATAGCGGTGGCTGATGACCTCGATGACCTCTTCAGGGCTTTGGCCGACCCGACCCGCCGCACCATCCTCGACGAGCTCGCGGAGAAGTCCGGGCAGACGCTGTTCGAGATCTGCTCGCGGCTGAGCATGAAGCATCGGCTCGGCATCTCGCGCCAGGGCATCTCCCAGCACCTCGCCGTGCTGGAGGGCGTCGGACTCCTCGAGACCAGGCGTGAGGGCCGGTACAAGTTCCACGACCTGAATACGGCCCCGCTCCGGCAGATCGCCGAGCGGTGGCGCACGCACGATCCGTCCGGACCGGAAGAGAGCACCCCGTGAAGATCCACCTGACCAGTGTCTTCGTCGACGACCAGGCCGAGGCCCTGCGCTTCTACACCGAGATCCTCGGATTCGTGAAGAAGCACGACGTCCCGCTCGGCGGGGAGGACCGGTGGCTGACCGTCGTCTCGCCCGACGAGCCCGGCGGCACCGAACTCCTCCTGGAGCCCGCCGGCCACCCCGCCGCCAAGGCCTACCGGGACGCGCTCGTCGAGGAGGGCATCCCGCTCGCCCAGTTCGCTGTAGAGGACGTGATGGCGGAGTACGAGCGCCTGCGCGCCCTCGGCGTCCGCTTCACCCAGGAGCCACTGGCGATGGGCCCCGTCACCACTGCCGTCTTCGACGACACGTGCGGCAACCTGATCCAGCTCGCGACCGAGCCGCAGTAGCCGGCCGAGAAGCCGGCCCGCGCCAGGGCGAGGGGCGCGCCGGGCGGCCCTGGCGGGAGGCGCGGTTGGGGCGTCGCATCGCCTTCTCCGCGAAGAGTCCATCTTCGCGTAAGCCAAGGCCATCCGCGTTGGTCTGAAATGGATCACTTGGGGTCAGGTTGCGTTGTTATCAGGATGATGCCTGCTCAGATTTAGCTGTGCAAATGCGAATTGGTTCCCTTACTCTGCGCTGATACACGTGCTTGACGTTCTCAGAGGGACTCCCATTCCATGACTCATCGAAGAGCCGGTGCCCGAGTGCCCCGCGCACTCGCAGCCCTTCTCGCGCTCGTCCTCCCGCTCTCCGCGGCAGACCTGCTCACGGCGCCCGGCGCAGCCGCAGCGACCCAGGCCAAGCCCGAGGTCACCCGCGCGGAAGCTTTCGAAGGGAACTGGGCGCCCGGGGCCGACGGCCTCAGGCCCGTTCCCTGCAACGCCTTGATGGGCCACAGCGACCTGACAATGACCGCAGGCCTGCGTGACAACGACGGCGGCACCGTCACGGCCCAGTTCGTCGTCACCACTGCCGCGGGCAAGGCCGTACCGGTCTCCAACGGCGCCACCACGGTGTCCAGCGGCGGCACGGCGACCGCAAAGGTCCTCGACGAGAACCTCCCCACCGGCGCCTACAAGTGGAAGGTCCGCGCAAGGGACAAGGACGGCAATTACAGCGCCTTCACCAGCGAGTGCGCCTTCAGTGTCGACGCGATCGCGCCCGTCGAGCCCGTCACCGTCACCGTCACCAAGGAGGACGGTACCCCCGTCACCGTTCAGCCGGCGCGCACCAAGTTGCGCCTCAAGTTCAAGCACCCGGCCGCCGACCTCGCCGGCTTCTGCTGGTTCATGGACAGCCCCGTCTCGGTCAACCGTTGCGACGGAGGCGGAGGCGGAGGCGCAGGCACCTGGACTCCTGTCGCCGATGGCGCCACGGAAGCTACCGTCGAAGTCATCCTCGCGATATGGCCCCGGAGCACCCTGAATGTCTTCGCCGTGGACAAGGCAGGCAACCAGTCACCGGGTGACGCCACCACGGTGCTGAATACCTCTCGGCCGTCCTTCATCTACCCGGCCGGGCAGACTCCGTTGACCACGTGGGGCCAGGACCTCCTCGGCGACCTCAACGGCGACGGTTTCACCGACTTGCTCAGCCCCGAACCGGATGGCGGCCTGCGTCTCTACGCCGGCAACGGAACCGGCCGCGTCCAGATGAGCATCGTCGGAGATTCCGGTTGGAAGGATGCGCTGATCGCGCACGGTGGTGACTTCGCCGGCTTGCTCTCCTTCACGGACGCGCCTGATGGCTTTGAGGACGCCGTTGTCCGCCTGGGCGACGGCAAGCTCTACCTCTACGCCGGCAACGGGCTCGGTGGTTTCTCCCACGCGAAGCGGATGGCGCTGGCCCCGCCGAAGGATCTCGGTTCCAAGGGCTGGGGGCGAGTCCAGCAGATCATCGCCCCCGGCGACTTGGACCAGCGCACCGAACCCGGCTACAGGAAGGGCGACGACCTGGCCGCCATCGAGTGCGTGGACGATGCCTGTTCCGGTGCGCGCCTGCGGATCTATTCCGGACAGACCCTGGGCGGTGGAGGCGCGAACCAGACCGCACCCTTTGACTTCCAGAATCCCGCTTACACCGGCGGCAGCACCTGGAAGAACTACACGGTCCTCGCCATCGGGGACCAGAACGGCGACGGCGTCAAGGACGTCCTTTCCCGCAACAAGACCGACGGGAACCTGTACCTCTACGCCGGCAAGATCGGCGCGGACGGCAAGTTCGGCCTCGCGTCCCGCACCGCCTATGCCACCGGGGGCTGGCAGTCCGCCAACCGTCCGTTGATCGCCAGCCACGGCAACACGCAGGGCACCATCGTCAGCAAGACGATCACTGACGACGAGGGCCGGGTCATCGCGTACAAGCAGTTCCAGCCCAAGGCGGGCGACGAGCAGGGTGACGTCTGGGCCACCACTCGGGCCGACCCCAACTCGCGGGTGAACTACGTCAACAGCGCGGGTATGGCGGCCAGCACCACCTGCCCCACCGGCTGCCTGCTCTTCTACCCGGGCGGCCCCACCGCCCTCAAGGCGCCCCTCCTGATCGGCGCGAGCAACTGGTCCACCAGCATCACGAACATCTTCTGACCTCACTCGCCTCGCCCCAACCAGCAGATGTGGCCCCCGTCGAATGACGGGGGCCACATCAGCGTGAGGAGCCCGCTACCACCCGCCCTGCCGGCCGGCTGGGTCCGCTCAGCGGGGCTTGCCCGCGGGATCGGTGCCGGTCGGTCCGTGGGTCTGGTCCAGTGGTCGGCCGGCGTGCAGCTCCAGCGGGCCGGCGCCCGTCGCGCGGGCCCCGAGGCAGGCCTCGATCTGGCGGCGGAGCGCGGGTTTGACGAACCGGCGCAGCTCGGCCGGTGCCACCGCCCGCCATTGCAGGAGCTCCGTCCCGGGCAGGCGGATCCGGGCCAGGTCGGCTGAACCGAGGGTGCCGCCGTCGTAGAGGAAGCGGACCCGGGCCGGATAGCCGGGACGGTGGGACCAGTTGACGCCGAGCAGCCGGCCCGGGGCGAGGTCGAGGCCGAGCTCCTCCAGGACCTCCCGGCGGGCCGCGGCGCGCGGGATCTCGCCGAGGTCGCTGTCGATGCCGCCGCCCGGCAGGTTCCAGTGATCCGTGTCGCCGTACGCGGGCCGCACCAGCAGGACACCGCCCGCCGAGTCGGTGAAGATCACGCTCGCCGCCGTGAGGGCCTTGGGGCGGGCCGCCCGGTGGCCTGCGGGGTCGTAGGCGCCCGCGTGCTCCAGCTCCGCCCGGCGCGCCGGGTCGAGGCCGGCCGGGGAGCCGGGCTGCGGCACCCCGCCGATCAGGTGCGCGAGGGAGCCGGCGTACAGGGCGGCCAGGGCGGCGCTCAGCCGGGGCGCGTTCCGGGCGGGCAGGGCCTCGTAGGCCTCCTCCGGGGTGAGCCAGCGCGCCTCGGTGATCTCCCCGTCCGGGAAGGAGATCGCGGAGGCCTCCTCGGTCGTGAGCGGCCCGACGAGGTGGACGTGAACGACGAGGGACCGGCCGAGGGGCCCCGGCGGGCGGGAGTCCACGGCGAGCAGCCGCCCGACCGGCACGCTCAGGTCCAACTCCTCCTTCAGCTCACGGGCCAGCCCTTCCTCCGGGGTCTCGGTGTCCTCCACGCCCCCGCCCGGGAGATCCAGTTCGGTCTTGTACGAGGTGGTGAGCACGAGGACCCGCCCGCGGGAATCCAGCACGATCCCGGTGGCGGCCACGAGGGGGGAGGGATGGGCGGCGTAGTAGGCGCGGACCGAGTCGGTGTACGGGGACGGGGTCGCGGGCTGATCCGGCACGGACGCTCCTGGAGGTGCGGGGTGATGACGTACGAGATGGCGTACGCGGTGGCGTGGCACGGTGATCCGTACCCACTGGGGGAGTGTCCAAGAGCTGGAGCCCGACAGCAGCGCAGCCGCCTGACTTCCTCTGTGGATCGGGTCGGCCGATCGGGTGGCCGCATGGATCCGTGGGGGGTGTCAGCCCTTGCCCGACCCTTGCCCAGGCTATCGAAATTCGATAGGTTTCCATCGTGAGTCGATGGAGGAGTGGGTCATGGGAAAGCTGACCGTGCGTGCGCTGCGCGCCGTGCTCGTGGTGGTGCTCGTGGGCACCGTGTTGGTGCAGGGGTCGATGGTGTGGGCGTTGGCCACCGAGCCGGAGGAGGGGTCGGGGTCGCTGCCGCTGACCCCGCTGCGGGTGGCCACGATCCTGGGTGTGGTGTCGGTCCAGGTCGCCCTGGTCTGCGTGTGGCGGCTGGTGGCGATGGTGCGACGCGGAACGGTGTTCTCCCACGCCGCCTTCCGGTACGTGGATGTCGTGATCGGCGCGATCGTGGCCGTGGCCCTGGTGTGGTTCGTGGTCACGGCCATCAACGCACCCGGTCAGCGGGAGGATCCGGGTGTCACCGTCATCATGGCTGGGATCGGTGTGGCCATCCTGGGAATCGCGCTCATCGTGCTCGTACTGCGGATGCTGCTCGCCCAGGCCGTCGCGCGCGACGGCGAAGCGGCGCAGATGCGGGACGAGTTGGACGAGGTGATCTGATGCCGATCGCCGTCGACATCGACGTGATGCTGGCCAGGCGGAAGATGTCCGTGGGCGAGCTCGCGGACCGCGTGGGAATCACACCCGCCAACCTGGCGGTACTCAAGAACGGCCGCGCCAAAGCGGTGCGCTTCACGACGCTCGCCGCGCTCTGCGAGGTGCTCGAGTGCCAGCCGGGCGACCTGCTGCGCTGGGAGGCCGAGGAGGCGGCGGCGGACGGATGACGCGCACGCGGATATTCGGCCGTGCCACTCGCGCAGTTGCGTCGGCAGCGGCACTTGGCGCCGGCGTCGAGGGGGCGCCGGTATCGCCGTGGTTCGGCTCCGGCTCCGCCCGTGAGGCTGGAAACGTCCGCGCACAAGACGATGGGACATGTTTCTGAGACGGTAGGTCATTACGCGGCTCATTCGATCTCCCTAACGTTGAGGCATCAACCCGAACGGCAAGGGAGAGTCGCCATGCGTGCTGTTGTTCAGAATTCCTTCGGTGGACCCGAGGTCCTGGAGACCGTCGACATCGACCGGCCCAAGCCCCTCGGCGGAGAGGTGCTCATCCGCGTGCGGGCGAGCGGCGTGAACCCCGTGGACGTCGCCGTCAGATCGGGGGCCTACCCGCTGCTGGGCGAGCCGGCCTTCGGTGTGGGCTGGGACATCTCAGGAGTGGTGGAGGAGGCCGGTCCGGGAGCCCGGTTCAAGGTGGGGGACGAGGTGTTCGGGATGCCGTTCTTCCCACGTGCCGCGACCGGGTACGCCGAGTACGTCGCCGCACCCTCGCGGCAGGTCGCCCGCAAGCCCGCCTCGATCGACCACGTACAAGCCGCCGCCGTACCGTTGGCCGCGCTGACCGCCTGGCAGGGGCTGGTGGACGCGGCGCAGGTGAAAGCCGGCGACCGGGTGCTGATCCACCGCGCCGCCGGAGGTGTCGGGCACTTCGCCGTGCAGATCGCGAAGGCCCGGGGCGCGCATGTGATCGCGCTGGCCAGTGAGGCGCGGCACGAGTTCGTACGGGGCCTCGGGGCGGACGAGGTGATCGACTACCGGGTCACCGACTTCACGGATGCGGTACGCGATCTCGATGTCGTCTTCGACTCGAGTGCCGAGGGCGCGCGTTCGCTGAGCGTGCTGCGGCCGGGCGGCACCCTGGTGAGCATCATGGAGCACTGGAACGCGGAGCTGGCGGCCGAAGTCGAGGCGGCTGGAAGGCATTTCGCGGGTGTGTCGGTCGAGCCCGACTACGCGTCGCTCGAGGCGATCGCCGCGCTGATCGATGCGGGACGGATCCGGCCGCACGTGCAGGAGACGTTCCCCCTCGAAGAGGCGGGGAAGGCGCACGAACTGGTCGGCTCCGGGCGGGTCCAGGGGAAGATCGTGCTCACCGTACGGTGAGGCCATGGACATCCTGACTGAGGCCTTGAGTTCGATGCGGACCGGGCTGCCGACGTCCGTGCGCACCGACGGCCGCGCCCCCTGGGGGCTCCGGCTTCCGCCCGTCGCAGGGGCAGGCTTCCATGTGGTGCTGTACGGAACGTGTTGGCTGGTCCCGCTGGAAGACGCCCCGCCCCATCTGGGCCCGATCGCCCTGAGTCCGGGTGATGTGGTCTTCCTGCGCGACGGCCGGGGGCACATCCTCGCCGACCACCCGTCCACGCCGGCCGAGGTGGAGAGGCCCGAGCAGTTCCGCCCGGGGTCGCCGATCGCCGCCGTGCGGCTGGGCGGCGACGGCGCCCTGACCAGCCTGCTGTGCGGCAACTACCACTTGGACCAGGGGCGGCCTCACCCGTTGGTGAAGCAGCTCCCCGAAGTGATCCACCTGCAGACGCGGCACGGCCGCCACCCCGAGCTGAGCGCCGCCGTCCAGCTGCTCGGGATGGAGCTGGAGAACCCGCGCATCGGATCGGTCGGCATCGTCCCCACGCTGATCGACTCGCTGCTGCTCTACATCTTGCGCGCCTGGCTGGAGGACCAGCCACCGGCGGCCGGGCGGGGCTGGGCCGCG
Source organism: Streptomyces sp. H27-H1 (assembly GCF_026627445.1). Classification (GTDB taxonomy): domain Bacteria; phylum Actinomycetota; class Actinomycetes; order Streptomycetales; family Streptomycetaceae; genus Streptomyces. The sequence continues at coordinate 9,343 of NZ_JAPNLJ010000018.1, forward strand.
GCGCTCGGCGACCCGGCGGTCGCCCCGGCGCTGGCGGCCATCCACGGGGATCCCTCGGCCCAGTGGACCGTGGAGTCGCTGGCGGTCCGGTCGGGGCTCTCACGGGCGGCCTTCGCGCGCAGGTTCGCGGCGCTCATCGGCGAGCCGCCCATGGCCTACCTGACCCGTTGGCGCATGACGACCGCGGCCCGGCTGCTTCGCGAGTCCGACAACCCGCTGATCGCTGTCGCCGCGCAAGCCGGATACGGCTCCGAGTTCGCCTTCGCCAAGGCCTTCAAACGCGAGTACGGGCTGGCCCCCGGCGGATACCGACGCCAAACCCGGAGCGCTTGAGCTCGACCCTGCCGCGGAGCTCGGAGTGACGGCCTCCTCCTCGGTCAGGCTCGGGTGAGGAGGAGGGCGCCCATCGTGACCATGGTTGCCGCGACGAGTGCGTCCAGGGCTCGCCAGGCCGAGGGGCGGCCGAGCGGTCCGCTGAGCAGGCGGGCTCCGTAACCGAGGGCCCCGAACCAGGTGAGGCTGGCCAGGACCGCCCCGGCGCCGAAGGCCCAGCGCAGGTCGCCGCGGCCGGCGGCGAGGGACCCCAGGAGCAGCACGGTGTCGAGGTACACATGCGGGTTGAGCCAGGTCATGGCCAGGCAGGTCAGCACGGCGCGCCGGGTGGAGGCGGCGCCCCTGCCACCGCCCGGGGCGAGGGCGGCCTCCGGGGCGGGGCTTAGCACCCGGCGGGCGGCGAGGGCTCCGTAGCCGATCAGGAAGGCGCCGCCGACGAGGCCGACGAGGGTGAGGGCGGGCGGCCAGGCGGTGACGAACGCCCCGACCCCGGCCACGCCGAGGGCGATGAGGACCGCGTCCGACAGGGCGCAGATGGCGACCACGGCGAGGACCGAGTGGCGGCGTACGCCCTGGCGCAGGACGAAGGCGTTCTGGGCGCCGATGGCGACGATGAGGGAAAGCCCGGTTCCGAAGCCCGCGAGGGCCGCCGGGATGATGCCGTGTGTCATGTCTTCGACCGTAGGCAGCGGCCGGGTGAGGAGTACAGCTAAAGATTCTTACGTAGCATTAGCTCTCGTGATGGACGAACTGCCTGCCGACCAGGTACGGACCCTGCTCGTGGTGATCGACGAGGGCACCTTCGACGCGGCGGCCGCCGCCCTGCACGTGACCCCGTCCGCCGTCAGCCAGCGCGTCAAGGCATTGGAGCAGCGGACCGGGCGGGTGCTGCTGATGCGGACCAAGCCCGTGCGGGCGACCGAGTCCGGGGAGGTCGTCGTGCGCTTCGCGCGGCAGCTGGTCCGGCTGGAACGCGACGCACGGGCCGAGCTCGGCATGGCCGAGGGCCTGGGGCCGGTGCGGCTGCCGATCGCGGTCAACGCGGACTCGCTGGCCACCTGGTTCCTGCCCGCGCTGACCGGGGTGGATCAGGACCCGCCGGTCTGCTTCGAACTGCACCGGGAGGACGAGGGACACGCGACGGAACTCCTCCGGGACGGGCGGGTGATGGCGGCGGTCACCTCGCAGCCGGCGCCCGTGGCGGGGTGCACGGTGCGCAGGCTGGGACTCGCGCGGTACCTGCCGGTGGCGAGCCCGGGGTTCGCGGCGAAGCATCTGCGGGGGGCGGTGGAGCGGGACCTCAGGGTCGCGCCGGTCGTCGTGTTCGACCGGCTGGACCTGATCCAGGACAACTTCGTGCGGATGGTCACGGGGGACGCGGGCGCCAGGGCGTCGGAGGTACGCCACTACGTGCCGACGTCGGAGGGGTTCTGCGATGCGGCCGTAGGCGGGCTGGGCTGGGCGATGGTGCCGCAGGCGCAGGCCGACCCCTTGGTGGAGGCGGGGAAGCTGATGGTGATCGCGCCGGGGCGGACCCTCGACGTACCGCTCTACTGGCAGCAGTGGAAGCTGGACTCGCCCGCGCTGTCGAAGGTGGCGGAGGCGGTCGCGCGGGCGGCGGCGGGCGCGCTCGGCCAAGACGTGTCCCTCTGATCGGCGGACCGGGTGCGCCGGGCCGGAGGGAATCTTGGTCTGCGGGGCCGACGGAACCGGGTAACGTCTTTGTCATGTTCTTCCAGACACCGATTTACGAGTGAGAGCGTGATGGGCCCCTGCTGACGTCCTTCGACGTCGCCGCGCCCGTCCCCCACCGATGAATCCGTAGATCACCGCACATCATTACCGGGAGAACCCGTGACCGTAAGCAAGAACATCAACAACCCCGTGGGGCAGGGTGGCGGCCAGCGCAAGAGGCAGTCGCGCGCCGAACGGCAGAACAACGGTCCGCACCGCAACTTCGACCGCCAGGGTGCCGCCGACCAGAAGGCGGAACTGGTGCGCAAGATGCGCGAGAAGGCAGACGCTGCCGAGGACGCCGGGCAGACGGACGACGACACCGCACAGAGCTGACGCACCGCCGCCGCGGGCGGCACCGCACGGAGCAGGGCCCGGACCGCGACGCGCGGTCCGGGCCCTGCTGCCGCATCGGGGCCCGGCCGGGGCCCTTGGCCTGCGAGGACCGGGCCGGGGAGGGCTTAGGCTGCGGGCATGGAGTCCTACACGATCGGCCAGGCGGCGCGGCTGCTCGGCGTCAGCGTCGACACGGCCCGGCGGTGGGCCGACGCGGAACGGTTCCCGACGCGTCGGGAAGGTACCCGGCGGATGGTCGACGGGCCGGACCTGGCCGCGTTCTGCGTGGAGGTCGCGCAGGAGAGCGGCGAGGGCGACGAGGCCCCGTACACCTCGGCGCGCAACGCCTTCGCCGGCATCGTGACCGGCGTGAAGCTGGGCACGGTCGACGCGCAGGTGGAGATCCAGGCCGGACCGCACCGCGTCGTGTCCCTGCTGACCCGGGAGGCGGTCGAGGAACTCGGCCTGGAGGTCGGAGCGAGGGCGACGGCGCGGGTGAAGTCGACGAGCGTCTTCATCGACCGGACCTGAGCGACCCGCGGGGAAGGCCCGGCGTCCCCGGGCCGGTTCGCGGACCCGCCGAGGCGCTCGGCGGCCGTGTCGGCGGCCTCGTGCCGGCGGCCCGGGCAAAAGGGCGCGTAGCCGCGCGACCCCGTGGCCCGGTGTTCCGAGTGCAGGTGGGACACTGGCCGGCGATCAGCCTGAGGGGAGTACGTTCGTTGTCCATGTTCAGCAACCTGCGCCGGGTCGTGCGCCGCGGCTACCGGCGCGCCGTCGACCTCAGCCACCCGGTCCGCTCCCCACTGGGCAGCGCCGTCGTCAACTGCATCGTCTACCGGGACGGCGTGCGCCAGGACGGCCACGCCGATGCCGGTGAGGCGCTGCACTGGGTCCGCAAGACGGGCGAAGGCTTCGTCTGGATCGGCCTGCACGAGCCGTCGCAGGAGGAATTCGCCGGGCTGGCAGAGTTGCTGGGCCTGCACCCGCTCGCCGTCGGGGACGTGGGCAACTCCCACCAGCGGCCCAAGATCGCAGGCTACGACGGGACCCTCTTCGCCGTGTTCAAGACGGTGCGGTACGTGGAGCACGAGGAACTGACCGCGACCAGCGAGGTGGTGGAGACCGGCGAGCTCATGGCCTTCGCCGGCCACGACTTCGTCATCACCATCCGGCACGGCGGCCGCGGCACCCTCGGGCCGGTGCGCGAGGAGCTGGAGGCGGCGCCCGAGCAGCTGGCCAAGGGGCCGGTGGCCGTCCTGCACGCGCTGGTGGATCACGTGGTCGACGAGTACGTGGCCGTCACGGACGCGGTGCAGAACGACATGGACGCCGTCGAGACCATGGTCTTCAGCGAGCACGGCGGCAGCGGGGACGCCGGCCGGATCTATCAGCTCAAGCGCGAACTGCTCGAACTGCGCCGGGCGGTGGCCCCGCTGGGCCGGCCGCTCCAGCAGCTGAGCACCCAGCCGCTCCCGGTCATCCCGCCGGAGATGCGCACGTACTTCCGTGACGTCGCCGACCATCTGACCCGCGCCACCGACCAGATCAACGCGTACGACGCCCTCCTCGACTCGATACTCCAGGCCCATCTCGCGCAGGTGACCGTCGCCCAGAACGAGGACATGCGCAAGATCACCGCATGGGCGGCCATCGTCGCCGTCCCGACGATGGTCTGCGGGGTGTACGGCATGAACTTCGACAACATGCCCGAACTGCACTGGACTTACGGGTACCCCCTCGTGCTCGGCGTGATGGCCGTCGCCTGCTTCGTCATCCACCGGGGCTTCCGGCGCAACGGCTGGCTGTGACACGGCCGCTGCCGTGGCCGCGGTGGCCACGCGGCGGAAATCCAGGTGAGGTTGACCGGCAACGCCCGATATGGTCGGCCTGGGCGCGGCTAAACGACGAACGGGCAGGTCAGGCATGCAGCAGGGGTCGACGGACGCGGTGACGGCGGGCGCGGTGACGGCGGTGGATCTGGTCGGTGAGCGGGTGCGGCTTGAACCGCTGGAGGCCCGCCACCACGACGGACTGTGCGAGGCGGTCCGCGACGGCAGCCTGTGGGAGCTCGCGGTGACCCTCGTCCCGCATCCGGACGATGTCCGGGGCTTCATCGAGGACGCGGTCGAGGCGCGCGAGGCGGGCAAGCAGATCCCGTACGCGACGGTGGACGTGGCGACGGGCCGGGTCATCGGGTCGACCCGGCTCATGATGATCAACACCGCGAACCGGCGCCTGGAGATCGGCTGGACCTTCCTCGCGGAGTCCTGGCAGCGCAGCGGCGCGAACACGGAGGCGAAGCTGCTGATGCTGACGCACTCCTTCGAGGCCATGGGCATGAACCGCGTCGAGCTGCTCACGGACGTGCGGAACGAGAAGTCGCGGGCGGCGATCGCCCGTCTCGGCGCGAAGTCCGAGGGTGTGCTGCGGCAGCACATGGTCATGCGGGACGGCTGGGTCCGCGATACGGCGGTGTACAGCCTCACGCGTCCGGAGTGGCCGGACGCGAAGCTCGGCCTGCGGAACCGCCTGGCAGCGGGCCGCTGGGCAGACCGGTCGGCGGGCCCGGCCGGCAGTTGAACCCAGCCGCCCGGGGTCGCCGCGGCGGCCCCGGCGGGTGCGTCAGTGTTCCGCGAGGCCCGGGATGTGTTCCGCAGGGGCCAGGACGCGTTCTGCCCGGGTAAGGAAGTGGGTGGGGGCGTCCTCGTACGTGGCCACGTGCCATTCCGCGGCTTCGAGGGCCGGGCGGAGGTTCGGCCCGGCCAGGGGGGCGTCGGCGCTGACGGCGCGGCCGTGGCGAGCCGCGCGCTCCGCACGCCCGGAGGGGTGGCGTGAGGTCGACGCCGATCACGGTGCCGGCGGCCTCCATCTCCTGAGTCGTGTCCCTGAGTCCTGCTCGCGACCGCCCGGGCTTGCCATGAATCGCGCATATGAGATCTCGACGGCCGTAAATCACCGCATATGCGTAAGTATTCCTCGAGCAGGCTTCTATATGCCAGAAGAGGAATCGTCGGGCATCGCCCGGTCGGAGCGTGGGTCGTACCGGGGTCTTGAGGTGGTGGGACTTCTGGTAGTAAAGTTTCCTAACGAAGTCGCCCGAGCATCAACTCCCTTATGGAGGACCTGTGTTCACCCCCCACCGCAAGCGACTGGCCGTAAGTGCCGTACTTGGCGCCGCCCTCCTCGCCGCACCCGTCACCGCTCACGCGACCGCCGCCCCCACCGCGCCGACGGCCGCTGTGCAGGTGTCGGCGGCCGTCGGACTCGACGATCCGGTGAAGAAGGACATCGCCATGCAGATCGTCTCCAGTGCCGAGAACTCCTCGCTGAACTGGAAGGCGCAGTACAAGTACATCGAGGACATAGACGACGGCCGCGGCTACACGGCCGGCATCATCGGCTTCTGTTCCGGTACCCACGACATGCTCGAACTGGTCGAGTACTACACGGACATCAAGCCGGGCAACGTGCTCGCCAAGTACCTCCCCGCCCTGCGGAAGGTCGACGGCAGCGATTCGCACTCCGGACTCGACCCCAACTTCACCAAGGACTGGGTGAAGGCGGCCTCCGACTCCGACTTCAAGAAGGCCCAGGGCCACGAGCGCGACCGGGTCTACTTCAACCCGGCCGTGAATCAGGGCAAGTCCGACGGCGTCGGCGTGCTCGGCCAGTTCACCTACTACGACGCCATCGTCATGCACGGTGACGGCACCGACTCCACCAGCTTCCGCAACATCCGCAAGCGCGCCCTCTCGAAGGCCAAGCCCCCGGCCCAGGGCGGCAACGAGACGACCTGGCTCAACGCCTTCCTCGACGCCCGGGTCTGGGCGATGAAGCAGGAGGAGGCGCACAGCGACACCAGCCGCGTCGACACGGCGCAGCGGGTGTGGGTCAAGAAGGGCAACCTCAACCTCAACACCCCCCTGGACTGGAAGGTCTACGGGGACCCGTTCCACATCGGCTGACCGCTCCGAGGAGCGGGCGGCGGCGGTCCGGGGCGAACTCCCCTCCCTCCCCGGGCCGCCGCCCGTCGCCGTACCGCCCACACCACGAGCACGGCCGCGCCGGCCAGTCCGTAGGCCACCGGGATCGTCGCCCCGCCGAGCGCGCGGACCGAGACGTACGCCGCCGCCCCCGCGAGCGCCACCCCCAGCCACTCGGCGCGGCCGTCCAGCGCCACCAGCGCGATCAGGAGCAGGGCGTACCAGGAGTACCCCGGAGTCATCAGCAGGAACGCCGTGCCCGTCACCAACAGGGCCGCGCTCCAAGGCTGTTCGGGGTCCCCGCGTTGCCAGACGTACACCGTGATCGCCAGTATCCCGGCCGCGACCGCGGGCACCGACCAGGAGTCCGGGAGCACCAGGCGCAGCAGCGCGTAGCGGCCGCCCGCGCCCGGATCCTCGTACCCCTCCTCCTCGGCGTAGCCGCCCAGGTAGCCGAAGACCGACGCGCGCGAGAACAGCACGTACGGCAGGTACGTCAGGCCCACCACCGCGGCCGCGGGCAGGAGCAGCGCCGCCGCGTCCCGCCACCGCCGGACGCCGGCCAGCGCGCCCGGCAGCAGCACGGCGGGCAGCAGCTTCGCCGCGATCGCCAGCCCGAACAGGGCCCCGCCGAGCGGGCGCCGGCGCACCACGACCCCCAGCGCCGCCACCGACAGCAGGACGGCGAGCACGTCGATGTGCGCGTTGTTCACCGCCTCCACCGCCACCGCCGGACACCAGGCCCAGTACGCGGCCGTACGGAGCCGCGCGCCCCGGCGCCGCTGGACCAGCAGCAGGGCCCCCGTGACGGCGAGCGCCAGCAGGGCCCCTCCGATCTGCAGGGCTTTGTGGCGCACGCCCGCCGGGGACAGGGCGTGGACCAGCCCGAAGTAGCCCTCGGCGACCGGCGGGTAGACGGTGTGGACGGAGGGCCGGTTGATCCGCGTGCAGACCCCCGGCTCGATGCCCACCCGGTCCGGCCCCGCGCAGGCGGCTTCGCCGCGCGGGAACAGCCAGTCGTCGCGCAGGTCGCGCAGCGCCGGATCGGCGGGGGCGTGGTCGTACGGGGAGACCCCGGCCGCCTGCACCCGCCCGTCCCAGGCGTAGCGGAAGGAATCGGTGCTGGTCAGCGGCGGCCCGGAGAGCCCCGCCGCGCAGCAGGCCAGCGCGCCCGCCAGCACGAGCGGGACCACGTACCGCTCCGGCACCCGCCGCAGCGACCAGGCGGCCGCGCCGAACAGGGTCCAGGCGGCCGCGTACCACCAGGTGAGCCGCGCCGGATCGGCGAAGTAGCCCTCCTCGTGGACGGCGGGCACGAGAACGACGGCCAGCGCGGCGAGCAGCAGCACGGTGAGGAAGGTCCGGGCGCGGGGGTGGTCCATGCGGGCCAGCCTCGCAGCGCGGGGCGCCGTCGGGCGGGTGACCCGGCCCGGTGTCCGCGTTTCGTAAGGTGTCGGGCGGGTGACCCGGGCGGGTGTCCGCGTTTCGTAAGGTGTCGGGCCGCCCGTGCCGGGCCCGGCGGCGCTCTCATGGGAGGCATGACTCCGCCCGTACCCCCTGCCGAGCCGCCGCCGCCCTCGCCGCCGCCCCCCGCCCCGCCGGAAGGCGTTTCCCGCTTCACGATCCGGCCGCCCTCCTTCACCGGCCGCCTCCACGACGCCCGCACCGCCACCTCCATCGGCCGCTGGCTCGGCGCGGCCTTCGCCGTCTGCTTCGTGACCGGCCTGATCAGCCACTACCTCCAGCATCCGCCCGGCTGGGCCGCGAACGTGCTGCCCAGCCGCCCGGTCTGGGGCTACCGGCTCAGCCAGGGCCTGCACATCGCCAGCGGGCTCGCGGCGATCGTGCTGCTCCTGGCCAAACTGTGGACGGTCTACCCGAGGCTGTTCGTGTGGCCGCCGGTGCGCAGTGTCCGGCACGGGCTGGAACGCCTGTCGGTGGCAGTGCTCGTGGCCTCCGCCGTCCTGCAGGTCTTCACCGGGCTCCTCAACATCGCCGAGTGGTATCCGTGGCCCTTCGGCTTCATCCAGACGCACTTCGCGCTCGCCTGGGTGGTGTTCGGCTCACTGCTCCTGCACGTTGCCGTCAAAGCCCCCGAGATCAAGGCCCATTGGAGCCGCCGGTCACCCGGAACGCTCCAACTTCCCGCCCAGGACGGCCCGGACCGGCGCGCCCTGATGATCGGGGTGGGCGCGGCCGTCGGAGCCGTCACCCTCACCACCGTCGGACAGGCCTTCACTCCCCTCAAGCGGCTCGACCTGCTCGCACCCAGGCACCCCGACCACGGACAGCAGGGACTCCCGGTCAACCGTACGGCCGCGGCCGCCAGGGTCACCGACGAGGCGGTGCGGGACTGGCGGCTGGAGGTACGGGGACCCGCCCCCTACACGCTGACACTCGATCAGCTCCGCTCCCTGCCCAGGGCGCAGGCGCGGCTGCCGATCGCCTGCGTGGAGGGCTGGAGCGTGGAAGCGCGCTGGAGCGGCGTCCGGATCCGCGACCTGATGGCGCGAGCCGGCGCCCCGCCCGGGGCCGGGCTGAGGGTCACCTCGCTGGAGAAGGGCGGCGCCTACCGGGTGATGGAGATGGGCCGGGACTACGCCGAGGACCCGCTGACCCTGCTCGCCCTGGAACTGAACGGGCAGGTCCTGAGCGCCGACCACGGCTACCCGGCGCGGGTCATCGCGCCGAACCGGCCCGGAGTCCTGCAGACCAAATGGGTCACCCTGCTGGAGGTGCTGTGAAGAGCCTGCGACTGCTCCTGGGCGGCGCCGGGCTGCTGTTGATCGCCATCGGGGGCCGGCTGCTGGCGGACCTGCCCGACCCCTTCGACGTGCTGGTGTGGCTGGGCGGGGCGCTCGTCCTGCACGACGGGATCATCGCGCCCCTCGTCCTGGCGACCGGCCTCGCGGTCGCCGCCGTGCCCGCGCGCGGCCCCGTACGGGGAGCCCTGCTGACGGCGGGCGTGCTCGTACTGGTCACCCTGCCCCTGCTGCTGCGACCGGGGGCGCCGCCGAACCCGTCGGCCCTGCCGCTGCCGTACGGGCGGAACCTGGCGGTGGTTCTCGCCGCGGTGGCGGTGGCCGCCGGGGCGACGGCGGTCGTGGGCCGGTGGCGGCGGCGCTCGCGCTGAGGGCGCGCCGGCGCAGGGCTCCCCGTACGGTGGGGGAGCCCCTACTCGGACTACGGGGATCCGGCCCCGCGTGCCAGGGTGACGAAAGCCCGGCCCGCCGTCGTCCAGTGGCCGGCCGGGGTCCAGCCCGCGGCCGCCGCGTGCCGGGCCAGGGCCGCAGGACCGACGCGGGCCCAGGGGAACGGGGCACCGAGGCCGCCGCGGCCGTCGGCCACCCGGACCTCACAGCGCTCGTCCACGTCGGTCCCGGCCTCCGCCTGCGCGCACTCCACGATCAGCGAGCCGGCCGCCGCGACCACCTCGGCCGTCCGGCGCAGGAGCACCGCGGGGTCGCCGCCGATGCCGATGTTGCCGTCGATGAGCAACGCCGTGTCCCAACGGCCCTCACCCGGAAGGGAGTCGAAGACCGACCGGTGCAAGGCGGCGCCGCCCGACCGCGCGGTCCGGGCCACCGCCTCCGGGCTGACGTCGATCCCCAGGGCCCGGTGTCCCCGGGCGGCGAGTGCGGACACCAGCCGGCCCGGGCCGCAGCCGATGTCCAGGACGGCGCCCCGGCAGCGGCTCAGCACCGTCCGGTCGGCGCCGTCCGGAGCCTCGCACCAGCGCTCCACGTCCAGCGGGAGCAGCCACCCGTCGCCCCGCCGCAAGTACAGCGGTCCCCGGCCGCGGCGCAGGGCCACCGTGTACGGGTCGGCCGACCAGGCGGTGACCGGACCGCCGGCCCGGGCCGCGCCCGAGGTGAGCGTGGTCATCGCAGGACCGGACGGGTAATGGCCGCCAGTCGGGCGGCGAAGGCGCCCGCAGGGGCCTCGGCGGCGACCAGTCGGGCGTCCTCGGCGGTGTCGACGTCCCGCAGGACGGGCAGCCGGCCGGTGCGCAGCCCGGCCGCGCGGAGCCGCTCGTACTGGACCGCGCCCGTCCCGGGGACCGACATCGGAACGCCGCGCAGCAGTGCCGGGTCCGGGGCCGCCAGCCCGAGTGCCCAGAAGCCGCCGTCGACTGCGGGGCCGAACCAGGCGTCGTGCGCCGACCAGTCCACGTCCAGCAGCTCGGGCGTGACCTGCGGGGTGTCCATGCCGATCAGCAGCGCAGGCCCCGTACAGCCCGCGAACGCGGCGGCGAGCCGCAGGTCCAGGGTCCCGGCGCACTGCGGGACCACCTCGAAACCTGGCGGCAGCCACGGGCCGGGCCGGCCCTGAAGGACCAGGACCCGGCGCCGCGCGGGGGCCGCGGCGACGGCGGCGAGGGTGTCGGCGAGCGAGGCCTCGGCCAGCTCGGCCGCCTCGGCCGGGGTGTACGGCGGGGTGAGCCGGGTCTTGACCCGGCCCGGGACCGGCTCCTTCGCGATCACCAGCAGCGTGGTCGTGCTCATCGCGCACCGCCGGAGGGTGAGCCCGCACCGGCCCGGCCGGCGGCCCGGTGGTCGGCGGGCTCGGCCAGAACCCGGCTCATGTCCCGCACCGCCTGCCAGGTGCCCCGCCAGGTGCCCGTCACCTTCGACTTGCCCGAGCGCGGCAGGTACGGCACGTCCTCCTCCCGGATCCGCCAGCCCGCGTCCGCCGCCCGGACCACCATCTGCAGCGGGTAGCCGGAGCGCCGGTCCGACAGGTCCAGTCCCAGCAGGGCCTCCCGCCGGGCGGCCCGCATCGGGCCCAGGTCGCGCAGCCGCAGACCGGTCCGACGGCGCAGGAGCCGGGCCAGCGCCAGGTTCCCGGCCCGGGCGTGCGGCGACCAGACGCCACGGCCCTGTGGACGGCGCCGGCCGAGCACCAGATCGGCCTCGCCCGCGGCGACGGCCGCCACGAAGCCGGACAGCAGCCCGGGATCCAGCGAGGCGTCGCAGTCGCAGAAGCAGACGACGTCCGCCTCCGCGGCGAGCAGCCCGGCGTGGCAGGCGGCGCCGAATCCGCGCCGGGACTCCGTCACCACCGTCGCGCCGAGCGACCGTGCGAGCTCGGCGGAGCCGTCGGTGGAGCCGTTGTCCACGACCAGGGCCCGCCAGCCGGCCGGGATGCGGGCAAGGACCCAGGGCAGCGCCTCGGCCTCGTTCAGACAGGGAAGTACGACGTCTACCGTCACGGTTTCGCTCACGGTTTCACCGTATGAACCGAGGTCCCGCAAAAGGGCCGTGGACTCCTTACGAAACGCGGACGTCGCCCCCACGGACGCGGTCGGGGGCCCGGGCCGGCGCCCGTGGGTGGGAGGCTGGAGGGTATGAGCGGTGACGGCGTGGGCAGTAGTGGTACGGGCGGCGGGGACGGCGCGCGCGAGGGCGAGGCCCCGGGCGGCGACCCGGGCCTCGGTACGGGCGGTGCGCGGCCGGCGCCCGCTCGGATCCTGGTCGTCGACGACGACCCGACCGTGGCGGAGGTCGTCACCGGCTACCTCAGGCGCGCCGGCTACACGGTGGAGACCGTCGCCGACGGCCCGGCGGCGCTCGAGCGCGCCGCGCTGATCCGGCCGGACCTGGTCGTACTGGACCTCATGCTGCCGGGTCTGGACGGGCTGGAGGTGTGCCGCAGGCTCCGCGCGACCGGACCGGTGCCCGTGATCATGCTGACCGCGCGGGGCGACGAGGACGACCGGATCGCCGGACTGGAGCTGGGCGCCGACGACTACGTGACGAAACCGTTCAGCCCGCGCGAGCTGGTCCTGCGGGTCACCTCCGTGCTGCGGCGCGCGGCGGCCACCGGGGCCGCGGGCGCGGCGGGCGCGGGTGCGGCCGAGGCCCGCCTGACGGGCGCCGGGATCACGCTCGACCCGGCCACCCACCGGGCCGCGAAGGACGGACACGAACTGGCGCTCACCGTCAGGGAGTTCGATCTGCTCGCGCACTTCCTGCGCCATCCCGGGCAGGCGCACGGCCGAGAGGACCTGATGCGCGAGGTGTGGGGCTGGGACTTCGGAGACCTGTCGACGGTGACGGTGCACGTACGCCGCCTGCGCGCCAAGGTCGAGGAGGACCCCGGCCGTCCGAAGCTGATCCAGACGGTCTGGGGCGTCGGCTACCGATTCGAGCCGGGCGGGGTGACCGCGGCATGAAGGACATACTGCTCATCGCGCTGTTCGCGTTCGGCGGGGCCGTGTGCGCGGGGGTGCTCGGCGCGGTCGTGCTGAGAGTGGTGCGCCACCGGTCGGTGGCGGTGTCCCTGACGGTGATCGCCGCCGTGACGGTCACCGCCATGCTGGCCGGGACGCTCGCCGTGGCCCAGGCGATGTTCCTCTCCCGGCACGACCTCGGGGTGGTCACCCTGGTCGTGGCGATGGCGGCGGTGGTCTCACTGGCCGTCGCGCTGGTGCTGGGGCGGTGGGTGGTGGCCCGGAGCCGGGAACTGTCGCTGGCCGCACGGGACTTCGGCGACGGCGGCAGCTTCGCGGCGCCGCCGGGCCTGGCCACCGCCGAACTGGACTCGCTGTCCCGAGAGTTGGCGGCGACCAGCGAGAAGCTGGCGGTGTCCCGGGAGCGGGAGCGGGCGCTGGAGACCTCGCGGCGGGAGCTGGTGGCCTGGATCTCGCACGATCTGCGGACCCCGCTGGCAGGACTGCGGGCGATGTCCGAGGCGTTGGAGGACGGGATGGCGGAGGACCCGGCGCGATACCACCGGCAGATCCGCACCGAGGTGGACCGGCTGAACTCCATGGTCGGAGACCTGTTCGAACTGTCCCGGATCCACGCGGGGGCGCTGGCGCTGAGCCCGAGCCGGATGTCCGTGTACGACCTGGTCGGCGACGCACTGTCCGGGGTGCACCCGCTGGCACGGGAGCGTGGCGTACGGCTCGACGGCGCGGCCGTGGACCGGGTGCCGGTGGAGGTGGACGGCAAGGAGATGACCCGGGTCCTCGCCAACCTGCTGATCAACGCGATCCGGCACACGCCGGCGGACGGAACGGTCGCCATCGCGGCCTCCGTACGGGCGGGCGGGGGCGCGGTGATCGTCTCCGTGACGGACGGCTGCGGCGGGATCCCCACCGAGGACCTGCCGCGCGTCTTCGACACGGGCTGGCGGGGCACGCCCGCGCGGACGCCTCCGGCGGGGGTGGCATCGGTTCCGGCGCCTCCGGCGGGGGCCGGGCTGGGGCTGGCGATCGTACGGGGCATCGTGGAGGCGCACGCGGGGCGGGCGGCCGTACGGAACGTTCCCGGAGGGTGCCGGTTCGAGGTGACGCTGCCGGTGTCGACCTGACGGTCGGGCGGGCGGGGCGGCCGGGGCCCAGGGGCGCTGCCCCCGCCCCGCGCCTCAAACGCCGGCGGGGCTGGAGGGTGCCGGCGGGGGCTGGATGGGCCGCATGGGTTGACGGGTGCCGGTGGTGGCTGGATGGGCCTGCGGGGCTGGTGGAGGCTGGATCGGGTCGCCGGGTGGTTCAGGCGTTGGTGGGGTTCTGGTGGGTCTGGCGTTGGGGGGCGTGGGCGAAGGCCGTCATGCCTGTGGTGAAGTCGGTTCGGGGGCGCCAGCCGAGGTCGGTGCGTAGGCGGTGGGAGTCGGCCGTGATGTGGCGGACGTCGCCCAGGCGGAATTCGCCGGTGATGACGGGGTCGGGGCCACCGTGGGCGGTGGCCAGGGCGGTGGCCATTTCGCCGACCGTGTGGGGGGTTCCGCTGCCGGTGTTGTACGGGGTGCACACGCCGAGCGGCGTGCCGGCCTCCAGGGCCAGGGCGTTGGCCTCGGCGACGTCCTGGACGTGGACGAAGTCCCGCCGCTGGCCGCCGTCCTCGTACACCTGCGGGGCCTCGCCCCGGGCCAGCGAGGACCGGAAGAAGGAAGCCACTCCCGCATAGGGGGTGTCGCGCGGCATCCCCGGGCCGTACACGTTGTGGTAGCGCAGCGACACCGCCCGGCCGTCCACGCACCGCGCCCAGGAGGCCGCGAGGTGCTCCTGGGTCAGTTTCGTCGTCGCGTACACGTTGCGCGGATCCGTCGGCGCGTCCTCGGAGACGAGTCCCGGCGCCAGCTCCGAGTCGCAGACGGGGCAGTGGGGTTCGAAGCGGCCCTCGGTCAAGTCGGCCACGCGGCGCGGGCCCGGGCGGACGACCCCGTGGCGGGGGCACTCGTAGCGGCCCTCGCCGTAGACCACCATCGAGCCGGCGAGGACCAGGTCGCGGACGCCGCGCTCCGCCATGGCGGCGAGCAGCACCGCCGTGCCGAGGTCGTTGTGGGAGACGTACGCGGGAGCGTCCGCGAAGTCCTTGCCGAGGCCGACCATCGCGGCTTGGTGGCAGACGGAGTCCACCCCGCGCAGGGCCGTGCGTACGGCCTCGGGGTCGCGGACGTCGGCCCGTACGAACTCGACCCCGTCCGCCGGGGGGACGAGGTCCAGGACGAGGGGATCGTGGCCGCGAAGACGCAGAGTGGTAACGATGTGGGAGCCGATGAACCCGGATCCACCGGTGACAAGTACGCGCATGGCGTGGACGCTACGGAATTCCAGGGGCCCAAGGGGGGTCCCACGCCCTGACGTAAGACTTCCGTCAGCTCATTTCGTCACGGCCGGTGACCGGACCGGAGCAAGCGGGTCAAGTTGCGTCCGGTAAGCGCGTGTTTGGGTGACTGAGCATCAAAAAGTAACTCTTTCGGCGCCTTGTCAAGTGGCTTGACCGCGACGTAAGCGGGGCATAAGTTCTGCCCCGGCTCGCTCCATCAGGACCGGCCCACGAACCGTCTCTTGGGGGGACTCATGCACTACTACACCGACGTTCTGAAGAAGTACGTCGACTTCTCCGGCCGCGCGCGCCGCCAGGAGTTCTGGATGTTCTTCCTCTTCAACACGGCCGCGCTGATCGTCGCCGCCATCCTCGACGCCGTCCTCGGCACGTCGCCGCTGCTCTACGCGCTCTACGCGCTGGCCACCTTCCTGCCGAACCTGGGCCTCACCGTCCGTCGCCTCCACGACCAGGGCAAGTCCGGCTGGTGGATCCTCGTCGGCCTCATCCCCCTGGTCGGCTGGATCTGGGCGCTCGTCCTGATGGCCACCGAGGGTCAGCCCAACCCGAACCAGTACGGTCCGAGCCCCAAGGCCGTGCACGCCTGAGCAGGCCCGTAACCGGTAGTGCGTGAGCGCCGCCCCTGGCTGAAAGCAGCCGGTGGCGGCGCTTTCCGCGTTACCGGGCGGTCGTGGCTACCGTGGCGGCTTCGGCCACCGAGCGTGACGCGCGTCTCGCACACGCTTGCGGCGGGGGCTGTCCCGACCGGCCCGATCACGAGATATCTTGATGTCGAGCAATGTTGCAGACGAGAGACGCAGACTGTGGAGCGGAGCATCCGGTGACTGACTCGACCATCATCTACACGCACACTGACGAGGCCCCGGCCCTCGCGACGTATTCGTTCCTGCCTGTGATCCAGGCGTACGCGTCGACGGCCGGTGTGAATGTCGAGACCCGTGACATCTCCCTGGCAGGTCGGATCATCGCCAGCTTCCCGGAGTACCTGGAAGAGGGCCAGCGCATCGCGGACGCCCTCGCCGAGCTCGGCGAACTGGCGAAGACCCCGGGCGCCAACATCATCAAGCTGCCCAACGTCTCGGCCTCGATCCCGCAGCTCAAGGCCGCGGTCGCCGAGCTCCAGGGCCAGGGCTACGCGCTGCCGGACTACCCGGACGACCCGAAGAACGACGAGGAGCGGGAGAACCGCGCCCGTTACGACAAGATCAAGGGCAGCGCCGTCAACCCGGTCCTGCGCGAGGGCAACTCCGACCGCCGCGCCCCCGCCTCGGTCAAGAACTACGCCAAGGCGCACCCGCACCGCATGGGTGCCTGGACCACCGAGTCGAAGACGAACGTCGCCACCATGGGCGAGAACGACTTCCGCTCCACCGAGAAGTCCGCCGTGATCACCGAGGCCGGCACGCTCCGCATCGAGCACGTCGCCGCCGACGGCGCCGTCACCGTGCTGCGCGACTCCGTACCGGTACTCGCCGACGAGGTCGTGGACGCGTCCGTCCTGCACGTCGACGAGCTGCGCACCTTCCTCAACGACCAGATCGAGCGCGCCAAGGCCGAGGACGTCCTGTTCTCCGTGCACCTCAAGGCCACGATGATGAAGGTCTCCGACCCGATCATCTTCGGCCACGTGGTCCGCGCCTTCTTCCCGAAGACCTTCGCCCGCTACGGCGAGACCCTGGTCGCCGCCGGCCTGTCCCCGAACGACGGCCTCGGCACCATCCTGAACGGCCTGGGCGCCCTGCCCGACGGCGACGCGATCAAGGCCTCCTTCGAGGCCGAGATCGCCGAGGGCCCGGCCCTCGCGATGGTCGACTCGGACAAGGGCATCACCAACCTGCACGTTCCGTCCGACGTCATCGTCGACGCCTCGATGCCGGCCATGATCCGCACCTCCGGCCACATGTGGGGCCCGGACGGCGCCGAGGCCGACACCCTCGCGGTCCTCCCGGACAGCAGCTACGCCGGTGTCTACCAGGTCGTCATCGACGACTGCCGTGCGCACGGCGCGTACGACCCGTCCACGATGGGCTCGGTGCCGAACGTCGGCCTCATGGCCCAGAAGGCCGAGGAGTACGGCAGCCACGACAAGACCTTCGAGCTGGCCACCGCCGGCACCGTCCGTCTCGTCGACGCCTCGGGCGCCACGGTCCTGGAGCAGGAGGTCGCCGCCGGCGACATCTTCCGCGCCTGCCAGACCAAGGACGCGCCGATCCAGGACTGGGTCAAGCTCGCCGTCACCCGCGCCCGCGCCACCGGAGTCCCGGCCGTCTTCTGGCTCGACGAGGGCCGCGCGCACGACGCGCAGCTGATCGCCAAGGTCAAGACGTACCTCGCCGATCACGACACCGACGGTCTGACCATCAAGATCCTCTCCCCGGTCGAGGCCACCGCATACTCCCTGGAGCGCATCCGCCGCGGCGAGGACACCATCTCGGTGACCGGCAACGTGCTGCGCGACTACCTGACCGACCTGTTCCCGATCCTGGAGCTGGGCACCAGCGCCAAGATGCTGTCGGTCGTCCCGCTGATGAACGGCGGCGGCCTCTTCGAGACCGGCGCCGGCGGCTCCGCCCCGAAGCACGTGCAGCAGCTCGTCAAGGAGAACTACCTGCGCTGGGACTCCCTCGGTGAGTTCCTCGCGCTGGCCGTCTCCTTCGAGCACCTCGCCACCACCACCGGCAACGCCCGCGCCCAGGTGCTGGCCGACACCCTGGACCGGGCGACCGGCACCTTCCTGGCCGAGGACAAGTCGCCGAGCCGCAAGCTGGGCGGCATCGACAACCGCGGCAGCCACTTCTACCTCGCCCTGTACTGGGCGCAGGAGCTGTCGCGCCAGACCGACGACCCGAAGCTGGCCGCGGCGTTCGACCCGCTCGCCAAGTCGCTGGCCGAGTCCGAGGAGAAGATCGTCGGCGAGCTCATCGCCGTCCAGGGCTCCCCGGCCGAGATCGGCGGCTACTACCAGCCCGACGCGGCCAAGGCCGCGGCGATCATGCGGCCGTCCGCGACGCTGAACCAGGCGCTCGCGCTCCTCGGCTGAGACCGTCAGGACTGAGGTCCACCGCTTCAACGGGTCCGCCCCGGCCGGCTGCTGCCGACCGGGGCGGACCCGTGTCCGGACACTGTCCGGCGCAGGTCAGAGCCGGTGCACCCGCCCCGGTGCGATGGCCAGCGGGTGGCGCCCTGCGGCCAGGATCCGCAGCCCGGGCGCCACCGCGAGCAGGTCGCGCAGCCAGCCCAGGGTCTCGGCCGCGAGATGGTCGCAGCCGTCGAGGACGAGCAGCATGTCGCGCTCGGCCAGCCATGACGCCGCGTTCGACGTCCCGTACGGCAGGAACGGCATGCCCGGTACGCAGCCCAGCGCGGCGGTCAGGTCGCGGACCCCGAACCGGTGGTCCACGGACACCACGGCCACGCCGTCGTAGAAGTTGCACGCGAGCCGTTGCCCGATCTCCCGCACGAGCAGGCTCCGGGGCTCCCGGAACCGCCCGGTGACGCTGACCACCTTGCCCCGCCGCACGGCGGTGAACAGGCGGGACAGCTCGATGGATGTTGCCGGAAACGTACCGGCGCCTCTGAATTCCCTCATCGGCACGATGCCCCCCATGCATGCGTGACCACACACGGCAAGAGTGTTGTTTCAAGCCGTATGAAGACAATTATGGGCCAGTTTCGTCGGAAGGCCAGAGGAATTCCGTATTCCGGCGAAAGGCCCGTGCCGCCCGGTGATCGTCGCAGTTGTGCAGACGGCAGGCGCCGAGAAGCAAACGTGGGACGGCGCCGACCCCAACCCGAACGGCGAGATCCGCATCGCCGCGGCCTTCGCCGACGTCATGGCGTCCGCCTTCGGCGCCCCCTTACCCCCGTCCCTTCCCCGAGGCCGCCCAGGTGGCGGCGCAGGCCAAGGAATCCACCGACTGAGCCGCCGCTCGGATCCTCCGCCCCGGGCGTAGTCCCCGTAGGCCCCGTGACGTACGCACCCGGTCCCGTCTCCCTGGGAACAGTTGTCCGGGGGGCGGGAATCGGCTGTACTGCTGCGTAGCCCGACGCTCGGGCATATTCCGGGGAGGGGCCACCATGAGTGCGGACCAGCGGCGGGCACAGCGGCGCGGGAGACCCGTTTCGCACCGGCGCCGTCCGGGATTCAGAGGACGCAGGCCGCTGCTGGCACTGTTCCTGTCCGCCTTCCTCCTCGTGGGCGTCTGCGCCGCGACCGGCATCGCCTGGGAGCCGCGCACGGCCGGGGACCACCGCGAGCTCTCGGCGCCGGCCCTCACCGACGCCCGCCCGGGCGGCTCCGACGACAGCGCCGCGCTCCTGCCCGCACCCGCCGACCCGGTCACCCCCGCCCCCGAGGAGCAGAGCCCCGGCGCGAAGACCCCGGACCCCAAGGACCCGGGTTCCGGTACGGACGGCCCGGTGCACCCCACCGGAGCCCTGCCCTTCGACATGCCGCAGCCGGCCGCCCTGCGCTCGGGCGCCGCCGGCAAGAAGCTGGTCTTCGCCCACTACTTCACCCCGTACCCGCTCTCCCTCGACAACGTGAACGCCGACGCCGACTACTACACCCGCAACTACCTGAAACCGGAAGGCGAGAGCGGCAAGCACGCGCGCTACGGCGGCCTGCTGCGCGACCGGCCGCTGCCCGTCCAGCCCAAGAGCGGCGACTGGGAGCTCGCCAACCTCCGGCAGGAGGTCCGTACGGCACGCGCCGCCGGCATCGACGGATTCACCCTCGACCTGCTCTCCCTCTCCGGAAAGAACCGAGAGCGCTCCAACCTCCTCCTGGAGGCCGCGAGTTCGGTGGACCCGGGCTTCAAGATCATGCTGATGCCGGACATGACCTCCCTGAACACCGACGACCCGGGCGTACTCGCCGACGCCCTCGCGGAGCTCGGCAAGGCCCCGGCCGCCCACCGGCTCCCCGACGGACGGCTGGTGGTCTCGCCGTTCAAGGCCGAGGAGAAGAGCGCCGCCTGGTGGAGCCGGGTCATCGACATCCTGAAGTCCCGGCACGGCGTCCGCACCGCCTTCGTACCGCTCTTCCTCGACTCCGGCGCGCACAGCGGCGAGTTCGAGTCCATCAGCTACGGATACTCCGAGTGGGGCAGCCGCAGCTACGTCGGCCAGGAGAGCTCCACGCGCGACGTACGGCGTGCCCACGCCGCGGGCAAGATCTGGATGCAGCCCGTATCGGTCCAGGACGCCCGGCCCAACCAGGGCATCTACGACGAGGCCGGCAACACCGCGACCCTGCGCGCCACATGGAACCGCGCCATCGAGGACGGGGCCGACTGGGTCCAGCTCACCACCTGGAACGACTACAGCGAGGGCAGCCAGTTCGCGCCGTCCCTGCACAACGGCCATGCCTACCTGGACCTTTCCTCGTACTACCTCACCCGGTTCAAGACGGGCGGCTGGCCGAAGATCGTCCGCGACACCCTGTACCTGAGCTCGCGCACCCAGTTCGCCGCCGCCGACCCGAGCGGCGGCCAGTCCCTCGTGATGTCGCTGCGCAAGGGCAGCGCCGCGGCCCGGGACGCGGTGGAGGTGCTGAGCTTCCTGACCGCGCCCGCGAGCATCCGTACGGCCGTCGGGGCGGCCGGGGAGGACCACGAGGCCCCGGCGGGGCTCCACTCCGAGCTGCTGCCCCTGGGTGCGGGCGCCCGCTCGGCGGCCGTGGTGCGAGGCGGCGAGGCCGGAGCCCGGGTGGAACTGCGCTATCCGGTGGACCGCACCGTGGAGGTCCAGGACCTCCAGTACCACGCCGCCACCAGCGGCCGGAGCTGAGTCCGCAGGGGCCGAAGTCCCTTGACTCGGCACCTTCGTCACCCCATATGTAGTGGCGGCTTCCTGCTGTCGCATCTATATGTAGGGTTGGTTCTGCCGGTTCGGCGGGGCCTCTCCCCGACCGAGGCAACAGGGAACCCGGTGGGAATCCGGGACTGCCCCGCAACGGTGAGTCGCCACGGCGACGAGCCCGACACCTGCCGGCACGTGATCCATTCTTCCGTGCCGAGCCTCGTGGGAGGGCTGCCGTGACTGCGGGGGTCGATGCCGTAGAGACCGTGACCGAATACCTGGACCGCCAGGACTGGCGGGTGAACGCCAACCCCAACCAGTCCGCGGGAGCTGCTCCGCCGCGGGCCGCCGGAGGGTGGGGTGTCGCTCCGGGCGGCGGCGGGGCATGATCGGGCCGACAGCCGCGCCGCACCCACGGAGGTCCACGTGACCGAGCCAGCCGAGCCCGCCGACCGCACCGACCGCACCGACCGCGTCGATCCCGCCGACGCCGCCGGGCCGGCCGGGGCCGTCTCGCTCGGCGGGCCGATACGGCCCGCCGAGTTCCCGGGCGGGCGGGGGCTGTTCCGGCTCGACGGCGCCGTCAGCCACCTGAACCACGGGTCGTTCGGCGCCGTGCCCGTCCCCGTCCAGGAGAGGCAGGCCGCTCTGCGGACGCAGGCGCACGCCGACCCCGACGCCTTCTTCCTCGGCGTCCCCGACCGGCTCGTCGAGGCCCGGTCCCGGATCGCCGTCCGGCTCGGCGCCGATCCGGACGGGCTCGCCTTCATCTCCAACGCCACCGAGGGCGCCAATCTGGCCCTGGACTCGGTGGAGTTCGCCCCCGGCGACGAGATCCTGGTCACCGACCACGGCTACGGCACCGTCGTCGCGGCCGCCGCCCGCCGCGCCCCGCTCGTCACCGTGGCCCTGGGCCCGGACCTCCCCGACGAGGACGCCGTACGGGAGACCGTGCTGGCCGGGGTCACCCCGCGGACGAGGGTGGCCGTACTCGACCACATCAGCTCGCCCACCGCCCGGCTCATCGCCTCGCCGCGTCTGCTCGCCGAACTCGCCGACCGCGGCATCACCACCATCGTGGACGGCGCCCATGCCCCGGGCATGATCCCCGAACCGCTGGCCGCAGGCGCCGACTTCTGGTTCGGCAACCTCCACAAATGGGCCTACGCCCCGTCCGGCACCGCGATGCTGGCCGTCGCCCCGCAGCACCGCGACCGGGTCCGGCCGCCGGTGCCCTCCTGGGAGGACCACTACGGCTTCCCGCGCTCGGTCGAGAACCGCGCCACCTTCGACTACACCGGCTGGCTCGCCGCCCCGGACGGGCTCGACCTGCTGGAGCAGCTCGACGCGGCCAAGGTGCGGGCGCACAACAGCGCCCTCGCCGCCTACGGCGCGGCCCTGCTCGCGGAGATTCCCGCCCTCGCCGCGCTCCCGCACACCGAGGGCCTCGCCCTGCGCACGCTGCGGCTGCCGCCCGGGGTGGCCGAGACCCCGGACGCCGCCCGCGAACTGCGCGAGCGGATCGCGGCCGAGCAGCGGATCCGGGTACTGATCTGGCCCTGGCCGGGCGGCGGCGGTATCCGGGTGAGCGGGCAGATCTACAACCGGGCCGAGGAGTACGAACGGCTCGCCGAGGTACTGCCCGCCTACCTGCCCTAGGCCGTCTCTTTCGGATCGGGCCCGATCCGAAAGACGGGCTCAGCCGCGCCGCAGCAGGTACGTGTCCATGATCCAGCCCTTGCGGGCGCGTGCCTCGGCGCGCAGCTCCTCGATCCGGCCGGCCACCTCCGCCAGCTTCCCCGAGACCAGGATCTCGTCGGGGGTGCCCACGTACGCACCCCAGTAGATGTACAGGTCCTGGTCGAGGTGGGCGGTGAAGGCGTGGCGGGCGTCCAGCATCACCACCACGTCGTCCACATCGGCCGGCCAGCCCTCCGAGAGCCGGCGCCCGGTGGTGATCTGGACCGGGCGGCCCACCCGGTTCAGGTTGGTGCGGTGGCGGGCCAGCAGCGAGGAGATGCTGCTGATGCCGGGCACGACCTCGTGCTCGAAGGCGACCCGGCCCTTTTCCAGCACCTCGTCGAGGATCGCGAGCGTGGAGTCGTAGAGCGACGGGTCGCCCCACACCAGGAACGCGCCCGTCTCGCCCTCCGCCAGGTCCTCGGCGATGAACCGCTCGAAGAGCTCGGCCCGCGCGCTGCGCCAGCCGTCCACTGTGGGCGTGTAGTCGGCGGGTGTCCGGTCCCGGTCGGGATCGCGGCCCTCCACGAGCCGGTGTCTGGGGCGGGCGTGCGCGTCGAGCATCGCGCGCCGCAGCCCGGTCAGATCCGCCTTTTCCTCCCCCTTCTCCAGGATGAGGAATGCGTCTGCCGCGCCGATCGCCTTGACCGCCTGGAGGGTCAGATGGTCCGGGTCGCCCGCGCCTATGCCGATCACTGAGAACTTCTTCACCGGGCTATTGTGCCCACCATGCGCGTCGCCCTGTTCGTCACCTGCGTCAACGACGCGCTGTACCCGCGTACGGGCATCGCCGTGGTCCGCCTCCTGGAGCGGCTCGGGGTCACCGTGGACTTCCCCGCCGCGCAGAGCTGCTGCGGTCAGCCGCAGTACAACACCGGCTACCGGCGCGAGGCCGAACCGCTGGTCCGGCGGACCGCCGAGGCCTTCGCCGGGTACGCGTACGTGGTCACCCCCTCCGGCTCATGCGCCGCCATGATCCGCGCCCACTACCCCCGGATCGGGCACGCGGCCGAGGCCGAGGGCCGGGGTCCCGCCCTGGCCGCGCTCGCCGAGGACCTCGTACCGCGCGTGTACGAGCTCACCGAGTTCCTGGTCGACGTCCTCGGGGTGACGGACGTGGGCGCGTACTTCCCGCACACCGTCACCTACCACCCCTCCAGGGTCGCCGAGACCGGCACCATGGTCGTCTTCGAATCCGAGGGCAACGGCCGGATGTGCCTGACCCTGCCCGAGACCCTGATCTCCGTGGTCGGCATCGAGAAGGTGGTTCCGGCCTTCCGGGATCTGGAGATCTTCCTCCAGACGCTCCCGCGCTCCTCGACGGCCGAGCGGATGAACCCGTACACGACCATGTGGACCGGCACCACCGACGCGGACGGCCCCTCCGTCTTCCACCTCGTCCTCCTCGACAACGGCCGCACCGACACCCTCGCCGACGAGGTGGGCCGCCAGGCCCTGCGCTGCATCCGCTGCTCCGCCTGCCTGAACGTCTGCCCCGTCTACGAGCGCGCCGGCGGCCACGCCTACGGCTCCGTCTACCCCGGCCCGATCGGCGCCATCCTCAGCCCCCAGCTCCGGGGCACCGCGAGCGAGATCGACGCCACCCTGCCCTACGCCTCCACCCTGTGCGGGGCCTGCTACGAGGTCTGCCCGGTCGCCATCGACATCCCCGAGGTACTGGTCCACCTGCGCGAACGCGTCGCCCAGGGCGGCCCGGTGACCCGGGAGGGCGTCCGCGTCAGCATCCGCCCCGCCGACGGCCACACCGCGCAGCGGGCCGCGATGCGGGCCGCCCGGCTCCTCCTCGACCACCCGGGCGCACTGCGCGCGGGGGAGCGGCTGCTGGCCCGCGCCCGGAGGCTGCGACCGCGCCGGCTGCCGGGGCCCGGGCGGGCCTGGACGGACAGCCGGGAGCTGCCGGAGCTTCCGGAGCGCTCGTTCCGCGACTGGTGGGCGGCGCGCGAACGGGAGGCACGCCCGTGAGCGCCAGAGACCTCATCCTGGCCCGCATCCGCCGGGCCCTGCCGGAGCCGCGCCCGGATACGGCGATCCCCCGGGACTACCTCCAGGTGCACGGCGCCCGCACCCCGGCCGAAACCGTCGACCTGCTCGCCGCGAACCTCGCGGAGTACCGCGCCAAGGTCCACCGGGTCGACGAGGACGGCCTCGCCGCGCTGCTGGCCCGGCTCCTCGCCGAGCGGGGCGCGTCGTCGGTCCTCGTACCGCCCGGGCTGCCCCCGCACTGGCTCGCGGCAGCCGACCCGACCCGGATCCACGACAGGGCCGACTCCACCCCGTACCAGCTGGACGCGGTGGACAGCGTGGTGACCGGCTGCGCCCTGGCCATCGCCGAGACCGGAACGATCGTCCTCGACGGAGGCCCGGAGCAGGGGCGGCGCCGGATCACTCTGATTCCGGACCACCACGTCTGCGTGGTCCGCGTCCCCGGCCAGGTGGTGGACTCGGTGCCGCTGGCGCTGCCGCTCCTGGACCCCACCCGCCCCCTGACCTGGATCTCCGGACCCTCCGCCACCAGCGACATCGAACTGGACCGGGTGGAGGGCGTGCACGGCCCCCGCACCCTGGAGGTCGTACTCCTCGGCGCACAATGAGTGCCATGTCCGCACACATCGCCCTCACCGCCCTCGTGGTCCACGACTACGACGAGGCCATCGACTTCTACACCCGCGCGCTCGGCTTCGACCTCGTCGAGGACACCGCCCGCCCGGACGGCTCCCGCTGGGTCGTGGTGCGCCCCAAGGGCGCCAAGGAGTCGGCGCTGCTGCTGGCCCGGGCCAAGGACGCGGACCAGCGTTCCCGGGTCGGCGACCAGACGGGCGGCCGGGTCGGCTTCTTCCTCTACACCGACGACTTCGCCGCCGACCACGAGCGGATGACGGCCGAGGGCGTCCGCTTCCTGGAGGAGCCGCGCCACGAGACGTACGGCTCGGTCGCCGTCTTCCAGGACCTCTACGGCAACCGCTGGGACCTCCTCCAGCCGGCCTAGTGCTGTGACCGGAAAGGTTCACCGGATCGCGGCGCCCGGCACGGCACTTCTCCCCCAGCTACCGCTGGGAGGTGCCCCCCGCGTTGTCGGACCGGGCGAGTACGTCCAGTACGGGCCTCGGTCCTCCGCCTTGCGATGCACCGCACCGGACACCGCGACCCGGCAAACCTTCCCGGCCACAGCACTAGGACCCGGCCGGGGGCCGGCAACCGTCCCCGAAGAGGCGCAGCCTCCGACGCCGCTGCCCGAACTCAGGCCCGAACGGACCCGCCTGCGAGCATCGGGGCCTCGGCCGCCGCGTCGACGACGGCGCCGCCCTCGACCCGCCCCGCCAGCTCCCGCGCCCAGCGGACGATCCCGCCCAGGTCCATCCCGTACGGCACCCCGGGCCCGGCGGGGGAACCTGCTCCGGGTCCGGTCTCGTGTCCGGCGTCAGATCCGGACTCAGGTCCGGACTCAGGTCCGGACTCGGTGTCGGCCGCGGGGGCGGCAGCGTCGTGGGGCTGGTCCAGCCCGGCCAGGGCAGCGGCTCCCCGGCGCAGCAGTCGCGCCCCGCCGACCGCGTTCCCGCGCGCGCAATGCGTCAGCCCGACCGCCAGCTGTGCGAGCGCGCGCCACAGCGGAGCCGCTTCCCCGGGCCCGGACTTCCAGGCGTCCTCGAACACCTCGTGCGCGTGGAACGGCATCCCGGCGTCCAGCAGCCGCTGCGCCTCCGCCACCGTCTCCCCGGGCGACCGCACCACCCCTTCGGGCTGCCGCTCCACCCCCTCGGCCCCGTAGGGCAGGGGTCGCCCCAGCCCGTCTCTGGGCCGGGCGTTCCGTGCCCGACCCTCACCGTCCCGATCCCTTGCGTTCACCTCCCCATCCTCTCCCGCGCCGATAACCGGTGCATGCACACCCCCCGCCGTGGGGTAATGTTCTGCTTGTGCCGCAGGGACGGGGGAAACCCCAGATCAGAAGCACATCGGGACGTGGCGCAGCTTGGTAGCGCACTTGACTGGGGGTCAAGGGGTCGCAGGTTCAAATCCTGTCGTCCCGACTTTTAGAAGTCGGATCCAAGAGGTCGTTTCAGAGAAATCTGAAGCGGCCTCTTAGTCGTTTCCGGGGACCAGTTGGGGGATCGAACCCGTGGCCCGGTGCGCCCGCCACCACCCCTGTCGCACACCCTCCGCGACGGCTGCGCAATTCGCCCCGGGGGAGCGGGTGTTCAGCTGACCCTTCCCCACCGGTGAACCACTCCATCAATGCGGCATCTGCTAGGAAAGTCGCAATCGGAGACGGTAGATGCGGTCCAATCTGCTCGATAGGATCTGTATCTGCGTCCGCTAGAGTGAACCTCGGTGCGGGAACGCGTGGGCTTGAGTCGTCCCCGGTCGCCCGGGTGAGCGCCCACAACCGAGAGGCCCGACAGGCCGGACCCGCATCCACATCTCCGCCGGGACGCGGGCTCAGCCGCGCCGACAGCAGCGGCAGGACCCCGTCCGTGCCGGCACCCCGTACCTCAGCCGCCGTTTCGACCATCAGAAGGATGGAATCCGATGACCAGAAGGCTGCTGCGGCTCCCAGCCCTGCAAAGGGCGCTGCTGGTCAGCGGGGGCGCCGCGATCAGCGGGGGCAACGTCACCACCACCAATTTCACCGGACCGGCTCTGGCGGCGACGACCTCAACGGCAGCTTCCCCAGCGACGCCGACGGCGAGCCTGTCCGTGAGGGTTCCACCTCGGCCGCCCACTGGACGGCCGCCATCCACGCCGGGAGATCGTCCTCCCCGAACACCTGCACCGACGTCTGGGCGCTGCGCCTGGCCATGAACAACGGGTACGGAAGGTGAGGGCGGACAGCCTGGTCCGAGGTCGCTCCCGCGCCAAATAGCTCGGTCATCGACATATGTCGGTTGCCGAGCTATCGTGGCGTCGTGAACGATCAACCTTTGCGCGAGCCGACCTTGCTCATCCTCACAGCGATCGCCGACGCCCCACGGCACGGATACGCGATCGCCCAGGAGGTCGAGAAGATCTCGGAAGGGCGCACGAAAATGCGCACCGGAACGCTCTACGGGGCCCTGGAGCGGCTCCTCGAGCAGGAACTCATCGTGGTCCACGACGAGGAGGTGGTCGACGGGCGCAGGCGGCGCAGCTACACGCTCGCGCCGCGTGGGCGTGAGGTGCTGGCCACCGAGGCGGCCCGGATCGCCCGGACCGCCCGGGAGGCGACCCGGCGTCTGGAGCTCGGCGGGTTCGACGGGGCGGTGACCGCGTGAGCGCGCTGTTGAGGCTCTACCCGGCCGTCTACCGCCGGGAGTTCGGCGACGAGATCGCCGACTCCTACCGCGAGGCCACGGCCGGCGCGGGCAGGCCGGCGCGCCTGCGCGAAGCCGTCGATGTCGTCGGTCACGCGCTGCGCATGCGGCTCGGGCTGGGCTCGGCGGGACGCGCCGGACGGCTCCTCGCGGCCCTCGCGCCGTTCGCCGTCGTCGCGCTCGCGGTGAACGCGATGACCTGGGCCAGGCTGAGCGTCACCGCCCTGCGCATGGACCGGCAGATCGACGGCATCGGCCCTTCCGTTCTGATGGGGGCGGCCGGCCTCGCGATGCTGCTGGGCGCCGTACTGGCCCTGACCGGCCGCTGGGCGGTGGGTGTCTGGACCGTGCTGGCGGGCACCGCCGCGATCTTCACGTCCCAGGTGCTACGGCTGGGCCTGGGCCTTGAATTCGCGGTCGTCACCAGTGGGCCGCTCCTCCTCCTGGCCCTGGTGGCGGTCCTGTGTCCGCCCGACCTGCGCTCGACGCGGAGCCTGCGTGCGGCCGGGGTGTCCGCCGTCGGGGTGGCCACGGTCCTGCTGACCATCGCGCCTCAGATGTGGACGCTGCCGTACCCGCTCGGCGCGCTGTACGTCGCCGGGCCGGTGGCGGGCGGGCTGATGCTGGCCGGGCGGCCCGCGTTCGCCCGGCTGAGCACGGCGCCCGAGGTGCTCCTCGCTGGTCTGCCCTTCGTCGTACTGGGCGCGTTCAGCGGGTTGCTGGACCTGCTGTTCCTGCCCGCGCTCGGCCTGTTGCTGGCCGCGTCCACCACGGTCGCCGTCCGCCGCCGGAGAGGCCGTTCGAAGCCGTCGGCTTGAGCCACCGGGCGCCTTGCCGGCGGGGCGGGCAGCGGCCCGCCCCGCGGGCCGGCCATCGGAGAAACCTGTCGGATCTCCGCGGAGTTCGGCCGGTTCTGGACTGTGGACGGAAAAAGGCTTGGACCGCACGGGCGCCCGTGCGGGACACTCCGCTCTCTGACCAGATGGTCCGAGAAGGCGGGGTTGGGATGGGATCGCCCGAATCGTACGGAAGCCCACCGAACGACAGTCCATCGAACGGCAGTTCACCGAAGGAGAGTCCGCCGCGCCGGAGCCCGGTGCTCCTCGCACTTCGTTACTACGGACGGGAGCTGGCCCGCCTCAAATGGCTGACGGCGCCCGCGATGCTGTTCCCGGCACTGGGCAACATCGGCATCCACTACATCGCACCGCTGATCGTCGCGAAGCTCGTCGGCCGGATCGCCGGAGGATCGGGGGACGCCGGTGGCGCCATCTCCTGGACGATGCCCTACGTCCTGACCTTCGCCGGGGTCCTGCTGCTCTCGGAAGCGCTCTGGCGCGCCGGGCTGCACTGCCTGAACCGCCTGGACGCCCGCGGGATCGAGCAGCTGTACGTCACCGGCATGGACGAACTCTTCGCCAAGGACGCCGCGTTCTTCCACGACAACTTCGCCGGGTCGCTGACGAAGCGCGTCCTGAGCTTCGCCTCCCGCTTCGAGGAGTTCGTCGACACCCTGACGTTCTCGGTCATGGGCAGCTTCGTGCCCCTGGTGTTCGCCTCGGTGGTGCTGTGGCAGTACGACCCGCTGCTCGTCGTCGGACTCCTGACGATGATCGTGCTCACGGGACTGTGCGTGGCACCCCTGATCCGTCGCCGCCAAGCGCTCGTCGCCCGGCGGGAGGAGGCGATCGCCCACGTGTCGGGCCACGTGGCGGACAGCCTGATGAACATGGACACGGTCCGGGCCTTCGCCGCCGAATCGCGTGAGGCGGCCGAACACCGTTCCCGCGTCGCGGAGTCGAGGCGGCTCACGCTGCGCTCGTGGGACTACGGCAACCTGCGCATCGACACGCTGGTCGCGCCGCTGTCCGTGGTGACCAACGTGCTCGGCCTGATGCTCGCCATCGTGCTCGGCGGGGGAGCGCACGGAGTGGAGGCGGTCATCGTCGCCTTCACCTACTACGCCAACGCGACCCGCATCATGTTCGAGTTCAACCAGATCTACCGTCGTCTGGAGAGCTCGATGACGGAGGCCGCGCAGTTCACCGAACTGCTGCTGACGCCTCCGACCGTGCTCGACCCGGCGGAGCCGGAACCGCTGCGGTGCCCGCCCGCCGCCGACGTACGGTTCGAGCGGGTGACCTTCTGCCACGCGGGCGCGCGGCCGCTCTTCGACGGCCTGGACCTGGCCGTGCCCAGCGGCTCGAAGCTCGGCCTCGTCGGCCGCTCCGGCGGGGGCAAGACCACGCTCACCCGGCTGCTGTTGCGGATGACGGACATCGGCGCGGGCCGGATCCTGATCGGCGGGCAGGACATCAGCCGGCTCAGCCAGGCCGACCTGCGCAGCCTCATCGCTTACGTTCCCCAGGACCCGGCGATGTTCCACCGGACCCTGCGCGACAACATCGCCTTCGCCCGCCCGGAAGCCACCGAAGCGGAGATCCGCCGCGCCGCCGAGGCGGCGCACGTCACTGAGTTCGCCGACGGGCTGGCGGACGGCTTCGACACGATGGTGGGCGAGCGCGGGGTGAAACTGTCCGGCGGGCAGCGCCAGCGGGTCGCCCTCGCCCGGGCGATCCTGCGCGACGCGCCGATCCTGCTCCTCGACGAGGCGACCAGCGCCCTCGACTCGGAGAGCGAGATCCTCGTCCAGGACGCGCTGTGGGGGCTCATGGCCGGACGGACGGCGCTGGTGGTCGCGCACCGGCTGAGCACCGTCGCCACCATGGACCAGCTCATCGTCCTCGATCGCGGACACATCGTCGAGCAGGGCACGCACAGCCAACTGCTGGCCGCGGACGGCACTTACGCGAAGCTGTGGCAGCACCAGTCGGGCGGCTTCCTCGACGGTACCGCAGCCGCACAGGCCGACCTGCGCTGAACGGCGGCCCGGGTACGGGTACCCGGTCAGAACTCGGCTGCCAAGGCGAGCTGGCGCTCGCGGTCCTGTCTCAAAAGCTGCGGTATGGCGCCGCTCGGGGCCACGCCCAGTTCCGCGGAGAGCAGCTCCTGATAGCGGCGGTATCGGCGGTGTGCGTCGGCGACCTCGCCGACGAACAGGCAGGACTGCACGGCCAATCGCCGGGGCCCCTCCCTCAGCGGGTCGGCCTGGGTCGCGGCGTCGGCCAGCTCGAGCACCGCGGAGTGCTGCCGTCGCTGGAGGAACCTCTCGGCGAGGCGCTCCAGCGTCTGGACGCGCTGGAGCTTCCACTTCTCCTGGAACGGCACGAGCCAGTCGTCGTCCCAGTCGTTCAGCAGCGGATGGCGCAATACGCTCCACGCCTGCGGCAGCCGGTCCTCGGCCACCACTATCCCACCCGCACCGGACACCGCCGCCATCAGCCCGGCCGCCGCCCGGTAGTCCACCTCGACGTCATCGGCAAGCGTGACGGTGGTGTGCGAAGCCCGCAACAGGCCCCCGGCCGTGGCCTGGTTCAGCCGCCACAACGTCTGGCGCAACCGGGCCCCCGCCCGGTCGGCCGGGGCATCGGGCCACAGCCGGGCGGCCAGATCGCCGCGCCGGAACGGGCGGTCGTTGAGCACCAGGGCCGCGACGATCCGTTGCTGGATGTCGCTGAGATCGGTGACCCGATGGTCGGTGCGGCAGACGAAGCCTGGCAACAGCGATATGTGCACGATGCCTAAGCCTGTGGGATTCATCGCACCTCTCGGGTCGTCCGACGGGCCGCCGGCCGCCGGGTGGGCGCTCCATTGATCCCGATTTCCACGTTCGCTTCACATGAGCTTCACAACGGCTGTGGTATGAGCGTGAGGCAAGGTCCGGAGATCGTCAACACCCGTGCGCGGCGCGTTCTCGCCGTTACGGTCGCCCTCGCAATACACCCCGCCCGCGCTGCGTATGTCCCCTTCGTCGCTCCGGCACAACCCACATTCGTGGGGTTGTTTCACGGGTCCACCGCGCGCAGTCTCGGTTGCGTCCCCGATCGAACGCGACAGCGAAAGGTGGAAGCATGACCTTCAACGCCCTGGAGTCCCTGCGTACGGCCGGCGTTATCGGCGGCACGATGGCGCCCGCTCTCGAAGAGTTCTACGCCAGCCTGACCCCCGAGGAGACCAAGGTCCTCATCTCGACGAAGACCCGCCTCGCGGCGATCCTGCCCGACGTGGTGGCGCACTCCCAGGACTGGACCTCACCCGAGGCCACGAAGGAGGGCTTCGACGCCGCGATGCTGTGTGCCTGCGGCCTCTGGTCGGGATCGGGCCAGGCCGAGAACTGACCGTTCACGGGCGGGGTCCGGCGGCCACTCGCGTCGGGCCCGCGCCTGTGTCAGCCCAGAGAGGAGGCGGGATGCGCGGGAATCTGGTCCGAAACCTGTCGTTGTTCGAGGTGCCGGGCGACCTGACGTACTTTGTGCACGGTGAGGACCACCTCGTGGTCAACCCGGAGGTGGCCGCCCGGTGCGTCCTCGCCGGACGCGAGTTCCGGGTCCTCGAAGCCCTGGCGGCCGCCCGGGCTCGCGGGGAACAGCCGGTACTGGAGCAGAACGACGAGACGGAACGCGTCCTCGCCAAGCTCATCCTGAACTGGATCGTGTACTTCAACGGCAACAAGCCGAAGGTCAGGCTGAGCGAACCGCCCCTGGGCGTCGCGTACTACGCCGTCACCGACGGCTGCAACCTGCGCTGCCCCTACTGCTACGCCTCGTCCGAAAAGTGCCTGCCGGGCGAGCTCGACACCGCCGAGTCCCTGGACCTGGTCTCGCAGATCGCCGACTTCGGCGCCGGGACCATCATCTTCACCGGCGGCGAGCCGATGCTCCGCAAGGACCTCTTCCAGATCGTCGAGCACGCCAAGAACAGCGGCCTGAAGGCCAACGTCATCACCAACGCGACGATGATCCGGACCGAGGCGAAGGCCAAGCGGTTCGCCGAGCTCTTCGACGCCGTCACGGTGAGCCTCGACGGAGGTACGGCCGAGACCCACGACCGCACCCGCGGCAAGGGCGCGTTCGCCAAGACCCACCGGGCGATCCAGCTCCTCAACGAGGCCGGTGTGGCGCCGGCCATCAACCACATCGTCACCTCGGACAACGTCCACGAGCTGGAGGACTTCGCCTCGTTCCTCGACGGGATCGAAATCCACAGCGTCCGCCTGATGAACCACAACGACCTGGGCCGGGGCGTCGGCGACGAGTACGACTTCGGCTGGCAGGACCACCTGCGGGTGCAAGAGCTCGTCTGGACCTCGCCGGTCGCGGGCAAACTCAAGCCGGACGGTCCGAGGCCGGTCACCGCCTGCTCGGTCAAGGGCAACTGCGGCATGGGCGGGAACGAGATCTACGTCAACTCCCTCGGCGACGTCTACCCATGCAAGCTCATCACGGGCAAGGGGGAGTACGCCGGCAACATCAGGAAACAGCGGCTGTCGGAGATCTTCGCCAGCCCGGTCCTGACCTCGATGCGCAAGAGCACCGTGTACGGCGGGGAGTTCCACTCCGACTGCGAGAAGTGCTACATCAAGGCGAACTGCGGCGGCGGCTGTCGGGCCGCGCACATGTCGGAGTCCGGGGACCTGCGGCGCAACAGCCGCCACCTGTGCCGGATCCTGCGGCACGGCGTCACCACACAGCTCTGGCAGGAGACCGGGGTGACCCGCGCCGAACTGGCCCTCAGCGGAACTGAGATGACGATTCCGCGGCTGGTCGCCAGCGGAGAGGTGCACGAGGCCCACGAACAGTGGAAGACCTACGTCCGCCCGCCGGCGCCCGTGCCCGCGATCAAGGTGGGCGAACTGATTCCGATCATGCCGGTGAACAGGAGGCTGGGCGATGTCCCTGCACATCAGTGACGCGGTGATCTGGCAGGAGACACCGGACGGCGTCTCGCTCTACCACAGCGAGTCCGGCGACTTCCGCACCCTGAACTCGACGGCCGCCCAGATCTGGGCGCT
This sequence comes from Streptomyces sp. H27-H1, assembly GCF_026627445.1. GTDB lineage: Bacteria > Actinomycetota > Actinomycetes > Streptomycetales > Streptomycetaceae > Streptomyces. The sequence goes on from NZ_JAPNLJ010000018.1 coordinate 43,061, forward strand.
CGTGGAGAGCGACGGGGACCGGGAGACGGTCATCAAGAACCTGTCCCTCCTGTTCGCGGGGCACAACCCCGTGATGACGGCCCGCATCCGCGCGGAAGTCGACGCGTTCATCAGCTCCATGGTCGAAGCCGATCTGCTCTTGGAGACGGAAGCCCCAGCGCAGGCCCCAGCGCAAGCCGCAGCGCAGGCCGGGCCGGGCGCCGAGACGCGGAGCGAGCCGGCCGCCCGGTCATGACCAAGGCCGTCGTCCTCGGCGGAGGGTTCGCGGGCGTGCTGGTGGCCACGGTGCTCTCCCGCTACGTCGACGAGGTCACCGTGGTCGAGGCCGGCCACTACCCGGCCGGCCCGGGTGTCCGGCCGGGCCTGCCGCAGGCCTTCCACAGCCACGTGCTCGTGACCGCCGGCGCCGAGGCCCTGGAAACGCTGCTCCCGGGAACGCTGGAAGCGCTCCTCGCCCAGGGCGCGCACCGCCGGGGCCTCCCGGACGGCGCACTGATCCTGAGCGCGGACGGCTGGTTCCGCCGCCACGAGACCGGAGCCTTCATGGTCTCGTGCAGCCGCTGGCTGATGGACCACGTCATCCGGCGGCGGGCCCTGGCCGACGGGGCGGTCTCGGTGCGGGAGCGCACCCGGGTCCTGGGGCTCGTAGGAGACGCGTCGCGCGTGACCGGTGCGCTGGTCGCGGGCGAGGACGGCTCCGGCGGGACCCTGCACGCCGACCTCGTGGTGGACGCGACGGGCCGGCGGTCACGGGCCGGACGATGGCTGACCGTGATCGGCGGACCCCACGTCGAGGAGGAAGTGGTAGACCCGGGGCTGGCGTACTCCACCCGGATCTACCGGGCGCCCCCGGGCCTGGCCGCCGAGCTCCCGGCGATCATGGTGCATCCGCGGCCGGAGAACGGCCGGCCGGGGTACGGAGCCACGCTGTTCCCCATCGAGGACGGCCGGTGGATCTTCACCCTGACCGGCACGCGCGCCGCCAGACCGCCGGCGGACGAGCCGGGATTCACCGACTGCGCGCGTTCGCTGCGCTCGCCGATCGCGGCGGAGCTGCTGGCCGCGGCCGAACCCCTCGGCGGGATACGGCCGTACCGGGCCACCGCGAACCGCCGGAGGTTCTTCGAGCGGCTGCCCCTGCCCGAAGGCTTCCTGGTCGTCGGCGACGCACTGGCGGCGGTGAACCCCGTCTACTCCCACGGGATGTCCGTCGCACTGCTCAGCGCCCTACGACTGGACCGGGAGCTGGCCGGGCGCGGAGCCCGGCCCTCCGCCCTGCCCGCGCTCCAGGCGGCCGTGGCGGAAGTGGCCGACGAGTCCTGGCGGATGGCGACCGAGCAGGACCGGGTACGGGCCGCCGCGGGCGGCCCCGGGCCGGCTGAGGTCTCCGGGTCCGCCGCCGCGCGGCAGATGAGGGCACGGGTGTCCCGGGCGGTGCTCAGCAGCCCGGCGCTGATGACCCAGCTGTTCCGCGCCCAGACACTGGTCTCGTCCTCGTCCCCTGTCCCGTCCCCGGTCCGCCCCCCGGCCTCCGTCCGGGCCGCCGCCCCGCCGCTCGACACCGACGAGGCGGTCGCGCAGTTCCCCGGGCTGCGCGACTGGTGGTTCTCCGGGCGCAGCGTCCAGCAACCCACCCGGGAAGGGAACCGTGACCACTGAAGCCGTACCGCTGATCCCGCACTCCGTCTTGTTCGGCAACCCGACGTACCTCGTGCCCGAGATCTCGCCGGACGGAACCCGGCTCGTCTACCTGGCCCCGGACGAGGGCGTGCTGAACGTCTGGACGGCGCCGGTGGACCGGCCGGACGAGGCCAGGGCCGTCACGCACGACCGGGGCCGCGGCATCCGCACGTACGGCCTGTGCCACGACGACCGGACCCTCTTCTACCTGCGCGACGAGAACGGCGACGAGAGCTGGCGGGTCCACCTCGTCGATCTCCTCACCGGCGAGGAGCGCTGCGCCACCCCCTTCGACGGCGTGCAGGCACGGATCCTGGCGCACAACCGGTGGCACCCGACGACGGTGCTGATCGGGCTGAACAAGGACCGGCCGGGTCTGCACGACGTCTACGCCCTGGACCTGGTGACGGACCGGCTCGCCAAGGTCGCGGAGAACCCCGGGTACCTGAGCTGGATCGTCGACACCGACCTGCGGGTGCGCGGCGGCACGGTGATGAAGCCCGACGGCGGCCTGTCCGTGTTCCTCGACCCGCCGGACGGACCGGACGGACCCGGCGGACCGGACGCTGCCCCGCCCTGGCTCGACGTGCCCTACGAGGACGCCATGGGGACGCGGGTCATCGGCTTCTCGCGCGACGGCGCCACCTGCCACCTCCTGTCCTCCATCGGCGCCAACGCCACCCGCTTGTTCGCGGTCGACCTGGCGACCGGGCGGCGGACGCTGCTCGCCGAGGACCCGGTGTACGACGTCAAGCAGGTCGAGTTCGACCCGGTGAGCCGCCGGCCGCAGGCGGCGCTGTTCGCGAAGGACCGCGACGAATGGGTGTTCCTCGACGAGGAGTTCGGCAAGGACCTCGGCCGGATCCACGGGGAGCTCGCGCTCCTGTCGGTCGACGGCGAGGTCTACGTGGACCGCACCGACCGCGGTGAACGGCTGTGGACGGTCTCGGTGGTGACCGGAGCCGGTCCCGTCCTCTACTACGTCTACGACCGGCCGGCCGGCGCGCTGCGCTACCTCTTCAGCCACCAGCGGGAGCTCGAGGCGTACCGGCTGGCCTCGATGGAGCCCTTCGAGTTCACCGCGCGCGACGGGGTCACCGTGCACGGGTACGTCACCTGGCCGCCCGGCGCCGAGCGCAAGGGGCTGCCGGCGGTGGTGAACGTGCACGGCGGACCCTGGGCCCGCCACACGTTCGCGTTCGACGAGGAGGCGCAGCTGCTGGCCAATCGCGGCTACGCGTGCGTCCAGGTCAACTTCCGCGGTTCGACGGGCTACGGCAAGCACTTCCGCAACCTGGGCGCCAAACAGTGGGGCGCCGACATGCAGAGCGATCTGCTCGACGCGGTCGCCCACCTCGTCGCGGGCGGCGGGATCGATCCCGCACGGATCGCGATCATGGGCTGCTCGTACGGGGGCTACGCCGCGCTGGTCGGCGCGGCGTTCACCCCGGAGGTGTTCACCTGCGCGATAGACCTCTGCGGTCCGTCGAACCTGCTGACGCTACTGGCGGCCGGGGCGCCCTACCGCACCGCCCTGCGGTCCTTCATGCACGCGAACGTGGGGGACCCGGAAACGGAGCGGCCCATGCTGTGGGAACGCTCTCCGCTGTCGCGGGTCGGCGACATCCGCATCCCCGTCCTGGTCGTCCAGGGTGCGAACGACGTCCGGGTACCCCAGGCGGAGGCCGAGCAGATCGTCGCGGCGCTGGAGGCCAAGGGGCTTGCGTACGAGTACCTCCTGTTCCCCGACGAGGGCCACGGTCTGGCCCGGCCCGCCAACCGGCAGACCTACTACGCCGCGGTCGAGCGGTTCCTCGCGGCGCACCTGGCCTGACCCGGCAGTGGCCCGGCCGTGCCCCGCCGTGCCCCGCCGTGCCGTGACGCCGGGCCGGGGTCACGCCACCGCGGGGTCGCGGCCGGTCAGGGCCGCCCGCACCAGATTCGGCAGGTGCAGGCGGGTGTCCGTCTCCTCGTGGGCGGCCCGGACGAATCCGCGGCCCGTCAGCGAGCCCAGTCCGTCCACGACCTCGTTCATCGGCCGGTACAGGGCTTCGGCGGCCTCGTAGACCGTCAACGCCCTCTCGAAGCCGGACAGTTCCCGAAGGAGTGCGCGGGGGGCGGGGTCCAGGCGCTCGACCCCGGACCGGATCGGGCAGCCGATCGTCCCGGGAACACCCGCGGCCCCGGTCGTCGCCGGAAGCTCGAGCAACTGCGCCGCGGGCATGTCCGCCAGCCGGCGCAGGCTCAGTACCCCGCACCGTGCGGCCGCCGCCTCCAGCGCGGCCGGCAGGCCGTCCAGGGTCCGGCACAGCCGCACCACCGCCCCCGCGTCCTCCCGGCCGAGTACGAATCCCGGCCGGATCTCCGAGAGCCGGTCCACGAGCAGCCGCACCGACGGCACGCCGGCGAGGATCTCCAAGGACCTCGCCGCCTCCCAGTCGGGCCCCGGCGCGGCCAGCGGCGCCAGCACGGTCCCCTGGACGCCCGCCACGGTCCACGGCGCCCGTGAGGTACTGACCACCCGGACGCCCGGACAGTACGCCAGCAGTTCTTCCACGCCGACCGGATCGCGCGCGTCGGCCACCCCGTCCAGCACGAGCAGCACCTCGTGCCGGCCGATGAGGCGGCAGACCGCGGAGACGTCCTCCGCACCCGATTCGACCAGCATCCGCAAGGACCGCAGCAGCGGTCCGAAGGCCGTGCCGTGACCGTCGAGGGCCACCGTTCCCGTACCGATCCACAAGACCGGCCACCCGCGCCGGGAGCTCAGCCGCGCCGCGGTCTCCGCAGCCACCCGGGACTTCCCCACGCCGGGCAGCCCCGAGAGGGAGATCAGCCGGCGGTGGCCCGACTCCAGGGCGCCCACCATCGCCCGGACCTCGACGTCGCGCCCGAGGAGCGCGTTGACCGACCGGGGCACCGAGAGGCAGGGATCGGCTCCGGCCGGTGCCGGCCGGCCGCTGCCCAGGCCCGCGGTGACGAACAGCTCCCGCGCCAGGCCCTCCAGCTCCAGGGCCTCGGCGAGCAGCCGGACGGTCTGCATCCGCGCGTTCACCCGGCCCGACTCCAGGGCGCGGATCGTCCGCGGGCTGATCGTCGACAGGTCGGCCAGCGTCCGCTGGGTGAGTCCGGCCTGGACGCGCTTGAAGCGGAGCAGTTCGGGAAACGACGGGGCCTCGGCCTCGGCTCTGTGGACCATAGGCCAGGAGGGTAGGAGGGGCCCGTTCCGTCCGCGTCTCCGGTTCGTCGCCGGCACGTCTGCGCTCCGTCTCCGTCGGCCGTCAGACCACCTTCGAACTGGGGTGCGCACCCCGGTCCAGCAGATCCAGCGAGATGCTCAGCAGCGAGACGGCCAACGGGTCGGACGCGTCCATGACCGCGTGCTGCGACAACCGCGCCAGCAGCTCTCCCATGGGCGGGGCCGCGCTCGCGGCCTGCTCGCTGCGCCGCAGCAGCGCGAGGCTCAGGGCGGCCTGCGTGGCGAGCAGCCCCAGCAGTTCGATGTCGTCGAGCTCCCGGCCGGGGGCGTTCGCGTCGTGGGCATGGCGGTCCAGCACCTCGATCACGCCGATGCACTCCCCGTCCGCGATGAGCGGGGCGGCCATGATGCTCGCGGGAACGTACCCGGTGGAGGCCGCTGCGTCGCGGGCGAACCGGTCGGTCGCGCCCACGTCGTCCGTGATCAGGGGCTGCCCGCTGGCCGCCACCCAGCCGGCGATGCCGGTGCCGGGCTCGAAGCGCTTGCCGACCAGGCCCTGTTCGCCTTCGCCGGCGACCGCCGCGAAGATCAGCTCGCCGGTGTCGGGGCTCACCATGAAGACCGATGACGCGGCGGCCCCGTAGATGTACCGGGCCACCGTGACGACAGACTGCAGCAGCTGACGTTCGGTGGCCATCAGATCGTGTGGCCAGGGTTTCATTCTCCGCCTCCTTGGACCGATACGTTCGCGGCGCAGTGATACAGGACGCTCTTGAGCTGGAACGGCGTCAGCCACGGATGCTTGCTCAGGACGAGGGCCGCGATCCCGGCCATGTGCGGCGCCGCGAAGCTGTTGCCGGTGTTGCGGACCGTGCCGCCGCCGAGGCTCGCCACCGGCACGCGCACCCCGCGGGCGCGGAACTCGACCGGTGGCGCGGCGTTGTAGTAGAAGCGCATGCCGTCCGGTTCGGCATGGCTGGCGACCGAGATCACCGACGCGAAGTTCCAGGGGAAGCTCTCGATCGGCAAGTTGTGCGCCGCCGCCACCACCGCCGTCCGGCGGAAGTAGGCGCGGTCGCACAACTCGCCTAGCCGGTCCCGGAATTCGACCCTGCTCGTCGACAGGCTCATGCTGACGACGTCGAACCCCTCCTCGATCGCGAAGGCGAGTCCCGCGATGAGCGCGGAGGCGCTGCCGGCCCGCCCGTCACCGAGGACCTTGAGCGAACTGAGCGAAACCCGGGGCGCGATGGAGCGGATGATGCCCGCGCACGCCGTACCGTGCCCGGCGCTGTCGAGGGGCTCGCACTCCTCCACGCGCGGAGCCCGGCCCTCGGCGCTCACCACCTGCCAGGCCCGCTCGACCGTGCCGACCAGCGGATGCCCGGCCTGGACGCCGCTGTCGAGCACGCAGACCCGTACACCCTCGCCGCTCGCACCCTCCCAGGCCCAGCGCGGGCCGATCCCCTCGAACAGGGCCGTCGGCAGGGGCTCGTCGGCGCCGCCGCCGGCCGGCATGCTCCACGCCGGCATCCCGGACGCGTGCGGCCGCCGCTCGCGCCGCCAGGGCGCGCCGTTCATATCCATTCCCGTACCGTCCCCAGCGGTTTCACGGCGCCGACGGCGCGGTAGCTGTCGGCGGCCAGCCCGGCCATGGCCCGGGCATCGGCCCCCTCGCCCAGCCACCGGTGGGCCCGGGCCAGGTCGAAGCAGACCTCGCCGCGCAGACACGGGTCGTCGATGTCCCGGAGCAGCCGCAGCACCTCGGCGCGCATCGGCTCGGCGCGGCCCTCGGCGGCGGCGCTCAGCACGACGGCCGACATGCACAGGATCCGCCCCCGTACGTCCATCTCCGCACGCCGCGCCAGCAGTTCCGCGATCCGGCGGGCAGCCTCCTGGGCCCGGTCACGGCGGGCGCACTCGCGCGCCGCCTGCACCCGCATGGTCAGCGCGACCGGTACGTAGCCGGCCTGCTCGAGGGCGTCAGCCGCGCCCCGGAAGCGCCGCTCGGCCTCCGCGTGCTCACCGTCCAGCGAGGCGGCCAGCGCGGCCACCTGGTCGACCAGGACACGGCCCATGGTCAGCCGGAGCTGTCCGACGACGGTCTCGGCCTCGGCCAGCGCCGAGCGCGCACCGGCCCGGTCCCCGGTCAGCGCCAGACAGCGGGCCCGGGCGGCCAGCGCGGGCAGGGCCAGGAACCGGTCGACGGCGAACCGCTCCAGGAGTTCCGCGCACCCCGCGAGCTTCTGCGCCATTGGACTCGGCGACCACTGGCGGATCTCGCACAGGGCCACCAGCAGCCGGTCCTCCTCGTACGCGTCACCCACGGCCCGGGCGTGCCCGAGCGCGGCGCACGCCGCCTCCTCGGCCGCCCCGAACCGCCCGTGGTCCAGGTGGATCAGCATCCGCAGCTGCTCGAAGCGGCACCGGGCGGACCCGTCCGCCTCCTCGCCGCCGACCGCGACCCGCAGCCCCTCCACCTCGGCCGCGGTGACCTTGCCGAGGCGGGCGGCCAGCAGGTGCCGCTGTACCCGCACCAGGGCCGGGGCGGGGCCGGATCCGGGGGAGGCCCACGCGGCCTCCTCCACCACCTCCAGGGCGCCCCGGGTGTCCCCGGAGAGCATGAGGGCGTCACTGAGCCGGACGGCCGCCACCGACCTGCACCGGTCCGGCCCGGTCCGCGCCAACGCGAGCGCCCGTCCGAGCAGTCCGATCGCGGTCGGCACATCACGCTGCCGCAAGGCCAAGGTGCCCTCGCCCAGCAGGGCCACACCCGCCTGCCGGGCCAGCTCCGGCAGCTCCTCGTCGTCCGGGCGCAGCCCCCCGAGGAGCCGGGTGGCGGCTTCCAGGTGGAAACCGGGACTGAAACCGTGCTCGGCCAGCCGGCGGTGCCAGGAGACGCGCTGCTCCTTCTCCAGCCGGCCGTACGCCACTTCGTGCACCGGCTGCTGGACGAAGCGGAACCCGCCCTCCTCCGCCGTGGTCTGGAACAGCCGCTGCGCGGCGAGCCCCGCGACGGCCGCCGCCGGGGCGGGCTCACCCAGCAGCGCGAGCTGCTCCAGGGTGAACGAAGGGCCGATCACCGAAGCCGCGCCCAGCAGCCGCCGGGCGGGCGCGGGCAACCGGTCGATCATCGCCCCCACCATGGCCGTAATGCTCGGCGGTACCTCCTCGACGGTCCGGCCGCCCCGCAGCCAGTCCATCATCAGCCGGATGTACAGCGGATTGCCCGCGCTGTAGAGCGCGACCCGGTCGACCTGCCCGGCCATGTCGAGCCCGTGCAGCTCCACCTCGCCGCCGGTCCCGGGCCCGGCCAGCGAGATCGCCAGCCGCGCGCTGTCGGCCGGGACCAGCGCCCCGACCTCGATCACCCCCTCCTCCCGCGACCAGGGACCGTCCCGGCCCGCGAGCTCCGGCCGGGACACGCAGACCATCAGGAGCGGGAGATCGCGCAGGCCCTCCATCAGCTCGCCGATGAGCCGCAGCAGCGACTGCCCGCCCCACGCGAGGTTGTCCCACACCACGACGAGGGGCTGGCAGGCCGCGGCGGTGAGCAGCTCGCGGGTGGCCCAGGACACCTCCTCCACACCCGGGCCCGGGGCCGCCCCGGCCCGCCGGGGCAGCGAGGCCTCGCGCAGGGCGGCGAGCACCGCGGCGATGCGGTCGTCCGTCCGCAGCAACTCCGCGCAGGACGGCGCCCGTCGGGTCAGTGCGTCCAGCATCTCCACGAGCGCCGCGTAGTTCCCGTCGGTTCCGTAGGACTGGCAGCTGCCGAACACCGCGACGGGTCTCGCCCCGGCCGCGACGAGGTCGTCCACGGCCTCCCGGACCAAGCGGGTCTTGCCGATGCCAGGCGGCCCGAGCACGGTCACCAGTTCCGAACGCCGCTCCCGGGCCACCCGGTGGTAGATCCCGCGCAGCCGGTGGCGTTCGGCGCCGCGGTCCACCATGAGGGAATCCTCGACGGCCCCGCCTGCTGCCGCCTCGCCGGTCACCACCAGCACGGGGACCGGCTCGGCCTTGCCCTTCAGCGCCACCGGCGGCACCGGGGCCATGGTGTAGTGCGGGCGGGCCAGGTGGGCCACGGTCTCGTTCACGATGATCTCCCCGGCGACCGCCAGCGACTGCAGGCGCGCGGCGAGGTTGACCACGTCGCCGACGACCCGGATGCCGGCCCGGGCCGAACGCGTCACCAGCGCCTCGCCGGCCGCGATACCGCAATGGACCTCGACCGGCGCCGCGTCGGTGGCGGGCGTGCGCAGGTCGCGGACCTCGGCGCGGATCCGCATGGCGGTCCGCAGCGCCCGCGGCGCGTCGTCCTCCTGGGAGGTGTCGGCGCCGAAGACCGCCATGACGGCATCACCGATGAACTTCTCGACGACCCCGCCGTGTTCCTCCACCGCGGCCGAGCAGATCTCGTAGTACTCGTCGAGCAGCCTTTGCAGCGGCTCCGGATCCACGCGCTCGGCCAGCCGTGTCCACCCGACCAGGTCGAGGAAGAGGACGACCACCAGTCTTCGGCTCATGCGTGCTCCTCCTCCACATCCTCCGAGGGCGGGTGCCGGCGGGCGGGCCGGCGCCGGGGATCAGAGCAGCTTCAGGTCGTGCGCCCACACCTCGGCATCCGTACCGGAATCCGCCTCGACCAGCCGGAGCTGGACCGCCACGACGACCGCGGTCTCCTCCTCGGTCAGGCCCGCGAGCACCTCGCGCTGCGCGGTGCTCAGCTGATCGACCGGAAGTCCGGCCTCGCGCAGAGCGGTCAGAGGATCGAACACGTCACTCACCCCTTTCACGGGGCCGCACGGCGGCGGCCAGACATCGATCGGCAGAAGCCGGTGCACGTAGCAGTAGGCCACCAGCTCCGCCCTGTTCCTGCAGTTGAACCGGTCGAGGAGGACACTGATCTCCTCGCCCACCGTGTGCCTGCTCAGGCGCAGCGCACGGGCCACGCGGTCGGTCGTATGACCGCGTGCCACCAAGGCCATGAGCACCAGGCCCCGGCCGGAGATCTCGCCACCCCGTATCGCCGTCATCGGCGCGAGCTCCTCACGACGGACTCCTCACGACGCACTCCTCACTGCCCACTCCGTACGAACAGCTCACGGACCATGACGGCGGCCATGAACGAGACGCCGTGCCAGCGCGCCTTGCGTTCGAACCAGAGCCAGTCGCCGTCCGGGTTGGCCTCCAGGAAGACCGGCTCCCCGGTGTCGGACACGAGCAGGTCGAACGCCCCGTAGCGCAGGTTCCAGGCGGCGCACAGGGTGCGTACCGCCTCCGCCGCGGGCTGCGGGCAGTCGACGCGCGTCACGGTGACGCCTTCGGGATCCGTCATCGGGCTCGCCGGATCGGGCTTGTGGACCTCGAAGGCGCAGATCCCGCCGTCGAGGTGATAGACGCGCAGCTCACGGGCGTGCGCCACGTACTCCTGGACGACGACCGGGCGGCTCCTCACGGCCCCGTCGACCGCTCCCGGACCCCGCAACGCCGCCTCGCGGCCCACGACCGCGGGCAGGCACGCCTGCCAGTTCCGCCGGTCCGGCTCGAACAGCCGGAAGTCCTGCGTCTTGACCACGAGCTCGGACGCCCCCACGCCGCGCGCGCCCGCCCGGACGTCGGTGGTGACGACCGTACGGGGCGTGCGCACGCCCAGCCTGCGCGCCTCCACCAACTGGCCCGGTCCCACGACCGTGCCGCCCGGCAGAGCCGCGTCCGCCGCGGACGCCACCTGGCGCAGGAACCCGGACCAGGACTCCGCCCGCAGCGGACTCATCGAACCGGGCGGCCGCGCCTGCGCCAGCAGCGCACAGGCCGAACCGTGCCGCACCCAGACCACCGCCGGCCTGACCCGGCGCCCGGCGATGTCCAGCAGACCGGTGTCCACATCGAGAGACATGGACAGTGAAGGGAGTTCGTCCTGCCGGATCAGTATCGCCGGAGTTTCCAGCGGCCCCGTCAAAGCGTCGCGGACGACCTCCAATTCACGGCCGCCCGCGCAATTCACAAGAACCACAACGGATTTGCCGTCGTGGTCTTCCGCCTGTCCTGAACGGCTCATGCTGCGAATGCTAGCCAACGCCGGCCTGCGGGGGGCGGCAGAGCGGAGGCAGTTCCAAGGCAGCTTGAGCACCGGCCGCTCCCGCGCCGTCCTGCGGGCGTAACGTCCAGCCGCATCGACTCGATCGGAAATGCCGGAGAAACATCAATAGGAACATCGATCACATTGTGGAGGGCGGACCGTGGCGAATGGTGTGGTGAACGCCGAGGAGTTGACCAAGCGCTACCGAGGTAAAGAAACGCCGGCTGTCGACCGAATTTCATTCGACATCGCCAAAGGCGAGACGATCGGGCTGCTGGGACCCAACGGTGCCGGAAAAACCACCCTGATGAAAATGATCTGCGGAGTCACCCCGCCCACCACCGGGCAGATCCGGGTGTTCGGCGTGGATCCGGCCCGCGACCCGGTCGCCGCCAAGAGCGGCATCGGCGCGATGCACCAGTCCGCCCCCTACGACGAGATGCTCTCGGCCCTGGACAACCTGCTGATCGCCACCCGGTTCAAGGGCCTGTCCTGGCGCACCACCCGGCCCTGGGCGCTGGAGGTGGCCGAGTACCTCGGCCTGGGGGACTCCCTGTCGCGGCTCGTGTTCCAGCTGTCCGGCGGACAGCGTCAGCGTCTGCAGCTCGTACGCGCCCTGCTGACCATCCCCGAACTCCTCATCCTCGACGAGCCCTCGGCCGGACTGGACGTGGCCGGCCGGCACCAGATCGAGCGCTTCGTACGGTGGCTCCGTGAGGAGTACGGCATGACCGTCATCTGGACCAGCCACATCATCCAGGAGCTGGAACGCAACGCCCAGCGCGTCCTGGTCATCAACAAGGGCAAGGTGGTCCGCTTCGCCCAGCCGAGCGAACTCGTCCGGGAGTTCGGCGGAGCCCACCTGCTGGTCAGCGTCGACGACGCGGTCGGGGCCAAGGTCGTCAAGGAATGGGCGGCCACGGCCGGACTGGCCGCGACGGCCCAGGACGCCGAGGTACGCATCGAGAACGCGCAGGTCCGGGACGTGCTGCCGCAACTGTCCCGGCACTGCCACGACTCCGGAGTCGCGATCTCCGGAATCTCCACCGTCACCGACTCGCTGGAGCAGGTCTTCCTGCGCATGACCGGGAACGAGGACTGAGACCGTGGCCGACCTGGGATTCAAGACCACCGCACCGGTCGCCTCGGGGAAACCGGCGGACTTCGCCGCCGTGTTCTACCGCGAGTACGCGCTCCTCGCCCGCAACAGGGTCAACCTCATCCTCGGCCTGACCCCCATGCTCGTGTACCTGCTCCTGGTGAACACCTCGCTGGGCAACGTCGTCGGGAACATCACCTACCGCGGCGAAACCCTGCCGTTCGCGGTGTTCCTCCTTCCCATGGTGCTGTCGATGTCGGTGGTCAGCGCCTCCGGGACGACGGGCATGGCCATGTTCCAGGAGGAAATGAGCGGCGTGTCGACCCAGCTCTGGAGCTGGCCGCTGCGCCGGTCGCGCTTCCTGGCCGGCAAACTGCTGGCCGGAGTCTCGCTCGTGCTGGCCCAGAGCCTGCTCGCGCTGGCCGTCGCCGCGGTCATCTTCGACTACCCCTTCCACGCGTCCCACTGGATCTGGCTGCTGCTGGCACTGGTGCTGTCGTCGGTGGCGTTCAACGGGCTGTACCTCGCGGCGGCCGTCCTCATCAGCGACTACCGCACCTTCATGGTGCTCACCAGCGTGTCGGTGCCCGTCCTCGTCTTCGCCGCGCCGTCGCTGTCCACCTCGCAGCAGCTGCCCACCGTCCTGCGGTGGATCTCGACGGTGAACCCGGTGTCCTACGCCGTCACCGGCATGCGTGACGCCGCGATCTTCGGCCTGGGCAAGGCCTGGCCCTCCCTGGTGGTACTGGCCGTCGTCGCGATCGTCGCCAACTTCGTCGCCGGCCGGGCGCTGTTGCGGCGCACCCGGAACCTCTGACCGGAACCTCTGACCGGAACCTCTGAACCGAAGGAGTTCCCCACCGTGCAGACCGACGACGAGCCCCTGGCCTGGCTCGCCACCCGAGAAGACCGCTCCGTACTGCGCCTCCCGGGCACGGACCGGGCCCAACCACCGAAGGCCACCTGGGAGATGGCGACCCGTGCGGCGGCGAAGGTGGGGGTCACCCGGGTCGCCGACATCACCCGGCTCGACTCCATCGGCATCCCGACCTTCCAGGCCGTCCGGCCGCTCTCCAGGACGCTCGCCGTCTCCCAGGGCAAGGGGATGACCTCCGAACTGGCCAGGCTGTCGGCGGTGATGGAGTCGGTCGAGACCTGGCACGTGGAACAACCGGCCCCACCCGTGGCGACCGCGACCCCGCGCGAGCTCCGTACCCAACTGGGCTACGAGGTCTCCGCCTTGGCGCCCTCCGCGCCGAGCCTGTTGCACGACGGGCTGCCGCTGGACTGGCTCGCGGCCAGATCCCTGGTCGACGGAGCGCGGACCCTGGTCCCTGCGAGCGTCGTCCGGCTGACGCTGGAGGAGCACACCGACTGGCACCCGCCGGTGTTCTTCGAGTCGACGAACGGCCTGGCCAGTGGGAACACCCGGATCGAAGCCGCCCTGCACGCGCTCTGCGAGGTCATCGAGCGCGACGCGATGACGGCGGCGGTCGCCGCGGGCGGGGAGATGGGCGTACGTGTGGACCCGCGGTCCCTCGGGTCGCCGGTGGCCGACGAACTGTGCGAGCTGATCGAGCGGGCCGGCGTCGCCCTGGAGGTGCGCCTCGTACCGTCGCCCACCGGGCTGCCGTGCTTCCTGTCCTGGGTCGCCTGCGACGAGTACCCGGCGCCGATGTTCGGCTTCGGCTGCCACCTCAGCCCGGAGATCGCGCTCACCCGGGCCGTCTCCGAAGCCGCACAGGCCAGGCTCGCGTACATCTCGGGGGCCCGGGACGACCTCCGGGAGGACTTCGGGCAGGTGGACACCGGCCTGCTGCGCAGCGCTCCGTCCGGCCCTGGGGCCGATATCGGGAGCCTCGTCGAGGCCCCTGTCCCGCACGGCAGTCTGGCCGGCGCCCTCGCCCACGCGGTGCACCGGGCAGCCGCCGCCTTCTCCCATCCGCCCCTCGTCGTCGACCTGACGCGCGAGGAGATCGGGGTCCCGGTCGTCAAGGTCGTGGCTCCAGGCAGCCGCATATGCCCGGAGGTGCTGTAGTGAGCGGGTCCAGGGTGATCGTCTATGCGGGGCCGACGATCTCGGCCGCCGAGGTCCACGCGGTGCTCCCGGAGGCGGAGGTACGGCCGCCCGCGGGCCGGGGCGACCTCCTCGCGGACCAGTGGCACCCGGGAGACGTGGTCGTGGTCATCGACGGCTACTTCCGGGAACGGCGCTCCGTCGGCCACAAGGAGATCCTCCAGGTGCTCACGGAGGGCGCGGAGGTGATCGGCGCCGCGAGCATGGGCGCACTGCGGGCAGCGGAGCTCGCCCCGTGCGGCATGCGGGGCCTCGGCCGGGTCTTCACGATGTACGCCTCGGGCGAGATCGACGGGGACGACGAGGTGGGAGTCCTGCACGGTCCGGCCGAGATGGGGTACCCGGCACAGACCGTGGCCCTGGTGAACCTCCGCTACGGCTGCGAGGAGGGCGCCGAGGAGGAGTTGGTCCCGCCCGGCGCCGGACGGCGGATCGTGGCGGCGGCCGCGGCGCTGCCCTTCACCCACCGGGGCTGGAAGGACATCGAGGGGATGCTGGAGCAGGAGGACCACGAGGCCCTGTGGACGCTGGAGGAGATGATCGGCTCGGGCGTCTGGGACATCAAACGGCTCGACGCCATGGCGGCGCTGCGCGGGATCGCGAGCCGGGGCGCCGTGACACCCGGTCCGGTCGCGCCCGAGGTGCACTTCACCGGTATCAGCCGGACCCAGTCCCTGGTCCGCCGGACCCGCCGGGAGCACTCTCCGGGCCGGTGGATGTCGGACCTCGACGTACTGGACGCCGTCCGGCTGTTCGACGAGGGCTACCCCGCGCTGCACGAGGAGGTGCTGACCGGTCTGCTGGAGGAACTCGCCGGCGACAGGGGCATGACGCTCGAGGGGTACGCACGGGCCAAGCTGGGGCTCGACGGCCGTTCGCCGCTGCCGGACTCCCTCGCCCGCTGGTTCACGGAGCAGGAGCTCGCCGCGCTGCCCGCCGTGGACCGGGTCCGGCTCCTCATGGTGCGTGTGTGGCCGGTATGGCAGTCGGTCGACTGGCGGCCCGCGGTCCTGGCACGCCTGCGGGAGTCCGAGCGCTGGGACGAGTGGTGCGCCCTCGTCCGCCGGGCCGACGAGGCCGCCGAGGAGACCCGGCCCAGACTCGTGGTCCCGCCGCCGCCGATGTGCGCGAAGCTCTTCCTGCGCCACTGGCAGGGGCGCGGCACCTCACCGGATGTCGAGATGGCCCGCCGGGGGTTCACCGGCCTCGACGGGCTGGGCTGGGCGGTCAAGAGGTTCTTCGCCCTCGACGTCCTGCGCGGCCGTGAACGCCGCAAGGCCGCGGCGCGGTGACCACGGGCGGGTGACTGCGGCCGGGTCGCTGGGGAGCGGCGTCGCCGACGCGGGCGCCGGTGAGGCGCGGTCTGCGCCGAGCGGGGCGGAGCTCGCGCGCCGGTACTGGACGCAGTCCGAACTCGCCGCGCTGGCGCGCCGGATGGGCCTGCCTTCGTCCGGGAGGTCGGCCCCGGATTCCACTTCGGCGCCGTCATGCGGGAGTACGTCGCCCAGGGCGCGGGGCGCACCCTCGCCGAGGCGGTCGCCCATTGGCACGCCGGCCGGGAGCGGACGGCGGCCCCTCAGGAGATCGGGGCCCGGTTCGCGCTGAACCGGTTCCTCGGGGACTGGCGCATCAGCCAAGCCCTGGACGCCTGGCGCGCCCACTGCTCCCGCCCCCGGACGGCGGCCGTCACCCCCGGGCCGTGGTGGGCTCCGGCTCCGCGGGCTCCGGCAGGCGCCGGGCCAGGGCCCAGGCCAGCAGGGGGAGCGCGGCCAGCGGGAGCAGGGCAGTGCGCAGGGAGGCGGCGTCGGCGGCCGCGCCGATGAGGGGGCTCGCGAGGCCGCCCACGCTGACGGTCAGGCCCAGGGTGACCCCGCTCGCGGTGCCCATGCGGGTCGGCAGGTAGTCCTGGCCCAGGGTGACTTGGAGGGAGAGCGGCACGTACAGCGCGGCGGCGGCCAGGGTCGCGCAGGCGTACACCAGGGGCAGTGGCAGGAAGAGGATGCCCGCGACGGCGGGCACGGCCGCCGCGTAGGAGCGGTGGACGGTGGTGACCCGGCCCCAGCGGGCGGCCAGCCGGGCGCCGAGGAGGGTGCCGCCGGCGCTGCCGGCGAAGAGGGCGAACAGGGCGGCCGCCCCGGCGGTTTCGCCGCCGCCGCGCTCACGGACGTAGAGCGCGATGAAGGTGCTCAGGCCCATGAAGACCACCGAGCGTACGACGACCACCAGGGAGAGCCGGAGGAAGGCCCGCCAGTCGTCGGAGGGCGGCCGGGGCGGAGCGGGGGCGGCAGCCGCCCGGTTCTCAGCCGCACGCTCCGAGGCCGAACGTTTCGCGGACGGCGGCCGGTTGAGGAACACGCCGAGCGCCGCCGGCGCGGCCAGTGCCCACCATCCTGCCGAGCCCGGCAGCGACAGCGCGCCGACGACCAGCAGCGGGGCGCACGCGAAGCCGATGTTGCCGCCCAGCGCGAACCAGCTCATCGCGCCGTGCCCGGGGCCACCCACCGTACGGACCATCCTGGCGGCCGCCGGATGGTAGGCGGCGACGCCCAGCCCGGACAGGGCGACGGCGGCGAGCGTGGCCGCGTACCCGGCGTCGAGGCCGACCAGCGCCACGCCCAGCCCGGCGGCGGCGGTGGCCAGCGGGATCAGCCACGGCATCGGCCACCGGTCGGTGAGCGCCCCGAACAGCGGCTGGACTACGGAGGAGAGCAGCGAGGCGGCCAGCACGATGCCGGACGCGGCGGCGTAACCGTACGAGCGCTCGGCGACGAGGAAGGGGACGAGCGCGGCGACGGAGCCCTGGTAGACGTCCACGCAGGAGTGGCCCGCGGAGAAGGCGGCCGTACGGAGCCGGGCCGGGCCGGGCGCCGGCGTCGGCCCGTGCGCCGGCTTGGGCACAGGAGCCGGCGCGGGCTCGGCCGTGGGCACGGATGTCGTGGGCAGGATCGGTCTCATGGAGGTCACCGCTCGAGAATCGCTCTCGCGGGGGGCGGCCCGCTTCCGATAAATTGCCGGGTGATGCAGAAAATCCGCCACACTCCCCGCGCGGCGACGAGCATCCGCGAACTCGACACCCACAACGGCATCGATCCGCACCGCCACGACGACCACCAGATCTGCTACGCCGGTTCCGGGGTGCTGTCCGTCACCACCGACGCCGGGACCTGGGTGGCCCCGACCACCCGCGCCCTGTGGATCCCGGCCGGCACCGTGCACGAGCACCGCGCCTTCGGCCGCGTGGACCTGCACTGCGTCGGCCTGCCCACCCACCTCAACCCGCTCTCGCTCCGCGCCCCCGCCGTGCTCGCCGTCGGCCCGCTGCTGCGCGAGCTGATCCTGGCCTACACCCGGGCCCCGCAGGACGGCAGCGCCGAGCGCCGCCGGATGCTGTCGGTGCTGCTCGACCAGTTGCGGGCCTCGCCGCTCCAGCCGCTGCACCTGCCCGCTCCCGCCGATCCCCGGCTGGCCGCGGTGTGCGCGCTCCTGCACGCCGATCCTGGGGACCAGCGCGGGCTGGCCGAGCTCTCCGCGCAGGCCGGGGCCGGGGCGGGGGAGCGGACCCTCAGCCGGCTCTTCCGCGCCGAGCTGGGCATGACGTTCCCCCAGTGGCGGACCCAGCTGCGCCTGCACCACGCGCTGCGGCTGCTGGCGGTGGACACCCCCGTGACGGCGGTCGCCCACCGCTGCGGCTGGTCCTCGGCCAGCGCCTTCATCGACGTGTTCCGCCGGGCCTTCGGCCACACCCCGGGCGCACACGCCAGAGGAAGCTGACCCGCCTCCGGACCCGCCTCCGAACCCTTCGTCTGGCCGTCCGCGTCCCGCCGGGTGAGCATGAGAGGAGTCAGCCGATTCGGGGACAGGCGGTTGGGAGACACCCATGGCGCACACCCCGACGACCGACGTACTGATCGTGGGCGCCGGTCCGGTAGGCCTCAGCGCCGCCGCGGAGCTGGTCCGGCGCGGCGTGAGCTGCCGCCTCGTCGACCGGCTGCCGGCCCGCCTTCCGTACGCCAAGGCGGTCGGCATCCAGCCGCGCACGCTGGAGATCTGGGACCGGATGGGCCTGGCGCGTACCGTCATGGAGGCGGCCGTCCCCCTGCACGGCCAGTTGCTCTACGTCAACGGCAGCGAACTCGCCCGGATCGAGCTCGCACTGCCCCCCGAAGTGCCGTACCGGTTCGCCGCGCTGCCGCAGTACGAGACCGAGCGCATCCTCGAAGAGCACCTCAACGCGCTGGGCACCGTCATCGAACGCGGTACCGAGCTGCTGTCGTTCACCCAGGACAGCGGCGGTGTCACCAGCCTGCTGCGGACCGCCTCCGGCGGCGAAGAGGAGCTGCGCACCCGCTACCTGATCGGCTGCGACGGAGCGCACAGCACCGTCCGCAAGGGGCTGGGCCTCTCGTACGAGGGCGGGGCGTTCGCCGAGGAGTACATGCTGGCCGACGTCGTGACCGACTTGGACCTGCCCGACGGCTACGGCCTGCGCTCGCTGCACCAGGCCGCCGACGGGTCCACCGACGACGTACTGGTCTGCGTACCGCTGCCCGGCAAGGGCCGCTACCGCATGTCGATGGTGGTCCCGCCCGAGCTCTCCGCGGCGGGACAGCCGGCCGGGGGCGCCGTGGCCGGCGACGGCGTGGAGCACGGCCTGGAGGGAGGCGGCCGGGTTCCCGAGCTGTCCCACATCCAAGCCGTCGTCGACCGCCTCGCCCCGAGCCCCGCCACGGTCTCCGGGATGCGCTGGTCGTCCGTCTTCCGCATCAGCCACCGCATCGTCGACCGTTACAGCGAGGGACGCGTCTTCGTCGCGGGCGACGCCGCGCACATCCACCCGCCCACCGGCGCCCAGGGCATGAACACCGGCATTCAGGACGCCTGCAACCTGGCCTGGAAACTCGCCCTGGTCCTGCGGGAGTCGGCGGGCCCCGCCCTGCTCACCACCTACGACGCCGAACGCCGCCCGGTCGGCGAAGAGGTCGTCGGCCGGACCGTGCGGCACGCGACGCAGGGCATGCAGAGCGATCCGGACGATCCGCGCACCCTCATGCTCCGCGAGGCCCAACTGCTCGTCGGCTACCAGGACGGGCCGCTCGCCGGCAGTCCGTCCGGGCCGGCCGGCGCGCCCCAGCCCGGCGGCCGCGCCCCGGACTGCACCGGGCTGACCCTGCCCCTCGCCGCCTACCCCTCGCGCCTGCTCGACGTCCTGCGCGGCCGTGCGGAACACGTGGTGCTCCTCTACGGGGCCGACGGCGCGGCCCTGGCCGAGGCCACCGAGCAGGCCCGCGCCGCGGGGCGGGCGCTGACGCGGAGCGGCACGGACGGCGGCGCCACCGGTCCGCAGATCGTGGCCGTGCTCGCCCGCGAGGCCGCGGCCGGCGGGTCCGCCGCCCTGCCCGTCCCCGGATACCGGGACGCCGACGGGGAGTTCGCCCGGCTGTACGGCGCCGACGGCCCGACCGGTTTCCTCGTACGCCCCGACGGGTACCTCGGCGCCCGCTTCCCACTGGCCGACACGGCAGCGGCCCTGACCGGCTACCTCGCCTCACTGTCCGCCGCATCGGCCTGATCCCCGACGGGCTCACCAGCCGCGCGCGTACCGCAGCAGCACCACCCCGTTGCCGAACGCGCGGGTTTCCTCCAGCCGCAGCGGGACCGGGGCGTCGGTGGGCGGGAAGAGGGGCTTGCCGCGGCCGATGCGTACGGGGTGCACGTAGATCCGGTACTCGTCCACCAGGTCGTGGCGCAGGAAGGAGGCGGCGAGGTCCGCTCCGCCCAGGGTCAGATCGCCGCCGGGGGCGGCCTTGAGGGCGGCGACCTCCGCCGGTACGACGTCGCGGACCAGGGTGGCTCGGGGGTCGGCAGGGCCGGTCTCCAGGGTGCGCGAGTACACGTACTTCTCCGCGGAGTGCCAGAAGCCGGCGAACCGCGAGACGTGGGCGGTCGCGGCGGGATCGGCGCCGGCGGTGGCCCAGTAGGCGTCCATCATCTCGTAGGTGACCCGGCCCATCAGCATGCCGCCGGCCGAGCGGAGTTGGTCGTCGATGTACTCGAGGAGATCGTCGTCGACGCGATGCCAGTCGATCTGCCGCTGCGGCCCCTCGATGAAACCGTCGAGGGAAACCGACATCATCAGGATGATCTTTCGCATGCCGGCCCACGCTACGCGCCCTCCATACTGGACGGCGTGAAGACCGAAGCCGACACCGACACCGTCCTGTGCACCGTCGAAGGCCGCACCGGGGTGATCACCCTCAATCGCCCGAGGGCCCTCAACGCCCTCACCCACCCCATGGTGCTCCGCATCGCCGAGGTCCTGACCGGCTGGGAGCGGGATCCGGGCGTGGAGCAGGTGCTCATCCGCGGCGCGGGTGAGCGGGGGCTGTGCGCCGGCGGGGACATCCGGGCCATCCACGACGACGCCAAGGCCGGGACGCGGGACTCGGCCGCCTTCTGGCGCGACGAGTACCGGCTCAACGCGCACATCGCCCGCTACCCCAAGCCCTACGTGGCCCTCATGGACGGCATCGTGATGGGCGGCGGAGTCGGCGTGTCCGCGCACGGCAGCATCCGCGTGGTCACCGAGCGCTCCCGCGTCGCCATGCCCGAAACCGGCATCGGCTTCGTCCCGGACGTCGGGGGTACGCACCTCCTGGCCCGCGCCCCCGGCCTGCTCGGCACCCATCTCGCCCTCACCGGCTCCGCGGTGGGCGCCGCCGACGCGGTTCTGTGCGGGCTCGCCGACCACTTCGTACCCGCCGGCCGGCTGCCGGAGCTGACCGCCGAGCTCGCCGGGGCCCCGGCCCGGGAGGTGCTGGGGCGGTACGCCACCGATCCCGGGCCGGGGGTGCTGGCCGAATGGCGGGGCTGGATCGACCACTGCTACGCCGCCGCCACCGTCGAGGAGATCGTGGAGCGGCTGCTCGAGTACGGGGACCCGGCCGCCAAGGAGGCTGCCGAGACGATCCTCACCAAGTCTCCGACGGCCCTGAAGGTGACCTTGGAGGCAATGCGACGGGCCGCCGTGCTCGGCGGGCTGGAGCCGGTGCTGGAACAGGAGTTCCGGGTCTCCTGCCATGCCCTGACCTCACCGGACCTGGTGGAGGGCATCCGGGCGCAAGTCGTCGACAAGGACCGCAGCCCGCGCTGGTCCCCGGCCACCCTCGGTGAGGTCACCGAGCAGGACGTGGCGCGCTTCTTCGCCCCGCTCGCAGGGGAAGGAACCGCCATCACCTCCGGGTGAACCCGGTGGCGGCCCAGGGATTACCCGCCGTTGGACGCGGCGGCGTCGGCGGCCGGGGTCTCCACCCAGTCGACCACCTCGATGATCACGCCGTTCGGGTCGGCCACCAGGAACACGCGCTCGCCCCAGGGCTCCACGCGCGGCTCCATGACGATCGGGACGCCTGCGGCGCGCAGCCGCTCGTACTCGGCGGGCAGGTCGGCCACGGTGAAGGCGAGCAGCACCCCGGCGGCGCGCTGCTCGCGCAGGTCCTCGGGGAGCACCTCCAGGCCGCGCCGAATGAAGATCACGTTCGGGCCGTCGGGGTGGGAGAGGGAGGCGAAGCCGTCGACGGCCATCGTCTCCTGGAATCCGAAGTGCTTGGTCAGGAACGCGGAAGAGGTGGTGACGTCCTCGACGGTGAGGCAGACGGCGGTGTCGGTGATGCGCATGGGTTCCTCCTGGTGTCCTGTGCTCGGAGTTTTACTGTACACCGTATTCTATACGGCGTACAAAGGTAATTGAGTGGCTGCCCACGGGCGGCGGGAAGGGGCCCGAAGTGACCACGGACCGGAGCGGCGCGGGAGACCCCGTCCGCACGTTGGAGCTGCTGTGGCGCGAGCCGGGGCAGGGGGCGCCCAGCGGGCGGCGCGGACCCCGGCAGGGGCTGACCGTGGACGCGGTCGTCGACGGCGCGATCGCGCTCGCCGACGAAGCGGGGGCCGAGGGCCGGCCGGGGCTGGCCGCACTGACGATGCGGGCGCTGGCCCAGCGGCTGGGCGTCACCCCCATGACCCTCTACACGTACGTCCCCGGCAAGGCCGAGCTGCTCGACCTGATGCTCGACGCCGCGTACCTGGCCATGGACCGGAGCGAGCCGGACGCGAAGGGGGCCTGGCGGGAGGGGGTCACCCGGATCGCCGAGGACAACCGCGCCCTGTTCCTGCGGCACCCGTGGATCGCCGAGCTGTCCGTCACCCGCCCCCCGCTGGGCCCCGGCGTGATCGGCAAGTACGAGCACGAGCTCGCGGCCTTCGACGGCATCGGCCTCACCGACGTGGAGATGGACGCGGCCCTGAACCACCTCCTCGGCTTCGTCCACGCACAGGCGCTCGCCGCCGCCGACACCGCCGCGCACAACGCCCGCCAGAGCGACCAGGATTGGTGGGAGCTCAGCGCCCCGCTGCTGGAGCGGGCCATGGACCCGGAGCGCTACCCCCTCGCGGGGCGGGTCGGCAGCACGGTCGGCGGGTACAGCCCCGGGACCGTATGGGACTTCGGTCTGCGCTGCGTCCTCGACGGGATCGCCCGGCTGCTGGAGCGGGGCTGACCCTCCACCCCGTGGAGACGACCTAGCGGTAGCCGGTGGGGTCGGCCGGGAGCCCCGGGTCCTGCACCTCGACCATGTACCGCCAGGCGTCCGGTCGGCTGCCGTCCACGTCCGTGAAGCCGTAGACCCCGGCGAGCTGTCCGCTGGAGAGCGACTGCCCGTTCCAGCGGGACAGCTCAGGGTCGGCGGCCAGCGCCGCGACCGCGCGGCCGACGTAGAACGGGGTCTCCGAGATGCCGAAATGCGGGACCGCGGTCAGTGCGTCCCGCCAATTCGCCTCGGTGACACCGAAGTTGTCCAGCATTATCTCCGAACGGAGCCAGCCCGGGGTCAGGGCCACCGCCGTCGCGCCGCGCGGGCCCACCTCGTGTCCGAGCGCGAACGCCATGCGCAGCACCGCCGACTTGGCGATGTCGTAGAAGAACGAGACCCGGTAGCGGCTCGCGTTGTACTCCGCCGTGCCGTCCGTCATCTCCACCACCAGCCCGCCCGGCTCGCGCAGCAGCAGCGGGAGCGCGTAGTGGCTGGTGACCGCGTGGGTCTCCACCGCCAGCCGCAGCAGCCGCAGCCCGTTGTCCAGATCGTGTTCCCAGACCGTGCTCTCCCACTCGAAGAGCCGCTCGCCGCCCCAGATGTCGTTCACCAGCACATCGAGACGGCCCCGCTCGGAGCCGATCCGCCCGATCAGGGCCTCGACCTGCTCGGGCACCAGATGGTCCGCGACCACCGCGACCCCCTGTCCGCCCGCCGCCGTGACCAGCTCGGCCGTCTCCTCGATCGTCTCGGGCCGGTCGTACTCCGAGCGCCGGCCCCGCGTACTGCGCCCGCTCACGTACACGGTCGCGCCGCGCGCCCCCAACTCGACCGCGATGCCCCGGCCCGCGCCGCGGGTCGCCCCGGCGACCAGGGCGACCTTGCCTTCGAGAGTCCGCTGTACCTCTGTCATGGCCGCGACCCTACGGCGCTCAGGCGCGGCGGGGGTGGTGCGACGCGCCTGCGCCTTCGAGAGCCGGAGCAGGCGCGCTCTTGAACAACCCGGCCCCGAGGCCGCACTGTTGGTCGAGTCGTATCCATATGGTCAGGAGACCGGTTTGTCCACCGATCCCGCGCGGGTACACGCGCACATGCAGCCCTCGGCCCACCCGGACCCGTCCGCGCAAGCGGTCCCGTACGTGATCGACCCCCTCGGTGGCTGCCCGCACGCCCTCAACGCCCGGCTGCGCGCCCAGGGCTCCGTAGCCGAGGTCGTGCTCCCCGGAGGCGTCCCCGGCGCGGTCGTCCTCGGACACGAGGCGCTGAAGGAGTTCCTCGCCCACCCCGATGTGGCCAAGGACGCCAAGCACTTCCCCGCCCTGCGCGACGGCACCATCCCCCCGGACTGGCCGCTGCGCGTCTTCTCCAACGCCCAGGGCATGCACACCTCCGACGGCGCCGACCACCGCCGGCTGCGCTCCCTGGTGGGCAACGCCTTCACCGTCCGCCAGGTGGAGCGGCTGCGCCCCCGGATCGAGGAGCTGACGGCCGGGCTGCTCGACGACCTGCAGCGGGCGGCGGAGCGATCCCCGGACGGGGTGGCGGACCTGCGCACGCACTTCGCGCTCCCGCTCCCGATGAGCGTGATCTGCGAGCTCCTCGGGGTGAACCCCGAGCACCGGGGGCGGCTGCACGAGCTGTCCAACACCGTCATCGTCGCCACCGACACCACCCCGGCCGAGGTCATGGCGGCCGTACGCGAACTCCTCGAGCTGATCGCCGCCATCGCCGCCAGCCGCCGGGCCGAGCCGGGCGAGGACCTGACGAGCGCGCTGATAGCGGCCCGCGACGGAGCCGGCGACCGGCTCAGCGAGGCCGAACTCCTCGGCACCATGCGGCTGATGCTGGTCGCCGGCCACGAGACCACGCTCAACCTGATCAACAACGCCGTACGCGCCCTGTGCACCCACCGCGACCAGCTCGCACTGGTCCTGGAGTCCAAGGCCAGCTGGTCGGACGTGGTCGACGAGACCCTGCGCTTCGACGGCCCGGTCAGCTGGTTCCCGTTCCGCTACCCGACCCGCGACCTGACCATCGACGGCACCGTGATCCCGCAGGGCACACCGGTCCTGGCCGGGTACACGGCGGCCGGCCGCGACGAGGCCTTCCACGGCCCGGACGCCGACCGATTCGACCTGACCCGCCCCACCGCGGCCCGCAACCTCTCCTTCGGGCACGGCGCCCACTACTGCGTCGGGGCGCCGCTCGCCAGGCTGGAGGCCACCATCGCCCTGGAAGCCCTCTTCACCCGCTTCCCGGACCTGGACCTGGCCGTCCCCGAAGCCGGACTGCCGCACCAGCGCAGCTTCATCGGCAACAGCGTCGAAGCGCTGCCCGTCCGCCTGGTGCGGGAGTAGCTCGGGAGTAGCTCGGGGACGGCTCGGGGGGTGGCTCGGCTACGGGGCTTCGCCGGGCGGTGAGATCTCCGTGCTGAGCCAGCCCAGTGCGTCGGGGTACATCCCGATCCAGGTCTGGAAGTTGTGTCCGCCCTGCGGGCGGACCAGGGTCTTGAGCCGGATCCCGGAATCCTTGGCCGCCTTGGTGAAGGCGGTCAGCTGCTGCGGCGGGCTGTCCTTGTCCTGCGCGGACGTGGCCAGGAACAACCCGACGTCCGTGTTCTTGGTGTGCTCGACCAGCCACATCGGGCTGTTGCGCTCGCGCAGCACCGGATCGGACAGTACGTCCGGGTCGCCGGTCAGCGGGTCCGGGTCCAGGGCCGCGCCCGCCCGGAACACCTTCGGGTACTGGAGCGGCAGCTTGGCCGCGCAGAAGGCCCCGGTCGAGATGCCCATCAGCCCCCAGCCCTTGGGCTCGGGGAGCGTACGGAAGTTCTTGGCGACCAGGTCCGGCACGTCCTGCGCGAGCCAGCTGGCCAGCTTGCGCTGCGGGGTGTTCGTGCAGTCGGTGTTCACCCCTCCGGGATACAGCTCGGGGATCACCAGGATGAAGGGGTGCGCCGCGCCGAGCTGGACGAGCTGCCGCAACGCGCCGGGCATGTCACCGAGGTCGATCCAGGAGCGGGGCGAGCCCGGAAAGCCGTGCAGCAGCATCAGCACGGGGAACCGGGTCTTGTCCGCGCCCGGTGCGTCGTACTCCGGGGGAGTCCACACGATCACCTGGCCGGCGAGCTTCGAGTGGGAGCCGCGGAAGTACGTGGTGCGGGTACCGTCACCGCCGAGGGTGAACTCGGCCCGCCCCACCGGCGGCCCGGTCATGTCGGAGGGGTTCTGCCCGACGTCGGTGCCCAGCAGGTCGTCCCACGAGGAGTAGAGGCCGTAGCTCCCGTTGATCCAGGTGGCGATCACGCAGATGGCGGTGAGCTGGCACAAGCCGATCATCACCAGGCGGGTCGGCCAGCGCACCCAGCCGGGACCCGGGACCCGGTTCCACAGGAGCAGCGCGGCGAGCATCGCGAGCACGGTGACGACGATCAGCGTGACGAGGAACGACGTACTGGTCAGCTCCACTGCGCCGGCTCCTGACGTGCGACGGAATGATGGAGAATTCCGGACAATACGCCAAATTTATGATGCGCACCGCCCCGGGGAGGGGCGGCGCGCATCGTGTCGGGCCCGGCGTCGGACCGGGCGTCGGACCTGTCGTCGTAGGGCGGGCCGGTGTCGGATGAGGAAGCGGTACCGGCGGACCAGCGCGGTCCGGCGCCAGGCCCGGCCGAGCCCGAAGTGGTTGCCGCGGCGGTCGTGGCCACGACCGCACCGGCCACCGCGAGGATCCAGTGGTCGTCGGTGAGGGGGTTGGCCGAGGGCGGCATCGTGACGAGCCACATGAAGCCCATCGTCATCGCGCAGGCTGCGGCGGCGGGGGTGAGCAGAGCGGCCATGACGTGCACCCTTGTCCGCTGCCAGAATCTTGTGAAAGCATTCACAAATTACGCGCTAACCCGGGGGTCGGACGACCTCCCAGGTCAGGACCTTGGTTCTGGGGTAGATTCACCGCCTGTTCACCGCCGTGATTCCGGGGATTTCGGGGATTTCGGGCGGGCTGGTGTCGTATGAGGCATGATCGACGGGGATATGCGGAAGACGCGGAAAACAACGAAACGCCGGATTCGATCCGGAGTGCGGGCCGGCCTGACGCCGATGGCGCAGGCGCGTCCCGGCTACCAGGTCAAGCTGCTGGTCGACCCGGACCGGGTGCTCGACGCCGACGGCCTGCCCACCGCCGCCGCGGCGGACGCGCTGTCGCTCGGCGCGCCCGGCCGCTTCGAGGTCGCGCAGTACATGGATGACGCCGGACGCAGCCTGAACGGGCAGGGCTGGATCGTCCGGATCCGGCGCCACGACGACGAGAACCGGATCCGCCTCGCCTACAAGGCCCGCTTCGAGATCGAGGGCGACGGCGCGGACCCGGCCGCGGTGCGGCGCGTGATGGACCTGGCGGCCGGGCGCAACTTCCGCGCAGGTGAGGGCAATTACTCCGTCCAAGTCAACCTGAGCCACACCCGCGCCACCCTCGACTTCACCAACAAGAAGTGCCGGCCCGTCCCTGGCCTGGCGCCCGGTGAACTCCCCGGACTCGACGCCTCCCGCGCCCTCGTACTGGACCGCCTCCCCGGAAAGCTCGCCAAGTGGGATGCGAAACCTGCTGGTTGGGCAGAGTCCGTCACCGCTTCATCACGACTCCACGGTCCCGTAAAGCAGGCCAACTACCCTGGCCGGATGCTCGATCACCCGATGGAGACGCAAGTCAGCCGGCTGCGGACCGCCTCCGGCGAGCTGACCTGGTTCACCGAGATCACCGCCAAGGGGCGCACCCTGCGGGACGCGGTCGAGCTGCGCTCCGACCTGATGGGCAAGCTCCGCGCCGAGGGCTGGCTACTGGAGCGGGACGCCTTCAAGACCGACCTCATCCTCGGCCCGTGACCACCTCCGCGTCCGCGCCGATACGCGTGGCCCACTTGGCCGACCTGCACATAGGTTCCGCCTTGCAGGGGCTGGCGCAGTACCCCGGGGCGCCCGCGATAGACCGGAGCGCAGCCCCGTACGAGGCCCTGCGCGTGGCCGTGCGCCACATTGTCGAAGGCGGCTACCACGCGGTGCTCATCGCCGGGGACGTCTTCGACCGCCGACACGCCGACGCCCGGGCACTGGCCGCCTGCCAGGACGCGCTGGCCGCCTTCCACGAAGCGGGCCTGCGCACGGTGGTGGTCTCGGGCAACCACGACGCCCAGACCCCGCTGCCCCACAAACTGAACCTCCCGCCCTCGGTGCGCTGGCTCGCCGCCGACGCCCCCGAGTCGGTGGCCTGGCCCGACCTCGGCATCACCGTCCACGGCCAGTCGGTGGCCGAGCCCGACGAGCGCCGCGACCTCGCGGCCGGCTATCCGCGCGCGATACCCGGCGCCGTCAACATAGGGCTGCTGCACACCAGCCTGCACGGCGCCTGGAGCCGCCGGATCTGCGCACCGGCCGACCCGCGGACCCTGGCCCGCGCCGGATACGACTACTGGGCGCTGGGCCACGTCCACCACCGGCTGATCCCCGGCGCCGGGGCTTTCGCCGTCTACCCGGGCAACACGCACGCCCGCGGCCCGGGAGAGCCGGGCGGCCGCGGATTCACCGAACTGCTCATCGAAGGACCCGCATCGGGTCCCGCGCCGGATGCCGGACCGGATCCCGGACCGGGTTCCGCAGCGGCTCCCGGCCCCGGCGGTGACCGCCGCCGCATCACCATCCGCCCGGTGGACACCGCCCCCGTGCGCTACGAGACGCTCCACCTCCCGTACCCGGCGACCGCCGAGGCCGAGCTGAGGGACCGGTTCGCGGCCCTCGCCGAGCCGCCCGCGGGCGGCTGCGTCGTCTGGACCCTCAGCGCCGCCACCCCGCCCGGCCTCCTCCACGAGGCCCGCGCCCTGGCCGGCCCGGCCGCGATGGTCTGCCCCGCCGAGGGCTGAACCCGGTTGAACCCCAGACCCGCCCTACCCCCGGACCCGGACCGTCACCGCGTGCCACCCGGTGGCCCCGTCCGGGACGGTTCCGGCGCGGTCCCCCGTCTGCACGGCGCCGGTACGGTCCGTGGCCCGGACCTCCAGGGTGTGCCCGCCCGCAGCCGCCTCCCAGAGCCACACCCACTGGCGCCAGGTGTCGTCCCCGTCCGCCTCCCCGAGCCGGGCCTCCCGCCACGGACCTGCGTCCACCCGTACCTCCACCCGCGCGATGCCCCGGTGCTGCGCCCACGCCACTCCGGCGACGGCCACCCGGCCCGCCGCGACCCCGGCGAAGGAGCGCGGGGTGTCGATGCGCGACTGGGTCTTGACCGGAGCCCGCCGCGCCCAGGACCGGCGCACCCAGTACGCGTCGTAGGCGGTGAAGGTGGTCAGCCGCAGCTCGCGCAGCCACTTGCACGCGGAGACGTACCCGTACAGGCCCGGCACGATCATCCGGACGGGGAATCCGTGCCGGAACGGGAGCGGCTCACCGTTCATCCCGACCGCCAGCAGGGCCTCCCTGCCGTCCATCACGGCCTCCACGGGGGTGCCGATGGTCATCCCGTCCACCGAGCGGGCCACCAGCTGGTCGGCGCGGCCGCCCTGCGACGGCGGTCGCACCCCCGCCTCGCGGAGCAGATCGGCGAGGCGCACGCCAAGCCAGCGGGCATTGCCCGCGTACGGGCCACCGACCTCGTTGGACACGCAGGTGAGGGTGGCGTCGTGCTCGACCAGGGGGCGGGTCAGCAGCTCCCGCAGATCGAGGGTGAGGGGCCGGGAGACCCCGTCCCCGTACACGCGCAGCCGCCAGGTGTCCGCGTCCACGCGCGGCACGACCAGCGCGGTGTCCACCCGGTAGAAGTCCCGGTTGGGGGTGACGAAGCGGGCGGCCCCGGGAATCCGCAGGTCCGACCCGGCCGGTACGGGCGGGGCCGGCACGGCGGGCGGTGGCAGGACGAGCCCGGCCCGCGAGGCCGTGGCTCCCGCGTCCCCGAAGGCGCCGAGCCGCCGCGCGGCGTAGGCGGTCCCGGCCGAGAGCGCCAGGGCGGCGACGGCGAGACGGCCGAAGCCGCGCCGGTCGACGGCTCCGGGCGCGGCGGCTCCAGGGGATTGCGGATGGGGCCGTCGTGCGGCTCTGACCAGCACATACAGGATTGCGGCGGCCGTGAGGCCGCCCGACAGCGAGGGCAGGGCGTCCTTCCACGTGGCCTCCGGGCGGCTGATCGCGGCCACCGCTCCGAGCGCGCCGAAGGCGGCCGCGAGCGCCGTGCCCGCGGGCAGGTGGCGTACGGCCAGCAGCCCGGCCGCGATCGCCACGGCGGCCAGCGCGGCGCCGATGCCGAGCGTCAGGGCCAGCTTGTCGTCCGTACCGAACTGGCGGATCGCCCACTCCTTGAGGGCGGCCGGGGTGCGGTCGACCACGGCGCCGCCGACGGCGGTGACCGGGGCGGCCTCGGGCCGGACGGCCGTCGCGGCCAGCTGGGCCAGAGCGAGCCCGGCGAGGGCCGCGAGCAGTCCGCTGACGGCGCCGAGCGCGTACCGCCCGGGCCTGCCCGGGTCGGCCCGCCCCGTTTTCGCGCGGATCATGTGGACTCACCACCCGCCCCGCTCGGTGCGTATGTGTTCCCCCGGTTCCAGCGTGCTCCGAACCGGGGGTCCGCGCCTCAGGCGAGCAGGTGGCCGGCCCGCTGCGAGGCTCGCCGGGCCATGGCCGCGAGCCGGCTCTCCGGATCCGCCGGGGCGGCCGCGCGGTGGCCGGCGCTCTGGCGGCGCTTGCGGAGTTCCACGATCCCGGCGGTGAGCCGTTCCCGCGGGTCGGAGCGGTGCGCCAGATCCTGCTCCCGGTACGCGGGCAGATCCTGCTTCCGGTCGGCGGGCGGACGTAACCGGCCGGTGGCGGGCTCGGTTGCCCGGCCGGTGTGGAGCTTCGGGAGCTCCAGCGTGGCGCGGGTGTGGTTCGGGTCGGTCGCGGACATGGCGGGCGTCCTTCCGGCGGTGGCGGCGTCGGAAAGGGCGGTCACCGGAGGATGGCTCCGCTGACCGCCCCTGATCCGTTTCCGTCAGTTTCCTTCAGTGAACCCAGTGCCGCGCTCGAGTGGCGGCCGGTCGGCCCGGTTGTCCCTCATGCGGGTGGGGAGCTTCCCGCGGGAGGGTGAGGGAGAGGTCCTCCGTGTATTCCCACCACCTTTGTGGTGTAGGTCAGTCGACCTCGGGCAGGGTGGCGGCGATGGCGGTCGCCAGGACGTACGGGTCGCCGCTCGGCCGGGCCGGGTGGCGGGTGGTGAGGCGGGCCCAGCCGTCCTCGAAGGCGTGCCAGTCGATCGCCTTCGGCGCGGCCTGCCGCGCCAGCGCCTCATCCAGCGAGGCGAAGTAGGAGGACCAGCGCCGGGCGTACAACTCGCTGATCAGACCGCTCCATTCACGGTTGGCGTAGTCGTGCAGGTGGCCGCCCTCGCTGGTGCTCTGGTGCCCCCACACGCTGAGGACCGAGCGGGCGTCGTACTCGTACCGGTCCTGCTCGGCCTCGTCGGCGCCGTGCGCCCGGGCCGCCGACAGCCAGGAGCCGAGCAGGAAGTTCGGATCGGAGCCGACGAGCTCGTCCAACTGCTTCTCCCGGTGAGCCCAGTCGGCGGTCAGTTCGCGGAACAGCGCCAGGTCCTTGGCCTCGTAGGCCGCCTTGATCCGGGGCAGCAGCACCCGCGAGTGGTTGGCGAGGGCCTGGCGGGCGGTGTCCACCAGGTCGAACCGGTAGGCGCTGGAGCCGCGCAGTCCGGGGTCCACCTTGAGGAGGTGGACCAGGGCCCGGCGTACCGAACCCGCCGGATAGCGCATCCCCTTGGGGCTCCAGTAGGCAGATCCCGCCGCCGTCAGGCTCGGCCGGGCCGAGAACAGGCTGTCCTGGGACTCCGACCAGAGCCCCGAGGAGGTGCTGTACGGCCCCTTGCGCAGCTCGTCCCACGCCGCGGCGGCCTCGGCGTCCGGGGCCCCGTACCGGCGGCCCGCGAAGTCCGCGAACCACTTCTGCTGGTCGACGGGGCCGGGCTCCCAGGCCAGGTCGGTGAAGAGGTCGAAGGCCGCCGGGTTGGTCCCGGTGGCCTCCGGCAGGTAGGCGATGCCGGTCAGCGCACTGTCCGGCTTCGCGCGCCAGGACTGGAAGCGGTCGATCCACACCGAGGTGTTGGCGCCGATCGTCGTGTGCCCGCCGAAGTTGTAGATCGAGCCGATCGCGTACGGGGCCCCGCCCCAACGGGTCTCGCGGTCGAGCCGGTTGTACCGGTCGGAGAGCCCGTCCAGGATCAGCAGCTTCGAGGTGTCCACCCCGGAGAGGAGCTCCTTGGTCGGGTCGTCCTGCCAGCCCAGCACCGCCCACAGCGCGCCCGGGTGGGCCGCCCACAGGGCCTGCTGCACCGCCCCGGCGGCCGCCTTCACATCCACCGAACCGGTCAGCCCGCCCTCGTGCAACGGGCTCATCCGGTACATGGAGCTGTCCCCGAACACCGCACGCTGCTCGGCGTAGTACGCGGCGGCCAGTCGCGCGAAGGGCGGCGAGACCGGGTCCAGCCAGTCCGGCCGGTCGAAGCCCGCCCAGCCGCCCTGCGGAACCGTCGCCGCGCCCGGGTTGCGCTCCGCGAAGGACGGCGGCACGGTCCCGAAGTAGCCCGGCAGCACCGGGGTCATCCCCAGACTGCGCAGCTGGTCGGCGATCCTGCCGCCCAACTCGGCTCGGCCGCGCATCAGTTCCTCGGACACCGGGCCGCCGAAGCCGCTCAGGTTCTGCAGCAGCCACCAGCTCTGGTGACCGGGACCGGGGATCCACTTCCGCAGCTCCTCGGCGGTGTAGCCGAACCGCTGGAGCGCACGGTAGTACGGGTACTCGGCGCCGACCTGCACGAACACCTCGTTGATGCCGTGCAGTGCGAGCAGGTCGATCTGCCGCTGGTGCTCCTCGAAGGTGCGGTACGGGCCGCTGTACCCGTCGTCGGTGTCGTTGAGCGCGTACCGGTGTGCGACGAGCGCGCTGCGGGTGACCGGGGCGGGCACCGCCGGCAGCTCGGCGGGCAGCATGCCGATGCTGTCGCCGGGCCAGCCGATGTCGGCTCCGGCGACGTGCTGGAGGTACCAGCCGACCCCGGTGAGCAGGGTGGCGCCGGTGGAACCCCGGACGGTGATCGCGCCGGCCGTACCGGACACGGTGAAGCCGTCCGGCCCGGCCCCGGGGTCGGACACCAGGGTGAACTGCCCGGCGTGCCGCGGCAGCAGCCGCCGCAGGGAGGCCCGCGCGGGCGCGGCGTCGAAGGCCTGCGGCCGGGGGGCGGGCGCCGCCTGCGCGGCGGGTGCCGCGCCGGCCCGGGCGGGAGACCGGGTGGCGGGAGCGGATGGCTGGGCGGCGGGAGCCGTCGCTCCGGGGGCGGCTCCGGCGACCGCCAGGGTGAGCAGGGCCGCGGGCAGTGCGGCCAGGGTGACCCGGCGGCGCACCTGCCCGGCCCGTCCGCGTGGTGGGATGGGGACCGGCATGCGCTTCGTCCTCGTCTCGGCCGGGTCCGGCGGTGGGGCCGGCTCGCTCGGCTCTGTGGGTGGGTGCTTCCTCGTCTGGTTCCCCATGCGGGCGGGCCGTCAGACCGGCAGGGCCCACGCCTGGTCGACCTGGTGGTCTCCGCAGGGCGTCAGCCGCAGCCGCTCGACGGGCGTGCCCGGGTCGGCGGGGGCCGCCGCCGGGGCCGGCGCGGTCAGGCAGAGCCCGCTCGCATCCTCGACCAGCGCTCCGTCGCGGCGGGGGGTCCAGCTCTGACCGGCCTCGCGGCGCCGCGGTCCGTCCGAGCAGTCGGCCAGCTCCACGAGGTGCTCCTCGCCCGCCGACAGGCACTCGCCGGCCAGCCGCAGGCTGCCGTTGCGGCCCAGGGTCCAGCGCTGGTCGGGTGCGCCCGTACAGGCGCCCATCACGACGGCGCCGACACCGGTGGTGTTCGCCCCGTCGGCGCAGGCGGCGCCCTGGCCGGAGCCCCGGCCGGCGATCTGCCCGGTGGGCACGGCTTCGGCGCAGCCGCTGCGCGGAGTGAGCCGCCAGACGCCCGTGTCGTGTGCGGCCAGGGTTGCGGTCAACGTGTCGGACACCTCCCCGGTTTCACCGTTCCACAGGTTCTTCGCGTCGACGGTGCAGGAGCCGAGGCCGATCTCGTCGAGCGGTACGCGGATGTCGCGGGCGGCGCCGGACCGGTTGAGCACGGCGACCGCCCGGTCCCCGTCCGCCAGCGGACGTACCAGGATGTCGGAGGTGGCGTTCGAGGAGACCACCGCGCCCTGACGGCCCATGGGGTCCTGGTCCAGCGCGATCAGATCGGTGTTGCCGAGGGCGGCGAGCCCGTCCGGGGTGAGCTCGGAAACCTGCGAGGACAGGATGAACGGCGCGGCCATCATGGCCCACAGTCCCACTTGGCTGCGGCTCTCCGCCGCGGTGAGTCCGGGGGCGCCCGCGATCAGGAAGTCGGGATCGTTCCAGTTGCCGGGGCCGGCGTACCGGCCGAGCCAGCGGTTGTAGCCGTAGTTGCCCATGACCGAGCTCCAGCGCGAGGTGTCCGGGGCGGCGGGCTTGTAGACCTTGATGTCCCGGCCCTCGCGCCACAGCTGGCCGGTCTCGCCGACCCAGTCGATCACCTTGTGCCAGTCGGAGCCGCCCCACTCGCCCTGCTGGAAGTAGGCGGGGGCCGAGGCGGACAGCGCCATGGCCCGGCCGCTGTCGCGCAGTGCCTTCGCGACGGAGTTGTAGGCGTCCCGGTAGGCCTGTTCCTTGGTCTTCCCCTCGGGCACCCAGAGGTTGCAGCCGTCCATCTTGACGTAGTCCACCTCCCAGGAGGCGAACTGCCGGGCGTCGCGGGCGTAGTGGTCGGGTCCGCCGCCGTCGGGGGAGCCGCTGCCGGGGTAGCGCTCGCAGGTGAGGGAGCCGGCGTCCTGGTAGATGCCGAACTTCAGCTTCCTGTCGTGCAGGTACCTGCCGAGCCAGTCCATGCCGTGCGGGAACTTCTGTGTGTCTACGACCAGATTGCCTTCCGCGTCGCGGCTCCTGGTCATCCAGCAGTCGTCGATGGTGACGGTGTCGTAGCCCTTGGCGGCCAGACCGGTGGCCACGAGCGCGTCCGCGTTCGCCACGACCTTGGCCTCGTCGATGTCGCACATGTAGTGCGCCCAGTTGTTCCAGCCCATGGGCGGGGTGAGCGCGAGCGGGGTGTCCGAGGTCGCGGTCGGCTCGGCCGCCGCCGGGGCGGGGCAGAGCGCGAGGGCGAGCAGGGCGGCCGCGGTCAGACAGGGGAGCGACGCACGCAGGCGAGGCGGCACGGAGTCTCCTTGACGTGGGGGCTGTCGAGGGCTCAGTGCAGCGGTGTGACTACCCGCTGTCAACATAAGTCGAGGGTTATCGGTCAATGACCAGCAATATGGGTGTAGTCGAGCGCGCTCGAAGGGGTTGATACGCCGTACGAACCGGCGTACGTGACACTGGCTGATACGCTGTATCTCATGCCGAGGAGATCAGCCGCCCTGGACCGTGCCACACCCGCGACGATCGCCGCCGCCGCCCTGCGGATCCTCGACGAGCAGGGGCCCGCCGCGCTCAGTTTCCGCGCGCTCGCCGACCGGCTCGACGTCTCGCACGCCACCGTCCAGCGCCGCTGCACCGACCTCGCCGGCCTGCTCGACCTCTGCACCGAACACCTCGCCGCCCAGCTGCCCGAGATCCGGGCCGACGTGGGCTGGGCCGAAGCCACAGAGCAGCGGTTCACCGCCCTCTACCGGCTCCTCGCGGACCACCCCGGGTTGATGATCCTGCGAGGCGGCCGCCCCTGGCTCGGCCGCCAGCTGCTCGCCCGGCTCGTGGAACCGGCCCTCGCCGACAGCGTGGCCGCCGGGATGACCCCCGCCGAGGCGATGACCGCCTACCGGCGGATGTACCTGCTGACCCTGGGCAGCGCCGCCTTCGTCGACCACCGCGACCCGGCCGCCGCCACCGCCGCATCGCGCGGCGCACTGGCCGCCCTGGATCCCGCCGAGTTCCCCGTGCTCTCCGGCGGACTGGCCGACGTACTGCCCGCCCTGACCGACCACGAGGTGTACTACGGCGCCCTGCGCCAGCTGATCGAGGCGGCCCGGCCCGCCGGAGCCTGAGGGCGGGCCGGGGGGTCAGAAAGGGCGGGCCCGAGAACGACAGGCCCGACCGGCAGTTCCGTACGACAGCGGCGTACGGCAGTTCCGAACGACAGTGCCGTACGGCTTCCGAACGACAGGAGTGCGGGTTCATGGAACAGCAGCTCGACTACGCCGCGGTGCGCGCCGCGGCCGGCCGGATCGCCGGGGCCGTGCGGCCCGTCGCCGTCATACCGGCGGGCGACGGGATCTCGTACGCCCTGGAGTACCTCCAGCACACCGGCTCCTTCAAAGCGCGCGGAGCCCGCAACTTCCTCGCCGCCCACCGTGCCGCCGGCACCCTCCCCGCGGCCGGGGTCACCATCGCCTCCGGCGGCAACGCCGGCCTCGCCTGCGCCTGGGCGGCCCGGGCCGAGGCCGTACCCGCCACCGTGTTCCTGCCGGCGACGGCCCCGCGCGTGAAGGTGGAACGGCTGCGCGGCTACGGGGCCGACGTGCGGCTCGTGGGTGACCGGTACGCCGAAGCACTCGCCGCCTGCCGGGAGTTCGCCGCCGGGAGCGGGGCGCTGAGCAGCCACGCGTACGACCACCCGCTGATCGCGGCGGGCGCCGGGACCCTGCTCGACGAGATCCGCACCGCCCTGCCCGGCCTGGACACGGTCGTCGTCGCGGTCGGCGGCGGCGGGCTGTTCGCCGGCATCGCGACCGCCGCGCGGCAGTACGGCGTACGGGTCGTCGCGGCCGAACCGGAGAACTGCCGGGCCCTGAACGCCGCCCTCGAAGCCGGCCGGCCGGTGGACGTCCCGGTGGACTCGGTGGCCGCCGACTCGCTCGGGGCGACCCGGGTCTCCGCGGACGCCCTGGCCGCCGTACGGGAGCGGAACGCCGTATCGGTCCTGGTCCCCGACGCGGAGATCACCGCCGCCCGGCGCGCGCTCTGGGAGGAGCACCGCATCGTGGTCGAAGCGGGCGCGGCCACCGCCCTGGCGGCCGTACGCGCCGCGCCCGGTCCGCTCGGCGAGCGGGTCGCCGTGGTGCTGTGCGGGGCCAACACGGACCCGGCGGATCTGGGCGGCGCACCGTCCTGAGGGCGGCGCCCCGGCCCACCCTTCAGGCGGAGCCGTCCTCGCGGACCACGACGACCGTGCTGGCCGCGTACTGCACCACCTGCTGGCTGACCGAGCCCAGCAGTGCGCCCTTGATGCCGCCGTAGCCGCGGGTGCCGACCACCGTCAGCGCCGCTTCCTTCGAGGCGTCGACCAGCACCCGCGCGGGCGAGCCCTGTTCGACCCGCCGGAAGACCGGGACGCCCGGCGAGGTGCCGACCGACTCCGCCACGGTGTCGGCGAGCTTCTGCCGGGCCGCGTCCTCGGCGTGGACCAGCTCGATCTGCTCGGCCGGGCTGACGCCGAAGGGGTTGGTGTTCCACTCCCAGCTCATGACGGCGTGCACGCGGCCGCCGATGGCCTTCGCCTGGGCGACGGCCCAGCGCAGGGCCTCCTTCGAGTGGTTCGAACCGTCCACGCCGACGACGATCAGAGGCTCGATGTTCTGGCTCACGATGGTTCCTCACGTTTCGTCCGAATGATCGTTCCCGTCCCTGTATACACGCCGCACCCGGTCCGACCTCGAACGACGATCGTCGCGCGGACCGAAGACTTTGGAGAACAGCACGGGCCGCTCCCGGTTGCGAGAGTCGGGGGGCGGACGGGAGCCGTCCGGCGGATTACAGAGGGACGGGGGGTTCGAAGTGGCGCGACGCAGGGGATGTCTGATCGGCTGTGCGGTGGCCGGGGTCCTGGGGATCGCGGTGCTCGTGGCGCTGGTCTTCGGCATCGGCAAGATCGTGGACGTGGCCGACAAGACCCTCGTGGACCCCAAGGTGTACGAGGCCGTCGAGGCCGGCGAGGCCGAGACGGAGGTCCGCGCCAAGCTGCCGTCCGGCGAAAGCTTCGTCACCTCGGCCCTCAAGGACGGCGGCCCCGCCGAGCCCGCCGGCAGCCAGTGCTCCTGGTACCTGTCCAGCTCGGGGAACGGCGACACGGTGCTGCGCTTCTGCTACAGGGACGGCAAGCTCGCCGAGAAGGCCGACTACCGCGTCAAGTAGGGCCTTCGGCCCCTGCCCGCCGGGTCCGTCCCGCCGGAGGGCGGACGCATGCAGACCAACTCCGCCGGTTCCATCCCCGCCGGCCCCGTCCTGCCCGCGGTGGACGGCTCGGAACACGGCCTGAGGACCGTGGACTGGGCCCTCGACGCCGCCCGCGCGCGCGGAGCGGCGCTCCACGTGGTGCACGCACGGCCGGACGCCCCGCGGGGCCACGCCCCGGGGGAGGCCCCCGTACCGCCGCCCGTCCGGGACGGCGATCCGGTGCTGGACGCGGTACGGGCGAGGCCGGAAGGGCGGGAGCAACTGCCGCCCGTCACCTACGTCTCCCGCGACGCGGCCCCCTCCGCCGCCCTGGTCGAACTCGCGGCGGGAGCGCGGCTTGCACGCGCTGTGCCCGGTGGCGGTCGTTCCCGTACGCCCGTAGGAGACGGCCGCTGCGGACTCCCCTCCCGTGTTTATGATCAGGTCGGCCTGACGGGCCAACAGGGGGAGTGATCGATGGTCATGTTCAGCCATGCGTGGAGCGCGATGGGAGTCGTCGTCCTGATCGGGACGGCGATGGCAGGGTGCACGGCCGGGGGAGGGGCCGGGAGTTCTCCCGGCCGCCCGTCGGGCAGCGCCTCGGGTGGCCCCGCGCAGGCGCTGACTCGGGCTCAGGCCGAGGAGGTCTTCGAGACCTACGTACGGGAGAACGCCGCGGCCGACGAGAAGGGCGACACCGAGGCGGTCGCCCGGGTGGAAGGCGGCCGACTGCTGGAGGAGAGCCGAGCCGAGGCCCGGCTGCACCGGGCCAGGGGAAGCAAGGACAAGCCGCTGCGGTACGTACGGCCGGTGTTTCTGCTCCCACAGGCGCCGCACGGTGCACCGGCTCCTCGGGGGTTTGCCGTGCTGAGCAAGTGGGAGGGAAGGGAGACGGACCGGTCCTCCGTCCTGCACTACTTCACGCGCGGCGAGGACGGCGGGAGCTGGAAGGCCGTGGCGGCCACGTGGGTCGTCACCGAGCCCCCGCCGGCGAACTCGAGCGCCAAGCCGACTCCGTCTCCGGAGCAGGGGAAGATCAAGGTCCGGCCGAAGGTGCTGCCGGCGCTGGCGCAGGACGGGTCCGGGCCCGTCGAGGTGTCGCCGACCGCCGCAGCGGACAGGGCCGTGTGCAGGCGCTACGCGGATTACCTGAGCTTCACCGTCCCTGCGGGGAAGCCGGACAGCCCCCACTTCGAACGGGGCGACTTCACCGACAAACTCGTCGGCTACTTCAACGACTGGGACGAGAAAGAGCTCCTGCGCAGCTTCTCCTACGAGCCGGCCGGAGAGGAACTGCCGGTGCTGCGGCTGAAGAACGGCGGCTCCTTGGTGACGTGCACCCTCGACGGAACGTTCCACGACAGGGGCCGCACCCCGGGAAACTGGATCGAGCCGGCGGCGGGCGGCGACTCCGAGGCGCTGCTGGGCGGCGCCGCCCGCAAGTGGGCCAGCATCGAGGAGCGGTGGAGTGTGACCGCGGTCCTGGAGGTTCCCGAGGACGGCGGCCCCGCGACGGTGCTCTCCACCGATGCCTACAACGCGACGAAGCTGTCCGTGCAGGGTGTCGAGTGGAAGTGACCTCCGGGAACTGAGCGAGCGGCAGAGATCCCGGCCCGGGCGTGCACGGAGAAGCCCGGCCGCGCACGGGGAAGCCCCGGACCGGCCGTCGGCTGCTCCGGGGCCTGCGGACCGTACGCGGGCGGACGGTTCAGTCGGGCAGCCGTTCGCCCGTCGCCGTGTGGAACAGGTGGATGTCCTCCTGGCGCGGGATGACCCGGATGGTCTTGCCGCGCAGGCCTCTTCGCGGCCGTAGCTCCGTACGGTGAGCGGCTCGCTCTCGCCGTTGCCCAGGGGGCGGTCGTACATGGTGCGCGGGGAGTCGCACCGCTGGAGGATGTGACCGCGCCCGTTCCAGGCCGTCACCGTCCGCCTCCACCGGGCCTGCCCCCCCGCGGGGTGCCCCACTCCGGCCGATCGCCGGGGCCGGGGCACCCCGGCCCCGGGTGGGCCGTACTCGAGCGGGTGCCGTATCTTCTGGCTGCCCGCCTCCGTCGGCGGGCTTCTTCATGTCACCGTGCACCCGTGGGGGGTCCCTCGTCATGTCTTTCGCCGCCGCGAAACTGCCTCCGCTCGGCGCGCCTCCGGCGCGCTCGCGGCTCCGCTCGCCCAAGGGTCTGGCAATGGCGCTGACCGTATTGCTCGGCCTGTGCGCCGCGACCCGCCTGCTGGCCGTGGCTGCCGGGGTCAACCGGTACCTGGCCCTCGACAGCTTCACGGAGTTCATGCGGGCTGGAGGCTCCTCGCAGCTGGTTTACATGTCGATGAGCCTGGTCCTGATGGTCATGGTCCCCACGGCGGTGGTCTTCATCGTCTGGTTCCACCGGGTCCGGGTGAACGCCGACGTGTACGCGGCAGGGACGTTCCGAGGGGGTCCGGGCTGGGCCATCGGCATGTGGTTCGTCCCGGTCGTGGGCTGGACCGTCCTGCCCTGCCTCACCGCTCTGAAGGTGTGGGCGGCCGGCGCGTCGAGGCTGTCCGGCACCGCCGCCCTGACCTCTGCCGTCCCCGTCGTCGCCTGGTCCGGAACCTTCGGCGCGGCGATGCTCGCGTCCGCGGGCGCCGGCCGGCTCGAGGGCGCCGCCGTCGGCCAGGCCGAGCTGCGCGACGCCGTGCTCGCCGCAGCAGCGTCCGACCTGCTCTTCGCCGTGGCGGCCGTCCTGGCCGTCGTGTTCGTACGACGCCTGTCGGCCATGCAGTCGGCGACCTGAACCCGTCTATGGCCCCGGAGCCGGAGCCGGAGCCGGAACCGGAACCGGGTCAGGGGCCGCCGCGGAGGTTCAGGCCGCGAGGAAGGCGGTGGCCGCCGCGGTGAACTCGCCAGGCGCGGTGGCGTGGATCAGGTGGCCGTAGGGGAGGGTGATCAGGCGCGCGTCGGGGATGCGGCGGACCAGTTCGTCGATCGAGGCGGGCGCCAGGTGGCTCGTGGGGCCGCCGTACACGACCAGCGTCGGGGCCGTGATCCGGGCGAGGTCCGCGAGCCAGGCGGGGTCGGGGGAGTCGAGCTGGGGCCGGACCGCGAGCACCATCGCCCAGTCGAAGGCGAGTTCACCCTCGGGCCGTACGGGTGCCACGGGCTCGCGGGGGAGCGGCGCGGGCACGTCCTCCAGGACGAGGCGGCGGATCCGGTGCGGCTGTGCGGCGGCGGTCAGACAGGCCACGACGCCGCCCATGGAATGCCCGACCAGGTCCGCCCGGGCCAGTCCGAGCGCGTCCAGGAAGCCCAGTACGTCGTCCCGCATGAGCGGAAGCGAGTACGTGGAGGGCCACGCACTGGCGCCGTGCCCTCGCGGGTCCAGCGCGTACACCCGCCGCTCCCGCGAGAGTTCGTCCCGTACGGGCGCCCAGTCCGCGGCGCTCTCGCCCAGTGCGGGGAGCAGGAGCACCGCCGGTCCGTCCGCCGGGCCCGTGACCTCGTAGGCGAGGCGCACCCCGTCGTTCACCGTCACGGTGTGGTGTTCGGTCGTCCGCGTCATCCGCCCGACGGTACCGCCGCCGGTACCGCCGCCGGTCCCGGGGGCGGCCCGGGGGCCTTGAGTGCCCGGTGCGCTGCCCGCCGGCCGGTCGGTCCGGGCCGGGTTCCTCGCCCCGCGCCCGGTGCCGGGCGCCGGCGACCGGCACCGGGCGCGGGGCAGTGAGCTCCGCCACACGTCCCCGCGGGCCGGGGCGTCGGTCCCGGGCGTGGCGGGCGGGCCGGGCGGGAGGGTCCCGATCCCGATTGTGCACTTAGTTGCAAAATAAGCGGGCGCTCGCTAGAACAGGTTCATCACCCCCGCGCGAGGAGGCGCCCCCCATGAGTTCCCAGAGCCGGTACCCGCACCTGCTGAGCCCCCTGGACCTCGGCTTCACCACCCTGCCGAACCGCGTGATCATGGGCTCCATGCACACCGGCCTCGAAGAGCACGAGCGGGGCTTCGAGCGTCTCGCCGCCTTCTACGCCGAGCGCGCCCGCGGCGGCGCCGGCCTGATCGTCACCGGCGGCATAGCCCCGAACGACGCCGGCCGCCCCTTCGAGGGAGGCGCCCGCCTCACCACCGAGGAGGAGGCCGCCGAGCACCGGGTGATCACCGACGCGGTGCACGCCGAGGGCGGGAAGATCGCGATGCAGATCCTCCACTTCGGCCGCTACGCCTACCACAAGGACCTGGTCGCCCCCAGCGCCCTGCAGGCCCCGATCAGCCCCTTCGTCCCGAACGCGCTCACCGACGCCGAAGTCGAGCGCACCATCGAGGACTTCGTCCGCGCCGCCCGCCTCGCCAAGCTGGCCGGCTACGACGGCGTCGAGATCATGGGCTCCGAGGGCTACCTGGTCAACGAGTTCATCGCCGCCGCCACCAACAAGCGCACCGACCGCTGGGGCGGCGCCTACGAGAACCGCGTGCGCTTCCCGCTGGAGAT
The DNA here is from genome assembly GCF_026627445.1 of Streptomyces sp. H27-H1. Lineage (GTDB taxonomy): Bacteria > Actinomycetota > Actinomycetes > Streptomycetales > Streptomycetaceae > Streptomyces. The sequence goes on from NZ_JAPNLJ010000018.1 coordinate 85,447, forward strand.
CGTCCGGCGCACCCGCGCGGCCGTCGGCGAGGAGTTCATCCTCGTCTACCGCCTCTCGATGCTCGACCTGATCCCCGGCGGCTCCACCCTCGACGAGGTCATCCACCTCGCCAAGGAGGTCGAGGCGGCCGGCGCCACCATCATCAACACCGGCATCGGCTGGCACGAGGCCCGCATCCCCACCATCGCCACCTCCGTCCCGCGCGGCGCCTACACCTGGGTCACCAAGCGGCTGATGGGCGCGGTCTCCGTCCCCCTCGTCACCAGCAACCGCATCAACACCCCCGAGATCGCCGAGGAGTTGCTCGCCGACGGCCGGGCAGACCTGGTCTCGCTCGCGCGCCCCTTCCTCGCCGACGCCGACTTCGTCGCCAAGGCCGCCGCCGGGCGCTCCGAGACCATCAACACCTGCATCGGCTGCAACCAGGCCTGCCTCGACCACACCTTCAGCGGCAAGATCACCAGCTGCCTCGTCAATCCCCGCGCCTGCCACGAGACCGAACTCATCCTGTCCCCGACGCAGTTGAAGAAGCGCGTCGCGATCGTCGGCGCCGGCCCGGCCGGCCTTGCCTGTGCGGTCTCCGCCGCCGGACGCGGCCACGCCGTCACCCTCTACGAAGCCTCCGGCCACATCGGCGGCCAGCTCGACATCGCCCGCCGCATCCCGGGCAAGGAGGAGTTCGAGGAGACCATCCGCTACTACGGCACCCAGCTCGCCGAGCACGCGGTCGAGGTCAAGCTGAACACCCGAGCCGACGTGGAGACCCTGCGCGGCTACGACGAGGTCGTCGTAGCCACCGGCGTCACCCCCCGCATCCCCGACATCGAGGGCGTCGACGGCCCGGGCGTCGTGAACTACCTCGACGTCCTGCGCGACGGGGCCCCCGTCGGGCAGCGCGTCGCCGTCCTCGGCGCCGGCGGAATCGGCTTCGACGTCGCCGAGTTCCTCACCGACAGCGGCGAAGGCGCCTCCCAGGACCCCGAGGTCTACTTCCGCCACTGGGGCGTGGACACCTCCTACACCGGCCCCGGCGGCCTCACCGCCCCCGAGCGCCCCGCCCCGCCGCGCCAGGTCCACCTGCTCCAGCGCAAGAGCACCAAGGTCGGCGCCGGCCTCGGCACCACCACCGGCTGGATCCACCGGGCGGAGCTCAAGCACCGCGGTGTCGTCTCCGTCGCGGGGGCCGCGTACGACCGCATCGACGGCGAAGGCCTGCACATCACGGTGGAGGGCGAGCAGCGCCTCGTACCCGCCGACACCGTGGTGCTCTGCACCGGCCAGGAACCGCGCCGCGACCTGTACGAGGCCCTGCGCGCGGCCGGCATCGACGCGCACCTGATCGGCGGCGCCGACGTGGCCGCCGAACTGGACGCCAAGCGGGCCATCCGGCAGGGCACGGAACTGGCCGCCACGCTCTGAAAGGACCGGCCGCGAAAGGGTGTTGTGGCGGCCTCGGCCGGGCCGCCACAATCATCCGGTGACGACGCTGACACCGGCAGACGCGGACAAGATCCTCCACGACAACTTCGCCCCCTGGGTGCTCGCCCTCGGGCTCACCGTCCAGGAGACGGGCGAGCGGCACGCCGTATTGCGGCTGCCCTGGTCCGACGCCCTCGCCCGGGACGGCGGGGGCCTCAGCGGCCAGGCCCTGATGGCCGCCGCGGACACCGCCACCGTCATCGCGATCTCCGCCGCGCGCGGGGCCTACGGTCCTATGGCCACGGTCCAGCAGTCCACCAGCTTCCAGCGGCCGGTGGTCGGCGCCGACGTGCTGATCGACGTGCGGATCACCAAACTCGGCAAGCGGATGGCCTTCGCCGACATCACCATGACACCCGAGGGCGGCCAGGAACCGGCCGCGAAGGCCTCCACCGTCTACGCCCTGCTGGGGTGAGCCGCCCGCGCAGCGGACTGCGCCACAACCGCCCCTTCACCGTCTTCTGGTTCGGCCAGGCCCTGTCGGTGCTGGGCGGCTCCGTATCGCTGCTCGCGCTGCCGCTGCTCGTCCTCGAAGTCACCGGGTCCCTGGTCGGGATGGGCCTGATCACCGCCGTCTCCGGGGTCTTCGCCATCGCGACGGGAACCTTCGCGGGCCACGTCGTGGACCGGGTGGACCGCCGCCGGCTGATGATCGGCTGCGACCTCGCGCGGGCCCTGCTGATGGGCTCCGTACCGCTGATGTGGTCCTTCGGCGGCCCCCGGATCTGGCTGCTGTACCTGGTGACCGCGCTGGTCAGCGTACTGAAGACGCTCTTCGACGTGGCCTACGTGACCGCCGTGCCCGCCCTGGTCGGACCCGATGACCTGATCGCCGCCAACGGACGGCTGATGGGCACCTTCGCCCTCGGCACGCTCCTCGGGCCGGTCGTGGCCGGCTTCCTGGTGGCCGGGGTCGGCGGCGCCTGGGCGCTGGCCCTGGACGGCGCCGGCTTCCTGGTCTCGGCGGCCAGCCTGGGGTGGGTCCGGTTCGCCGCACGGGAGAAGGCGGCGCCGGGACCGGAGGGCACCTCGCTGCGCGAGGTGTTCGTGGTGGGCTTCCGCTTCCTGTGGGGGCACGCCCTGCTGCGGCCGCTGACGGTCCTGCTCACGCTGCTGACCTTCGTCACCGTGGGCGCCACCGACCTGCTGATCTTCCGCCTGCAGAGCGACCTCGGCCGCGACGCGGCGACCGTCGGCTACGTGATCGCCGTGAGCGGCGCCGGCGTCGTGTGCGCCTCCTTCGCCGCCGGTCCGCTGCGCCGGACCCTCGGCTTCGGCCCGTGCTGGCTCGGTTCGACCGCGCTGATCGGCGTGGCAGTGGCGGCCGTCGGGACCGGCCGCAGCGTGCCGCTGATCGCGGCGATGGCCGCCCTCCTCATGTTCGGGCTGACGGTGGGCGGCATCTGCTCCATGACCCTGCGCCAGGAGGTCACCCCGGACCACCTGCTCGGGCGGGTCACCTCCGCGTTCTGGACGGTGCACAACGCCTCGGGCCCGGTGGGCGCCGCCGCGCTCACCGCCCTCGCGGCCCGGCACGGGATCCCCTCGACGAGCCTGGCCGCCGGCGCCCTGTGCCTGCTGATCGCCGCATCGGGTCTGCTGACCCCGCTGCGCGGCAGCCGTCCGGGCCCGTCGCGGGAGCCGGTGGCGGGCTCGGGCAGGGCCCCGTTGGAGCCCGGTGTCGGCGAGCCACGCAGACAGCCGGGGCCGGGCCGACGCGGTTGAGGGCCTGCGCCAGGTACCACGGCGGCGGCCCGGGACCACAGAGGCGGCCCGGGACCACGGCGGCCGCCCGGGGCGCAGGCCCCTGACCGGGTGTGCCTGATTCGGGCGGTCGGGCTCAGTGCTGTTCTTCGCCCGCGACGAGGAGTTCGCCCACTTCGTCCGCGAGGGCGGAGCGGGCGGGGGCGGCCAGAGCGGCGTCGGTCACGAACCAGTCGGCCTGGTGGAGGGCGGCGAAACCGCTGAGCCCCACCACCCCCCACTTGCTGTGGTCCGCCACGACGGCGACCCGGCGTGCGGAGGCGACCAGAGCCCGGTTGGTCTGGGCCTCCATGAGGTTGGGGGTGGTCAGCCCCGCCCCCTGCGCCACCCCGTGCGCGCCGAGGATGAGCAGGTCCACGTGGAGGGAGCCGATCGCCAGATCGGCGAGCGGCCCGACCAGAGCGGCCGAGGGGGTGGGGGAGCCGCCGGTGAGCAGCAGGGTGGGGGCGCCGGCCCCCCGGTCACGGCCGTCGGCCCACACCAGTTCCGCCACCGGGAGGGAGTTGGTGACGATCGTGAGCCGCGGTACGCCGAGCAGCCGGGCGGCGACGGCGTGCGCGGTGGTGCCGCCCGAGACGGCGACCACGCTGCCCGGTTCCACCAGGGTCGCGGCCGTGTCCGCGATGGCGGCCTTGGCCTCGCCCTCCAGATCCGACTTGGCCTCGAATCCGGGCTCGTGCCCGCTGGCCCCGGCCGGGGCGACGGCTCCGCCGTGCACCTTCTCCACGGCGCCGCGCCGCGCGAGGGCGTCCAGATCCCGGCGGACTGTCATGTCCGAGACGCCGAAACGGTCGACCAGCTCCGCCACGCGTACCGCGCCCTCGCGGCGGACCGCCTCGAGGATGAGAGCGCGTCTCTGGTGGGCCAGTTGGGCAGCCTGTTCGGCCACGGGTCGCTCCCGGGAATCGGCGAATCCGGTCAGAAGGCAGCAAGATAACACGGCAATGTTGTTGAAGTATGAGGAAAATCGGGCCCAAGGCTGGTGGATCCTGTTGGAAAATGTTTATTCTCGGGGGGTGAAGAAGACCCTCGCGAAACTCGCGGACGGCCGCGAACTGATCTACTTCGACACCGACGAAGGTGCCGTGCGCGACGCGCCCGACCTGCGCCCACTGGACCCGGTGGACAGCCGGCCGGAGCTGCGGCGGGACGCGGCCACCGGTGACTGGATCACGATCGCCTCCCACCGGCAGGGCCGGACCTACCACCCGCCCGCCGGCGAATGCCCGCTCTGCCCCTCACGGGACGGCCGGCTCAGCGAGATCCCCGCCGCCGACTACGAGGTGGCCGTCTTCGAGAACCGCTTCCCCTCCCTGGCGGGCGAGGCCGGACGCTGCGAAGTCGTCTGCTTCACCCCGGACCACGAGGCCGGCTTCGCCGACCTCACCCCGTCCTCCGCCCGACTGGTCCTGGACGCCTGGACCGACCGCACCGCGGAACTCTCCGCCCTCCCCGGCGTCGAGCAGGTGTACTGCTTCGAGAACCGGGGAGCCGAGATCGGGGTGACCCTCGCCCACCCGCACGGCCAGATCTACGCCTTCCCCTTCGTCACCCCGCGCACGGCCAAGATGACGGCCGCCGCGGCGGCCCACCGCGCGGCCACCGGCCGGAACCTCTTCGAGGACCTGCTCGCCGGGGCCCGCGCCGCCCCGCAGCGGGTGGTGACGGCCGGGGAGCACTGGACCGCCTTCGTGCCGTACGCCGCCCGCTGGCCCTACGAGGTCCACCTCTACCCGCACCGCCGGGTCCCCGACCTCACCTGCCTGACCGAGGCCGAACGGGCCGAGTTCCCGGAGATCTACCTCGATCTGCTGCGCCGCTTCGACCGGCTGTTCCCCGTACCGGAGCAGCCGCAGGGGCCGGCCCCCACCCCGTACATCTCCGCATGGCACCAGGCGCCCCGTACCCACGGGGAGGAACTGGCCCTGCACCTGGAGCTGTTCACCATCCGCAGGGCACCCGACAAGCTCAAGTTCCTCGCCGGGACGGAGTCCGGGACCGAAGCCTTCATCAACGACGTGGCCCCCGAGACGGCCGCGCGGCGACTGCGGGAGGCCCTGGCGTGAACCGGACCGTTCGGCGAGGCGACGAGGACGGCTGCCGGGCGAGCGGCGACGGGGGACGGGCCGAGCAGGCCGCGGACGCCTTCGGGAAGCTCTTCGGCGGCTCCCCCGACGGGGTCTGGGCGGCGCCCGGCCGGGTCAACCTGATCGGGGAACACACCGACTACAACGACGGGTTCGCCCTCCCCATCGCCCTACCGCAGACCACTCTGCTCGCCGCCCGCGCCCGTACGGACGGGCGCCTGAGGCTGCACAGCGCACAGGGCGACGGCCGAATCACGGAACTGGCCGTGGCAGCCCTGGCGCCCCCGGCCGTGCCGGGCTGGGCCGCGTACCCGGCCGGAGTGGTCTGGGCCCTCGCCGAGGCGGGACACCCGGTCGGCGGCGCGGATCTCCACTTCGACAGCACCGTGCCCACCGGCGCCGGCCTTTCCTCGTCCGCCGCGCTGGAGTGCGCGGTCGCCGTCGCCTACGACGAGCTGTACGGACTGCGGCTGCCCGGGCCCGAACTCGCCCGGATCGCCCAGCGCGCGGAGAACGCCTTCGTCGGCGTCCCCTGCGGGATCATGGACCAGATGGCCTCCGTGTGCTGCACCACCGGGGCCGCCCTGCACCTCGACGCCCGTACCCCGGAGCGCCACCGGCAGGTACCCCTCGACCTCCCGGGACAGGGGCTCGGGCTGCTCGTGATCGACACCCGGGTCTCCCACGACCTGGGCGACGGGGCGTACGCCGCCCTGCGCGCCGGCTGTGAACGGGCGGCCGTACTGCTCGGGCTGCCCGCCCTGCGGGACCTGCCCGCCGGTGACCTCCCCGGGGCCCTGGCCGTCCTTCCGGCGGAACTCGTACCGCTGGTCCGCCACGTGGTGACCGAGAACGGCCGGGTCGTCGAGGCCGTCGCCCGGCTGCGCGACGGCGGGGCGGCGGCCCTCGGCCCGATCCTCACGGCCGGTCACGCGTCACTGCGCGACGACTACCGGGTCTCCTGCCCGGAGACCGACCTCGCGGTGAGCGCCGCGCTGGACGCCGGGGCCCTCGGAGCCCGGATGACGGGAGGGGGCTTCGGCGGCTCCGTCATCGCACTGGTGGAATCGGGAAGCGAGGCCGCGGTGGGCGACCACGTGACGGCAGCCTTCGAGGCTGCCGGCCACCGGCCCCCGCGCCTCCTCACCGTCACCCCGGCCGCGGGCGCCCACCGCCTGGCGCCGGAGCCCGGGCGCCGGTAGCCCGGCGCCGGGAAGCCGGTGGACCCGCCACGCCGAGCAGGACGACAAGCAGGACGCTGGAAGACGGCCGGAGTGCGGCTGACCGGAATCGCGAAGCGTTGTAGGGTGCCCGGAACGCCCTTGACCTGCGTAACGCGGGCAGGGAGCAGACCTTCCGGGAGTTGTCTCATGCTTCGTACCATGTTCAAGTCCAAGATCCACCGGGCCACCGTCACCCAGGCCGACCTGCACTACGTCGGTTCCGTGACCATCGACGCCGACCTCCTCGACGCGGCGGATCTGCTGCCCGGCGAGCTCGTGCACATCGTGGACATCACCAACGGGGCACGGCTGGAGACCTACGTCATCGAGGGCGAGCGCGGTTCGGGGGTCATCGGGATCAACGGAGCCGCCGCGCACCTCGTGCACCCCGGTGACCTGGTCATCCTCATCAGCTACGCGCAGGTGGACAACGCCGAGGCGCGGTCGTTCGAGCCGCGCGTCGTGCACGTCGACGGGGAGAACCGCATCATCGAGCTGGGTGTGGATCCGTCCGCCCCCGTTCCGGGAACGGACCAGGAGCGCAGCCCCCACGCCGTGGCTGTCTGAGGGGAGTCGAGGCGATGTCGCAGAACGGGTCGGTCAAGTTCGTGGACGACCGTGCGTCCGGGAGGCTGCGGGCCGTCGAGGACGGGGTGGTGGCCGGAACCATCGCCTACTTCGTGCTCGCCGAGGCCCCGCACGCCCTCGTCGCGGTCCACACCGTTGTCGAGCCGGGGCACGAGGGCCGCGGGATCGCCGGGAGCCTGGTGAAGACCTTCTACGGGATCGCGGCCGACGAGGGCGTGCCGGTCGTCCCGCTGTGCCCGTATGCCGCCGCCTGGGCCGCCAAACATCCCGAGCAGGCGCCCGAAGCGCCGGCCGGGGTGGTGGCCGCCGCCAAGGCGCAGCTCGCATCGGACCCCGGCCTGTGGTGACACCGCCCGCACGGGGCCTGACCCTGCTGCACACCTCGCCCGTGCACGTGCCGGTCTTCGACGCCCTGCGCGACCGCCACCACCCGGGCGTCGTCCTGCGTCACCTGGTGGCGGCGGAACTGCTGGAGCGGGCCCGTGAGCTGGGGCCCGAGTCGCAGGCCCCGGCCGTGCGGGAGCTGCTGGCGGGCTCCGAGGGGCCCGTCCTGGTCACCTGCTCCACGATCGGGGCCGTCGGCGAATCGCTGGCACGGGAACTGGGCGTCCCGGTGCTCCGCGTCGACCGCCCGCTGGCCGCCGACGCGGTCCGTAGCGGGCCGCGGATCCTTGTACTGGCCACGGTGGAGTCGACGCTGGCCCCGACGGCGGAGCTGCTGGAGGAGGAGGCCGGGGAGGCCGGCCGGCCGGTGTCGGTCCGTACCCGGCTGGTCGACGGGGCCTGGGACCGTTTCGCGGCGGGCGACGCCGCCGGCTGTCACGGGCTCGTGGCCGCCGCGGCGGACGCCGTCACCGACGCGGACGTGATCGTGCTCGCCCAGGTCTCCATGGCGGGCGCGCAGGACCTGGTCACGACGGCCGTGCCCGTCCTTTCCAGTCCCGCGTCCGGGCTCGCGGCAGCCCTGGAGAACCAGCCCAGCGGGTAGCGGGACCGGGTCTGGGGCAGGGTGGAGGTATGACACAGCCTCCCGTGCCCGACCCGGCCCCGGTGCCCGGTCCGTTCCCCGATCCGGCGCCCCTGCCCCGGCCCGAGCCCCCGACGCCCGGTCCGGTGCCGGAACCCGATCCGGTTCCGCCACCGCCCGGCCCCGCGCCGCAGCCCGCGCCCGAGCCACTGAGCTGATCCGGAGCCGCCGCCGCGGCCGCCCGGAGCCCCGGGCCGCCGCGGGCGTCGGCCTGTGCGTCGCGCGTCAGTCCGTACGGACTTCGGAGCGGTCGCCGCTCCACAGCGTGTGGTACGAGCCCTCGCGGTCGGTGCGCCGGTAGGTGTGCGCACCGAAGAAGTCGCGCTGGCCCTGGGTCAGAGCCGCCGGGAGCCGCTCCGAGCGCAGGGCGTCGTAGTACGCCAGCGAGGCCGCGAAGGCCGGCATCGGAATGCCCTGGCGGACCGCCGCCACCAGCACCTCGCGCCAGTCGTGCTGCGCGGCGCCGATCTCCTCGGCGAAACCGGCGTCGGCGAGCAGGCTCGGCAGCTCGGGCCGGGCGTCGTAGGCGGCGCGGATCCGGTCCAGGAAAGCGGCCCGGATGATGCAGCCGCCGCGCCACAGCGAGGCCACGGCGCCCGGGTCCACGCCCCAGCCGTACTCCTCGCTGCCGGCCTGGATCTGGTGGAAGCCCTGCGTGTACGAGACGATCTTCGAGGCGTACAGGGCCTGCTCGACCTGGGCGGCGAAGGCGTCCGCGGCTTCGGCGGAGAGCGGCTCGGCCTTCGGGCCCGCCAGGCCCCGCGCGGCCGTGCGCAGCTCCCCGTGGCCCGACACCGCGCGGGCGAAGACGGCCTCGGCGATGCCCGACACCGGCACGCCCAGGTCGAGGGCGATCTGCACGGTCCAGCGGCCGGTGCCCTTCTGCTCGGCGGCGTCGGCGACCACGTCCACGAACGGCCGACCGGTCGCGGTGTCCGTGTGCGCGAGCACCTCGGCGGTGATCTCGATCAGGTACGAGTCCAGCCGGCCCTTGTTCCAGGCGCGGAAGGTCTCGGCGATCTTCGCGGGTGAGTAGCCGGCCACCTCGCGCAGCAGGTGGTAGGCCTCGGCGATGAGCTGCATGTCGGCGTACTCGATGCCGTTGTGCACCATCTTGACGAAGTGCCCGGCGCCGTCGGGGCCCACGTGCGAGGTGCAGGGGGTGCCGTCGGCGGCCTTGGCGGAGATCTTCTCCAGCAGTGGGCCGAGCGAGGCGTAGGACTCCTCGGAGCCGCCGGGCATGATGCTCGGGCCGAGCAGCGCGCCCTCCTCGCCGCCCGAGATCCCGACGCCCACGAAGTGCAGGCCCTGCTCGCGAAGCTCCTTCTCGCGGCGGCGGGTGTCCTCGAAGTGGGCGTTCCCGCCGTCGATGATCACATCGCCCGGCTCCAGCAGCGGGGCGAACTCGCGGATCACCGTGTCCGTCGGCTCACCGGCCTTCACCATGATGATCAGACGGCGCGGGCGCTCCAGCGCGTCCACGAACTCCTTCGCGGTCCCGGCGGCGACGAAGGAGCCCTCGTGGCCGAACTCCTCCACGAGCGCCGTGGTCTTGGCGGTGGTGCGGTTGTGGACGGCGACGGTGAATCCGTTGCGGGCGAAGTTGCGGGCGAGATTGCTGCCCATCACCGCGAGGCCGGTGACGCCGATCTGGGCCGTGCTGCTGGTCATGTGCGTGCGCTCCTGAGTGCGTCGACAGTGCATTCGATGTGCGGAGGAATGCAGGAGTTCCGACGCTACATCGGTGGAGATCCTTGGCGGTGTCCTACATTCGGCGGGAAATCAACTTCCGCCCGAACGCTTCTTGTTGTGCGCCTTGTCATGTTCCGGTCGCGGCGTTAGGTTGCGAGGCTCCTGATGTCTTCGATGGGGGCTCCCATGGGTGTACGGGGCCGGCACCGCCGGTATCAGCCGAGCAGCATCAACCGCGCTTCGCTCGTCGTCACCGCCGGCGGCGCCGGGATCGCGCTGCCACTGATCGGCGCGGGCGCGGCGCACGCCGCCTCGGTGGACACCTGGAACAAGGTCGCCGCCTGCGAATCCACGAGCAGCTGGCACATCAACACCGGCAACGGCTACTACGGCGGACTCCAGTTCAGCCAGAGCACCTGGCGCGCCTTCGGCGGGACCGCGTACGCCGCCCGCGCCGACCTGGCCACCAAGGCGCAGCAGATCGCCGTGGCGGAAAAGGTGCTGAAGGGTCAGGGGCCGCAGGCCTGGCCGGTCTGCGGGAAGAAGGCCGGACTCAGCCGCAGCGGCCCGGCGCCCGCTCTCGGCGCGGAGGGCAAGGCCGCCGCCCCGGCGAAGGCGGCTCCCAAGGCGGCTCCCAAGGCCGATCCGAAGGCGGCCCCGCAGGGCACGGCGGCCCGTCCCGCCGCAACCCCCGTGCTGCCCGACTCCTACGTCGTCGCCTCCGGGGACTCGCTGTCGGCGATCGCCACCGAGCGCAGCGTCGAGGGTGGCTGGCAGTCCCTGTATGCGACCAACCGGGCCACCGTGGGCGCGGATCCGGACCTGATCTTCCCCGGACAGCGGCTCAACCTGCGCATCACGGCCGCGCCGCCGGCGCAGGACCCGCAGAAGCCGCCGCGCACCGCCGAACCGGTCAAGCCCGTCGAACCGGCGGCGCGCACACCGGAGGCGAAGCCCTCGCAGAAGCCGCGGCCGGAGCCCGTGACGGTCCAGCCGCAGTCACCCTCGGGAGCGTTCAGCGCCCCCGTGGACGCGGGCCTCGGCACCGCCTACCACGTCTCGGGTTCGTCCTGGTCCAGCGGCTACCACACCGGCGTCGACTTCCCGGTGGCCACCGGGACGACCGTCAAGGCCGTCGGCAGCGGGCAGGTCGTCTCAGCGGGCTGGGCCGGGGCGTACGGGTACCAGGTCGTCATCCGGCACACCGACGGCCGGTACTCCCAGTACGCGCACCTCTCGGCGCTCTCGGTCAAAACCGGCTCGGCGGTCTCCGGCGGACAGCGGATCGGCCGCTCCGGCTCGACCGGCAATACGACCGGGCCGCACCTGCACTTCGAGATGCGCACGGGACCCGGCTACGGCACCGACATCGACCCGCTGAAGTACCTGCGCGCCCACGGCGTCCACATCTGAGGCAGGGGCCGGGGCCGGGACCGGAGCCGGGGCAGTGGCCGGAGCCGGTCCCGACCGTACGAGCCCACGCGCTTCCCGGGGCGCGAGGGTGAGCAGGACCAGCCCGGTCGCCGCCGCCGCCGCGCTCACCAGCGCCGCGGCGGCGCCGGCCGCCCCGTAGCGGAAGCCCTCGTCGAACAGTGCGATGCCGACCGCCGCCGCGACCACCGGGTTGGCCACCGTCAGGGTGGCCAGCGGCGCGGTCAGCCCGGCGCCCCGGTAGGCCGCCTGCGACAGCAGCAGCCCGGTGGCGGCCAGCGCGGCGATCGCGGCCAGTTCCGGCCACAGCGTGACCAGGGCGTCCGGGGCGAAGCTCTCGGCCACCGACTTCGTGGCCGCCGACTTCGTGAACGTCGATCCCATCCCGAAGGCCGCCCCGGCCGCCGAGGCCAGCAGGACACTGCGCGCGCTCACCCGCCGCACCCGGCGCGAGGCGAGGAACAGCACGGCCACCAGGACCCCGGTCGCCGTCAGGAGAAGATCCTGCTCGCCGCCCGACAGGGACTGCTCGTCCCGCCCGCCCCCGCCCGTCAGGGCCAGCAGCCCGGCCAGCCCGGCCGTGGCCAGGACGGCCCCGCGCCAAGCGGCGGCGCCCGCCCGGCGCCGTACGAAGACGGCCGCCAGCGGGAGTGCGAAGACGATGGTGAGCGCCCCGAGCGGCTGCACCAGGCTCAGCGGCCCGTAGGCCAGCGCCACCACGTGCAGCAGGGCTCCGAGGCCGTTCAGCGCGATCGCCGCGTACCAGGCGGGCCGGCGCACCGGGGCGTACGAACCGCCCGTGTCGGCGGACGCGACCCGTTCCTGCACGATCGCTCCGGCCGCGTACGCCACGGCGGACACGAGGCAGAGCAGGACCGAAAAGGCGAGGGCACTCATAAAAGTCACAATGCCCGAGTCCGGAGAGCTATTCCTCCCCCTACAGGCGGGGCCGCATACGACCGTGGTCGTACTCCGTACGCAGTAGTCGGGGACGGGGGAGTGCGTTTGTCTTCCCGCGTGAGGGATCCGTACACTAGCCCTTTTGGGGACTTCCGCAGCCGGCGGACGCGGACGACTGATCAAGGAACGACAGCGGTATGACGGTGACCGAAGACAGCCAGGAGCAGGGCCACGCCTTCGGGCCGGGTATCGACCCCGACCGCCTGGCGCTCTGCCTCAGCGTGCTCGACGAGCTCGACAAGATCGACGTCGACCACCCTGACGCGATCACCGTGCGCCGCGCCACCGCCGGTGTGTACCGGACGGTCAAGCAGCGCCGCCGCCAGGACCGCCGCGCGGCCAAGACCGCCAACGACAAGGCCGTCACCGAGGCGACCGCGACCGGCTCCGCCGAACGCATCGACGACGAGACCCAGGGCAACGCCCTGAGCGCCGCCACCACGGGTCCGATCGCCGGAATCCTGCAGCGTCCGCGCTCCTGCTACGTCTGCAAGACCCGTTACGTCGAGGTCGACGCGTTCTACCACCAGCTCTGCCAGGACTGCGCCGCCTTCAACCACGCGCGCCGCGACGCCCGCACCGACCTGAGCGGCCGCCGCGCCCTGCTCACCGGCGGCCGCGCCAAGATCGGCATGTACATCGCGCTGCGGCTGCTGCGCGACGGTGCGCACACCACGATCACCACCCGCTTCCCCGGTGACGCGATCCGCCGCTTCAAGGCGATGCCCGACAGCTCCGAGTGGCTGCACCGGCTGAAGATCGTGGGCATCGACCTGCGCGACCCGGCCCAGGTCGTGGCACTGGCCGATTCGGTGGCCGCCGAGGGCCCGCTCGACATCCTGATCAACAACGCGGCGCAGACCGTACGCCGCTCCCCGGGTGCCTACAGCGAGCTCGTGGCCGCCGAGGGCGCCCCGCTCCCGGCGGGAGAACTGCCGAGCTCCGAGGTCATCGGAACCTTCGGCAGCGGCAGCGTGGACCGCGTGGCCGCGCTGCCCACCGGCAAGGGCGAGAAGCTCAGCGCCCAGGACATCACCGAGCTCGCGCTGGTCTCCGGCTCGGCCTCGCTGGAGCGGATCGCCGCGGGCACCGCGATCGACGCGGGCGGTCTGGTCCCCGACCTGCACGACACCAACAGCTGGATCCAGACGGTGTCCGAGGTGGATCCGATCGAGCTGCTCGAAGTGCAACTGTGCAACTCCACCGCGCCGTTCATCCTGATCAGCAAGTTGCGTCCGGCGATGACCGCCACCGAGGCCGGCCGCCGCTACGTCGTCAACGTCTCGGCGATGGAAGGCGTCTTCAGCCGCGGCTACAAGGGCGCCGGCCACCCGCACACCAACATGGCCAAGGCCGCGCTGAACATGCTCACGCGCACCAGCGCCCAGGAGATGTTCCAGAAGGACCAGATCCTGATGACGGCCGTCGACACCGGCTGGATCACCGACGAGCGCCCGCACCCGGACAAGATCCGCCTCGCCGAGGAGGGCTTCCACGCCCCCCTCGACCTGGTCGACGGCGCGGCCCGGGTCTACGACCCGATCGTTCGCGGCGAGCTCGGCGAGGACCTGTACGGCGTCTTCCTCAAGGACTACGCGCCCGCCAACTGGTAGGCCGCGTCCCCGCATCCAGCGCGCGCCCCCGCTCCCCCTCCCAGAGGGGGAGCGGGGGCGCGCGTCGTTGAGGCGGTCGGCCGTAGGCCCCCGCGCCGTGACCAGTTCCAGCGCCGGGCGCAGTCCTCCGGTACGCCCGCGTCCAGGCCCGTCGCCCGACCGCGTATCACCCGTATGGCGCCGTCGAGCGGATCGGCCGTTTGCGACGCCCCGCCGTGCGAGGTGATGGACTCGTGGCGAAAGCAAGCTGCCGGAGTGGATTTTACCTTTCCATCGAGCGGGGGTGCGCTCATATGTGTACTCTGATCGCCATGAGGGCCCCAACACGGGCCTCGCTCCACCAAGGCGCCACCGCGTCCGGTAATCCTCTCTTCCCGCACCGGCGTGCGGTTCGCCCGCCGGGTTACGCGACACAAAGGAGTGCGCGGTGACACCAGAACTAACGAAGACCGATAAGGCGCTGAAGGAACGAACGGGGTCGCGGAGCAGCAAGCGCCCCGAGACCCTCGGCAATCTGGAGGTCTGGGCCCGGTCCGCTCCGATCCGTCTCGCCGGCTACGAGGACGACCTCGCGGAGCCGCACATCCTGCCCGGCATCGACTAGTCCCGCCCAGTCCGCCCGTCCGCCCGGTGTGCACCCCGGGAGGGCGGGCGGCGGCGTGCGCCGGCTCCTCCGAGCAACCGGCAGAATGTGCGCCCGATGCCGTACACGGCCCCGGAGTTCCCCGGATCCGTACGCCGTCGGCGTCATCGCCGAGAGCGATCAAGGGTTCCGCGCACCACCGGTCCCGTCCAGGCTGACCTGCATGAAGCTTCTGATGCTGGGTGGAACCGAATTCGTCGGGCGCGCGATCACCGAAGACGCCCTGAACCGCGGTTGGGAAGTCACCGTCTTCCACCGCGGGCACCACGCACCCCCGGCCGGCACCACGGCCTTGCACGGGGACCGCACCGCCCCCGGCGGCCTGGACGCCCTCGCCGAGGGGAAGTGGGACCTCGTCGTCGACACCTGGGGCGGCGCCCCCACCGCGGTGCGCGACAGCACCCGGCTGCTCGCCGGCCGGACCGGCCGGTACGTGTACATATCCAGCCGCTCCGTGCACACCTACCCCCTCCCGGCCGGTACGGACGAGGACGGCCCACTGGTCGAAGGCTCGCCCGACGCCTCCTGCGTTTCCTACGCCGAGGACAAGCGCGGCAGTGAGATCGCCGCCGTGGAGGCCTTCGGCGACCGTGCCCTGCTGGTCCGCGCCGGACTCATCATCGGCCCGTACGAGAACGTCGGCCGGCTGCCCTGGTGGCTGAACCGCACCGCCCGCGGCGGCCCGGTGCCCGCCCCCGGACCCCACGGCCTCGCGCTCCAGTACGTGGACGTGCGCGACCTCGCGCACTGGACCCTGGACGCCGCCGAGGCCGGGCTCGGGGGCCCGTACAACCTGGTCTCCCCGGTCGGCCACGCCACGATCGGCAGCTTGCTGGAAGCCTGCGCGGCGGTGACCGGCGGGCGGGCGGAGCTGCGCTGGACCGATCCGGCGCGCATCGAGGAGGCGGGCGTACAGCCCTGGACGGAGCTCCCGGTCTGGGTGCCCGTGGGGGAGATGCACGACTACATGTACGGCGGCGACGTCACCAAGGCGCTCGCGGCGGGCCTGAAGTGCCGCCCGGTCCAGGAGACCGTCGCCGACACCTGGGCCTGGCTCCAGGAGCTCGGCGGAGTCGCTCCGCAGCGCGCCGACCGGCCCTCCCCGGGCCTGAGCGCGGAACAGGAGGCCGCCCTACTCGGGCTCTGACCGGGCGGCCGAGTCGAGCCGGGTCGGCGGCAGGTACTCGCGCACCAGCGTGCGGTGCCACCACGCCCCGGTCTCGCGCAGTTCCCGCCAGGTCGTGAACCGGTAGCGGTACACCCGCGCCCGGACGTAGCGCGGCGGCGCGTCCGGGAAGGGGTTGTACCGGATCAGCCGCAGGGTGTCCCGGTCACCCGCCAACAGCCGCTCTACGAACGGCCCGAACCAGTCGCGGGCATAGCCGGGGGAGAGCGCCGCGAACCACATGAGCCAGTCCAGGCGCAGGTGGTACGGGGCGAACTGGCGGGGAAGCCGGCGCACGTCACCCGGCTTGCCCTTGAACCCGTACTCCCGCCACGCCCCGTCCTCCCGGGGTCGCCGGTCCGCGGTGCCCTCCACCACCACCTCCTCGCGGATCCGGCCCACCGTGCCGAAGGCCCCGTAGGTGTTGACCAGGTGGAGGGGATCGAAGGACCGGTTCATGACCTGGCCGCGCGAGACCATGTTGGCCACCGGATGCCGGCTCAGCACCAGCACCAGCGCGGTCACCGCGCACACCAGCACCAGGTACCAGAGCGGCCCCTGCCGGGAGGCGGCCGGCGGCGGCCCGCCCGCGAGTCCCCGGAAGTCGACGGCCGGCAGCGCCGCCGTGATCGTGATCCAGTTCAGCCAGGCGAAGTTCCCCGACACCACCAGCCACAGCTGGGTCGCCACGATGATCCCGGCGGCGTACGAGGCCACCGGCTGCGGGGTGAACAGCAGGACCGGCAGGATCAGTTGGGTCACGTGGTTGGCGGCGCACTCCACCCGGTGGAGCGGCTTGGGTAGATGGTGGAAGAACCAGCTCAGCGGACCGGGCATCGGCTGCGTCTCGTGATGGAAGTCCAGGCAGGTGAGCCGGCGCCAGCACGGGTCGCCCCGCATCTTGATCAGCCCCGCGCCGAACTCCACCCGGAAGACCACCCAGCGCAGCAGCCACAGCACCAGCACCGGCGGCCCGGCCCGCGCGTTGCCGAGGAAGACGGCCAGGAAGCCGACCTCCAGCAGCAGCGACTCCCAGCCGAAGGAGTACCAGGTCTGCCCCACGTTCACGACGGACAGGTACAGCAGCCACAGCAGCGCCCACATCGCCATCGCGGCGCCCAGCGGCACGGCGTCCCCGGCTCCGGCGGCGAGCGCCGCCGCCAGGGCAGCCCCGGCCCAAGCGCAGGCGGCGAAGAACCGGTCGGAGTAGTGGAGGTGGAACAGGCTCGGGGCACGCCGGAAGGGCACGTACCGCACGTAGCGCGGCACGGGCAGCATGCCGTGCGCCCCGATCAGTGCCCGGAACTGCAGGGCGGCCCCGGCGAAGGCGACGAGGTAGACGCCGGCCAGGGCCCGCTGGAAGATCAGCCGTCCGAGCCAGTATCCGGGCGCCGTGAACCAGTCCATCCCCTCCAGTATCGGGCCGGCCGGGCGTCCGTGGCGAGGCGGCGTACGCACCGCCCGAGCCGACGGGCGTAGACCTGCTGGAGGAAGGGAAGGACCGGGCCCGCCACGCGGGTGTACCAGCTCCCCGGGCGGCTGAAGGCACTCACCTCGAACCACACCGAGCCGTCCGCCTCCATGTCCACCACGAAGGACTCCTCACCGCGCGCGGGATGCCCGGTCAGCGTTCCGTAGGCGAAACCGGTCCGCCGGGGCTCGTACGCGGTCCAGATCACCTCGCACGGGGCGTCGATCCGCGCCGGGCCGATCCCGATCCCCACCACGACCCGGTCGCCGGGCCGGACGGGGCGGGCTCCGGCCGTGACGAGCATGCCCGAGGTGCGGTGCGCGCGGAAGGTGGTGACGGCGGCCCCGGCAGCGTCGAAGGCTGCCTGCCCGTGCCCGATCCGGATGCGGTGGTGGGTGATGTTGTATCCGGCGGGCAGCGGCTGCCGGGCCGTGGCGCCCCGGTCGGGGTAGTTGAAGGTGCTGTGGCCCGCACTGGCGCGGCCTTCGCTGATGAGGCGGGTCATGCCGGGATCTCCGTTCGGTCGGGCAGGGCGGCCGGTGCGGGCGGCCCGTTCTGCTGGGCGTTCAGGCGGCGCCAGGCCAGTAGCGAGCACAGGGCGAAGCCGAGGGCGTTGCCGAGGCCGTGGGTCGCCGCCATCCAGGTCAGGGTGGGGTGCACGATGCCGGTGGCCTCGCCGAGGGCCCACCACAGGGCGAGCAGCATGGTGGCCACCAGCACGGCCGCGGAGGCCGCGAGCAGCGCGCCGGTGAGCCGGTCCCGCTCGCGGGCCCCGGGGCGAACGCCCCGCCAGGTCAGCAGGGCCACCGCCCACATCCCGCCGGTCAGTGTCACCGCGCCCACCAGCTCGGCCCAGTCGTCGATGAAGTAGCCGAGGAGGACGAGCAGCGTCCCGGCGGGAACGCTGTACGCCGCCCAGCGTGCGAGGGCTCCGGTGGCGGTGGCCCGGCACACCAGTCCGGCGACCAGGGCCGCGGCGAAACCGGCGAAGTGGAAGTGGGGCACCGTCAGGGCCAGGATGTCGAGGTCGAAGCCGAAGAGCCGGTATCCGGCGCGTTCGGCCACCAGGGCGGTCCCGGCGACCGAGGGCGCCGCCAGTGCGGTGAGCACGGCCACCTCGGCGGGTCCGAAGGCCCGCCAGGGAGGGCCGGTGCGGTCCCGCCGGGCCAGGGTCCGCGCCGCGAGGACCAGGGCCTGAGCCGCGAGGGCGAGTGTGGCGGCTGCGTAGAGTGCGCCGAGGGCCGCGGCCGGGGCTCCCCGCGGCAGCCACAGGCAGAGCGCTCCGGGGGCCGCGAACAGCGGCCAGAGCGCGGCCGTCCGCCGGAACCGGACCGGATCGATCAGGCGCAGGCCGGCCGGGACGACGTAGAGCATGCCCAGGGTGACGATCGGATTCACCAGCACGATCATCGCGGATCCCCCCTTCAGGAAACGAACGCCTTGAACGCGTTCAACTCACGATCGTGAGCCTAGACGTTCTGTTGAACATGTTCAAGAGAGTCTCTAATCAGTGGTCTCCGGTTGCGGCCACCCCGTACATACGGCAGACAAGAGGCATCAACCGGGGCGAAAAGGGAGATTCAACGTGTACGCACCGACACCTCGTCAGGCGCCGCGTCGTCACGCACCGGCCCGTGCGGCCGTCCTCACCCTCCTCGGACTCCTCGCCGCGGCCTGCGGGGCCGCCGGCGGTGAGGGACCGGCCAAGGGCCCCGCCGCCGAGAGCCAGGACGTCCACCTCCAGCCCGTGGCCTCGGCCGGCCCGGACCCCTTCACCACCTCCTCCGCCACCGGCGAATCGGCTCCCGTCCAGCCCCCGCTGCCCAACGCTTCCGGCCAGGGCATCCGGACCGTCAACGCGGCCACCCCCGGCCTGTACGGCGGAACCCAGCGGCTCGGCAGCTGCGACGTGGAAGCGCAGGTCCAGTCCCTGACCGCCGACGACGCAAAGGCCCGCGCCTTCGCCGAGGCCTCCCAGGTGGAGCAGGAGCAGATCCCCGAATTCCTGCGCGGCCTCACCCCGGTCGTGCTGCGCGCCGACACCCGGGTGACCAACCACGGATTCGCCGACGGCGCCCCCGACGCCTTCCAGTCCGTCCTGCAGGCCGGCACCGCCGTCCTCGTGGACGGCCACGGAATGCCCCGCGTCCGCTGCGCCTGCGGAAACCCGCTGCTCGCACCGCGCGCCGCCAAGGGAGCACCGGTGCTCAAGGGCGACCCCTGGACCGGCTACCGGCCCAACCAGGTCGTGGTCATCGAGCCGACCGCGCAAGTGATCAACAACCTGGTCATCGTCAACATCGCCGACAACACCTGGATCGAGCGCAGGACCGGCGACGACGGGGCCCAGGACCGCCCCCCGCAGACGCCGCCCCCCTTCGACCCGGCCGCCGGGATCCCCAGCGGGCCCGCGACCCCGCCCGGCGCCTCGCCGACCGTTCCCTGCCCGACCCCGGACAGCAACAGCCTCGCCCGCACCGAGCCGCCGCCCTCCGGCCCTCCGGCCCCCGGCCGCAGCCCCGCCCCGAGCGCGGCCGACTGCCCGCCGAGCCCCCCGCAGACGGCCCCGAACACCCCGGTGGCCCCCGACCAGCCCTCGTCCGGCATCCCCTCGGGCCCGCCCACGGCCCCGCCGCCCGGCACGGACCAGCCCTCGGACGTACCCGGCGACATCCCCACCGACATCCCCTCCGACCTGCCCGGCCAGAACCCGAGCGACCCGGGGGCCCTGGTGGGCCCCGACGGAGTGTCGCCGCAGCCGAGCGATCCGTTCGGCCCCGAAGACCCGTACGCGGACCCGTACGCCGACCCGTACCCGGTCCCCGAGCGGCAGCCCTCGGCCCCGTACGACGGCCAGTCCCTGGAGAGCG
Organism: Streptomyces sp. H27-H1; assembly: GCF_026627445.1. GTDB lineage: Bacteria > Actinomycetota > Actinomycetes > Streptomycetales > Streptomycetaceae > Streptomyces. The sequence goes on from NZ_JAPNLJ010000018.1 coordinate 105,461, forward strand.
CCTGACCTGGGGGGCGCCCGATCCGCCGGTGTGTCATGGTGGACCGGTGCCGACCGCCGTATCGCTGCCGGACGACTGGCCCGCACACCCGGACCGGTCGCTCTCGCTGAACCGCATGGGCAGTTTCGACTGGGACCTGGTCACCGGTCTCATGCACATGGACTCGGCCGCCCTCGAAGTCTTCGACACCGCCGTCGAGGAGTACGACGGCCGGCCCGAGTCCCTCTCGCCCCGGGTCCCGCCCGCCGAGAGCATCCGGCTCGACGCACTGGTCTCCTCGGCCCTCAAGAGCGGGGTCGACAGCTACGGCGCCTACTTCCGCATCCGCTGCCACGACGGCCGGTTGCGCTGGACGCACACCCAGGGCCGGGTCATGCGCGGCCCGGACGGCCGCCCGTACCGGATCATCGGCATCGTCCGCGACGCCACCGAGGAGCTCAGCCATTCGGCGGAGCGCCTCGGACTCGACGAGGAGCGGCGCCGCCAGACGTCCGTGGTCGAGAGCACCACCGCCGCGCTCGCGCACGCCCGTACCGTCCAGGACGTCATCGACGCGCTCGGTGACGCCCACGGCCTGGAACGGCTCGGGTCGATGGGCATGGTGATGGGACTGGTCGAAGCCGGCCGCATCCACCTCGTGGCCGAGGGCCCCGCGGGCAGTTTCGTCCCCGGCACCCGCTACACCCGCATCGACGAGCAGTACCCGATGAGCGAGGTGGTCCGCTCGCTCCAGCCGCGTTTCCTGGACTCCGCAGCCGAGTTCGCCGCCGGGTACCCCGGGCTCTGGGCGAAGATCTCGTCCATGCACATCTCGGCGGCCGCCTACCTGCCGCTGATCGCCCAGGCCCGCCCGATCGGCGCGATCGGCCTGCTCTACCGCGACAAGGACGGCTTCACGCAAGAGGAGCGCAACCTGCTCGTCGCGCTCGGCAGCAGCATCGCGCAGAGCCTGCAGCGGGCGATGCTGCTGGAGCAGGAGCACGACCTGGCGGAGGGGCTCCAGCAGGCGATGCTGCCGCGCCGGATCCCCTCGGTGCCGGGCGCCGAGATCGCCGTACGGTACCGCTCGGCCCGGATGGGCCGGGACATCGGCGGCGACTGGTACGACGTCATCCCGCTGCCCGGCGGCCGGGTCGGCGCGGTCATCGGCGACGTCCAGGGCCACGACACCCACGCGGCGGCGGTCATGGGCCAGCTGCGCATCGTGCTGCGCGCCTACGCCGCCGAAGGGCACTCACCGGCCACCGTCATGGCCCGGGCCTCCGTCTTCCTGCACGAGCTGGACACCGACCGCTTCGCCACCTGCACGTACATCGAGGCCGACCTCTCGACCGGGGTGCTGCAACTGGTCCGGGCCGGCCACATCGACCCCCTGCTGCGCACCCGGGACGGGGGCTGCGAGCGCCTCGCGCTGGAGGGTGGGATGCCGCTGGGGCTGTCCGCGGAGTTCGGTCGGCTGGAGTACCCGGTGACCACGGTCGAGATGGGACCGGGGGAAACGCTTCTGCTCTGCACGGACGGCCTGGTGGAACAGCCCGGAGCCGACCTGGACGACGGCATCGAACTGCTCGCCTCCCTCATCCGCACCGGCCCCACCGACCTGGCCCTGCTGGCGGACCGGCTCTGCGAGGTCGTGGACGACCGGGGCGGCGACGACGACATGGCGCTGCTGCTGCTGCGCCGGGACGCCGTGGAGGCCCAGCAGGCCGGCGGCCGGCTCCAGCAGCACGTGGCCCCCGGCGATCCGGAGGCCCTCGTATCGGCCCGCCACATGATCGGCGCGGCGGTACGGGCCTGGGGCGCCCGGGACCGGGCGGACGAGATCGAGCTGATCGCGGACGAGCTCATCGTCAACGCACTCATGCACACCGACGGCCCGGCCATCGTGACCCTGCGCGTGCTGACCGGCCCCCAACGCCGGCTCCGCGTGGAGGTCGAGGACCGCTCCAGCGCTCTGCCGCGCCGCAGGGAGGCGGGCGACTCCGGGGTCTCCGGGCGCGGCCTGATGCTGGTCGACCGCCTCGCGGACGTCTGGGGCGTGGAATCGCGGGGGAGCGGCAAATGCGTCTGGTGCGAGTTCACGATGCCGTGACCGCCCGGTACGCCCCGAACCGGACCCAGCGCGCCGGCCGCAGCCGAAAGTCCGTTGCGGGGGAGCGGCCGGGACCCCGATGATCGGTGGCGATGACCGACGCCACGGATGATTTCCGCACACTGTTGAAGTCCGGCGATCTGCCGGCCGCCGTACGATCGCTGCGCCCGCACGCCGAGACCCTCCCCCTCGCCGAACTCGCCCGGGCCGTCCGGGCCCTGGGCGAAGCCGCCGGGTTCAAGGACCTGGCCAAGGCGGCAAAGACCGCCGCCAAGCGGCCCGAGGACCCCAAGGCCCTCTACGACCTCGGCTACGCCTGCGTCGAGCGCGGCATCGCCTTCCTCGGCATAGCCCCGCTGCGCGCCGCGCTCGCCCGGGTCCCCGGCTCCCGCACCCTGCTCGCCGAGCTCGTCGCCGCCCTGGCGGACGGGGAACGGCACGCCGAGGCCGCGGCCCTGCTCGCCGCCCGCGGGGACCTGCTACCCGCCTGGCCCGAGACCTACCTGCTCGCGCACCACACCCTCCTCGCCGGGGACCTCCCCGGGGCCCGTGCCGCCGCCGGCCGGCTGACCGCGCCCGAGGACGACACCTGGAGCTGGGCCCACGCCCGCCAGCGCCGGATCCTCGCCCGCGCCGAACTCGCCGCCGCCGCCGGGCCGCTGGACTCCACGGACCTGCGCGGCTGGCAGTTCGCGCTCACCGGGACCCTGCTCGCCACCCTCTCCCCGTACGGCTACGACGCCGGCATGAGCGGCCGCTTCGCCTTCCTCGGCGACACCCACGACACCTGCCGCCGCGGCCTCGCCCGCCTCGCACTGGCCCTGGACGCCACCGGACGGCGCCCCGCCACGGTCTCGCTGCTCCCCGGCCGGTCCGACCGGATCCTGGGCCTCGCCGCCGCGACCGTGCTCGCGCTGCCCGCAGTGCCGTACGAGCCCACCCGGACGGACACCCTCGTCGTCGCCTACCAGCTCGGCGAGGAGGACCTGGCGCTGCAGGAGCGCACCGACGGGCAGATCGTGTACGAGCACGCCACCCGGTGGACCGGCCCGCCGCCGGTCAGCGCCGACTTCAGCGCGCTGCAGGCACAGTTCGTCACGGAGCCGTGGAAGGAAGACACCCGGCCCGAGGAGGAGATCGCCCGCGACATCGCGGCCGCCGACCCCACCGCGGACGAGGGCGACGGGGCGACCCCGCCCGATACCGACGAGGCCTTCCGGGCCTACGCCGCGGCCCTCGCGCCCGGCTGGCTCACCGGCCCCCGTGACCGGATCGGCTCCGCGGGCCCGGTGCCCAGCTCGCGCTTCGCCTGAGGCCACGGCAGGCTGGGGGCATGCCCGAGCTGCCCGAAGTCGAGGCCCTGAGGGAGTTCCTCGAAGAACACCTCGCCGGGCGGGTGGTCGAGCGCGTCCTCCCGCTCGCCGTGAGCGTGCTCAAGACGTACGACCCGCCGCTGACCGCACTCGAGGGACAGCGGGCCGGGGCCACGGCCCGCCACGGCAAGTTCCTCGCCCTGCGGATCGGCGAGCTCCACCTCGTCACCCACCTCGCCCGGGCCGGCTGGCTGCGCTGGATGGACACCGTTCCCGCGCAGCCGCCGCGCCCCGGCAAGGGGCCGCTCGCCCTGCGCCTCGTCCTGCAGGGCGGAGGCGGGTTCGACCTCACCGAGGCCGGGACCCAGAAGCGGCTCGCCGTGTACGTGGTCCGCGATCCGCAGGAGGTCCCGGGCATCGCCCGGCTGGGTCCGGACCCGCTCGCCGAGGCCTTCGACCGCGCGGCCTTCGGCGAGCTGCTCGCCGGGGAACGCCGCCAGATCAAGGGCGTGCTGCGCGACCAGAGCGTCATCGCGGGGATCGGAAACGCGTACAGCGACGAGATCCTCCACCACGCCAAGGTCTCGCCCTTCAAACTGGCCGCCTCATTCGACGAGGCGCAGGTGGACCAGTTGTACGAGGCCCTCCAGGACACGCTGCGCGCGGCCGTCGAGCGGGCGCACGGGGTGGCCGCCGGACGGCTCAAGGCCGAGAAGAAGAGCGGGATGCGGGTCCACGGCCGTGCGGGCGAGACCTGCCCGGTGTGCGGGGACACCGTCCGCTCGGTGTCCTTCGCCGACTCCTCGCTCCAGTACTGCGCCACGTGCCAGACCGGTGGGAAGCCGCTCGCGGACCGGCGGCTGTCCAAGCTGCTGAAGTAGGCCCCCGGGCCCTTCGCGGGAGGGCCCGGCCGGCCGGGCTCCGGTTAAACTCCGGCCCATGTCCGAGGAGCAGGAGCCGCAGCCGCCCCGGCGCGAGGTCGTCACCGGGGTCCCGCGCGGCAGCCGCCGGCCGCCCGCGCACACCCCGGCCCGCTCCGAGATCTCCGAGCAGACCACCCTGGGCGCCACCTATGTACGGTCCCTCATGCGCAGCCAGCTCCGCGCCGGACTCGGCGCCCTGGCCGCGCTCGTCCTCCTGGTGGGGCTGCTGCCGCTGCTGTTCCTGCTGCCGCGGGTCGCTTCGGGCCCGCTGGTCTGGGTCGCGCTCGGGGTCCTGGTGTACCCGGTGCTGTGGTGCGTGGCCCGTGCGTACGTGATCCGGGCCGAGCGCAACGAGGCCGATTTCACCGGCCTGGTCACCGATCCGACGGAGCTGCCGGGGCCGCGCCGGCCGGAGTAGCGGGCCGGGGGTACGGGAGTTCGCCCGTGCTCGGCACTCGGGGTCAGAACAGGTGCATCGCCAAGTGCCCGAGCGGCAGGCCGAGTTGCCAGGCAGGAGTCCAGACCCGGGCGTTCTCGTCCAGGCCCGGCGGGGTGTCGGCGTGGCCGTGGCGTCCAGGGTCGAGGTTGGTGGCGAACAGCTCCGTGCGGTCCAGCCAGCGCCAGGCCGCCCGGGCCAGTTCCAGGTCGGGGTCCTCGCCTTCGCCGCGTTCGCGGGCCTCCTCGCCCAGCGCCAGGAACCGGGTGTGGACCCAGTCGCGCCAGGGGTGGCCGTACGCCGTCAACGACATCCACTCGTCAAGTTGCGAGACGACCCGGATCCCGGAGAGCTCGCCGGCCGCGTCCGAGAGGTAGATGGTCAGCGCGAGCGTGTCGCGTCCGGCGCGGAACTCCAGGGTGCTGACCGGGATCAGCCGGCCCGTGCGCAGCAGTTCGTCGGCGATGTACTCCGCGTAGAGCCATGCCATGGGCACCGCGAGCCCACCGTCACTGGTGCCGTTCGTACCCTCGGGCTGCACCGTCCCACCTTCTCCCGCATACGTCGTCGAGCCTTCCCGCCGTCAGCGCCGAGCCTTCCTTGCGCGGCTCGGGGAGCGGGGGATGTTTACTCAACTTGAACGCTCCAATGCCGATTTCGATGCGGTTCGTGTCCGGTTCGTGGGCGTTCAGGCCATTCTTTGACGCGTTTGCTGTGAGTCGGGCCGTGTGGGCCTCCTCGTGACGCTCAGGCGCCGAGTCCGTACCCGTAGCCCTGAAGGCCTTTTCGCAAGGCGCGCAGAGCGTAGTGCGTACGGGACTTGACCGTCCCGGCCGGAATGCCGAGCTCCGCCGCGGCCTCGGCCACCGAGCGGTCCTGGAAGTAGACCTGCACCAGCACGTCCCGGTGTTCCGGCCCCAGCGATCCCACGGCCCGCCGTACGTCGATGGCCGTCACCGATCCCGCCACCGCGTCCCCCGGCGCCGGTGCCTGCTCCAGCCCTTCCGGGTCCACCTCCAGGGGCCTGGACAGGCGCGCCCGCCGGGCGTCGATGGCGAGGCGCCGGGCCACCGTGAACAGCCAGGGGCGCAGGGACTCGTAGCCGCTCGCCAGGACCTCCGGATGCTGCCAGAGCCGTAGGAGCGTCTCCTGCACGAGGTCCTCGGCGCGCTGGGCGTCCCCGGCCGTGAGGCCCAGCAGGAATCCGAACAGGGCCCGGCCGTGTTCGCGCTGGAGTCCGGCCAGTGCTTCGGGGTCGGTGCGTCGGAGCGTGGGGGCAAGGGGCACGGGTGGCTCCTTCCGGGGGCCGGTGGGGGGTCCGTTCTAGGTCGACGGATCCACCCTGACCTGCACCGGGCCGCCCGGGAACCGTCCCGTCCGGACGGTGCGCCCAAGCACCCGGGTCATCCGGTGGGCGGCTGCGCGGGGCGGTGAACGGTCGAACGGCGCGCCGAACGGCCATTGGAGTGAGTGTGCGGCCGAGTGGCGGAGCCGTTCCTTGACTTCGGGCGTCTCCTTCTATGAATTGACCGTTGATCGGGTAGTCGTACTAAACAAGGAGAGTCGGGACAGATGACCGCGCGCACCCGCCACGCCCTCGCCCTCCTGACCGCCGTGGCGCTGTCGGCCGTCGCCGGCTGCTCCGCCGGCGGGGACGGCGCACCGGCCCGCCTCGCCGGCGCCCCGTCCGGCCAGGCGCCCTCCGGCGCCCCCGGAGCCAGCACGGCCCCCGCCGCGAAGGGATTCACCCTCGTCGCGAGCGGCGACGTGCTGCCCCACGAGTCGGTCATCCGGCGGGCGGCCGCCGACTCGGACGGCGACGGCCACGACTTCCGGCCGATGTTCTCCGCGGTCAAGCCCATCGTCTCGGCCGCCGACCTGGCCCTCTGCCACATGGAGACCATCTACGGACCGGACGGCGGCCCGTTCACCGGCTACCCCGCCTTCCAGTCCCCGCCCGAGGTCGCCGACGGCCTGAGGGACGCCGGGTACGACGGCTGTTCCACAGCCTCGAACCACACCCTCGACGGCGGCGGCGACGGTCTGAAGCGCACCCTGGACCGCTTCGACAAGGTGGGTCTGAAGCATGCGGGTTCGGCCCGTACGCAGGCCGAGGCGGGCACCGTGACGATGTACACGGCGGGCTCCGCGAAGGTCGCGCACCTCGCGTACACGTACGACACCAACGGGTACCCGATGCCCGAGGGCCGGCCCTGGGCCGTCAACCTCATGGAACAGGAGAAGATCGTCGCGGACTCGCGGGCGGCCAGGAAGGCGGGCGCGGACGTGGTCCTCGTCAGCCTCCACTGGGGCACGGAATGGCAGACCGAACCCGACGAGAAGCAGCTCGCGCTCGGCAAGGCGCTGACCGCCTCGCAGACCGGCGGCCGCCCCGACGTGGACATGATCCTGGGCACGCACGCCCACATCCCGCAGGCCTACGAGAAGGTCAACGGCACCTGGATCGTCTACGGCATGGGCGACCAGGTCGCCGGCGAGATGTTCAACTACGGCGGCGCCCGTGACCTGCGCGGCAACTACGGCTCCATCGGCCGCTTCACCTTCGCCCCGCCGGCCGCCCCCGGGCAGCGCTGGCAGGTCACCAAGGCCGAGTTCGTCCCGCAGATGATGGACCTCGGAGCGGGCCGGGTCGTCAACCTCCCCGCCGCCCTCGCCGAGCACCCCGGCCGCGAGGACTACGAGGAGGCCCGCGACGAGATCACCGAGGCGGTCCTCGGCCGCGGCGCGGCCAAGGACGGGCTGACGATGGCGAAGTAGAGGTAGACCCGAACGGGCGGCCGGACGGCGGCGTTCCCGTCAGACCGCGGCGTTCGGACCCTGGGCGGCCTTGACGCCCTGGAGTGCGGTCAGCTTGCGCACGAAGAGGACGGCCAGCACGGCGGCCACGACGATGACCAGGTCCGCGACGGCGCCGAGGGAGGAGGCGTCGCGGACCGCCGCGGCGCCCACCGCCTTCCCGTCCTTGTACGAGGCGAGCCCGTCGAGGAACCAGCCGGTCACGCACGCCAGCCACCATGCGACCACCGGGGCGCCCGAGACGGCGCGGTAGGAGCCGTCGGGCGCGTACTGCGAGCTGGCGTCCCAGGTCTCCCGCGCCGTCCGGTACGGGAAGTAGAGGTTCGCGATCGGGACGAACCACCCGCCGATGGCCCAACCGGCGGACTGGCTGAAGCCGTCGGGGCGGAACACCTCGGCATTGCAGCGGACCCGGTGGAACCACACGATGAAGACCACGGCCGTTGCCAGCATCGTGGTGCTCTGGACGAGTCCGACAAAGGCGTTGAGGTAATCGGTCGCGGCCATACCACTGTGGTCGGTGCCCAGGGGATCGGTGAGCACCTCCTTCATGTGCTGCCACCTGGTCAGCTTTCCCCAGGCCGAGAGCAGAGCGATCGCCGCTCCCACGGACAGCAACGCGGTCACGGCAGTCGCCGTCCCCTGCGGGGAGCGCAGGACCTGGACGGGCTGGGACGGCGGATACGGATACGGCGACGGTGACGGACCGGGCGCGATCGAGGACATGACGGAGTACCCCCCACGGGAACATGCGCGACGTGTGACATGGAATCGGGCAGGCCCATGGGCGGCCCGAGCTGCCCGAACATACGTCAGGACCGAGCTCGTCGTCTACGGTGATCAGGTTGCGTGGGCAAACAGCCGCCACGGGCAGGGTGATGCCCGGGGAAACGGTGGCAGCCCACCGCCCACCGCTACGGAACCACGGTGACCGGCCAGCGCCCGGCCTTCACCAGGCGGACCGCCACCGAGCCCACGATCCGGTGTCCGGCCTGCTCCGAGGCTCCGACCACCACCGCGTCCGCCGTCAGCTCCTGCGCCGCGCTCACCAGCCCGGCGTAAGGATCCCCGCGGAAGGTGTGGAACTGCCAGCGGACGTCGTATACGCCCTTCAGCCGCTCCGCGGACTCGCGGATCTCGGCCACCAGCCCCTCCGCGATCTCCTCGGTGGTCCCGGACACCGGAGCGCCCAGCGAGGCCCCGGCCGGCATCACCGGCTGGACGTACACCAGCGCCAGCAACGCGTTCTGCCGCCGGGCCAGCCCCGCCGCGTAGGCGGCCGCACGGAGCGAGGACTCCGACCCGTCCACCCCGGCGAGGATCACCTTCGGGCCGTCGGTACCGCGCTCGAATCCCGTACTCACTTGCTCTGTCACCCTTCCGAGGCTAACCCGCTCACCGCGCGAAGCGGAGCGGCCCTCCCTACAGTGCGAACCATGAGTGCCACCGTGGAGGAGACGCGCGGGACGCGCGGCAGCCGCAGCCGCTTCCTGAACCGGGTGCCCGACGCCTTCGGCGCGTTCTTCGGAACGCTCGGGCTGCTCTGCTCCCTGCTGTCGCTCTCCCCGACGCTGCGCAGACTGCTGCGGCACGTCGTGCGCTTCCTCGACGCCATCGTGGTGCCGGTCAGCGCCAACCTCGCCTACGCCGTCTTCCTCTTCCTGCTCGCCGCGGCACTCGGCATGCGCAAGAAGGTCGCCTGGTGGATCGTCGTCACCTATTTGGCCCTGCTGCTCCTGACCGACGTGCTGATCATCGCCGACGAGGAGTACTGGGTCGGCTTCTCCTCCATGGCCATCGCGGTCGCCGCCCTCGTGATCCTGATCGCCGCCCGCAAGGAGTTCAACGCCGCCTCCCGGCCCGGGGCCCTGTGGCGGGCCATGCTCGTGCTCGGTCTCGGCCTGCTCGCAGCCGTCTTCCTCGGCTGGGGGCTGGTCGCGGTGTTCCCCGGGAACCTGCCCAGGGGGCAATGGCTGGACTGGGCCGCCAAGCAGGTCTTCGGCGGGCTGTTCTCGGCCCGCCAGTTCGACGGCCACCCGCCCAGACCCCTGTACTTCCTGCTCGGCCTCTTCGGCGCCCTCGCCCTGCTGAACGCGGCCGCCACCCTCTTCCGGTCCCAGCGGCTGACCGCCGCCCTGCACGGGGACGAAGAGCCCCGCATCCGGGCTCTGCTGGGCGCCTACGGGCGGGGCGACTCCCTCGGCTACTTCGCCACCCGGCGCGACAAGGCCGTCGTGTTCGCCCCGAACGGCAAGGCCGCCGTCACCTACCGGGTCGAGGCCGGTGTCTGCCTCGGCAGCGGCGACCCCGTCGGCGACCCGGCCGCGTGGACACCCGCCATCGACGCCTGGCTCGCCGTCGCCCGCCGCTACGGCTGGCAGCCCGCGGTCATGGGCGCCTCCGAGGACGGGGCGACCGCGTACGCCCGCTCCGGGCTCGGCGCCCTCCAGCTCGGCGACGAGGCCATCCTGCAGGTGGCCCGCTTCGACCTCGACGGACGCGATATGCGCGTCACTCGCCAGGCCGTCAACCGGGTCAAGCGCACCGGAGCGAGCACTGTCATCCGCCGCCACTGCGCCCTCTCCGAGGACGAGATGCAGATGATCGTGGACCGGGCCGACAAATGGCGCGACACCGAGACCGAACGCGGCTTCTCCATGGCCCTCGACCGGCTCGGGGACTCGGCCGACGGGGACTGCCTGCTCGTGGAGGCCTTCGACGACAAGGGCCAGCTGACCGCCCTGCTCTCCTTCGTGCCCTGGGGCAAGGACGGCATCTCCCTCGACCTGATGCGCCGGGACCGGGCCGCCCCCAACGGGGTCATGGAGTTCATGGTCGCCGAGCTGTGCGCCGCGGCCCCGGGCCTGGGCGTGCGCCGGATCTCCCTGAACTTCGCCGTCTTCCGCTCCGCCTTCGAGGAGGGCGGCCGGATCGGCGCCGGTCCCGTCCTGAAGGTCTGGCGCAAACTGCTGCTCTTCTTCTCCCGCTGGTGGCAGCTGGAGGCGCTGTACCGCTCGAACGTCAAGTACGGCCCCGAGTGGTACCCGCGGTTCCTCTGCTTCCAGGACGCCGGCTCGCTCGCCCGGGTCAGCCTCGCCTCCGGCATCGCCGAGGGCTTCGTCTCCGTGCCGAGCATGCGCACCCTGTGGGGCAACGGCCATCCGCGCGGGCTCACCGCCCCCGCCACCACCGTGGGCCTGCCGTCCATCGAATCCCTCGGGCTGGAATCCGTGGGGGAGGAGGAGGGGGGCGACGGGCGAACCGAGCGGATGCCCGAACAGGTCCGGGTCCGGCACGACAAGCTGGAGCGGATCCGGGCCGCCGGCACCGATCCGTACCCCGTAGGCATCCGGCAGCGCACCCACACGGTGGCCGAGCTGAAGGCCGCGCACCCCGGCCATCCGCCCGGCGCCCGTACCGGCTCGCCGGTCACCGTCGCCGGACGCGTGATGGTCGTACGCGACCTCGGCGGCGTGGTGTTCGCCGTCCTGCGGGACTGGTCGGGGGACATCCAGCTGATGTTCACCCGCGACGAGGCGGGCACCGCCGTGCTCGACACCTTCACCTCCCAGGTCGACTTCGGCGACCACGTCGTCGCGAGCGGCGAGGTCGGCGCGAGCAAGAGCGGCGAACTGTCGGTGGTCGTCGACTCCTGGCAGCTCACCGGCAAGTGCCTGCGCCCGCTGCCCGACAAGCGCAAGGGCCTCGCAGACCCGGAGGCCCGGGTCCGGCGCCGCTACCTCGACCTGGTCGCCAGCCCCGAGGCGCGCGACGTCGTACGCGCCCGCTCCAGCGCGGTCCAGGCCCTGCGGCAGGGACTGCTGGACCGGGGCTACCTGGAGGTCGAGACCCCGATGCTCCAGCAGATCCACGGCGGGGCCAACGCCCGGCCGTTCCGCACCCACATCAACGCCTACGACCTCGACCTCTACCTGCGCATCGCGCCCGAGCTGTACCTGAAGCGGCTGTGCGTGGGCGGCATGGAGAAGGTCTTCGAGATGGGCCGCACCTTCCGCAACGAGGGAGTCTCCTACAAGCACAACCCCGAGTTCACGATGCTGGAGGCCTACCAGGCGTTCGCCGACTACGACGTCATGCTCGACCTGACCCGCGAGCTGATCCAGGGCGCCGCCACGGCCGCCTTTGGATCGCCCGTCGCACACAAGGCCGGACCGGACGGAAAGCTCGTCGTCCACGACATCTCCGGGCCCTGGCCGGTCAAGACGATGTACGGGGCGATCAGCGAGGCACTGGGCGAAGAGGTCGACGCCGACACCGAGGAGTACGTCCTGCGCCGGCTGTGCGACCGGGCGGCCGTGCCGCACACGCCCGACAACACGCGGGGCGACGTGGTCCTGGAGATGTACGAGCGGCTGGTGGAGGAGCGGACCAAGCTGCCCACCTTCTACAAGGACTTCCCGACCGACGTCTCACCGCTCACCCGGCAGCACCGCAAGGACCCCCGGCTCGCGGAGCGCTGGGACCTGGTGGCCTTCGGCACCGAACTGGGCACCGCCTACTCGGAGCTGACCGACCCGGTCGAGCAGCGGCGCCGGCTCACCGCGCAGTCCCTGCTGGCGGCGGGCGGCGACCCGGAGGCGATGGAGATCGACAACGACTTCCTGGACGCGCTGGAGTACGCGATGCCGCCGACCGGCGGGCTGGGCATCGGCGTGGACCGGCTCGTCATGTTCCTCACGGGGCTGACGATCCGGGAGACGCTGCCGTTCCCGCTGGTGCGGCGCGGCTGAGGGGCGGGGCAGACGGGCGGGGGAGACCGGCGGGAGCGACCGGCCGGACTGCTCCGAGAGGGTGAGCGGCAGGGGGCACGTCCGCGCCTCTCGACATCTGCGGCGATGTCGTTGATACGTAGTAGTAATGAAAAATGACGAGCCGACAGTAGGGCGACGCGTGCTCCTGCGCTCCGCCGTCTTCCTCGGAGTCGCAGCCGCCGCAGGGATGCTGACGGGCGGCGAAGCCGATCCGCCGACGCCCGGCGCCGGGGCCGCGGCAGGACCCGGCGCCGGGCTCGGAGCGAGCGGAGCCGCAGGGCCCGGGCCCCTCACCGGAGCACCCGCCGGGCGTCCGCAGTTCCCGCGCGGATCTCCGTACCGGCTCCAGCCGATCACCTCCGAGGGGACCCCGGAGCGCGCGCCCGTGGCGAGACCCGCGGTACGGACCCGGCCGATCCTGGAACTGCCGGCCGACGCGCGCACGGCGAGCGCCATGACCCTCACCTTCGACGACGGCCCGGACCCCCGCTACACCCCGGCCATCCTGGACACCCTCGCGCGTTACGGCGTCCGGGCCATGTTCTTCGTCTGCGGGGAGATGGCGGTGGACAACCAGGACCTGCTGCGCAGGATGGTGGCCGAGGGACACGTCATCGGCAATCACACCTGGACCCATCCGCTGATCACCAAGCTGAGCCGGCCGGCCCTGGCCTCCGAGATCGGCCGCACGAGCGAGGTCGTACAACAGGCCGTAGGCACGGCTCCGTTGTGGTTCCGGGCGCCCTACGGGGCATGGAACCGGGCCGCCTTCGAGATCGGCGCGGAACTCGGCATGGAGCCGCTCGCCTGGACCGTGGACACCCTGGACTGGACGGAGCCCGGCACCTCCGTGATCGTGTCGCGGGCACTGAAGGGGGCCGCACCCGGGGTGATCGTGCTGAACCACGACGCGGGCGGCAACCGCTCACAGAGCGTGCAGGCGCTGGCGAGCTACCTGCCGCAACTGCTCGGACGGGGATTCCGGATGGTGCTGCCGGAACTGCCGCCGCGCTGAGGGTCCGCACCCTCGGAGCGGCGGCGCCGTCCGTCGTCCTGCCGGTCGGTCAGCGGGCCTCCACCATCCGCGCGAACACGACGACGTTGCCGTCGTAGCCGCGCCCCTTCGAGTAGCCGCCGCCGCACGTGATCACCCGGAGTTCCGGGTGCCCGGTGTCCCCGTACACCCGGGCTCCGGGGAACGTGCTCTTGGAGAAGACCTCCACTCCGTACACCTCGAACACCGCCGTGCGCCCGTCGTAGCGCGCCACCTCGATGCGGCTGCCCTTCTGGACCGAGCCCAGGCCGTAGAAGACCGCGGGGCCCTGTGCGTTGTCCACGTGGCCCACGAGCACCGCAGAACCCTGCTGGCCCGGCGAAATGCCGTTGAGGTACCAGCCGGCCAGGTTCTTGTCCTGCGGGGGCGGCGCGTCGATCCAGCCCTGTGCGTCGAGGCCGACCGTCATCACCGGTGCGTCCACGCTGATCGACGGGATCCGGATGCGCTGCACCGACGAGTGGTCCAGCACCTCCATGTCCGGCGGCGGCGTGGGCGGCTCGGCCGGAGCCTGGTCGCCCTGTGGCCCGATCGCGGCCCCGGCCGGTGCGCCGACCGCAGCCGCCGCGGCCGGCTGCGGGGGTCCGCCGCCGGCCTCGGCTCCGTTTCGCATCATGGCGAGGCCGGTGAGCATGACCAGCGCGATCGCACCCCAGGGGGAGCGCCTCCTCGATGGCCTCTCACTCTCGTCCTCGGTCATGGCTCTCCCTTCCCGACGCGGGGGTCCCGACCCGCGTTCCTGTCCCACCCCTTCACGCCCTACTTCACGCACGCTAAGGCGGTGGGCGTGGGACGGCGATCGGGGAGGGGCGAACGGGTGGTGGGGCCGGAAGGGGTGCGCCCATCCAGGTAATCGTCACATAAATGCCTGACGGGTCGTGACCTGCGGATCCGTCAGCAAACGCTTCCGCGCATCGGCGTGTCGCTCAACCTTGCGGCCCAAAGGTGGAAATGCGCTGGTTGCGGACCGGGCCGAGGGTTCGTGATGGGAGGCGTTCTCGTCGATCTGCCCGGGCCACCGGTCCCGGGGCGCTTCCCGCTGGAGGTTCCACCATGCGTGCTTTCCGCGCTCTTACCGTGACCGCGGCGGCCACCTGCGCCGCCATCGCTCTCAGTGCTCCATTCGCCTCCGCGAACCCCGCGGGCGGCCCGCCCTCGGGCGGCAACGGCGGGCCCAGCAACGTCACGGTCAACCCGTACTCCGTGCACCAGGGCTCCACGATGCAGGTCAGCGCGGCCGGCTGCGGCCACGGCGGCATCGTCTTCTCGCACGGCAACTTTCCGCAGACGAACCTGTCGGCCGGCTCCATCGGCTTCGCGACCGTCCGGATCTTCAACCACGCCTCGCCCGGGCACCAGACGCTGTCGGTCAAGTGCCACGACAACAGTCTGGTCGCCACGCACCGCTTCACGATCCTCGACGGCCGCGGCGCCCAGGGCGGCATCGGCGGCTCGCTGGGTCCGTCCGCCACCGAGACCGCCATCGGCGCGAGCCTCGTCGGCGCCGCGGCCCTCGGTGCCGGTGCCCACGTGATGCGTCGTCGGCGCCCGATCAGCGGCCGGGCCTGACCGGCCGACCTCCCCGGTCGGCCCGGACAACCGCCGGTCGCCCCGTGTCCTGGCCAGGACACGGGGCGACCGGCGGTTCGGGGAGATCGAGCAGGGGCGGACCTGTGGCGGAACGCGGCCGGTGGCGGAACGCGCTCAGTGGATGCGGCGGATGTCGCGGCGGCGCAGGGCGAAGCCGAGACCGACCAGCCCGCCGAGGACGAGCCCCGCGCCGACGCCCAGTTCCAGGGGATCGAGCCCGGCCACGCTGCCACCGAGACCGCCACGGACACCGAGGACGGTGCTGCGCGAAGCACCCGTACCGGTGCCGGCGCTGGCCCCCGTACTCCTGCCGGTTCCCACGCCGGCGCTCGTCCGGGAACCGACCGTGGAGCTGGTCGTGGGCTTGCCGGTGCCGCCCGTGATGGTGAGGTCGGCCGAGCCGGTCTCGCCCGCGCAGGTGAAGGAGACGGAGTACTGGGCTCCGCGCCGCGCGTCCCGGTCCACGGTGACCCGTGCGGTCTTGCCCCGGTCGATGCTCACGGTGTCGAAGACACCGGAGGAGACGGTGGCGAAGGCGGCGTTGCAGCCGGTGACGGACAGCACCACTTGGCCGCCGGGGGCGACCGTCGAGGGGGTGATGGCGAAACCGAACGAGGTGATGGGCGCGGCTTCGGCCGCGCTCGCTGCGGGCGCGGCGACCGCGCCGAAGACGAGGAGGGCGCCCGCAGCGGCGGCGCCCAACAGGGCTGTGGGGGAGGTGCGTATCGCGCCCATGGTTGATTCTCCGGATCCCCGAGGAGCAGCCGCGGAACGGTTTCCGCACGTGGGGTGTCGTGCGCCTCGATGTCCGCCACGCTAGGTCCGGGCGCGGTGACCCGCGATCAGGAACGGGCGAATGGGGCATAGCGGTAGGCCAAACCGGGGACCGGGGCCCCACCCCCGGTTTGCCGGGGCCCGACGGATTGCGGCCGGGCCCCGACGGGAAGCGGGGCGGGGTCAGTCGCCCCGGCCCAGATGCGGGAACTGCGAGAAGAACGGCTCGGCGGTGGCGGCGATGCCCCGGCCGAAGGGCGCGTCGAAGTCCCAGATGAGGAACAGCAGGAACGCGATCAGCGCACTGAACAGCCCTGCCAGCAGCAGTTCCCGGAACGAGCGCCTGATCTGCAGGGTGAAGATCAGCCCCACGGTCACCAGGGCCCCGATGATCAGGCCGAACCAGACCACCCCGGGCATGGTGGCGCCGGCGCTCTGGCCGCGCGCGTTGCGCGCGTCGTCGACCACGGCGACCTGGTCCACGAGCGGCTGGTACGCCTGGCCCTCGTGGTCGGTCCGCGGTTCGTAGTCCGTCACATCGCGGCGGATGCGTTCCAGCAGCTCCCCGCTGCGGTCCGTCAGCTCGCCGTTCTCGGCCATCTCCTTCCATTCGGTGTCCACGACGTAGCTCACATAGGCGTCCACATCGGATCTGATCTTCTTGCGCACGTCGGCCGGATAGACCTCGGAGCGGACGCTGATCTCGTGCAGGGCCTGCGATTCCTGGCGCACGTACTCCTGGGCGGCCCCACGGCCCTCCCAGACGCCGGCGATCGCCAGGCCCAGCACGATCGCGTAGATCACGCCGATCATCATCGTCATGTACTCGATGACGTCCGGGGTCTCACTGGGATCGTCGTCCTCACCGATCCGGCGCTGGTTGAAGAAGGCGATGGACAGCACCACGGCGCACGCCGCGGCCATCGCCAGGGACAGGACGAGCCATTCCGACAAGATGACTCCCAATCGATTACGGGGTTGGAATGCGCGGGCTCTAGCGCGGGCGAAGCGCGACGATCGCGAGCACCGCGGGGATCGCGGTCATCAAGGTGAAGGTCACCGGTGAGATGTGGTGCTCGACCGGCTTGCGGACCGCCGCGTGGTACATGGGGCGCGCGACCGGCTTCTTGGGCGCGGCCGCGGTGATCACCTCGGGCGGCGCCGGCGGTGCGGGTGGCTTCGGGGCGGGTTTCGGGGCCGGCTCGGGCACCGGCTTGGGCACTGGCTTCGGGGCCGGGGGAGCGGGGGCCGGGCGTACGGGAGGCGGTGCCGGTTCGGGGGGCTTCGGCACCGGCGTCGGAGCGGGAGGTGGCGGGGGTGGCGGCGGCGTCGGGGTGGGCGTCGGCTTCGGGGGTGGCGGCGGAGGGGGTTTGGGCGTGGGCTTGGGCGGGCACGGCGGGGGAGGCGGCGGCGGGCAGGGAGGATGCCCATGGTGGCCTCCGCCGTGGTGGCCCCCTGGGCCGTGATGGTGGCCGTGACCGGGGATTCCGTTCCCGCCCGGTCCCCCGTGGTTGCCGCGATCGCCCTGGCTGCCCCGGTTGCCGTAGTCGCCCGGGCGGCCCGGTTCGCCGTGACGTCCGCCACCTCGGATGCCCCCGGCCGCACCGCCGAAGGCGGTCGCGGCCGCCCTGACGGCGCCCGCCCCGTCGTCGGCGTCGATCGTCGCGTATGCGCTGCTATCGGCCATGGCCGGTGTCGCGGACAGCGCCGCCCACAGGAGGACCGGGACTGCCAGCAGGCGCCTGGAAGAGGCTCTTTTCACCCGGGGATCATGGGGTCGCGCGCGCTCGCGCGAGGGACGGTTGACCTCGGTTCGCCTGAACGGGTGAGGCTTTGGCTACAGAGGTTTGAGCCAGTTTTGGATCGTGACCGATCGCTCACCGACCTTTTCCTAAAAGGTATTTGTCGGTTTCGGTCAATGTCAGGGCGTAGCTCGCCCGGCCTTTGGCGTGTGACGAAGAACGGATCGCCAATTTCCGCTTTTGCTCGCTCCGTTGGGCAATGATCAGTACATTCGGCTCGGACAGGAGTCCGACCCGTCCGGACCGCTGCAGGATCAAGGTTTGGAGACCCCGATGGAGCGCCCCTCCTGGGCCCCGCCAGGCATCGACATATCGGTGCCGAGCGTGTCCCGCATCTACGATTACTACCTGGGCGGCTCCCACAATTTCGAGGTCGACAGGCAGGCGGCCCGTCGGGCCATGGAATTCCTGCCGGGCTTGCCCAAGATCATGCAGGCCAACCGGGCATTCATGCGCCGTGCCGTCCGCTACGCCGTCTCCGAGGGCGTGACGCAGTTCCTCGACATCGGCTCCGGCATCCCCACCTTCGGCAACGTCCACGAGGTCGCCCAGGCCGCCAGCCCCGAGGCGCGCGTGGTCTACGTCGACCACGACCCGGTGGCCGTCGCCCACAGCCAGGCCGTCCTGGCCGGCACCGTCCGGACCGGGGTCGTCGCCGCCGACCTGCGCAAGCCCCAGGACATCCTGTCCGCGCCCGAGATCGGGCAGGTCCTCGATCTGAGCCGTCCGGTCGCCCTGATGCTGGTCGCCGTCCTGCACTTCATGGAGGACGCGGACGATCCCTACACCGCCGTCGCCCAGCTGCGCGACGCGCTGGCCCCCGGCAGCCTGCTGATCCTCACGCACGCCTCGTACGGGGGGATCCCGATCTCGGAGGAGGTCGCCGGCGGCGCCGTCGGCGTCTACCGGGACATCCGCAACCCGCTCGTCATGCGGGACGCGGAGCAGATCCGGCGCTTCTTCGACGGCTTCGGCCTGATCGAGCCGGGGCTGGTGTCGATGCCCGACTGGCGGCCCGACACCACCGGTGGGCCGGAGGGCGATGCCCCGGGCGAGGACCCGTACGCCTTCTCGGGCTTCGCCGGCGTGGGACGCAAGGCGTGAGACTGCCCGCGCAGACGGCGGGCGAGACGGTCGCGGGCGACACGGCCGCGCCGCACGGCGGTCTGGAAGACCGGATCGGACGGTTCGCGACCATCTGGGGGAGAGCGATCTTCCCGGTCACCGCGACCTCGCTCACCCGCGCCGAGTTCGAACGCCACCTCGTGCCGCTCACCCGCACCCTCGTCGACGCCCTGCGCGCCCGGCCCTTCGACTCCTCCGCCGGCCAGCGGGTCGGGCAGGAACTCGTGGCGGTCCACTGCACCGACCCGGAGGCACTGGCCGGCACGCTGGGCGTCGTCGAGTCGTACCTGGTGCTGTACTGCGGTCCGGGCGGCCCCGACGCCGAGAGCGTCGAGGGAACCGAGGAGTACCGGTCCCGCTGCGCCCGCCTCCAGCACGGCATCGCCGCCGGATTCGCCCGCGCACTGCGCGAGCGCACCCTCAAGGAGCAGGAGGCCATCGCCCGCTCCGCTCTGACCGCCCGTATAGACGCCCAGCAGGCGCTGCACGCGAGCGAGGAACGCTTCCGGGCGGTCTTCGAGGGGGCGGCCATCGGGATCGGCATCGCCGACCTGGAGGGCAACGTCCTGGAGATCAACGACGCGCTGCTCCAGATGTTCGGCGGCATGGACGGGCACGTCCGGGGCCGCAACGTCAGCGAATGGAGCCACCCCGACGACACCCCGCACGTCTGGCGGATGTACGGGGAGCTCGTGCGCGGCGAACGCGAGAGCTACCGCGTCGAGAAGCCGTACTACCGGCACGACGGGACCGTGCTGTGGACCAACCTGACGGTCTCGCTGCTGCGTGACGCCGGGGGCGTGCCGCAGTACCAGCTGGCCCTGATGGAGGACACCACCGAGCGCCGGCTGCTGAACCTGCGCCTGCGCTACGAAGCCACCCACGACGCACTGACGGGCCTGCCCAACCGGACGCTCTTCTTCGAACGCCTCGCGAAGGCCTTGAGCGGCGCCGGCGGCTCCCGCTTCGGCCTCTGCTACCTGGATCTCGACGGTTTCAAGGCGGTCAACGACAGCCTCGGCCACTCTGCCGGCGACCGGCTGCTGGTCGAGGTCGCCGACCGGCTCCAGAGCTGCGCGACCGGACCGGGCGAGGTGGTCGCCCGGCTCGGCGGCGACGAGTTCGTGGCGCTGACCACCGGCCCCGACACCGAGGAGAAGGCCACCGAACTCGCCGTCCGGATCCTCTCCGCCCTCTCCGTCCCGATCCGGCTGGACGGCCGTGAGCTGACTGTCCGGGGCAGCATCGGCATCGTCGAGGGCCCCGCGCGTGAGCGCACCCCCGCGGAGGTCCTGCGCAGCGCCGACATCACGATGTACCGGGCCAAGGCGGCCGGCGGCAACCGCTTCGAGTTCGCCGACGCCGCGGCCGACGCGCGAGCGATCACCCGGCACGGGCTGACCAACGCCCTCCCGGCGGCGCTGGAACGCGGCGAGTTCTTCATCGAGTACCAGCCGCTGGTCCACATGCACGACGGCAGCGTGCACGGCGCCGAGGCGCTGGTGCGCTGGTCGCACCCGCAGCACGGTGTACTCGGTCCCGACCGGTTCATTCCGCTTGCCGAACGCACCGGGCTGATCGTGCCGCTCGGCCACTGGGTCCTGGAGGAGTCCGTCCGCCAGGCCCGCGCCTGGCAGCACCAAAAGGGCGGCGCCACCCTGCGGATCAACGTCAACCTGTCGCCGACCCAGCTGCACCACCCCGGTCTGGTCGCCGACACGATCCGCGTCCTGGAGTCCTCGGGCCTGTCTCCGGGCGCACTGTGCCTGGAGGTGACCGAGTCGGCCCTGATCGGCGCCGACGACGAACTCCTCGAACCGTTGCGCCGGCTCGCCGCCCTGGGCGTGGACATTGCCCTCGACGACTTCGGCACCGGCTACTCGAACCTGGCCAACCTGCGCCGCCTGCCCGTCAGTGTCCTGAAGCTGGACCGGTCCTTCACCAAGGGCATGCAGCAGCACCCGGCCAACCCGGTCGACGTCAAGATCGTGGAGGGCATCGTCGCCCTGGCCCACAGCCTTGAACTCGCCGTCACCGTGGAGGGTGTGGAGACCGGCGCCCAGGCCGCCCAGCTCCGAGCTCTCGGCTGCGATACGGCCCAGGGCTGGTACTACGCCCGCCCCGGTGCCGCCGACCGCATCCACAACCTGTCCCTGTCGGACGCGGTCCCCACCTCCTGAGTCCGGGCCGGCTGCCCGGATCCAGGTCGGCGGGGCCGGGCCGGTGCGGGCTGGTACTACGCCCGCCCCGGTGCCGCCGACCGCATCCACAACCTGTCCCTGTCGGACGCGGTCCCCACCTCCTGAGTCCGGGCCGGCTGCCCGGATCCAGGTCGGCGGGGCCTGGCCGGTGCGGTCCGGACCGTACCCGCCCGACCGCCGGCCGGGGTCATTCGAGGCCCGCCTCCGTCCCACGGCCCGGCTCGCGGACGGCCGCCAGCACCCGCTCGTAGCGCCGGGCCGTGTCGGCCAGGACTTCGGCGGCCACCGGAAGCCGCTCGGACTGGTAGGCGTCGAGGGCTCCTTCCCCGGCGGCCCCGCAGAGCGCGGAGGAGAGCGTCCGGCCGAGTGCGGCGGCGTCCTGGACGCCGGTGTTCATACCGAGCCCGCCGGCTATGGGATGGACGTGCGCCGCGTCCCCGGCGAGGAAGGCCCGCCCTTCGCGCATCCGGGTGGCCATGCGGACGTTGACCCGCCAGGCGGAGAGCCAGGTGGGCTCCGCGAGCCGGATCCCCGGGATCCGGGCGTGCCGGTCGAAGAGCCGCTGGAAGCTCTCCAGGGAGGGCGGCAGTGTCCCGCCCTTTCCGTCCCTCTCGGGCGCGGCCTGCAGCTGGAAGGTGTCCGTCCCCGGCATGGGGCAGAGCAGTATTCCGCCTCCTTCCGAGGTGAACCACTGGTGCCAGAACTCGCGGCTGAGCCCCGGTGCCCTGACGTCGCCTGGCACCATCGCCGGTTCCTCCTCCCCGTTCCCCTCGAAGGGGATGCCGAGAAGGCCGCGGGTGGCGCTGTGCCCGCCGTCGCACCCTGCGAGATATCCGGCCGCGATCACCGTGCCGTCCGCCAGCTCGGCGCGGACGCCGGCCGCGTCCTGTGTGATCTCCGCGAGCCGGGACCCGTACTCGACCTGTACGCCGAGCTCGGCCAGCCGGTTGCGCAGCGCCTCCTCGACCTGCCACTGCCCTATGAGCAGGCTGCCGCCGACGGCGGTGTCGTTAACGTGCTCCCCGTCGAAGTACTTGCGCAGCACCACGCCCTCGCTGCCTCTGGCCCTCATGGCCTCGGCCACGCCGAGTTCCTCGAAGACCTCGATGCTGTCGGGTTGCAGCCCCTTGCCGCGTGATTCGCGGTGCGGTGCCGAGCGGCTCTCCAGGATCCGCACCGCGATGCCCCGTCGGGCCAGGTCGCAGGCCAGCGTGAGCCCGGTCGGACCGGCGCCCACGACCAGTACGTCCAGCGGTCCCTGAGCCTTCGGCAGTCCCTGCACCGGGCCCTGCCCTTGCCCCCGCGTCGTGTCGGTCATCGGTGTCCCCTCGTCCCTTCGTCTCTTCGTCGCGTCGTTGTTTCAAGGAAAGCGCGCCAGACGAAAAAAAGCAACCCGGTTACAAAATTAACTGGGTCACTCATTCGTGTTATTCTGTGCGCATGGAAAACACGTCGGGTCTGCGCGAGAACAAGAAGCTCCGGACGCGCCGCCTGCTGGCGGCCACCGCGCTGGAACTCTTCCTGGAGCGCGGCTTCGACGCGGTCTCGGTGGCCGACGTCGCGGCCGCCGCCGAGGTCTCCAAGCCCACGCTGTTCCGGTATTTCCCCAGCAAGGAGGACCTGGTCCTCGACCGCTTCGCCGACCATCAGGACGAGGCCGCGCGCCTCGTGCGCGACCGGCCCGTGGGGGAGACCCCGGTGGCGGCCGTGCGCGCCCACTTCCTGGCGGCGCTCGCCGAGCGCGACCCGATCACCGGACTCTGCGACCACCCGAACGTGCTCGCCTTCCAACGCCTGCTCTACGGCACGGCCAGCCTCGAGTCCCGGATGGCTCACTACACGGCCCGCGAGGTGCAGCTGCTCGCCGCCGTACTGGAAGCCGAAGCGGTCGACCCGCTCACCGCCCGGCTGGCGGCCGGGTATCTGGTGGCGGCCCGGCAGGAGCTCGGCAGGGAGAACTGGCGCCGCATGGACGCCGGCCGAAGCGCGGACGAGGCCCACCCGGCCGCCGTGGCCGACGCCGAGCGCGCCTTCGCCCTCCTGTCGGGCGGCCTGGACCGATCCCTGCCCGCACGCCGGGCCTGACGCCGTGGCGAGAACGAACCGGAAGGTGAAGAAGCGGGGGCCGCCCTTCGGCCCGCCCACCGGCTTGGTGCTGATTGCCGAGCGGGGCGGTGCCGGGGCGGACGGCTGGCGGACCATGGCGGTCACCGAGAGCCCCGCCGGGATGGTGTGCGGCAGGCTCGCCGGTGTTCCCCCACCCCGACTCCGGGCAGGGGCCCGCAGGGGGCTACGGGGACTGAGGCGGGGGGAGACGAGAAGACGCGCTCAGCCCAGCAGGATGCGCTTGAGTTCTCGGGCGGCGCGTGGGGGTGCCACGTCCGTGCGGTGGGCCAGGGCGATCGTGCGGCGCAGCGGGGAGCCCGCCAGTGGCGTGGCGCGCAGGCCGGAGCTCGCGCGGCCGGCCACCATCGCCGGGACCACCGCGATGCCGAGCCCCGCGCGGACGAAGCCCAGTACGGCGTCCATCTCGCCGCCCTCCACCGTGAACACCGGCTCGAAGCCCTCGGCCCGGCAGGCCGCCACCGTCAGGTCCCGCAGGTCGTAGCCGTGCCGGAACATCACCATCGGCTCGTCGCGCAGCGCGGACACCGTGAGCGCACCGCCGCCCGCCGGGGGCGGGAGGGCGGCCGAGGAGACCACCACCAGATCCTCGGTCAGCAGCTCCACCGTGGTCAGTGCCGGAGCCGAGGGAGGCAGCGGCAGGGCGATCAGCGCGAGGTCCAGGGAGCCGCGCGCGAGTTCCCGTACGAGGTCCAGCGAACCGCTCTCCTCGATCAGCAGCTCGATCCCCGGATGGGAGGTGTGGAACGTGCGGAGCACGTCCGGCAGCAGGCCGGTACACAGGCTGGGGGTGGCCCCCAGCCGGATCCTGCCGCGCCGGAGCTGCGCCAGCTCCTGCACCTCCAGCCGTGCCGTGTCCGCGTCCGCGAGGATCCGCCGGGCCAGCGGCAGCAGGGTCTCGCCGGCATCGGTGAGCGTGATGTTCCCGCGCGCCCGGCTGAACAGTTCGGCGCCCAGCTCCCGTTCGAGCGCCTTGATCTGTTGCGACAGGGAGGGCTGGGCCACGTGCTCGCGTTCGGCCGCGCGCGTGAAGTGCCGGGTCTCGGCCACGGCGACGAAGTAGACCAGCTGCTGGAACTGCATGGCCTCAGGCTAGTGCTGTGGCCGGAAAGGTTTGCCGGGTCGCGGTGTCTGGTGCGGTGCATCGCAAGGCGGAGGACTGCGACCCGTACTGGACGTACCGGCGTGGTCCGACAACGCAGGGGGCACCTCCCCGCGGTAGCTGGGGGAGAGGTGCCGTGCCGGGCGCCGCGAGGCGGTGAACCTTCCCGGTCACAGCACCAGCTTCTCCATAGGCTGAACCTATTGACTTCAGCTCTCTCATGTCTTGGACCTTTCGGGACCTTAGTCCTTACGGTCAATGTCATGGCTTTGGCAACGCGGACGGGTCGACGGCCGTCCACCACGCGCACACTCTGGGACTCCTCCCTCGGCAAGAAGTCCGTGATGGCCGTCTCCGGCCTGATCATGCTCGGCTACCTCGTCGTGCACATGCTCGGCAACCTCAAGATCTTCTTCGGGGCGGACGAGTTCAACGGCTACGCGCACTGGCTCCGCACCCTCGGCTCGCCCTTCCTGCACCACGAGTGGGCCCTGTGGATCGTGCGCGTGGCCCTGCTCGCGGCCGTCGTCGCGCACGGGGTCTGCGCGTACCAGCTCAGCCGCCGCGACATCAGGGCGCGCCCGGTGCGGTACGCCCACAAGCGCCGCCGCGCGAGCTACGCCACGCGCACCATGCGCTGGGGCGGCACCATCCTCGCCCTCTTCATCGTCTGGCACCTGCTCGACCTCACCACGCTCACCGTGAACGAGCGGGCCTGGGCCGGGCACCCGTACGAGAACGTCCTCGCCACCTTCTCCACCTGGTACGGCAACACCATCTACCTCGTGGCGATGGCCGCCCTCGCACTGCACGTCCGCCACGGCTTCTGGAGCGCCGCCCAGACCCTCGGCGCGGGCAACGCCCGGCGGGATCGGACCCTGAAGTTCCTGGCCAACGCCCTCGCCCTCGTCCTCTTCGCGGGCTTCGTGTCCGTACCCGTCGCCGTGATGACCGGAGTGGTGAGCTGACCGTGAGCGAGAACGTGAGCGAGAGCATGAGCACGAGTGCGTACACCGACTACACCACTGGGGCGCCGATCGCCGACGCCAAGGCCCCCGAAGGCCCCATCGCGGAGCGCTGGGACCGCCGCCGCTTCGAGGCGAAGCTGGTCAACCCGGCCAACCGGCGGGGTCACACCGTCATCGTCGTCGGTACCGGCCTCGCCGGCGGAGCCGCCGGCGCCACCCTCGCCGAACAGGGCTACCACGTCGTCCAGTTCTGCTTCTCCGACTCCCCGCGGCGCGCCCACTCCATCGCCGCCCAGGGCGGCATCAACGCGGCCAAGAACTACCGCAACGACGGCGACTCCGTACACCGCCTCTTCTACGACACCGTCAAGGGCGGGGACTTCCGCGCCCGCGAGTCCAACGTCCACCGCCTCGCGCAGATCTCCGTGGAGATCATCGACCAGTGCGTGGCCCAGGGCGTTCCCTTCGCCCGCGAGTACGGCGGCCTCCTCGACACCCGCTCCTTCGGCGGAGTCCAGGTCTCCCGCACCTTCTACGCCCGCGGCCAGACCGGACAGCAGCTGCTGCTCGGCGCCTACCAGGCGCTCGCGCGGCAGATCGCCGCCGGCAACGTGGAGATGCACGCCCGCACCGAGATGCTCGACCTGATCACCGTCGACGGAGTGGCCCGCGGCATCGTCGCCCGGGACCTGGTCACCGGCAAGATCGACACCTATTACGCGGACGCCGTGGTCCTCGCCAGCGGCGGATACGGCAACGTCTTCTACCTCTCCACCAACGCCATGAACTCCAACGCGACCGCCGTCTGGCGGGCGCACCGGCGCGGCGCCTACTTCGCCAATCCCTGCTTCACCCAGATCCACCCCACCTGCATCCCGCGCACCGGCGACCACCAGTCCAAGCTCACCCTGATGAGCGAGTCCCTGCGCAACGACGGCCGCATCTGGGTCCCCAAGGCCAAGGGCGACACCCGCCCCGCCGCCGACATCCCCGAGGCGGAGCGCGACTACTACCTGGAGCGGATCTACCCCTCCTTCGGCAACCTCGTGCCCCGCGACATCGCCTCCCGCGCGGCCAAGAACGTCTGCGACGAGGGCCGCGGCGTCGGCCCCGGCGGCCAGGGCGTCTACCTGGACTTCGCCGAGGCGATCCGCCGCATGGGCAAGGAGAAGGTCGCCGAGAAGTACGGCAACCTCTTCGACATGTACGCGCGGATCACCGCGGAGGACCCGTACGAGGTGCCCATGCGGATCTATCCCGCCGTGCACTACACGATGGGCGGCCTGTGGGTGGACTACGACCTCCAGACCACCGTCCCCGGCCTGTTCGCGATCGGCGAGGCCAACTTCTCCGACCACGGTGCCAACCGCCTCGGCGCCTCCGCCCTCATGCAGGGCCTCGGCGACGGCTACTTCGTGCTGCCCGCGACCATCAACGACTACCTGGCCCGCCGCCACACCATGGACGACATCGGCCCCGTCGACGACACCCACCCCGAGGTCGCGGCAACCGTCCGCGAGACCCGCGACTGCCTCGCCAAGCTGCTCGCCGTCGACGGGGACCGCACCCCGGACTCCTTCCACCGCGAGATCGGTGAACTGATGTGGGAGTACTGCGGGATGGCCCGGACCGAGGAGGGCCTGCGCAAGGCCCTCGCCCGGATCCCCGAGATCCGCGAGGAGTTCTGGCGGCGGATCAAGGTCCCGGGCAGCGGCGAGGAGTTCAACCAGTCGCTGGAGAAGGCCAACCGCATCGTCGACTACCTGGAGCTCGCCGAGCTGATGTGCCTCGACGCACTCCACCGAGCCGAATCCTGCGGCGGCCACTTCCGTGAGGAGTCCCAGACCCCGGACGGCGAAGCCGCCCGCCGCGACGAGGAGTTCGGGTACGCGGCAGCCTGGCAGTACACCGGAACCGGCGCCGCGCCCGTCCTGCACAAGGAAGACCTCGTCTTCGAGTACGTCCACCCCACCCAGCGGAGCTACGCATGAAGCTCACCCTGCGCGTCTGGCGCCAGAAGAACGCCGCCGTCCCCGGCGCGATGGCCTCGTACGAGGTCGACGGCATCTCGGAGGGCATGTCCTTCCTCGAGATGCTCGACGCCCTCAACGAGGACCTCATCCTGAGCGGAGAGGACCCGGTCGCCTTCGACCACGACTGCCGCGAGGGCATCTGCGGCGCGTGCAGCCTCGTCATCAACGGCGACGCCCACGGGCCCGAGCGCACCACGACCTGCCAGCTCCACATGCGCTCCTTCTCCGACGGCGACACCATCGACGTCGAACCCTGGCGGGCCTCGGCCTTCCCCGTCGTCAAGGACCTCGTCGTCGACCGCGGGGCCCTCGACCGGGTCATCCAGTCAGGCGGCTACATCACCGCCCCGACCGGCTCCGCCCCCGAAGCGCACGCCACGGCCGTCCCCAAGCCCGACGCCGACTTCGCCTTCGAGCACGCGGAGTGCATCGGCTGCGGAGCGTGCGTGGCGGCCTGCCCCAACGGTTCGGCGATGCTCTTCACCTCCGCCAAGATCAACCACCTGAACGTGCTCCCGCAGGGTTCGCCGGAGCGTGAGACCAGGGTCCTGGACATGGTGGCCACGATGGACGCCGAGGGCTTCGGTGGGTGCACCCTGACCGGCGAGTGCGCCACGGCCTGCCCCAAGGGCATCCCGCTTCCTTCGATCGCCGCGATGAACAAGGAGTGGCTGCGGGCGGTCCGCCGAGGCCCCCGCTGACCTGTCGGTCTCACAGGCCCGGCCCGCCGGGCACGGCCACGACGCGTCCGCCGATCGGATGATCGCAGCGGCCTCCGCCGCGCCGTGGCCGGCCGCCCTCCCGGGCATGGGTGACAGTGGGCCCATGCCCCGACCCCCCACCGGAACCGGCCCGCGCCGCCGCACCGTGCTGGCCGCCGCCCTCGCCCCGCTGGCGGCGGCCGGCTGCGCCGGGGAGGAACGCCCCCGGACCCCGCACCCCGGCCCCGAGGCCGCCAAGGACGCGCTGGTCATGCTCATCCGGCACGCGGAGAAGCCGTACGCCGGGGACACCGGCGAGGACGACGAGGGCAACGAGCACCCCGGCTTCCTCGCCGTCCGGGGCCGCCGACGCGCCCAGGAGCTGCCGGCCCTCTTCCCGCCCGCCCGGGGCGCCACCCTGCCCCGGCCCGGGGCCGTTTTCGCGGCCGGCGGCAAGGCGGGGGCGCCCGCGCGGTGCCGCCAGACCGTCGAGGCGCTCGCCACCGCCTTGGGCACTCCCGTCCGCGCGGAGTTCGCCGTCGGAGCCGAGCCCGCTCTGGCCCGGTCGGTGCTGGCCGCGCGGATGCCGGTACTGGTCTGCTGGGAGCACCAGGGGATGCCCCGCCTGATCAGGGGCCTCGGCGCGCAGGACGTACTGGGCCTGCCGGCCGCCTGGCCCGACCGCTACGACCTGGTGTGGATGTTCACCCGCAGACAGGGCGCGTGGAGCTTCCGCGAGCTTCCGCAGCACCTGCTCCAAGGTGACGCATAGAGGGTGTCGGGCCGCCGTGAGTACCGTGCGGTACGGGCGTACTCTGAGAAGTGGACTCGGGGCAGCTGTGTGCCGGGAGGTTAACGATCATGACTGGAATCGTGCGAAGAGGCTTCGATTCCGCTGACGAGACACGCAGGTTCGAGGACGGCAAGGGCAGGCTCGATCTGCTCAACACCGATAGCGGTCCGGTCGGCAGGGCCGTGTTCGAACCCGGATGGCAGTGGTCGCAGCACATCAAGCCCATTGCGGGAACAGACAGTTGTGAGGCCGCCCATGTGGGTTACATCGTCAGCGGCCGGATGAAGGTCGTCATGGACGACGGCGACAGCATCGAGGCGCAGCCCGGGGACTTCATCCAGATCGACCCCGGCCACGACGCCTGGGTGCTCGGCGAAGAGCCGT
Source organism: Streptomyces sp. H27-H1 (assembly GCF_026627445.1). Taxonomy (GTDB): domain Bacteria; phylum Actinomycetota; class Actinomycetes; order Streptomycetales; family Streptomycetaceae; genus Streptomyces. The sequence goes on from NZ_JAPNLJ010000018.1 coordinate 134,465, forward strand.
GCGTCGTCCTGGACTGGCAGGGCTACGGAGACTTCGCCAAGGCCGCCGACGCGTGAGCGCGCCCAGCCCGGCCGTGTGACTACCGGCCCGCCGTGAGGGCCCGCGCCAGATAGGCCGCCGTACGGCTGCCCGCGGCGCGGGCCACCTCGGCCGGGGTGCCCGCGGCCACCACTCGGCCGCCGTCCCCGCCGCCCCCCGGCCCCAGGTCGATGACCCAGTCGGCGCCCGCCACCACCGCCATGTCGTGCTCCACGACCACCACCGAATGTCCGGCGTCCACCAGACCGTGCAACTGCCGCAGCAGTACCGTGACATCGGCGGGATGGAGTCCCGTCGTCGGCTCGTCCAACAGGTACAGGGTGTGGTCGCGGCGCGTTCGCTGGAGCTCCGTGGCCAGCTTGATGCGCTGCGCCTCGCCGCCCGACAGCTCCGTGGCGGGCTGCCCGAGCCGCAAGTACCCCAGGCCGATGTCCGCCAGCGCTCCGAGGCTGCGGGCTGCCGCCGGGACCCCGGCGAAGAAGGCCCCCGCCGACTCCACCGTCAGGGCCAGTACCTCCGCGATGTTCAGTCCTGAGTAACGGACCTCCAGGGTCTCGGAGTTGTACCGGGCACCCGCGCACTGGGGGCAGGGGGCGTACGTACTGGGCAGGAACAGCAGCTCCACCGAGACGAAGCCCTCGCCCTGGCAGGACTCGCACCGCCCGCCCGGCACGTTGAAGGAGAAGCGGCCCGCCTTCCAGCCCCGCGCCCTCGACTCCGGCGCCGCCGTGAACAGCCGGCGCACCACGTCGAACAAGCCCGTGTAGGTGGCCAGGTTGGAGCGCGGGGTCCGGCCGATCGGCTTCTGGTCCACCTCGACGAGCCGCCGTACCTGGAACTCCGGGTCCGCCAGCCGTTCGTGGACCTCCCGCGCGAGCGCCTGGCCCACCAGTGTGGACTTTCCGGACCCCGAGACCCCGGTCACGGCCGTGAACACCCCGAGCGGGAACTCCGCCGCCACGTCCCGCAGGTTGTGCCGGTCGACACCGCTGAGCCGCACGGACCCGGTCGCCTTCCGCACGGCCCGCGAGCTCCACTCGTCCGGCCCCCGCGTCCCGAACAGGTGCGGGGCCGTCGCCGAATCCGCCACCGCGGCCAGGCCTTCCGGCGGCCCGCTGTGCAGCACCCGTCCGCCGTGCTCCCCGGCCAGCGGACCGACCTCCACCAGCCAGTCCGCGTGCCGTACCACGTCGAGATCGTGCTCCACCACGAACACCGTGTTCCCGGCTTCCTTGAGCCGGTCCAGGACGCCGAGGAGTGCCTGCGTATCGACCGGGTGCAGCCCCGCCGACGGCTCGTCCAGTACGTACACCACCCCGAACAGCCCCGAACGCAACTGCGTCGCCAGCCGCAGCCGTTGCAGCTCGCCCGCCGACAGGGTCGGGGCTCCGCGGTCCAGACTCAGATAGCCCAGACCCAGTTCGGTGACCGGGCCGATCCGGGAGCGCAGGTCCTCCGTCAGCACCCGGGCCGCCTCACCGCCGCCGTGGGCGCCGGCCAGTACCCCGTCCAGTTCTGTCAGCGCCAGCGCCGCCAGCTCCGCGATCGTACGGCCCGCGAAGGTCACGGCCAGCGCCTCGGGACGCAGCCGCCTGCCCTCGCACACCGGGCACGGCGAATCCGCGAGGAACTTCTCCGCGCGGGCCCGCAGGGTGGTGCTCTTGCTGTCCGAGAAGGTCCGCATCACGTACCGGCGGGCGCTCATGTACGTGCCCTGGTAGGGCCGTTGGATCCGGCCGGCGTCCCGCACCGGATGCACCGTCACCACCGGCTGCTCCTCGGTGAACAGGATCCACTCCCGGTCCGCCGCGGGAAGCTCCCGCCAGGGCGCGTCCACGTCGTGGCCGAGTGCCTCCAGGATGTCGCGCAGGTTCTTGCCCTGCCAGGCGCCGGGCCAGGCCGCGATGGCACCCTGACGGATCGACAGGCCCGGCTCGGGCACCAGCAGTTCCTCGCTCGTTCGGTGCACGCGTCCCAGGCCGTGACAGGAAGGGCAGGCCCCGGCCGCGGTGTTGGGGGAGAAGGCGTCGGAGTCCAGGCGTTCGGCGCCCGGCGGGTAGGAGCCCGCCCGCGAGTACAGCATCCGTAGCGAGTTGGACAGCATGGTCACCGTCCCGACCGAGGACCGCGAGCCGGGGGAGGAGCGCCGTTGCTCCAGCGATACGGCCGGCGGGAGCCCGGTGACGGAGTCGACCTTCGGCACGCCGATCTGGTGGATCAGGCGGCGGGCGTACGGTGCCACGGACTCGAAGTACCGCCGCTGGGCCTCGGCGAAGAGCGTGCCGAAGGCCAGCGAGCTCTTCCCGGAGCCGGAGACGCCGGTGAACACGGTCAGCGCGTCCCGCGGAATGTCCACGTCGACCCCGCGCAGGTTGTGCTCCCGGGCGCCGCGGACGCGAACGTAGGGATCGTGGGCGTGCGGGACTGCGGGCTGGTGCATTCGTCCTACTTTAGTATCCGGAACGGACGGACTGCCCCACGAGGTCGGCAGGCCCGGGGCCCGAGCCCTCCGCGAGGCCGGCTAGCCGGGCGAGCCGGGCGAAGGAGTCCAGCAGCGCCGTCCGGTCGTACGTGGACGTGGTGACCAGCAGCTCGTCCGCCCCGGTCAGCTCCGCGACCTCGGCCAGCTCCGCCGCGACCTGCTCCTGTGTGCCGTGGATGTGCCCGGCGAGTGCGCCCTCGTACAGCTCCCGCTCCTTGGGGCTCATGGCGAGGGCCTCGACCTCCTCGGCCGGGCGGAGCGGCGGGAAGCTGCCCCGGGTGCGGGAGTGGGCGACCGCCCAGGCCTCCGGCACCAGGATCCGTCGGGCCGCCTCGGCGGTGGCGGCCACCGCGACCGTCCCGGAGGCGATGACGTACGGCCGCGCCCCCCAGGGGGAGGGCCGGAACTCCTGGCGGTACGCCGTGATGATCTCCCGGACCCGGTCCCGGGTCCGCAGGTCCCCGACGACCAGGGGCAGCCCGGCGCGGGCCGCGATGGCCGCCCCCTCGCCGGTGGCCAGCACGTACGCGGGGATCCGCAAGCCCTCCGCAGGACGGGCGTGCACCTCGGGGTGCGCCCGCTGGGAGCCGTCGAACCAGCCAGCAGCTCCGCGAGCTGCTCCTCGAACCGGTCGGCGTCGGCGGTGTCCCGTCCGAGCGCGCGGCGGATCCCGCCGGTGAAGCCGACCGAACGGCCGAGCCCCATGTCGATCCGGCCGGGGAAGAGGGATTCCAGGACCCCGAACTGTTCCGCGACGACCAGCGGCTGGTGGTTGGGCAGCATCACGCCGCCGGTGCCGACACGGATCCGGCCGGTCGCTCCGGCCACGGCGGCGGCGAGCACGGTGGGCGCGGATCCTGCGACCCCGGGCACGCTGTGGTGCTCGGAGACCCAGAACCTGCGGTATCCGAGCCGCTCGGCGGCGCGGGCGAGCTCCACGGTGTCCCGCAGGGCCTGCGCGGCGGGGCGCCCTTCGCGGGTGCGGGACCGGTCGAGTATCGAGAGTGTGCGGATCACACTTTGGTCAACGCGCGGAGGGCGTCAGGATTCCCGGGGCGGACCGCGGGGCAGGCCGTGGAGCGGTCGTACTGGGGCCGTCGGGGGTGGCCGGTGGCGACTCCTCGGCGGTCCGGCCGGGGTATCCCGGGGGCCGTTCGTTGGGCCGTCGCTGCTTAGGCTGGCGGGGTGACCGAGAATCAGAACCGCAGGCCCCTGGCCGTTTTCGACATCGACAACACTCTGGCCGACACCGCCCACCGCCAGCACTTCCTGGAGCGCCGGCCGCGCGACTGGAGCGGCTTCTTCGGCGCGGCCCCGGCCGATCCGCCCCTCGCCCGCGGGATCGCGCTCGCCGTGGAGAGCGCGGACGACTGCGAGGTCGCGTACCTCACCGGCCGCCCGGAGCGGTGCCGCGCGGACACGGAGGACTGGCTCGCCGGGAACGGGCTGCCCGAGGGACGGCTGTGGATGCGCGGGAACCAGGACCGGCGGCCGGCCCGGACGACCAAGCTCGAGGTCTTGCGGCGGATCTCGCGGGGCCGCGAGGTACGGATGCTGGTGGACGACGACGAGCTGGTGTGCCAGGCGGCGCGCGCGGCGGGGTACCGGGTGGTCCTGGCGGACTGGGCGGCGGACGCGCCGGAGCTCAAGGACGCGCAGGAGGGCGAGGGGCGCACCTGAGGGCCTGAGGGTGCGTGCTGGATCCGGAGCCCTCGGGCGGGCCCGGTCCTCGGGCTCCAGCGCCCTCGGGCGGGCCCGGTCCTTGGGCTCCAGCGCCCTCGGGTGGGCCCTGCCCTCGGGCGGGCCCGCCGGGGAGCCCCGTAGGGGTCCGGGAAGCCTCAGGCCTCGGCTTCGCCGTCGAGCCGGAAGCCGACCTTGATGCCCACCTGGTAGTGCGCGATCTCGCCGTTCTCGATGTGTCCTCTGATCTGGACGACCTCGAGCCAGTCCAGATTGTGCAGCGTCTCGCTCGCGCGGGCGACGCCGTTGCGGATGGCCTGGTCGATGCCCTCGTGGGACGTGCCCACGATCTCGGTCACCCGGTACGTGTGATTGGACATGGGGGTCTCCCGACACTGGGTGGCTGTTGCCTTGTTCTACGGTGCCCCAGTAAGTCCGGGTCCGCGAACTTTGCGTGAACAATCCATAGCGGTACCCCCTTGACCCACCCATTGGTCTATGCCAATTTCAAGCCATCTGAGATCCATCCCCAGAAGGTGACCTTCGTGAAGATGCGCTTCCTTGCCGTGTCCACCGCTCTCGCGGCCGCGACCGCCCTCACCGGCTGCAGTCTCGCCGGATCGGCCGGTACGCAGAAGGTGACGCTCTGGCTGATGAAGGGCAGCGCCTCCGACGAGTTCATAGGCCAGTTCACCCGCACCTTCGAGGACGAACACCCCGATGTGGACCTCGAAGTGAAGATCCAGGAGTGGACGGGGATCGGCGACAAGGTCAACGCGGTCCTGGCCGGCGAGGGCGAGGAGAGCGCCGACGTCATCGAGGTCGGCAACACCCAGGTCGCCCAGTACCTCGAGGGCGACGGCGTCTCCGAAGTCACCCTGGAGGCCCTGCGCGAGTGGGGCGGCAAGGACTGGCTGAAGGGCCTCTCCGACCCCGGAAGCGTCAACGGCGCCCAGTTCGGCGTCCCATGGTACGCCGCCAACCGCGTGGTGATCTACAACAAGGACCTCTTCGCGAACGCCGGGATCAAGACGCCGGTCAAGACCCGCCAGGAATGGATCCAGGCCACGCAGAAGCTCGACAAGGGCAGCCAGCAGGGCATCTACCTCGCCGGGCAGAACTGGTACGTCCTCGCCGGGTTCGTCTGGGACGAGGGCGGCGAGCTCGCCGTCGAGGGCGGTGGCCAGTGGGTCGGCAGCCTCGACGACGAGAAGGCCCTGGCCGGAATGGAGTTCTACAGACAGCTCCAGGCGCTCGGCGACGGCCCCAAGGACGCCGACGAGGAGACGCCCCCGCAGTCCGACGTCTTCGCCCGCGGCGGGATCGCCCAGATCATCGCCCCGCCCGGCCAGGCCGCTGCCATCGAGGCCGCGAACCCGGCGCTCAAGGGCAAGCTCGGCTTCTTCCCGATCCCCGGCAAGACGGCCGACAGGGTGGGCTCGGTCTTCACCGGCGGCTCGGACCTGATCATTCCCGCCAGGACGAAGAACCGTAAGCAGGCCGTCGATGTGATCACGGCCCTGGTAAGCGAGAAGTGGCAGACCGAGCTCGCCCGCACGATGAGCTACGTACCCAACAAGACCAAACTCGCGCACGTGGTCCAGGGCAACGAAGGCGCCACGGCGATGGCCCCCGGCGCCGCCCAGGGCCGTGCCACCCCGAAGTCCCCCCGCTGGGCCGAGGTGGAGGCCAAGAACCCGATCAAGCCGTTCATGACGGCCGTCCTCAACGGCCAGGACCCCGGAAAAGCGGCGAAGGCGGCCTCCGACACCATCAGCAAGGTGCTCAGCTCCGACCGCTGACCCAGGGCGGGCGGGGGAGCGCGGCGGGTCCCGGTGGCCCGGCCCGGGCGGTGGCCGGCTGATCGTCGCCAACCACGTCTCCTGGCGCCCGTACAGCCCGTACGGATCGCCTGCCTGCTCGATGACGGGGGGGCCGGCCGGGGCGCCCGCCTTCGTCGGGACGATCCCCTGACCGCCTCGCTGTGGCGGACCCCGCGGACCCCGCGGACCCCGCGGGGTCCGGGCCGAGGTGTGGCTGCTGCCGCGGATCCCGCCGGGCCGGTACGCGCACCGGCGGGACTCGCGGCCGCGGCTCAGACCGCCGTGCCGGCCGAACCGGCTCCCTCGTCGCCGCCGGTCACCCCGCCACCGCTGCCCGGCGTACCTTCCCAGCCGTCGGCGCCGATGCCGTCCGCCACCGACAGCGACAAGGCGAAGCGGCCCGCGACGTCCGTCCACCAATGGGTCAACTCGACTCCTGCCTCGGCGAGTTCCCGACGCACACCCTCCTGACGGAACTTCGCCGAGATCTCCGTCAGGATCTCCTCACCCTCCTCGAAGGGAACCTCCAGATCCAGCGCCCGGACCTTCACCACCAACTGCCTCCGGGCCCGCAGCCGCATCTCGATCCACTCGTGCTCCCGATTCCACACCGCCACGTGCATGAAGTCGGCGGCGTGGAAGTCCGCGCCCAACTCCCGGTTCACCACGGTCAGTACGTTCATGTTGAACTCGCCCGTCACCCCCTGGGCATCGTCGTACGCCGACACCAGGACGGCCGGGTCCTTCACCAGGTCCGTCCCCATCAGCAGCGCGTCCCCGGGCGACAGCATCGCCCGTACGTCCGCCAGGAACACGGCCCGCTCCGGCGGCAGCAGGTTTCCGATCGTGCCGCCCAGGAACACCACCAGCCGGGGTCCCGGCGAGTCCGGCAGTCGCAGCGCCCGGGTGAAATCGGCCAGCAACGCGTGTACGCGCAACCCGGGATGCTCCTCCAGCAGCGCCTTCGCCGCTCCCGTCAGCGCGCTCTCGCTCACGTCCACCGGTACGTACGTGTCCAGCGCGGGCAGCGCCTCGATCAGGTGCCGGGTCTTCTCCGAGGAGCCGGAACCCAGCTCCACCAGGGTCCGGGCCCCGCTCACCGAGGCGATCTCCCGGGCCCGTTCGAGCAGGATCTCCCGCTCGGCGCGCGTCGGGTAGTACTCGGGCAACCGGGTGATCTCCTCGAAGAGTTCACTGCCCCGGGCGTCGTAGAACCACTTGGGCGGCAACGACTTGGGGGATCCGGTCAGCCCGTCGCTCACATCCGTGCGCAGCGCCGACTCGGCGGCGTGCTCGTCGAGCATGCGGGTCAGCTGGAAATCGTTCACTGGCCTTCGTCTCCTTGATGCGGCGCGCCGGCGGGGGTCTCCTTCAGGGAGACGAGGTCGACCCGCGTGCGGGTGGCGGTCAGCAGGGTCCGGTCGGGTACCTCGCACCAGCGCGAGTCGTCGTCGTAGGGCTCCGAGGCGACCACCGTGCGCTGCGCGGCCGCGTCGGTCAGGTACCAGAGGGAATCCCCCCAGGCCGTCGCCGCGATGGCCCGGCCGTCGGTCAGCAACAGGTTCAAGCGGGATCCGGGCGAGGCCGCGGCCAGCTCCCGTACCGCTCCGGCGAGCGCCGGGCCGAGGTCCGGATCGGCCCGCAGCCGGTTCAGGACCAGCGCCCAGATCAGCGCCGAATCCGTACGGGAGGTCAGGGACAGCAGCTCCTGGAGCGGCAGCCGGGCGGCTACCGGGGCCACGGCGTCCGGCCAGTCCCGCAGCGAGCCGTTGTGACTGAACAGCCACCGGCCCTCCGTGAACGGGGCGGCCGCAGCCTCCCCCTCCGCCCCGGGGCGCGTGGCGTCCCGTACGGCGGCCAGTACGGCCCCGCTGCGGACCACCCGGGTCAGATCGCTGAAGGTCAGGTCGCCCCAGATCGGACCGGCCCGGCGGTAACGGGCGGGCACCGGGTCCCCCTCCGCGTACCAGCCGACGCCGAAGCCGTCGGCGTTGATCGTGCCGGACCGCTGGCGGCGAGGCTCCCACGACTGACGGACCAGTGAGTGCTCGGGCTCGCTCAGCACCCGGCCGAGGTGCACGGACGCCCCCAGATAGGCGAGATGACGGCACATCACGCCTGCCCGGCGGGGCCGGCGCTGCGCGCGGTCCGGAACCCGGAGAAGATCTGCCGGCGCACCGGCAGGTCCCAGTTGCGGAAGGTGCCCCGGCAGGCCACCGGATCCACGGCGAAGGAACCGCCGCGCAGCACCTTGTGCTCGGGGCCGAAGAACACCTCCGAGTACTCGCGGTACGGGAACGCCCGGAACCCGGGGTAGGGGAGGAAGTCCGAAGCCGTCCACTCCCATACGTCGCCGATGAGCTGGCGCACTCCGAGCGGGGAGGCGCCGGCCGGGTATCCGCCCGCCCGGGCCGGGCGCAGATGGCGCTGGCCGAGGTTGGCGTGCGCCGCCGTGGGGTCCGCGTCACCCCACGGGAAGCGGGTGGAGCGGCCGGTCGCCGGATCGTGGCGTGCGGCCTTCTCCCACTCCGCCTCGGTGGGCAGTCGGCGCCCGGCCCAGCGGGCGTACGCGTCGGCCTCGTACCAGCTCACGTGCAGTACCGGCTCTTCCCCGGGCACCGGTTCGGTGACCCCGAAACGACGCCGCAGCCACGTGCCGTCCTCGCGGTGCCAGAACAGCGGGGCCTCGATCCCGTGCCGGCGGATCTCCTCCCAGCCGGCCGCCGCCCACCACCGCTCCTCGCGGTAGCCGCCGTCCGCCATGAACTGCTGGTAGCCGGCGTTGGTGACCGGCGCCGTGTCGATCCAGAAGGCCTCGACCTCCCGCTGGTGCGCGGGCCGCTCGTTGTCCAGCGACCAGGGCTCCGTGGAAGTGCCCATCGTGAACGGCCCGGCGGGAACGAGCACTTCGGCCGCGGGCGGCGGTGGTCCTTGCGGGGGATCCGGATCGGGAGCCGTCAGCACCGCCGCACCCTGGCGCAACTGATGGGTGATCAGCATCGTTTCGTCGTGCTGCTGTTCGTGCTGGGCGATCATCCCGAAGACGTAGCCGCCGTCCAGCAGGGCCGTGCCCTCCAGTGGCGTGCGGTCCAGCAGGTCGAAGACCCGGCCGCGCACCTCGGCGGCGTACCGGCGGGCCTGGTCCGGGGCCAGCAGCGGCAACTTCGGGCGTTCCGAACGGGGATGCTCGAACGCATCGTAGAGCGGGTCTATTTCGGGGTGCATGGACTCGCGGCCGGCCACGTTGCGCAGCAGCCAGAGCTCCTCCATGTTGCCGATGTGCGCGAGGTCCCAGACCAGCGGGGACATCAGGGGGGAGTGCTGGGCCGTCAGATCGGCTTCGGAGACGGCGTCGGTGAGTCCGGCCGTGCGCAGGCGCGCCGCGGTCAGGGCGGCGGCGGCCCGCTCGCGCAGGAGCTCCGGTTCGGCGGTCATGGGCGGGCCTCCTCGCCGGCCGGCTGCGGCCGGGTTCGCGGGTGCGGGCGTGACGGCGCTTTCGGGTGCCGGGTCTGCTCCGGCCCGGCCCGGTCGTCGGCCGGACAGCGCCCGCGGGACACGTAGCGCTCGGTGAACTCACCCAGCGCGTCCATGACGTGGCCGCCCGCTCCCAGCCGGGGCAGCGCCGAGGACGCGGCCCGGAAGCAGGCGCGGGCGGCGGACCGCAGCTCCGGATCGGCCAGCGCGTTCCGGGCGGCGGACCGCCACAGCGGATTGCGCGGCGCGGGCCCGGCGCCGTAGGAGTCGGCCAGCCCCTTCGCCACCCGGTACGCGGTCTCCGCGGCCTCCGGGTCGTCGAACAGCGCGTGCACCACGGCCACCGGGACCAGCCAGCCGTCCTCGCCGGGCTGGGCGTCGATCATCCGCAGCTCCAGATGGCCCCGGGGCCGTACCGGCGGGAACAGCGTGGTCAGGTGGTAGTCCAGATCCTCGGCGGTCGGCGGCCGGTGGCCGCCGCCGGAGCGCAGCCAGTCGCGGAAGGTCAGCCCGCGCGGGACCGCCCAGGGCGCGCCCCCCTCGGCCGTCCGTACGCACATCACCTCGGTGTCCAGAGCCTGCCGGGCCCACGCGCCGCGCGGCTCCGCCTCCAGCGGCGGGGCGAGGGAGCGCCGGGTGTCGATATCGCTCCACACGCCTTGGCGGGCGCACCGCCAGCCCGCGTACGGGCCCTCGCGCGCGGGGGAGTTGGCGAAGGCGGCGACCAGCACCGCACCGAGGAGGTGGGCCAGGCGCCAGCGCCGGCCGTGGCCCAGCGGGCCCGGCTCCTCGTGACCGGCGTCCACGCACACCTGGACGGAGGCCGAGGCGCACATCATGGCGCGCCCGGCCGGGCCGGTGCGGTCGAAGTAGGTCTCCATCGCCTCGTACCGCGGGCTGGCCAGCATCCGCCGCAGTGGTCGGCGCGGGTCCTGGCCGAGCCCGCTCAGCACCAGCCCCTGTTCGCGCAGGGCGCCCCGGACGGCGGTCAGATCGGCCTGGAGGCCGTCGAGGCACCCGGTCAGGGAGGCGGCGGGGGCCGAGCTGAGCTCCAGCTGGCCGCCGGGCTCGATGGTGACGAGGGACCCGAGGGCGAGCGCGCCGGCCGCCTCGTGCGCGGCGGCCAGCCGCTCGTGGGAAACGGGCCGGCCGGGGTGTTCGGCGTCGAACACCAGCCATTCGAGCTCCGCGCCGAGCAGCCGGGGCGGGCCGGTCTTGAAGCAGATGCCGTGGAGCAGTTCCTCGGCGTCGGCTTCGGTCAGACGGTTGAGTGAGTCCTGGGGCATGACGGGGCCCTCGTCTCGCGTCGTCGGCTGTGACATCACTCGTGCCTACCCGTCCCTCGGGGCACAAATCCATTGCGGCGGCCTGCCGGAGCGCCGAAGATCGCCGTATGAGTGGCAGATTGCGCGAGATCGCGCGGGAGAACGCGGAGATCGTGGCGGCCGGCGGCTACCGGACGCGGTCGGGGCGGCAGGTCACGCTCGCCGCCGCCGTGGCGGAGGCCAAGGCAGGAACCACGATATATGGCCCGAACCGGGTCATTCCAGGCGAACTGGCCTCGGTGGGCACCCGCCGGACCGCCGTCGAGGTCACCGGCGAGAGCAGCACGGTCGCGGCCCGCAGGCTCGCGGAGCAGCAGCCCGGGACGGTTGCGGTGGCCGTCCTGAACTTCGCTTCGGCCCGCAATCCCGGGGGCGGCTACGTCCGCGGGGCCAAGGCCCAGGAGGAGGCCCTCTGCCGCGCCTCGGCGCTGTACGAGACCCTCCTGCAGGCTCCGGAGTACTACGAGATCCACCGCGCCGAGGTCAGCACCTTCTACACCGACCGGGTGATTCACTCACCCGGAGTCCCCGTTTTCCGCGACGACCGGGGCAACCTGCTGGACACCCCCTTCCGAGCCGGATTCCTCACCTCCCCGGCCCCGAACGCGGGCACCATCCGCCGCCAGGAACCGGACCGCGAGCCCGAGATCCCCGCCGCCCTCGCACGCCGCGCGCAGCTGGTACTGGAAGTCGCCGCGCTGCACGGATACCGGGACCTGGTACTGGGGGCCTGGGGGTGCGGCGTCTTCCAGAACGACCCCGCCCAGGTGGCGGAGGTCTTCCGGGGGCTGCTGGCGGGACGCTTCGCCGGCGTGTTCGAACGGGTGGTGTTCGGCGTGCTGGACCGCAAGCCGCAGACGCGGGACACGTTCGAACGGGTACTGGCGGGCCTCACCCAGGCCACGGGAGGCCCGCAGGAGACGTAGGGCCGCGTACTCAGGCCCGCCCGGCTACCGCTGGCCGTGACGGTCGGGCACCCGGGCCCGTCCGGCTACCGCCGCCGTACCGCTCGGCACCCGGGCCCGTCCGGCTACCGCCAGCCGTACCGCTCGCACAGCCGGTCCACCACGAGCTGGAACCGGCCCCGGTCCAGTGCACACGCCTCGCGCCGCATGCCGTCCTCGTGCACGCGCAGTACCCGGTCCACGTCCACCCAGGACTCCCGCCCCGCGCTGTCCCAGGGCCCGGTCCCGATCGGGACCCACTCCCGGTCGTGGTCGTGCCGCTTGCTGGACAACTGCACGGCCAGGAGCGTGCCGGCTTCCTCGCGGGCCACGACCAGCACCGGCCGGTCCTTGCCCCGCCCGTCGTTCTCCTCGTACGGAACGAAGGTCCAGACGATCTCCCCGGGGTCGGGATTCCCGTCGCGGTCGGGAGCGTACGAGGTCTGCACCGGCCCGACGGCCTGCGGATCCGCCTCGGCGGTCGCCGTGTTCCCGTCACGGCCGGGCTGCTCTACGTGACCATTGCTGTGGTGTGAAAGTGCCGTCATTCGGGCGAGGTTACCGGGTGCCCCCGGCCAACCCGGGGTACGGGCACACCCCCTCGGCCGAACGGGGAGTCCTGCCGAGAGGGGTGTGCACGGGTGCGGCCGGGCCGCGGTCCCGAGTCGATGGGGCCGGACCTCAGATCCAGCCCTCCAGCGATGCCATGAAGCCGTCGAAGTCGTCCCGGTGGATGGTGTGCCCGGCGCCCGCGACCGAGCGGACCTCGAAGCCGCGCTCCTCGAGGACCGCGGCGCGTTCCGGTGAGATCAGGAAGCTCGGATCGGCCAGCTGTACGAGGGACGGCACCACCGGCGCGGCCGGCAGCAGGTCCGTGCCCATCAGCGGGGTCAGGCTGAAGGCGGTCGCCTCGTCCCAGACGGCCAGGGTGGCCAGCTCGATGTCGACGTCGATCTCCTCCCAGCGCGGGTTCATGGCCTGGATCTGCTCCTTGGGCGCGGCCTTGAACCGGGCGAACACCTCGGGTCCGAAGCCCGGTTCGGGGGCGTCCAGGTGCCAGGCCGGATCCGAGAAGACGGCGCGCTGCGGCTTCAGGCGGGCGATGGAGTTCGCGAGGGTCAGGCCGCCGAGGGAGTGGCCGATGGCGAGCTCGGCGCCGGCCGGGAGCGTTTCGGCCACGTCGTCGGCGAAGGCCTCCGGGCTGTACTCGCCCCGGCCGCTGATGCCGTGGCCACGCAGGTCCACGGCGATGGCACGGTAGCCGCGCTCGGCGAGGGCGGGGCCGACCCGGCGCCAGGTCCGGTGGTCGGCCATGATCCCGTGGATCAGGAGGGCGACGCGGTCGCCTTCGCCCCAGGTGTGGGTGTGGAGCTGCACGGTGGTGCCTTTCATCGTGGCCGCCGCTCACGGACACGATCACCGAGGCGATGAAGGGGGCGACGATCTGCGGGCCGGCGTTGGCGATGTTGAGTACGCCCATGTCGCGGGCGGCGTCCTCCGCCTTGGGGAGCACCATCGTCACCAGTGCGGTGTCCACGGCCATGTAGCAGCCGAACGCGAGGCCGTTGATCGCGGCGAAGGCCAGCATGGCCGTCCAGCTGGTCGACAGGGCCGGGATCACCAGTGCGATGGCGGACAGCAGGGCGGAGGCGCCGACGAAGAGCTTGCGACGGTCGTACTTGTCCGAGAGCCATCCGCCGAGGACGGTGGAGACGACCATCGCCACGCTCGTCAGCGGCATCAGGATGGCCACCGCGGCCTCCGGCTTCATGCCAACGGGCAGCACGGTGTGGTCCTGGAGGATGTACAGCTGGTAGCCGCTCACCGCGAAGTATCCGAGGACCAGCAGGGCCCGGCCGATGAACGCCCAGCGGAAGTCGTGGTCCCGGAGGGCGCTCGCGAAGGCGGCCAGCTGCTCCTTGACCGGCATCGAGGCCTTGGCCGGGCGGCGCTGCTCGCGGGTGCACGTGGTGAACAGGACGGCGGCGCCGGCGACGAGCGCGCCGAAGATCAGGTATCCGGTGCGGTAGTCGTCCGAGAAGGCGGCACCGATCAGGGCGCCGATGGTGGAGCCCAGCGGCAGGCCGAGGCCTACGGCGGCGGAGGCCTTGCCCCGGGCGCTCATGGGCACCCGGTCGGGGACCACGGAGGTGATGGCGGCCTGGTAGATGTTCATCACGGCCTGCCCGAGGCACCAGGCGATGGTGATGAGCAGGATCGTGTTCGCGGCGCCGAGCAGGAACATCGCCGGTATCGCGGCGAGCCCACCGCCCAGGATCCAGGGGTTGCGCCGTCCGCTGCGGTCGGACAGGGCGCCCGCGACCGGGTTGAAGACCGTCGCGAAGATCGCCGAGACCCCTGCGATCAGGCCGAAGTTGGCGACCTTGTTCGCCGCGTCGATGTCTTCGACCTGGAGTGCGAGGAGTACGCCGGCGACGCCGATGTAGAGCGCGTACATGGCGCCGTTGCTGACGAGCAGCAGGGGAAGCAGGCCGCGCCCGGGAGCGGGGGCGTCGGGGGTGGCGGCGGCGGTGCCGGGGGAGGAAAGGGCCACGGTGCCCTCCTGGGCAGTCTGGGAAGGGATGAGGGGTACGGGAGTGGTGCGAGGGGTGTGAGGGGTGGTGCCGAGAAGAGGTGGGGAAGGGTGGTGCCGAGAGGGGCGGGGAGGGGTGCGCGCCGCCCTGTCGCGACGGCGGGGGTGCGACGGAACACGACAGGACGACGGCACGACTGGACACGGCACGGGCACGTGCGGAAACACCCTTGGCGAGGCTGGGGTGACCTCTGGGTTACACGTGTCAGTGAAGCGTGTAACCACTGTGTAGCATTGGTTTCCGGCCATCCGCTAGCCCCTGGGTACAACCGGTCTGGAAAGATGCCACGGCAATGTCACAGTCATCGAAGCCGCCGAAGCCCCCCACGCCGCCGTCACCGCCGCCGCCCGTCCCGACCAGCGCGGACGTGGCCCGTCTCGCCGGTGTGTCGCGCGCGACGGTCTCGTACGTCCTGAACAACGCGGAGGCCGTACGCATCAGCGAGCCGACCCGCCGCAAGGTGCGCGAGGCCGCCGAGGAGCTCGGCTACGTCCCCCACGCGGCCGCCCGCAGTCTGCGCGCAGGACACACCCGCATCGTGCTGCTGCCCACCTCCCACGTGCCGGTCGGCCCGCTCTACAGCACCTTCCTCAACGAGTTGCAGTGGGCGCTGCGAGGCCTCGACTACACGGTGGTCCAGTACGGCAGCCTCGGCCTCAGCGGTGACGAGGCCGCCCGCGCCTGGGCCGAACTGCGGCCGGTCGCGGTGATCTCCCTCGGCGAGATCGCCCTGTCGGCCCACAACGTGGCCACGCTCAAGCGGGCCGGGGCGCGCGCGGTGCTTACGGTGGGGCCGCAGAGCGTTCCCGGGGCGCACGCCCTGGTCATGGACCAGGCGGAGGTCGGCGCGCGGGCGGCGGAGCACCTGGTGGAGCGGGGCCGACGGCGGATCGGCGTGGTCGTTCCCGAGGAGGCGGGGCTGGAACTGTTCTCAGCGCCCCGGCTGGAGGGCGCGCGGTCCGTGCCGGGGGCGGAGGTCGTGGCCCTGCCGATGGCCTACTCGGAGGAGTCGGCGGCGGCACTGGCGCAGCGGTGGGGGTCGCTGGGGCTGGACGCGGCGTTCGCATACAACGACGAGTACGCGATGCTGCTGATGCGGGCCTTCCAGGACGAGGGGCTGCGGGTGCCGCAGGACGTGGCCGTCATGGGCGCCGACGACCTGCTGATCGGCCGGCTGCTGCGGCCGAGGCTCAGCACGGTACGGCTCGAGATGCCGACGGGGGAGCGGCTGGCTGGTCTGGTGGACCAGGCGGTACGGGAACCATCGGCGGTGGTACGCAGGCACGACCTGATGGCGGCGGTGACGCTGCCGCGGGATTCGACATGAGCGGGTGCCTCCGCTCCGGCCGGAGCGCGGCCACCCCGGCCCCGGGCCGCGACTGAACCCCGCGAGGCGTCGGGCGGCGACGGGCGCGCCGGTGCGGCGGCCGCTCGCGGCCGGAGCGGGCCCCGAGCGGCCGGGGCCCGAGCGGAGCGCGGCCGACCGGGGCCGGTAGGCGCAGGTCGGGGCCTCGATGGGGGCTGGGGGGCGTTGAC
>NZ_JAPNLJ010000019.1 GCF_026627445.1 Streptomyces sp. H27-H1
GGTGGGTACGGGTCGGCGGTTTGCGGAGTGGGCGGGGGCGGTCGGGGCTGGAGGGGCGGGCGGGGATGCGGCCGGGTGTGGCCGGATCGGGGTGGTGATCGACACAGGGGGCGGGCGGAGAATCGTGGGTATGCTCGCCGCCATGCCCACGCCCCCCTCCGCCACAGCGCGGGACGAACCCGTCATACGGGATCGCGGCGACGCCTGCCCCGGCGCGCTGCGCCTGCATGCCGCCGACGACGGGTACCTGGCGCGGGTCCGGATTCCGGGGGGTCTGCTGACCGCCGGGCAGGCCTCGGTACTGGCGCTGGCCGCCGACCGGTTCGGGGACGGGCACCTTGAGCTCACCTCGCGCGGGAACGTGCAGCTGCGCGGTCTCGCCGACGGTTGCGGCGCGGAGCTGGCGGAGCTGCTGGACGGGGCCGGGCTGCTGCCCGCCCCCGGGCACGAGCGGGTACGGAACATCGTGGCGACTCCGATGTCCGGGATCCTGAGCCCCGACCGACCCCATGTGACTCCCTGGGTAAGGGAATTGGACCGGCTGCTCTGCGCGAGCACACGGGCGGCGGCCCTGTCCGGACGGTTCCTCTTCGCCGTCGACGACGGGCGCGGCGACGTATGCGCGCTCGACCCCGACGTCACCGTCCTCGGCAGGCCGCAGGGCCGGGCGCTGATCCGGCTCGGCGCGGCTTGCGACGCCGTCGAGGTGGACGCCCCGGACGCCCCCCGGGCGGCGCTGGTCGCGGCCGAGTACTTCCTCGACTCGGCGGACGCCGCCGGCACCCGCGCCTGGCGGGTGTCCGAACTGCCCGCCGTACACGCCCTGGAATCAGGGGAGTTCACGCTGCGACTGGCCGCCGCCGGCATCGCGGCGACCCCCGTCGCCGAGGTGGCCTGGCCCTACGCGCCGCCGCCGCGGCCGTGGGGCCCCGGCGCCGGCGACCGGACACCCCTGTGCGTACTTCCCCCGCTCGGCCGGCTCACGACGGGCCAGTGGCGGGTGCTGGTGCGGGTCGCGGATGCCGGCGCGGAAGGTGAAGGCGCCGGTGAGCTGCGGATCACTCCGTGGCGGAGCATCGTGCTGCCCCGCGCGAGCACCCGGCGGCCGGTCGACGGCTACGCGCAGCTCGAGTCAGCCGGCCTGTCCGTCGCGCCCGACGGCCCCTGGGAGTCCGTCACCGCCTGTACGGGGCGGCCCGGTTGTGCCAAAGCGCTGTCCGACGTGCGCGCCGATGCGCGGGCGGTCGTGGACACGCCCGTGGAGGCGCCGGCCGGGCCTGCGGGCGCGCCCGTGCACTGGTCCGGGTGCGAGCGCAGGTGCGGTCACCCACGGGGCACCGCGTGGGTCGACCTCGTAGCCACCCCCGACGGGTACCGGCTCGACGGACGCCCGGTGCCGTCCAACGAACTTGCGGCGGCCGTGGCCGACGCACGCAGCCAACCCCGATTGTCCGAAGACGCAGTGAAGAAATGAGCGAGTACACCGTGTTCGAGTACGAGAAGGACGGCGCCGAGATCTACCGCCAGTCCTTTGCCACGATCCGCGCCGAGGCGGACCTGTCCGGGCTGCCCGCCTCGGTCGCCCAGGTCGCGGTGCGCATGATTCACGCCTGCGGCATGACCGACCTGACGCGGGACCTGGGCTACACGCCCGACGTCGTCCTGCGGGCACGCGCCGCCCTGGAGGCGGGAGCGCCGGTCCTGTGCGACGTGCAGATGGTCGCCAGCGGAGTCACCCGCAAGCGGCTGCCCGCCGACAACGAGGTGATCTGCACCCTCTCCGACCCGGCCGTGCCGGAGCTCGCCGCGAAGATGGGCACGACGCGCAGCGCCGCCGCCCTCGAAGTCTGGCGGGACCGGGGCCTGTTGGAGGGAGCGGTGATCGCCGTCGGCAACGCGCCGACCGCGCTCTTCCGGCTGCTGGAGATGATCGAGGAGGGCGCCCCGCGCCCCGCCGCGGTCATCGGGGTCCCCGTCGGGTTCATCGGCGCCGCGGAGTCCAAGGACGCCCTGGCCGAACACCCCTCCGCGCTCGACCACTTGATCATCAGGGGCCGGCGCGGCGGCAGCGCCATGGCCGCGGCCGCCGTCAACGCCATCGCGAGCGTGGCCGAATGAGCACCGGGAACGCGGGAACCACCGGAAAGCTGTACGGGGTCGGGCTCGGGCCCGGCGACCCGTCGCTGATGACGCTGCGCGCCGTAGAGGTGATCGCCGAGGCCCACGTGGTCGCCTACCACTCCGCCCGGCACGGCCGCTCCATCGCCCGCTCCATCGCCGCGAAGCACCTGCGCGCCGACCACGTCGAGGAACCGCTGGTCTACCCGGTCACCACCGAGACCACCGACCACCCCGGCGGCTACCAGGGTGCGATGGAGGAGTTCTACGAAGCCTCCGCCGCCCGGCTCGCCGTCCACCTGGACGCGGGCCTGACCGTCGCCGTGCTCGCGGAGGGCGACCCGCTCTTCTACGGCTCGTACATGCACATGCACAAACGGCTCGCCGACCGGTACGAGGCCGAGGTGATCCCCGGGGTGACCTCGGTGAGCGCCGCCGCCGCGCGGCTCGGCACCCCCCTCGTGGAGGGCGAGGAGGTGCTGACGATCCTGCCCGGCACCCTCCCCGAGGAGGAGCTCACCGCCCGCCTCGCCGCCACCGACTCGGCGGTCGTGATGAAACTCGGCCGCACCTTCCCCGCCGTACGGCGGGCCATGGAGAACAGCGGCCGGCTCGCCGAGGCGCGGTACGTGGAGCGCGCGACGATGGCGGGGGAGCGGACCGGCGTCCTCGCGGACACCGACCCCGACTCCGTCCCCTACTTCGCCGTCGCCGTGGTGCCCAGCCGGATCGGGAACCCCGGCAGCGTGCCGTCCGGACCGGGCCAGGTCGCCGTCGTGGGCACCGGCCCGGCCGGCCCCCTGTGGCTGACCCCCGAGACGCGCCGCGTGCTGGCCGACGCCGAGGTGCTGGTCGGGTACACGACCTACCTGGACCGGGTTCCGGTCAAGCCGGGCCAGTCACGGCACGGCTCGGACAACAAGGTCGAGTCCGAGCGCGCCGAGTTCGCGCTCGACCTCGCCCGGCGCGGCAAGCGGGTCGCCGTGGTCTCCGGCGGCGACCCCGGGGTCTTCGCCATGGCCACCGCCGTCCTGGAGGTGGCCGCGCAGGACCTCTACCGCGACGTCCCGGTACGGGTACTGCCCGGCGTGACGGCCGCCAACGCGGCGGCGGCCGCGGCCGGCGCCCCGCTCGGCCACGACTACGCGACCATCTCCCTCTCGGACCGCCTCAAGCCCTGGGACGTCATCGCCGAGCGACTGACCGCCGCCGCCCGCGCCGACCTGGTCCTCGCCCTGTACAACCCGGGCTCGCGCAGCCGGACCTGGCAGGTGGAGAAGGCCCGGGACCTGCTGCTGGAGCTGCGCGCGCCGCAGACTCCGGTCGTGATCGCGCGCGACGTGGGCGGGCCCGAGCAGTCGGTCCGCATCGTCACGCTGGCCACGCTGGAGCCGTCCGAGGTGGACATGCGGACCCTGCTGCTGATCGGTTCCTCGCAGACACAGGTCACCGAGCGCGGCGACGGCACCAGGGTGACCTGGACCCCTCGCCGCTACCCGGAGGCCTGACCGGACGGGGCGGGGCGGCGACGCCCCGCCCCGGCCGCTCGTGCATCCGCGGTCAGCACTGCCAGAGGAACGCCGCCCGGCCACAGGGTTCGCAGGCATGCGCGTAGGCGCTGCCGGAGCCGAAGTTGGGGGCGGTGAGGTGGTCAGGACCCTCCTCCAGCTGGGTGACGAATCCCATCGGGGAGCCGCAGCCGGGGCAATCGGGCGTCTCGTCGTGCTGGAGCCAGTCGGGTGCGCCGCCGAGCTGGCCGAGCACCTCTTGCGTCGAACGCCCGCTCTGAGCGGACCAGGCCTGGGAGGCGGACCAGTAGTCCGGATCCGCCGTCGCCACGATCTCGACGGTACGGACCGCCCCGAGCTGCCGGGGGTCCTCTTCGTCGTCCCCGTCCACTGTGGAGGGGAGCGCGGGCAGCGGTACCGGCACCAGCCCGGTCGCAGGGAAGAGGTACGCCCGGTTGCCGCCGGCCTGGGCGCTCCACTCCTCGCACATGCCCGGGTCGTTCGCGCACATGAAGACGGAGAGGACTCCGCGCTCGCCGTCGAGGACCATCTGAACTATGAACCGGAGGGGCCCGGCGCAGGCCGTACAGGTGGGCCACCGGGTTCCGGCGGGCGCCAGCGGGAGGCCGCCGATGCGGGTGACCAGGGCGTCGGGCGCGGCGGAGCCGCTGTGGATCATCAGGGTGGTGGCGCTCATGCCGAGAACGCTAGACGACCCCTGCGACAGTGCCGGGAGTGCTCCTACGGCAGGGGCCCTGCCAGCCGATCCAGCGCCGCCGCCACGGACTCCGCCACCGTGACTCCTTCCGGCACCGCCGGTCGTCGCACGACCAGTACCGGGATGCCGGCCTCGCGGGCCGCGGTGAGCTTGGGCGCGGTGGCCGAGCCGCCGCTGTCCTTGGTGACCAGGACGTCGATGCGGTGGCGGGCGAGCAGCTCGCGTTCGTCGTCGAGGGTGAACGGGCCGCGGGCGAGGAGGATTTCGAGGCGCGGGGGCGTGGCCCCCTCGGGCGGGTCCACCGAACGCACCAGGAACCAGGGCTCGGTGAGGTGCGCGAAGGTGTGCAGGCCCATGCGGCCGGTGGTCAGGAAGACGCGGGAGCCGAGGGCGGGGAGCAACGTGGCCGCCTCGGCCAAGGAGTCCGCGAAGTGCCAGTCGTCCTCGGGGCCCGGGCGCCAGCCGGGCCGGCGCAGGGAGAGCAGCGGGACGCCCGAAAGGGCCGCCGCTTCGGCCGCGTTGAAGCTCATCCGCTCCGCGAAGGGGTGCGTGGCGTCGACCAGGTGGGTGACGTGGTGGGCGGCGATCCAGGCCGCCAGTCCGGTAGGGCCGCCGAAGCCGCCGATGCGGGTCTCGCCGGGAGGGAGTACCGGGGCGGCGACCCGGCCGGCCAGCGAGGTGGTCACCCGGTACGGGGCGCCTTTCCCGGCGGCGAGGGCCTCCGCCAGGCGGCGGGCCTCCGTGGTGCCGCCGAGGATCAGGACGTGCGGACGGCGGCGGCCGACCGGATCAGCACTCATGCCGGTCACGCTCGGCGGAGTACAGGTGGCTGTCGCGGAACTGCTCGGCGCCCAGGGTGCGGCCCACCAGGATGACCGCGGTGCGGACGAGTCCGGCCCCCTTCACCTGGGCGGCGATGTCGGCCAGCGTCCCGCGCAGGATCAGCTCGTCGGGGCGGCTGGCCATCGCGACCACCGCCACCGGGCACTCGGCCCCGTAGTGCGGCAGCAGTTCGTCCACGACCCGGTCGACGTAGCGGGTGGCCAGGTGCAGCACCAGCAGCGCCCCGCTGCGGCCCAGCGTGGCGAGGTCCTCGCCGGGCGGCATCGGCGTGGCCTGCTGGGCGATCCGGGTCAGGATCACGGTCTGGCCGACGGTGGGGACGGTCAGCTCCCGCTTCAGCGCGGCGGCCGCCGCGGCGAAGGCGGGGACGCCGGGTACCACCTCGTACGGGATGCCGGCCGCGTCGAGCCGCCGCATCTGCTCCGCCACCGCGCTGAAGATGGAGGGGTCGCCGGAGTGGAGCCGCGCCACGTCCTGGCCGGCCGCGTGCGCGCGTACGCACTCGGCGATGATCTCGTCCAGGTTCAGCTGGGCGGTGTCGACCAGGCGGGCGTCCGGCGGGCATTCGGCGAGCAGCTCGCGGGGGACCAGGCTGCCCGCGTACAGGCAGACGGGGGCCGCGGCAAGGGTCCGGGCGCCGCGCACCGTGATCAGGTCGGCGGCGCCGGGGCCCGCACCGATGAAGTACACGGTCATATCGTCTGATCCACCATTTCGGGCTCTTCGGGCTGTTCGGCTTCTGCGGGATGGGGCTTGGTGACCGACCACTGGGTGACGGGCATCGCCTGGCGCCAGCCCGTGAAACCGCCGACCGGCACGGCGTGCGCGACGGCCAGTTTCACCAGTTCGCCGCCGTGGCGCCGGTAGCGGTCGGTGAGGACCGCCTCCGACTCCAGCGTGACGGTGTTGACCACGAGCCGGCCGCCCGGGGCCAGCGCCTCCCAGGCCGCGTCGAGCAGGCCCGGCGCGGTCAGGCCGCCGCCGATGAACACCGCATCGGGTGCGGGCAGCCCGGTGAGCGCCTCCGGAGCGGCGCCGGTGACCACGCGCAGGCCGGGCACGCCGAGCGCGGCGGCGTTACGGGTGATCCGCGCGGCCCGCTCCGTCACCCGCTCGACGGTCACGGCCCGGCAGGACGGGTGCGTACGCATCCACTCGATGCCGATGGAGCCGGAGCCGCCGCCGATGTCCCACAGCAGTTCGCCGGGGGCGGGAGCGAGCGCGCACAGGGTGGCGGCGCGGACGTGGCGCTTGGTGAGCTGGCCGTCGTGCTCGTAGGCGGCGTCGGGCAGGCCGGGGGTCGCACCGAGCCGGGGCACGGAGCCACGGGAGTCGCGCCGGCAGTCGACGGCGACCACGTTGAGGGGGTCGCCGGGCGGGTGCTCCCAGCTCTGGGCGAGGCCCTCGTACGCGTCCTCGTGCTCGGAGCCGAGCTGTTCCAGGACCCGCATCCGGCTGGGGCCGAAGCCCCGCTCTCGAAGCAGAGCAGCGATCTCGTTCGGTGCCGCTGCTCCGGAACTCAGCACCAGCACCCGCCGGCCCTCGTACAGCGCGGCCCCGAGCCGGGCCACCGGACGGCCGACCACGGTGACCACCTCGGTGTCCTCCACGGGCCAGCCGAGGCGGGCGCAGGCGTACGACACGGAGGAAGGATGCGGCAGTACGTGCAGGGCGCCGGGCCCGAGCTCCTCGGACAGCGCGCGGCCGATCCCGTAGAACATCGGGTCGCCGCTGGCCAGCACCGCGATCCGGCGGCCCGCGTGCTCCGCCATCAGCTTCGGCACGGCCGGGCGCAACGGGCTCGGCCACGCCACACGGACGCCGCCGCATGCCTCGCGGGGGAGCAGGTCCAGCTGCCGGGGCCCGCCGATCAGCACCTCCGCCCCGGCCAGCGCGGCCCGGGCGGGTGCGGTCAGCCCGCCCCAGCCGTCGGCGCCGAGGCCGACGACCGACACGGGTACGGGGCGCGGTGGTGGTGCGGAGCTCACTGCGTGGACCTCGGGGTACGGAAGCGGGGTGGACCCGCAGCCTACTGGGCCCCCCGGGGGCCCCGGGGGGCAGGGCCCGGGGAACGGTGGAACCGGGGGTCCCCCCGGACGGAGTCTGGGGGAGGGCAGGGGACCTCGGTCCCGCGCAGCGGCACACCCGTAGCCGCGGCCAGGCGGGCTGGGGCGGGCTACGCGGGAGTAGGGTGCGACGGCCGGAGGGCCGTAGGGGCAGGCCGGGAGGCGGGAGGAGCTGGCATGGCGGGTTGGAAGGCCACTGGGATACCGGACCAGAGCGGCCGCACGGCCGTCGTCACAGGGGGCAACAGCGGAATCGGTTACGCCGCCGCCCGCGAACTCGCACGCCGCGGCGCCTCAGTGGTACTGGCCTGCCGCAGCGCGGCCCGAGGCCGGGCCGCCGAGGTTCAACTCCGCGCCGAAGTACCCGACGCGGATGTGGAGTTCATGCCGCTGGACCTCGCGGACCTGACCACCGTGAGTGAGTTCGCGCAGGCCTATGGGCGGCGCCACGCCACCCTGGAACTCCTCGTCAACAACGCCGGCGTGATGGCCCTGCCGTACGGGCGGACCGCCGACGGGTTCGAGACCCAGTTCGGGGTCAACCACCTCGGCCACTTCGCCCTCACCGGACTGCTCCTGCCGCGGCTGCTCGCCGCCCCGCCCGGGGCCCGGATCGTGAACCTCTCCAGCAGTTTCCACGCTCTCGGGGATGTGGACCACGAGGACCTGAACGGCGAGCGCAGCTACCGCCGATGGATCGCCTACGGCCGCTCCAAGTCCGCGAACCTGCTCTTCACCCATGAGCTCGCCCGCCGCCTGGCGGCCGCCGGCTCCGGGATCGTCCCGGCCGCCGCCCACCCCGGCTACGCCTCGACCAATCTGCACGTCGGGGCGACCCCGCAGTCGGGCACCACGCTCACTTCGCGGATCGCCGTCGCCGCCACCACCTTCGGGAACGCGGTCGGCAACACCCTCATCGCCCAGTCCGCCGCCGCCGGCGCGCTGCCCACCCTGTACGCGGCCACCGCACCCGGAGTCCTGCCTGACGAGTTCATCGGCCCCCGGCTCGGCTGGCGCGGGGCGCCCGCCCGTTCCCGGCGGGCGAAATGGACCCTGGACGACAAGTCCGGCGAACGGCTCTGGGCGGCCTCCGAAAAGCTCACCGGAGTCTCGTACACGTCTCTATCGCGCTGAATCCCCGCGGGCTAACTTGCTACTCGCCAGTCACTTCAGGCTGTCGGGCCGCATCCCCCTGGGAGAGCCATGCGCAGATCCGCCCTGCCCGTGCCCCTGCTGTTCTCGATGCTCATCGGCACGGTCGCCGCCCTCCTTGCCGCCCTCCTCGCCACCGTCCTCGCCGCCCCGCCGGCGCGGGCCGCCGCCCGGGTGGCCGCGCAGGCAGCCGCCCGCGCGGAACTCCGTACGCCGGTCGTCCTCGTGCACGGCTTCGGGGACACCGCGGCCTCCCTCGACGGGCTGGAGGACTACCTGCACTCCCAGGGCTGGCTCTCCAGCGACCTCGCGGAGTTCGGCTACGACTGGGCCGCCACCAACGACTCCAACGCAGCCCGCTTCGGAGCCTTCCTCACCGAGCGGTTCGCCAGCCGCCCGGTCGACGTGATCGCCCACAGCATGGGCTCGCTTCTCACCCGCAAGTACCTCAAGGACGGCGGGAGTTCCCGGGTCCGCGCCTGGGTCTCACTCGGCGGCCCCAACCACGGGGCCGGGGACGCCGCGCCCTGTGGACCCTTCGCCACCTTCTGCGACATCCACGCGGCCTCGCTCGCCGACATGACCCCTGGCAGCCCGTTCCTGAACTCCCTCAACGCGGGCGACGAAACCCCGGGCGCCACCCGCTACACCACCTTCAGCTCCACCTGCGACCAGCAGATCCCGCCCGGTGACAGCCGCGCTCCGCGCTCCACCGAACTGGCCGGAGCCGTCAACCACGTCCTGCCGGTGGGCGACAGCGGCTGCCCCGCGCACTACGGTCTGCTCGGCAACGACTGGATCCGCCGGCAGATCGTCGCCGAGTTCTCCAAGGACCCGGTCAGCCAAGTCGACCTGAAGACCGGCCCGTTCCGGATCACCGTCGACTCGGCCCGCTTCACTTCCGGCGGTGAGAACGGCCCCGAGCTCTACGACGGTCTCACCCTCACCACCGACGGGACCGCCCGCTCCCTCTGGCATCGCGACCGGTCGGGCGCCACCGCATTCCCCGACCACGACCCCTGGTTCGGCCTCGACGACTCCACCCGGAGTCAGGTCTTCACCGGCCGGGCGACCGTCACCGCCCACCTCACCGACGCCGACTACACCGCCGGGAACAACGACGACGTGATGGCCGCCGGCCGCGTCCACTGGGACCCGGCCCTCGGCTTCGGCCGGTTCACCGCCAAGATGTCCGGCGTGGACGGCGGCGAGGTCTCCGTCACCTACACCGTCACCCCGGCGCAGGGCGTTCCCGTCTGCCGGATCCGGGTGGACCAGGCGGAGTTGACCTACTTCGACGATGGCACGACCCGCCCCGCGCTCTACGGGGACATCGCGGTCCGCACCGGTGACGGCACGCGCACCGCCGTGTGGTCGCGCTCCGCCTCGGACCCGTCGACCTTCCCCAACCAGGGCAACCGCACCAACCCCGACCCGTACTTCTACCAGCGCGTCGGTTCGGGGACGACGTACGGGCCGGGCCCGTTCGAGATCGGCGTCTTCCTCTGGGACTACGACGCCTCCTCGGCCGACGACCTGGCCGCCCGGGGCACGGTGGCCTGGGACCCGTACACCGATCAACCAGGAACCCGTACGAGCGAGTTCCGCGGGGACGACGGCGGTCACGTGAAGGTCACCTGGACCGCCCTCTGCCCCTGATCCGGCGGCGGTCCGCCGGGGGGCGCGCCCCGGTATGAGCCCGTCCGCCCCCGGTAAGCCTCCGGGCGCCCCGTCCGGGCCCTGACCGGGCCGGTCCGTCCGCACCACACTCGGCGGCATGGACGACGACGCAACGGACAACCACCCACGCACGACCGACTCGCACGCCGACTCGTACGCCGGTTCGCAGGCCGGTTCGCAGGCCGGGGACCGGGCCGGCGGGCGCGCCGGGGACCATGCCGGGGACCACGCCGTGGTCCTCGGCGCCGGCCTGGCCGGGCTACTGGCCGCGCGGGTGCTCGCGCGGCGGTTCTCCCGGGTCACCATGATCGAGCGGGACGAACTGCCGCAGGGCGAACCGGTGTTCCGGCCGGGAATCCCGCAGTCCCGGCACGCGCACGTCCTGTGGTCGCGGGGTGTCGAGCTGATCGAGCTGATGCTGCCGGGCATCACCGACAAGCTGGTGGCCGCGGGGGCGGGCCTCTACGACTCCCCGCGCGACTTCCTCTGGCTCAGCCCGGCCGACTGGTTCGGGCCGGTGTCCGGAGCCAGAGTCCTCCTCGCCAGCAGGGAATTGCTCGACCAGGCCGTACGCCAGGAAGTGCTCCGCAACCCACGCATCCGGGTCCGGTCCGGTGAGGCGGCCGCCGGACTCGCGGCCGGGCCGGGCGGCCGCACGGTGACCGGAGTGGAACTGCGCGGCGGCGAGCGGCTGGCCGCACGCCTCGTCGTCGACGCGACCGGCCGCACCTCGAAGGCCCCCGCCTGGCTCGCCGAGCTCGGCCACCCGGCGCCCGAGGTCACCCGCTGCGACTCCCATCTCGGCTACTCCAGCCGCTACTTCGAGATCCCGGACGATCCGGGCCGGCGCTGGCAGGGCATGTACGTACAGGGCCGGCCGGAGCTCCCGCGCGGCGGAGTGCTGATGCCGCTGGACGCTGACCGCTGGCTGGTGACCCTCGTCGGCAACGGCGAGCACGCCCCGTCCGTACGGGAGGAGGAGTTCCTGCCGTTCGCCCGGAGCCTGCGCAGCCCGGCCCTGTACGACGCCATCCGGGACGCGACCCCGCTGTCCGCACCCACCGCATTCCGCAATACGGCGAACGAATGGCGCCACTACGAGCGCCTGGAGCGCTGGCCGGCCGGGTTCGTGGTCCTCGGTGACGCCGTCTGCCGGTTCAACCCCGTGTACGGGCACGGGATGACGGTCGCCGCGCTCGCCGCGGAGGCCCTGGCCAAGGAGATCCGCACCCTGAACCCCGAGGAGATCTCCGCGGCCTCCCGCCGGATCCAGCGGCGGACCACCGCGGTGGCCGCCGTGCCCTGGCAGATCGCCACCAGCGAGGACATGCGGTACCCGGTGACGGAAGGGCCGCCGCCGGACCGGGCCACGCGGATCCTGCAGAGCTACATGTCCCGGGTGATGGTGGCCGCGAACACCGACCCGGCGATCGCCTCCCGCTTCTTCGGAGTGCTGTCGCTGACCAGCCCGCCGGGCACCCTGCTCGACCCCGTCACGATGGTCCGTGTCCTGTCCAAGCGGGGGCTGCCCACCGCCCCGCACACCACCGACTACCCGTCGCACCACGGGCCGCCGGTGGCGCGGGCGCAGAACCGGCCGCCGGCCGTCGGCTAGCCCGGCGGGGGGGCATGCGGCGCGAAGCCCCGTACGGCCCCGTGGAACGGCATGCGGCGCTCCCGTCCTGCCACGCCCCGGTGCGGCCTGGTGCCTAGGATCGGTCCATGATCGCTGAGATGCAGTGCGTGGTGCTGGACTGCCCCGACCCGGCGGCGCTGGCCGAGTTCTACCGTTCCCTGGCCGGCGGCGAGGTCAACCGGCCGGACCGGCGCTGGGCGACCGACGCGAGCTGGGCGACCCTGCACACCCCGGCCGGCGCGGTGCTCGCGTTCCAGTACGCCGAGGACCACCGTCCGCCCCGGTGGCCGGACCCGGCCCGCCCCCAGCAGCTCCACCTCGACTTCGCCGTGGCGGACCTGGACCGGGCGCACGCGCAGGTGCTGGCCTGTGGCGCGACCCAGCTGGACGGGGACCGGGCCGCCGAGGGCTGGCGGGTCTACGTCGATCCCGCCGGGCACCCCTTCTGCCTGGTGCGCCACTGACGGGCGGGGCGGGCGTCCGGCCGCGACCGGCCGGTACCCTTATTGCGAATAGTGCGCAATAAGGGTGAGGGTGGCGGTGTGACGGGGTCTCCGGTGGTGCTCGGGATCGAGTCTTCGTGTGATGAGACGGGTGCGGGGATCGTGCGGGGCGGGCGGCTGCTCGCGCACGTCGTCGCCTCCAGCATGGACGAGCACGCCCGCTTCGGGGGCGTCGTGCCCGAGATCGCGGCCCGCGCCCACCTGCACTCCTTCAACCCCGTCGTCCGTCAGGCCCTCGACCGGGCGGGGCTCCGCGCGGACCAGCTCGACGCGATCGCCGTCACCACCGGCCCCGGCCTCTCCGGCGCCCTCCAGGTCGGGCTGGCCGGCGCCAAGACCCTCGCCTACGCACTCGGCCTGCCGCTCTACGGGGTCCACCACCTGGCCGGCCACGTCGCCGCCGACACCCTCGAGCACGGGCCGCTGCCCGAGCCCTGCATGGTGCTGATCGTCTCCGGCGGCCACACCTCCCTGCTCCTGGTGCGCGACCTGGTGCGCGAGCCCATCCTGCACCTCGGCGACACCCTCGACGACGCCGCCGGCGAGTGCTTCGACAAAGTCGCCCGCGTCCTCGGCCTGCCCTACCCGGGCGGTCCGGCCATCGACCGCGCCGCCCGGGGCGGCAACCCCGAGGCCGTCTCCTTCCCCCGCCCGCTGACCACCGGACGGGGCAAGGGGGACCCGTACGCCTGCTCCTTCTCCTTCTCGGGCCTCAAGACGGCCGCCGCCCGATGGGCCGAGAGCCACCGCCTGCGCGGTGAGGAGCCGCCCGTCGCCGACGGAGCGGCCTCCCTCCAGGAGGCGGTGGCCGACGTGCTGACCCGCAAGGCGGTCGCGGCCTGCAAGGAGTACGAGGTGAAGACGCTGGTGGTGGTCGGCGGGGTGGCCGCCAACTCCCGGGTCCGTGAGCTCGCGGAGCACCGCTGCGCCTCCGCCGGGATCGAGCTGCGGGTGCCGCCGATGACGCTCTGCACGGACAACGGGGCGATGATCGCCGCCATCGGCGACCTGCTGGTGCGGGCCGGCGTGGAACCCGCCCCGCACCAGCTGACCATCGACCCGTCGGCGCCCCTGGAGTACGCCTCCCTCAACCCAATGGCCAGGGTCTAGCCCCCACTCACCCCTGGCCCTACGTCGACGGCCCCATCCGCACCGTCGCCGCCTCCCCGCCCGCGGCCTCCTCCACCACCGCGGTCCGGGTCCCGGTGTCCGGCACCTCGAGCCCGGAGCGCACCCGGGCCCGGCCGAACTCGCCGTTCCAGGGACCGTGATCGCCGCGCGCCGCTATCGTGCCGAGCGGGGGACGACTGTGCGAGGGGGCGGAGCCGCGATGCGATTTCTGTTTGTGCACGGCACGGGGGTGCGGCGCGAGCGGCACGACACCCTCTTCGCCCTGGTCCGGGACCGGCTGACCGCCCGGTTCCCCGACGCGAGCGTCGACTCCTGCTTCTGGGGGGAACGGTACGGGGCCACCCTGAGCGCCCAGGGCCGTTCGGTGCCCGGGCTGCGCGCCCCCGGCGGAGCCCCCGGCCCGGACGACGAGGAGGTCGCCGAGTGGGGGCTGCTGCTCGCCGACCCGCTGTGCGAGCTGCGGGTCCTGGCCGAAGCCGGCTGGGACACCGGAGCCGACGGAGCCGACGGCGGCGCCGATGACGACGGCTTCGCCATGCCCGGCGTCCGGTCCGCGGGCGACCGCGTACTGGAACTGTTCGCCGAACTCTCCGGGGTCCCCGACGGCGGCGAACAGGCCGCGCTGCTTCTCGGCACCGGCCTCGCCGCCGGATACCCCGCCGCACTGGCGAGCGTCTCCCGATCCGCCGAGGCCGCCCGCGCCGGAGCCCGCGCCGCCGGCCAGCCCCAGGCCCGGGAGCTGGCCAAGGCCCTCGCCCGCGCGGTGACCGCCGGCGCACTCGCCTCGGCCGGCGCCGAGGCCGACTGCACCGGAGCCGAACGCGACCGCCTCGTCGAGCTGATCACCACCCGCCTCGGCGGCGACGCACGGGTCCCCGGCGCCCGCGCCGCCGCCGTCCTCGGCCGGCTCGCGATGCGCGTCACCACCCAGCCACTGCTCAACGCCTGGCGCGGCTCCCTCACTGTCGGGGCCACCCCCGCCCTCGGCGACATCCTGCGCTACCAGGCCCGGGGCGCCGACCTCCGCGCGTTCCTGCACGAGCGGATCACCGCCGATCCGGGGCCGACCGTACTCATCGGCCACAGCCTCGGCGGCATCGCCCTCGTGGACCTCCTCGCCCTCGCGGCAGCCCGCGGTGAGCCGGTGCCCGGTGCCCGACTCCTCGTCACCGTGGGCTCCCAGGCACCTTTCCTCTACGAACTCGGCGCGCTGGCCGGGATCGTGCCGGGCACCAGGCTCCCGTACGCCTTCCCGCGCTGGCTGAACGTCTACGACCGCCAGGACGTCCTCTCGTACCTCGCCGAGCCCGTCTTCCCCGGCGACCCGCGCGTCAGCGACCAGGAGATCAACAGCCGCCAGCCCTTCCCGGCCTGCCACAGCGCCTACTGGAAACAGGACTCCCTCTACGCGCGCATCGAACAGGCGGTGGCCGAAGCGGAGATCGGGTGAATCCCCTCGACCTCCTGCCCGCCACCCTGGGGCCGCGCACCTTCGCGCTCGTCGCCGGGGTCGAGAGCTATGCCGTCAGCCACCGCTGGAACCTGCGCGGCCCGGCCCGCGACGCCCTGCGGTTCTCCCGCTGGCTGACCGGACCGGGCGAGGTGCCGCCGGGCCACGTAAGGCTGTTGCTGTCCCCGCTCGACGACCCGGACACGCTCGACTGGTCGGCCTCCGCCGGTCTGGAGGCCTTGCGCACCACGCACCGCCCGGCGACCGAGGAGAACGTGAAATCGGTGCTGCTCGACGAACTCCCTTCATGCGAAGGAGATTTACTGCTCATCTTCTGGGCGGGCCACGGCTACGTGGAACCGCGCGGCGGTGAACTGATGCTGCCCTGCGCGGACGCCCGGCCCGGCCAGATCCGCCACCTCAACCTCGACTCCGCACTGCGCTGGTGGCGCACCAACCTCGTCGGGCGCGAGCTCTTCCGCTACCAGGCCGCCCTCGTGGACGCCTGCCGGGTAGACGCACCCCGCGACGCCCGCTGGAACTTCGGCACCACCGACTACGGCGGCGGCGCCACCGTCCCGGGCCGCCGCCAGTTCCGGCTGTACGCCTCCCGCGAGGGCGAGGCCGCGAAGAACGACGCCGAACGCGGCGCGGGCCGCTTCACCGAGGAGCTCCTCGCCGAACTCGGCGAACGTTCGGTGCGCGAGGCCGTCTCCGGTCTCGCCGACACCGCCCGCTCCATCCACCGCACCTTCCGGGGCCTGCGCGAACGCGGCGAGGGATGGCAGCTCCCGCAGTTCGTCGTGGACCGCGACTGGGACGCCTGCTCCTTCCTCGACTTCCTCGACGACGAGCCGCCCGGACCGGCGCCGCGCCGCGCGGTCCGCCTCGACCAGGCCGCCTGGGACGGGCTCGGCGAGCTGTTCGAGGACCGCGACCTGCCGCGCTGCGCCCACGAGGCGTACGCGTGGGCGTTCAAGGCGGCCGGCTGCGCGGCCCCCGCCCAGGGTGGCCTGCCAGGCGACACGCTGCTGGAGGTGGCCCAGGACCTCGACGAACGCCACGGCGGGCCGGGCGGGATGCCGCTCGCGGTGCCCTTCGTACGCTTCCTCGCGGAACGGGCCGCGGCGGGCGACGAGCGGTGGGCGGCCCGGCTGCGGGACTGGGTGCGCGCCACCCGCGAACGCCTGGCCCTGCCCGCAATGCCGCCCCCGCCCCCGCCGCCCCGCAAGACGGCCCTGCACGTACGGCTGGAGACGCCGCCGGACGGGGAGGACGGGTTCCTGGCCCGGATGTGGCTGCGCCGGGAGGCGACGGAGCACATCTGGGAGTCCGAGGGGGAGCCGGTCCGGCTGGACGCGGTACGGGATGAACTCGTACGGCAACTCGGCCAGGTCAACCAGGTGTTGGGGGTGGACGCACAGGCCGGGCGGCCGTCCGGAGCGGTGGAGTGGATCGAGTTCCACGTGCCGTACGAGCTGCTCGACCTGGACTTCGACCAGTGGCCGGTCCCGCGCGGCCCGGGCGGGCGGACCCGGGCACTCGGAGCGGTCTACCAGGTGGTGGTGCGCTGCCCGCAGGAGCGCGAGCGCACCGGCGCCGAATGGCGCGGCAAATGGCGCTGGCTGTGGGCCCAGGGCGGCCGCCACGCGGACGCGGTCAGGGTGGTGACCGACGCGGACGCCGACGAAGGGCTCGGCATGGAGCTGGGCGCGCAACCGGCGCCCGCGTGCGTACTGGCGCACACGCGGGCCGGGGCGCGGACGTCGCTGGTGGTGGAAGCGGTACTCGAGGGCGGTGTCCCCGTGGCCGTCTGGCGCCGCCCCGGCCCGGCCGGCACCGACCGGGCCGGGGACCCGGGCGCGGCCCGGGGCGCCGGCGTGCCCCCCGGGGCCGACCGTGCGGGGCCGGGCGGGGCCACGGGCCTGCTCGGTCTGCTGGCGCCGGCCGGCGAGGACGGACGGCCGGAACCCGGCGCACTCGACGTATTCGCGCTGCCGGCCCGGGTACGCGCCGTGCGCCGGGCGGCCGCGGCCGCGAATGCGGGCGCCCCCGACGGCGATCGCCAACAGCCATTGGGGGGAGACCGGTTGGTCCTCCTGTGGGACGATCCCGACGACACCCTCACCATCCGGTCCCTGGCCTGAACCCGCTCACGACGCCGACCCCGACTTCGACTCCGATCCCGCGCCCGACATCGAACCCGACCCCGACTCCGGCACCGATCCCGACGACCGTTCACGGCGACCGACCGCGACAGACCGCGAAACCGACGATGGAGGCAGAGGCAGTGGTGAAGGACTGGTGGCTGTACCAAGGGGCCGGTGAGGCCGCCGAGCGCCGGGCCAGGCTGGAGGCCGGACCGCCACCGCCCTGGCGGGATTTCACCGGCGCCCCCGACCCCGGGTACCTGCCCCCCGGCTGCGAGGGACCGGCCTGGGAGCGCACCTGGCGGCGCGGCGGCGGTTACGTACCCGACGAGCTGGAGAAGGACGTGGTCAACACGGCCCTGCACCTGCGCCGGCCACTCCTGATCACCGGCAAGCCAGGGGTCGGCAAGTCCACCCTCGCCTCGAGCATCGCCTCCGACCTCGGCCTGGGACCGGTACTGCACTGGCCGGTCACCAGCCGGACCGTCCTGCGCGACGGCCTGTACCTGTACGACGCGATCGGCCGGCTCCAGGAGGCCGGGCTCGAGCAAATGCGGGCACCCGGCGCCGAGCCGCACCCGGCACCGGCCCCCGTTCCCGCAGAGGGCGGCCCGTCCATCGCCCGCTACCTGCGCCTCGGCCCCCTCGGCACGGCGCTCCTGCCCCAGGACCGCCCGCGCGTCCTGCTCGTCGACGAGATCGACAAGAGCGACATCGACCTTCCCGGTGACCTCCTCACCGTCTTCGAGGACGGCGGATTCGTCATCCCCGAGCTGGCCCGGATCGCCAAGGAGGCCCCCACCGTCGCCATCGGCACCGACGACGACACCGAGGAGGCCGTCCGGATCACCCAAGGCCGCGTCCAGTGCCGGTACTTCCCCATCGTCGTCCTCACCAGCAACGGCGAACGCGATTTCCCGCCCGCCTTCCTGCGCCGCTGCGTCCGTCTCCACCTGGACCCGCCGGGACCCGACAAGCTCGCCCGCATCGTCCGCGGCCGGCTCGGCGTGGACATCGAGAACAGCGACGAGTACCGCGATCTCGTCCAGAGCTTCCTGGAACGCGCCGAGGACGGCGACCTCGCCACCGACCAACTCCTCAACGCCATCCAGCTCCGCCTGGCCGGCGCCTGGTCCGCCCCCGGAGACCGAGACCGCTTCCTCGCCACCGTCATGCACCACCTCACCGGGCCCTCCGCATGATCGAGAAGCTCCTCGCCGCCCTGACCGAGGGCGCCGAGGACGGCGGCCCGCGCCCCGCGGTCGGGGCGGAGGAGATCGCCGACATCCTGTGGCTCGCGACCCGCGTGGACGCGGCCACCACCCACCCGCAGCTCCCCGGGCCGCCGCTGCCGGAGCCGGCCGGCCCACCCGAACCGGCCGACGGACAAGCTCAGTTGCCCGCCGCCGTACGCGGCGCCGCCGGTGAACCGGGAGCCGAGTACTTCCCCGCACCGCCCGGCCCCCTCCCCGACGGCCCTGCGGACCCCGCCCCCGACCGGAGCGCAGACCTCGCAGCGGACCCCGCCCCCGGCGGCGCGCCGCCCGCTCCGGCCCCGCGCCGGGGCACCGCGCTGCGGCTGCCGCGCGCCGCCATCCTCGACGACCCGCTCGCGCTGATGCGCGCCCTGCGCCCCATCGGCCGCCGCAACATCGGCGGCCCGGGGGAGGAGCTGGACGAACAGGCCACCGTCGAGCGCAGCATCGAGCGGATGGTGCTCACCCCCGTCCTGCGGCCCGCGGAGAGCCGCTGGCTGGACGTGGCCCTGGTCGTCGACACCCACCGCTCGATGCTGCTCTGGTCCGATCTGGTGGACGAGGTGCGCGGGCTCCTCACCCGCAGCGGTGTCTTTCGCGACGTGCGGACCTGGCGGCTCACGGGCACCGGCCCCGGCGGCACCCCCATGGTCACGCACCGCCGCGACACCCCGCCCCGCAACCCCCTGGAGCTGGTCGACCCGGCGGGCCGGCGCCTGATCCTGGTCCTCTCCGACACGGTGGCC
Source organism: Streptomyces sp. H27-H1 (assembly GCF_026627445.1). Taxonomy (GTDB): domain Bacteria; phylum Actinomycetota; class Actinomycetes; order Streptomycetales; family Streptomycetaceae; genus Streptomyces. The sequence continues at coordinate 18,958 of NZ_JAPNLJ010000019.1, forward strand.
GGCGGTTGGCGCGAGGCCCCCCTGCGCGGTGTGCTCCGGCACTGGTCGGCACACAACGCCGTGGCCGTACTGAACGTCCTGCCCGAGCGGCTCTGGACGCGCGGGGCGGTACAGCCGGTCCCCTTCGCCGTCCGCGCGGACCGGCCCGCGGCGGCCACCCGTTCCTGGCAGCGGGTCCCGATGGCCCGGCGGGCCCGCGGCGGCGGGGCGGTGATCCCGGTCGTCGGGATCGCCTCCGCAAGCCTGGCCCGGCTGGTACGGGTGGTGTCCGGCGACGGCCGCTGGCGGCGCCTGGCGTGCCTGCGCCTCGACGCGGAGCCGACGGGGGAGGCCCCGGACGGGATGCCCGAGGTCCCGAAGCCCTTCCCGGACCCCCTGGAGGCGGTGGAGCGGTTCCGCGCGAGTGCCTCGCCGACGGCCCAGCGCCTCGCCGATCACCTGGCCGCAGTGCCGCTCACCCTGCCCGTGATGACCCTCGTACGCCGCTCCCTGCTACGGGAGTCCGAGCACGGTCACCTCGCGGAGGTGGCCCTGGGTGGCCTGCTGGCCCCTTGGGACGGCGAACAGCCTGCTGAGACGGTCCAGTTCGAGTTCCTGCCGGGCGTACGCGAGGCCCTGCTCGGCTCGCAGCTGCGCGGAGACGTCGCCGCCGTGAGGGAGTTGGTCCGCCGACGCGTCTGGGAGTACATGTCCCGGCATCGGGGCACCAGCCGGGACTTCACGGCGGTCCGCCTCCAGCCCGGGATCGGGGGGCGCCGCGAAGTGGACCCGGAGGCGATGCCGTTCGCCACCGGGCGGACGCCGACGGCGGGATCGGCGCCCGCGCCGGCATCGGGTCCGGCCGGCCGGGTGGTGCGGGTCGGCTTCGAGCCGCTGGGGGAGCCGCAGGCCGTCGGCGTACTGCTGTCGCCCCGGCTGGTCCTGACGGTCGGCGAGGCACAGGCCGGGCAGACGAACAGCTCCGCCTGGGTTCGCGTGGAGGGGCAGGAGTTCCTCTGCCGGAGAGTCTGGGGGGACGGGGCGGCGCCCCAGGCCCTCCTGCTCCTGTCGGAAGAGGACCTCGTGGACCCGGCGCTCTGGACGGAGCCCGCCTGGGCGGCGGGGTTCGCCGCACCGGGGGAGCGCCTCGTCGTGGACGGGTCCACCGATCAGGGCGAACCGGTGGCCCTGACCGGCGAGGTCCTCCCGTACGAGGGGGAGCGCAACGGGGAGCTCGTCCGGCTCTCCGCCGAAGCGGAGGGCTGGACCCACTACGCGGGCTCCCCGGTCTCCCACGGCGGACGGCTGGCCGGCATCGTGCACACCGTCTGGCCGGACCGGATGGTGTTCCTGACGGGAGCGGCCCTGCTCGAACAGGCCGGATTCCGTGAGGCCATGGCGACGCACACGCGCACGGGGAACGATCTCCGCGGCATCTGCCTGGCGGTGCGGCCGGAGGTGACCACGGCGCCGATCGGCCGAGAGGCCGGGCCGGAGGTCCTCGAACTCCTCGAGCGGGTACGGGCCGACACCGGGGTGACCGGAGTACTGAGCCTCCTGGAGGACGGGGTGGTGCTCGCCACGGTGGCCGAGCCGGCAGCCCTGCGAAAGGCCGGGCTGCTGCTGACCGAGCTGCCCGCGGCCCTGTCCCGGCTGCGCGGCGGCTCCGGCGAGTGGGAGGTCTCCCTGGCCGTGGCCCTGGCCCAGGGAGAGTTCACGTCCGCCCAGGGCGGGCTGAGCGGCCCGGCGGTGGACGAGGCCCTGGAGCTGTCCCGCCGTGTGGAACTCGGCGAGAAGCCGGCCCGGACAGGTGAAGCGGGATTGGTCCTCCCCGTTCTGGGAGCATCGATGCTCGGTGTCGACGGACTGGAATACTTCGCGGCCGAAGTGCGGGGCGCGGGTGCGGAAGCGGACCCGCAAGGGTGGTTCTGGCGTGACACCGTCGTCGATCTGGGGCGGACGCTGATCGACGCGGAGCTGAGCCTCGACGACGCACTCGTCGACCGGACGGTCGACTGGGCGCGGTGCGGGTACGTGAGCACGGAGGCGGATGCGGCCGGATGCATCGGCGTCCGGCTGCCCGCCGGCAGGCGCTGCCTGGCACATCTGAGCGCTGCGGACCAGGACGCCTACCTGTTCGGCCTGCGGCCGGGCGCGGACGTGGACCTGCGGGGCACCACTTTCGCCGATGGTCTGCTCGACCGGCTGCTGTTGGTGCTGCGCGATCCGCAGACAGGTCACGTGCGGATGCGGCGTGCGCTGTTCGACCGTGCGCGCTTCGATGACGACTGGAGCACGGTGGGCGGCGAGTTCGAGGCCCGCGTCTCCTTCGACCGGGCGGATTTCCGTGGTCGGGCAGCCTTCGACGCGGCCCGGTTCAGGGGCGGCGCTTCCTTCGGCCGGACCGGATTCCGGCGCGGCTGCACGTTCGGCGCCGTCGTGTTCGACCGTGAAGCGGCTTTCGTCAGGGCGGACTTCGGCGGCGACGCGGACTTCACGGAGGCCGTGTTCGCCCAAGGCCTCGACATGTCCCGGGCCGATGTGTGGAACGAGGCGTGGATGAACGGGATGAGGGTGAGCGGGGAGGCCAACTTCCGGCGCACTGTCTTCCGCGCCGGGAACGAATGGAGCCGGACCACCTTTACGGGGCCCGCCTCCTTCGCCTCCGCGGTGTGGGCCTCCGGGCTGCGCTTCGACGGGGTCCGCTTCGAGAGCCTGGCCTTCTTCGACCGCGTCACCTTCGCCGCCTCGGCGGCCTTCGCGGACACGGTCTTCGCGGACAGGGTGACGTTCGACGAGGCCGACTTCGCGGGACACGGCCACTTCAGGGACGTGACCTTCCACGATCCCGCCGGACTTCCCGACGCGTGGCGGGCGTTCCTGCCCGCGTCGGGCGCCGCGAGCTTCGATCTGGACGAGGCCGCGGACCAGGCCGCGGACCAGGTCGAAGACGGGTCCGCAGACGACGTAGAAGGGGACGCAGAAGGGGACGCAGAAGACGACGCCGCCCCGACCGGGTCGTAGCTCCCCGGGACTGCCCCGTCCGCCGGAGCAGGTGGAACGGGCTGGGTCCGCGATCCCCGGGCGGGGGCCGATGGCACCGGCCCGGGGATCCGTGGTGCGCCTGGGTATCAGGCGGTGGGCGGCACCCGTCCCGGGCGTCCCGGGCCGCGGGTCAGGCGGTAGCCGCCGATGCCCGCGAGGGCGGCGAGCAGACCGCCGGCCGCCGTCCAGAGCCAGCGGTCCGACCACCAGGTGCCGGACCAGCCGTCGGCAGGCTCGATGGCGGACGCCGTACCGGCGCCGGGGACGAGCGGTACGGCCAGGGCGTTGTCGGCCGCGTAGGCGCCGCCGACGTCCTTGGCGTCGGCCTTCAGGAGGGCGCGTACCGGCTGGCCGAGGTCTTCCGGCGCGAGGTCGGTGACCGTGAGCCGGATGTAGTAGGCGCCCGGCAGCGCGTCGTTGGCCCACTGGTCGGCGCCCGAGCGGACCGGACGCAGGGTGCAGGACAGATCGACGGTCGCGGCGTCCTTGGCGGCCGTACCGGTCTGCGTGCCGTACATGCAGGGCTGGCGGCGGCGCAGACCGTCGTACACGTCCAGCTGCCACGTGGACGCGGAGTGCCGTCCGGTGGCGGCGGGCAGGGTCACCGAGGCCCGCACGGTGGCGCGCTGCCCCGAGTCCAGGGGGAGCACCCAGTAGAGGTAGTCACCGGTGGAGGCCTCGGCCGTGGCCTCCTGGCCCAACTGGACCGGGGTGGCGGTACGGAAGGCCGTACCGGCCTCGGTCGGGGTGTCGCCCCCGCCGCTCGGGCTCGGCGACGGTGAGGCCGCCACCCCGAGCAGGCCGCCACCCACGAGCAGGGCGGCGGTCAGCGTGCGTCGCACGCTTCGCGCGCGCCGTCCGGTCGCGGGCCGGTCGCTTCGGTCACGTCTCACGGCACTCATCAGTTGGTCCTCCAGACCGCGATACGCCAGCGGGAGACCCAGCCCCACACCACTCCGGCGAGGAAGCCGGTGAGCGCCAGTACGCCGAGCAGCCACCAGCCGCGCCCGAGGCCGAAGGCGGCCACGTCGGAGGCCCCGTCCGGGCCGTCCACCACGTCGATGGTCAGCTCCACCGGCATGCCCGGGGTGGTCTTGACCGAGGCGGGCGCCGAGAAGGAGTTGCTGACCTGCAGGCACACGGTCTCGGCCGGCTCCTCGTCGTCCCCGCTCCCGGCCTTGGGATAGCGCAGCCCGGAGGAGATCAGGTCGGTCCGACCGTCACCGGCCTCCTGGCCGCGTACGATCTCCCGCCCGCTCAGGGTCGTGGCGCGCAGCAGCACGCCGTAGTCGTTGTTCACGGCGCGATCGGAACCGATGCTGACCGAGGCCCGCAGTTCCTGGCCGGGCAATACCGCGACCCGGTACCAGCGGTGCTCCGAGAAGCTTTCGCGGTCGGTGTAGAGACCGGGCTTCAACTCCGGTGCCCCCGTGCACTGCCTGGCACCCTCGGTGGCCACGGGATTGACCACCGGAGTGGCCGCCCGGCCCACCAACTGCTTGACCCTGCCGGAGAGTTCGGCAGTGTGCTGCACGGCGGTGTACGTACCGCCGGTGGCCTCGGCGATGCAGATCAGCTGGTCGCGGGTCTTGGCGTCGGGGACGAGCCCGAGCGTGTCGATGACCAGATGGATCCCCTTGGCCGCGATGTCGCGGGCCACTTCGCAGGGGTCGAGCGGGGCGCAGGTGTCCTCGCCGTCGGTGATGAGCACGATCCGCCGGGTGGCGTCACCGCCCTTGAGGTCCTCGGCGGCGCCGAGCAGCGCCGGTCCGATGGGCGTCCACCCGGTGGGGGCGAGCGTGGCCACCGCCGTCTTGGCCTCGGTCCGGTCCAGGGGGCCGACCGGGTAGAGCTGCCTGGTGTCCTTGCAGCCCAGGTTCTTGTCGGGGCCGGGGTAGTTGGCACCCAAGGTCCGTATGCCGAGCTGCACTTCGTCGGGTACGGCGTCCAGTACCTCGTTGAACGCCTGTTTCGCGGCGGACATCCGGGTCTGTCCGTCGATGTCCTTGGCGCGCATCGAGCCGCTGACGTCCAGCACCAACTCGACCTTGGGCGCTTCCTTCGCAACCGGTTCACCGGCGGCGGCACTTGCCGGGAACAACCCGGCAGCCAGGGTGACGAGCAGGCCGCAAGCACCGGCCGCCACCCATCTTCTAGTGATCATCGCCGGATCGTATTGAGATTCCCCCGGCCCGCCAAACCGAGTGCCCGTAAAGGGGTCTGAGGGCTGTCCCTCGGATCGGGCCGGACCCGATCCGAAAGGGACGCCCTAGACCGCGCCGGGTTCGACGGACGACCATCCCTTGGCGGTCGGGGTGAAGACCACCCCGCCCACCACCAGGAAGCCGGCCGGGCCGTCCGTCCCGGGGCGGACGCCTCCCGGGACGGTGAACCGGCCGGTCTGCTTGCGGGAGGCCAGGTCGATCACCACGCCCGAGGTCCGGCACCGGACGTACGCCAGCCCGCCCGTCACCACCACCGCGTTCGCCGCCTCCGGGCGCTCCGGGTCGGCGCACTCCTGCGCCAGCGGAACCCGCCACCGGGCGCCGCCGGACTCCTGGTTGAGCTCCATGAAGCCCGGCTCGCCCCCCGCCGCGGTCGCCATCAGGTACACCCTCTCCCCGGCCGCGGCCGGACCGGACAGGGTCGTGCCGGCGTACGGGAGGTCCGTGGTGCGCTGCCGCGCCGGCTCGCCGAGCAGGACGCCCGCCCCGTTCTCCTTGCTGCACAGGAAGAAGGTCGCCACACCGTCTCTCCGGGCCAGCGTCAGTCCGCGGGTCTCGCACGTCCCGGGCATCGCGAACCGGGTGCCGTCCTGGGGAGTTCCGAACGGCAGCTTCTTGCCCGTGGCCCCGTCGAGAGCGGTCACGAAGGTCTGGAACCCCATGTCGGCGTTCTGGGTCCGCCCTTGTACGTACACCCGGTCCCCGTCCACGCGCAGCGCTGGGAAGCCGTCCTCGGACCCGGACACCGCCTGCTGCCACAGGACCTTCCCGTACCGGGTCTCCAGCGCGGTGACCGTGCCGGACGCGCTCACCGCGAACACCCGGCTGCCGTCCGCGTCCAGCACCGGCCGCCGCAGCTTCTCCTTGGTGGGGAACTCCCACCGGCGGGTGCCCTCGACGAGGTCCAGCGCGGTGAAACCCTTGCTGCCGAGCACGATCACCGTCTGGGTTCCGGCGACCGCTCCCGGGGCCACCATCGGCGCCTGCCCGTCCACCACGTCTGGGAGCAGCTGCTCCCACAGCGTCTCCCCGGTCGCCGCGTCGTACCGGCTGAGCCCGTCGCCCGGGACGCTCTTGTCGGCGCGGGGCGAGGTACACACGAGGGAGGAGGCCGCGTACGCGCAGGTCCCCATGTCCCTCACGCCGTCCCAGGCGCGCCATCCGGCGGGGCGCCGGTCAGGCGAGTCCGCGTAGGCGCGGCTGCCGGCCGGACTGCCGCCGTCGGTGGCCACGTACGGGGCGAGGGTCCCGTTGACCGCCGGCCGGGAGGGTGGCTTCGCGGCGCCGTCGGCGGTCCCTGAGGGGCCGGTGGACGACTGGGAGGTCCGAGGGGACTTCACGTCGTCCGAAGGCGCGCCGTCGGGCTGGAAGAGCCGCAGGTAGACCCCGCCGCCGGCCAGCAGCGAAGCCGCGAGCGCCCCGGCGAGGAGGGTGCGCAGCCGAGGCCGCCGAGGCCGCCGGGTCGTCGCCACGCCCGAGGCCGGGCCGGTCGGCGGCCCGGACGGCCGGGTGAGCGGCCCGGCGGCCTCGGCCCCCTCCGGGGACGTGGCAGGCGATTCTGCCGGGCTGCCGTCGCCGTCGGTGTCGGTGTCGGCAGCCCGATCCGCTTCTGCGCCGGCCGGCGATCCGGTCCCGCCCCCGGCGGCGCTACGAGCCTTCCCGCCCAGGTCCCCGCCCTCGCGGAGCGGGGCATCCCAGTCGGCCGCCGGGATCTCCGCCAGCGCGGCCAGCAGCTCGTCCGGCCCCGGCCGGGAGGCCGCCTCCTTGGCCAGGCACGCCCCGACCACGACCCGTAGCGAATCGGCCAGCTTCGCGATGTCCGGCGCCTCCGACACCACGCGGTAGGCCGTCATGTAGTGCGACTCCGCGTCGAAGGGCCCCCGCCCGGTCGCCGCGAACACCAGCACCGACCCCAGCGAGAACACATCGGACGAAGCCCGCACCCGTGCCGGAGCCGACAGCTGCTCCGGCGACATGTACGGCGGCGTCCCCAGGATCTGCCCCGTCGAGGTCAGCGTCTGCTGCCCCGCCGCACGCGAGATCCCGAAGTCGATGACCCGAGGCCCGTCGTCCGACAGCATGACGTTGTCCGGCTTCAGATCACGGTGGATCACCCCGGTGGTGTGCAGCTCGCGCAGTGCTTCCACCAGTCCCAGCGCGAGCACGCGCAGCGGACTGCCGCGCAGCGGCCCCTCCGCCTTCACTCGCGCGCCCAGAGTCCGTCCCGGCACCAGCTGGGTGGCCATCCAGGGGCGCTCCGCGTCCGGGTCGGCATCCACCACCGCGGCGGTGAAGGCCCCGCTCACCCGCCGGGCGGCCGCCACCTCCTGCCGGAACCGCGTCCGGAACTCCGGGTCGTCGGCGAACTGCTGGTGCACCAGCTTCACCGCGACGAGCCGCCCGGAAGCGGCCCGTCCCGAGTACACGGTCCCCATCCCGCCGGAACCCAGGCGGGAGATCAGGACATACCCGCCGATCGCCCGCGGATCCCCGTCCCGCAGTGTCATGTCCCGCCCCGCCCAACCTTGTACGTTCGTCGGCGGCACCCTATCCCGGACCCGCGCCCCTGTAGGGCGGTGGCGCCCCCGGGCCACCCGGCCGGCCGGACGGCAAGGCGCTCTGGTAGACCGAGGAGCGATACGAACTGCCGGACGGGGACGCCTCGTCCTCCCCGACCACCGGTTCGGCCGCCAGAAGCCGGGCACGGAGGAGCGCCACCACTATGACCTGGAACGATTTCCTCGTGAACGCGGACGTCTTCGCCCCGTACTACGACGAACTCCCACCGCTGACGACCGTGCGGCTCCGCTCCGTCCACCTGGACGGCTGGGCCTCTGCCGTGACGCTCCGCCTCGACCTGCCCGCCTTCCCGGACCGGTGGGACGCGGGGTCCGGAGACACGATGCAGTGCCAGCTCCAGTTCTCCCACGTCGAGGACTTCGTGATGAACGGGTGGCGCCCGCCGGTGACGGCGCGCATCGAGCTGACCGCGCTCGCCGCCCCGCCGGAGCACCGGATCTCGGTGCGGGTGACGGCGGACGGGGCCGAAGTGGCCTTCACGGCGAACACCTCCGTGGTCGCCGGGCGGCTCGGAGTCTTCACCCGGGGCGCGGACGGCGAGGACGGCGGGCCGCGCGGCCTCACGCGCCGGCTCGAGCGCAGGCTCTACCCGGAGCTGCCGCCCACCCACGTCAACACCTTCTACGAGCGGGTCTGAGAGTCCGAGATGAGCCTGAGCCTTCCCCCCTGGCCACCCCTGGCGGCCCTGTACGACACGCCGCCGGAGCTCTCCGGCTGCCCGCTGTACTACGTACAGGTGGACGAGCGCGACACCTCGGTCACCCTCGGCTTCGAAACCGGCCGGCTGCCCGACCACCCGCAGCCGGACTGGAAGGAGGGCACGTACAACACCCTGCGCTTCTTCGTCGTGTTCAGCGGTGTGGACGAACTGCGCATGACGGGGATCGCCGCCGAACACCCGGAAGGCCACGACCGCACGGCGACCGTCAGCGAAACCCCGGCGGGCCGCCAACGGCTGTCGGTGACCAGCCCGACCCGCTCGATCTCCTTCACCGCGAAGACCTCCCGGATCACCCACGTCCGCGTCTACTTGCAGGGCTCGCTCTGACGGGGGCCCCTGACCGAGGCGTTCCACCGACGCCACACCCGGGCGGAGGGCGGCGCTCCTCGACCGGATCGTGTCGGAAGCCCGCCTGGGCCCGGGCGGATCAGACCCTTGTGTGCTGCTGGAGAGTGGCTGCCAGGAGATGGGAGTCGAGCAGGGAGACGTCTGCGGTCCTGTCCGCCCGTGCGTAGCCGGCCAGCATCCGTTTGGTCAGGACGAGTGCCTCGGGCGAGCGTCGGACCAGCGGCCTGGTCCAGGAATCGATCACCTTGTCCAGCTGGTCCAGCGGGGCGGTCCGGTGGAGCAGACCGATCCGGTGGGCCGTGTCGGCGTCGAAGACGTCGCAGGTCAGCATGAGCTCGCGAATCCTGGAGGCGCCGACCTCGGAGACCAGGCGTCCCATCGCCCCGCCCCATGCCGGCGGCAGCCCGATGCCGACCTCCGGCATGCGAAAGCGGCTGGTGTCCGCGCCGGCGCGCAGATCGCAGAAGGCGGCGAGGGCGAGACCCGCGCCGATGACCCGCCCGTGCAACCGGGCGATGGTGACCGCGTGCGTGTTCTCCAGGGCCTGGCACAGGCGGTGCGCCTTGTCGGCGATGCGCCTCAGGCCCACTCCGGAGGGATCTGCGGCCAGCGCCTCCTGGTACTCGCCCCGGTCGGCACCCAGGCAGAAGTCCGTCCCCAGTGAGGACAGCGTCAGGATCCGGACGTCGGGTCTCTCGTGGAGGTCGTCGAGAAGGGTGATGAGGTCGTCGAGGACGGCGGTGTCCAACGTGTCCTCCTGCCCCCAGGGGTTGAGGCGGACATGAAGTACGGGGCCGTCCTGCTCGGCATGGATCGCCTTGGGAGCGGTCCGGGTGTGCACGGGGGCGGGGGCGGGGGTCGAATCGGTCATGCGAGTGCTACGTCCAGGTTCAGCAGGCGGCGGAACGCCACACGGGGCGCCATCGACGGGGGGCGTACGAGGGTGAGGCGGGGACTGCGCCGGATCAGCCGGTGGAGAAGGGTCTGGGCTTCGAGGCGGGCCAGCGGCGCGCCGAGGCAGTAGTGGATGCCGCCGCTGAACGCGAGGTGGCCGGGCGCGCGTGCGGGGTCGAACCGGTCCGGCTCGCTGTGCCTGGCCGGGTCCCGGTGCGCCGCTCCGACCATGAGGTGGACCATCTCGTCGCGGCGGATCTCCATGCCTCCCAGCACGGAGTCCTGCGAGGCGACCCGGCTGATCACGTGGGTGGGCGGGTCGTAGCGGAGCGTCTCCTCCACGAAGCCGGGTACGAGGTCCGGGTTGTCGGCGATCATGTCCCAGCGTTCCGGGCTTTCGACGAGCCGGAGCGTCATCGTCGAGAGGAGGGTCGCGGTGGTTTCCAGGGCGGCCAGCAGGACGAACAACACCAGGAAGTAGACGGCTTCGTCGGCCTTGTCCCGGTCGGGCTCGAGCGCGTCCCACGTCTCGATCCACCGGGTGATGGGGTCATCGCCGGGGTGGGCGCGCCGGTCGCGCACCAGGTCCATGAAATAGGAGCGGAGTTCGGCCGTGGCGGCGTCGGACAATGCCAGTTGGCTGGCCGACGGCAGCAGTTCCTGGGTGAAGACCTGATCGTGCGTCAACTGCCGGAGCCTGGGCCAGTCGGCCTGCGGCAGCCCGAGCCAGCCACCTATGGTGGCCACCGGCAGCTCCTCGCAGACAAGTTCCTGGAAGTCCGCCTCGCCGGTGCGTATTCGCTCCGTGAAGGCGTCGAGCAGCTGATCGGTGGTCCGGTTCACATCGCGGCCGATGCGCTCCATGGTGGCCCGGTCGAACGTGCCCGCCGCCCGCCGCACCTTGGTGTGGTCAGGGGGGTTGAGCGCGGCGAGCGTGTTGCTCATCTCGCGCGACGAGGGCGCGTTCCAGCGGGTCCCGGGCCCTTGGCGCTCCCGCCATTCCCTGTCGGGCTCCAGCCATTGACGGCTGCGCAGAACCTGGTCGCAGGCAGCGAAGCCCGTCACGACGGAGCCGCCCCATGGCGCGGGCAACACCTCTCCGCGTGAGAGGAGTTCTGCGTATATCGGGAAGGGGTCGGCCTGCCCTCTGGCCGTCCGCAGACGGGAGAAGAGGGAGGCGGACGCCCGGCGGTCGTACGTCGGAGTTGTGGCGACGCTCATGATGGCTGCCCCTTTCTGAGAACCAGCCGCCATGCATACCCGCATGATCGTTAAAGCATCCATTACCACTGAGTACTCAGGGAGTTACCAGAATCACACTTTCCCCATTTGCCTCACTCGCCCCTGGTCCATGCCAGGAAGCGGCTGAACAGGCCACCGCCCTTGGGCTGTGACGGGACACCGGCGTTCGTGCGTGAGGGTCCGGCGTGGGAGGGCGAGGTGGCGGCCGTCTGTTGCTGGGCCTGGCCGGCGTTGGATCCGGCCGACTCGGCGCCCTGGGGAACGGCCCTCGGGGTGAAGCGGATAGGGAGGGTGACCAGCGTGCGGCTCCACGGGCTCGGCGCCCAGGTGAGGGCCTTGAACGGCACGCGCATCTCGACGTCGGGAAGCTGGTTGAGCAGCGTCTCGACGGCAGTCACGGCCATCATGAAGGCCGGGTCCTTGGCCGGGCAGGCGTGCGGGCCCGCTCCGAAGGCCAAGTGGGCTTTGGCGCTGAGCTGTTCGCGGTGCTCGGTCAGCTTCGGGTCGGTGTTGGCCGCGGCGAACGAGATCAGCACCGGGTCGTTGGCCCGGATCACCCTGCCGCCGAGCTCGAAGTCATGAGTCGGGTAGTGCGCGGCGTAGTTGGCGATCGGCGCGTAGTTCCAGAGGGTCTGGGAGACCGCGTCCTCGACCGGGAGGCCGACCTGCCAGTCCTCTCCGAGGTACAGGGCGCTACTGGTACCGATGGCCGCGGCCAGCGGCGCGGTGCCACCGGAGAGCAGGGTGACCAGCTGGTGCAGCACCTCTTCGTCGGTGAGCTGGGCCGGATGCTCCATCAGACGTGTCGTCAGGTCGGCTGTCGGACGCCGCCGCTTGAGGGCGATCAGCTCGGTGAGCGCTCCGCCGAGCACCTCGTCGGCCCCGGGGGTGCCCTCGAAGATGCCGCTGATCCCGGCGATCACCCGGTCGCCGATCTCGGGCGGGCAGCCGAACAGATCACTGAAGACCAGCAGGGGCAGCGGCTGGGCGTACTCGGCCATCAGCTCGGCCCGGCCGCGGATGTCGGTACTGAACTGGCTGATCAGGTAGTTGGCGGACTGTTGCGTCTGCCTGATGAGCTGGTGCTCGTTGACCGTGGCGAGACTGTCCGTAACGGCCCTGCGCAGTCGGGCATGTGCCGCACCGTCGCTGAAGAGCGCGTTGGGTCGGTAACCCATCATGGGCAGTGCCGGGCTGTCGGCCGGGACGCGCCCTTCGCTGAGGGCGTTCCAGCGGCGGGAGTCGCGGACGAAGGAGGCGGGGTTCTGCAGGACGTACAGGGCGGCGTCGTAGCTGGTGACGAGCTCGGCCTGGACGTCGGGGGCGATGTCCACGGGCGCACTGAGGCCGAAGGAACGCAGCTGTGCGTAGTGGCTGTCGGGGTCGGCTCCGAAGGCGGGGCCGTACATCTGGACGTTCCCGTGCGCGGGGCAGCCGGGGGGTATCTCCTGCGATTCACGTGGCTGTTGCATTCCTGCGCTCCTAGCCGAGTTGGGACATGAGGTGTGTCACGAGGGTGATCAGGGCCTGCGCCGAGGAGTTCTCGTCCCGTACGTCGCACTCCACGACGGGGGTCTCGGCGGTGAGGTTCAGGGCCTCGCGCACCTCGTCGAGCGGGTAGTGCGTGGTGCCCTCGAAGTGGTTCACGGCAATGGCGTACGTCAGGCCGAAGCGTTCGACGAGGTCCAGTACGGGGAAGGACTCGTGCAGCCGCTCCGGGTCGACCAGGACCAGCGCGCCCAGCGCACCCCGGGAGAGCTCCTCCCACATCTCCTTGAACCGCTCCTGGCCGGGCGTTCCGAAGAGGTAGAGCACCAGCGTGTCGCTGAGGGTGAGCCGGCCGAAGTCCATGGCGACCGTGGTGGTCTTCTTGTCGGGTGTGCCCGACAGGTCATCGAAGCCCACGCTGGCCTCGGTGATCTCCTCCTCGGTCCGGAGGGGCTCGATCTCGGAGAGACTGCCGATGCAGGTGGTCTTGCCGACCCCGAAGTGCCCCACTATGAGGATCTTCACCGCGTGGGAGACATCTGGATCCAGGTACACGCGTTAAGCTCCGAATCGATTCTTCAGGCCCTCGAGCACGGCGCTGACCAGTTCTCTGTCGACACGTTCGGCGCGCGGTATCGGTGACCTCGCCAGGATGAGGCTGTCCTCCTCCAACTGCGCCAGCAGGATGCGGACGATGCCCAGGGGCAGGTGCGTGTGCCCTGCGACCTCGGCCACGGACAGGAAGCCGTTCGCGACCAGGTCCATGACCTGTCCCGCTTCCGGCGACAGCGTGCGGGCCGCGACCTGCCCGTTCTCCGCCGCCGCTGCCGTCACGAGCGTCGTGTGCTCGTACTCGTGGTCCGGGGGCAGCGCTCGTCCGTTCGTGATCACGAAGAGCGGGACTAATGGAGACGTCAGTTCCAGCTCTTCATCCTGTTCGGGCCCGTCAGACATGGCTCGTCCCCTTCCCCGGTGTCGCCGCCAAGGTCAGTCTCGGAACCACCTCGTGCAGACGCGTGGTGAATTCCTCTATGTCGCAGTCGTGTTCGGCGGCAGCGGCCAGGAAGGCATCGGGGCCGGCCGCCATCAGGAAGATCCAGCCGTGCTGGAACTCGATGACCGTCTGACGCCACTGCGCGTCCTCGACGACCCCCGCGAACTGGGAGGTGACCCGGCTGTAGGCGTGGATGCCCGTCATGGCCGCGGAGATCGTGTCCGCCAGGTCGCGGCTCATCCCGTTGGTCGCCCCGCGGGGAAGGCCGTCCGAGCCCAGCAGCACCGCGTGGCGGGCACCCTTGACCTCGGACATCACCTGGTCGAGCTCGCCGAGGACGAATCCCGCGTCACCGTACCTCTGCTGCCGGGGGGCGCTCCCGCGCGCAACTCCGGCGTCCTCCGCGCTCACCCTCGGAGGCGAAGTGAGGTTGTTGCCCAGTCGGGCGACCAGACGGTGCATGCGGAAGGAGATCTGCTGCATGTCCACATCGGGCGCGGCCGCGGCGGCGAGGTAGGAACCCTGACCTGCCCCGATCAGGAAGCTCCAGCCGTGCGAGAACTCGATGATGGTCTGGTTCCACTGCCGGTCCTCCTCCGGCCCGGCGAAGTGCGCCGTCGCCCGGCTGAGCGACTGCATGCCGGCCATGGCGGCGGAAATGGTGCGCACATCCTTCTCGGCCAGGCCTTCCGTCGCGCCGCGAGGAAGGCCGTCCGCGGACAGCAGGACGGCGTGCCGTGCGCGGGGCACGTTGTGCACGATGTCCTCGAGCATCCACGACAGGTCTGCGGTCATGCGTCTTCGGGCCCTTCGAACGAGGTGGCGTCAAGATTGCGGCCGGAGAGCGTGCCACGCTGGAAGGCGCCCAGGCTGCGCCCGGAAGCGCGGCCCGTCTCGCCCGGGGTCCGCGGCGCCTGCGAGGCGGCGTCGGGATCGGGGACGCTCGCGATGGGTGCCTGGCGTTCGCCGCGCTTGGGCAGACCGTGCATCGTGCGCGACGTGGCGATCGGGGGCCGGCTCTCGGCGGCGCGCCGGATGTTGCTGACCGGAGCCTCCTGCGCGGGCGGTATCTCCTCCATGGTCCACAGCTCCTCGGGCAAGAGGACGACGGCCCTGACGCCGCCGTATCGGGAGACTCCGGTGACGTCCACCCTGAAACCGTGCTGACGTGCGATCAGGCCGACGACCGGGAAGCCGAACTTCGGCTGGGTCCCGAGCTGCGACAGGCGGGGGGCGACTTCCCCGGAGAGCAGCGCGGTCGCCCGCTGGCGCTCTTCGTCGTTCATGCTGACGCCGGCGTCGTCGATGACGATGCACAGGTTGTTCTGGACTCGCTGGAACGTCACCTCGATCGGCGCGTCCTGCTGCGAGAAGCTGGCAGCGTTGTCGAGCAGCTCCGCCACGGCGAGGGCCACGGGCGCGACCGCGGACGCCTTCAGGGCGAGACCGGCCTGCTGCATGATGGCGACCCGGTGGAAGTTGCGGATCTGGCCCTGGGCGCTGCGCACCACGTCGTAGACGCTGGCGGGCCTGTTGCGCCGGCCGAGCGGCGCACCGCACATGACGGCGATGCCCTGAGCCTTGCGCGCCATCTGCGCGTTGGCGTGGTTCACGTCCAACAGGTCGCTGAGCACGCCGTGTCCGCCGTACTTGCGCTGGATGCCGTCCAGAAGTGTGGTCTGCTCGGCCGCGAGGCTCTGCAGGAGGCTGGCGGCACCCTTGAGGACGGCTTTGGTGTTCTCCTCCGCCGCTTCCTTGGCTTCGCGGAGCGTGGCGTCCTGCTCGCCCCGGAACCTCTGCAGCTCGGCGCGCGACGAGTGCAGATGACTGTCTGCCGCGAGTAGCTGGTGCCTCAGTTCGGCCTCGGTGTGCTGCTTCTTCGCCCCCAGCGCTCTGTTGCGGGCGACGAGTGCCACGACCGCGACAACGGCTATCGCCGCCACCGCAACCAAGCACCACACAAGTGCGTCTCGATTCATGGAAACCTTTCCCGGCGCATGGCATGCGGACGGCTGCAGATACACCTCGCGAGGACCCGCAACGCAGCTGATCGGCACTGTTCACCTGCTGTTACGCGGAGAGCGTGCCGCCGATCGCGAATCGGCATCTGCGCCAAACGGAACAAGATCACAGATGCCGGGATGCTACCACCGGATCTCCGCCCCTCCGGACGCCTGCCATGGCACCGAGAACCCCCAACCAGGCTGTCACGGAGGCGGGTTGACTAGGTCTTTCGGCCCCCGCATCTGTCAGCTGCCGTCCCTCTCGGCGGCGGTCCGTCAACCAGTTCTTCATGAGAGAAGTGACAATCTCCACATAGATCTGAGATGCCGTCATCCAAGCCCCCCATGGCCTCATCGGCAGGTGGCGGCGCCCGGTTCGAAGGTCTCCTCGCGCAGGCGGAGCCGCTCGGCGGGCGTCATGGTCGCGCTTCCCGAGGCAGGGGCCCCGGCCTGGGACGGCAGCGCGTGGCTGCGGGACCTGGTGGCCGCCGCCGACGGGCCGTACGCCGGCTGGATCCTGGATCGCCCTGCCGACTGTGTGGCGGAAACCTTCGAGGACCGCACGCCCGGCTCCGCCGTGGAGGCCTTCAGGGAGGCGCTCGCCGAGTTCCTCGACCTGTTCGTCGAGCCCGGGATCGACATGATGCAGGACGGGGACCCCGCGCTCCTGGTACGGCTCGGAGCCTTGCTCGCCCGGCTCTCGGCGCTGCCGGCCGACCCGCGCCACGACGCGATGCGCACGTGGATCCTGCAGGTCCGGGAGGATTGGTACGCGATCGCCGGCTGAGCTCCCAGGGGCCCCTCCGGCCGTACGGATCCGATGAGGCGGTATGCATCATGAGAATCACCATCGACGCCGACTGGACCGCGACGGTGACGGGCGAACCCCTTTCCGTCACACCGCGCTTCGCCTTCCGGGACTTCCTTGTGTACATCGCTCCTTACCCGGACGTGAAGGAGCGCGAGCGGTTCCAGCTCGACACCTTCGGCAGCCAGGACTGGTTGTGGGACACCCCCGACGAGCTCCGCTTCGATCCGGCCGGCCGGGAGCTGGTCGGCGCCGAGTTCCACATGGCCGCTGTGGTCGCCGACGCCGAGGACGGTGCCCGGGTGCCCACCGCACCGCCCGTCCGCCCGGGCGGCCTTCGCGCGGACGAGGCCCGGGACTTCCGCCTGGAGGTGACCACGGAACTCTGCCGCGCCCCCGCGGACGCCGTGCTGACCTGCCTCCGCGACCTCGACGTCCTCGACGAACCCCTGCAGGCCCGCATCGGCATCGCCCCCGACGTTGCGCTGTTGGTCCAGCACGGCACCATCGTCGGCTGGAGCCTGACCGACCCCGTGAAATACCTGACCACGGCCTTCGCCGCTCCCGACCCGGCTCCGCCCGCCCCGGCCACCCGGCTCCTGTTCACCGAATGCCTGGACCTCGTCACCGCGCCGCTGTTCGACGAGGTGAGCAACCGGAACCCGGCCGCCCTGGCCCGACTCCGCGCTCTCGACCGCCGCCTGCGCGGGCAACACGAGGACCGCCACCGCGTCGAAGCCCTGACCGTACTGATCGCCGACTTGATGGAGAACTACGGCAACGGCTGACCGCCGCCTGGGGAAGCCGAGGCGTACCCGCGGCCGCTTCGCGGCTTTGACCGACCGCCCCGAACGGTCTTGGGATTGCTCATGCATCGAGAGAGCCAATCGGCTCGGGGGGAGAGAGAGGCGCGCACCCGTCGAACTTCACCGCGACCAAGCTGTACGTGGGAATGCCTTTCGGCCCGAACGCGGCCGGCGCGCTGTACGCGCTGCCGATGTCCAAGGTCACCCAGGGCGGAAAGGTCGCTCCGGTGACCACGTACAAGCCCGGCTCGGGGTGGCCTCCCGGCCAACGGCGAGGCCTTCGGGTACTCCGCTCGCCAGTGCCGTGACCGGAACCCTTCGGTGCGTGCATCGCACGCGATGCACCGCACCGTGCAGGTGGGGGCGCCGGTTTCAGCGACAGAGCTCCATGATGGTGTCGTCGAAGTCAGGGAACTCCCGGGTGGCCAGCTCGATCACATCGGCGGCTGTCCGACGCCGGCCCGGCGCGAACTGTTCGGCGAGGGCTGTGGGTCCAGGCGGTGACGGGCCGCAGCCGTGGAGGGCGTTGGTCACCCAGACCTCGCGGTCCGCCAGGGCAGACAGCCGGCGCCGGACGGGGCGTACGGGTACGCCGGTGCGGGCGGCGTGGTCCAGGAGCAGTGCGGCGGTGACTCCGGGGAGGACGGGCAGTTCGCCGGCCGGGTGGCACAGGGTCTCACCCTCCCATGGCGGGGGGTGCGGCGGGGGCGCGGACGGCCATGCCCCAGACCCTGGCCGTGGTGCTGCGGGCGGGGGCGGGGCGCAGCCGGTACAGCAGGCGGTGGGCGCCGGGCAGGAGCGTGTCCGGGGGTGCGTCCGCCGGGGAGCGTTCGAGCTCCACGCGGGGGAACCAGGCGCCGGCGTCCCGGGGCAGGAGGTCCGCCACCGCGGGGTCCAGAAGGAGTCCAGGTGTGCTCGGGGGATGTCCGCGGTCTCGGCGCAGGTGGTGGCGAACCGGTGCCAGTGACGGTCCAGGGCGCGCACCCGGCCGTCGGTGACGAGCCAGGAGTCGGCAGCCAGGAGCGTACCGCCGGGGTCGGTGTCCGGGAGCTCGCGCAGAGTGCCGGAGTCGGTGAGGGCGTAGAGGCGGTCGGCGCCGCCCGGGGTTGCCAACGGGAGACCAGGGGGGCCGTGGGCGAAGCTGCGTCCAGGGGCCCGGCCCTATGTTGTCCTCATGTTGTCCTCGCGGCCGGGGAGAGCGGTGTCGAGCAGGCGGAGTAGCGGAGTCACCTTGGTGATGGTCTCCTTGTCGGGGTCGGATAGGGCGCCGGTCGTCGAGGCCCCCGGGAACTCCGTGCGCGCCTACTCCACCCTGGTCCGCAACGAATCCCGCCGTGCGGGGGGACCGGCTCGGTCCACGCCGCTACGGAGACGGAGTCCGGCTGCGCCGTTGTCGTGCGGGCCGTTCAGCCCTGCCGCGTCGCGCTGGTCACGCGAGCGGCCAGGGCCGCGGCGCCGGCCCGGGTGAGGTTGCCGTGGAGGCGCAGGCGGGCCAGGCCTCCGTCGGGGTAGACGTCCAGACGGGCGTGGGTGGCGTTGGTGGGGACCGTCAGGGGAAGGCGGTGCAGGGTGTCGGGCTGGAGGGCGGTTCGTGGCAGTACCTCGGCCCAGTCGGCGACCTCGTCGTCCTTGACCGACAGGGACACCCAGCCGGCGGCGTTGCCCTTGAGGTTGGCCGTGTCGACTTCCACCGCACGGATCTCGCTCTGGGCGGCGAGCCGGTACTCGATCCAGTCGTTGCCCTTGTCACGGCGGCGCCTGGTCTCCCAACCGTCGTCCTGCTTCTGCGAGAGTCCCGGCATGATGGTGTTGCCCGGCGAGGAGTAGAAGCCGTCCGACGCGTCCGTCACGCTGCCGCCGTTGGTGACGCAGGCCACGTCGAAGGTTCCGAGCAGCTCCAGCCACGCCGGGTCGGGGACGACCTCGCCGTGGACGCGGAGGCGGGCGATGCCGCCGTCGGGGTGCTGGTTGATCCGCAGGTGAGTCCAGCGGCGGTCCGAGGCGACGGGGAGAGCGTTGGCGGCGTGGCCGCGGACGGGGGTGCGGGGCAGGATGACTTCCCACGCACCGTCGTTCTCCAGGAGTTCGGTGACGGAGGGCGTGCCGTCGAACGCGGCGGCCTCGACACTGACCTGCTGGGGGAAGTTCCCCCGGAAGTGGGCGGTGTCCACGACTATGCCGCGGATGACGCCGGCGACGCCGAGGCGGATCAGGGCCCAGTCGTGGTCGGCGTCCGTGGGGAAGGGGTGGCCGGCGTCGACCCCGCGGCGGCGGCGGGTCTCCCAGCCGTCCATGACCTTGCCCTTGTTCCCGTAGTCGTGGACGTCGAAGGCGGCGGGGGTGCGGGAGAGGAGGTTCTCCCGGTCCGCGAAGAACTCGTCGTTGGTCGCGACGACGCCCGCTCCGAGCCGGCGGTCGGCGAGGTCGGTCAGCCGGGTGAAGGCGGCGTCGCTGCCGCGGTAGTCGGCGTACGGGTCGCCGGAGACGTACGGAGCGGCGAATGCGGACTCGGCGGGAACGGAGTGTCCGGCGGGGGAAGGACTCATGAGTGAGGGGCCTCTCTGTGCTGCCTGCAAGGGAGTTGGGGTGACACGGACAACCCTCACAGCCCACGATCACTTACGTCCATCGACTGTTTTCGATCTTTCATTTCAGTAGATCTGAACGGTCCGCCCCGCGTGGCACATACGTGCCCGGGAGGGGGCCTCGACCCCAGTCAGTGGAAGGGTGCGGCGGCCAACGCGTTCCGGGAGAAGTTCCAGACGCTCCCCACGGACTGGCTGCACGCGGCGGACGCCTTCGAGGACGCGGCCAAGGCCCTGGAGACGTACGCCACGACGGTGACGTGGGCACAGGGCAAGGCACAGGAGGCCGTCGCCCTCTACAAGAAGGGACAGGAGGCCTCCAAGACCGCGATCGACGCGTACAACCAGAAGGTCGACGCCTACAACGAGGCGCGCACCAGTGACAAGCCGCTGCCCAAGCCGGACCCGTTCGCCGAAGGTCGGATCGGCCGCCTCGCACCTCGACGACCTCAAGGGCCCCGGCCGCCGTCACACGGACAAGGACGGGCCGGAAGGGCCGGCCCGTTGCACGGAAAACAAGATCTGCGCCAAAGACCCGGTGGACGTCGCCACCGGGCGCATGATCATGCCGCAGGTCGACCTCGTACTCCCCGGGTCCCTTTCGCTGGTCTTCGAGCGCACCTTCGAGTCCTCGTACCGTGCCGGCCGCTGGTTCGGCCCCGCATGGGCGTCCACGATCGACCAGCGCCTGGAGATCGACGCCGAGGGCGTCGTCTTCATCCGAGACGACTCCAGTGTGCTGCTCTACCCGCACCCCGCTCCCGGAGTCCCGGTCCTGCCGACGCACGGACAGCGGTGGCCTCTGAGCCGGGACCCCGATGGCTGCGGATACACCGTCTCCGATCCGGAGAGCGGCCACGTCCGTCACTTCGGTGTTCGCGAGGAAGGCCCGGCTCTTCTGGACCAGATCGACGACCGCAACGGGCGGTTCCTCACGTTCCGGTACGACGACCAGGGCACCCCGCTCGGTGTAAGCCACAGCAGCGGTCATCAGCTCCTGCTGACCACGGCCGACGGGCGGGTCACGGCGCTTCGTCTGACGGACGGTAACGAGGTCATGCGGTTCGGGTACACCGACGGGCACCTCACCGAGAGCACTAACTCCTCCGGCATGCCCTTTCGCCTCGCGTACGACGAGCACGGCCGCATCGTGTCCTGGACCGACAGCAACGGCAGTCATTTCGACTACGCCTACGACGACCGAGACCGGTGCGTCGCCCAGTCCGGCGCTCACGGTCACCTCGGTTCCCGGTTCACCTACGGTCGCGATCCTCGGACGGAGCAGGCGACGACCACGGTTACCGATTCCGCGGGACACTCCCACACCTACCTGGTCAACAACCGGTCCCAGGTCATCGCGGAGACGGACGCGATGGGCGCGGTCACCCGGTACGAGTTCGACCGCTTCAACCGACTGCTGTCCCATACCGATCCGTTGGGCCACCAGACCCGGTCCACGTACGACGAGGACGGACGGCTGGTCTCACTCATCCGTCCCGACGGCCGCGAGGCGACCGCGGAGTACGACGGCCGCGGGCGGCTGGTGCGCGTATCCCAGCCCGATTCCACGGTCATCCGCCAGACCTACGACGCATGCGGCAACCGGACGTCGCTGACCGATTCATCGGGGGCGACGACCCATTTCACCTATGACGCGCTGGGTCACCTCGCCTCGGTCACCGACCCCTTCGGCCACACGACTGCCGTGCGGTGTGATGTGGCGGGTCTCCCGGCCGAGATCACCGACCCTCTGGGGGCCACCACCCGTTACACGCGTGATGCTTTCGGCCGTCCGGCGACGGTCGTCGATCCCCTGGGTAACACCACACGCTTCACCTGGAGCGTGGAGGGCCGCCTTCTGTACCAGCGGGAGCCGGACGGCACCGAGCAGTCATGGGCCTATGACGGTGAGGGCAACTGCATACGCCACGTGGGCGCGACAGGGGCCGTCGAGAGCTACGAGTACGGCGCCTTCGACCTGCTGATGGCCCGTACGGGTGCGGACGGTGCCCGCCATGACTTCACGCATGATCACGAGTTGCGCCTGACGCAGGTCACCGGCCCCCATGGGCTGACCTGGTCCTACGCATACGATCCGGCGGGCCGGCTGGTCGAGGAGACCGACTTCGACGGCCGTGGCCTCCTCTACTCGTATGACCCGGCGGGCCGGCTCGTCACCCGGACCAACGCCTTGGGGCAGCGGATCGCGTACGAGCGGGACGAGCTGGGCCGCATCGTCCGCAAGGATGCGGCCGGTGCGGTCACGACCTTCGAGTACGACATCTTCGGCCGACTCGCGCACGCGATCGGACCCGATGGAACCCTGACCCGGTTGCGTGACAAGGCGGGCCGAGTCCGGTCCGAGAACGTCGACGGACGAGAAATCGCCTACGCCTACGACAAGGTGGGGCGGCGTGTGGCACGGACGACTCCGACCGGCTCGCAGAGCAGCTGGAGCCATGACGCCGCAGGTCGGCGCACTGGCGTCAGCGTCGCGGGCCGAAACGTCGGATTTCGCTACGACGAGGCCGGCCGAGAACTCGAACGCCTCATAGGAGGCGCGGTCACCCTCAGTAGCCAATGGGACGAGCTCGGTAGGGTTACCGCCCGAACGGTGACTGGCGGCGACGGGCGGTTGGTCCAGCGGCGCAGCTACGCGTACCGGTCGGACGGCCATCTCATCGGCGTGGAGGATCACCTTGCGGGCGCACGGCGGTTCGACCTCGACCCGGTCGGCCGGGTGACCGCCGTCCATGCCGACGCGTGGACCGAGGAGTATGCCTATGACGCCGCGGGTAACCAGGTTTCGGCCTCGTGGCCGCCCTCTCACCCAGGAGGTGAGGAGGCCACCGGCGCCCGCTGCTACGAAGGCACCCGGCTCGTCCGCGCGGGAAGGGTCCGCTACGAGTACGACGCGCTGGGCCGCGTTACCCTCCGGCAGAAGCCCCGGCTCTCCCGCAAGCCCGACACGTGGCGCTATACGTGGGATGCCGAGGACCGCCTCACGGCAGTGACCACCCCCGACGGTGTGCTGTGGCGGTACACCTACGACCCGCTGGGTCGACGCACCTCCAAGCGAAGCTTTTCGTCCGAAGGAACCGCTCTTGGCGAGGAGGCTCTCTTCACGTGGGACGGCAGCGTGCTGTGCGAACAGTCCACGCGAAGTGCGGGCTCCGACAGCGTGATCCTCACGTGGGAACACGAGGGACTCCACCCCCTGAGCCAGCTGGAGCGCATACGCAACGCCGCGCAGGAGGACGTGAACGAACGGTTCTTCGCCATCGTCACGGACCTGATCGGCACGCCGACCGAGCTGATCGACGAGCAGGGTGAGATCGCCTGGCGCACCAGCTCCACCCTGTGGGGGACCACGAGCTGGAACCGCGACGCTTCCGCGTACACGCCCCTGCGCTTTCCGGGACAGTACTTCGACCCTGAAACGGGACTGCACTACAACTACTTCCGGTACTACGACCCGGAGACGGCCCGCTACGTCACACAGGACCCCCTGGGCCTGGCCCCGGCACCCAACCCGTCGACCTATGTCGCCAATCCGCACACCTGGTTCGACCCGCTGGGCCTGTACGACTGCGCGAAGGTGAACAAGGTCATCGACCAGGCCCTGGAAAGGGCTGTGGACGGCAAGCGGCGCACGGCAACCGGGTACCACGGACACCTGACGCCGGAACGAGAGCTGGAGATCATCTCCAATCCGGACGGCATCTACATATCCAAGGGTGGTCAGGAGCGACTCATCTTCCACCAGGGCGAGGACATCATGATCATGGAGAGCAAGAAGGGCGGTGCCGGTAACGTCGTCACGAGCTACGGTCCGTCCGGTCCCAAGAACGACAGCGGTGCCGCAGCCTGGGGAGGCTCTCCGGACGATCCCGGTCCGCCGGTGACGCGAGACATGATCGTCGAGGGGCGCATTCCCAAGTCGAAGGGCGATGGCTTCCTCCCGCCCGCGGAGCAACTGAGGTAGGACAGGGATGGACATCAAGTTCGAGGGCGGTGTCGTCGCCGGATCGGTTCCGGGGCAGATGAAGTCCGTGCCGCGGTTCTCGCTCGGCGGGCGGTTCGTGGTCCTCTCGCCGTACGAGGACCGGTGGGGCCGGGAGAAGTTCATCGGGGCGACCTTCGGCAGCATGGACTGGCTGTGGGAAGGCGATGACGAGATCCGTTTCGACAAGGAGACCCGGAATCTGTCGGGCGTCATGGTCGCGCTTCCCGAGGAGGAGGACCCGGCCTGGGACGGGAGCGCGTGGCTGCGGCTTCCGCAGGAGACCGCTGGTGCGAGGGCGGCGACGGTGGAGGACTTCTCGGCCCGGCCGGTGGATGTGCGGTGGGTTGCGCCTGGTGCGAAGGCCGTCGTCTGCGCGTATTCCGCTTTCCTCTCCGATCCCTCGGGGCTGCGTCGCCTGCGGGTGGCGCCGGGCTTCGACCTCGTGGCCGCCGCCGACGGGACGTACGCCGGCTGGATTCTGGAAAGTCCTGCGGACTGTGTGGTGGATGCCTTCGAGGCCCCCACGCCCGGCCCTGCGCTGGCGGCCTTCAGGGAGGCGCTTGCCGAGTTCCTCGATCTGTTCGTCGAGCCGAGGATCGACATGATGCAGGACGAGGATCCCGCGCTCCTCATACGGCTCGAAGCCCTGCTCGCTCGCGTCTCGGCTCTGCCGCCCGACCCGCGCCATGAGGCGATGCGTACATGGATGCTGCAGGTTCGGGAGGATTGGTACGCGATCGCGGGATGAACGCCCACAGGCCCGGGGGAACTGATGGGATGCGGGGGGTTCAGAGCCAGTCGCGCTTCTTGAAGATGACGTACAGGCTCACGCAGACGACCGCCATCAGGAGGATCGCGAAGGGGTAGCCGCCTGCCCACTTCAGTTCCGGCATGTCCTCGAAGTTCATGCCGTAGATGGTTCCCACGAGTGTGGGGGCAAACAAAATGGCAGCCCATGAGGAGATCTTCTTGATTTCCTCGTTCTGTTCGAAGCCGGCTTCGGCCAAGGCGCGCATTTCGGCGTTCTGTTGTTGGGAGACCAAGGTGGCGTTGACCGTCAGGATTTCGGTCAGGGCCTGGCGGAAGCCGTCTACGCGTTCGCTGGTGTGGGTGACGTGGTCGGCCACGTCGCGGAGGTAGCGCTGGAGTTCCTCGTCCGTGCCGTACTTCGCGAAGCCGGCCATCAGGCTGTGGAGCATGCCGACCAGGGGGCGGGTGGCGCGTTGGAACTCGACCATTTCGCGGGAGAGTTCGTAGATGCGGCGGGATACCTCCGGGTCGCCGCTGAAGACCTCGGTCTCGATTTCGTCCATGTCGATCTGGACTCCCTCGACGACCGGGGCGTAGCCGTCGACCACCGCGTCGAGGATGGCGTACAGGGCGGCTTCCGGGCCGAGGGAGAGGAGTCCGGGGGACTCCTCCATGCGGCGGCGGACCGCTGACAGGTCCGGGGCCGCGCCGTGGCGGACCGTGATCAGGAAGTCGGGCCCGACGAAGATGTGGAGCTCGCCGAAGTCGACCTCCTCCAGTGCGTCCAGGTAGCGGGCGGCCCGCAGGACGACGAAGAGGGTGTCTCCGTAGCGTTCCAGTTTGGGGCGCTGGTGGGCTTCCAGGGCGTCTTCGATGGAGAGCGGGTGGAGGTTGAACTCATCGGCCAGGGAGTGGAGTTCGGGTTCCGTGGGGCGGTGCAGACCGATCCAGGCCATGCCGTCGGGCTGTTCGCGCAGTCGGCGGAAGGTGTCGGCGAGGGTGGTGGGGGAGGCGACCCGGACGCCGTCGCGGTAGACCGCGGAGTCGATCACGCTGCGGTGGTCCGCGGGGGTGGGGGCCGGCGGGGCCGGTTTCGGGGCCCGTGGGGGTGTGGCCGGGGGAGTGGAGGCAGGGGCGGCCGGGCGGCGCCAGCCCGCACGTTTCGCGGGTGCGGGCGTGGGCGCGGACGGAGGCGAGGGGCGGCGGTCTGGTCGCTCCGACATCGCAGGTCAGCTCCCGGTCGAACGGATGTTTACGGGCAAGGGGCAGGATATCCGGGTGAATGGACCCCGGGTCCATGCGGGTCCGCCGGTGGGGGTGTGAGTACGGGTGGAGTGCGGGTGTGAGTACGGGTGTGAATGGGGGGTGTGGCCGGTTCGGAGTTGCGGACAGTGCTTGTCCGCATGGGCCGATACGTTGCTGCCATGGCCTCCAAGACGATGCGTCCCGTACTCGACACCCGTGCGCTGAACCGTGCCACGCTCGCCCGTCAGCTGCTCCTGAGCCGCGCTGAGATGTCCGCGCAGGACGCCACGCGCCACCTGCTGGGGCTGCAGGCCCAGAACGTGAAGCCGCCCTACTTCCAGCTCCACGCCCGCCTCGCCGGATTCGGGCCGGCCGAGCTCGCCGGGCTGATGGAGTCCCGGCAGGTGGTCCGGATGGTCACCATGAGGTCGACCATCCACACGCATACGGTCGACGACGCGCTCACGCTGCGCCCGCTCGTCCAGCCCGCCCGCGACCGGGAGATCAACTACTTCCGCAAGGGTCTGGTCGGAGTGGACCTGGGCAGGCTGGCCGAGCGCGCGCGGGTGTTCGTGGAGGCCGAGCCGCGCACCATGGCGGAGATACGGGAGGAGCTGCTCGAGGAGTGGCCCGGAGCCGACCCGCAGTCGCTGTCCGTCGCCGCGCGCTGCCGGCTGCCGCTCGTCCAGGTCACCCCGCGCGGGGTGTGGGGGAAGAGCGGGCAGGTGCGGCTCACCACCCTGCACCAGTGGGTCGGAGAGAAGGAGACAGCGGGAGGGGAAGGAGCGGCAGGGGAAGCAGGGGAAGCAGGGGACGTAGGGGAGGCGGGGGAAGTAGGAGGGATTGATACGGCTGTTCTGCGGTATCTCGGGGCCTTCGGGCCCGCCTCCGTCAAGGACATGCAGACGTGGGCCGGGCTCACCCGGCTGCGTGAGGTCTTCGAACGGCTCAGGCCCGTCCTGGAGGTCTTCCAGGACGAGAACGGCGTCGAGCTCTTCGACCTGCCCGACGGGCCCCGCCCCGATGCCGAGCAGCCCGCACCGCCGCGTTTCCTTCCCGAGTTCGACAACCTGCTCCTCTCCCATGCCGACCGCTCCCGGGTGATCGCACCCGAGCTGAAGGGGCGGTCCTGGTCCGGCAACCAGGCCCATTGCACGCTGCTCCTCGACGGCTTCCTCGCGGGGCTCTGGAAGCTGGACGGAGACGCGATGCTCACCGTCGAGCTGTTCTCCGCCGTCTCCAAAGCCGTCCGGGCGGAGATCGTGGCCGAGGGGGAGGCCCTGCTCGCCGCCATGTGCGAGGACCGTCCGGGCGGGTCCGTCCGCTTCGGGTCCATCGACGGCTGAGGAAGACGAGAGGCTTGAGGGGGGGCGAAGGGTGCGTGAGGGCCGGGCCGGTCGGCCTCCGCGCCGCCGCGCTCTGGTGGCCCGTACGTCCGACACGGCACGATGCCTGGCACGACCGAGATCATCCCCACTCGTTCTCGTTCGTGGCGGGCCGCTCGACCACCGGCGGACCGCGCCCCCTCATCCAGGCAGCTGTTCGGGACCCTAGGAGAGAGCAATGCGGATTCCCATGACCGTCACGGACTTCCTCGACCGGGCGGAGCTGGGCTTCTCCTCCAGTCCGGGCGTGGTGGACGAGCCGGATCAGCCCGGTCCACCGGTCCCCGATTCGACGTACGGGCGTCTCGGCGAGCGCGTACGGGCCTGGCAGGCGGGATTCGACGCGCTGGGGGTCGGCGAGGGCGAGCGCGTGGCGGTCGTCAGCCACAACTCCGCCCGGCTCCTGGAGCTGCTGTTCGCGGTGCCGATGAGCGGGCGCGTCTGCGTACCGGTCAACTTCCGGCTGAAGCCGGAGGAGGTCGAGTACGTGGTCCGGCAGAGCGGGGCCTCGGTCCTGCTCGTCGACCCGGAGCTGGACGAGGCGCTGTCCGGCGTCAAGGCGCGCCACCGCTTCGTCCTCGGGCCGCAGACGGACGCAGAACTGATGCGCTTCGGCGTGGAGCCCCGCCCCTGGTCGCACCCGGACGAGGACGCGACGGCGACGATCAACTACACCTCGGGCACCACGGCGCGCCCCAAGGGGGTGCAGTTGACGCACCGCAACATCTGGGTGAACGGACTCACCTTCGGCCTGCACACGCGCGTCTGGGAGCGCGACGTCTACATGCACACCCTGCCGATGTTCCACTGCAACGGCTGGGGCATGCCCTTCGTGATGGCCGGGCTCGGCGTCAAGCAGGTCGTGCTGCGCAAGGTCGACGGCGCCGAGATCCTGCGACGGGTCGAGGAGCACGGGGTCACGCTGATGTGCGGCGCGCCCGCCGTGTGGAACACGGTCCTGGATGCGGCGGCGAGCTGGGAGGGCGAGATCCCGGGCCGCGACCGGGTGCGCGTCGTCTGCGCGGGCGCTCCGCCCCCGAGCCGGACGATCCAGCGCATCGGTGAGGAGCTCGGCTGGGAGTTCACGCAGATCTACGGCCTGACCGAGACGTCACCGCTGCTCACCTTCAACCGGACCCGGCCCGCCGACGCCGGGCTGCCGGCCGGGGAACGGGCGCGCAGGCTGTCGCGCGCGGGGCTGCCGGCGCTGGGGGTCAAGCTGCGGGTTTCCGACTCCGGCGAGGTCCTGGCCAGGTCGAACGTGGTGCTGGAGGGGTACTGGGACAAGCCGGAGGAGACCGCGGCCGCACTGGAGGATGGCTGGTTCCGCACGGGTGACGGCGGCACGGTCGACGAGGCCGACGGCCATCTGACGATCTCCGACCGGAAGAAGGACGTGATCATCACCGGTGGTGAGAACGTGTCCTCGATCGAGGTGGAGGACGCGATCTTCAGCCATCCGGCGGTCGCCGAGGTCGCTGTCATCGGCGTTCCGCACGAGAAGTGGGGCGAGACGATCAAGGCCCTGGTGGTCCTCGTGGAGGGAGCGGCCGTCCAGGAGGCGGAGATCATCGCCCACTGCAAGGAGCGGCTGGCCGGGTACAAGGCACCCACGACGGTCGAGTTCCGCGCCACCATCCCGCGTACGGCCACGGGCAAGATCCAGAAGTTCAAGCTCCGCGAACCGTACTGGTCGGGCCAGGATCGACAGGTGAACTGACCTCCGGAAACCCGGAGGTCCGGTACGGGGCCGCGCGCAGCCCCGTACCGGCCCCGGACGACGGTGCGGCCCCGGCCGACGGCGCCGTCGGCCGGGGCCGGTCACGGCACTAGGCCGGGAGCTGCGCCTCGATCGCCGCGATGACCTCGGCGGCCTCGGGCTCGGTGCGCGGGCGGAAGCGGCCCACGACCTCGCCGGCGGGGGAGATCAGGAACTTCTCGAAGTTCCAGGTGATGTCACCGGCCTCGCCCTCGGCGTCCGCAACCTTCACCAGCTCCTGGTAGAGCGGGTGCCGGTTCTCGCCGTTGACCTCGGACTTCTCCAGCATCGGGAAGGTGACGCCGAAGCCGGCCGCACAGAACGTCTGGATGTCGTCGGCGTTGCCCGGCTCCTGCCCGCCGAACTGGTTGCAGGGCACACCGATGACGGTGAAGCCCTTCTCCTCGTACTTGAACTGCAGCCGGGCCAGACCCGAGTACTGCGGGGTGAGACCGCACTGCGAGGCGGTGTTCACGAGCAGGACCGCCTTGCCCTTGTACGCGGCGAGGCTGGTGGGCTCGTCGGACAGCGTGGTCAGCGGGATGTCGTACAGGCTCATCAAGCTCTCCTCGGCAGAAAACACGTAATGCCCCCGAGCCTAGGCCCCCGTGCCGAGGAGGTGCTCCGCCGGGTCGTTGACCGGCTGGGGCATGCCCGTGAGGTCCATGACGAAGAGGGGTATCCCGAGATCGTCCGCGCGGGCGCGTGCGTCGGCGGTGTAGCCGGCGAGTGAGAAGTAGACGCTGGTCGCGCAGGCCGTGAGCCCGTTGAGCCAGACGCATTCCACCGCCCGCAGTCCCGCCGGGGCCGTGCTCGGGTCCACCTGGGCCACGAGGCCGGGGGCCCGCAGGTCCACCGCCGCGGACGGGATCGGCCGTCCGTCGGGCTGGCGCACGTCCTGGAAGCCGAGCCAGCGCAGGTACAGCGCGGCCGAGACCACCGCGTCCCGGGCGGTACGGATGGTGACGGGCCGGAAAGCGGGCCGGGCCACCTGAGGGGGCGGGGGCGGGTCGGCCGGGGCCGCCGACGATACCGGGGCCACCGACGGCCGGCCGGGCGTTTCCGCCGCGCGAGGGGGAGTACGTACATCCCGGGCCGGGCCCCTGCCCGTAGCCCCGCCCGCGGGCGGCCCCGCAACCCCGCCCGCCGGCTCCAGCGGATGCACCGGAATCAGCACCACCGTCCCGCAGGAGGGGCACCCCACCTCCGGATGCGGCCACTGGCTCTCCCGGCCGCAGGCCTCGCAGCGCACCGCGACCCAGCATTCCGACCAGTTGCGATGGGTCAGCTCCCGGGGTGGTGACGCCAGGTCCAGGGGAGGGGCGACCGGGTTCCCGCAGGCGCAGGGGAAAGCCGGGGCGGCGTACCCGTTCTCGCGTTGGCACCCCGGGCAGCGCACCGGTACGGCATCCGCCATGAGACCTGGACCCCCTTCGTCGCTGTGCGTAGGCCCATGGTCCACCACCTGCCACCGGAGGGGTGGGCAGACCCCCGATTTTCAGTCGAGCCCTGGTTTTTCGTACAAGTCACTGCCCAAGACGCGGCTTTTGGTGGGTTCCGGGGTGCCGCACCGCCTTGACGTTGCGGGGAGTCGCCGCTTAGCTTGTTCCGTATAGCAGAACAAAACTTCCGGATTACGGAAAAGCCTGACCGCCAGACCCGCAGGAGAACTCGATGCCTCGTATGACAGCCGCCGCCGCTGCAGTGGAGATCCTCAAGCTTGAGGGTGTCGAACAAGCGTTCGGCGTTCCCGGTGCTGCGATCAACCCGTTCTACCGCGAGCTCAAGAACGTGGGCGGTATCGCACACACGCTGGCCCGCCACGTCGAAGGTGCCTCGCACATGGCGGAGGGCTACACCCGCGCCAAGGCCGGCAACATCGGCGTCTGCATCGGCACCTCGGGCCCGGCCGGCACCGACATGATCACCGGCCTGTACTCGGCGATCGCGGACTCGATCCCGATCCTGTGCATCACCGGTCAGGCCCCGGTCGCGAAGCTCCACAAGGAAGACTTCCAGGCCGTCGACATCGCCTCGATCGCCAAGCCGGTCACCAAGAAGGCGACGACCGTTCTGGAGGCCGCCCAGGTTCCGGGCGTGTTCCAGGAGGCCTTCCACCTGATGCGCTCCGGCCGTCCGGGCCCGGTCCTCATCGACCTCCCGATCGACGTCCAGCTGACCGAGATCGAGTTCGACCCCGAGACCTACGCGCCGCTGCCGGTCTACAAGCCGGCCGCCACCCGCGCCCAGGCCCGCAAGGCCCTGCAGTTCCTGCTGGAGTCCGAGCGCCCGCTGATCGTCGCCGGTGGCGGCATCTTCAACGCCGACGCCTCCGACCTGCTGGTCGAGTTCGCCGAGCTGACGAACGTCCCCGTCATCTCCACCCTCATGGGCTGGGGCGTCATCCCGGACGACCACGAGCTGGCCGCCGGCATGGTCGGTGTCCAGACCGCGCACCGCTACGGCAACGCGACGTTCCTCGAGTCGGACTTCGTGTTCGGCATCGGCAACCGCTGGGCCAACCGTCACACCGGCTACAACCTGGACGCCTACACCAAGGGCCGCAAGTTCGTCCACGTCGACATCGAGCCGACCCAGATCGGCAAGATCTTCGCCCCGGACTTCGGTATCGCCTCGGACGCCAAGGCGGCCCTGGAGCTCTTCGTCGAGATCGCGAAGGAGCTCAAGGCCGAGGGCAAGCTGCCCGACTTCAGCGCCTGGGCCGCCTCCGCCCAGGAGCGCAAGGCCACGCTGCTGCGTCGCACGCACTTCGACAACATCCCCATGAAGCCGCAGCGCGTCTACGAGGAGATGAACAAGGCCTTCGGCCCGGAGACCCGCTACGTCACCACCATCGGTCTGTCCCAGATCGCCGGTGCGCAGATGCTGCACGTCTACAAGCCGCGCAACTGGATCAACTGTGGTCAGGCCGGCCCGCTCGGCTGGACCATCCCGGCCGCGATCGGTGCCGCCACCGCGGACCCGGAGACGCCGATCGTCGCCCTGTCCGGCGACTACGACTTCCAGTTCATGATCGAGGAGCTGGCGGTCGCCGCCCAGCACAAGGTCCCCTACGTTCACGTCCTCGTGAACAACGCCTACCTGGGTCTGATCCGTCAGGCGCAGGGCGGTCTGGGCATCAACTTCGAGGTCAACCTCGAATTCGAGAACATCAACGCCCCCGAGCTGGGTGTCTACGGTGTCGACCACGTCAAGGTCGCCGAGGGCCTGGGCGTCAAGGCGATCCGGGTCACCGACCCGGACAAGCTGGGCGAGGCCTTCGAGCAGGCCAAGAAGTGGGCTGCGGAGTACCAGGTTCCGGTCGTCGTCGAGGCCATCCTGGAGCGCATCACCAACATCTCGATGAGCAAGACGGTCGACATGAGCGATGTCACCGAGTTCGAAGAGGTCGCGACCGAGCTGGGCCACGCCCCGACCGCGATCCGCAACACCCTGTCCGCCTAGTTCCGCAAGGCTGGTCTAGCACCACGCAACGGCCCCCGTCCCTCCACCAGGAGGAACGGGGGCCGTTCCGCGTGCGGGTACGGGCCCTTGGTCCCGCGGCCGTCCCGCCGGGCGCCATGCGGGGCGTACGCGCCGCGCCCGGGCCGGTAGGCGGGCTGTACTGTGCCGGGCCCGGCACGGGCACCCGTACTCGGCCGCCTCCAGGGCACGGAAAGGGGGCCGCGGCCGGCCTCTCGGCCGGGACGCGGCCCCGGTGTTCCTTCAGGGCGCAGAGCGCCCGGATTCCTTGAGCCGTAGCCGGCTGTCACGCCCGGTCGGCGAGGCCGGAGCGGGTGTACTGGAAGGGCCTCGTGCCGTTGCCGGCACCCTGGGTCGCGAGCTGGGCTGCGAGCTGGGCCACGAGAACCCGTGCCCCCTGTTGCCGCTCACCGGCTGCCCGTCGTCCGCGGAGCCTGCACGGGCCCGGGTGGTGTCGACGGCGACGGCCACGTCCTTCACCCGCCGATGGGCCCCCACCGAAGCCGGGTGCCACCCATCCGGACATGACAAAGAGCCGAGTCACGGGACCGTCCGTGACTCGGCTCTCTGGGTTGTTACCGCCCGACGGAACGAGGCTGGCGCGACAGGACGTTCGCACCGCCGGGCGGAGAGGGTGGGGGAGGTGGTTCCTCGCGTACAGGGGGCGCTGTGCGTGGCCCCTATATATAAGGAGTAGTTGGCTGGGACCGTGGCGAACGGCGACGAGAACTCCGGCTTCGTCTCCCTCAGGTCAAGAGACGGGCCTCGGAACCCATTACCACCGCACTGGCTCGCACGCTCGCCACGGTCCTCGTCCTGCCCTCACCGCGTACCACCCCTCATCCGGGTTCGCGGTGTGGGCTCAACACCCGGATCCTGACCTCCCGTCAGAATCCCGGTGAAGCTTTACGGCTCAGGCGTCGCGCAGGGCGCGAACGGCCGTCTCGACGCGCTTGCCGTAGTCGGCGTCAGCAGCGTGGAAGTGAGCCAGGTTCTTCTCGACGACGTCCTCGATGGTGACCTGGGACAGGCCGCCGGCGATGTTCGCCACCAGACGCTGCTTCTCGGCCTCCGACATCAGGCGGTAGAGCTCACCGGCCTGGAAGAAGTGGTCGTCCTTGGTGTGGGCCGGGGCCTCGTGGGTGCCCGTGTAGCCGGCGACGGCCTTCGGGGCGCCCAGCGCCAGACCGGTCTCGGCCGGACCCTGGTACGAGTTGGGCTCGTAGTTCTTGTCGTGGCGCGAGCCGTTGCGCAGCGCCATGACGCCGTCGCGGCCGTAGTTGTCGGCCTTGGTCGCCTTCGGGGCGTTGACCGGCAGCAGGGTGTGGTTCACACCGAGGCGGTAGCGCTGGGCGTCGGCGTACGCGAACAGACGGCCCTGGAGCATCTTGTCCGGCGAGGCGGTGATGCCCGGGACGAAGTTGTTCGGGGAGAACGCGGACTGCTCGACCTCGGCGAAGACGTTGTCGGGGTTCCGGTCCAGGACCAGGCGGCCGACGCGCTGCAGCGGGTAATCGCTGTGCGGCCACACCTTGGTGACGTCGAACGGGTTGAAGCGGTAGTCCTCGGCCTCGGAGGCCGGCATGATCTGGACGTAGAGGGTCCAGCTCGGGTTCACACCGCGCTCGATCGCCTGCAGCAGGTCGGTCTGGTGCGAGTTGCCGTCCTTGCCGGCGGTCTCGGCACCCTGCTCGGCGGACAGGCAGCGGATGCCCTGATTCGTCTTGAAGTGGTACTTGACGAAGAAGGCCTCGCCCTGGGCGTTGGTCCACTGGTACGTGTGGGAGCCGTAGCCGTTCATGTGACGGTACGACGCCGGGATACCGCGGTCACCCATCAGCCAGGTGATCTGGTGCGTCGCCTCGGGGGCGTGCGCCCAGAAGTCCCAGACGTTGTCCGCTTCCTGCTTGCCCGTGAAGGGGTCGCGCTTCTGGGAGTGGATGAAGTCGGGGAACTTGATCGGGTCCTTGATGAAGAACACCGGGGTGTTGTTGCCGACGAGGTCGTAGTTGCCCTCTTCGGTGTAGAACTTCAGCGCGAAGCCGCGCGGGTCGCGGACGGCGTCCGCGCCACCCAGCGAGTCGGCCACGGTGGAGAACCGCAGGAAGGTCTCGGTCTTCTTGCCGACCGTGTTCAGGAACGCGGCGCTGGTGTACGCGGTGACGTCGTCGGTCACCTCGAAGTGACCGTACGCGGCGGAGCCGCGGGCGTGCACGACACGCTCCGGGATGCGCTCACGGTTGAAGCGGGCGAGCTTCTCCAGGAGCTGCTGGTCCTGGACCAGGATGGGGCCACCGACGCCGGCGGTAGCGGAGTTCTGGTTGTCGGCGACCGGGGCGCCAGACTCGGTCGTCAGCGTGCGCTTCGACATGGTGACCTTCCATACGGGGAACTGCTGACGGAATTCGTCTTCCGTCATGCGGAACAGCCTAATTTCGGCATGAACTCGACGTCAACAGTTTGTTGAAAAAAAGAGGGAGGGGAGGTAATCCGGACGGTGCCGGCACTTGGGCGCGACAGGACAGGTGTCAGCACCGGCACCATCCGGAAACTCAGGGCCCCGCGAGCGGGGTGGGTGGCGGCCCGGCGAGCGGGCCGCCTATCGGAGCGGAGCTCAGATCTGGGCGCCGGAGAGGCGCTCGACCGCGCGGAGCAGCGCGGAGTGGTCCAGGCCACCGTCACCCTGGGCGCGCAGCGAGGCGACCAGCTGGGCGACGACCGCGCCGACCGGGAGGGCGGCACCGACGTTGCGGGCGGCGTCGGTGACGATGCCCATGTCCTTGTGGTGCAGGTCGATCCGGAAACCGGGCTTGAAGTCGCGGTTCAGGAAGTTGGCCTTCTTGCGGGTCAGGACCGTGGAGCCGGCCAGACCGCCGTTGAGCACGTCCAGAGCGGCTTCGAGGTTCACGCCCGACTTCTCGAGGAAGACGACGGCCTCGGCGCACGCCTGGATGTTCACCGCGACGATGAGCTGGTTGGCAGCCTTCACCGTCTGGCCGGAGCCGTGCGGGCCACACAGGACGATGGTCTTGCCGAGGGCCTCGAGGACCGGCAGGGCCTCGTCGAAGTCGGCCTGCTCGCCACCCACCATGATCGACAGGACGGCCTCGATGGCACCGGCCTCGCCGCCGGAGACCGGGGCGTCGAGGACGCGGATGCCCTTGGCGGCGGCGTTCTTCGCCAGGTCGATCGAGGTCTGCGGGGTGATCGACGACATGTCGACGATCAGCGCGCCGGACTTGGCGTTCTCAAGGATGCCGTTCTCGCCGTAGGAGATGGCCTCGACCTGCGGGGAGGCGGGCACCATCGTGACGATGACGTCCGCGTCGGCCACGGCCTCGGCGATCGAACCGGCGGTGGCGCCACCGGCCGCGGCCAGGCGGTCCAGCTTGTCCTGCTCCAGCGTGAAGCCGGTGACCGAGTAGCCGGCCTTCAGGAGGTTCTCGGCCATGGGGGAGCCCATGATGCCGAGACCGATCCAGGCGATCTTCGGGAGGTTGCTCATGATGAGGGTCCTTCTCTTAATGCTTCGTACGAAAAGTTCGTCAGGTGCCTGGCTGTTCGCCCGGACTTTTCCGCCTACTTCGCGGCGCGGGCCTCGGAAGGCAGCCACGCGAAGGAGGCGGCGGCGTCGGCGGCCTTGTACTCGAGACCGACAAAGCCCTGGTAGCCGGCCTTCTGGAGCTGGTCGAGCAGCTCTTCGAGGGGCAGCTCACCGGTGCCGGGGGCACCTCGTCCCGGCTTGTCCGCAATCTGGACGTGCCCGGTCTTGGCGGCGTACTTTTCGATGACCTCGGAGAGGTCCTCATCGTTCATCGCCAGGTGGTACAGGTCGAGCAGGAACTTGGCGTTCCCGAGGCCGGTGGCCTCGTTCACCTTGTCCACTACCTCGATGCCGGCCGGGGCGCTCACCAGGGGGTAGAGCGGCGACTCGGGCTTGTTCAGCGTCTCGATCAGGAGGATCGCGCCGACGCGGTCCGCGGCCTGAGCCGCCACGACCAGGTTCTTCAGCGCGAGCTCGTCCTGAACGGCCGGGTCCACGCCTTCGACGCGGTTGCCGTAGAGGGCGTTCAGCGCCTTGCAGCCAACCGAGGCGGCGAAGTCCGCAGCCACGTTGATGTTGGCGTTGAAGCGCTCCGACTCCTCACCGGGAACCGAAACCGCACCGCGGTCCGGGCCCGGCAGCTGGCCGGCGTAGAAGTTAAGGCCCACCAGCTGGGTGCCGGCGTCCTCAAGAGCCTTCTTGAGGGCGTCGAGCTCCGCTTGAGCGGGGGTGGGGGTCTCGATCCAGGGCCACCACAGCTCGACCGCCGTGAAGCCCGCTGCGGCGGCTGCCGCGGGACGCTCCAGGAGCGGGAGTTCCGTGAAGAGGATCGAAAGATTTACATCGAAGCGCTGGTCCGTGTATCCCATGAGGGGTGTGCGCTCCTTCCGTATTGCGGAAGTTAGTTTCTGCCTGATGGAAGACTGCAAGCAGGGCGGCACGATTGTCAAGTGCCGCCTCCCGAAAAGTCCGGCCCGCCCGTCGCCCGACCGCCACCCCTCAAGGGGGCGCTATCGCGCCGCTCCATCTGGCCCGGGTAGCTTGACCACGTGCGATTGAGAGTGGAGTTCACGACCGAGCCCTTCGATCTCGAAGAGGCCCCTGCCCATGCCGTAGCCGCTCGGGAGGTCATCCAGAAGGCCCAGCTGGACGCGGTGGATGTCGGCCCGTTCGGCAATACGGCCGAGGGGGAGTCCGAAGAGGTGCTGGCGGCGGTCACCGTGCTGCTGCGAGACGCCCTGGGGGCCGGAGCCACGCGCGTCTCGCTCCAGGTCAACGTGATCGGGGAGGACACGCCATGACCGAGCCCCGGGACCATCCCTTCGTCACCGCGGTCAAGCCGCTGGTGGACGCGATGGGTGGCGAGCTGATGGATCCCTCCCTGGCTCAGCCCGACGATGTCGTGCTCTCGTGGGAGGGTGAGGACCTCCTGGCCGTAAGGCTCCCGCAGCTCTCGGACTCGCTGGACCACATCCTGGCGGCGCTGGAGCGCCGGCACGGCGTACCGTTGTCCGGGCTCGACCGGAAGTCCAAGCAGGACGTGGTGCGGATACTGGAGGCGCGAGGCGCCTTCTCGGTCCGGCACGGTGTGGAAACGGTCGCGGGAGCGCTGGGTGTAAGCCGCTTCACGGTCTACAACTACTTGAACAGGGACGCGAACACTCCCAAGGGATCCAGCGGAGCCAACCAAGAGTGAATCGAACCTGACCCACAGTGACGAGCCGCCGCCCAATTCACCCGGGCGGCGGCTTTTGTGTACGGGAAGTTTCAACAAAGTGTTGACGCGGTGTTGTCGAGGGCGTTAGCTATGCGCAGCCCGTCAAAGCAACAACAGGCCACGGAGGCCTACCGTGACTTCGAGTCCGACCCCGGGTCTCACCCGGTTCAACGCCTTGGACGACAGCGAGGCCACGGCCGAGCTGCACGAGGTGTGCGCCAGCTCGGCATGGGGCAGCAAACTGCTGGCCCAGCGCCCCTTCACCAGCACCGAATCCCTGTTCTCCGCGAACGAGGCCGCCATGGCCGAGCTCACCGCGGAGGACCTGGGCGAGGCGATGGGAGGCCATGCGCCGATCGGCCGGCCGAAGCCGGGAGACCCGACCTCCGCCCGCGAGCAGCGTGGCATGGCCGGTGCCTCGGAGGAGCTCAAGACCGAGCTCCTCGAACTGAACCTGGCGTACCAGGAGAAGTTCGGCCACGTCTTCCTCATCTGCGCCACCGGTGCGACCGGTGCGTTCATGCGGGACGCGGTCAAGGTCCGGATCGAGAACTCGCCGGAACAGGAGCGGGAAACCGCTCGTGGCGAGCTCGTCAAGATCAACCGGATTCGCCTGACCCGTCTCGTGGAATCCGTAGAAGGAGAGTAGGACCGAGCATGAGCACTGAGACCACCGCGTCGGTGTCCACGCACATTCTGGACACCAGCATCGGAAAGCCCGCCGAAGGCGTCGCGATCTCCCTGTCGGCCCGTAAGGGTCCGGGCGGTGAGTGGGTGGCCCTGGGCGGTTCCGCCACCGATGTGGACGGGCGTTGCAAGGACCTG
Source organism: Streptomyces sp. H27-H1 (assembly GCF_026627445.1). Lineage (GTDB taxonomy): Bacteria > Actinomycetota > Actinomycetes > Streptomycetales > Streptomycetaceae > Streptomyces. The sequence goes on from NZ_JAPNLJ010000019.1 coordinate 57,390, forward strand.
CCGGCTCTGCCGGAGGGCACCACCCACGTACGTCTCGACTTCGAGACCGAGACGTACTTTGTGAATAAGAACAGTTCCAAGAAGCAAGCCGAGGCGCAGCAGGACGCCCCCCGCGTAAGGGACAGCGGTGCGTTTTTCCCGGAGGTCACCATCACCTTCTCGGTGAACCCGGGCGAGCACTATCACGTACCGCTGCTGCTCAACCCGTTCGGCTACTCCGTTTACCGAGGGAGCTAGCAGACATGCCCACGATTCTCGGCCAGAACCAGTACGGCAAAGCAGAGAACCGCGTAGTCAAGATCACGCGGGACGGCGACACCCACCACATCAAGGACCTGAACGTCTCGGTCGCCCTTTCCGGCGACATGGACGACGTCCACTACTCCGGCTCGAACGCCAACGTCCTGCCGACGGACACCACCAAGAACACGGTGTACGCGTTCGCCAAGGAGTACGGCATCGAGTCCGCCGAGCAGTTCGGCATCCACCTGGCGCGTTGGTTCGTCAACAGCCAGGAGCCGATCCAGAAGGCGCGCATCCGGATCGAGGAGTACTCCTGGTCCCGGATCGCCACCTCGGACGCGAACTCCAAGTTCATCGGCTCCGATGAGGTGAACCACTCCTTCGTCCGCGAGGGCATGGAGACCCGTGTCACCCAGATCACGTACGACGGCAAGAACTGGGAGGTCATCTCCGGCCTCAAGGACCTGGTCGTCATGAACTCCACGAACTCCGAGTTCTGGGGTTACGTGAAGGACAAGTACACGACCCTGAAGGAGGCCTACGACCGCATCCTGGCAACCCAGGTTTCGGCTCGCTGGCGCTTCGCCTGGTCGGATGACGAGCAGCGGATGCCCAACTGGGAGAAGTCCTACGCCGAGACCCGGAAGCACATGCTCCAGGCCTTCGCGGAGACCTACTCCCTGTCGCTGCAGCAGACCCTGTACCAGATGGGTTCGCGCATCATCAACCACCGTTCGGAGATCGACGAGGTTCGCTTCTCGCTCCCGAACAAGCACCACTTCCTCGTCGACCTCGAGCCCTTCGGTCTCAAGAACGACAACGAGGTCTACTTCGCCGCGGACCGCCCGTACGGTCTGATCGAGGCGACGGTTCTCCGCGACGGCGTCGACGCCCGTATCCCCGTGGACATGACCAACCTCTGATGTGGCACTCGCGTCCCGGGGCTCCGCAGTGGCCCCGGGGCGGTGCGACACCTGTCAGTACTCTCAACTTCCTGAATCGGCACCCGGACGCACCACACGGGGCGGCAGTACTGTCAGCTGTCAAGGCCCCCGGCTCCGGCACTCAAATCCCCTGGGTTTTGCCGTGCCCGCACCGCCACTGAAAGCACGAGGAAGTCCCATGGCAGCATCGGCAGCCAATGACAGCGCCGTAGAGCGCATCGTCATCGAAAACTGTGCGATTGCGACCGTTGACGCCAACGACACCGAGTACGCCTCGGGCCACGTGGTCGTCGCCGGTAACAAGATCGAGTTCATCGGTGCGGGCAAGGCCCCCGAGAACCTCGACAACGTCGTCCGCCGCATCGACGGCACCGGGCACCTCGTGACCCCCGGTCTGGTCAACACGCACCACCACTTCTACCAGTGGATCACGCGCGGTCTGGCCACCGACCACAACCTCTTCAACTGGCTGGTCGCGCTGTACCCGACGTGGGCGCGCATCGACGAGCAGATGACGTACACGGCCGCGCAGGGCTCCCTCGCCGCGATGGCCAAGGGCGGCGTCACCACCGCCATGGACCACCACTACGTGTTCCCCAAGGGCTCCGGCGACCTGTCCGGCTCGATCATCCGCGCCGCGTCCGAGATGGGCGTCCGCTTCACCCTCGCCCGCGGTTCGATGGACCGCAGCGAGAAGGACGGCGGCCTGCCGCCGGACCACGCGGTCGAGACCCTCGAGGGTGCGCTCGCGGACACCGAGGCGACCGTGAAGAAGTACCACGACGCCTCCTTCGACGCGATGACCCAGGTCGCCGTCGCCCCCTGCTCCCCCTTCTCGGTCTCCACCGAGCTGCTCAAGCAGGGCGCCGAGATGGCCCGCCGCCTGGGTGTGCGCATGCACACGCACGGCTCGGAGACCGTCGAGGAAGAGCAGTTCTGCAAGGAACTGTTCGGCATGGGCCCGACCGACTACTTCGAGTCGACCGGCTGGCTCGGCGAGGACGTGTGGATGGCGCACAGCGTCCACATGAACGACTCCGACATCGCCGCGTTCGCCCGTACCAAGACCGGTGTCGCGCACTGCCCGTCCTCCAACGCCCGTCTGGCCGCCGGCATCGCCCGCGTCCCGGACATGCTCGCCGCCGGTGTCCCGGTCGGCCTCGGCGTGGACGGCACCGCCTCCAACGAGTCCGGCGAGCTGCACACCGAGCTGCGCAACGCGCTCCTCATCAACCGCCTGAACCCGGTCCACCGCGAGCGCGCCCTCAACGCGCGCCAGGCCCTGCGCCTCGGCACCTACGGCGGCGCCCAGGTCCTCGGCCGCGCCGACAACATCGGTTCGCTCGAGGTCGGCAAGTGCGCCGACCTGGTGATGTGGAACCTGAGCACGCTCCTGCACTCCTCGATCGCCGACCCGGTCACCGCCCTGGTCTTCGGTGCGGCGGCTCCGGTCACCGCGTCGTTCGTCAACGGCAAGCAGATCGTCGAGAGCAACCGTCTCCTCTTCGCCGACGAGGACGCCATCGCGGTGTCCACGCGGGAAGAGGCCCAGCGCCTCGCGCGACTCTCCGCGTAGGCCTGATCCCACGGAAGTCCGGCTGGGGGGGACGGCCCCCGGTCGGCGGCCGCGGACCCGAGCGGGGTCCGCGGCAGCCGTTCCCGGGTAGCGCCTGAGGATTTTCCGCAGGCGCCCCGGGTGCGGTGACTCGTGACACTCGCCCCGCAGCTCGTGTACCGCGCCACCGCCACGGCACCGCCAGCTCTCTTTCAGCTTTCCTCGAGCTCTCGGCGGGTTCCCCGCAGGTTCTTCGGCGGGTTCCCCACGGGCTCTCCTCCACACCGGCGGCTCGGGCCGCCACCGCGTGGAAACGACTCGGGCGAATCGTCTCCGCACCCCTTGGGACAAGCACGCGCAGCACCCCCACAACTCCATACAGGCTCGACTAGCAACGCTTTCGCACCACCTCCATGACACCCACGTCCCTGCCGACGTGTATAACCGACCGGAGGAAGCCGTGGCCATTGCGCCCAGGTTTCGCAAAGATGCAGTCGTAGTACCGGAGGGGAAGCACCCGGTCGACGAGACCTTGCCTCCATTGAAAATGTTCACGAGCGGTTTGCAGCACGTGGCCGCCATGTACGCGGGCGTCGTCGCCCCACCCATGATCGTCGGACCGGCCGTCGGCCTCTCCGCCACCGAGACCGCCTTCCTGATGGGCGCCTCGCTCTTCACCGCAGGACTCGCCACCCTCCTCCAGACCCTCGGATTCTGGAAGATCGGCGCCAAACTCCCCTTCGTCAACGGCGTCTCCTTCGCCGGTGTGACCCCGATGATCGCCATCGGAAAGGGCGAGGGCGACAACGCCATCCCGATCATCTTCGGCGCGATCATCGTCGCCGGGATCCTCGGATTCTTCGCCGCCCCGTACTTCGGCAGGCTGGTCCGGTTCTTCCCACCGGTGGTCACCGGTACGGTCATCACCCTGATCGGCGTCTCGCTGCTCCCCGTGGCCTTCAACTGGTCCCAGGGCGGGAACAGCACCGCCACCGACTACGGCTCGATGAAGAACATCGCCATGGCCGCCGCCACTCTCGCGATCGTCCTGCTGATGCGCAAGTTCCTGCGCGGCTTCCTCCAGCAGATCTCCATCCTCCTCGGCCTGGTCGTCGGCACGCTCATAGCACTGCCGCTGGGCATGACGAGCTTCGACGCCGTCAGGAACGCCGACTTCGTGGGCTTCCCGACGCCGTTCCACTTCGGGGCGCCGCAGTTCCAGGTCGCCGCGATCATCTCCATGTGCATCGTGATGCTGGTGTGCATGACCGAGTCCACCGCCGACATCCTCGCGCTGGGCAAGATCGTCGGCCGCCCGGCGGACTCGAAGACCATCGAGGGCGGCCTGCGCGCCGACACCCTCGGCAGCGCGCTCAGCCCGCTGTTCAACGGGTTCATGTGCAGTGCCTTCGCCCAGAACATAGGCCTGGTCGCGATGACCAAGGTACGGAGCAGGTTCGTCGTCGCGGCCGGCGGCGGCATCCTGATCCTGCTGGGCCTGTGTCCGATCGCCGCCTCCGTCATCGGAGTCGTACCCCTGCCCGTTCTCGGCGGCGCGGGCATCGTCCTCTTCGGCTCGGTGGCCGCCAGCGGCATCCAGACCCTGGCCGGCGCGGCCATGGAGAAGGGCGAGAACGCCCTGATCGTCGCCGCCGCACTCGGAATCGGCCTGATCCCGATCGCCGCCCCCGGCTTCTACCACGCCTTCCCGAAGGACCTGCTGGTCGTCCTCGACTCCGGCATCAGCACCGGCTGCGTCGTGGCCATCGTGCTGAACCTGGCCTTCAACCACCTCGGCGCCAAGAAGGAATCGGCCCCAGGCTCCCCGGAAGCGGTGCTGGTGCACTGACCGGGCTCTGCCCGGCCGGGATGCGGAGCGGCGGCGCGTACGTCACCCACTGCGGGGTTGACGTCCGCGCCGCCGCTCCGCGTCTTCGGCTGTTGCTGTTGTTGCTGCTGCTGCTGCTTCGCCGTGAGGAGTGCTGGGTTGCGTGACGGCTGACCGCTGACCACTGGCCGCTGGGCCCAGGCTCCGGCGGATGTTACTGGGGCTCAAATGCCGTCGGGGCCAATGGATTTGGGCAGCCCCGGACTCGTGGCAAGGCTCAAGTCCCTTCCGCCGGGACCGGGTCGGACCAGATGTCCGGGGCGACCGTGTGCACGCGGTGTCCGCGCCGGTCCAGTTCCTGTGCCTCCGACTTGCGGACCTGCAGGGACACCGCCGAGTCCGTGATGCGCAGTCCCGGCAGCCGACGGGCGAGCTCCGCCGTGTACCGGGAGAGACCCTCCACCGTGCGCAGCCGGGCGACGATCAGGAAGTTCCAGGGTCCGCTGACCGACATGCAGATCCGGGTCTCGCGCAGTCCTGCGGCGACCGCCGCGCAGTCGGCGAGCTCGTACTCGGAAGCCTCCGCCCACAGCGTCGCCGACACCGGCCAGCCCGACAGTCCGGCCGCCAGCGCGCAGCTGTAGCGCAGGCTGTGCCCGGCCTCCAGCCGCGTGAGCCGGCGCCGTACGGTCGACTCGCTCATCGCGAACTCCCGGGCCAGCGAGGCCACGCTGCGCCGGGCGTCCGAGGCCAGGGCCAGTACCAGCGGCCGGTCCTCCTCCGTGAGTGGGGCCACCACCGGCCGGTCCGGGGAGGCGGAGGCCGCCGGCCGCCGGGTCCGTCTCGTCAGCAGACCGATCTGGCCCGGGGTCAGCTGGTCCAGGCGCCAGCGGTCGGGGGCGTAGTGCACCGCCGTCACCATCGAGGTGCGGGTGCCGACCACGCCCGGTATGCGCTGCACCCGGGAGGACAGGTAGCGGTACAGCGTGGGCAGGTCGGGTACGGCCACGAAAACCAGCAGGTCCCGGCTCCCGGTGGTGTGCTCGACGCCCAGGGCGTGGGGATCCGCCACGAGCACGTCCCCCACCGAAGCCGAGCTGCCCGCGGTGCAGGTGACCTCCACCCACGCCATACAGGGCGTCGTGATCCCGCTGCGCAGCCCCAGTCCGCTCAGCCATGCCTCGCCGGACCCGGTGAGCCGCTCCCAGCGACGAGCCAGGGTGTCCGGGCGCGCGCCGAGGACGGGTCCCAGCAGCTCCCAGCTCGCGCGGGGCGCGAGCTGGAGTGCGTGGACCAGTGCCCGGTCTGTGTCGTCGATGGCGGAAATGGCCGAATTCATACCCTCCCCTTGGCGGTTCTCCCGGTCGGTGACGGGACAACGGGATTATGAGCCGATCATCTCTCTTTGTGCGTTCAACTGTTGACCACATGACAGTGCGCACGTGTTGGACATCGCAGGAGGACGCGTGGGGGAGTCCCGCTCGGGCATGCGGCAGGCGGTGCCCGCCGAACTGTCGAGCTTCATCGGGCGGGAGCGGGAGCTCACCGCCCTCGCTTCCCTGCTCGCCACCGAACGCCTGGTCACGCTCACCGGACCGGCCGGCATCGGCAAGACCCGGCTTGCCGTGCGCACCGTCCGCGCACTGGGCGACAGGGAGGGCCTGGACACCGTCTGGGCGGAGCTCGCGGCCCTGCCCGAGTGGTGCTGGGACGGTCTCGGAGCGGAGCTCGCAGGCCGGCTCGCGGGGCGTGAGGCGCTGCTCGTGCTCGACGGCTGCGAACAGCTGGGGGAGGCCGGTGCGAGGCTGGCCGCCGAGCTGCTGCGGCGTCTTCCGGGGCTGCGGATCCTGGCCACTTCGCAGCGACGGCTGCGGCTCGCCGGGGAAGCGGTACTCGCGGTACCGCCGCTGTCGGTGCCCGTCACGCACTCGCTTCAGCCGCTGCCCGCGGCGGTCCACGCCGTACCGGGACACGCTGCGCCCGACCTCACGCGCCGGTTCCCGGTGGCCGACGTCGCCGGCTACGCGGCCGTACGGCTCTTCGAGGAGCGGGCGCGCGGCGCCGACCCCTTCTTCGAACTGACCGACCGCAACGCGGGGGCCGTGGCCGCGTTGTGCCAGGCGCTCGACGGGATTCCCGGCGCACTGGAGCTCGCGGCTGGGCGCTCGCACCAGTACGCGCCCGCGCAGGCGCTCCGCAGGCTCGGCTCCGACCCGCTGGCCTTCCTCGCCGGCGGCGCCGGCCGCAGCACCCGGGCCGACGCCGAACGCTCGCTGCGCCTCGCCTCGCCCGCCGAGAGGCTGCTCTGGGAGCGGCTCTCCGTATTCGCGGGCTCCTTCGACCGGGCGGCCGTCGCCGAGGTGTGCGGCTTCGGATCGCTCACCCCGGACACCGCCGTCGAGGCACTGCTCCGGCTGGCCCCGGGCCTGCTCGCGGACGCCGGGCAGGGCCGCTACCGGCTGCCCCTGTCAGTACGGGCGTACGCGGCCCGGCGGCTCGCGCACGGACCCGCCGGGGACGGCGCGACGACGGCCCGGCGCCACCGCGAGCGCTGCCGGGTGGTGGCGGAGCGGGCTGCGCGGCTGTGGCGCGCCGGCGCGCAACGGGAGGCGCGCGCCCTCGCCTTACGGGAACTCCCCGAGCTGCGGGCGGCGATGAACCCGCTCGCCGCCGGGGGGCCGGGAGCCGCCCTGGAGATCGCGGTGTCCCTGTGGTTCCTGTGGTCCGCCTGCGGGATGGTGGCGGAGGGGCGCAGGCACGTGGAACGGGCCCTGGCCGTACACCCGGCGCCCCGGCCCGCCCGGGCTCTGTGGCTCGCGGCGTGGCTGGTCGCCGGCTTCGGCGAGCCGGACGGCGCCGACCCCTTGCTCGTGGAGGCGTGGACCGAGGCCGTGCACGAGGGAGAGGACACCTGCCTGGCCTACCTCGCGCACCTGCGCGGGACCATCGCGCTGTGGGAACACCGCTACCAGGACGCCGCGGCGGAGTACCGGGACGGACTGGAACTCCTGCCCTCCGATCCCGAGTTCGGCCCCGGCCGCGAAGCCCTGCGGGCCGCGCACACCCTGGCGCTCGCCCGTACGCACCCGGCTTCGGTACCGGCCGAGGACGACCCGCCGGACGACCCGGCCGATCCGTGGGCCCGCTCCTGGCTGAGTTGCGCCCACGCCCTGGTCCAGCGCCACGAGGGCCGCCCGGCGCTGGCCCGAACGGAACTGCTGCGCGCGCTGCGGACCCAGTTCGGGCTGGACGACACGCTGGGGCAGGCCTTCTCGGTGGAGCTCCTCGCCGAACTGGAGGCGGACCAGGGCCGCTACGCCGAGGCGGCCCGCCTCCTCGGCGCGGTCTCCCGCACCCGCCCGCGCGCGGCCCCGGCCCCCCGCGCCCAGCACGCGGTCCGCACCCGCCTCACCCCACAGGCCTTCCGCGCGGCCTACACCTGCGGCGCCCGGACGCCACTGCGCGAACTACTGCCGGAGCTGGCGGGCTGACTGGGCAGGCTCCTTGTCGCAGGCCCGCCGCTCAGCAGGTCGAGTGGAAGAGCCCGCCCACGCGCTCGGTCGCGGCCAGTCGGTTGTAGAGCGCGACCGCGGCGGTCGTCTCCTCGACGTGAACCTCCACCCCGGCGTCCCGGAGCAGCCGCAGGGTCTCCGGCATGGCGCCGAGCCGCAGCTCCTCAACGGAGCACTCCTGAGAGGCAGCGGTCGACGAAGCAGAAGACCCGACCCGCAAGGGAAGGAATCCCCTCCCTCCAGGGAGGGGAGGAGGTCAACAAGTACCAGTACAGGAAGGTCCAGTCGAAGGAGGCCGGATAGGCGCACATCACCGGCTGCGCCCCCGCCGAGACCTCCCGCACCCAGGCGCGGAACTCCGCCATGGGGACGGCCGGTTCGGCCCCCTCGCGGAGCAGCCGGTCCCGGTCCAGCCCGCTGACCGCGAGCGCCTCCGGTACGTACGCCTCACTGATCGGCAGCAACTCCCGCTACAAGGTGTCCTGTTCCGGATCGGCGGCTGCGTACGAAGCCCCGTCCTGCCGCCCCGCCACGGCGGCCCCGAAACTGATCATCGAATACGGCCCGGGGATGGGCCCGTCGGCCTCGACGTCGACGGAGATGTAGAGGCTGGGGCCCGCGCTGCGGTCTGTCATGCGCGAGAGCATGCCAGCCCGCGGCCGGGACGATCACCCGATTTCCCGGTCGACGACCACCGGGCCCAGGAGGACCATGGGAGCAGGGGCACGTGCGGCGGATCGAGGGAGTGGTCATGTTTGCGGACAGCAAGGGGTACAGCGGCTTCTCGGTCGACGACCTCGGGAAGGCGAAGGAATTCTATGGAGGCACGCTCGGGCTTCGCGTCACGGAGGAAGAGGACATGCCGCACCTGCAACTGCACCTCGCGGGCGACACGAAGGTGCTGATCTATCCGAAGGAGAACCACGAGCCCGCGAGCTTCACGATTCTCAATTTCCCCGTTGACGACATCGACAAGGCGGTCGACGAACTCGCCGCGCGAGGTGTCCGCTTCGAGCGCTACGAAGAATTCGAGGCCGACGATAGAGGCGTTGTCCGCCACGCCGAACCCGGAACGCCGTCCATCGCCTGGTTCAAGGACCCGGCGGGCAACATTCTGTCCGTCCTCAACGAGTCCGCGTAGTACCGCAACCCACCGCGGCGAGGCCGGAAGGGCCGGGCCGCGGCGGATCGGTACTACGGAACTACGGAACTACAGAGCCGGGGTCAGGTACATCCCGCTCTGGTCGGCCCCGGCGGTGTTCTTGCAGCCGAAACCGCTGCCCGCCGGCTGTGCCACGGCCAGCGCCAGGCAGCGCCCGGCCGCGAGCTGCCCGAAGTGGTTCGGGTGCATGGACTCCTGGACCAGCCCCTGCGTCTCGCTGCTGTCGATCCAGCGCGCCCACTCGCTCGTCTTCGCCGAGGCCGGAGCGGTCGTGGTCACCAGCTTGCTCGCCTTCGCGCACACCTCGCGCCCCTGCATCATGTCCTTCAGGTCCAGGAACTGCGCACCCTTGGCGGCGGCGACCGCCTTGAGCCGCCCCGCGATCTGCGGCACGAGCGAGTCCCGCGCCCAGTCGGAATCCTTGTTCCAGAAGGGGCACCCGCCCGTGTTGAGCCGGCTCCAGTCGCTCTGGGTGTACCGGTTCTCCGCGCTGCGCGGGATCGGCGACGGGTAGGACTGCAGCACGAGCCGGTACGAGGAGTCGGCGTAACCGGCGCCCCGCATGACGGCCCGCACCTCGTCGACCGACTTGCCGACGTCGGCCATCACGCCGCCGATCTTCTCGTCGACCCCTTCCTGCTGGTCGTCGTAGCAGTAGGAGTTCCACAGCACGAAGTCGTACGCGCACTCCTTGATGATGTCGGCGAAGCCGAGGTCGTTGCCGCCGATGGACAGCGCGATGACCTTGATGTCGTTGCTCGCGGCCACCGCGGCGAGCTGATCGGCCTGCGGGGCCTCTCCCTTGAAGGCGACACCCCCGTTGGAGGCGCGGAACACGTTCTGCGAAGTCGCCCCGGAACACGCCAGGTTGATCGCGACATCGGCGATGGCCCCGGCGCTCTTCACCTCGGCGGAGTCCGACCGGTGGCAGCCGCCGGCGGTGGCCCCGTAGACCTTGCCGGGGTCGTAGCTGCTGCCGCTCACCCATGCCCGGTCGGTGCCGGTCCGGTTCCCGCTGTTGGTCAGGCTGTTGCCCTTCCAGCGTCCGGCCTCACCGGAGATGTAGCTGTCCCCGAGGGACACCACGGCGGTCGGCCCGGACCCAGGCCCGGCCACGGCCGGCCCGGCCCCTCCGGCGACCAGTACCCCGGCGAGGAGCGGCACCGCCATCCCGATCCCGGCCAGTCGTCGCACCCGACGGGGCCGGTCCATGCTGTCGTTGCGGAATCCGTTCACTGCGGAACTCCTGCGGTCGGCCATGCGGAAGCCAGGAACGGCTTCGGCGCATGGCTGGTAAGTGGGGGTTACCTCCGGCCGGTGGCAACCGGAAAACTCCCATGCCGCGCGTTGTTACCGCTAGGTACAGTCACGTTACGAACGAGTAACAACCGATCGGTCGTTCGGCCGGTACCCGCGTCTACGGCTGCTGTCGGATTCGGCCGGGCACACGACCGCGCCCCCGGAGCCGGAAGGCTTCGGGGGCGCGGTCATGTTTCGGCTGCTGTGCGATTCAGCCGAAAGTGCGGTGTCAGCCGGTGAGCTGGTCGTACGCGGGGAGGGTGAGGAAGTCCGCGTAGTCCGTGTCCAGGGAGACCTGCAGGAGGAGGTCGTGGGCCTGCTGCCACTTGCCGGAGGTGAAGGCCTCCTCGCCGACCTCGGCGCGGATCGCGGCGAGTTCGGCGGCCGCGATCTCGCGGGTGAGGTCGGCGGTGGCGAGCTTGCCGTTCTCGAAGATCACGCCGGCGTTGATCCACTGCCAGATCTGCGAGCGCGAGATCTCGGCGGTGGCGGCGTCTTCCATCAGGCCGAAGATGCCGACGGCGCCGTGGCCGCGCAGCCAGGCCTCGATGTAGCGGATGCCGACCTGGACGGCGTTGCGCAGGCCGTCGTACGTGGGCTTCGCGTCCAGGGAGTCGATGGCGATGAGCTCGCCGGGGGCGACGGAGACGTCCTCGCGCAGGCGGCTCTTCTGGTTCGGGTTGTCGCCGAGGACCGCGTCGAAGGAGGCCATCGCGATCGGGACCAGGTCGGGGTGGGCGACCCAGGAGCCGTCGAAGCCGTCGCCGGCCTCGCGGTCCTTGTCGGCCTTGACCTTCTCGAAGGCGACCTTGTTGACCTCGGCGTCCTTGCGGGACGGGATGAAGGCCGCCATGCCGCCGATGGCGTGCGCACCGCGCTTGTGGCAGGTCTTGACCAGCAGCTCGGTGTAGGCGCGCATGAACGGGGCGGTCATCGTCACCGCGTTGCGGTCCGGCAGGACGAACTTCTCGCCGCCGTCACGGAAGTTCTTGACGATGGAGAAGAGGTAGTCCCAGCGGCCGGCGTTCAGGCCCGCCGCGTGGTCGCGCAGCTCGAAGAGGATCTCGTCCATCTCGTACGCGGCCGTGATCGTCTCGATCAGGACGGTCGCGCGGACGGTGCCCTGCGGGATGCCGACATAGTCCTGGGCGAAGACGAAGATCTCGTTCCAGAGGCGCGCCTCCAGGTGGGACTCGGTCTTCGGCAGGTAGAAGTACGGGCCCTTGCCGAGCGCGATGAGGCGCTTGGCGTTGTGGAAGAAGTACAGGCCGAAGTCCACGAGCGAGCCGGAGGCCGGGCCGCCCTCGAACTGGAGGTGGCGCTCCTCGAGGTGCCAGCCGCGCGGGCGCATCACGACGGTGGCGAGCTCCTCGGTGGGCTTGAGGGTGTACGCCTTGCCCGTGCGGGCGTCGGTGAAGTCGATGCGGCGCTCATAGGCGTCGATCAGGTTGAGCTGGCCGAGGACCACGTTCTCCCAGGTGGGAGCCGAGGCGTCCTCGAAGTCGGCAAGCCAGACCTTGGCGCCCGAGTTCAGGGCGTTGATGGTCATCTTGCGGTCGGTCGGGCCGGTGATCTCCACACGGCGGTCGTTCAGCGCGGCCGGGGCCGGCGCCACCTTCCAGTCGCCCTCGCGGACCTGTGCGGTGTCCGGGAGGAAGTCGAGCGTGGAAGTGCGGGCGATCTCGGCGCGCCGCACGGAGCGGCGGGCGAGGAGCTCTGCGCGGCGGGGGGCGAACTGCCGGTGGAGCTCGGCCACGAAGGCGAGAGCCGCTTCGGTGAGGACCTCGTCCTGCCGGGGCAGGGGCTCGGCGTCGACGATGGCCAGCGATGACGGCGCTGGTGCGGACATATCTGTCACTCCTTCAGCGGCGGTGCCTGGCGGCCGCGGGGAATGCTCGCGCTGGACGGCACGCAGTGCCGTCGGGTGTGGAGAGTTCCGGGATACGGTCGCGGGCGCCGTCTGGGGGTTCAGGGCGCTTCTGACCAGTGGATAGTAATTTCCTCATGGTGGAAGTTCAATGGTTTGTTGATGTCGAGATTCTCTGAGTCGACAGATTCCGCATCGCGGTGGCCCTCAGTGCCACCATCGTCACAGCCTGCTCAGACCAGTCGTGCCAGGTCGGGCGGCGTGTCGATGTCGAAGGCCTCCGCGATGTCCCCGCATTCGACCAGTGTGAGCTGTTCCGCGTAGTTCGTCAGGTGGACGCGCGCGCCCTTGTCGCCCGTGGCCGTCGCCACGATGTCCGGCCAGCGGTCCGCCCCGAAGAGCACCGGGTGCCCGCGCTCGCCGTCGTAGGACGCCGCCACCAGACTCGCGGGGGACCGGTAGGCGGCCCGGACCCGGGCCACCGCCTCGGGGCCGATGCCCGGCTGGTCCACGAGGGAGACCAGGGCCGCTTCGGCTCCCGTACCGGCCAGCGAGGCCAGGCCGATCCGCAGGGAGGAGCCCATGCCCTCGGCCCAGTCCGGGTTGTCGGTCACCACGCATCCGCTGAGGTCGGCCCGTTCGCGCACCTCGGCCGCAGAGGCGCCGAGCACCACGTGCAGCGGGCCGCAGCCCGCTTCGCGCAGGACCCGTACGGCGTTCTCCACCAGCGGGCGGCCCCGGTAGGTCAGCAGGGCCTTCGGGCGGCCGCCCAGCCGCCGGCCGCCGCCGGCCGCGAGGAGCAGGCCGGCGATCACCGGGGGAGGGGTGCCGTCCGCTGCGGGCCGTGGTCGAGGCTGGTGATGGTCGGGTGTGCGGCTGTGGGGTGACATGTCACCGATTCTCGCTCGGGCCGCAGAAACCGTCGTACGGCGGCCAGCGCCGCCCCGATGCGCAGGGGCTCGGTGATCCGGTTCTCGCTGGCGGTGAGCAGGGCCCGTTCGTCACGGTCGGTCAACATCGCGGCTTCTCCTTGCCAATCAACGGCCAATAGAGCGAGTCTGAACCTGGATTGGCCTGGCAGGCAGAGCCAATCAGGGGAGGTTGGCATGGCAAACGGGCGAGTGGTCCAGACGGCGGACAGAACGATCGGCAGCCGCCAGCTCGCGGCACTGCTCCCGGCGGAGGTACTGGCCCGCCCCGGCTACCGGGCCCTCGCCGACGCCGTCCGCACCCTGATCCTCGACGGCCGGATCGCCCTGCACGTGCGCCTGCCCGCCGAACGCGAGCTCGCCGAAGCGGTCGGCGCCAGCCGGGCCACCGTCACCAGCGCCTACGACCTCCTGCGCGAGAGCGGCTACGTCCGCAGCCGCCGCGGATCCGGGACCTGGACCGAGCTCCCCGAAGGACACGGCCCGGTCGGCGCGCACGCCATCATCGGGGGCAGCGGCGGCCGCGCCGACGACAACCCCGGCATCGACCTCGCCATCGCCGCGATGGGCGCCCCCGACGGAACTCTGGCCGAAGCACTGGCCTGGGCCGCGCCCCGGCTCCCGGCGCTGGCCCGCCGCCCCGGCTACCACCCCTTCGGACTGCCCGACCTGCGTACGGCCATCGCCGAGCGGTTCACCCGGCGGGGAATGGCGACCCGCCCGGAGCAGATCCTCGTCACGGCGGGCGCGCAGCACGCGTTCACGCTGGTGGTGAGCCTGCTGTGCCGGCCGGGGGACCGGGTGATGACCGAGAACCCGACCTACGCCAACGCCCTCGACGCCCTGCGCCACGCACGGCTGCGCACCGGGTCGATCGCCGTCTCCGACGGGGGCTGGGACCTGGAGATCGCGGAGTCGGCACTGCGCCAGACCGTGCCGAGGCTCGCGTACGTGATCCCCGACTTCCACAACCCCACGGGCGCCCTGATGCCGCAGGAGCAGCGACTGCGACTGCTGGCGGCGACCCGGCGGACCGGGACCTGGCTGGTCGTCGACGAGACCATCGCCGACATCGCGCTCGACGTGCCCGCGCCCGCCCCGCTGGCCTCGCTCGCGCCGAAGGGCGGGGCCGACCACGTGGTGACCATCGGCTCGCTGAGCAAGACCCACTGGGGCGGGCTGCGGGTCGGGTGGATCCGGGCCACAGCCAAGATGATCACGGAGTTGACGGCGCTACGGGTGGCGGCCGACATGACCGGCTCGGTACTGGACCAGCTGGTGGCGCTGCCGCTGCTGGAGGGGCTGGACCGGTCGCTGCCCGCGCGGCTGGAGCAACTGCGCGGACAGCGGGCGGCGCTGGTCGCCTCGCTGGAGCGGCACACGCCCGAGTGGTCCTGGACCCTGCCGCCGGGCGGGCTGTCGCTCTGGGTGGACCTGGGGGAGCCGGTCAGCTCCGCGCTGGCGGACCGGGCGGTGGCCGCAGGGGTGAACATCGGGCGGGGCGCGCGGTTCGGGGTGGACCCCGGGACCTTCGAGCACCGGCTGCGGATTCCGTACACGCTGGAGGCGGAGCAGTTGGACGAGGGGGTACGGAGGCTGGCGCAGGCCTTCCACGAGGGTGTGCCGTTGCCTTCGGCGGTGGAGCGGCCTTACTGGGTGGCGTAGGGGACCGCTCCCCGGGTCGGGGTCCTGGCCCGGTGGTCCGTGGCGGGGCTGGGGGTGGCGTTCGTGGTCAGGGTGTTCGGATCAGGCGGCGGGTGGCGGCCGTTGCCACCGCCGAGGTGCGGGAGTCGACGCCCAGTTTTGCGTAGATGTGGACCAGGTGGGATTTGACCGTGGCCTGGCTCAGGAAGAGCTGTTTGGAGATCTGCTGGTTCGACAGGCCGTCCGCGACCAGCTGGAGGACCTCCAGTTCGCGCTTGGTCAGGGCCTCCGCGGGGGTGCGCATGCGGTCCATCAGGCGTAGTGCCACCGCCGGGGCCAGCGCCGACTGGCCGGCTGCCGCGGTGCGGACGGCCGCCGCCAGTTCCTCCGGCGGGGCGTCCTTGAGGAGGTAGCCCGACGCGCCCGCCTCCACCGCCGCCAGGATGTCCGCGTCGGTGTCGTACGTGGTCAGGACCAGCACTCGGGGGGACGGGGACCGGGCCGTGATCAGGGCCGTGGCCGCCGAGCCGTGCATACCGGGGCCGGGCCCGAACTGGAGGTCCATCAGGACCACGTCGACCCCTGTGGAACCGGCCAGCTCCACCGCCCGTTCCGCGGTCGCCGCCTCCGCCACCACCTCGAAGTCGGGCTCCGTGTCCAGCACCGCGCGCAGCCCGGCCCGGACCACCGGGTGGTCGTCGGCGAGGAGCAGCCGGATCGTCATGAGAGTGCCTCCGCGGGCAAGGGCAGGGTGACGGCCACGGCGGTGCCCTGGCCGGGGGCGGATTCGACCGTGAACAGGCCGCTGAGGGTTTGCGCCCGCGAGCGCATCGCCGGCAGGCCGAAGCCGCCCCCGCCCGAGGGGTCGCGGGAGGCCGCGCCGGGGTCGAAGCCCTTGCCGTCGTCGACGATGTCCAGGGTCACGGAGGAGTCCATGAACGTCAGGGTGATCTCGGCGCGGCCGGCCCCCGCGTGCCGCACCACATTGGCCAGCGCCGACTGCGCGATCCGCAGGAGCGCCACCTCGTAGGGCGTGGGCAGGGGGCGCGCGGCGCCGCTCAGGGAGAACCGGACCCGGGGGCCCGGCGCCCCCGAGCACAACCGCTCCAGCGCGGCCGGCAGCGACCCGTACTCCAGGTCCGGAGGCGTGAGGGCCCGTACGAAGCGGCGTGCCTCGGCGAGGTTCTCCTGGGCGGCCTCCCGGGCCCGGCCGATGTGCGGGAGGGCCGGCGAGCCCTCGGGCAGGCCGCGCTCCGCGGCCCGCAGGAGCAGCTGGATGGAGGACAGGCCCTGCGCCAGGGTGTCGTGGATCTCGCGGGCGAGCCGCTCCCGCTCCGCCAGGATCCCGGCGCTCCGCTCGGCCGCGGCCAGCTCGGCCCGGGTCGTGATGAGCTCCTCGATCAGCTCGCGGCGCCGCTCACTCTCCCGGTACAGCGCCTGGTAGCCCAGTACGGTCGCCACCGCGACGGCCCCGCCCAGCAGCGGCCCGAGGAAGGCCCCCGGGGTCACCGCGCCGCTGTGCCCGAGGAAGCCGCCGATCGCCGCGCAGGCGGTCACCGCGACGGCCGCCACGCCCCACCGCAGCCGCAGCAGGTGCAGCTCCAGGAAGTACAGCGGGAAGGCGATCCACAGCCCGTCGGGGGAGACCACCAGCAGGGCGGCCCAGACCGCGCCCAGTGCGGCCAGCCACACCGCCCCGGCACGCACCGAGCTGTGCACCACGGGGGTGCGTACGCCCACCAGGTACACGGCGGCCAGTACCGCGCAGGCCGCGACCACCCAGCCCGCGCGCGGCGCGGAGTCGGTGACGGCCCGCCCTGCGGCGAGGGCGAGCAGGCCGAAGAGCAGCGCGTGCAGGCACAGCCGCAGGACGCGGGAGACGGGGGTGAGGGCGCGGTCGGCGAGGGCCGTGGGCGCGGGGGGCCGGGAGAGAGCAGTCATGTCCTGACCAGCGTAAGTCCGGGTCCGGGGGCACCGGTCAACCAAAGGATTGATGTATGGGTGCGCCCTTCGATACGAGGATCCCTACTGTGGCGCGATGCCTTGTGACCACGCGGAACACCAAGGTGGGGAACATGTTCGTCGCATGGAGAGATCTACGGTTCGCGAAGGGCCGCTTCGCCCTGATGGGCTCGGTCGTACTGCTGATCACGCTGCTGGTCGGCCTGTTGTCCGGGCTCACCGCGGGCCTGGCCCGGGAGAACATCTCGGCCCTCACCGGCCTGCCATCCACCACCCGCCTCGCGTTCGCAGCGCCCGCCGGGGACCAGAAGGTCTCCTTCACCAACTCCCAGGTGCCCGAGAGGGCCTGGCTGGCCTGGCGCGAGCAGCCGGGGGTGACCTCCGCGCAGCCGCTGGGCATCCGCACCACCAACGCCGTCTCCGGTGAGCGCACCGCCGCCGTGTCCGTCTTCGGAGTGGATCCGGCAGGCTCCCTGGCGCCCTCGGGCAGCGGCCTCACCCAGGGACGGGTGGTCCTCACCGAGAAGGCCGCCGAGGAGCTCGGCGGGCTCACCGCCGGCGCCCGGCTCAAGATCGGCCCCGTCGAGCTGACCGTGGCCGCCGTCTCCGGCACCGCGGCCTACAGCCACACCCCGGTCGTCTGGATGGACCTGGCCGACTGGCAGCGCGTCGGAAACCCCGGCACCTCCCTGGACCCCCTCGCCACCGTTGTGGCCCTGGACGGCGTGGGCGTCGACTGGGCGGCCGGGGACAAGGCCACCGGCACCGACGCGCAGACCGTCGACGAGGCACTGGGCGCGATCGGCTCCTACACCTCCGAGAACGGCTCGCTGCAGCTGATGCGCGGGTTCCTCTTCGCCATCTCGGCCCTGGTCATCGGAGCCTTCTTCACGGTGTGGACCATCCAGCGCAGCGGGGACATCGCCGTACTGAAGGCACTGGGTGCCTCCACCCCGTACCTCCTCAAGGACGCGCTCGGGCAGGCCGTGGTGATGCTGGCGCTCGGCACCGGTGCGGGCACCGCGCTCGCGGTCGGCTTCGGAGTCCTCATCAGCGGCGGCGCCGTGCCCTTCGTGCTCGACACAGCCACCGTGCTGGTACCGGCCGCCGTCATGATCGCGCTCGGCGCGCTGGGCGCCGCCCTGTCCATCCGGCGGATCACCGCCGTAGACCCCCTGACGGCACTCGGGAGCGCCCGATGACCCTGTTCGTGCACGACGTCACGCTCACCTACCCGGACGGCGAGGGCCGCCTCACCGCACTGGACGCAGTCCGCCTGGAGGTGCCGGCCGGCACCCTGACGGCGGTGGTCGGCCCTTCCGGTTCCGGGAAGTCCAGCCTGCTCGCGGTCGCCGCCACCCTGGTCACCCCCGACGCCGGCCGGGTGGTCGTGGCGGGGCAGGACACCTCGAAGCTCGGCGCGGCCGAGAAGGCGGCGCTGCGCCGGGAGAAGATCGGCATCGTCTTCCAGCAGCCGAACCTGCTGGCCTCGCTCACCGCCGCCGAACAGCTCCAGGTCATGGCCCACATATCCGGCCGGCCCCCGCACTCCCTGCGCCGGCGGGCCCTGGAGCTGCTGGACGCGGTGGGACTGGCCGACAAGGCCGGCAAACGGCCCCACGAGCTCTCCGGGGGGCAGCGCCAGCGGATCAACATCGCCCGCGCCCTGATGAACGAGCCCGCCGTGCTGCTCGTCGACGAGCCCACCAGCGCCCTCGACCACGACCGCGGCGCCGCGGTCCTGGACCTGCTGGTCAACCTCACCCGGGAACGCTCCACCGCCACCGTGCTGGTCACCCACGACCACGCCCACCTGGACCGCATGGACGCGACGGCGACGATGACGGACGGCCGCCTGACGCAGGCCGTCCCGGCCGCCCAGCCGCGGTAAGGGGCTACGCGGCCGCCTACGGGGCCGCGCAGCCCCGTAGGCGGCCGCGCGGCGGCCCGGCCACGGGCGTACGCGAAAGGCCCCGGCCACCCCTTCGAGGGGGCGGCCGGGGCCTTTCGCGTACGGCGGGTGCCTACGCGGGGTTCTGGCTCTGCAGGGCCACCGACAGCTCGGCCGCGACGCCCTGGAGGATCGGCACGAAGGACTCGGCCACGGCCTCGGTCACCCGGCCGGCCGGGCCGGAGATGGAGATCGCGGCGGCGGTCGGCGAGTTCGGCACGGAGACCGCGAGGCAGCGGACTCCTATTTCCTGCTCGTTGTCGTCGACTGCGTAGCCCAGCCGGCGCACGTGCTCCAGGGCGTCCAGGAAGCCCTCGGGCGTGGTGATGGTCTTCTCGGTCGCGGCCGGCATCCCGGTACGCGCGAGCAGGGCCCGTACCTCGTCGGCGGGGGTGTGGGCGAGCAGCGCCTTGCCCACGCCGGTGGAGTGCGGCAGCACGCGGCGGCCGACTTCGGTGAACATGCGCATCGAGTGCTTGGACGGCACCTGGGCGACGTAGACGATCTCGTCGCCGTCGAGCAGGGCCATGTTCGCGGTCTCGCCGGTCTCCTCCACGAGGCGCGCCAGGTAGGGGCGGGCCCAGGTGCCCAGCAGCCGCGACGCGGACTCGCCGAGGCGGATCAGCCGGGGTCCGAGGGAGTACCGTCGGTTGGGCTGCTGCCGGACGTAGCCGCACGCCACGAGGGTGCGCATGAGGCGATGGATGGTGGGCAGTGGCAGGCCGCTGGCGGCGGAGAGCTCACTGAGGCCTACTTCACCCCCCGCGTCGGCCATACGTTCGAGCAGATCGAAGGCGCGCTCAAGGGACTGGACGCCACCGCTGGCGGCGGTGGGCTTGGTGGAGGCGTCGGTGGTGCTGGCGCTGGACGTCGGCACGGCGCGGTCCTTTCGGTGCTGGCAGGCAAGGAAGCAGCCTACCGGTCGGTCGGCGTCGGCCCTAGGGCCGGGTCAATGCCCGTCCCCGCCGGTCAGAGGCGGTTTGTCCGGGTGGCGAACGTCCTCGGGAAGTTACCCGCCCAGTACCTGGTGGTGGTAGCTACATTCTGCATAGCGAAATCTTAATTCCATCCTGTGGAAACATCCAATTGCGGTACGGGTCCGTCAGTGGTCCGTCCGGGCGCTCTTGACTGGTTCCGGATCGACGTGAAGACTCCGTCAACAGAACGTTGAATTTCGCTCTGTGGAAGTAGATGGGGAGGTTCCGGTGTCCGACCTGGCTGTGGAACTGGTACTGCGCTCGACGCGCGTCATCACCCCCGAGGGGACGATCGCCGCTTCGGTGGCCGTCGCCGGCGGGAAGATCGCGGCCGTGCTGCCGTACGAGGCCGACGTACCGGCCGGTGCCCGGCTGGAGGACTTCGGCGACGACGTGCTCCTCCCCGGCCTGGTCGACACCCACGTCCACGTGAACGACCCCGGTCGTACCGAGTGGGAAGGCTTCTGGACGGCCACCCGCGCCGCCGCGGCCGGTGGTATCACCACCATCCTCGACATGCCGCTGAACTCGCTGCCGCCGACCACCACGACCGCCAACCTGGTGGTCAAGCAGGAGGTCGCGCGGACGAAGGCGCACGTGGACGTCGGCTTCTGGGGCGGTGCGCTGCCCGACAACGTCAAGGACCTGCGCCCGCTGCACGACGCCGGCGTCTTCGGCTTCAAGTGCTTCCTGTCGCCCTCCGGCGTCGACGAGTTCCCCCTGCTCGACCAGGAGCAGCTGGCCGCCTCGCTCGCGGAGATCACCGGCTTCGGCGGCCTGCTCATCGTGCACGCCGAGGACCCGCACCACCTGGAGTCCGCGCCGCAGAACCCGGGCCCCAAGTACGCCGACTTCCTGGCCTCCCGCCCCAAGGACGCCGAGAACACCGCGATCCAGAACCTGATCGACCAGGCGAAGCGGCGAGACGCGCGCGTTCACGTCCTGCACCTGTCCTCCTCCTCCGCGCTGCCGCTGATCGCCGCCGCTAAGGCCGAGGGCGTCCGGATCACGGTCGAGTCCTGCCCGCACTTCCTCACCCTGACGGCCGAGGAAGTCCCGGACGGCGCCACCGAGTTCAAGTGCTGCCCGCCCATCCGCGAGTCCGCCAACCAGGACGTCCTGTGGGACGCGCTCGCCGACGGCACGATCGACTGCATCGTCTCCGACCACTCGCCCTCCACCGCGGACCTCAAGACCGGCGACTTCGCCACCGCGTGGGGCGGCATCTCCTCCCTCCAGCTGGGTCTTCCGGCCATCTGGACCGAGGCGAAGAAGCGCGGCCGCACCCTCGAGGACGTCGTCCGCTGGATGTCCGCCGCCCCGGCCGCCCTCGCCGGTCTGGCGAGCAAGGGCGCGATCGAGGCCGGCCGCGACGCCGACTTCGCCGTCCTGGCCCCCGAAGAGACCTTCACCGTGGACCCGGCCCACCTGCACCACCGCAACCAGGTCACGGCGTACGCGGGCAAGACCCTGCACGGCGTCGTGAAGTCCACCTGGCTGCGCGGCGCGCAGATCGCCGACCACGGCACCCCGTCCGAGCCCACCGGCCGACTCCTTGAAAGGCAGAACTGACTGTGGCACAGCGTTCGATTCCTCTGGCTTCCTTCACCGGTAACGCGAACCCGTACGGGGGCGGCGACCCGTACGCGGACTACCGCACCGCGGACTTCCCGTTCACCCAGTACGCGAACCTTGCCGCACGTGAGCTGGGCGCCGGGGTCATCGAAGCCAACGACGAGTTCTTCGCCCAGCGCGAGAACCTGCTGATCTCCGAGGCCGCGCACTTCGACCCCGAGGACTTCGGCCACAAGGGCAAGGTCATGGACGGCTGGGAGACCCGCCGCCGCCGCGGCATCTCCGCCACCCAGCCCTGGCCGACCGCCGAGGACCACGACTGGGCGCTCGTCCGCCTGGGCGCCCCCGGCGTCATCCGCGGCATCGTCGTCGACACCGCCCACTTCCGCGGCAACATGCCGCAGGCCGTCTCCGTAGAGGCCACCAACTGGGAGGGCGCGCTCGCGCCGACCCCGGCGGAGCTCCAGGGCGACGACATCAAGTGGACGACCGTCATCGCCCGCACCCCGGTCGGCGGCCACGCGGCCAACGGCTTCGAGGTCGACGTCGAGCAGCGCTTCACGCACCTGCGCGTGAACCAGCACCCCGACGGCGGCATCGCCCGCCTGCGCGTCTACGGCGAGGTCGTGCCCGACCCGAAGTGGCTCGCGGCGCTGGGCTCCTTCGACGTGGTGGCCCTGGAGAACGGCGGCTCCGTCCAGGACGCCTCCAACCGCTTCTACTCCCCGCCGACCAACACCATCAACCCGGGCCGCTCCCGCAAGATGGACGACGGCTGGGAGACCGCCCGTCGCCGTGACAACGGCAACGACTGGATCCGCTACCAGCTCGTCGCCGAGTCCGAGATCCGCGCCGTCGAGATCGACACCGCGTACCTCAAGGGCAACTCGGCCGGCTGGGCCTCGCTGTCCGTCAAGACGGGCGAGGAGGGCGAGTGGACGGAGTTCCTGCCGCGCACCCGCCTGCAGCCCGACACCAACCACCGCTTCGTGCTCGACGCCCCGGCGGTCGGCACGCACGTGCGCATCGACATCTTCCCGGACGGCGGTTTCTCCCGCCTGCGCCTCTTCGGCGCGCTGACGGAGGCCGGCACCGCCGCGCACACCGCCCGTCACCAGGAGCTGGGCGGCTGACGCCACCCACTCCCGCACCACACCGACGCCCCGGGGGCCGACACCCTCGGTGCGTTCAACTGTCCTCAGGGGCGCACCACTTGCTGGTGCGCCCCTGCGGCGTTCCCGGTTGACCGCAGGTCCCGGCCACAGCACTAGCCTGCGGTCGGAGTGCCCGACCAGGGCTCACGACCAGGGCTCACGACCAGGGAGGCGGCCGACGATGACCACCGAGGTACCACCGCGCACGAGGGAACAGCGCCGCACGGACACGCTGGCACGCTTCGAGACCGACATCGACGTCTGGGTGGCCACGGCAGGCGCCGAGGGCGCCCCGTGCCTCGTGCCGCTGTCGTTCCGGTGGGACGGGGAGACGTTCCTGATGTCGACCGGGCGCACCCTGCCCACCGGCCGCAACCTCGCCGCCGGCGGCCGGGTACGCCTTGCCTTCGGCGGAACCCGCGACGTGGTCCTGGTGGAAGGCGCCGCGACCCGGCTGGAGGCGGCGGAGCTGGCGCCCGGCGAGATCGAGGCCTTCGCGGCCCACTCCGGCTTCGACCCGAGCACCCTCAAGTCGCCCTATCCGTACTTCCGGATCGTGCCGGAGTGGATCCAGGCCTGGCGCGAGGCCGATGAGATCGCGGGACGCGACCTCATGAAGGCCGGCCGCTGGC
Organism: Streptomyces sp. H27-H1; assembly: GCF_026627445.1. Classification (GTDB taxonomy): domain Bacteria; phylum Actinomycetota; class Actinomycetes; order Streptomycetales; family Streptomycetaceae; genus Streptomyces. The sequence continues at coordinate 80,624 of NZ_JAPNLJ010000019.1, forward strand.
TGGTCTGACGACCGGCCGGGCGTGCGCCGCGTACGGGGGCCCGGGTCTCGTACGGGGCCCCGTACGAGACCCGGGCCCCCTATGCGCCGGGCCTAAGCCGCGTGCCCGCCGTCCACCGCGAACTCGGCGCCCGTGACGTACGCGGCGTCCGGGCCCGCGAGGAAGGAGACCATGGCGGCCACTTCCTCCGGGGTGCCGAAGCGGCCCAGGGCCGTCATGGCCGCCTGAGGGGCGGCGTAGGGGCCGTCCGCCGGGTTCATGTCGGTGTCCACCGGGCCCGGGTGGACGAGGTTCGCGGTGATCCCGTGCTCCCCGAGCTCCCGGGAGAGGGCCTTGGTCAGACCGGTCAGCGCGGACTTGCTCATCGCGTAGAGGGTGCCGCCCGGCCCCGGGACCCGCTGGGTGATGCAGCTGCCGATGGTGACGATCCGCCCGCCCCGGCCCATCCGGCCGGCCGCGGCCCGGGAGGCCAGGAAGGCGCCGCGGACGTTGATCGCGAGGACCCGGTCCACGTCCGCGGGGGTGAGTGCCTCGAGCGGGCCGAGTACGCCCACCCCGGCGTTGTTCACCAGGACGTCGATCCGGCCCAGGCCCCGTACGGTGTCCTCCACCGCGCCGGCGACCGCCTCCGCGTCCCCCGCGTCGGCGCGCAGGGCCAGGCCGCGCCGACCGAGCGCCTCGATCTTGCCGACGACCACCCGTGCGGCCTCCTCGTCGTTGACGTAGGTGAGGGCCACGTCGTTGCCGTCCTCCGCCAGCCGGATGGCGGTGGCCGCCCCGATGCCCCTGCTGCCTCCGGTCACCAGTGCCACTGTGCCGTTCATGGGTTTCCTCCGTCGTAGTGCCGTCAGGTCGTTGTGGATTCAATGAAACGGGGGACGGGACCGGCGCGCTGGCAGGAATCGGACATCGCGTTCGCGCGCGGCGGACCGATGAGTTCCGCTCGACCCGGGAGTCTGAACCCGTAGCAGCCGACGTACCGGAGCCCGGGAGCGCAGAGACATGGGAAAGCTGACCCTCACCACCTTCCTGACCCTCGACGGTGTGATGCAGGCGCCCGGGGCTCCGGACGAGGACCCCAGTGGCGGGTTCTCGTACGGCGGTTGGATCGTGCCCTTCGCCGACGAGGGCATGGGGGAGTTCGTCACCGAGGTCTTCGACCGGACCGGGGCCTTCCTGCTCGGACGCCGGACCTACGAGATCTTCGGCTCGTACTGGCCGCGGCACGACGACCCCGCGGACCCCGTCGCGAGCAAGCTCAACCGGCTGCCGAAGTACGTGGCCTCCACCACGCTCAAGGAGCCGGCCTGGGGCCCCGCCACCGTGATCGACGGGGAGCAGCTGCAGAGCGAGGTCGTACGGATCAAGGACGCGACCGAGGGGGAGCTGCAGGTGCACGGCAGCGGCGCGCTGGCGCAGTGGCTGCTGGCGCGGGACCTGGTGGACGAGCTGAACCTGCTGGTCTTCCCCGTCTTCCTGGGCGCCGGACGGCGGCTGTTTCCGACGGGCGGGCTGCCGACGGCCTTCGAGGTGACGGACTCGCGGACCACCTCGGCCGGCACGGCCATCCACACCTACCGGACGAAGGGGCGCGCCGCGTTCGGCAGCTTCGAGTGACACCGGGTACCGGGCCCGGCCGGCGGCGGGAGCGCGCGGACGGGCCTGCGCGTACGCCCGCGCGCGTACGCCCGCGCGCGGAGCGGCCCGGGGGCAAATGGCTCGACCGGCCGATCATGCTCGGGTAGCGTGGGCCCACCCCCCGTGCGAGCCGCCGAAGTCTCCACCTGCCTTCTGCCGTTGGAGAACCGGTGTCCACCATCGCCGCCCCCGCGCCCCCCGTCGCCGCCCCCCGCAGGGCCTGGCTCGCGGATCTGCCGGTCCTGCTGGTCGCCGTCGTCTGGGGTGGCAGCTACCTCGCCGCCAAGGGCGTCACCACCACGCACACCGTGATCGCGGTACTCGTCCTGCGCTTCGCGCTGGTCCTGCCCGTCCTCGCCGTCGCCGGCCGGCGACGGCTGCGCGCACTCACCCCCGCCCAGCTGCGCGGGGCCGGAGCGCTGGGACTCGTACTCGGTGGGATCTTCCTGCTGGAGACCTACGGGGTCGTCCACACCTCCGCCACCAATGCCGGGCTCATCATCAGCCTGACCATGATCTTCACTCCGCTCGCCGAGTCCGCCGTCCGCCGCGAGGCTCCCTCGGCCGCCTTCCTCGGCGCCGCGGCCGTCTCCGTCAGCGGCGTCGTCCTGCTGACCCAGGGCGCCGGATTCACCGCCCTGAGCCCCGGTGACCTGCTCATCCTCGGCGCGGCCCTCGCGCGAACCGTGCACGTCCTGCTCATGGCCCGGATCAAGGCCGTGCAGGAGGCGGACTCGCTCTCCTTGACCACTGTTCAGCTCGGCACCGCGGTCTGCGTGTTCGCGGTACTGGCCCTGCTGCCCGGCACCGGCGCGAGCCCCTGGGCGGCCGCCGCCGATTTCGGCGCGGCCGAGTGGGCCGGGCTCGCCTTCCTGTCCGTCTTCTGCACCCTGTTCGCCTTCTTCGTGCAGATGTGGGCGGTCCGGCGCACCTCGCCCTCCCGCGTCAGCCTGCTGCTCGGCACCGAACCCCTCTGGGCGGCCGCGGCGGGCATCGCCATCGGCGGCGAGCACCTCGGGGCCCTCGGTTTCGCAGGGGCGGCGCTGGTACTCGCGGGTACCGCGTGGGGGCGGCGCGCCGGTGGCTGAGCGATTGTCCGAAAGAGCCCCCCAGTCAGGGTGATCGCCCGCTCTACGCTGGTCACCATGCCAATTCTGGACCTCAGCAGCCTCGCCGACGGCTTCAACGAGAACCCCTATCCGCACTACGCGCGGTTGCGGGAGAGCGGCCCCGTCCACCGCGTCAAGACGGCGGACGGGGAGGAGGTCTGGCTGATCGTCGGTCACGACGAGGCCCGCCAGGCCCTCGCCCACCCCGATGTGCTGAAGAACTGGCAGACCACCGACCTCTACGCCGGCCGGACCACCACCACCAGCCTGAGCACCAACATGCTCCGCTCCGACCCGCCCCACCACACCCGGCTGCGCCGTCTGGTGGCCGGCGAGTTCACCGCCCGCCGGGTCGAGTCCCTGCGCCCCCGGGTCCGGCAGGTCACCGACGAGCTGCTCGACGCGATGGAGGCCGCCCCGGACCGCCGCGGCGACCTGATCAGCTCCCTGGCCGTACCGCTGCCGATGACCGTGATCTGCGAACTCCTCGGCGTCCCCGACCTCGACCGGGACTCCTTCCGCCGGTGGTGCAACGAAGTGGTCGCGCCGACCGGCAAGGAGGCCGAGACCACCGCACTGCGCGAGATGTCCGGCTACCTCGCCGAGCTCATCGGGGCCAAGCGGGAGCACCCCGGCCAGGACCTGCTCAGCGCCCTGATCAGGTCCCGGAACGAGGACGGCGACCAGCTGTCCCCGGAGGAACTGGCCGGGATGGCCTTCCTGCTGCTGCTCGCCGGCCACGAGACCGCGGTGAACATGCTCGGCAACGGCGTACGGGCCCTGCTCGCCCACCCCGAGCAGCTGGCGGCACTGCGCGCCGATACGGACGGGCTCATCGACGGAGCCGTGGAGGAGATGCTTCGCTACGACGGCCCGGTGGAGAGCGCCACCTACCGATTCGCCCGCGCCGACCTGGAGATCGGCGGGACCCTCATCGAGGCGGGCTCACCCGTACTGGTCTCCCTCGCCGCCGCCGACCGAGACCCGGCACGCTTCCCGGATCCCGGGCCCGACGTGTTCGACATCCGCCGCGCCGGCCAGAGCCACCTGGCCTTCGGCCACGGCATCCACTTCTGCCTCGGAGCCCCGCTGGCCCGCATGGAGGGCCGCATCGCGATCCGGGCCCTGCTGGAACGATTCCCCGACCTGGCCGACGACCCGCAGGCGGGGCCACCGGAGTGGATCCCCGGCACCCTCATCCGGGGAGTGAAGCGACTGCCGGTCCGCTGGTAGCCGCGCCCGCCATGACAGCCAGGACCGCCATGACACTCATGACCCATCCCGCACAGACCCGGCGGATCCGCGCGCGGGCCGATGCGCAGCCCGGGCCTCAGCCCGGGCCACAGTCCAGGCCGCAGCGCAGGTCACAGCTCCGGGAGCTCCTCCAGCCCGACCCGCCGCCGCTCCCGCCGCGAGCGCTCGCAGGCCTCTGCCACCCGCAGTGCGGCGAGCGCCTCGACGCCGTCGCACGGATTGGGTCCCTCGCCGCGCACCAGCCGGACGAAGGCCGCCAGCTCCGCCTCGTAGGCGGGGGCGAAGCGCTCCAGGAACCCGGGCCACGGCTTGGTGGCCGGGGGCGGGCCGTGCGGTTCGGTCGAGGCGATCGGCGTACGGTCGTCCAGCCCGGTGGAGACCTGGTCCAGCTCCCCGGCCAGCTCCATCCGTACGTCGTAACCGGCGCCGTTGCACCGCGTACCGGTACTGGAGACCAGCGTCCCGTCGTCCAGGGTGAGGACCGCGGCGGCGGTGGCGATGTCGCCCGTCTCCTGGAACTGCGCCGGCCCCGCGTCCGACCCGGTCGCGTACACCTCGCTCACCTCGTGCCCGGTCACCCAGCGGACCATGTCGAAGTCGTGGACCAGGCAGTCCCGGTACAGCCCGCCCGAGGTCGCGAGGTATGCGGCGCTCGGCGGGGAGGGGTCCGCGGTGGTGGTCCGTACGGTGTGCAGCCGGCCCAGGGCGCCGGAGCGGACCAGCTCGCGCGCCGTCGTGTAGCCCTCGTCGAAGCGGCGCATGAACCCCAGCTGGAGCACCCCGCCGACCGCCGCCACCTCGCGCAGCACCGACAGGGTGCGGTTCAGGTCCGGGGCGATCGGCTTCTCGCAGAACACCGGCAGCCCGGCGCGAACCGCGCGTACGACGAGGTCCGCGTGCCCCTCGGTGGCGCAGGACACCACCACCGCGTCCACGCCCCACGTGAAGATCTGCTCGACGGTGGGCGCGGCGGTGGCCCCGAGCCGGTCGGCGAGGCGCGCCGCCCGCGAGGGGTCCGCGTCGGCGAGCAGGAGCGAGCTCGCGTCCGCCTGGCGGGCCAGCGCCGCCGCGTGGAAGGAGCCGATCCGGCCCGTACCGATGAGCCCGATGCGCATGCATTCAACCTGACCCCGTCCGGGGGAGCTGTCAATCCGTCCCGCTGTGTCCCGCGCCATCCGCAATGGCCCCGATGACCTTGCATGGTGCATTGTGACGGATACTGGGCGGCTGCGGCTTGAAACAAATGACCGTTTTGACGAGCGGGTACCGCGGCGGGACAGCGCCGGCGGGACGGCGCGACAAGCGAAAGGCACGGGCAGACGTGGCTAGGGTTCGGACAGGGGTGCGCCTCGTGGGTGCGGTGCTCGCGGCGGTACTGGGCGCCTCCCTCGTGGGCTGCAGCAGTACGGGCGGGAAGCGGGCCGAGGACCGCGCGAAGGCCGAGGCGGCGGGCCGGCCCGCGGTTTCGACCCCGCGCTGGACCTTCGCGATGGTCACCCACGCGGGCGACGGCGACACCTTCTGGGACATCGTGCAGAAGGGCGCCAAGGAGGCCGCGGCGAAGGACAACATCAACTTCGTCTACGCCCACGACGACCAGGCACAGCAGCAGGCCCAGTTCGTCCAGAACGCCATCGACCAGAAGGTCGACGGGCTGATCGTCTCCCTCGCCAAGCCCGATGCCCTCAAGGACGTCCTCGCCAAGGCCGTCAAGGCCGGTATCCCGGTGGTCACGGTCAACTCCGGATCAGCCAAGTCCGCCGAGTACGGGGCGCTCACCCACATCGGCCAGGACGAGGAGATCGCCGGCGAGGCGGTCGGCACCGAGCTGGGCAAGCGCGGGCGCAAGAAGGCGGTCTGCGTCCTGCACGAGCAGGGCAACGTGGGCCACGAGCAGCGCTGCGCCGGAGCGAAGAAGACCTTCGGCGAATCCGGCGGGACCATGGAGAACCTGTACGTCGAGGGCACCAACATGCCGTCCGTCCAGTCGGCCCTCCAGGCCAAGCTCCAGGCCGACCCCTCCGTCGACGCGATCGTCACCCTCGGCGCGCCGTTCGCCCCCACCGCCGTCAAGGCCAAGGAGGCGGCGGGCAGCAAGGCCGAGGTGGACACCTTCGACCTGAACGCCTCGGTGGCCCGCGACCTGAAGTCCGGCGCCCTCGGATTCGCCGTCGACCAGCAGCCCTACCTCCAGGGCTACGAGGCCGTCGACCTGCTCTGGCTCTACCGCTACAACGCCGACGTGCTCGGCGGCGGCCGGCCGGTACTCACCGGGCCGCAGATCGTCACGGGGGCCGAGGCGGCCACCCTGGAGAAGTTCATCAACCGGGGCAGCCGATGAGCACCGCCACCCAGGCCCCCGCTCCCGCAGCCGGTCCGCGCGACGAGCGTCTCGCGCCCACCTCGCTGCTGCGCCGCCTGCTCGGCCGGCCCGAGCTCGGCGCGGTGGTCGGCGCGGCCGCCGTCTTCGTCTTCTTCTCCTTCGCCGCCGACAGCTTCCTGCGGGCCTCCAGCCTGAGCACGGTCCTCTACTCGGCCTCCACCATCGGCATCATGGCCGTCCCGGTGGCCCTGCTCATGATCGGCGGGGAGTTCGACCTGTCCGCCGGGGTCATGGTCACCTCCTCGGCGCTGCTCAGCTCGATGTTCAGCTACCAGATGACCGCCAACGTCTGGGTGGGCGTCCTCGTATCGCTGCTGGTCACCCTGGCGATCGGGTTCTTCAACGGGTTCATGCTGACCCGCACGAAACTGCCCAGCTTCATCATCACGCTCGGCACCTTCCTGATGCTGACCGGCCTGAACCTCGGTTTCACCAAGCTGATCAGCGGCTCGGTGTCCACCAAGACCATCGCCGACATGGAGGGCTTCTCCTCCGCCCGAGCGCTCTTCGCCTCGCAGTGGACCTTCGGCTCGGTCACCCTCAAGGTCACCATCCTGTGGTGGCTGCTACTGGTCGCCGTGGCCACCTGGATCCTGCTGCGCACCCGCGCCGGCAACTGGATCTTCGCCGTCGGCGGCGGCGCGGACGCGGCCCGCGCGACCGGCGTCCCCGTCGTGAAGACCCGTATCGGCCTGTACATGGGCGTCGCGCTGTGCGCCTGGATCTCCGGGCAGCACATCCTCTTCTCGTTCGACGTGGTCCAGTCGGGCGAGGGCGTCGGCAACGAGTTCCTCTACATCATCGCGGCCGTCATCGGCGGCTGTCTGATGACCGGCGGCTACGGCTCGGCCATCGGCTCCGCCGTGGGCGCCTTCATCTTCGGCATGACCAGCAACGGCATCGTGTACGCCCAGTGGAACCCGGACTGGTTCAAGTTCTTCCTCGGCGCGATGCTGCTGCTGGCCACGCTGCTCAACGCATGGGTCCGCAAGCGGGCGGAGGCGAAGTGAAGATGACCGAAGCGAACCCGGCCGGCGCTCCCGACGGCGCGCCCGCCCTGGTGAAGCTGACCGACGTCAGCAAGTACTACGGAAACATCCGCGCCCTCCAGGACGTCTCCCTGGAGGTCTCGCCCGGCGAGATCACCTGTGTCCTCGGCGACAACGGCGCCGGCAAGTCCACCCTCATCAAGATCATCGCGGGGCTGCACCGGCACGACGCCGGCACCTTCGAGATCGAGGGCGAGGAGACGGTGCTCGCCAACCCGCGCGCCGCCCTCGACCGCGGCATCGCCACCGTCTACCAGGACCTCGCCGTGGTCCCGCTCATGCCCGTCTGGCGCAACTTCTTCCTCGGCTCCGAGCCCACCAAGGGGCGCGGCCCCCTGCGCCGCCTCGACGTGGAGCTCATGCGCCGCACCACCCGCACCGAGCTGCTGCGGATGGGCATCGACCTGCGGGACGTCGACCAGCCCATCGGCACCCTGTCCGGCGGCGAGCGGCAGTGCGTGGCCATCGCGCGCGCCGTCCACTTCGGCGCGAAGGTCCTCGTACTCGACGAGCCCACCGCCGCCCTCGGCGTCAAACAGTCCGGGGTGGTCCTCAAGTACGTCGCCGCGGCCCGTGACGCGGGCCTCGGCGTGGTCCTGATCACGCACAATCCGCACCACGCACACCTGGTCGGAGACCGGTTCGTGCTCCTCAAGCGCGGCACCATGGCGGGCAGCCACACCCGCGACTCGATCACCCTGGACGAGCTCACCCGGCAGATGGCGGGCGGTTCCGAGCTCGACGAACTGAGCCACGAACTGGAGCGAGTGGCAGAATCGGGACCTGACAGCACATCCGCCACTCCATCCGACCAGGCATCCGGACCCACTCCGGGCACTGCCGCACCATGAGGGACGACACGACTCGATGAGCACGTACCGGGACTTCACGCTCGCCCACCGGGGGGCGGCGCGAGGCACCGTCCTGCGGACCATCGGGACCCGTGAGCGCCGGTCGCACCTGACCGCCCCGCGCGTTCCGACCGTCGGCATCGACATCGGCGGCACCAAGGTGATGGCCGGGGTGGTCGACGCCGACGGGATCATCCTGGAGAAGATCCGGGCCGAGACCCCGGACAAGTCCAAGAGCGCCAAGGTGGTCGAGGACACCATCGTCGAGCTGGTCCTCGACCTCTCCGACCGGCACGACGTGCACGCGGTGGGCATCGGCGCCGCCGGCTGGGTCGACGCCGACCGCTCCCGCGTCCTGTTCGCCCCCCACCTGGCCTGGCGCGACGAACCGCTGCGCGACGCGCTCCAGTCCCGGCTCGCGGTCCCGGTCATGGTGGACAACGATGCCAACACCGCCGCCTGGGCGGAATGGCGCTTCGGCGCCGGCCGGGGCGAGGACCACCTCGTCATGATCACCCTGGGTACCGGCATCGGCGGGGCCATCCTCGAAGGCGGCCAGGTCAAGCGCGGCCGCTACGGGGTCGCCGGCGAGTTCGGCCACATGCAGGTCGTCCCCGGGGGCCACCGCTGCCCCTGCGGCAACCGCGGCTGCTGGGAGCAGTACAGCTCCGGCAACGCGCTGGTCCGCGAGGCCCGCGAGCTGGCCGCCGCCGACTCCCCGGTGGCGTACAACCTCATCGCCCGGGTCGGCGGAAACGTCTCGGAGATCACCGGGCCGCTCATCACGGAGCTGGCCCGCGAGGGCGATGCCATGTGCATCGAGCTCCTCCAGGACATCGGCCAGTGGCTCGGCGTCGGCATCGCCAACCTCGCCGCCGCCCTCGACCCCTCGTGCTTCGTCATCGGCGGCGGCGTCAGCGCCGCCGACGACCTGCTGATCGGCCCGGCCCGCGAGGCCTTCCGCCGCCACCTCACCGGCCGCGGCTACCGCCCCGAGGCCCGCATCGCCAAGGCCCAGCTCGGCCCCGAGGCGGGCATGGTCGGCGCCGCCGACCTCTCCCGGCTCGTCGCCCGCCGCTTCCGCCGCGCCACGCGCCGGCGCGTGGAGCGCTACGAGCGCTACGCGCAGTTCGGCCGGCGCGACACCACCGGCACCGAAGACCAGGAAACGCAGTGACACCGCCCTCCCTGCCCCGCCAGGCCGCGTCCCCCGGCGAGGGGCCCGCCGCGCCGGCCCCCGCCGAGGACCGCAAGCACGTGGTGCGGCGCCGCTGGATCACCGCGATCATTATCCTGCTGCTGATCGGCGTACCCGCGGGCTACCTGGCCATCTCCGCCCAGCAGAGCCGGCAGAGCGGCCGCGACAAGGCGTCCAAGGTCGGCGCCGCCCAGGTGCGCCCCGGCTGGCCGTCCAAGGTGCAGCGCAGCATCTACGAGGTCCCGATCCCGCCGAACGCCTGGCGCGTCGGGTTCCTGGAGACGAACAACTGGCGCACCAGCCGGCTGTACACGCAGTTCGCGGTCACCCCGCCCGAGCTGGACGCGTTCCTGGCTTCCGTCGGCACCAGCCGCAAGGAGCTGACTCCCGGGGTGTCGATCTCCGAGCACGACACCTCGGTCGCGGGATGGAACTGGGAGTCCAAGACCGGGTGGCTCGGGATCACCCTCGAAGAGGAGGATCCGAGGCCCACCCGGGACATCACGGTCGACCTCTCGGACGACAAGGTCTCCAAGGTCTACGTGGTCTCCTCGACCACCCCCTGACCGCCCGGTCGGGGGCTAGCCTTGGATCATGAAGCTCACCAAGCGGCTGCACTCCTGCGTCCAGCTGGAGAAGGACGGGCGCCTGCTCGTCATCGACCCGGGCGCCTTCAGCGAAGCGGACGCCGGCCTCGGGGCCGACGCCCTGCTCGTCACGCACGAGCACCCCGACCACTACGAGGAGGGCCGGCTGCGGGCCGCCCTCGACGCGAACCCGGCGGCGCAGCTGTGGACCCTGCGCAGCGTCGCGGAGAAACTCGCCCCCGCCTATCCGGGCCGTGTCCACACCGTGGGCCACGGGGACACCTTCACCGCCGCCGGCTTCGAGGTCCAGGTACACGGCGAACTGCACGCCGTGATCCACCCGGACATCCCGCGGATCACCAATGTCGGCTTCCTGGTGGACGCTTCCCTCTTCCACCCGGGGGACGCCCTGACCGTGCCCGAGGCTCCCGTCGAGACGCTCATGCTCCCGGTGCACGCGCCCTGGAACAAGATCGCCGAAGTGATCGACTACGTCCGCGAGGTCCAGCCGCGCGAAACCCTCGCCATCCACGACGCGGGTCTGACCGACCTGGTGCTCCCGATCTACGCCACCCAGATCGGAAACCTCGGCGGCGCAGGGTACGGCCGACTCACCGCCGGGGACACCGCCGACCTGTGACTGTCGGTGCCGGGCGGTAGGTTTGACGGCATGCGTATCGCCACGTTCAACGTCAACTCGATCACCGCCCGGCTGCCGCGCCTGCTGGCCTGGCTGGAGAGCTCCGGCACCGATGTCCTGTGCATCCAGGAGACCAAGTGCTCCGCGGAGCAGTTCCCGTACGCGGAGCTCCGCGAGCTGGGCTACGAGTCGGCCGTCAACGCCACCGGCCGGTGGAACGGGGTGGCCCTGCTCTCCAAGGTGGGCCTGGAGGACGTGGTCACCGGCCTGCCCGGCGGCCCCGACTACGAGGGGGTCCAGGAGCCCCGCGCCATCTCCGCCACCTGCGGCGGAGTGCGCGTCTGGTCGGTGTACGTACCCAACGGGCGCGAGGTCGCGCACGACCACTACGGCTACAAGCTGGACTGGTTCCGGGCCCTGTCCGCCGTCGTCGAGCAAGACGCGGCCGGCCCGCGCCCGTTCGCGGTGCTCGGCGACTTCAACGTGGCCCCGACCGACGAGGACGTCTACGACCCGGCGGTCTTCGAGGGCCTGACCCACGTCACTCCGGAAGAGCGGGCCGCCCTGGAGCAGCTGCGCTCAGTCGGCCTCTCCGACGTCTTCCCGCGTGCCCTCAAGTACGACCGGCCGTACACCTTCTGGGACTACCGGATGCTGGCCTTCCCGAAGAACAGGGGAATGCGCATCGACCTGGTCTACGGGAACGAGGCCTTCGCCAAGGCCGTCACCGACTCCTACGTGGACCGCGAGGAACGCAAGGGCAAGGGCGCCTCCGACCACGCGCCCGTCGTCGTCGACCTGCAAGTCTGACCCGTTCGGCGAAACCCGTCGAAGACACCGGGCGGGGGCGCCCCGAACCGCGCGAGGCAGTGCCACACCTTTTTGAGGGACTGTTCGTCCCCGCGGCCGGCGAGCAGGGCGTCCCCGATGACCCCGGGGTCGAGCCGCCCTTCGGCCGCGATGGCCGCGCCCATGTCGACGTACTGCGCTCCGCGGTAGCCGGGGTGCAGCCGCAGATCCCCGACGGAGAGCTCGAAGCCGGCGTGCCACTCCACCGGGCAGGGCAGCCGAAGCGCCGCCGCCTCCACCGCCGTGCCGCGGTAGCAGGGGTCCAGGACCAGTGCTTCCACGTCGCGGTCCAGCACGACCGGTCCGTGGACCTGGGCCTCGATGTAGTCGTCGAGGTCGTCCTGGTCGTCGGCCCGGGCCTGCTCGATCAGCGGCATCCTGGCCGCGACACCGAAGTCCGAGGGCTCGAGAAAGCTGTCGGGATAGCAGAACGTGGTGCGCTCGAGCGGCCCCGCGGTCAGCCGGAAGTGAGCGGATCCGAATCGCGGCGCTGCGCCTGCCGGCTTGCGGCGGAAGTTCAGGGCCCCGTAGACGGGCCGCTCGTGGGCGGGGGCGTCGTCATAGGATCCGCCGAAGATCCGGCTCTCCCACCGCCACCGCTCCCCGCCGGGGTGGGCGGTCAGGCCGCCGTTGCCGACGCCCGTGACGAACTGTGAGCGGTAGATGCCGTCGTGAGCCAGGGCATCCAGGATCGGCTTGCCGCGCACCCGTCGATCCGGGTGGAAGTTGAGGGTCACGCGCAGCGCCGGGTCCATGGGGTCGCCGGACGACAGCTCGGTGACATGGCGAACGGCCCGTTCCTGCGGCGTGGCCGGGACTTCGAAGTTCACCGGCCCAGTCTCCCTCGATGTGATCATCCGGCGCACGCGGATTGTGCTCGCGGCCGGTGATCCTTCAGGCGCGCCCTGTAGCCCGCCGGGGATCCGGGTGTCAGGCTGGAGTTATGAACATCCCTTTCCTGGCAAACTGGATTAATCGGCACGAAACGGGCGTGGGTGCGGGGCTCGCCGCGGCCCTCGCGGATGATCCCGAGGGCATCAACGAGTTGTTCGCGGAATGTGAGATGCTGCGCGCCCAAGCGCGCTCGGCCGGGCTCGAACTGGACGAGACCCCGGGCTCGTTGGAGGGGATCGACCAGCTGATGCCGCGCTGGCGCCGGGATCCGGAGATCACTCCGTGGCTCGGCAACGACGCGGGCTTCTACCTCGGGACCGTGATCGTCCGCTCCGTTCCGGGCGCCGTCTGGCAGGTGTGGCCCAACGGACAGCCGGTGATCCGGCTGGCCTCGGGCCGCGAGCTGAACGTGGTCGAGTCGGGGGTGTCGTGGGCGATGACGGGATCCCCCGAGCTGAGCCAGGCGTACGCCGAAGCCTCGGAAGGCTGACCTCCGGGGCCTTTATGCGGCGTTTAGGCGTGTCGCGGTGAAGTGCCCTTCCGCGGCTGGATAGTTTGCGCTGACCTCGACACACCGACAAGTGGGCAGGGCAGCGTATGGCCGTCGATCCGTTGATCGAGCTGCGGGACGTCAACAAGCACTTCGGACAACTGCACGTCCTTCAGGACATCAACCTCACCGTCGGCCGCGGGGAGGTGGTGGTGGTCATCGGCCCCTCCGGCTCCGGGAAATCGACCCTGTGCCGGGCGGTCAACCGGCTGGAGACCATCGAGTCGGGCACGATCATGCTCGACGGGAAGCCGCTGCCGGACGAGGGCAAGGAGCTCGCCGCGCTCCGCGCGGACGTGGGCATGGTCTTCCAGTCCTTCAACCTCTTCGCGCACAAGACGGTCCTCGCCAACGTCTCCCTCGCCCAGATCAAGGTCAGGAAGCGCAAGAAGGAAGAGGCGGACAAGCGCTCCCGCGAGCTGCTGGAGCGGGTCGGCCTCGCGGACCAGGCCGATAAGTTCCCCGCCCAGCTCTCCGGCGGCCAGCAGCAGCGCGTGGCCATCGCCCGAGCACTCGCCATGAACCCCAAGGCCCTCCTCTTCGACGAGCCCACCTCCGCGCTCGACCCGGAGATGATCAACGAAGTGCTGGAGGTCATGCAGCAGCTCGCCGCCGAGGGCATGACCATGATCGTGGTCACCCACGAGATGGGCTTCGCCCGCTCCGCCGCCAACCGCGTCGTGTTCATGGCCGACGGAAGGATCATCGAGGACCGGACCCCGGAGGCCTTCTTCACCGCCCCCGAGAGCGACCGGGCCAAGGACTTCCTCTCCAAGATCCTCAAGCACTGAGGGGCGGCCCGATGGGACACCGGCCGATGGAACGCCACGCGATGAAGCACCACCCGATGAAGTGCCCCCCGACGAAACGCCCGCGCGCCTCCCTCCCGCCGGCCTGCGCCTCCGCTCTCGCCGTGGCCCTCGTACTCGTGGGCGCCCTCGCCGGCTGCGGAAAGTCCGGCAGCCCCCCGGTCAAGGGCCCGCAGCCCGAAGACCTGCCCGTCTACCAGGTCGCGACCGGCTTCCAGCTGCCCGGCTCCCCGACCTGGAAGAAGGCCAAGCGGCGCGGCCACCTCGTGGTCGGCGCCAAGGAGGACCAGCCGTACATGGGGGAGAAGGACCCCGCGAGCGGCCGCTACTCCGGCTTCGACATCGAGATCGCCAAGATGATGTCCGCCTCGCTCGGCTTCGACCCCAAGACCGTGGAGTTCAAGACCATCGCCTCAGCCAACCGCGAGACGGCCCTGCAGAACGGCCAGATCGACTACTACGTCGGCACCTACACGATCAACGACAACCGCAAGAAGCAGGTCGGCTTCGCGGGCCCCTACTTCCTCGCCGGCCAGTCGCTGCTCGTGCGCAAGGGGGAGACGGAGATCAAGGGCCCCGAGGACCTCGCGGGCAAGAAGGTCTGCTCGGCCGCCGGCTCCACCCCCTACCAGCGGCTGCAGAAGGAGTTCCCCCGGGCCGTGCTCGTCGCCTACGACACGTACTCGGTCTGCGTGGACAACCTGCTGACCTACCAGGTCGACGCCGTCTCCACCGACGACTCCATCCTCCTCGGCTACGCGGCCAAGGTCCCCGAGGAGCTCAAGGTGGTCGGCAAGCCCTTCTCCGAGGAGCCCTACGGCATCGGGGTCCCGCGCTCCGACAACGCGCTGCGCTTCGCCCTCGACGACGCCCTCGCCGAGAACGAGCGGAACGGCAACTGGAAGAAGGCCTACGGGGCCACCCTCGGCCTTTCCGGGCAACCGGCGCCGAAACCGCCCGCCATCGACCGCTACCCGGCGAGCTGAGGGGAGAGCGCACCGCCATGGACGTACTCACCGAAAATTTCTCGCTCTACGGGAAGGGCTTCCTCGGCACCGTGGAACTCACGGTCTACGCCTCCCTCCTGGCCCTGGTCCTCGGATTCCTGATGGCCTCCTTCCGCGTCGCCCCCGTCGGCTCCTTCCGGGTCTTCGGCACCGTGTGGGTGGCCATCCTGCGCAACACCCCGCTCACCCTGCTCTTCTTCGCCGTGCTCCTCGGCCTGCCGCGCTTCGGCGTGGTCCTGCCCTTCCAGCTCTTCGCCGTCCTGGCGCTGGGCTGCTACACCTCCGCCTTCATCTGCGAGGTCCTGCGCTCGGGCATCAACACCGTGCCCAAGGGCCAGGGCGAGGCGGCCCGCAGCCTCGGCATGTCCTTCGGCCAGAGCCTGGGCACCGTTGTGCTGCCGCAGGCCTTCCGGTCCGTCATCCCGCCCATCGGCTCCACGCTGATCGCGCTCGCCAAGAACTCCGCGATCGCCGGGGCCTTCAGCGTCACCGAGCTGCTGGGCACGTACAAGGCCCTCAACGAGCTGGGCTACAGCATCATCTGGACCTTCGTCTGGATCGCGGTGGGCTACCTGATCATCACCCTGTCCATCAGCGCGCTGTTCAACGTGCTGGAGAAGCGCTTCGGAGTCGCCCGATGACCGCGCACGCGCTCCACGGAGACCTGGAGTCCACCGCCCTCTACGATCTGCCGGGCCCGCGCGCGCAGCGCCGCCACTTCTTCTACGGGGTCGCCTCGACGGCCATAATTCTCGGGCTCCTCGGCTGGCTGCTCTACCTGCTCTTCGACACCAACCAGTTCACCGCCGCCAAATGGGCCCCCTTCGAGTACAAGGGCATCCAGGAGCTGCTGCTCAAGGGGCTCGGGAACACCCTCAAGGCCTTCGCCTACGCCTCGGTGCTCTCGCTCGCGCTCGGCGCGCTGCTCGCGACGGGCCGGCTCTCGGCCCACCGGCCGGTGCGCTGGCTGTCCACACTGTGCGTGGAGTTCTTCCGGGCCATGCCGGTGCTGGTGATGATCTTCTTCATCTTCGTCGCACTGAAGGTCCAGCCGCTGCCCGCGCTGGTCGCCGGACTGACCCTGTACAACGGCTCGGTGCTGGCCGAGGTCTTCCGGACCGGCATCAACTCGGTCGAGAAGGGCCAGCGCGAGGCCGCGTACGCGCTGGGCATGCGCAAGACCCAGGTGATGACCTACGTCCTTGCCCCGCAGGCGGTCCGGGCGATGCTGCCCACGATCATCAGCCAGCTCGTGGTCGCGCTCAAGGACACCTCGCTCGGCTACCTGATCACCTACGAGGAGTTCCTGCACGCGGGCAAGCTGATCGCCTCCAACCTCGACTACGACCTGCCCTTCATCCCCGTCGTGATGATCATCTCGCCGATCTACATCGGGATGTGCATGCTCCTGTCCTGGTTCGCCACCTGGGTGGCCCGGCGTGAGCGGCGCAACCCCAAGACGAAGGCGGTCGACATCGACATCGAGGCGGCCGGGCCGGGAACGGCGGCGCCGGGCCGGGTCTGACCGCCGGGGCCGAGGCCCCGAGAGCCACACCCGGCCCGGCCGCAGCCGTGGATCACTGCTCGCGCAGCGGCACCGAGAGGTATGAGGGATCGGTGCGCGGCGAGGAGAAGGTCAGCTGCGCGCCGGTCGGGTTGTGCTCGATGTACAGGGGGTCGACGGTGTCGACGACTACCGCGAGGCGGTGTCCGGCCGGGACGTCGTAGGCGGTGGAGAAGAGTTCCAGGTCCACTCCGAAGGGCTGGCCGGCCGGCTTGCCGTGGAAGGTGTACGGGGCGTTGCTGACCAGCTTTCCGATGCCGAGCGGGCCGACGTCGTAGAGGTAGGCGACGAAGGTGCCGTCGGACTTGGTGGGGGTGACGGTGGTGTGCAGTCCGACGGTGCCGCGCACCCGCCGGTCCTCGGCGTAGCGCGGGGACTGCCAGACGGCGGCGAAGGCACGGGGGAGCAGCGGGATGGAGGCTGTCGGGGGCGCCTGGAAGAACTGGTCCAGGAGGTTGGACAGGAGGACGACTCCGCCGTTGGCGCCGGAGTCGACGCCGGTGAAGAGGTGCTCGCTGTCGGAGAGCATCAGCTTCTCGGCGCCGCCGGAGCCCACCGACTTCCAGTCGGCATAGCCCTCGTACCCGCCGTCGCTGCGGGGTTTGATCTGTACGGGGGCCTCGGTGTCCACACCGTTTCGCTCGCCCTTGAGGTAACGGTCGAACCAGCGGTGGGCGTTGGTCCAGGTGTCGTTGGGCAGTCCGAGGAGGCCGGTGGCCTCGGCGGTGGCGTGGTCGCCGGGGCGCAGCTCCAGGCGCTTGGGGCCGGTCAGCTTCTCGAAGAACTTCGCGTACTGGTTGGGCGGGAAGATGGTGTCGCCCCATGCGTTGCCGAGCATGATCGCGGCGCCGTTGGCGTTGATCCGGTCCACCTTCTCGGAGGCGGAGCGCTTCTTGCCCCACTCGATCATCTGCGGTTCCCGGTCCAGCTTCGAGCCGAGGAAGTCGCCGAGGATCTGCTGGAGCTCGGGGCCGGGGCGGCCGGTGAGGAAACCGGCGCCGCCGAGCAGGCCGGCCGCCTGGAGGTGCTGGGTGCGCCCGGAGTAGATGGACTCGATGAGATCGGCCCAGCCGCTGAGCGCGACCACGGCCTTGATGCGCGGATCGCTCGCGGAGGCCAGCAGGCTGATGCCCGCGCCGTACGAGACCCCGCCCATCCCGATGTGCTCCGCGTCGGCGGCGGTGTTCGCCAGCGCCCAGTCGATGACGGCGGAGACGTCGGCGGTGTCGGCCGGGCCGGCGGTCTCGATCTCGCCGCCGGAGAGCCAGAAGCCGCGGGAGGTGTAACTGACCACCACATAGCCGGAGTCGGCGAGCTTCTTGGCCTGGACGATGTATTCGATCTGGGGCATGCCCCAGCTGGTGGGCAGCACGATCAGCGGGTACTTCGCGCCGGGCAGGGCGCCGGCCGGGGTGAAGACGTTGCCCTTGAGGGTGATACCGCCGGAGCCGGGGATGTCGTGGAACCGGAGGTCCGGGGAGGCCTCGGTGGCGACGGTGACGGCGGCGGTCGTGGTGGCGGGAGCCGCCTGGGCCTGATGGGGGGCCAGGCCCAGGGCGGCTGCGGCCAGTACGGCCGCCATGGCGGTCGCGGTGCTGGTGGTGCGGACCGTACGGACCATCGATCGCTCCTCGCGTGTGCCGGGTGTCAAAGTGACCCGACGGTAACGGGAGGGGCTTACCGGAAGTAACCCGTGAGTAAGTTACGTGGCGGTAACGATTGAACAATGGTCAGTCCGGCGGGTGTCGGTGCGGGCGGCGCCGTACCGGTCCGGCAGGGTTCAGCCGGTCTGCGGGGCTCCGGCGGCGGCGCTCTTGGCCTGCCACTGCTCCCAGGTGAGGTTCCACTCGCCGTAGCCGTTGCCGATGTCCGGATTGCCCTTGGAGCCCTGGCCCGCGACCTCGAACGGGTCGCCCGCCTGGGACGCCGCGAAGAAGGCCTTGGCCTCCTCGTCACTCATGCCCACGCAGCCGGAACTGGTGTTGGCGCGGCCGAAGTTGGCGGTGTTCCACGGGGCGGCGTGCACGTACATGCCCGACCAGGTCAGCCGGATCGAGTACTCGACCATCTTGTCGTAGGAGTCGCCCAGGCCCACCGTCTGGGAGTCCATCCGGATGGTGCCCTCCTTCGCCATCATCACCATCTTCCCGTCCCAGGAAGCCTTCTTCCCGCCGGGAGTGCCCGCCGAGATCGCAGTGGTGCCGACGGACTGGCCGTTCTCGGTGACCGTCATCCTCTTCGAGTCGAGGTCCACCTTCACCCGGCGGTCCTTGCCGATCTTGAACTCGGTGTTGTAGTCCTTGACGAACATCCCGCCGCCGGGGCCGGAGTCGACGCCGTTCAGGTTCATCTGGACCTTCACGTCGGTGCCGGACTTCCAGTACTCCTTGGGTCGCCAGTCCACCCGGTCCTTGCCCGAGTAGTCCTTGATCCAGCCCCAGGAACCCACGGTGTTGTCCGAGGTGGTGACCTTCAGCTGCTTCTCGACCGCGGCCTTGTCCTTCACCGGGTTGTCGAAGACGATCGAGACCGGCATGGCCACACCCACAGTGCTGCCCTTGGGGATGTTGATCGAGACCTTGTTCACCTGGTCGGGCGCCGAGGTCTTGAACGCCGTCGTGGCGCTCTGGCTGTCCGTGTTCTGGGCCTCGACCTTGTAGTCGGCCGAGGGCAGGGCGTTGGCCTGCGAGGTCCAGGTCTTCCCGTCGGCGGATATCTGGCCGGCCAGTTCACCGCCCTTGGCGTCCGTCACCTTCACCGTCGCGAGTTTTCCGTCGGCGATCGTCACGGTCACCGGCCGGCCCGCCTTGACCTGGTCGCCGGTCAGGTTCACCGAGACCGCCATGTCCGGCTTCTGCTTCATCTCGGACTTGGCTGTGCCGCCCGAAGCAGCGCCCCCACCGCAGGCGGCCAGCGAGGCGGCCAGCAGTGCGGTGCCGGCCGCCACGGCGGTGCGGCTGCGTACAGAGAAGACCCGGCGTGTGCGGCTCAACGAAAACCCCTCCGAAGTAATGATCGTGCGCAAAAGGAGATGCGAACGGAACGACTCTAGGTTGCGGGAGATTCGGAAAAGATCAGGATTCCCCTTGTGACATACACCGCAGCGATACGGTCATCGTCCGGTCACAATCGCCGCGCACTGCCGTCATGGACAGCTGTGAGAGTCCTGTGCATCCACCGATTTGGACGTACAGGAAGGCCGGTCAGCCGTGTGCGCACTGCTCGTGACCCCCACCCAGCAGGACCAGACCCGAAGCCGCGGCGAGGGGCTCACGGTGCGCTCCCTGTCCGTTCCGGAATATCGGGGATTCCTTTCCCGGCACGGCCGGGCCAGCTTTCTCCAGTACCCGTCGTGGGGCAGCGTAAAGGACCTTTGGCGATCGGAAAGGGTCGGATGGCACTGTCCCGGCGGTGAGATAGAAGGTGCCGGGCTCGTTCTCTACCGTCAATTCCCGGGTACCCGCAAATACTTCGCCTACCTGCCCGAGGGGCCCGTCGCCGACTGGGCCGACCCCGACATCGACCGCTGGCTGACCCCCCTCAAGAACCACCTCAGGGCCTCCGGCGCCTTCGCCGTCCGCATCGGGCCCACCCCCGCCTACCGCCGCTGGGACGCGGCCACCGCCAAGTCGGGCACCGGACCGGGCCGGCAGATCTCCGACGTGCTCGCCACCGAGGTGGACCCGGTCGGCGCCGCGCTCGCCGACCGGCTGCGCACCCGCGGCTGGAAGCGCTGCGGCGGCGAGGACGACGGCGACGCCCAGCCGCGCCACGTCTTCCGCGTCCCGCTCGCCGGGCGCACCCTCGACGAGCTGTGGTCCGGCCTGAACCAGGAGTGGCGGCGCAATGTGCGCAAGGCCACCAAGGCGGGGGTCGAGACGGTGATCGCAACCGCTGCCGAGCTGCCCGAGTTCTACCGGCTGTTGCGCATCACCGAGGAACGCGACGGCTTCGAGCTCGGCCGCTCGCTCTCGTACTACCAGCAGCAGTACGAGGTCCTCAACGCCGAGGAGCCGGGCCGCATGCGCCTCTACCTGGGCATTCACCAGGGCGAGATCCTCGCCGCGCACACCATGATCGTGGCCGGCAGCCGGGTCTGGTACCAGACCGGCGCCTCCGCCGACCACCGCCGCGAGGTCCGCCCCAGCAACGCCCTTCAGTGGCGCATGATGTGCGACGCACATGCCCTCGGAGCGGACGAATACGACATGCGCGGGGTACCCTCCACCCTCGACCCCGACGAACGCTCCTTCGGGCTGCTGCGCTGGAAGCTCGGCACCGGCGGAGAGCTCGTCGAAACCCTCGGCGAGTGGGAGACCTCCATGGACGGATGCGCCAACACGGCCCTCTACAAGGCGTTCCAGGCGTACATGGCCCGCCGGTGACCCTCGCAGACCCCAGGGCGGCCGACACCCAGGCCGCGACCGAGCCCGCCGCCGACCGCGCGGCACCGAGGAAGAACTCGGTGCTGCGCAGCGGCGCGCTCATGGCCGCCGGCTCGATCGTCTCCCGCGCCACCGGCTTCGTACGCACCGCCGTGATCGGCGCCGCCCTCGGCACCACGCTGCTCGGCGACGGCTACGCGGTCGCCAACACCGTCCCGAACATCCTGTACATCCTGCTCATCGGCGGCGCCCTCAACGCCGTGTTCGTCCCCGAGCTGGTCCGCGCCGCCAAGGAGCACGAGGACGGCGGAGCCGCCTACACCGACCGGCTGCTCACCGTCTGCACGGCCGCGCTCGTGGTCCTCACCGCGGCCGCCGTCCTGGCCGCCCCGCTGATCGTCTCGGCGTACACCGGCTACAGCGGGGACCAGCAGTCCGCCACCGTGGCCCTGGCCCGGTACTGCCTCCCGCAGATCCTCTTCTACGGGCTGTTCACCCTGCTCGGACAGGTACTCAACGCCCGCGGCCGGTTCGGCGCGATGATGTGGACCCCAGTCCTCAACAACCTCGTCGTCATCGCCGTCTTCGGGCTCTTCCTCTCCGTCTCGCACGGCTCCGGCGGCGCGTTCAGCGACTCCGACACCCGGCTGCTGGGCATCGGCACCACCGCCGGCATCGTCGTCCAGGCCCTCGGCCTGATCCCCCCGCTGCGCGCCGCCCGCTTCCGCTGGCGCCCCCGCTTCGACTGGCACGGCAGCGGACTGGCCCGCCCGCTGCGCAACGCCGGCTGGCTCGTCCTGCTCGTCCTGAGCAACCAGCTCGCCTACTGGGTCGTGACCCGCCTCTCCACCTCCACCGGGGAGCGCGCCGTGGCCGAAGGCCTCGCGGGCGGCGCCGGGTACATCGCCTACAGCAACGCCTACCTGCTGTGGATGGTCCCGCAGGGCATCATCACCGTCTCCCTCGTCACCGCCCTCATGCCCCGCATGAGCGCCGCCGCCACCGACGGCGACCTCGGACGCGTGCGCGCGGACGTCTCCTACGCCCTGCGCTCCAGCGCCGCCCTCGTCGTCCCGGCCGCGGCCCTCTTCGCGGCCCTGGCGCCCTGGGTGATCGGCAGCGTCTTCGAGTACGGGCGCACCGGCCCCGCGGACGTAGCCGTCATGGCCGGCATGCTCACGGCCTTCGCGCCCGGCCTGATCGCCTACTCCGCGCAGTACGTGCTCTCCCGCGGCTTCTACGCCCTGTCCGACACCCGGACCCCCTTCTTCCTCAACCTGGTCATCGCGGCCCTCAACGCCGCCCTCTCGGCCGCCGCCTATCTCCTGCTGCCGCCGCGCTGGGCGGTCACGGGCATGGCCGCGGCCTGCTCGATCGCCTTCACGGCGGGCGCCGTCGTCACCGCCCGCACCCTCGCCCGGCGACTGGGCCCGCGCACGGGGACCCGTACGCAGCGCAGGAACACAGCCGTACGGACCCACCTGCGGCTCCTCGCCGTGTGCGCCCCGGCGGCCGTCGCCGGGTACGCCGCCGCGCGCTCCGTCGACCGGTTCGGGAATCTCGCCGGGGCCGCGGCGGGAACCGCGGTGATCGTCCTCGTCGTCGTACTCCTCGCCCGCCCGCTGCGAGTCACGGAGATCACCGACCTGCTGGACTCCGTACGACGCAAAACCGGCCGCTAGCCGGTCCCCCTTCCGGCCGCCCGAATCGGCCGAATGGGGGAGGGGACCGTTCGATCACCCTGGAATACTGACCCGATGCCACGCGTACTGCTGATCGAGGACGACCCTTCCATCAGAGAGGGCGTGGGCCTCGGCCTGCGCCGCCGGGGCCACGAGGTGAGCGCCGCCGAGACCGGCGAGGCAGGGCTCGGCCTCATGGCGAGCTTCCACCCCGAACTGGTCCTGCTCGATCTCATGCTGCCCGGCATCAACGGCGTCCAGGTCTGCCGCCGGATCCGCGAGACCAGCCAGGTCCCGATCATCATGCTCACCGCACGCGGCGACGACTTCGACATAGTCGTCGGCCTGGAGGCCGGAGCCGACGACTACATCGTCAAACCCGCCCGCACCGAGGTCATAGAAGCCCGCATCAAGGCCGTGCTGCGCCGCCTCACCGAGCCCGCCGGCGGCCGCCCCGAGGTGGAGTTCCACGGCGAGCTGCTCATCGACCGCTCCGGCCTCACCGTCGCCAAGAACGGCGTGCGCGTCCCCCTGGCCCCCAGCGAGATCAAGCTCCTGCTGCACCTGTCGGCCTCGCCCGAGCAGGTCTTCTCCCGCCAACAGCTCCTCGAATACGTGTGGGAGCACAGCTACCACGCCGACGCCCGGCTGGTGGACGCCTGCGTACGCCGCCTGCGCACCAAGATCGAGGACCCGGACGACACCCCCCGCTACATCCAGACCGTGCGCGGCTTCGGCTACCGCTTCGGTCCCCTGTAAGCGGCGCGCATGAGACGTTTCACACCGCTCGGCCTGCGCACCCGGCTGATCGCCGCCTTCCTGCTCGTCGCCGCCATCTGCGCGGTGACCACGGCCGCGCTCACCTACCAGCAGGCCCGCAACGCGATCCTCAAGCAGAGCCAGGACACCGCCGTCAGCACCCTGCGCGACCTGGTCGACTCCCAGTACACCCAGCTGCCCATGGGCCAGGCCGAGCTCGCGCGGCTCGTCGGGGAGCTGGGCAAGCGCGGCCAGCCGCACCCCTGGATCGTCTACGGGGAGTACGGAAAACTGCGCGCCAGCTCGAACCAGGGCGGCGCGCTCACCTCCCCCTCCATCAGCGAGAAGCTCCGCAGCCAGGTGAGCGCCCACCCGCACGGAGCCTTCCAGCGCACGGAGGACCGCAGCGGCAACCTCTCCCTCGTCGTCGGCATGCCGGCCGTCTTCAAGTACAAGGAGTCCTACGAGACCACCGGCGCGGTCTTCTACGCGGTCGTGCCCCTGGAATCGGAACAGACCACCGTGGAGGCCATGGTCGCCGCCGCCAGACGGGGCGCCGTACCGGGCCTGGCGATCTCCGTGATCCCCGCCCTGCTCGCGGCGCGCAGCGTGCTGAGGCCCGTACGGGACATGCGCAAGGCCGCCCAGCGGCTGGGCCGCGGCCGGCTCGACACCCGCATCGAGGTGCGCGGCGCCGATGAACTCGCCGGACTCGCCCGCACCTTCAACGAGACGGCCCGGGCCCTCGAACAGTCGGTCAGCGAGCTCCGGGAGGCCGAGGCCCGGGCACGCCGGTTCGCCGCCGACGTCTCCCACGAACTGCGCACCCCGCTCGCCGGGATGCTCGCGGTCACCGAGGTCCTGGACGAGGACGCCGAGGAGCTCGACGCCGACACCGCCAAGGCGCTGCGCCTGATCAGCGCCGAGACCGGGAAACTCGCCGTGCTCGTCGAGGACCTCATGGAGATCTCCCGCTTCGACGCCCGCGCCGCCGAGCTCAACCTCGACGAGGTCGACGTCGCCGAGACCGTCACCAAGACGCTGGAACGCCGCCACTGGACCGACGGCCGGGTCAGCACCGACCTGCCCCCGGACATCCGTGCCCGGCTCGACCCCCGCCGTTTCGACGTGGTCCTCGCCAACCTCGTGGGCAACGCCCTCAAACACGGCGGGGCCCCGGTCCGCGTCGGCGTCCGCACCGAGACCCGGCCCGAGGGCGAGCGGCTGCTGGTCGAGGTCGCCGACAGCGGCCCCGGCATCGCCCCCGAGGTGCTGCCGCACATATTCGACCGGTTCTTCAAGGCCGACGCGGCCCGCACCCGCTCCACGGGCAGCGGGCTGGGCCTGGCCATCACCTTGGAGAACGTCCGCCTGCACGGCGGCACCCTGCACGCGGCCAACGGCCCCGGCGGCGGAGCCCTCTTCACCCTCGACATGCCGCTGGAGGCCCGCGTATGAACCGGGTGCGCACGACCGTGGCCGCGGCCGCGCTGACCGTCCCGCTGCTGCTCGCCACCGGCTGCGGCATCGCCACCACCGGGGTCATCGAGAGCGGCAGCGCCGGTACCGTGAAACTGGCCACCGCGCCGGACCCGGGCCTGCTCTACTTCATCGCGCCGGGCGGCGCACTCGTCCCGGTGCCCGTCTCCGACCGGATGCAGCGGCCGGACATCGGCTTCACGATCGGGATGCTGCTGGAGGGCCCGAACGAGGCCGCGCGGGAGGCCGGACTGACCACCGAGATACCGGCGTTGGGGACCAGGGCCGGCGCCTACCCGTTCACCAGGTTCGACGGCACCGACGGCAAGCCCGTCGAGGTGCGGCTGCCCATCCCGGTCGGGCCGCTGTCCGGACCGGCCCGCCGCCAACTGGCGTGCACGGCCATCGCGGCGGTGCACACGTCGGCGACGCCCGACGTGCTCCTCGTGGGCCCCGAGGGCGAGGAGCGGCGCGCCACGTGCCAGGTAGAGCCGGAGGGCTGAGCCGGGGCCGGGACGCCGGGTACGGCTGACCGGGCACCGCCCGCCGGGGCACGGCTGACCCGGCACCGCTCGCCCGGGCACGGCTGACCCGGGCCGGGGCGCCCCGGCCCCGCGGGGCCCCTTGCGGGCCGGGCCGCTCCCCGCCACGGTGTGGCGCATGGACCAAGGACCGGCCCCCGATGTCTTCGACCCGCGCCTCTACGCCGAAGGCGTCCCGTACGCGCGCTACCGCCTGCTGCGCGACCACCGCCCGGTGGCCTGGCAGAGCGAGCCGGAGGTGCTCGGCTGGCCCGCCGGCCCCGGCTTCTGGGCCGTCACCCGGCACGCCGACGTGGTCCGGGTCCTGCGCGACCACCGCACGTACTCTTCCCACCTGGGCGCCACCCAGATCCGCGACCCCGATCCGGCCGACCTGCCCTTCCTGCGGCGCACCATGCTCAACCAGGATCCCCCCGAGCACGGGACCCTGCGCCGGACCGTGGCCCGCGCCTTCACCCCGGCCCGCGTCGACGCCTTCGCCGCCAGGGTCCGCGACCGCGCCCGTACGCTGCTGCGCGCCGCCCGCGACGGCGCCGAGGACGGGGCCGCCGACCTGGTGCGCTGCGTCACCGACGAGTACGCCCTGCTGAACCTCACCGATCTGCTGGGCATCCCGGCCGCCGACCGGGGGCTGCTGCTGGAGTGGACCGTACGGATCATCGGCTACCAGGACGCCGAGGACGCTCCCGCGCCGCGGCTCGGCCCGGACGGGAAGCCGCTGAACCCGCGCTCGCCCGCGCTCCTCGGCGAGATGTTCGCGTACGCCCGCGAACTGGCCGCGCACAAGCGGGCCCACCCCGGCGACGACGTCATGACCGCCCTCGCGCTCGCCGGACTCCAGGAGGCGGAGCTGGAGATGTTCTTCTTCCTGCTCACCGTCGCGGGCAACGACACCGTGCGCTCCGCCGCACCCGGCGGCCTGCTCGCCCTGGCCCGCGACCCGGGCGCCTACGCCGAACTCGCCGCCGGCCGGGCCCCGGTGGACCGGGCCGTCGAGGAACTCCTGCGCGTCCACCCGCCGGTGCTGAGCTTTCGCCGCACCGCCGCCGCCGACACCGAACTCGCCGGGCAGCCGATCCGGGCCGGTGACAAGGTGGTGGTCTTCCACGCTTCCGCCAACCACGACGAGCGGGTCTTCACCGACCCCGGCCGCCTCGACCTCGGCCGCGCCCCCAACCCGCACGTCTCCTTCGGGGACGGCCCGCACGTCTGCCTCGGCGCGCATTTCGCGCGGCTGCAGCTGCGCGTCCTCTACGAGGAGTGGCGCGCCCTCATGCCCGCACCGGAACTGGCGGGACCGCCGCGCCGGTTGGTGTCCAACTTCATCAACGGGATCACACGGCTGCCACTGCGGGTGTCCGGGCCGGGCCGGTGACATCGGCGACCAGCTCCGTCACATCGGGGCCGTAGGCGTCGGAATTGACCACCTTCAGCAGGATGCAGAAGGAGTCGTTGCCGTAGGCCCCGGCCAGCCTCCGGTGGTGCTTGGCCAGATAGCGGGCCGCCGCCTGATTGCTGATCGCGGTCTGGCCGCACAGCAGGAACACCGGCCGGGAGCCCTGCCCGGTCGTCAGCCGCGCCAGCAGCACGTACTCGACGAGGCCCTTCTGCCAGCGGTACGTCTCCCCGCCGACGGTGATGGCCCCGCGGTCCGGTACGGGCTCGCTGGAGACGAGGATCCGTACCCCGGGGAGCATGGAGGCCAGATGCGCCGTCGTACGGGCATTGGAGGGCGGCCCGCCCACACAGAACTCCGCCCGCTCGCCGAAGCCCTGGCGGGCCCCGTCGTGGGTGACGATCTGGACGTTCGCCCCGCAGTCCTTGATCAGGGCGGATATCTCCAGCAGGGCGAAGGCGTCGTTGCGGTGCAGCGAGGAATCGGTGCCGCCCATCTGCCGGTTGACCACGAACAGGCAGTCGGAACCGGTCGGCAGCCCGAAGAAGCCCTGCTTGCGGCGCAGCGCGCGGCGCCAGAGATAGGTCCGGGAGAACCAGCCGAAGCCGCCGCTGACGGCGGTGGCCACCACCCCCAGCACGATGTTGCGCACGTCGTCGTTCATGGCGCGGATGTTAACCCGCAGGGGGCATTCCTGACGCGGAGGGTGCGTGGAAGTTAAAGTGCCGGACTCAGGCCTGGGCCAGGGGGGCTGACAGGCCGTCGACTGGAGGTACGGATGCGTCGTCCCGCCGCAGCACGTCAATTAGCGCTCCTCGCACTCGCCGGTGCGCTCGTCTCCACCGGAGCGGCCGCCCCGCCGGCGGCCGACGGGACTCCCGCGAAGGTGCCGGTCGCCACCGGTTACGGCGGGGCCGTGGCCAGCGTCGACGCGGATGCGAGTGCGGCCGGCATCGCCGTCCTGCGTTCAGGCGGCAACGCCGTGGACGCCGCCGTCGCGACGGCCGCCGCGCTCGGGGTCACCGAGCCGTACTCCGCCGGCATCGGCGGGGGCGGCTACTTCGTGTACTACGACGCCCGCTCCGGCCGGGTGCGCACCATCGACGGCCGCGAAACCGCCCCCGCGACCGCCACCGCCACCCTGTTCCAGGAGAACGGCCTGCCGATCCCCTTCGCCGAGGGCCAGACCAGCGGCCTCGGCGTCGGAGTCCCCGGCACTCCGGCGACCTGGCAGAGCGCGCTCGACGCCTGCGGCACCCGTCCGCTCCGCCAACTCCTGCGTCCCGCCGAGAAGCTGGCCCGCGACGGCTTCACCGTGGACGACACCTTCCGGTCCCAGACCGCGCTCAACGAGGCCCGGTTCCGGGACTTCCCGGACACCTCGGAACTCTTCCTGCCCGGCGGGGTCCTCCCGGTGGTCGGCTCCACCTTCAAGAACCCCGACCTGGCCGCCACGTACGCCGAGCTCGGCCGCAAGGGTACGGGCGCGCTCTACCGGGGCCCGCTGGCCGAGGACATCGTCCAGGCCGTGCGCACGCCCCCGGTGGACCCGGCCGCCACCCGTGTGGTGCGCCCCGGCGATCTGACCACCGGGGACCTGCGCGCGTACGCGACCAAGCGGCAGGACCCGACCCGGGTCGGCTACCGCGGCCTGGACGTCTACAGCATGGCCCCGTCCTCCTCCGGCGGCACCACCGTCGGAGAGGCGCTGAACATCCTTGAGCGCACCGACCTCGGCTCGCTCTCCGAAGCCCAGTACCTGCACCGCTTCATCGAGGCCTCCCGGATCTCCTTCGCCGACCGCGGCCGCTGGGTCGGTGACCCGGCCGCCGAGGACGTGCCCACGCGGGAGCTGCTCTCGCAGCGGTACGCCGATGCGCGCGGCTGCCTCATCGACCCGGGCAAGGCGCTGACCAGCCCGCTGGCTCCGGGCGATCCGCGCCACCCGGTCGCCTGCGGCGCCGCCGGGCAGGCCGCCCCGACCACGTACGAGGGGGAGAACACCACGCACCTGACGGTCGCCGACCGCTGGGGCAATGTGGTCTCCTACACGCTGACCATCGAGTCGACCGGCGGCAGCGGCATCACCGTCCCCGGACGCGGCTTCCTGCTCAACAACGAGCTGACCGACTTCTCCTTCGCCCCGGCGGCCCCCGGCGTCCCCGACCCCAACCTGCCGGGACCCGGCAAACGGCCGCGCTCGTCGATGTCCCCGACCATCGTGCTGGAGGACGGACGCCCGGTGCTGGCGGTGGGCTCCCCGGGCGGGGCGACCATCATCACCACGGTGCTCCAGACCCTGACCGGACACCTGGACCGCGGGCTGCCGCTGGCCGAGGCCATTGCCGCGCCGCGGGCCAGCCAGCGCAACCAGACCACCACCGAGCTGGAACCGGGCCTGTGGGACAGCCCGGTCCGCGCCGAGCTGGAGGCCCTCGGCCAGGGCTTCCGGCAGAACCCGGAGATCGGCGCGGCCACCGGCGTGCAGCGGCTGCCCGACGGGCGCTGGCTGGCCGCGGCCGAGAAGACCCGGCGGGGCGGCGGCTCGGCGATGGTGGTGCACCCGCACGGGAAGCCGTAGATCCGGGCGGGGACGCTCGGGAGACCGCCTACAGGGCGGTGAGGATCCGCGGGCCGGCGGCGGTGATCGCGACCGTGTGCTCGGCGTGCGCGGCGCGGGTGCCGTCGACGGTCCGCAGGGTCCAGCCGTCCGCGTCGCAGGCGTAGTCGTCCGTGCCGCCCGCGATCAGCATCGGCTCGATCGCGATCACCATGCCGGCGCGCAGCTTCGTACCCTGTCCGGCCGGGCCCTCGTTGGGCACGCCCGGCTCCTCGTGCATGGAGCGCCCGATGCCGTGGCCGCCGAAGCCGTCGGGGATGCCGTACCCGGCGGCGCGGCAGACGTTGCCGATGGCGTGGGCGATGTCGCCGACGCGGTTGCCGGGCCGTGCCGCGGCGATGCCCGCGGCGAGGGCGGCCTCGGCGGTCTCGATGAGCCGCAGGTCGGCGGGGCGGGCCCGGCCCACGGTGAAGCTCACGGCCGCGTCGCCGACCCAGCCGTCCAGTTTCGCGCCGCAGTCGATGCTGACCAGGTCGCCGTCGCGCAGCCGGTAGCCGTCGGGGATGCCGTGCACGATCGCGTCGTTGACCGAGGCGCAGATGACGGCAGGGAAGGGGACCGGCGCGAACCGGGGCCGGTAGCCGAGGAAGGGCGAGCTCGCGCCGGCCTCGCGGAGCACTTCGCGGGCGGCTCGGTCGAGCTCGAGCAGGGACACTCCCACGTCGGCCAGGTCCCGGACGGAGGCGAGGGCGTGTGCGACCACGCGGCCGGCGGCGCGCATCTGGTCGATCGATCGGTCTGTCTTCAGTTCCATCATGCCAATAACTATACCGGTATAACTGTAACGGGATAATTATTGGGGTCCGGGGTAGAGTGGAGGCATGGTCCGTACCCCCCTCACCCCCGAAGAGCGCGAGCGCGGCGAGCGTCTGGGCGCCATGTTGCGCACGGCCCGCGGCGCTCGCAGCATGGTCGAGGTCGCGGCCAGCGCCGGGCTCTCCGCCGAAACCCTCCGCAAGATCGAGACCGGCCGGGCCCCGACCCCGGCCTTCTTCACCGTCGCCGCCCTCGCCGGGGCCCTCGGGCTCTCCCTGGACGAAGTGCTGCGGGGCTGCGCCCTCGTACCCGTGTGAGACCCGGGGGAGCGTGCGGGCCGCGGCCGTTCGGCCGCCGGGCCCGCCGTTCGGCATGTCCTCAGGGCGGGCCCGGCGGGCCCGGCGGGCCGAACGGCCCAATCGGCGGTGGGAGTCCTGCGGCGCGGGGCAAGCGTGAAGGCGTGTCGGACATGAACGCATCCGTATCCGAGCGACTCGGCCTCGGAATCCTGGGCGCCCTCCTCGCGGGCGGCCTGCTGCTCGCGGCATGCGCCGCCCCCGAGGCCCAGGCCGAGGGCCCGGGCGAGGTGGTGTTCCACCACCCGGGCGTCGTCTTCAGCCACACCCGCGACCGGGGCGTCGCCGTCACCTACACCCGCTTCCAGCGGGACCGCGGTCCTGCCTCGACGAACGGCAGGACGCGATCGCCGCGTACACCCACGCCCTGCTGTGGTCGGTGAACGGCAAGACGTCCACGCCCGCAAGGCCGCACGGATCGTGGACGGCTGGTCGGCCGTGATGAAGCGCCACGTCGAGGACGACGCCGGACTCCAGGCCGCCTGTTCCGGCTCCACCTCGGCACGGGCCGCCGAGACCATCCGTCCGGGAGGACGACCTGTTCGTGGCGCGGGAGACCCTCACGCACGGGCGGCCGGCTCCGGCGCAGGCCCTACTGGGTGACCCGCGCCGCGTAGGGTCGGGCGCATGATGATCGAGGAGCTGGGCAGAGCGAAGTACGTCAGTCTCACCACCTTCCGCAAGGACGGCACGGCGGTGGCCACGCCGGTGTGGGCGGTGGCGGAGGGCGACGAGCTGTACGTGTGGACGCGCAGCGACTCGTGGAAGGTGAAGCGGATCCGCAACAACGCACAGGTCACCGTCGTGGCGTGTGACGTACGCGGGCGGGTGGCCGAGGGGGCCGTGGCGGTCGAGGCGGAGGCACGCCTGCTGGACGTGGCGGGGCTGAAGGGGGTGCGGAAGCTGCTGCTGCGCAAGTACACCTGGCAGTTCTGGCTGCTGGACGTGCCGGCCACCGTGTTCCGTCGCGGCGAGCGGCCTCACACCGCGATCGCGGTCAGGCTCGCCCCGCCCGCCGCCAAGCTTTGAGACTCCTGTAGCCCGCCCGTAACACGGATGGGATCCAATGCGGGGATGGAGACCGCGACTTCGCAGGTGATTGGCCAACTCTCCGGATACATGCGGGGATTGACGCAGCGACTGAATCCCGGGGCGGGCTGGTACGGGGAGTTCCTGCGGCGGGACCCCGAAGGGATGCGGGCCTGTCTGGCCGGGGCCGCGATGCCTCCGTGGGACGTACTGGATTCACTGCTCACGGACTTGGCGGAAACGGTGGGCGCGGCGGCGCTCGCGCGGGAGACGCAGTACGCGGCCGGGCTGCGGACCGCGGCGGCCGGAGTCTGGGACCAGCTGCCGGGCGGTGTGGAAGAACTGCGCACGCTGCTCGCCTCGGCCGAGGAGCAGCAGGCGCGGGCCCAGGTGGCGCTGCGGGAGCTGTCGGCGCGGCTCGCGGAGACGGCCGACCCGGTGGAAGCGGAGGCCCTGTCCCGGGAACTCTCCTGGACCCGCGACGACGCCTCCCGCGCGACGGCCCGCCACACGGACCTGACGACCCGCCTGGAAGCGGCGGCCCCGGAGCCCGGCCGGTCCGGAGCCCGGCCGCCCGGATACCCGTCGCCGGGGAAGCCCGAACCCTTGAACGAAGTGCCCGCGCAGCGCTCCGCGGCATCGCCGGGGGCGCAGGCCCCGGAGCTCGACACGGTGCCTGCCGCGACATGGCCGGGTCCGCAGGACGGAATGCAGGACCCGACGCAGGGCCCAGCGCAGGAGGAAGCGCAGGACGGGGCCTGGGCTGCCACGTCGCCGGCTGCGCAGCAGGGATCACGGGCCATGGCGCCGGGCGGGGCATCGGTGGGGGCCCGGGCGGGGGTACAGGTTCCGGCGTGGGCGGAGGCGTCGAGGGGCGCGTCGATCGCGACGCCGGCCGGGGGGCAGGCAGGGGTGCAAGGTCCGGCCCCGGCCGGGGAGCAGGCTGGGGTTCAAGGGCCGGGGTGGGCCGGGGAGCAGTCAGGAGCTCAGGGTCCGGCGTGGGCCGGGGCGTCGGCGGGTGAGCGGGCTGCGGCGCCGGGGGGCGAGGAGGAGCCGGCCGGGCGGGCCGAGGGGCGGTGGCTGCGCGGTGCGCGGCGGACCGGCGGGGCCCGGTACGCGGGTGCGGCGGCGCCCGAAGCCCAGGCCGTCACCACACCACCGGGGCATCCGTCGTCCGCCACGCCCCTGCGCGGCGCCCGCTTCGGGAGGCCCGCCCGTCCGGCAGCCGAGCCCGCCCCGGCGGGGGAGCGGCTACCGGAACAGGGCGCCCCGTCCGGCGGGTCCGCTCGCCCGGGCCCCGCGTGGGAAGCCCGTCACGAGTCCCTCCGCGAAGGCTCCGGCGGGCCGCACCCGGCTCCGAGCGCGGGACATGCCCCCGCCCCCGGCAGCGGCCCCGCCCCCGACCCGGGGCCACGACTCCGCCGGCAGGGCGCGCCCACCCAGTGGCCGGACCCGGCCCGGGCCGCCGGCTCGTCCGTCAGGTCGGCCCCGTGGCAGGACTCCGACCCCTATGGCAATCCGCAGGGCGTGCCCGCCCAGTGGCCGGACCGGCTGCCGGCCGGGTCGGTCCCGTGGCAAGGCTCCGCCTCTGACGGCAGCTCGCAGGGCGTGCCTGCCCAGTGGCCGGACCCGCCCCATGGCGACGGCCGGTCCGGCGCGGGGGCCGGCCCCGGCACGCAAGGGACGTCATCGGCTTGGGATGGCTCCGCCCAAGGCCGAGGGGGTGGGTTAGTGGCGGGGCTCGTGGCGTTGCGGGGGCAGGGTCGGAGCGGGGAGGCGCATGCGCTGCTCTGCGAGGCCGCCGCCGGGCCCGCCGAGCGGCTGGCCGGGCTGGGGGAGGAGATGGGACGGGCCGGGCTGGCCGCGGACTGGGCCACCCTGCTCTGGGAGGCGGCCTCGCTGCCGCCCGCCCGGTTCGCCGCGGCCGCCGCCGCGCTCGGTCCGGCCGACCGCGACGCCTTGCTGCGTCAGGGTGTGGCCCGTCCGGCCGCCGAGATCGCCGAGGCTGCCCTCGTGCTCGCCGAGGCCGGACGGACCCGGGAGGCCGAGGCCCTGCTCGCGGCCTTCGTCCGGGTGCGCACCGCCGAGGAGTCGGTCCGGCTCGCCCGCCGGGACCCCGGGTGGTTCGTGCCCCGGCTGCTCCGCGCCGCCGAAGCCCTCTCGGGGGCTCATCACCGCGACCTGTTGCATGCACTTCGAGTCGCGAATCTGGCCGTCTCCTGACCGTAAACGACCGGGTGTCGACGTAACTTCTGCGTTTGCTGATCCACTACTCCAACCGCGCAAGGCGGTCTTGCCCCCGGCCTGGCCGAGGCCTACCTTCAACTCCCTACGCGCAGCCGTCGTACACCCTCTACGTGCGTAGAAGCCGGCGTACCCCGTCGCGAGGAGCAGCTCATGGCCCAAGTCGTCCGCGCCGCACTCGTCCAGGCCACCTGGACCGGAGACACCGAGTCGATGATCGCCAAACACGAGGAGCACGCCCGCCGGGCCGCCGCCCAGGGTGCGCGGATCATCGGCTTCCAGGAGGTGTTCAACGCCCCCTACTTCTGCCAGGTCCAGGAGCCCGAGCACTACCGCTGGGCCGAGGCCGTCCCCGACGGTCCCACCGTCCAGCGCATGCAGGCCCTCGCCCGCGAGACCGGCATGGTGATCGTCGTACCGGTCTTCGAGCTGGAGTCCGAGGGCTTCTACTACAACACCGCCGCGGTCATCGACGCCGACGGCAGCTATCTCGGCAAGTACCGCAAGCACCACATCCCCCAAGTCAGGGGATTCTGGGAGAAGTACTACTTCCGCCCGGGCAACCTCGGCTGGCCCGTCTTCGACACCGCCGTCGGCCGGATCGGCGTCTACATCTGCTACGACCGCCACTTCCCGGAAGGCTGGCGTGAACTGGGCCTGGCCGGTGCCCAGTTGGTGTACAACCCGTCCGCGACCTCCCGTGGCCTGTCCTCGTACCTGTGGCAGCTGGAGCAGCCCGCCTCCGCCGTCGCCAACGAGTACTTCGTCGCCGCCATCAACCGCGTCGGCCAAGAGGAGTACGGCGACAACGACTTCTACGGCACCAGCTACTTCGTCGACCCGCGCGGGCAGTTCGTCGGGGAGGTCGCCAGCGACAAGGAGGAAGAGCTCCTCGTGCGCGACCTCGACTTCGACCTCATCAAGGAGGTCCGCGAGCAGTGGGCCTTCTACCGCGACCGGCGTCCCGACGCCTACGGAGGACTCGTACAGCCGTGACCAACCCGATCCCCCTGCACAGCCGGCACCGCTCCGTCCTGCCCGAATGGCTGGCGCTCTACTACGACCGCCCCATCGAGCTCACCCATGGCGAGGGCCGCCACGTCTGGGACGCCGACGGCAATCGCTACCTCGACTTCTTCGGCGGCATCCTCACCACGATGACCGCCCACGCCCTGCCCGAGGTGACCAAGGCCGTCGCCGAACAGGCCGGGCGGATCATCCACTCCTCCACCCTCTACCTCAACCGCCCGATGGTCGAACTGGCCGAGCGCGTCTCGGCGTTGTCCGGCATCCCCGACGCCAGGGTCTTCTTCACCACCTCCGGCACCGAGGCCAACGACACCGCCCTGCTGCTCGCGACGACGTACCGCCGCTCCAACCAGATCCTGGCGATGCGCAACAGCTACCACGGTCGGTCCTTCTCCACCGTCTCGATCACCGGCAACCGGGGCTGGTCCCCGACCAGTCTCTCGCCGCTCCAGACCTACTACGTCCACGGCGCGGTCCGCACTCGAGGCCCCTTCGCGCACCTGAACGACGCCGACTTCACCGCCGCCGCCGTCGCCGA
The DNA here is from genome assembly GCF_026627445.1 of Streptomyces sp. H27-H1. Taxonomy (GTDB): domain Bacteria; phylum Actinomycetota; class Actinomycetes; order Streptomycetales; family Streptomycetaceae; genus Streptomyces. The sequence goes on from NZ_JAPNLJ010000019.1 coordinate 115,821, forward strand.
CCTGGAAGACGTACTCGGCCAGGCACGCGGCGGGGTCGCCGCACTCATCGCCGAACCGGTGCAGGGTGTGGGCGGGTTCACCTCTCCGCCCGACGGGCTCTACGGTGCCTTCCGCGAGGTCCTCGACCGCCACGGCATCCTCTGGATCAGCGACGAGGTGCAGACCGGCTGGGGCCGTACCGGCGACCACTTCTGGGGCTGGCAGGCCCACGCCCAGAACGGCCCGCCGGACATCATCACCTTCGCCAAGGGCATCGGCAACGGCATGTCCATCGGCGGAGTCGTGGCCCGCTCCGAGGTGATGAACTGCCTCGACTCCAACTCCATCTCCACCTTCGGCGGTTCACCGGTCACCATGGCCGCCGGCGTCGCCAACCTCGGGTACCTCCTCGAACACGACCTCCAGGGCAACGCCCGCCGCGTCGGCGGCCTGCTGCTGGAGCGGCTGCGGGCCGTCTGCGCGAGCGTGCCCGCCGTGCGGGAGGTACGCGGCCGGGGCCTGATGGCCGGCCTGGAGCTGACGAAGCCCGGCACCGACCAGGCCGACCCGGACGCGGCCGCGGCCGTACTGGAAGCCGCCCGGACCGGCGGCCTGCTGCTCGGCAAGGGCGGCGGCCACAACACCAGCGTGCTGCGCATCGCGCCGCCGCTCTCCCTCACCGTCGCCGAGGCGGAAGAGGGAGCCGAGATCCTCGCCGAGGCCCTCCGCATCCTCAACTAGCACGGGGGAAGACGTACATGAGCATCCGCACCCTCATCCGCGGCGGCCTCGTCATCACGGCCGCCGACGAGCTCCACGCCGACGTGCTGATCGAGGACGGCCGGGTCGCCGCCCTCGCGGCACACGGCACGGCGGCCGCCGGAACCTGGACGGCCGACCGGACGATCGACGCGAGCGGGAAGTACGTCATCCCCGGCGGGGTCGACGCCCACACCCACATGGAGCTGCCCTTCGGCGGCACCGCCGCCTCCGACACCTTCGAAACCGGGACCCGGGCCGCCGCCTGGGGCGGCACCACCACCATCGTGGACTTCGCCGTGCAGACGCCGGGGCACGCCCTGCGCGAGGGCCTGGACGCCTGGTACGCCAAGGCCGACGGCCAGTGCGCCGTCGACTACGCCTTCCACATGATCCTCTCGGACGTCCACGAGGGCACCCTGAAGGAGATGGACCACCTGGTGGGGGAGGGGATCACCTCCTTCAAGCTGTTCATGGCGTACCCCGGGGTCTTCTACAGCGACGACGGGCAGATCCTGCGCGCGATGCAGCGGGCGTCGGGCAACGGCGGGCTGATCATGATGCACGCGGAGAACGGCATCGCGATCGACGTGCTCGTCGAACAGGCCCTGGCGCGCGGGGAGACCGATCCCCGTCACCACGGCGAGGTCCGCAAGGTGCTGCTGGAGGCGGAGGCCACCCACCGGGCGATCCAGCTGGCGCGGGTGGCGGGCGCCCCGCTGTACGTGGTCCACGTATCGGCGGAGGAGGCCGTCGCGGAGCTGGCGCTTGCCCGGGACAAGGGCTTGCCGGTCTTCGGTGAAACCTGCCCGCAGTACCTGTTCCTGTCCACCGACAACCTCGAAGAGCCGGACTTCCAGGGCGCCAAGTACGTGTGCTCCACCCCGTTGCGCCCCCGCGAGCACCAGGCGGCGCTGTGGCGGGGCCTGCGCACGAACGACCTCCAGGTGGTTTCCACGGACCACTGCCCGTTCTGTTTCCGCGGTCAGAAGGAGCTGGGCCGCGGGGACTTCTCGAAGATCCCGAATGGCCTGCCGGGCGTGGAGAACCGCATGGACCTCCTCCACCAGGCGGTCCTGGACGGGCACATCAGCCGCCGGCGCTGGATCGAGATCGCGTGCGCGACCCCGGCCCGGATGTTCGGGCTCTACCCGCAGAAGGGCACGATCGCGCCGGGTTCCGATGCCGACATCGTCCTCTATGATCCGCATGCCGAGCAGGTCATCTCCGCCGAGACGCACCACATGAACGTGGACTACTCGGCGTACGAGGGCAAGCGGATCACCGGACGCGTCGACACGGTCCTCTCGCGCGGCGAACTCGTCATCGACCAGCGCGAGTACACCGGCCGGGCCGGCCACGGGGCCTTCATCCCCCGCTCCACCTGTCAGTACCTGTAAGCAAGGCTGTGCTCAATCTAAGGACACGCGATGGACTTCGGCCTCGTCCTGCAGACCGACCCGCCCGCCTCGCAGGTCGTCAGCCTCATGAAGCGCGGCGAACGCAACGGCTTCCGCTACGGCTGGACCTTCGACTCCGCCGTGCTGTGGCAGGAACCGTTCGTCATCTACAGCCAGATCCTGGCCAACACGCAGCGCATGCACGTCGGTCCGATGGTCACCAACCCGGGCACCCGCACCTGGGAGGTGACCGCCTCCACCTTCGCCACCCTCAACGACATGTACGGCAACCGCACCGTCTGCGGGATCGGCCGCGGGGACTCGGCGATGCGGGTCGCGGGCCGGGCCCCCAACACCCTGGCACGGCTCGGGGAGGCCATCGAGGTGATCCGGGATCTGGCGGAGGGCCGTGAGGCGGTCGTGGACGGCAACCCGATCCGGATCCCCTGGATCACGGACGGGAAGCTGCCCGTCTGGATGGCCGCGTACGGGCCCAAGGCCCTCGCGCTCGCCGGGCAGAAGGCCGACGGGTTCATCCTTCAGCTCGCCGACCTCTACCTCACCGAGTGGATGATCAAGGCGGTCCGCCAGGCCGCCGTGGAGGCCGGCCGCGACCCCGACTCGATCACCATCTGCGTAGCGGCCCCGGCGTACGTGGGGGACGATCTCGCGCACGCCCGCGACCAGTGCCGCTGGTTCGGCGGCATGGTCGGCAATCACGTCGCCGACCTGGTCTCCCGCTACGGCGAGCACTCCTCGATGGTCCCGGACGAGCTCACGGAGTACGTCAAATCCCGCCAGGGCTACGACTACAGCCACCACGGCCGCACCGGGAATCCCTCGGCCGACTTCGTCCCCGACGAGATCGTCGACCGCTTCTGCCTGCTGGGTCCGGCCGAGGCCCACATCGAGAAGCTCCGGGCACTGCGCGATCTCGGCGTCGACCAGTTCGCCCTCTACAACATGCACGACGCCCGTGAAGCGACCATCGACGCGTACGGATCCGACGTCATCCCGTTGTTCAGCTGACCTTTACGAGGGGCGCGGGGCCGGCCGGAAGACCGGCCCGTGACGCCCCCGCGCCTTCTCCGACGGCGCATCAACATGAAAGAGCCGCCTCTCGGACCGGGTGTTGAACCCGGTTCGAGAGGCGGCTTTCTGCGTTGCGGCGGCCTGACCGCGCAGCCCTGTCGCCTCGGGGCCGGATTCGCCACCTGGGGCCGACCGAGGGCGGGCTCCGGCTCTTACATACCCCCTATGGGTATGCTACGTTGCTCCGCAGAAGTACCCCCCAGGGGTATGTTGCAGAGAAGGGTCAGGGCAAATGGCAACCGTCAATCCCCTGCGTTGGTGGGCACTTGCCGTGCTCGCCACCGCGCAGTTCATGGTCATCATGGACACCTCGATCATCGGGGTGGCACTCCCCGAGATGCAGAAGGACCTCGGCTTCTCGCAGGGCGAGCTGCAGTGGGTCTTCAACGCCTACGTCATCGTCTTCGGCGGACTGCTCCTGCTCGGCGGTCGACTCTCCGACCTGGTCGGAGCCCGCAAGATCTTCGCCGCCGGCTGGGCGACCATGATCGTCGGCTCGATCGTCGCCGCTGCCGCGCAGACGGCCACGGTCGAGATCGTCGGCCGCGCTGTCCAGGGCGTCGGTGGCGCGCTCATCGCACCCGCCGCCATGACCCTGTTGATGATGCTCTTCATGCACGACCCGAAGGAGCTCGGCAAGGCGATGGCGCTGTACGGCGCCGCTGCTCCCGCCGGTGGCACCGCGGGCGTGTTCCTGGGTGGTGTCTTCACCGAGTGGATGAGCTGGCAGTGGGTCTTCATCATCTACATCCCGATCGGTCTCGCGACCCTCGCCGCGACCAGGCTGCTGCCCGCCGTCGCGTCCCGTCGCGGTTCCGTGGACGTCCTGGGCGCGGTCGCGGTCACCGCGGGCCTGGCGCTCGCCGTGTTCGCCGTCGTCCGCGCGCCCGAAGTGGGCTGGGGCTCCACCGCGACCGTCCTCGAGCTGATCGGCGCCGTCGTCCTGCTCGTCGTCTTCTTCCTGATCCAGAAGTCCATCCGCGAGCCGCTCATGCCGCTCAGCGTCTGGCGCGTGCCGCGTCTCGGCTCGGCCAACCTGGCGATGACGCTGCTCGGCGCCGCGTGGATCCCGATGTGGTACTTCCTCAACCTCTACCTGCAGCAGGTGCTGAACTACGGGGCCTTCGCCTCCGGCGCCGCGCTGCTCCCCATGACCGTCCTGCTGATGATCTTCATGACGGCGATCACCAGCCGCCTCATGGGCAGGTTCGGCGCGAAGCCGCTGATCGTCGCAGGGCTTCTGGCCCTCTCGGCCGGGCTGGTCTGGCTGTCGGCCGTGGAGCCGACCGGCACCTTCCTGGTCGACGTCCTGCCGGCCTCGCTCGTTGCCGCCCTCGGCATGGCGCTGGCCTACATTCCCGCGATGATCGCCGCCATGTCCGGCGCCCCCCAGGAGCAGGCGGGTCTGGCCTCGGGCATCGTCAACACGACGTACAACGTGGGCTCGGCCCTGGGTCTGGCCGCCCTGACCGCTCTTGCCACCACGCAGGGCGCCGGTGAGCTGGGCGACCTGCCCGCCCTCACCGATGGCTTCAGTGCCGCGTTCCTCGCCGCCGCCGCCATCGCGGCCGCGGGCGCCGTGATCACCCTTCTCGTGATGAAGGGGGACCGGGCGGCGGCGCCAGCAGCCGCCCCCGCGCCGCAGAGCGAGACCGCCGGGGTGTGACGCACGGGCTCGTCCCGCACCGGCCAAGGGGTCGCCCGAGGTCCGCCACGGACATCGGGCGACCCCTTTCTGCCGCTGCCCACGCTTCCCATCCGTGCCCGTACCCCGCCTCCCACTCCCAACCGCACCCGCACGCCCGACCCCGACGGCCGGACCGGCCGATCAGGCAGGAGACCTCATGGAAGACATCCGAACCCGTGCCGTACACGTCGTGAACCAGCCTCCGGCCCGGGGGAGCCGGCCCCTCTCCGTTCCTCTGGTGCAGTCGTCCGCCTTCGCCTTCGACTCCGCGAGCGAGCTCGCCGAAGCCATGGCCGGCCCGGACGGCCAGTACGTCTACAGCCGCCGGGGCAATCCCACGGTCCGCGCCCTGGAGCACACGCTGGCCGGCCTGGAGGGCGGTGCTTCGGCGATCGCCTTCGCCTCCGGGATGGGGGCCATCAGCGGCGTCCTGCTGGCGCTCCTGCGTCCGGGTGATCACGTCGTGGCGCAGCGGTGTCTCTACGGAGGGACGTACGCCTCCCTGACCGACCTGGCGGACCGGTACGGCATCGAGGTCACGTACGTCAGCGGCGACGAAGTGGTGGAGTTCGAGGCGGCGGCCGGTCCCCGGACCCGGCTGCTCGTCATGGAGACCATCGCGAACCCGACTGGCCAAGTCCCCGATCTGCCAGGCCTGTTGGCTGCCGCCCGACGCCGGAACGTCATCAGCGCCGTGGACAACTCCCTCGCGTCACCCGTCCTGTGCCGCCCCATCGAACTCGGCGCCGACATCGTGCTCCACTCCACGACCAAGTACCTGGCCGGACACTCCGACGTCCTCGGCGGGGCGGCCGTCTTCGCGGACGACGGGCTGCGGCAGGAGATATGGCCGCGGACGGTCGAACTCGGTTCCACCCCGGACCCGTTCGCCGCCTGGTTGACCCTGCGGGGGATACCGACGCTGCCCCTGCGGATGCGTGAGCACTGCGCCAACGCCGACGTGCTGGCCGGCCGGCTGGCCGCTCATCCCGCCGTCACGGCCATCCACTGGCCCTGGCTCCCCGCCCACCCCTCGTACGCCGTCGCACGCAAGGTGCTCTCCGGTGGGGGAGGGCTGCTCTCCTTCGAGCTCGCCGGAGGCCGGGAGGCGGGAAGGGCGTTCGTGGAGGGCGTGCGGCTGGCACGGCTCGCGCTGTCGCTGGGCGGGGTGGAGACGCTGGTGACGCATCCGGCCAGTACCTCGCACCGGGAGCTGGGCGCGGCGGCGTTGGCCGCAGCGGGGATCGGGGCGGGCCTGGTGCGGATGTCCGTAGGCATCGAGGACCCCGAAGACCTGTGGCGCGACGTCGAACAGGCCCTGTCCGGCGTTGTTTTGGGTTGACAAAATAAATGAACCATTCGTAGATTGGTTCACGCCAAGGAATCACTGCTCTACGTCAAAAGGGGCGCACGATGCGGTACTTCGAGGACTTCCGGACCGGTGACGTCCACGAGCTGGGCACGGTCACCGTCACCGTTGAGGAGGTGCTGGAATTCGGTAGGCGCTTCGACCCGCAGCCCTTCCACACGGACCCGGTGCTCGCCGCCGGTTCGCCGTTCGGCGGCCTGATCGCCAGTGGCTGGCACACCGCCTCGATGTTCATGAGGCGCTACGTCGACGGGTTGCTGGTCCACAGCGCGTGCACCGGTTCCCCCGGGGTCGACGAGATCCGCTACGTGCGCCCCGTGCGCCCGGGGGACGTCCTCACCGCCCGAGTGGAGATCCTCGGATCCCGCCCGTCGCCGTTCAACTCGAGCACCGGCATCGTGCAGCCCAAGTGCCTTCTGCTCGACCGCGACGGGGCGGTCGTCTTCAGCATGATCCTGCACAGCATCTTCGAGCGCAGGCCCGCCGGTGCCGTTGCCGACGCCCCGTGTTCCGGGACGAAGTCCGCCGCCGAGGATCCGGTCCCGTGCGTGCGAGCCATGGCCTGACCACCCCGGCGCGAGACCACCTCGAACCCCGCGACCGTCCGTACCCATCCCACCCGATGTGAAGGGAGACCTCCTGTGGAGGCCGTATCCCGAACCGCCCAGTGGACCGCCGCAGCGCGAGCCCTGGAGACCGACCGAGAGGACCGGCTGTTCGCCGATCCCTACGCACGCACCGTCGCCGACGACATCGGCTTCGAACTCCTGGAGCGCTACGCCGGGGCCGGCACCGTACCGTTCCTCGCCATCCGCACCACCTACCTGGACCGGGCCGTCGTACGGGCCGTCGAGGAACACGGCATCCGCCAGATCGTTTTCCTCGCCGCCGGCATGGACACCCGCTTCTACCGGCTCCCCTGGCCCGAGGGCGTCACCGTCTACGAGCTGGACCGCCCCGCGCTGCTGGAGGCGAAGGCGCGGATGCTCGCCGACGAACCCGCTCCCGCCGGGCGCAGCCGCGTCACCGTCCCCGTGGACCTCACGCAGGACTGGACCGGTCCGCTCAAGGAGGCCGGCTGGCGCAGTGACGAGCCGGTGCTGTGGGTGGTCGAGGGGCTCCTCTTCTTCCTCCCCGAGGGCGCCGTGCGCAACCTGATCTCGACCCTGGCCGTGCACTCCGCGCCCGACTCGGTGCTGCTCGGAGACGTCATCAGCAGGGCCGCCCTGATGAACCCCCTCTCCCGCCCCTTCCTGAACTGCCTCGCCGAAGACGGCAACCCCTGGCTGTTCGGCACGGAAACCCCCGAGCAACTGCTCGCCGAGTGCGGGTGGGAAGTCCGCGAGGTGCGGCAGCCGGGCGAGCCGGGCGCCGACTTCGGCCGCTGGCCGTACCCGGTTCCGCCGCGCAGTGTCCCGGGCGTTCCCCGCTCGTTCCTGTTCACCTGCGACCTTCCGGGCTCCGAGGAGGTGGCGGCATGAGCGGCACGCACGAGTTCCACCAGCGCGTCATCAGCGATGCGGGAGCGGCCGTACGCGGGCTCACCGTCGCCCTCGGCGAGCGGCTCGGCCTGTACCGTGCGCTGGCCGAGGACGGCCCCCTCACCGCGGCCGGGCTCGCGGTGCGCACCGGGATCGCCGAGCGGTACGCGCAGGAGTGGCTGCACGCCCAGCTGAGCGCCGGGTACGTCGAGCGCCACCCGAGCGCCGACACGTACACGCTGCCCGCCGACCACGTGCCCGTACTCGCCGACCCGGACGCCGTCACCTTCGCCGCCGGATTCTTCACCGCCCTCAAGGCCCTCTACGCAACCGAGGACCTGCTCGTCGACGCGTACCGCTCCGGCGACGGCGTCGGCTGGGCGGAACACGATCCGGCACTGGACACCGGGATGGGAAGCTTCTTCCAGCCCACCTACCAGCACCGGCTCGTCCCCGACTGGCTGCCCGCCCTCCACGGGGTCACCGGCAAACTCCACGCCGGCGGCGCCGTCGCCGACGTGGGCTGCGGAGTCGGGCACACCACGCTGCTCATCGCCAGGGCATTCCCCGAGGCGACCGTGCACGGCTTCGACTACTCCGAGGAAGCCATCTCCATCGCCCGGCAGCTCGCCGAGGACGCCGGACTCGGCGACCGCGTCGTCTTCGACGTCGCCGCGGCCGACGACTACCCCGGCTCCGGCTACGACCTCGTCACCTTCTTCAACGCCCTGCACGACATGGGCGACCCCGTCGCCGCCGCGCAGCACGTGCACAAGTCCCTGGACGCCGAGGGGACGTGGATGCTCGTCGAGTCCAACGTCTCGCCCGCCGACATCGATACGCAGACACCCGCCGCCCGCATGTTCATGGCGCTGTCCGCCGTGATGTGCCTGCCCGTGGCCGTCGCCCAGCGGGGCCCTCACGCGCTCGGCAACCACTCCGGCGAGCAGGCGTTCCGCGCGATCGCGCAGGAGGCCGGCTTCACCCGCTGGCGGCGCGCGACAGAGACCCCGGTCAACGCCGTCTACGAAGTCCGGCCCTGACCGCGCGTCCGCCGCGCCCACCACCACACCGAGGGAGTCTCCATGGGCCTCGCCGCCCCCCTGCCCGTCAGTGACCGGTTCCTGGAAGTCCTGGAACGGCTCAGCTCGCGCTCCATCGAGGAGTACTACAACCCGTACCAGCAGTTCGACTGGCCCGAGAAGCTCGAAGAGGGCCGGCTCTGGATGACCCCCGAGCTGCTCACCGTCTACGGCACCCCCTTCTACGAGGAGCTCGGCGAGGAGACCATCCACCGCCTCTCCAAGTGGGAGAGCATCAACTTCTACAGCCTCAACGTGCACGGCATCCGTGAGCTGCTCATCGAGGTGGTCGGCCGGATCCACATGCCCGGCTTCGAAGTACCCTCCGACTTCTTCCACCACTTCATCGGCGAAGAGAACGAACACATGTGGTTCTTCGCCGAGTTCTGCCGCCGCTACGGCGACAAGATCTACGGCTCGACCGCCATGCGCGCCGACTCCGCGTGGGAACCGGATGTGGAGAACTTCCTGGTCTTCGCCCGGATCCTGTTCTTCGAGGAACTCGTCGACCACTACAACACGAGGATGGCGCGGGACGAGTCCCTGTGCCACACCATCCGCGAGGTCAACCGCATCCACCACCAGGACGAGTCACGGCACATCGCCTTCGGGCGCGAGCTGGTCTCCCTGCTGTTCAAGCGGATGCGGGACACGGTGTCCGTGCAGCGGCTCGCCGAAGTGGAGGCGTACCTCAAGCGGTACGTCGTCTACAGCGTCAACTCCCTCTACAACCCGCACGTGTACCGCGACGCCGGCATCGCCGACCCGCTGGCACTGCGCAACGCGCTGGTCGCCGACGAGGGACGCCGTCCGTACGAGCGCAAGGCCATCCGCAAACCGCTCGGCTTCTTCCTTAAGGCCGGGATCTTCACCGATGACGTCCTGCCCGTCGTCTGAACGAGCCGTCCGTCGTCCGAGAGGTGACTCCACCATGACCGTGACAACCCATGCGAGCGTCGGGGAGACGAGGGGCCTGCCGTCCCTCGGACCCGAGGGGACCGCCCTGCTGCGGCTCCTCGACGACACCTTCGAGGGCTGGGGCGTGAGCGCGGGCGCCCGCCCGATGACCATGCCCCCGCTGCTGCTGGCATCCGACCTGGCCCGGCTCGACTACTACGACAACTTCCCCCACCAGGCCGTCGTCGCGGCCCCGCTCGACCTGGCGGCAAGGGAGACCAGCGAGTTCTGTACGGACAGCGGTTGCTTCCCCTGCACCGCCCTCCAGCCGGCAGCGCTCGGACTCCCGTCCGCGTCCTGCTACGCCGTCTACATCGACCATCAGGGCCGCCAGGTCGCGGACGACACCCTGGTCACCGTTGTCGGCTGGTGCTTCCGCAAGGAGGAGCACTACGAGGGCCTGCGCCGGCAACTCGGCTTCCGCATGCGGGAAGTGGTGGCGATCGGGACCCGCGAGCACGCCGAGTCCCACCTCGCCCGGTTCACCTCGCGCATCCAGGCCTTCGCCGAGGCGCTGGACCTGCCGCTGCGCAAGGAGGCCGCCTGCGACCCGTTCTTCGACAAAGGCAGCTCGAAGGCAGTGCTCCAGCGGCTCACCCCGGTCAAGCACGAGTTCCTGTACGAGGACCTGGCGATCGCCTCGGTCAACACCCACCGCAACTTCTTCGGCGACCGGTGCGAGATCACACTGGAATCGAGCGGCAGCCCGGCCTTCACCAGCTGCGCCGCATTCGGACTGGAGCGCTGGCTGTCCGCACTGACCAGGCGGCACGGCAGCTGGGAGGCGGCGACCGAGGCCGTCCTGCGTGCGAATGCGGCCGGGCCGGCGATCTGACGTGCCGACACGACCCGTCGCCCCGCCGGCGGGCGGCCTGGGCTGGGCGAATCTAGGCATGGACATCGTGTCCGTCACCCGTGTCCGCCGACTGCTCGCCGAGTACGGCGAGGAGTTCTTCGACCGGATGCTCACCCCCGGTGAACTCGCCGACTGCCGGACGGCTTCCGGCCTCGACGTACTGAGTCTCTGCGGCCGGATAGCGGCCAAGGAAGCGTCCTTCAAGACCCTCCGCGTCCGGGGCAGGTTCCTCCCCTGGCTCGACATCGTCGTGCGGCGTTCCGAAGGGGGCTGGCCCCTCGTCGAGCTCCGCCGGGGCGCGGCCGAGATGGCCGCGGCATCCGGCATCGCCGAGATCACCGTGTCCATCAGCCACGACGTGGACTACGCGGTGGCCGTCGCCGCCCCCGTCCTCCAAGCCGGCTCGGCGGGCTACCCCCTCCCTCCGATCCTTCCCGGCCCGGCCGGGGCCTCGGCCGCCCCGGCAACCAACCCCTCATCCATGCACAGCACTTCAAGGAGAACAACCATGTCCGACGGTCTGCAGCAGGTGAAGAACTGGCTCCTCGCCCGTCACACGGAGCGCGAGGACATCGCCTCCGACCTGGATCTCATCGAGAACCGGCTCATCGACTCGCTGTCCTTCGTCGAGTTCGTCTTCCTGCTCGAGCAGCAGTGTGGGCGGTCGATCCAGATGGAGACCCTGGAGGTGGACGAGATCCGCACCCTCGCCGCCATCGAGTCGCACTTCTTCCCGGTCGAGGTCGAGGTGGGGCAGGCATGAGCAAGCGGCTGTTCACCTCCGAGTCGGTCACCGAGGGACACCCCGACAAGATCGCCGACCGGATCAGCGACACCATCCTCGACGCGCTGCTGCGCGAGGACCCCGCCTCCCGGGTGGCGGTGGAGACCCTCATCACCACGGGCCTGGTCCACATAGCGGGCGAGGTGACGACCAAGGCCTACGCGCCCATAGCCGCCCTCGTTCGCGAGGCCGTTCTCGACATCGGCTACGACTCCTCGAAGAAGGGCTTCGACGGCGCCTCCTGTGGCGTGTCGGTGTCCATCGGGGCGCAGTCGCCCGACATCGCGCAGGGCGTCGACACCGCCTTCGAGAAGCGGGTGGACGGTGCGGGGGCGAGCGACGAGCTCGACGAACAGGGTGCCGGAGACCAGGGCCTGATGTTCGGGTACGCCTGTGACGAGACGCCCGAGCTGATGCCGCTGCCGATCCACATCGCGCACCGGCTGGCCCGTCGGCTGACCGAGGTCCGCAAGGACGGGACCGTGCCGTACCTGCGCCCCGACGGCAAGACGCAGGTCACCATCGAGTACGACGGCGACCGGGCCGTGCGCCTGGACACCGTCGTCGTGTCCTCGCAGCACGCCGCCGACGTGGACCTCGACGGACTGCTCGCTCCCGACATCCGTGAGTTCGTCGTGGAGCACGTACTGAACCAGCTCGTCGAGGACGGCATCAAGCTGGAGACCGAGGGCTACCGGCTGCTGGTCAACCCGACCGGCCGCTTCGAGATCGGCGGTCCGATGGGCGACGCCGGCCTGACCGGCCGCAAGATCATCATCGACACCTATGGCGGGATGGCCCGTCACGGTGGCGGCGCCTTCTCCGGCAAGGACCCGTCCAAGGTCGACCGCTCCGCCGCGTACGCCATGCGCTGGGTCGCCAAGAACGTCGTGGCCGCCGGTCTGGCCTCGCGCTGCGAGGTCCAGGTCGCCTACGCGATCGGCAAGGCCGAGCCCGTCGGCCTGTTCGTCGAGACCTTCGGCACGGGGAAGCTGACGGACGAGCGCATCCAGGAAGCCGTCTCGGACGTCTTCGACCTCCGGCCGGCCGCGATCATCCGCGATCTGAACCTGCTCCGGCCGATCTACGCCCAGACCGCCGCCTACGGCCACTTCGGCCGCGAGCTGCCCGACTTCACCTGGGAGCGCACCGACCGCGTGGACGCCCTGCGCCGGGCCGTTGGGTTCTGACATGCGCATCGTTGTCACGGGGTCCATCGCGACCGACCATCTGATGACCTTCCCCGGCCGGTTCGCCGAGCAGCTGCTGGCGGACCGGCTGGACCGGATATCCCTGTCCTTCCTCGCCGACAACCTGGAATTCCGCCGCGGCGGAGTGGCGGCCAACATCGCGTTCGGCCTGGGAACACTGGGACTGCGGCCGGTCCTGGTGGGCGCTGTGGGAAGGGACTTCGAGCCGTACCGGGTGTGGCTCAAGGACCACGGCGTCGACACCGACTCCGTTCGGGTCAGCGAGACGTGCCACACCGCGCGTTTCGTCTGCACCACCGACCGGGACCAGAACCAGATCGCGACGTTCTACGAGGGCGCCATGGTCGAGGCCCGCGAGATCGACCTGAGGGACGTCGCCGCCCGGGCCGGACGCCCCGACCTGGTGCTGATCTCGCCCGACGACCCGCAGGCCATGCTCCGCCATACGCGGACCTGTCGTGAGCTGGGCATCCCCTTCGCCGCAGACCCGTCGCAGCAGCTGGCGCGACTGGAACGGGCGCAGATCCGGGAACTGGTGGACGGCGCGAGCCGGCTGTTCACCAACGAGTACGAAGCAGCCCTGCTGTGCGAGAAGTCCGGGCTGACCGAGGACCAGGTCCTGCGACGGGTCGACTCCTGGGTGACCACCCGGGGCGAGGACGGCGTACGGATCCGGACCGCCGGCGGCGCGCCGCTGACCGTGCACGCGGTCGAGGTGCCGGAGGCCGTCGACCCGACCGGAGTCGGCGACGCCTTCCGGGCCGGGTTCCTCGCCGCCACGGCCTGGGGCGTCTCCGAGCGGAGCGCGGCCCAGCTGGGCTGCGCACTCGCCGCGACCGTCCTCGACTCCGTGGGTACGCAGGAGTACCGAGTGTCCGGCGAGTCGCTGCTCTCCCTGCTCGGCACGGCATACGGCTGCAGGTACGAGACGGAGCTGACCGCACACCTGTGGGAGTTGGCATGAGGCGGCCACTGAGGGAGGAGCTCGCGAAGCGGGTCGTGGTGGCCGACGGGGCGATGGGAACGATGCTCCAGGCCGCCGATCCGACACTCGACGACTTCATGGGTCTCGAGGGCTGCAACGAGATCCTCAACGTCACCCGGCCCGACATCGTCCGGTCGGTCCATGACGAGTACTACGCGGTGGGTGTGGACTGCGTCGAGACGAACACCTTCGGGGCCAATCTCTCAGCGCTCGCCGAGTACGGCGTGGAGGGCCGGGTCTACGACCTGTCCGAGGCCGGAGCGCGCATCGCCCGGGAAGCTGCGGACGCGTTCACGGCGAAGGACGGCCGGCCCCGCTGGGTGCTGGGCTCCATGGGCCCCGGTACCAAACTGCCCACGCTCAAGCACGTGGCGTACGAGCCCTTGCGCGACGCGTACCAGGAGAACGCCGAGGGCCTGATCAGGGGTGGCGCGGACGCGCTGCTCGTCGAAACCTCGCAGGACCTCCTCCAGGCGAAGGCGGCCGTCATCGGTGCGCGCCGGGCGCTGGAGTGGTGCGCGATGGGTGACCTGCCGCTCATCGTTCAGGTGACGGTCGAGGCGACGGGCACGATGTTGCTGGGTTCGGAGATCGGCGCGGCGCTGACGGCGTTGGAGCCGCTCGGTATCGACATGATCGGCCTGAACTGTGCGACCGGGCCGGCTGAGATGAGTGAGCACCTGCGGTATCTCGCGCGGAACTCCCGTATCCCCCTTTCGTGCATGCCGAATGCGGGTCTGCCGGTCCTCGGCAAGAACGGTGCGCACTATCCGTTGTCCGCGTCCGAGCTGGCGGACGCGCAGGAGACTTTCGTCGGTGAGTACGGGCTTTCCCTGGTCGGTGGCTGCTGCGGTACGACGCCTGAGCACTTGCGCCAGGTCGTGGAGCGGGTCCGCGGTCTGAGCCCGGCGGTGCGCCGGCCGAGCCCGGAGCCGGGTGCGTCCTCGCTGTATCAGACGGTGCCGTTCCGGCAGGACATTTCGTTCATGGCGATCGGTGAGCGGACGAACGCGAACGGGTCGAAGAAGTTCCGTGATGCCATGCTCGAGGCGCGTTGGGACGACTGTGTGGAGATGGTCCGCGACCAGATCCGTGAGGGCGCGCACATGCTCGACCTGTGCGTGGACTACGTGGGCCGTGACGGGGTCGCGGACATGAAGGAGCTGGCCGGACGTTTCGCGACCGCGTCGACGCTGCCGATCGTCCTGGACTCGACCGAGGTTCCTGTTCTGCGGGCGGGTCTGGAGAAGCTGGGCGGCCGCGCGGTCATCAACTCCGTGAACTACGAGGACGGCGACGGGCCGGAGTCCCGGTTCGCGAAGGTCACCGGCCTCGCCCAGGAGCACGGTGCGGCACTGATCGCGCTGACGATCGATGAGGAGGGCCAGGCCCGCACCGTCGAGCACAAGGTCGCCATCGCGCAGCGTCTGATCGCCGATCTGACGGGGAACTGGGGGATTCACGAGTCGGACATCCTCATCGACACGCTGACGTTCACGATCTGCACGGGTCAGGAGGAGTCGCGTAAGGACGGGATCGCGACGATCGAGTCGATCCGGGAGCTGAAGCGCCGTCACCCGGATGTGCAGACGACGCTGGGTCTGTCGAACATCTCCTTCGGTCTGAATCCGGCCGCCCGTGTCCTGCTGAACTCGGTTTTCCTCGATGAGTGCGTGAAGGCCGGTCTGGATTCGGCGATCGTCCACGCCAGCAAGATTTTGCCGATCGCCCGCTTCGACGATGAGCAGGTGGGCACCGCTCTCGACCTCATCTATGACCGGCGTGCGGAGGGGTATGACCCGCTGCAGAAGCTGATGGCTCTCTTCGAGGGGGTCAACACCAAGTCGATGAAGGCGGGCCGGGCCGAGGAGCTTCTCGCGTTGCCGCTGGACGAGCGGCTGCAGCGCCGGATCATCGATGGTGAGAAGAACGGCCTGGCGGCCGACCTCGACGAGGCGCTGGAGACCAGGCCCGCGCTCGACATCGTCAATGACACCCTGCTGGAGGGTATGAAGGTTGTGGGGGAGCTGTTCGGCTCCGGTCAGATGCAGTTGCCGTTCGTGCTGCAGTCGGCTGAGGTGATGAAGAACGCGGTCGCGCATCTCGAGCCGCACATGGAGAAGTCCGATGCGGATGGCAAGGGCACGATCGTGCTGGCCACGGTCCGTGGGGATGTCCATGACATCGGCAAGAACCTTGTCGACATCATCCTCACCAACAATGGCTACAACGTCGTCAACATTGGTATCAAGCAGCCGGTTTCCGCGATTCTGGAGGCGGCGCAGGAGCACAAGGCCGATGTGATCGGCATGTCGGGTCTGCTGGTGAAGTCGACGGTGATCATGAAGGAGAACCTGGAGGAGCTCAACCAGCGCAAGCTGGCGGCCGACTACCCGGTGATCCTCGGCGGCGCCGCCCTGACCCGCGCCTACGTCGAGCAGGACCTCCACGAGATCTACGAAGGCGAAGTCCGCTACGCCCGCGACGCCTTCGAAGGCCTACGCCTCATGGACGCCCTGATGGGAGTCAAACGCGGGGTCCCCGGAGTCACCCTCCCACCCCTCAAGCAGCGCCGAGTACCGCAACGGACCGCTCTGCCCGATGTGCGCGAGCCCGAGGAGGCCGGCCGCTCCGACGTTGCCGTCGATGCTCCCGTACCCGAGCCGCCGTTCCTCGGGTCCCGTGTCGTCAAGGGCATCCCGCTCAAGGAGTACGCCTCCTGGCTCGACGAAGGCGCGCTCTTCAAAGGGCAGTGGGGGCTCAAGGACGCCGACTTGATCGAGACGGAAGGACGTCCGCGGCTGCGCGGCTGGCTGGACCGGTTGCACACCGATCAGCTGCTCGAAGCGGCCGTGGTCTACGGGTACTTCCCCTGCGTCTCCAAGGGTGACGACCTGATCGTCCTGGACGAGGACGGCACCGAGCGGACGCGGTTCACCTTCCCGCGCCAGCGCCGCGGCCGCCGCCTGTGCCTGGCGGACTACGCCCGCCCCGAGGAGTCCGGCGAGATCGACGTCGTCGGCTTCCAGATCGTCACCGTCGGCAGCCGGATAGGCGAGGAGACCGCCCGCCTCTTCGAGGCGAACGCCTACCGTGACTACCTGGAACTCCACGGCCTGTCCGTGCAGTTGGCCGAGGCCCTCGCCGAGTACTGGCATGCCAGGGTGCGGAGCGAACTCGGTATGGCCGGGTCCGACCCCTCGGCTATGGAGGGCATGTTCCGCACCGAATACCAGGGGTGTCGCTACTCGTTCGGCTACCCCGCCTGCCCCGACCTGGAGGACCGGGCGAAGATCGCGGACCTCCTCCAGCCGGAGCGCATCGGCGTCCACCTGTCGGAGGAGTTCCAGCTCCACCCCGAGCAGTCCACCGACGCCATCGTCATCCACCACCCCGAAGCCGGCTACTTCAATGCCGGCGGCCGCCGGTGAGCCCCGCAGTGGCCCCGCACCGTCCACCGCACCGTCCAGAGCACAAGGAGCGTTCTTCCATGACTACCCAGTTCACTGATTTCAAGGTCGCGGACCTCTCCCTCGCCGTCTTCGGGCGCAAGGAGATCACCCTGGCCGAGCACGAGATGCCGGGTCTGATGTCGATCCGCCGGGAGTACGCGGCCACCCAGCCGCTGGCCGGCGCCCGGATCACCGGCTCGCTGCACATGACCGTGCAGACCGCCGTTCTCATCGAGACCCTCGTCGCCCTCGGCGCCCAGGTCCGCTGGGTCTCCTGCAACATCTACTCCACCCAGGATCACGCGGCCGCGGCCATCGCCGCCGCAGGCATTCCCGTCTTCGCCTGGAAGGGCGAGACGCTGGAGGAGTACTGGTGGTGCACCGAGCAGGCACTGACCTGGCCCGACGCCGCCGGCCCCAACATGATCCTGGACGACGGCGGCGATGCCACCCTCCTGGTCCACAAGGGCGTCGAGTACGAGAAGGCCGGAAAGGTCCCCGACCCCTCGACCGCCGAGAACCACGAGATGTCCCTCGTCCTGGAACTCCTGCACCGCACCACCCTGAAGTGGAGCGCCCTGGCCGCGGAGATCCGCGGCGTCAGCGAGGAGACCACCACCGGCGTCCACCGTCTCTACGAGATGATGGCCGAAGGCACCCTGCTGTTCCCGGCGATCAATGTGAACGATGCCGTCACCAAGTCGAAGTTCGACAACAAGTACGGCTGCCGTCACTCCCTCATCGATGGCATCAACCGCGCCACCGATGTCCTGATCGGCGGCAAGGTCGCGGTGGTCTGCGGTTACGGCGACGTCGGCAAGGGTTCCGCGGAGTCCCTGCGTGGCCAGGGTGCGCGTGTGATCATCACTGAGATCGACCCGATCTGCGCGCTCCAGGCGGCGATGGACGGCTACCAGGTCGCGACGCTGGACGATGTCGTGGAGATCGCCGACATCTTCATCACGACCACGGGCAACAAGGACATCATCATGGCCGCGGACATGGCCAAGATGAAGCACCAGGCGATCGTGGGCAACATCGGCCACTTCGACAACGAGATCGACATGGCCGGTCTGGCGAAGATCGAGGGCATCGTCAAGGACGAGGTCAAGCCCCAGGTCCACACCTGGAAGTTCCCCGACGGCAAGGTCCTCATCGTGCTGTCCGAGGGTCGTCTGCTGAACCTGGGCAACGCGACGGGTCACCCGTCCTTCGTGATGTCGAACTCCTTCGCGGATCAGACGCTGGCCCAGATCGAGCTCTTCACCAAGCCGGAGGAGTACCCCACCGGGGTCTACGTGCTTCCCAAGCACCTGGACGAGAAGGTGGCGCGCCTGCACCTCGACGCCCTCGGCGTCCGCCTCACCACCCTCCGCCAGGAGCAGGCCGACTACATCGGCGTGGACGTGGACGGCCCCTACAAGACCGACCACTACCGCTACTGATCCCCATGACCGTTCTCGACGAGATACGTGATCCCTGGCTCCCGGACCGGCTGTTGCGGACCGAACGCGACGCGCTGATGCCGCTCCTGCGCCGGACCCCTCCGGAGGCGTACGCGCAACGCACGGCCTGCCCGGGCTGGACGGCCCGGCAGGTACTCGCCCACTGCGCGGCGGCGCTGGTGCGGATCGTCGAAGGGCGTCTGGAAGAGGGCGTGTTCCTCCCGGAGGCCAATGCGGCGGACGTCGCCGAGCGCGAGGACTGGCCGTTGCCCCGGATCCTTGACGAGTTGGAGCGGGGCCTCACCGAAGCCGGCCGGGAGATCGCCGCGGGCGACGGCACGCTGGACGCGGTGGCGCTGGGGGAGTGGGTCCACGCGGGCGATGTCCGCGATGCGTTCGGGGAGCCGGGGGCCTACGGCGGGGACAGCCTGACGCTTGCCCTGCCCTTGCTCCGAATCACCAGCCGCAAACGGGAGACGCCTCGGCTGGTCGCACAAGTAGCCGGGCTCGAAGGTCTGTTGAGTTTCGGAAACGAGGTTCAGGGTCGGCCCGCAGCCCGCTTCCACGGCGACGCGGCAACGCTGGTCCGCATCTACTCGGGCCGCTCGCTGGTCGCCACCCGCTACGAACTCACGGGTGCGACGGAGCGGGAACTGCTCATCTACCGATGACGAGTCCAGGCCCGGCCCGTTCGCTGCGGATCGGACCGGATGCGGATCTCAGTCGATCTTGACGACCTGGAAGGCTTCCGCCATCCGCCCCGCCGGCAGCCCCGCTGACCTCGCGTGTTCCCCCAGCCAGTCCCGTAGCAGGCCTGCCAAGTCGTCGAAGTGGGCCGTCTGCGAGGTGTGGATCCGCAGGGCCTCGACCTTGCGGTCGAAGACGGGGGTGACGTCGATGTACTGGTTCGGCGTGGGGCCGGTCATCAGCCACAGCTCCGGCACGATCCAGGGCTCCAGCCCCTCCTCCTTGAGGAGGGAGGGGTGCGCGAAGGGATTGCGGGCCTCGGGGTAGACCGCACGCAGGGCGGCGTCGCCGACCGCGCGATGGTCCGGGTGCAGGTCGGCCACGCGAGCCCAGTTGATCTCCGGACTGGGGATGACGGCGCGTTGGGGGCGGACCTGTCGGATCACCCGGCACAAGTCGCGGCGCAACTCCACGCTCGGTTCGACGAAGCTGTCGGGATAGCCGAGGAAGCGGACGTCCTCGACGCCGCTCCGCTTGGCCGAGTGCACCTGTTCGGCTCGCCGGAGGTCCCCCATCGCCTGGCGGGGGAGTTGTTCGTCGTACCCGCCGGCGCCGCCGTCGGTGACGATGCAGTACGTGACCCGGGTCGTGCCCTGGGCGATCCACCGCATCACCGTGCCGCTTACACAGAACTCGATGTCGTCCGGGTGTGCGGCCACCACCAGCAGGGATTCCGGGGCGCTGCGGTCTATCGAATCGGTCGCGAAGTGCTCCATGGGTTCAGCCTGTTGTGCCTGGTGGCGGCTTGCAAGGCAACTCCTCTGGCGTACTTGCGACATGACACTTCTACGCCATCCAAAAATTTGGTAGCTTCAAATAATTGATTTAACCGCGTGAACGTGGAATCCGGAGGCACCGGCATGTGCAGGATTTTCGGCTCCTTCTCGGCCGGCGCGGCGCGACCCGACCCGGACGAACTCGCGGCGGTCTCCGCCAGGCAGCGGCACGGCGGTCCCGACGAGCACGACGTGCTCAGCGGCCCCGGGTGGTCGCTCGGGTGCGACCGGCTCGCCGTGACCGACCTCCGCGGCGGCCGGCAGCCCTACCGGCTGCCCCACCTGCCCGGGATCACCGCCGTCCTCAACGGTGAGATCTACAACCACCAGGCCCTCCGGCGCGAGCTCGCCCACCGGGGCCACCGCTTCCCCGACGTGTGCGACGGCACCTTGCTGCCCGCGCTCTACGCCGAGTACGGTCCGGCCTTCGCCGAGAGGCTCGACGGGATGTTCGCCGTCGCCGTACTCGACTTGCGGGCGAGCCCCCGGCTCGTCCTCGCCGTCGACCCCATGGGGATGAAGCCCCTCCACTACCACCGGGGCGCGGACGGCTCCTTCCGCTTCGCTTCGGAGATCCCCGCACTCCTTGCTTTCGAAGGGGTCGAGATCGCCCCTCGCGCAGACACCCTCGACACCGTCCTCGCCACCCGGACCCCCTTCTCCACACAGACCGCCCTGGAAGGCATCAGCGTCATGCCCCCGGGCGCGACCGCTGTGGTCGGCCCGGGGCGGGAACCGGCTGTACGGCGACGCCCCACGGCGCCCGCCGCACCCTCGGAGGCGGGCTTCGACACCGAGGACGTACTGCGCCGCGAAGTGCGACGCCTCGCGCGAGCGGACGTACCGGTCTGCGCCCTCACGAGCGGCGGCCTCGATTCCGGCCTGGTGACCGCGCTGGCCGCGGAATACGCGCGGGAGCACGACGCGCCCGCCCTGCACACCTTCCACCTCACCTACCAGGGCAAATGGCCGGGCTCCGAGCACACCCACGCCCGTGCCGTCGCCCGGCAGGCCCGCACGGTCCACCACGAAGTGGCGCTGGACCCGCGCGAACTGTGGTCGCTGCTGACCCGGGCCACCCGGCACCTGGGGCAGCCGAACGCAGACCCCATCGCCCTGAGCACCTACGCCCTCTTCCGGGCCGTCCGGCAGGCCGGTTTCACCGTCGCCCTCACCGGGGACGGCGCCGACGAGCTCTTCGGCGGCTATGCCCGGCTGCGTGACGCCCTCCAGGCCCCGCCGGGCGCCGACTGGGCCGCCTCCTACACCGACGCGCTGTCCGCGGCGCCCAGAATGCTCCGCGACCACCTCTACACACCCTCGTACCGGGCCCACATAGCCGACGAGGGATCTGCCGCCGATCGGATCGAGCGGGAACTGCGCTCCGCGCGCACGGACCGGCTCACCGCGATCACCTCGTTCGAGACCCGCTGGCGGCTGCCCGCCTACCACCTCCGCCGAGTCGACCACCTGAGCATGGCGTGGGCGGTCGAAGCCCGGATGCCGTTCTGCCAGCCCTCCGTCGCCGCGCACGCCCGCGGACTCCCCGAACACGCTCGACGGGGCAAGCGGGCGTTGTACGAGGCCGGCCGCGAGCTGCTGCCCACCAGCGTGCTGAACCGGCCCAAGCAGCCCTTCACCCTGCCGGTGACCGCGATGCTCAGCCCCGGCAGCCCGCTCCTCGGACCCGTCCGGGAACTCCTGGCCCCGGAGCGGCTCGCACGAGGCGGGCAGGTCAGGCCCGACCGCGTACAGCGCCTCCTCGCCCGGCAACTGGAGCGCCCGTCGGACCAGGACGCGCTCGCCCTGTGGGCGCTGGCGACCCACGAACTGTGGACCGACGTCGTCCGGGGGATGCGCATCCCGGTCGGATGCGCCGCGTGAGCGGAGCGATCGTCTCATGATCGCGACCGTCGTGCGGGCGGCGGGAGCTCCTGGCCCCACCTTGGTGGTGAATCTGTCCGAACTGCCCCTCGGAGCACTGGCGTTACGGGCAGAACTCCGCGCCCTACGGGAGAGCTTGGCGAGGTCTGGCCACGACCACCTCGCCAAGATCGCCCTCTACGGGCCCTCGGGCGCCCCCGGCACGGACCTGGACTACCGCTTCGTCCAGGCCATGCCCGACGGCAGTTTCGACTTCCGTACCGGGTGCGGCCACTCCCTGCTCGCCTGCGTGGCCGCCGCAGGGATGCCGGGTTCCGTCACGGTGCGAACCGTCACGACCGGCGACCAGGTCCTATGCGTACCGGAGCAGCCGCGCGCAGCGGCCGCCGACACGTACACGCTGCACTTCTTACGGGCGCCGGGCGCAAGGGGCGTGCTGCCCACCGGCCGGCCCCTCGACCGGCTCGACGGCGTTCCGGTCTCGCTCGTGCGGTACGGGAACCCCTACGTCTTCGTGGACGCCCGCCACCTGGGGATCGGCTCCCGGGACGAGCTCTTCGCCGCCGGGGAGACGGTGCTGCGCCGGCTCCTGGCCCTGCGCGCCCGCGCCGCCCGGGCGCTGGGGTACGCGCCGCACTCCGCCCTGCCCAAGATCGCTGCCGTCGACCACTCCGCGGCGGCCACCGCCGTGCGCGCCGTAACCGTCGACGGCTGGCATCCTTCGCTCGCGCTCACCGGTGCCACCGCCCTCGCCGCGGCAGCCGCGCTCCCCGGTACGGTCGTGCGTCCGCTCGGCGGAGTTGTCCAGACGCCCGGCGGACCGGCCACCGTATCCTCCACGTCCGACCGGGTCAGCGTGCACCACAAGCGCGCCACCATTGTGCGGCAGCTCGAGCTGCCGTGGCGTATCCACGCAACGGCGTGAATGCGCAACCCCCTCACGGGACTTCCCGCTTCCTCCCTCTGTCACGCTGATGTGGACCGCCTGTCCTGATTGCCGGACGGGCATCGTGAATTCGACTGCATTCGCATCCCAGTGAGGGAGACCGAGCGAAGAATGAAATTCGAAAATCTGCGCGTCGTCGTGACCGGCGCATCGCGTCATTTCGGCCGGGCACTCGCCATCGGATTCGCCCACCTGGGAGCCGAGGTCTACGTGTCGGCCCGGACCGTGGAGGTGGCCGAGCGCACCCGAGCCGAGGTCATGGGATCCGCACGCGACCGCATCCACGCCTTCGGGTGCGACCTGAGCCGGCCGGCGGAGATAAGGGAGTTCGCCCGCCGGGTCGGCGAACACACCGACCGGGTGGACCTGCTGGTCAACAACGGTGCCCGATGGCTGGACGCCGTGGACCTGGAGGACGCGTCGGACGACGAGATCGTGGAGACGATCGAGTCCACGGCCGGCGGGACGGTCCTGATGGTCAAGCACTTCCTGCCGCTGCTGCGGTCCTCCCAGCGCCCCGACATCGTCAACATGGTCGCCGTACGGGACGCCGGCGGATCCTCCGCGGCCGCGGCACACGAGGCGTTCTGGGCGGCCAAGAGCGCGCAGGCCGGATTCGCCGACATCCTTGCGCGCCGATTGAGCCCTTCGGGCGTCCGGGTGTTCTCGCTCTATCCCCCGGACTTCTCCACGTCCGACCCGCGATTCGCCGAGTGGGAGGGCATCACGGTGGACGACGCGATGCGCGACGAGAAACTCACGACCCAGGCCCTCTTCGAATGCATCGTCTACGCCGTCGAGCAGCCGCGCGACTGCTTCATCCGCTCCTTCCATTTCGAGCCTCGCTGAGCATTTCGCACCACAGCGTCAAGGAGGTCCCATGAGCACCCCTTTCTGGATCACCGCGACCCCGCCCGCCAGCCACGGCGAACTCCACATCGGTCATCTCGCGGGACCGTACGTCGCGGCCGATGTCCTGGCCCGCTACCTGCGCGCCGAGGGCGAACCGGTCCTGTTCACCACCGGAACCGCCGACCACGCCAGCTCCGTCCACGTACGGGCACTGCGGACGGGTCGCAAACCCGAAGAGGTCGCCGAGGGCTACCGGGCCGCGATCACCGCGGACTGGCTGCGCTCGGGCATCGAGTTCGATCACATCGTGCGGCCGCGCCAGGACCGGGGCTACGGCCGCTGGGTCGCCGACCTCTTCCGGCGGCTCCACGCGGACGGGGTCATCGCGGCCCGTACGAGGCCGCTCCCGTACTGCGAACCGTGCGACCGCTGGCTGCACGGCGCGCACGTCACCGGGTCCTGCCCGCACTGCACGGCCGTCAGCGAAGGCGGGATGTGCCACGAGTGCGCGCGCCCCAACGACGGCGCGGACCTGGGGGAGCCCCGCTGCGCCGTGTGCGCCACCCCGGCAGTGCTGCGGCGCTGCCGTCGCCTCTACATCCCGCTGGAACCCTTCCGCGAGACGCTCGCCGACTACTGGGCCGCCACCGAACTGCCGCCCAGCCTCGCCGCACTGTGCGCCTCGCTGGCCGAGGACGGGCTGGCGGACCTCGCGGTGTCGCATCCGGCGCAGTGGGGGACGAGCGTCCCGGTGGAGGGTTTCCCCGAGCAGCGGATCGACGGCTGCTTCGAGGCGGCCGCGATGCACCTGTTCGGGTACGGCGACGACCGGCCGCTGCCCGAACGCACCCTCCACTTCTGCGGGTTCGGCCATGCCTTCTGCCACGCCGTCCTGCTGCCGGTCCTCCTCCTGTCCCAGGGCATCAAACTTCCGCAGGACTTCCGGGTGAACGAGTCGCTCGTCATCGAGGACCGGACCATCGTCTCCGGCTCCGACCACCAGGTGTGGGCGCTGGACCTCCTCACCGAATACGGCTCCGACACACTGCGCCGGTACGTCCTGCAGGCTCGCCCGCTGGGCCGACGGACGGTGTTCCGCACCGAACGGCTCGAGGCCGCCAGAACGGAGCTGGACGAGAACTGGAACAGCTGGCTGACCCGGATGTTCGCGGCGGTACGGGCGCACAGCGCGGGCCTGGCTCCGGCGGCCCTGCCGGGCGGCGCCGGCTGGGAGGTCCTGGAACGGCGGCTGCTGCGGACGGTGGAGGACCTGCGCGAGACGTACGGCCCCGACACCTTCGACCCCCGCCGATCGGTCGCCCTGCTCGACGAAGCCGTCCGCTTGGTGTCCGACTTCGGCCACGTCAACGCACACGAGAGGGGCCGGCCCACAGCGGATTGCCGCCACCTTCCGGCCCTGTCCGCCCAACTGGCGGTGGCCTGCGCCCTGAGCGCCTGGGCCATGCCCGTGATGCCGGAAGGCGCGGAGCGTCTCGCGTCGGCGCTCAGGGCGGCGCCCGGTCGCCCCGTATCCGGGGCGGCGCTCGCCCCGCCCCCGCCCGGCAGCCGGCTGGCCCCACCGTCAGGGCCGGTCTTCGGCTTCTGACCGGTTCACCCCGGAGGGCCCCGGCACACGACGGCCCGACGGCAAACGGCAAGAACCCCCTTCGCCGCGTGGTGCGTCGGCCGGCCACGCGGCGGCGCAGGGCACGTGGCCCGTTCCAGTAGGAGCTCCACGTGTCCCTGCGCGTCGCCATGCTCAGTGTCCACACCTCCCCGCTCCACCAGCCCGGCACCGGGGACGCGGGAGGCATGAACGTCTACATGGTCCAGCTCTCCCGCGCCCTCGCGGAACAGGGTGTCGAGGTGGACCTCTTCACCCGCTGTCGGGGTGAGGGCGGTCCGTCCCTGGTGGTCCTCGCCCCGGGCGTACGGGTCCGCCACCTGAACGCGGGGCCGCGCGCCGCCCTTCCCAAGGAGGACATGCCGGGCCTGGTGGTGCCCTTCTCGCTGGCACTGCTGAAGGAGCGGCGGCGCTACGACCTCATCCACTCCCACTACTGGCTCTCCGGCCAGGCCGGCCGCATCGCCGCCGCGGGCTGGGGGATACCGCTCGTCCACACCGCGCACACCCTCGCCCGGGTGAAGAACGCGGCCCTCGCCGATGGTGACACCCCGGAACCCGAGCTGAGGATCCGCGGCGAGCAGCAGGTCACAGCCTCCGCGGACCGGCTGATAGCCAATACGGCCGACGAGGCGGGGGCGTTGCGGGATCTGTACGGGGCTTCGGCGCCGCGCGTGGACGTGGTCCGGCCGGGCGTCGATCTGGACACCTTCCACCCCGGTGACGGAAAGGCGGCCGCGCGGGCGCGCCTCGGATTGCCCACCCGTGCCTTCATCCCCCTGTACGCGGGCCGCATCCAGCCGCTCAAAGGCCCGGACGTGCTCGTGGGGGCGGTCGCCGAACTCCTGAGGACCGCCCCGGCGCTGCGCGGCCGTCTGGTCGTTCCGGTGGTCGGGGGGCATTCGGGCGCCGGCCCCAGCAGTGGGATCCCGGACCTGGCACGGGAGTTGGGGGTTGCGGACGTCCTGCGGTGCTTGCCGCCCGTGCCGCAGCAGGAGCTGGCGGACTGGTACCGGGCGGCGGACGTCCTGGTGATGCCTTCGCGCAGCGAGTCCTTCGGGCTGGTCGCGTTGGAGGCACAGGCGTGCGGAACACCGGTCCTGGCCGCGGCCGTCGGCGGATTGCCGACAGCGGTGTGGGACGGGGTGACCGGGGTGCTGGTTCCCGGCCACGATCCAGTGGATTACGCCTGCGGGCTCCGGTGGTTCGCGGAGCACCCGGAGGCCGCTGAGAGCATGGGTGAGGCGGCGGTGCGCCATGCGCGGGGCTTGAGTTGGCGGGCAGCGGCGGCGCGGACGCTGGAGGTGTACCGAGGCGCTCTGCGAGCGGAACAGCCTGGCGGAAACGCAAATGAGGCAGGAGCGACGGCACGCTCCTGCCTCTCCGGCGTTCCCCTCCTGGAGGGTCGGGAAGGCCGGAATACCAGCCTAACATCTCTTTTGGTCTGACCAAAGAACTGGAACTGTAACATCTTTATGAACTCTCGTGGGATTGTGCCGCGTTGGTGCTTCCTTGTCTCATCCACGCCATGGCGTTTCCACGCATGGAGGAACGCTGGATTCAGCCTGGAGGCGCGACAAGAATGGAGATGTCTTCGAGGGGGCCCGGCGGCACGGGACCCGTGAAGGCGGAAATCGCATTCCACATTCCTGGAGGAATCATGTCTGCTGTTCACGCCACCGGAATTCGCAAGACTGCCGGCCAGTTCGCCCTCGCCCTCCTGTTCTGTACCGCGGTCGCGGGCGGAGCGGCGGTAGTCGCGTCCTCGTCGGCGACCGCAGCGCAGCACTCGGTGGCCGACGGTGTCGACCTCCTCGGTTCTTCCCCGTCCCCGACTCCGACCTCGTCGAACGGCAACGGCTGGGACTCCGCCAAGCCGGTTCTGGCAGCGGCGGACGGCAGCGGCACGCCGTCCCCGTCGCCGTCCTCGTCGAACGGCAACGGCTGGGACTCCGCCACGCCCGTCCCGGCTCCGGCGGCTCCGCGCGACTGACGCCGACGGATCCGGCCCCGTGAACACCGCTCCAGGTGGACGCGGGGCTTTTCGGTCGCGGGTCCGAAAATCCCGCATCGGTATTTCGCCATTGCGGGGAGGAAGCGGACCGGAATCAGTCGAGCCAGCCGAGTCGATAAGCGCGCACGCCGGCTTCGAAGCGGCTCGACGCTCCGAGCTCCTGCATCAACTCGGACAGCATGCGGCTCACCGTCCTCAGCGAGACCCCCAGGCTCCGGGCGATCTTTTCGTCCTTCATTCCGGAAGCCAGCATTTTCAGAGCGGCGCGCTGTTGTTCCGACAGTCCGTCCCCGCCGCGTTCGGCCGCGAGGTCGTCGCCGTACGGAGTCGCCGTGTGCCAACAGTGTTCGTACAGTGCCAGGTACGAGCGGACGAGAGCTGGGCCGCGGGCCAGGATCGCGCCGGCGGCTCGATCGTCCGGATGGGCGGGGAGGACGGCGAACTGCTGGTCCGCGATGATCATGTTCATGGGGACCGCGGGGGACAGCCGGATCTCGACGCCCACCTCGACGCGGCGGCGCAGCATCTCGGCCGCCTCCGGGGAGGCGGTGATGCGCTGGTGGTAGATGGCGCGGATGCGCACGCCGTTCTCGATCTGCCTCAGGTCCCGGTTGAGCACACGGTCCGCAACCTCTCGCACCAGGGCGGTCACGTGCATGGAAGCGAGGTTGTGCTGAATGACATCGGTGATGTCCTCCAGCACCTGCTGGATCCTGCGGTAGTCGCTGAGGAGCTCCACCTCGACCTCGGAGCCGTTCAGGGAACCGGGCCGGAGGAACTTCTCCACGAGTGCTTCGAGCGTGCTGTAAGCGCGGTCGGACTCGTCCAAGTGCTCCCGCAAACGCTCCCGCTCCTGTTGCAGCATGCGCAGCAGGGCTATCTCGGGATCGACCACGGCGACCGTGTCCGGTCCGGACTCCCAGGTGCCCGACTTGAGATCGGCACGCGTGGCGTGGGTCGTGCTCGTGGGCACGATGAGGCCGAGGGCGATCAGTTCCGCTCGTCGCCGTGCGTGCTCTTCCGGCGGTAACTTCAGCTCGGCGAAAAGCTCGTCGAGATTGGACACCCCGCGCTGACGCAGTTCCTGGTAAAGCGAAAGAACCCTGTTGGTCGACTGGATAGCGTTCCTGTCGTCGCCCGCCGACATCGCGAAGTCACCCCCCGATCATCTGAATGCCCGCCACACTTTGTCACACGCCAGGAAGAGAGCTCCCGGCCCCGAAGTCGCCTGTGGTGTACCTCACATGGGGTCTGCCGATGTGCCGCTCTTCGCGTCCAGCCAGCCCAGACGTGCTGCCTTGACCCCCGCCTCGAAGCGGCTCGCGGCTCCCAACTCCTGCATGACTTCGGAGAGAAGTCGACTCGCGGTGCGCAGCGACACCCCCAGGTTGCGGGCGATCTCCTCGTCCTTCACGCCTGAGGCGAGCATGTGCAGGGCGACTACTTGCTGTTCGGACAGTCCGGCACCGCCTCGGTCGGCCGGCGAGTCCTCCCCGTAGGGCGTCGCGCACTGCCAGCAGTATTCGTACAGCGCCAGGTACGAGCCGACCAATGCGGCTCCCCGCGCGACGATGGTTCCCGCGGCCGGATCGTGCAGGTCGGTGGGGAGCAGGGCGAAATTCTCGTCCGCGAGCAGCATGTTCATCGGGACGACGGGGGAGGTCCTTATCTCCACTCCCAGTTCGGCTCGTGCGCGCAGGTGCTGGGCCATGTCCGGCACGGAACCCGCGCGGCGACCGTACATGGCGCGCACCCGTACACCGCGCGCCAGTTGCCGTCGATCCTCATCGAGGGTGTGCTCGCTCTCCTCGCGGCCG
Organism: Streptomyces sp. H27-H1; assembly: GCF_026627445.1. Taxonomy (GTDB): domain Bacteria; phylum Actinomycetota; class Actinomycetes; order Streptomycetales; family Streptomycetaceae; genus Streptomyces. The sequence goes on from NZ_JAPNLJ010000019.1 coordinate 145,021, forward strand.
ACGGCGCCCGTGTGCATGGTCTGACGGTCGTGTGCCACGGACTCGGAGATCGCGGCCCGTTCCAGGCGGACCCGGTCGAGGCCGGTCACGATCTCGACTCCGACCTCGCGCCTGGGGGTGGCGCCGGCGCGCAGGATGGGCCCGGCCAGGACGTCGAGAGTGTCGTGGAAGCGGGCGGTCTCCGTCAGCCGGTTCTGCAGGCGTTCCCGTTCGGCCCGAAGGAGCCCGAGCAACGCGATGCCCGGTTCCACGGCGCCGTGGCCGTCCTTGGATCCGGGGTGTCCCAGCAGGCCGAGCGTCGAGAGCTCGGACAGGCAGCGCTCGCGCTCTTCCGTCGACAGGCCGAGGAAGGCGGCGGCCTTGTCGGTTCCGGACTCCGGGTGCTCGCGAAGCTCGAGGTAGAGCGCGAGGGTCTGGTCACCCGCTCGCGAACCGATCCCGTACCTGCTCAGAGCGCAGCACCCCCTCCGGTCTCAGGCTCAATCACCCACCGCACGCAGGCAGTCGGGGCACAAGCCCTTGAACACTACATCCGCTTCGCCCATCTGCCACTCATCGAGACCCGCACCGATCGCTTTCGGTGTCTCGGTCCGTACGTTCTCCACCCGGCCGCAGCGCACGCAGAGGGCGTGCTGGTGAGGCGTGCCGGAGACCTCGAAGACGGCCGGCAGCCCGGGTCGGTCGAACTTCGTGGCCAGGCCCGTTTCGAGGAAGTGGCGAAGCATCTCGTAGACGGCCTGGCTGGTCAGGGTGCCGAGCCGCTCGCGGGCGGTCGCGGTGATGGTCTCGACGTCCATGTGGCCACCCGCTGCCAGTACCTGGAGCACCTCCAGGCGGGGCCCCGTGACCCGCAGCCCCACGTCACGGAGGCGCTGGATCACCGCATCGCGGCCCGTTGACTCCTGCATGACAGCCACTCCTCCGCCACCCTCCGTCAGCAGGCGTCCATCACCTGGTCGACCCAAAGGTTTGAGGGCATCGTACCTCTTGCCCGCCTGGCTGGGAGGTCGTGGACGGAGGTTGCCGCCGAGGGTCAGGCGCGCGCCCTGCAGACGAGGAGCACGCTTTCCGTCCGGTCGTCGATGCGGTGGCGCCGGCGGTCCTCGACGCGGAGCCCGGCCGCATCCAGCTCGTCAGTGAGCCGTTGCGGATCGATGACCCACTTGTCGGTGGTCAGGACGACTCGCTCGGAACTGGACTTCCCCGTCCGGGCCGCGTAGTAGGTGATGCGCTCGCTCATGTCCGTCAGGTCGAAGATCTGGCGCGCCACCACCCACTCCTGGACCCCGTCGAAGCGGGGCACTTGGAACACCCAGGTGCGGTGCGGATCCTCCGACAGCCCTCGCAGGTGGTGCGCCGTGTAGTCGAGGGCGAGCGCGCCGCCGGGATCCAGGTGCGATGCGATCTCGTGCAGCAGCCCGGGGCGGACCCGCGGGGAGACGGCGGAGATCATGGTCCCGGCCAGCAGCGCGAGCCGGTACGTACGCCGCAGGCGCAGCTCCGCGAGATCGGCGCACGTGGGAATCACGAGCCGCGACACCTGCGGCCCGATCCGCCGGCCCCACGTCTGCAGCCGTTCCAGGCTCGAAGCGTCCCGGTCGACGGCCTCGACGAGGAAGCCGTGGCGAGCGAACGGCACGGCGAGCCGGCCCGCCCCCGACCCGAGGTCGAGGACCGGTCCACCGGTGCTCCGGGCCAAGCTCAGGTAGCGGACGATGTCGGCACTGTGGGGGCCGAGCAGCGCATCGTGCAGCCACACCGAGTCGTCGCCGACGGGGGCGGTGGATTCGAGGCCGGGCAGGTGGTCCGAAGCGGCGCGGATGCCGGTTCCCGCCGCCCCGCCCGTTCCCGCGTACGCGAACGGCCGGACCGGCGCGAGCGCAGCGGGCACGACGGGCAGGGAAGTGCCGCTCGGTGTGTGCATCGCTCCTCCAGGGGCTCGTCCGGTCCAGCAGTCACGGCGGGACTCCGTGCCGCCGGTACCGCGCCGTTGAGGAAATCCTGTCCTGTGGGGCGGGGGGCGGACCAGCGCAAAGGGCTGCGTGAACACGCGATGGCGTGGATCTGCCACGGCCCGTCCGGGGCGAGGCGGGGAGGGCGGGCGCCTCGATAGCAGTCCGGATGGCGCGGCAGGTCGGAGTATGCGGCAGTCCGGATGGCGCGGCAGGTCGGAGCGTGCGGAAGGTCAGAGCGTGCGGCCGAGCCGAACCGGCGTGACGCGGGCGAAATCGTGGTGCGTGAAGAACGGCAGTGCCGGGTCCTGCTCGACGGGAAGGCCGATGCGCTGGGAGGTGGCGCCGTACGCGACCATCCGCAGGGTGACCGCCGCCAGCAAGGCCGTTCCGATACCGCTCCGGCGTCGGCCGAGGGCGGTGCACAGGGCGTAGATCTCACCTTGGGCCGGCACCGCCACGCCACCTGACGCGACACCGTGGATGACGCCGTCCGGGCCGGCGGCGACCAGCCAGCCCAGCCAGCCCGGCGCCCCGCCGGGCATTTCTATTTCAGCTCTTAGCCGGGGGAGGGCGCACTGGTCGGAAACCAGTCGTTCGGTGCTGGGCCGGCCGAGTATTTCGCTGTAGCTGTCGCGAATCCCCTCGGCGAGAAGTCGGGAAATTGATGCCGCGTCATGGGATGCTGCCGTCCGGACTTGAGTCAGCAGCATATTTCCCCACCTCGCCGTTCTCGGTCATGCGCTCGCACCGGCTCACAATAGCCGGGAATTCGAGAGATGGAAGCCGATGCCAAATCTACGAATTCGCTTAGTAATTGGGGTGGCTGGAGCCGGCTGCCCACTAACCCGGCACGGAACAACAGGCAAGGACGAGGGGGGTGATGGCGGCCGCTGTCGCCGTGAGCGCGAGCACACCACGCAGGGCGGGGTGTCCCGCATGGTTCGGGGTGAGGATGCGGTGCATCCGCAAAGCTGCCGAGGGGCCGCTTGCCGCGAACGCCCCGCGCGGGGAACGTCCGACCGCCAAGGTGTAGAGAGCCGTGGCGAGTTCCTCCGGTGAACTGGTGCGCAGCGCCCGGTCGTCCGCCGCCATCTCCAGAAGCAGGGGTACGGACTCGCCGCCGAGGCGGGCCAGTGGCAGTCGGGAGAACACGGTCGCGTATGCCCTGGCGGCCGCGACGAGCAAATGATGACGGCCCGAGATATGAGCCCGCTCATGCCTCAGGGCGGCGGCCAGTTGGGCCTCCGACAGGGCGTTCACCGCGCCCGACGAGACCACCACCCGGCGTGACCGCCCGGGAAGGCAGTAGATCGCCGGGCGTTCGTCGTCCAGGACGGTCGCGCCCAGCCCCGTGTCGTACCGGCCGGCCAGCCGCAGTACTCCCGCATGTCGGGCCCGGGCCCGGCGTGCCCGCAGGACCTCGAGCAGGAAGCCGGTGACGGGCAGCGCCAGGACGGCGAGGGCGGCGGCCACGGCGGCGTACTCGAGGCCGGCCGCATGCTCCAGCCGATCGAGGGAGGGGAGCGTCAGGGTCAGGGTCATGTCGACGAGCCGGTGGCTGATCCTGCCGGGGAGCAGCAGTTGCGCCGGGATCAGTGCCGCCGCGAGCGCGAAGACCGCGCCGCACACCGTCCACGCGGCGAGCGCCAGCCGCGGGACCTGCTGGGCCCAGCGGGCGCGGACCAGCGTCCAGGGCACCAACGCGCCGGTGGCGAGGGCGAGTCCGAGGGGCGGCAGGACGTGATGGTTCACCGCTTGCTCCGGGGGGCGTCTTCCGGACGGCCGCGTCGGGCGGCGCGCAGTACGGCGTCCAGGGTTTCCACGTCCTCGTGGGACATGCGTTCCACGAAGTGAAGGAGGGCGGCTTCGCGGTTCTGGCTGTCGCCGAGGGCGTCCTGCATGAGGCCCGCCGTGTACTCCTCGCGACTGCGGACCGCCTCGTAGAGCCACGCCCGGCCGGCCTTTTCGCGACGCAGCCAGCCCTTGCGGTGAAGGATGTCGGCCACTGTCATGACGGTCGTGTAGGCGACCTGACGCCCCCGGTTTATATCGTCGACGATCTCGCGGACGGTGGTGGGCCGTTGCCACAACCACACCCGGTCCATGATCTCGGCTTCCAGCTCTCCCAGCCGGCGCACGCGCGTCCCCCTCGCCCCTCGACCCTCGCGAGCGGCTCATCGTACGGGCCGCCACCGCCGGACAGGCATACCCGTGGTGGGTATTGTGGCGTGAACTCGTAAGCCGTGCCGAGAGCCGCCCCGGAGCGAGGATCTCCTCGCTCCGGGGCGGCTGTTCGCGAGCCCGGCAAGATCCGAAAGAGACGGCCTAGAAGGCTGATGAAGATCTTGTTGAGGGGCTGTCCGGCCGCAGGCCGGGCAGCCCCTCGTGGTCATGTGCCGGCTGGGGCGAGGTGCCAAGTGCCGTTCGTGTGGGTGAGCCCGAGGTTGATCAG
>NZ_JAPNLJ010000001.1 GCF_026627445.1 Streptomyces sp. H27-H1
TGGCCTCCCGGCCGACCAGCAGGGGCACGGTCTGACCTCAGAAGTCGATGCTTCCGGCGTCGAAAGTGCTCACCTGCTGGCGGCTACGGAACCAAGCATTCCCCGGTTCCGCAGCTCCCATTAGGCGTCGCCGAGCGAGAGGCGGCGGTCCTTCAGGGCCGGGAACTGCTCGCGGGTTTCGGCGACCTTCTTCGGGTCGAGGTCCACCGTCAGGACCTCCTCCCCCGGGCCCGCCTCCGCCAGGACCTCGCCCCACGGGTCCACGACCAGGCTGTGGCCGGCCTGCTCGACACCGCCGTTGGTGCCGGCCGACCCGCAGGCGAGGACGTACGACTGGTCCTCGACGGCCCGGGCCCGGTTCAGCAGCGTCCAGTGGCCCCGGCGGCGGGCCGGCCAGCCCGCGGAGACGACCATCGTCGTCGCCCCGGCGTCGACCAGCCCGCGGAACAGCTCCGGGAAGCGCAGGTCGTAGCAGGTGGCGAGGCCGAGGGTCTGCTCCGGCAGGGTGACCGTGGTCAGGGACTCGCCCGCGGACATCAGGACGGCCTCGCCCTGGTCGAAGCCGAAGCGGTGGATCTTGCGGTAGGTGGCGGCGAGCTCGCCCGTCGGGGAGAGGACGAGAGCGGTGTTGTAGAGCGAGCCGTCGCCCGCGCGCTCCACGAAGGAACCGGCGTGCAGCCAGACCCCGGCGTCCCGGGCCGCCGCGGACATCGCCCCGTAGGTCGGGCCGTCCAGCGGCTCGGCCTCCGTCTCGAACTGCTCGTAGGCGAAGGCGCCCACGGTCCACAGCTCGGGCAGCACGACGAGGTCCGAGCCCGACTGTTCCCGTACGAGGTCAGCGGCCCTGGAGCGGCGGGAAACCACCGACTCCCCCTCATTCACCGCGATTTGGATCAAGGAAGCGCGCACAGTACCACCGTCCTGGCTTTCAAGCCGTCAACTCGGGCCTACGATCGTCACACGAAAGCACTGCCGGGGGGCTCACCGGCAGCGTAGTTTTGAAGCCATTGCACAAGCTTCCAGAACGCGCCAATGCGCCAACGCGCCAATGAACAGCACGCGAGGGGTCCCGTTGACCGTCCATCCGCATCCCAGCCTTCAGCCCTATGCCGACGCGTGGACCCACTCCATCGAGGCGATATCCGAGCTGGTCCTTCCGCTGACGGAAGGCGAGTGGAACCGGGCGACGCCCTGCCCCAACTGGTCCGTGCGCGACATCGTGTCGCACGTCATCGGCATCGAGTGCGAGCAACTCGGCGACCCGCGGCCGATCCACACCCTGCCGAGGGACCTGCGGCACGTGGTCGACGAGTTCTCCCGGTACATGGAAGTACAGGTCGACGTACGGCGTCACCACACCGCGCCCGAGATGACCTCCGAGCTGGAGTACACGATCATCCGCCGCTCGCGGCAGCTGCGGAACGAGAAGCGGGATCCGGACACGATGATCCGCGGCCCGCTGGGCGAGCCCGCGACGCTGGAGGACTCGCTGCGGCTGCGCGCGTTCGACGTGTGGATGCACGAGCAGGACCTGCGGGCGGCGCTGGGCGCACCCGGGAACTGGGACTCCCCCGGGGCCCAGGTGGCACGGGACGTGCTGCTCGCCGGGCTGCCGAAGGTGGTCGCGAAGAAGGCGGGCGCGCCCGCGAACTCGGCCGTCGTCATCGACGTGCACGGGGCGCTGGAGTTCATGCGGACCGTACGGGTCAACACGGAAGGCCGCGGCACCATCGACAAGGCCCCCTCGCTGGGGCCCGCGGTGACGCTGACCCTCGACTGGGAGACCTACGTACGCCTCGCGGCCGGCCGGGTGCGTCCGCACACCGTCGCCGACCGGGTGAAGGTGGAGGGCGACCAGGCGCTGGCCGAGGCGATCCTGACGCAGTTCTCCGTGACTCCGTGACTCCGTGACTCCGTGACTCCGTAGGCCCCGAGCACCGTACGGGGCCTACGCGCCGGCCGGGCCGGCCCCGGACATCACCGGGCCGGCCGGCTGCGGGGGAAGGGCCACCGAGGCCACCGCCACCGGCACTCCCGTCCGGTCGCGTTCGCGTTCGCGTTCGCGGGCCAGGGCGCGGCGGCGCAGGCGCAGGATCTGGGTGATGCCCAGGAGTTCGAGGAAGAAGACCGACGAGAACGCGATGCGGTAGTTGTCCCCGGTGGCGTCCAGCAGCAGGCCCACCGCCAGCAGGGTCGTCATCGACGCGATGAAACCGCCCATGTTGGTGATCCCGGAGGCGGTTCCCTGACGTTCGGCCGGGTTGGCGGGGCGCGCGAAGTCGAAGCCGATCATCGAGGCCGGCCCGCACGTGCCCAGCACCAGGCAGAGCCCGATCAACAGCCACATCGGCGCGTGGTCCCCGGGGTAGGCCAGGACCGAGCCCCACAGCAGGGCGGTGAGGGCGACCGTGCCCAGCGCGAGCGGGATCCGGGACGACTGGCGCCGGCCGACGATCTGGCCGTAGACCAGGCCGAGCGCCATGTTCGAGGCGACCACCAGCGTCAGCAGGCCGCCCGCGGTGGTCCGCGACAGCCCCTGGGCCTCGACGAGGAACGGCATGCCCCACAGCAGCAGGAACACCATCGCCGGGAACTGCGTCGTGAAGTGCACCCACAGGCCGAGCTTGGTCCCCGGCTCCTTCCAGGAGTCGGCGATCTGGCGCCGTACGAAGCCTCCTGTCCCGGCGGCCGCCGGTGGCGCGGGCTCGTGCCCCTCGGGGTGGTCGCGCAGGAACAGCACGAGCGGGACCAGGACGACCAGCCCCGCCACCGCGCTGCCCGCGAACGCCGGCACCCAGCCGACCCCGTGCAGCACGGGAGCCAGCACCAGCGTGGAGATCAGGTTGCCGGCCATCCCGACCAGCCCGGCCAGCTGCGCCATCAGCGGCCCCCGGCGGGCCGGGAACCAGCGGGTGCCGAGCCGCAGCACGGAGATGAAGGTCATGGCGTCCCCGCAGCCCAGCAGGGCGCGGGCGGCCAGGGCCATCTCGTAGGAGGGGGAGAGAGCGAAGCCGATCTGGCCGGCGGTGAAGAGCACTGCGCCGAGGGTGAGCACCTTCTTGGTGCCGAGCCGGTCCACCATCAGGCCGACGGGTATCTGCATGCCCGCGTAGACCAGCAGCTGGAGCAGGGAGAAGGTGGACAACGCCGAGGCGTTCACGTGGAAGCGGTCCGCGGCCTCCAGCCCGGCGACGCCGAGGCTGGTGCGGAAGATGACCGCCACGAAGTAGACGGCGACGCCGATCGACCAGACGAGCACCGCCTTGCGGCCGCCCGGGGGGTCTCTGAACACCGGGGCCACCGGGAGGGCGGGCGCGGAGCCGGTGGAACCGGGGCCGGCCGGTCCGGAGACGGTGGGCGCGGAGCTCATCGGCCGGGCCCCCGCACCAGTTCCCCGACCCGGCCCACGTGGGCCCGTACCGCCGCGGCGGCCGTGTCGGCGTCTCCCGCGCGCAGGGCGTCGAGGATCTCCCGGTGCTCGGCCAGCGTCCGCTCCACCCGCTCGGGGTGCGCGTGCAGCAGGGCCACGCCCATGCGCAGCTGGCGGTCGCGCAGTTGGTCGTAGAGGCGGCAGAGGATCTGGTTGCCGGCGCTGCGCACGATCTCCGCGTGGAAGGCCCGGTCGGCGGCCATCATCGCCCCGAGTTCGCCCGCGTCGCCGAGCCTGCGCTGCTCCTCGAGCAGTTCCGCGAGCCGCTCCAGCAGTCCGGCCGGGGCTGGCACGGCCTGGCGGACGGTGAACTCCTCGACCAGCAGCCGGGTTTCGATCACGTCGGTGATCTCCTGGGCGGAGACCGCGAGGACGAGGGCGCCCTTCTTCGGGTACAGCTTCAGCAGCCCCTCGGTCTCCAGCCGCAGCAGCGCCTCGCGGACCGGTGTGCGGGAGACCCCGACGGCGACCGCGAGCTCGCCTTCGGTCAGCAGCACCCCGCCCTCGTAGCGGCGGTCGAGCACCGCCTGCTTTACGTGTTGGTATACGCGTTCGGCGGCGGTCACGGTGGCACTGGCGGCTGGCATGCGCACAGCATAGATACAACAGAGGTGCAACCCGGACGGCGTCCACGATGTGGACCTTGAACGTCGCGGCCGCTCCCGGCTACCCCCCGGCCCCCGAGACCGTCACGTCCAGGACGAACTCGTCGTACGGGGCCTCGTCCGGATACGGCGGCCGGACCTGCGCGAAGCGGATCCGCGCCCGGCCCGCTGCCCGCCCGCGCACGGCGTACACCCGCTCCACCGTCGCCCCGGGCAGCGCCGGCTCCGCGGCATCTGCCGGCGGGCCCTCGGCCACCGAGACGGCGTCCGCGTCGCCCGACACCCGCCAGGTCCAGACGTAGCCCCGCGCACCGCGCCCGGTGAGCCGCAGCTCGTACGGCTCACCGGGGGCGAGCGTCACCTCGCGCACCTCCACGCGGACTCCTCTCCTCCGGGAAACCACGCCGGGTCCTACGGGAACTACGCCGGGCCGATCACCGCCCCCTCGTGCCAGCCCGCACCGTCGCGCCAGTAGTGCTGGAGCAGCCGGTCGGTCCGCAGGACGATCACCTCCAGGTTGAACCCGAAGCTGCCCTGCAGCATCCCGGTGACCGCCAGCACGTCGTGGCCGAAGACCGCGGAGCGCTGCCAGCCGGCGCCGCCCGCGTTGCCGCGCCACCAGTGCTCGACGCGGCCGCCCTCGCCCGTCACGCACAGCTCGTAGTTCCCCGCGGTGTCCTCGTCGGCCGCCCCGTGCTGCGCCTCGATCAGGCAGGGCGCGGAGGTGATGCCGGCGGCGAAGACCTCGCCGGGACGCCAGACGAACCCGTTCGGGTCGTCGCGCCACCACAGCTGCATCCGGCCGTCGGTACGGGTGGCGACCAGGTCCAGGTGGCGGGCGCGGGTCTGGACCAGGGCCGGGCCGAAGTGGGCGATGCCGGAGGCGAAGCGGCCGCCGTCGTTCCAGGTCCAGGGGGCGCCGTTGATCCGCCACCAGTGGTTGAGGCGGCCGTCGGCGGTGCGCACGACCACCTCGAAATTTCCGGGCGCCCCGTAGTCGCTCTGGATGAAGGCCGGGGTCGAGCCGACCGCCGCGTCGCCGGGGCCGAAGGCGCCGCCGTCACGCCAGGCGCCACCGAAATGCTCGTAGTACCAGTGGCGGAGCCGGCCGCCGGTGGTGACGTGCAGCGACTCCATGTTCCGGTTGTACGTGGTTCCCGTGAAGGCCGGCTGGCCCGAGGCGTCGGAGGCGAAGCTCCGGGCGCGGGTCCAGGCATGGGGGGCGTCGCCGTCCCGCCACCAGTGGTGGAGGGCGCCCTTGTCGGCGCTCCCGCCGCCGAGCGAGGCCATCTCGAAGTTGCGGTGGGCGCGGCCGTTGCCGCTCTCGTAGACGTTCCCGGTGTGCAGGCGGCGCTTGCTCCACGGGTCGATGTTGGTGTCCTGCAGCCCGCACTTCGCCCAGTGGTCGATCCGCACCTCGCCGTACCCGATCCGGCCGTAGCCGCCCACGTGGTAGCCGGTCCCCCAGGAGTTCTTGAACAGCCAGCAGCCGGCCGCGTCGTCGTAGCCGGTGATCAGGACGCAGTGACCGCCCGCGAGCCGGTCGCTGGTGCGGTGATAGACCCCGGAGCCGAGGCCGAAGAAGTCCTCGTACACGTCGAAACAGGCGGTCAGCGGGCCCACCGTGTCCAGCCACACCTTCTGCTGCTCCACATCGCCGAGCCGGACGTGGTCCTTGATGCGGACGGTCCGCCCGGAGCGGTCCCAGCTCGGGGTGTACTCGGCCCGCCAGGCCTCCCGGCGGTCCACGGGAGTCCCGGGCGGCGGCGGCGAGTACGGCCAGCAGCCCGGGTCGGCGACTCCCCCGTTGGTCCGGATCCAGTCCAGGGCCGCCTCGGGGCTGCCCGTCCGCCCGCACGGGGCCTTCAGCCCGTCGTGGACGTCCCCCTCGGACCGCTCGGCCCATACGTGGTGCTCGATGCGGGCCATCGACTCCACCAGACCGGCCGCCCCGAACGCCCAGCAGGAGCTGCACGGGTTCTGGTCCTTCACCTTCGTGAGCCAGGCCCATCCCCACCGGCTGCGCCAGTCCACGGCGGACGGCCGGGCCGCCCCCAGGGCGCCCGTACCCGTCGTGCCAGTACCCGTGCCCGGCAGCAGCCCGTGCGCCGCCCTGCGCCGGTTGAGGTGCGGATTGCCGCCGGCCCGGCCTACGAGGCCGCGCAGATCCACCGGCGGCGCGGCCTCCGCGGAGGTGAGACCGGCCCCCGAGGACGCACCCGTGCCGAGGCCCAGCGCGGGCCTCGGCACGGGATCGCCGTCGGCGAGGTGTTCGCTCACGGACCAGCGCGCCCCACGGGCCGCGAGCAGCGCCCGCAGCTCCCCCGCCGTCTGGACACGCCGCTGCGACTGCTCCGGCATTCCGGCCCCCCAATGCAACCGTACGGATCCGAGCCCCGGGAGCGTCCACCTGGCCAGGAGGGCGCGTCAAGGGGGTCCGTACGGTCGCGCGGCGGCACGCCGGTCGCACACCGGGGCGCGGGGGCGCTGCCACTGCTGGAACGGGAGCGCCGGGGCGCTGCCGCCGCTTGAACGGGAGCGCCCCGGCGTGGGCGCTACTGGACGGGGACCGGGAGCGGCGGCGCCGGGACCGGCAGCGGCGGCAGGCCCGGCAGGCCGAGGCCCGTCAGCAGGGCGACGAGGGCGGCGACCAGGTCGGTCACCACGTCCGTGGCCTTGGCCTTGGCGTCGGTGGAACACCCGCAGGGCCCGGCGACCTTGGTCAGCCCGTCGAGGGAGCCCTTGAGCTTGTCGATGGCGCCGGTGGCCAGGTCCAACGGACCGGCGGCGGCCCTGTTGACGGCGACGGGCAGCGCGACGGGCGGCTTCGGAGCCGCGACGGGGAGCTTGGGAGCCGCGACGGGCAGCTTCGGAGCCTCGACGGGGAGCGCCGGCGCGTCCACCGGCAGCTTCGGCGCCTCCACCGGGAGCGGCGGAGTCTCGACCGGGAGCTTCGGCGGATCCACCGGGAGCTGCGGCACGTCCACGGGCGGGAGCGGTACGGGCAGGGCCGGGGTGGCGGGCAGGCTCTTCTTCAGGTCCGCGACCGCCGCGTCGATCTTCTCCTTGAACGCGGCCAGGTCCGCCTCCGGGAGCTTGCCGTCAGGGGACTTGAGGATGGCGGCCAGCAGGTCGGTGACGGGTTTCAGCAGCCCGCCGATGCCGCCCAGCGACTGCACCTGCGCGAGCAGCGCTTCGGTTCCGGGGATGGCCTTGCCGGCCACCGTGGCCTGCGGCTTCGCCTGCGCGGAGGTGGCCGACGCGAGACCGGGGGACGCGGTCAGCAGGGTCAGGCAGAGGGCGGCGGGGACGGTGTAGCGCGTGATGCGGTGCAACGGAGCTCTCCTGTCGAGGGGCCACGGCACGGGACGTACCGGGGGACATGAGGTGGGACGGGACATGGGACGTGTCCCAGCCCACTCATTGGCACCCCGCCAACTCCCGCAACCGGAGCCCCTGAACCACCGCGAAGGACACGCCGCGCAACCGGCCCACACGCCTCCCTGACCTGCACGGACACCATCACCCTCAGCCAATGCCCCGTCAGGCGGCCGCCGGATGGCGATCGCGTCGCCGGGACTGCCGGACGTGTCGGTCCCGCAGCAGGATTTCTCGTCCGGCGCGGGGGCGCCGACCGGCGCTACGCCTCCCGCCCGCCTGTGCGGTCACGGTCGTGCGGGAGGTGGGCGAGGGTGATGGTGCGGAGCAGCCATTCCACCGGGCCGTAGCGGTGGGTGGCCATCAGCTTCTTGCTGAGTGTGCTGGCGGATCTCGGCAGAGCCCTCAGCTCGGTCTTCCGCCGGCGCCGTCTCGGCCGCTGTTGGCGGCCGAATCTCCGGCAGATGGTCGGTGATGGCCTGTGCGTACTCGGCGAGGAGAGCGGCCGAGCGAGTCCGCGAAAGAGAGGAACCCCAGCCGACGCGCGGCTGGGGTTCCTCGATGCGGTGAGTATCGGTCAGCAGGTGGAGTTGCCCACGTAAACAACTCGTCTACGCGTCGGCGGACCGCACCACATTGCGATCACCGTGGATCAGGCGGGTCAGCGCTGCGGGGTGAGCAGGGCCGGCCGGTACGGCAGTTTCAGGTAGTCAGGGTTCGCCGGTGTGTTGGTGGCGTAGCCCTGGTAGAGGAACTGCAGGTTGCAGGGATCGATGGTCATGGTCTGGTCGGGGTTGTTGCGGACCAGGTCACCGTGGCTGATGCCGTTGGTCCAGGTGGCACCGCTGTTGGCATTGCCCGCGAAGGGGCTGCTCTCGCTGCCGGCCTGGACGGTCCACGCACCGTTCAGGCTGGAGGCGGTGAACGAGCGGAAGTAGCGCCCGTTCGTACCCTTCGCCTCAACGATCATGAGGTACTGGTTCTGGCCCTGGACCTTGTAGACCTCCGGCGCCTCGAACAGCTTGTCCTCGGTGTCGCTCATGACCGTCGTGTACGAGGAGCCGAAGCTGCTGGGGAAGTTCCCGAGCGGCATGGTCGACCGGTAGATCTTGCCGTTGTCACCGGCGAAGAACAGGTACATGTTCTGGTCGTCGGCGATCATGGTCGGGTCGATCGGGACACCACCCTCGCCGGCGGGGAAGCTACCGGTGAACAGCGACTGCGGGGCGGACCAGCCGTTGGGGTTGGTGGGGTCGCTGGACGTGCGGTAGGTGAAGGTCCAGTTGGTACCCCACCCATTTGAGGTCAGCACCCAGATGTTCTTGCTTGAGAGGTAGAACAGTTTGGGCGCCACCGCGATCTGGTTCATCCCGGTCTGGGTGGCCGACGCCATGTCCGACCAGTTCGTGAAGGGACTGAACCCCATCGAGCCCCACGACGATCCGTTGGAGGTGGTCCCGTAGACCAGGTGCTTGCCGTTGTACGTCGCGGTGGTGAAGTCCTTCAGCGCGACCCCACCGTTCGCCGGCTGCGCCAGCGGACCCGTCGAGGTCCACCGGTATGCCGACGGAAGAGAACACGAGTTGCCCGTCCCGGACAGGCCGGTCCACTTCTGGTTGCTGCCGCCGTTGCACGACCAGATCTGCGCCGCCGTGTTGTTGGCCGTACCGCCGCCCGAGACGTCCAGGCACAGCCCGGACTGCACACCGACGACCGTACCGTCGGAGTTCACCCGCCACTGCTGGTTCGCACCGCCGTTGCAGGCGTAGATCTGCACACGGGTCCCGGACGTGGCGGCGTGTCCCGGAACATCCAGGCACTTGTTGCCGTACACGGTCAGCTGGTTGCTGTCCGTCAACGTCCACTGCTGGTTGGTTGCGCCGTTGCAGTCCCAGATCTGCAGGAACGTGCTGTCGGCCTGGCCGGCGCCCGGCACATCAAGGCACCGGCCGGAAGCTACACCGCGCAAGGCGCCACTGGTGGCCGCCTGAGCCGGGCCGGCGACGAGCAGCGCCGCCAGCGCGGCCAGGGCCGCAATCACGGAGGCGAGCGCCGCAGCCGGATGTCTGCGGCTGAAACTACGTCTGTGCATAAGGACCTCGTCATCCTTGAGCAAGCAGCTCCGGTTCGCCACGTCAGAGGCTGTCCGGATGCCGGTGTGGTGTGGTGTGGTGTGGCTCTGGGGTGTCCGATATGTCGATCAAATATCGGAGTATCGAGCAACTGGACAGCAGCTCGTGCAGGACGAAGCGGGTACCTCAGCCACGGCGGGGACACAGGCCGTTGGGCCTGCGGCCCCGCTCGGGCGCTGGGGTCAGGACGGGTCGCCGTACTGGAGGCCGCGTCCGTTGGTGCCGACATAGACACGCCCGAAGGTGTCGGGGTCGCCGGTGATGACGCCGCCGCCGCTGATGTTGCCCCACTGGTGGGCGTCGTCGTTGATGCGGACCCAGGTGGCTCCCTTGTCGCTGGAGCGGAAGACTCCGGTGACGTCCTTGACCGTGCCGATCAGGTACAGGGCCTGGTAGGAGGCGCCCGGCGCCGCCTTGCCGAAGCCGACGGCGGAGGCGGACTTCACCGTGGTGAGCGCGGTGAAGTTGCGGCCGCCGTCGGTCGAGTGCAGCAGTCCCTTGCCACCGCCGGAGATCCACAGGTCCCCGGCGATGCCAGGGACGGCCACGAGCCGGCCGGCGGGCAGGTTGGTGGCGCGGGCGGTGAAGCTCGCGCCGCCGTCGGTGCTGGCGTAGAGCGTGCCGCCGGCCAGTGAGTAGAAGGTCCTGGCCGAGGAGCGGTCGGCGACGACCACGGCGCCGGTGCTCAGGCCGCCGACCCTCGACCAGCTCGCCCCCTGGTCGGTCGAGCGGTACGGAGCCTGCCCCTCCGGGGTCCAGACGATGGCGGAGCCGTCCGCAGAGAGCGCGACCTGCCCGCTGTCGGAGCTGCCCACCGGCTCCGATTTGAAGCCGCTCCAGTTGCTGCCGCCGTCGGTGGAGTAGGCGCCGTCCTGCGAGCCGCCACGGCCGACGCGGACCATCATCGAGGGGTTGGACTGGGCGAAGTCGATGTCCGTACTGGTGATCATCAGCGGGTTCTTCAGCCGCCCTGCGGGCACTTTGGCCAGGGAACTGGAGGAGCTGTAGTGGAAACCGCCCAGGTCTCCCATGGAGGAAATGACGGCGGCGCCGCCGGGCGGGGCTACCGCGTCCTGCACCGCGGTCTCCTCCAGTCCTCGGGACCCCACGGTCCAGTGGCTGGTGCCGCCGTTGTCGGTGGCGCCCGCGTCCTTGCTGCGCCAGATGCCGCTTCCGGTGCCGTACAGCACGTGCCCGGAGTTGAAGGGGTCGATGGCCATGGCGGTCATCCAGTGCCCGGTGCTGGTACCGACGTAAGGGGCGGCGGAGGTGTCCCGCTTCGACTTCGAGGCCAGTGCCTTCCAGGAGGTGCCGCCGTCGGTGGTGCGGTAGATCTCGTCCTCGGGCCACCAGCGGTCGAGGGTGGTGACCATCACCGTGGACGGCTTCTGCGGGTCGACGGCCAGACCGGAGAACCCGTAACTGCCCTTGGACGGGGAGACGTTCTTCCACGCTCCGCCCGCCGGCGTGTGCTTCCACACCGAACCCGCCGTCACGCCGTTGGGGCCGACGGCGTTGGTGTACGTCAGGTACAGCGAGCCGTCACCGGAGAGCACGCCGTGCTGCGGCATCTCGCCGGTGGGCTGACCGGATACGGCCTGCCAGGTGCTGCCGCCGTCGGTGGAGCGGTACAGGGAGGTGGACTTGTCGGCGACACCGGCGTAGACCGTATTGCTGCCGGCCGGGCCGTACGTCACGAAGGCGATGCCCGCACCGCTGCTCGCCCCGTCCTTGACGGGGAACGAGGAGACCTGACTCCATGTCACGCCGTGGTCGGTGCTGCGCCACAGGCCGTTCTTGCGGGTGCCCAGCAGCAGCGTTCCGTTGTCCGCGGGGTTGATCGCCAGCCGTTCGCCCGCCCCGCGGCCGTCCTCGTTCGCGCCCAGCTTGAAAGGCAGAGCGGTGCGCTTGAAGGTGCGGCCCCGGTCGGTGGAGCGCAGAAGCTCGGCGTTGCCCGCCCAGCCGTTGGTGTAGGTGCCCGCCGCGGCGTAGAGCCGGCCGGGGTCGACGGGGTCGGTGGCCAGCGAATCGATGCCCAGCAGGTTCCAGTCCTTCTCGCCGACCCAGTCGGTGAGCGGGAGCCACTGCTCGGCTGCCGCGTCCCAGCGGTAGGCGCCGCCCATGTCGGTGCGCGCGTACAGAAGGCCCTTCTCGCGCGGGTTGAACACCAGCCCGGTGACGTAACCGCCGCCCACCACCTGGGCGTTTTTCCACACGTACGGTCCGGCCGCGGTCTGATCCGCGCCGCCGGCCCCGGCCGCCTGGGCCGGGGCCGATCTCACAAGCTTCCACTGCTGGTTGGTGCTGTGCCTGTCGGGATACTGCATGACCGTCGCACCCTGGGCCGTGGAGCCTCCGGAGACGTCCAGGACCAAGCCGCTCTTGCGGGAGGTGAAGGTGACGCCGTCGGATCCGCTCACTTCGTCGATTCGCCACTCCTGGGAGGCGGAGGAGCTGTCGGTCTGCTGCTCGGCGGCGGCCTTCTCGGCGGTCGAATCACCCGCTATGCCCAGCACTTTGCCGCTGTTGCGGTTCACCAGCTCGTAGTAGCCGTCCCTCCCGGTGGACCTCAGCCTCCACTGCTGGTTGGCGGTGTTCTGGTCGGTCCACTGCTGGATGCGGGTGCCGTCGGCGGTGGAGAAGCTGTTGACATCCAGCACCTTGCCGCTGCGCACGGAGACCAGCCGGTAGTAGGCCGCGCCGTCGACCGTCGCGGCCTGCGAATCCTCCTGCACGAACAGGAAATACGGCACGACGATGGCGGGCACGCCGAGCAGCAGACCGGTCGCGGTCCAGCGACGGCGGTGACGTCCGCGGTTCCCGCCATTCGTGGGGTTGTTCATGGGGGGGGGGGTTGTTCTCCTCGCATACCGTTCACAAGCCAAAGGGGGATCCAGGCTCCGGATTGGCCGGATCCGACTCCTTGTGGTCACAGGCTCCGCAAAGGGTTGCCTCGAGCCGGAAACTTTTCGGCCGCCTCGTGGTGCGGTAGGCGCTGATCAGGAGAACTACGCCGAGCCGGGGCCGGAGGGGGTCCCAATCAGGTGGCGCCCGGTCAGGTGGCGCCCGGTCAGGTGGCGCCCGGTCAGGTGGCGCCCGGTCAGGGCAGCCGGGGTCGCAGCGCCGCCCAGGCGTCCGCCGCCACCGCCAGGGGATCGCTCGCGGCGAGGTACGGCCGGGCCGGGGCCATGCAGGGAATGAGATTCTTGATGCGGCGCAGCCGCTGGATGGCGGGGCGCGGCAGCTCCCGCCAGGCGCGGGACTGCTCCGCCGCCTGGGCCGGGGTCAGCTCGAAGCCGGCCAGCACGTCCCGGCAGAGCCCGGCGGGGTCGCGGTCGGGGTCCGCGGTGTCTCCGGGGCCGAAGCTCTGGATCAAGTAGCTGCGTACGTATGGTTGTTCCTCCGGACGGCCGGCCCGGTCGAGGGCGGCCAGCGCGATCCGGCCCCAGCGCAGCCGCATCCCGTCGGGCAGGGCCTCGTCCTGCATCCTGGCGGTCGCGAGGGCGCGCAGCGGGCCCGGATGCGGCTCGTCCAGCAGCTCCGGCCCGGTGGCCAGCCACGCCTCGACCTCCACCAGGGCGTGCCCGCCGGGCGGTACGTACGTCAGCACCTGCCCCCGGGCGAGCAGCGCGACCACGGCCCCCGTGAGGTGGACCCTGGCGGTGTGCCCGGCATCGACGGACTCCGCCACCCGCCCGTACCGCTCGATCCGCCGCAGCCCGACCCTGAGCTCCCCGGCCGCGTAGACCTGCCCGGCGCGCGCCACACCGCCGACGCACCGCACCACGCACACGCCACCCGTGGCATCGGCCGTCTCGACTGCGTACACCTGCAACTCGGCGATGGACACCCTGCCCCACCCCTTTCCGGGGCGGGAGGCTACCGGTTCGCGGTCACCGGCAGGTGCCGGTTCCACGATCTCACCGCGCTCCGGGCCGACTTGCCGTCACGCGGGGACCTAGGCGGGGGCCTGGGCGGGGGCCTGGGCGGGGGCCTGGTCCGGGTCCGGGGACGCCTCCAGCACCAGGCGGATCTCCGTGACCTCGTAGCCCGCGCGGCTGAAGGCGGCGGCCATCGGGGCGTTCACGGTGTCCGTCGTGGCGGTGATGCGCTCGGCGGCCTCGGAGGCGTGGAAGCGGGTGATCTCCGCGAGGATCTCGTCGATCAGCCCGCGGCCGCGCTGTTCGGGGACGACGCCGAGGTAGCCGACGTTGCGGTGGTACGGGGTCGCCGAGGGGATGGCCATACCGGCGAGGGTGCCGTCCGGAAGGTGGGCCAGGCGCCACCAGGAGCGCTCGCCCGGGCAGTCGGTGTAGAAGGCGATGTCCGCGCGGGCCAGTTCCTCGGCGTCGCTCGTGCGGAGCTCGCTCTGCGTGTGCAGGTCCAGGCTGCCCTGCGAGAGGCGGACGAAGGCGTCGAGGAACTCCTCGTCGGTGCCCTCGCGGAAGACCAGGCGGCCGGTGGGCTCGACGGTCCCGGCGGCCGGGGTCCACTGGAAGCGGAGCCGCTCGATCGCGCGGGTCAGGCCGGCCTCGGAGGCGGCCTTGCGGCGCCAGGCCACCGCGTCGGCCACGCCGTCCGGGGCGGTGCGCCAGTCGCGCGGGAGCGAGATGTTGTAGCCCGGGAGCGTGCCGAGGGCCTTGTGCCCGGCGGCGAGCAGCCCGGCGGCGACGGAGCCCGGGTCGGCCACGGAGCCGCGTACCTGGAGGCAGTCGAGCGCGATCGGCTGCTCGCTGTCGCCGCGGCCCCACCACAGGGCGCGGGCCAGGATCTCGCCGTTCTCGTCCTCGGCGAACCAGGTCCACTCGGGACGCATCTGGTGCGCGGCGAGCTCTTCCCGGATCTTCTCGGTGGCGAGGGCGGGGACGGGGCCGTCGGCCTGGTAGGCGAGGGCGCGGTCCATGTCGGTGGGGTCTGCGGTGGCAGCACGGAAATCCATGGGCCGATGATCACACCAAAGAGGGGCCCGACCCAAGGGATTTGCGCCCGCCGGTGGGCGGGTGAGGGCGCCGGGCGGGCGAGGGCGCCGGGCGGATGAGCGCGGCGGGCAGGCGAGCGCGGCGGGCAGGCGAGGGCGGCGGACCGTCAGGACCAGGTGATCAGACGGCGGGGGTGCTCCAGGACGGCGGCGATGTCCGCGAGGAAGCGGGAGCCGAGCTCGCCGTCGATGAGGCGGTGGTCGAAGGACAGCGCCAGGGTGGTGACCTGGCGGGCCTTGACCTTGCCCTTGTGGACCCACGGCTGGAGCTTGATCGCACCGACCGCGAGGATCGCGGACTCGCCGGGGTTCAGGATGGGCGTACCGGTGTCGACGCCGAAGACGCCGACGTTGGTGAGGGTGAGGGTGCCGTTCTGCATGTCGGACGGCGAGGTCTTGCCCTCGCGTGCCGTACCGACCAGCGCGGACAGGGCCTCGGACAGCTCGGGGAGCGTCTTGGCGTGGGCGTCCTTGATGTTCGGGACGATCAGCCCCCGGGGCGTGGCCGCGGCGATGCCCAGGTTCACGTAGTGCTTGAGCACGATCTCCTGAGCCGCCTCGTCCCACGAGGCGTTGACCTCGGGATTGCGGCGGACGGCCACGAGGACGGCCTTGGCGATCAGGAGCAGCGGGTTGATCCGGAGCCCCGCGAGGTCCGGGTCCGCCTTGAGCTCCTGGACCAGCTTCATCGTGCGGGTCACGTCGAAGGTGATGAACTCGGTGACGTGCGGCGCGGTGAAGGCGGAGCCGACCATGGCCTGGGCGGTGACCTTGCGGACGCCCTTGACCGGGATACGGGTCTCCCGGGCGGCCGTCCCGGCCGGGACCGGAGCCTGGGCCTGGGACGCGGCCGGAGCCGCCGCCGGAGCCGGAGCGACCGGAGCCGGAGCCACGGCCTGCGGGGTGAGCGCCGCGGCGGCCGCCGCGTGCACGTCCTCGCGGGTCACGACCCCGCCGTCGCCGGTGGCCACGACGGCCGCCAGGTCGATGCCGAGGTCCTTGGCGAGCTTGCGCACCGGCGGCTTGGCCAGTGCCTTGGCGCCGGAGCCGCCGGCGGTGCCGTTCTGGGCCGGGAGCACGGCGGCCGGGGCCGCCACAGCCGCGGCCGGGGCCGGCTGGGCCACGCCCGTGCCGTTCTGCGCGGCCACCGCCGGCTGCGGGGCCTTGCGCGGGCGGCGCTTCGTAGAGGCGGTGGAGACTCCGTAGCCGACCAGGACGGGCTGGCGGGCCACGGGGGCCTCCGGCTCCGCCTCGGCGGACGCCGTCGCCGCGGCGACGGCCTCGGCCGGAGCCTCGTCCCCCGCCGTCCGGACGGAGATGATGACCTGGCCCACATCGACCGTGACGCCCTCCTCGAAGAGGAGTGCGTGCACGACTCCGTCGAAGGGGATCGGCAGCTCGACGGCCGCCTTCGCCGTCTCGACCTCGCAGACGACCTGGCCATCGGTGACCGTGTCACCCGGCTGGACGTACCACTTGAGGATCTCGGCCTCGGTGAGGCCCTCGCCCACATCGGGCATCTTGAATTCGCTGATCGTCATCGCAGGGCTCTCCTCAGTACGCCAGCGAGCGGTCGACTGCGTCGAGCACCCTGTCCAGGCCCGGCAGGTACTCGTCCTCCAGGCGGGCCGGCGGGTACGGGGCGTGATAGCCGCCCACCCGCAGCACGGGCGCCTCCAGGTGGTAGAAGCACCGCTCCGTGATGCGAGCGGCGATCTCCGAACCCACTCCGAGGAACACCGGTGCCTCGTGGACGACCACGAGCCGGCGGGTCTTCTCCACCGACGCCTGGATCCCGTCGAAGTCGACCGGGGACATCGAGCGCAGGTCCACGACCTCCACCGACTTGCCCTCCTCGGCGGCCGCCGCGGCGGCCTCCAGGCAGACCTTCACCATGGGCCCGTAGGCCGCCAGCGTGATGTCGGTGCCCGTACGGGCCACCCGCGAGCCGTGCAGCGCGTCGGGGATGGCCTCGACGTCGACCTCGCCCTTGTCCCAGTAACGGCGCTTCGGCTCGAAGAAGATCACCGGGTCGTCGCTGAGGATCGCCTGCTGGAGCATCCAGTAGGCGTCGTTCGCGTTGGACGGCGAGACCACCTTGAGGCCCGGGACGTGCGCGAACAGCGTCTCCGGGGACTCCGAGTGGTGCTCGACCGCGCCGATGCCGCCCGCGTAGGGGATGCGGATGACGACCGGCATCTTGATGGTGCCGAGCGAGCGCGCGTGCATCTTGGCGAGCTGCGTGACGATCTGGTCGTACGCCGGGAAGACGAACCCGTCGAACTGGATCTCCACGACCGGCCGGTACCCGCGCAGGGCCAGGCCGATCGCGGTGCCGACGATGCCCGATTCGGCGAGCGGGGTGTCGATGACCCGCTCCTCGCCGAAGTCCTTCTGCAGCCCGTCGGTGATGCGGAAGACGCCGCCCAGCTTGCCGACGTCCTCACCCATGATCAGGACCTTCGGGTCCGTCTCCAGGGCCTTGCGCAGCGAGTCGTTGAGCGCCTTCGCGATGGTGAGCTTCTGTACGGCCATGACGGTCACTCCCCGCCTTCGAAGGACGCGAGGTAGGCGGCGAACTGCGCGCGCTCCTCGTCGACGAGCGCGTGCCCGTCCGCGTAGACGTTCTCGAAGATCGCCATGGTGTCCGGGTCGGGCATCGAGCGCACGACCTCGCGCACCCGCTTGCCGAGGATCTCGCTCTCGGCCTCCAGCTCCTGGAAGTACGCCTCGTCGGCGCCTCCGGTGGCCACCAGGTGGGCCTTCAGGCGCAGGATCGGGTCCTTGGCCTCCCAGGCCGCCGTCTCCTCGTCGCGCCGGTACTTCGTCGGGTCGTCGGAGGTCGTGTGCGCGCCCATCCGGTACGTGAAGGCCTCCACCAGGGTGGGTCCCTCTCCCCGGCGGGCCCGCTCCAGTGCCCAGCGGGTGACCGCGAGGCAGGCCAGGACGTCGTTGCCGTCCACCCGGACGCCCGGGAAGCCGAAGCCCTGCGCGCGCTGGTAGAGCGGCACGCGCATCTGGCGCTCGGTGGGCTCGGAGATGGCCCACTGGTTGTTCTGGCAGAAGAACACCACGGGCGAGTTGTAGACGGCCGAGAAGGTGAAGGCCTCCGCGACGTCGCCCTGGCTGGACGCGCCGTCGCCGAAGTAGGCGATGACGGCCGAGTCGGCGCCGTCCTTGGCCACGCCCATCGCGTACCCGGTCGCGTGCAGCGTCTGGGAGCCGATGACGATCGTGTACAGGTGGAAGTTGTTGGTGGTCGGGTCCCAGCCACCGTGGTTCACACCGCGGAACATGCCCAGCAGGTTGGTCGGGTCGACCCCGCGGCACCAGGCCACACCGTGCTCGCGGTAGGTCGGGAAGACGTAGTCGTCGTCCCGCAGGGCCCGGCCGGAGCCGATCTGCGCGGCCTCCTGGCCGAGCAGCGAGGCCCACAGGCCCAGCTCGCCCTGGCGCTGGAGGGCGGTCGCCTCGCCGTCGAAACGGCGGGTCATGACCATGTCGCGGTAGAGACCGCGCAGGTCATCGGTGGTGATGTCGGCGACGAAGGGGGCGAACTCGGCGATGTCGGGGTTGTCCGCAACCTCGACCCGGTCCCCCTCGGGCGTCAGCAGCTGTACGAACTGGGGCTCGGCTACATGCGTCTGCGCGGTGGCAGCGGCGGCGGCCTTGCCGGCCTTGGCGGCGCTGGCCGCGCCTGCCGGCCGCTTGGCGCCGCTGCTGCGTCGCGGCTTGCGCGCGGCAGTGCTCTCCACGGTCACGATTGCTCCTCCGTCGGTCCGGAACCCGGGTTCTCCGGGGACCAGTGCGGCTCACCTGCATCCCTGCCCGCGCACGGGGTGGGTGCGCTTCGGGTCTGGGATTCAGGCGTGACAGGTGCCCCGGCGAGTGCCCTGCGCAATGCACGTTACCCAGTGCGTCGCATAACTGCGAAACCCCGTTTGACCTGCGATTTTGCTTGGATTTCCAAGTAAATCCGCGGAAGCGGGAACAACTACTGGTCACAGCCTTGCAGGGGGCCGGAACAACGGCACGTTATCCCGGTCGCCACCGGCAGGGAAGGGGTGAGTGTGTGAAACTGAGTTCGTGCGCGAAAACGGAAAAATCAAGGTATTCCTCCTGGACGACCACGAAGTGGTACGTCGCGGTGTTCACGAGCTGCTGTCGATGGAATCGGACATCGAGGTCGTGGGTGAGGCCGGAACGGCCGCCGACGCACTCGTCCGCATCCCCGCCACCCGCCCCGACGTGGCCGTTCTCGACGTCCGGCTGCCCGACGGCAGCGGCGTGGAGGTGTGCCGCGAGGTTCGCTCCCAGAACGAGGACATCAAGTGTCTGATGCTCACCTCGTTCGCGGATGACGAAGCACTGTTCGACGCGATCATGGCCGGCGCCTCGGGCTATGTACTGAAGGCGATCCGCGGAAACGAGCTGCTCAACGCGGTGCGGGACGTGGCGGCCGGCAAGTCGCTGCTTGACCCCGTCGCCACGGCCCGGGTGCTGGAGCGGCTGCGCGACGGCAAGAACGGCAAGGGCGACGACCGGCTCTCCAACCTCACCGACCAGGAGCGCAAGATCCTCGACCTGATCGGCGAGGGCCTGACGAACCGCGTGATCGGCGAGCGGCTGCACCTGGCCGAGAAGACGATCAAGAACTACGTCTCCAGCCTGCTGTCCAAGCTGGGCATGGAGCGCCGGTCCCAGGCCGCCGCGTACGTGGCCCGCCTGCAGGCCGAGAAGCAGCGCCGCTAGCCTCTCCGGCTCCCGGCTCCCGGCTCCCGGTTCCCGGTTGCTCTAAGGCTCCCGGCTCCTCCCATTCGCTACACAGCGTTACGCCCCGTGGTCGCACACAAATTCGGGACCAACGTCCCCGAACTGCGGGGCGGGCTCCTCTTTCCCGGCGCCGTGTCGGTACCGGAAAGTGGGTGACATGTCCCCAGAGGAACTCCACGCCATCGAACTGCTGCGCCGCGTGCCGTACGGCCGAGCCGCCACCAGCATGCGCGCGCTGCCCTTCCTCGCCGTCGCGCGCCATATCGTGGTGAACGGCAAGGTCGTCCTGAGAATGCACGCCGGTTTCGGCTACCACCAAGCCTGCAACGGCAGCGTGGTCTCGTACGGAGCGGACAATTTCAATTCCGACGAGCCCCAGCTGTGGTCGGTGCAGTTCACCGGCACCGCGAACATCATCGAACCCACCACCGCCGAACTGGAGCTGTTCGGACCCGGCCCGCACTTCGTGGACGGCGCGGTCTTCGACCCCGTCTACATGCGGATCGAGCCGCACCTCGTCACGGTGCACACCCTCGCGGGCAACCTGGACCGGCGGTACCAGCACCAGCACGCGCTCTGAGCTCCCGAGGGACCTCGGTCCCGTGAAGAACGGCCCGGCGGAATTCCGCCGGGCCGTTCTTCATGACTCAGGGCTACGCCCCGTCCGCTACGGAACCTCTTCCCCTTCGGGGTCGGGCGTCTTGGACGGGGATGCCGACACCGACCTCGTCGGTGTGGGCGTCGGCGAATGCGTGGGCGAGGACGACTTCGACTCCGACGGCGACTCCGACGGAGTCGAACTCGGCGAGTAGCTCGGCGTCGAGGACCTGCTGCGGGTCGGCGGCGGCGTGTAGGTGTACGTGTTCTCCGGCGTCGACCTGGACGGCGTGATCTCCGGCGTCTTGTCGTCGGGGGTCACGAGGTCCGAGGAGGACGAGGAGGAGGACGAGGCCGGCGGGGTCACGCCCGTACTGGGCTTCTTGTCGTTGCCGAGGCCGTTGACCGCGTACGCCACGCCGCCCGCGACCGCGAGGATCGCGAGGACGGCGAACAGCCACAGCTTCCAGCGGCCGCCGCCGGAACGGTCGTCGTACCCGTCGTGCCCGCCGGGGCCGCCCTGTCCGGGGCCGTTGCCGCCCCCACCGGGGTAGGCCGAGCCGTCGTCCGGGTTGATCGGCGGCACCATCGGCTGCTGGAACTGCGAGGTCGTGGAGTGCGAGCCGTACGGGGGCTGGCCGTACGGGGGCTGGCCGTGCCCGGGCGTCGTCATCGCCGTGGTCTGCGCGGGACCGCGGCCGTGCGGCAGCGACATGGTGACCGGGCCGGTGTTCCAGGTGCCGCTGTTCGGTCCCTGGTCGTGCAGCATCTGCAGGGAGTACTGGACCAGCCCGCGCATCTCCTCGGCGCTCTGGAACCGGTCGTCCGGGTCCTTGGCCAGCGAGCGCATGACGAGCCCGTCGAGCTCCTGCGGGATCTGGCCGCCCTCCGGCAGCTGCGAGGGCGGGATCGGCGCGTCCTGCACGTGCTGGTAGACCACCGACAGCGGGGTCTCCCCGGTGAACGGGGGACGCAGCGCGAGGAGTTCGTAGAGCAGGCAGCCCGTCGCGTACAGGTCGGAGCGGTGGTCCACGGCCTTGCCGAGGGCCTGTTCGGGCGAGAGGTACTGCGGCGTGCCCATGACCATTCCGGTCTGGGTCATCGTCGACTGCGCGCCGTGCAGGGCGCGCGCGATGCCGAAGTCCATCACCTTGACCGCGCCGGTGTCCGTGATGATCACGTTGGCGGGCTTGATGTCACGGTGCACGATGCCGTGCTGGTGCGAGTACGCGAGCGCTTCGAGCACGCCGGAGACGATGATCAGCGCCTGGTCGGGGCCCGGGGCCTCGGCGCTGATCAGCAGGTCGCGGATGGTGCGGCCCTCGACCAGTTCCATGACGATGTAGGGGACGACGTTCGGACCGATGCGGTCCTCGCCCGAGTCGTACACGGCCACCACGGCATGGTGGTTGAGGCCGGCGACCGACTGCGCCTCGCGCGTGAAGCGGGCCTTGGACACCGGGTCCTCGGCGAGGTCCGGGCGCAGCAGCTTGACGGCGACGGTCCGGCCCAGCCGGACGTCCTCGGCCGCGAAGACCTCGGCCATGCCACCTCGGCCCAGACGGTGGGTCAGCCGGTAACGGCCGTCTCCCACCAGGCCGCCGGCGCCCCAGTGCTCAGGACCTTCTGCCATCCCGCCTCCGCTTCCCTCGGGTTCGGGTGCCATCAGTCCTCGCCGTCGTCTGTCCAGGCCGCCGCTCAGCGGTAGGTCCCCATCGTGTGCTCCGACGAACGCTACAGCCTCGCAACCGGTCGGTGTTCGGACAAGGAGGCCCTGTGGACCCCCTGTGGCCTTGTGGTCACGGAACGGGAACCTGGCTTGACGTGTGCTTGCCCTCCGGCAGACTGAGCCCGACATGCGCTCAGCCAGAGGCGTAGAGACACATCCCGAGGGGAAGCAACAGTCATGAGCCAGGACGGCACTCAGGGCCAGTACGCGGGCGGCTCTTTGGCCGGTGGCCGTTACCAGCTAAGGGATTTGCTCGGCGAGGGCGGCATGGCCTCGGTCTATCTCGCCTACGACTCCGCGCTCGACCGGCAGGTCGCGATCAAGACCCTGCACAGCGAGCTCGGGCGCGAGCAGTCCTTCCGCGAGCGCTTCCGCCGCGAGGCCCAGGCTGTAGCGAAACTGTCGCACACCAATATCGTCTCGGTCTTCGATACCGGCGAGGGCGTCGTCTCCTTCGCCAACCCCTCGATGGCCGACGGCGCGGTCATGCCGTACATCGTCATGGAGTACGTGGAGGGGCAGCCGCTCGGCTCCGTCCTCGACGGCGACATCAGGCAGTACGGGGCCATGCCGGCCGACAAGGCGCTGAAGGTGACGGCCGACGTGCTGGCGGCTCTGGAGAGCAGCCACGAGATGGGGCTGGTCCACCGCGACATCAAGCCGGGCAACGTCATGATGACGCGACGCGGCCTGGTCAAGGTCATGGACTTCGGCATCGCCCGGGCCATGCAGTCGGGGGTCACCTCGATGACGCAGACCGGCATGGTCGTCGGCACCCCGCAGTACCTCTCCCCCGAGCAGGCGCTCGGGCGGGCCGTGGACGCCCGTTCCGACCTGTACTCGGTGGGCATCATGCTCTTCGAGCTGCTGACCGGGCGGGTCCCCTTCGTCGCCGACTCGGCCCTGGGCATGGCGTACGCGCACGTGCAGGAGGAGCCGGTCGCGCCCTCCTCCATCAACCGCTCGGTCACCCCGGCCATGGACGCGCTGGTGGCGCGCGCCCTGAAGAAGAACCCGAACGAGCGTTTCCCCACCGCCGCCGTCATGCTCGGCGAGGTCGCGCGGGTGGCGGGCGCCGGGTACGCGGCGGCCCCGGTCATCGTCCCGGGCGCGCACCCGACGAACAGCGGTGCCGGGCTGGGCTCGGCCGTGTTCCCGCCGGTGGACTCCGCTCTGCAGGCGCCGCCGCACTCGGTGCAACAGCCCTACCAGCCCCCGCAGCACACACCGGCGCCGTCCCCGTACGCGCCGACGCCGGCGCCTTCGTACGGGTACCCGCAGCAGCACCAGCAGCCCGCGCACTACCAGCCGCAGGCGCAGACCCCGGCGCCGTACTCGGCCGCGACCCCGCCGCCGTACACGCTCTCGCCGCAGGGCGGGCAGAGCGGACAGGGCCCGGCCGCGGCCTCCCGGAAGAAGAACGCCCCGATCATGGTCGGGGCCGTCGTGGTGGCGCTGCTGGCGGTGGGCGGCCTGGTCGCCGCGCTGAACGGCGACGACGACAAGGACAAGGACAAGGCCGCCGATCCGGCCTCCTCCGCCTCGGCCTCGGCGTCCGGCTCGGCGAACGCCGGGCACAGGGGTCCTGACCTCTCGCGGACGATCGACGAGGCCAAGTGCAAGGAACCGCAGAAGCACTACAGCGACGCGACCAAGGTGGAGGCGCCGGACTTCCGCAACATCAACCAGATCTCGGTGAAGGCGTGCATCCGGGCCGGCGGCTGGAAGTACGACGAGAAGTCCAGGGACGAGGCGGTCTACGGCGAGGGAACCGTCCTGGAGCAGCAGCCCGTCCCCGGCGCCAAGATCGACCCGAAGGACACCACCTTCACCCTGTGGATCTCCACCGGCGACCCGGAGTGACCCGGCGCCGACAGGGGTGAAGGGCGCAGGGCGCGGCAGTACGCGGGGGTCCGGCTCCACACGCTGGGACCACGCGGGCCGCTCGCACGATTGACCCCGACGTCCGAACCGGCGCGGGAACGGAAGCGGCCAGAGCGGGGAGACCCTCCCGGCATCTGCTGCAGCCCGACCGGCCCCTACGAGATGCCGGTTTTGTCCCGTTATGCAAATCTGAGTCCGTGACCTACGCCCGCGCGTTGCGCTGGACCGCCGGGGCAGCGATGGCAACCACCACGCTGCTGATCTCGGCGCCCGCGCACGCCGGGCCGGCGCCGCTCGTCCGCGCCCACGCCCACGCCCACGCATCCGCTGGCGCCGCCGCGCACACCGCCGCTTCCGCCCGTTCCGCGCCGTCCGCCGACGCCGCGCCCGCGGCCGACGTGGCGGACCGGGCCTTCGAGGATCTCGCCGGAAGCGCCGCCGGGGCCGGGCGGGAGCGGCCCGGGCGCCCGGTGGGCGAGCCCGCCAATCCCGAGACCGTGCTCGCCGCGCGGCCCGTCCCGGCGCGCCCGCGCACCGAGCCCACCCTTCCGGCCCCGGCGACTTCTCCCCCGCCCGAGGTGATCGGCGCGCTCGGCACCGGGCCGAACGAGCGGGCCGCCGATCTGGCCGCGCGCATGGTGCCGCTCGGAACGGGATTCGCCCTGCTGGGACTGGGTCTGGGCTTCATGGGAATGCGGCTGCGCCGGGGTCCGTAGCTCCCTCCCCCGACGGACCCGGCGCGCGGATCCCTCCTACGGCCTACGCCTCAGGATGGTTGCGGAGATCGACATACTCGGTATACATACTCAGTATGTCGATCCGCCACGGCCTTCTCGCCCTGCTGGAACGGGGCCCGCGGTACGGCTCCCAACTGCGTACCGAATTCGAGTCCCGCACCGGTTCCACCTGGCCGCTCAACGTCGGGCAGGTGTACACCACGCTCGCCCGTCTGGAGCGCGACGGCCTCGTCGCCCCCGGCGGCGAGGACACGGCCGGGCACACCCTCTACGCCATCACCGAGACCGGGCGCCACGAACTGCGCGGGTGGTACGAGCGTCCCGTCGACCGGGCCAACCCGCCCCGCGACGAGCTCGCCATCAAGCTCGCCATGGCCGTCGGCGCACCCGGCGTGAACATCCGCGCCGTCATCCAGTCCCAGCGGCACGCCACCGTCCAGGCCATGCAGGACTACACCCGGCTCAAGGCCCAGGCGCTCGCCGCCATCGAGAGCGGGCGCGGCAGCGAGCGCGACGACATCGCCTGGCTGCTGGTCCTGGAACAGCTGATCTTCCAGACCGAGGCCGAGGCCCGCTGGCTCGACCACTGCGAGTCCCGACTCGTACGGCTCTCCGCACGCGGGGATCTCGCACCGGTCGAGGCCGAGCCACCCGAGGGCCGCCCCGCCGCCGACCCCACCACGGCCTCAGCCACGACGACACCCACGACCACGCCCACCGACCGGCCTCTGCCCCGTACCGCCCGCATGCGGCGGGGCTGAACAGCGCTCCACGTCCCAGGGGGGAACCCTTCATGCCCGACCAGCCCGTATTGCAGCTGGACCAGCTCGTCCGTACCCACGGCAGCGGCGCCACCGAGGTGCACGCCCTGCGCGGGATCGACCTCTCCGTGTACCCCGGTGAACTCGTCGCCGTCATGGGCCCCTCCGGGTCCGGCAAGTCCACGCTGCTGACCCTCGCCGGCGGACTCGACACCCCGAGCAGCGGCAGGGTCATCGTCGAAGGAACCGACATCACCACCGCGAGCCGCAAGCAGCTGGCCGCCCTGCGCCGCCGCAGCATCGGGTACGTCTTCCAGGACTACAACCTGATCCCGGCGCTCACCGCGGCCGAGAACGTCGCCCTGCCGCTCGAACTCGACGGCGTCTCCGCCCGCAAGGCCCGCGTCTTCGCGCTCGCGGCCCTGGAGGAGATGAACCTCGGGCAGCTCGCGGACCGCTTCCCCGACGAGATGTCCGGCGGCCAGCAGCAGCGCGTGGCCATCGCCCGCGCACTCGTCGGCGACCGCCGCCTCGTCCTCGCCGACGAGCCCACCGGCGCCCTCGACTCCGAAACCGGGGAGTCCGTACTCGCCCTGCTGCGCTCGCGCTGCGAAGCGGGCGCCGCCGGGATCCTGGTCACCCACGAGCCGCGCTTCGCCGCCTGGGCCGACCGCGTGGTGTTCCTGCGCGACGGCAGCGTCGTCGACGAGACACTGCGCAGCCAGGCCGACTCCCTGCTCACCGGGCAGGCGGCCACTCAGTGATCTCCTGGTACCACTCCTGGATCGCGGCCATCCGGATAGCCCGCCGCGACGCCTGGCGCTCCAAGGGCCGCAGCGCCCTCGTCCTGGCCATGATCGCCCTGCCGATCGTCGGCGTGAGCGCCGTCGACCTCACCGTGCGCAGCTCCCAGCTCTCCCCCGAGCAGCACGTCGGGCGGGTGCTCGGCGCCGCCGACGCCAAGGTGACCGACCCGGGCATGGACACGCCCCTCTACCAGAGCCCCGACGCGCAGAGCTACGCGCCGGTCGGCGGCTACGACAAGTACGAGCCGAGTCCCGGCAGCCGGGGCGAGGAGACCGCCGATCCGGCGCCCGAACTCCCGGCCGGAGCCGAGTCCGTCAAGGACAGCACGGCCTACGGCAAGGTCCGGACCCGGTACGGGATCCTCGACAGCGAGCTGCGGGAGATCGACCCGGCGAGCCCGCTGGTCAAGGGCCTGTGGACGCTGGACCGCGGCCGGCTGCCGAAGGGGTCCGGCGAGGTCATCGCCACCAACGCCTTCCTGGAGGAGTCCGGTTACTTCGTCGGGTCCACCGTGACCCCGCGCGGGTCGAAAACCTCGTACAAGATCGTCGGCGCCTACGAGATACCCGACGCCCTGAAGCAGCCGCAGCTCCTCGCCCCTCCCGGCACCCTGCTGTCCGCGCTCGACCGGGACCTGACGGGCGCCGGCAGCCCGGGGGTGCGCACCCAGGACGAGTACCTGGTGAAGGTCGGCGGCGAAGGTTTCACGTGGAACATGGTCAAGGCCGCCAACGCCAAGCACCTCCTCGTCGAATCCCGCGTCGTACTGCTGGACCCGCCGGCCGACTCCCAGGTGCCGCTCTTCACTGAGCAGCCCGGGGACGCGTGGCAGCCCAACTCCACCATCGGCACCACCGAACTCGCCATCGTCTCCACCGTCGTCGGCCTCGCCATGCTGGAGATCTGCCTGCTGGCCGGACCCGCCTTCGCGGTCGGCGCCCGGCGCTCGCGCCGTCAGCTCGGCCTCGTCGGCGCCAACGGCGGCGACCGACGGCACATCCGGGCCATCGTGCTCTCCGGCGGCCTCGTCATCGGCGCCGCGGCCGCGGTCAGCGGCACCGCCGTCGGCATCGCCCTCACCCTCGGGCTCCGCCCGCTGCTCGAGGAGACGATCGGCACGCGGTTCGGCGGCTTCGAGGTCCGCCCGCTGGAACTCCTCGCCATCGGCCTGCTCGCCGTCCTGACCGGGCTGCTCGCGGCCATCGTCCCGGCCGTCAACGCCTCCCGGCAGACCGTGCTCGCCTCCCTCACCGGCCGCCGCGGCGTACGCCGGGCCAACCGGGTGCTGCCCGTCCTCGGTCTGCTCGCCATCGCGGGCGGGGCCTCCATCGCCCTGTTCGGCTCCGTCTCCGAGATGGGCTCCACCGTCGTCGCGGGCGGCAGCGCCATCGCCGAGCTCGGGATCGTCGCCCTCACCCCCACCCTGGTCGGCCTGTTCGGCCGGGCCGGCCGGTGGCTGCCGCTGTCTCCCCGCCTCGCGCTGCGCGACGCCGTCCGCAACCGTGGGCGTACCGCGCCGGCCGTGGCCGCCGTACTGGCCGCCGTCGCCGGCACCGTCGCGGTGGCCACGTACGAGCACAGCAGGGAGGTCCAGGCGCGGCACAACTACGTCGCCGATCTGCCCTTCGGGACCGGCATGATCGAGACCAACGAGAACTCCGCCTTCCGGGAAGTGACCTCGATGCGCGAGATCCTCTCGAAGGAACTCCCGGTGGCCGTACGGGCCGACGTGGACCGCCTCGTCGTCGGCAAGCCCGGCTGCTCCCCCTACTCCGCCAGTCCCGACTGCGGGCGGGCCGAGGTCATCATCCCGAAGGAACAGCGCTGCCCCCTCTACACGGCCGTGAGCGGCCCCAGCTCCTTCACCGTGCAGCAGCAGAAGGAACTGCGGAACGACTGGCGGTGCCAGGACGGAAACTTCGGCGTCCAGGTCCCCCTGGTCATCGCCGACGAGAAGCTGCTCTCGGTCCTGTCGATCGAGGATCCGGGCGCCGCGGCCGCGCTGAAGGACGGCAAGGCCGTCTCCTTCAGGAAGCAGGACGTGCGCGACGGCAAGGTCACCGTCCGGCTGATCATGAGCAAGGACGAGGAGGCCTCCGGCAACATCGCGCCCGGTGAGTCCCCGCCCGGCAAGGACAAGGTGTTCGCCACGTACCAGGCACCCGAATCGGCGAAGGGCTACGGCCTGCAACTGGTGCTGCCGCCCTCGGCCGCGAAGAAGGCCGGCATCGCCACCGCGCCCTTCGGCTCGTACTTCACCCTCGACGGGGACGCGAGCTCCGAACAGCGGCAACGGCTGGAAGGGGCCCTCGACAAATCGGGCCTGGACGCGTCCGTGAACATCGAGAAGGGCTACGAGGGCGACGACAGCCTGGTCATGCTCGTCCTGACCGTCTTCGCCGGCCTGGTCACCATCGGCGCGGCCGGCATCGCCACCGGCCTGGCCCAGGCGGACGCCGAGGGCGACCTGAAGACCCTGGCCGCGGTCGGCGCACCGCCGCGGGTGCGGCGTACGCTCAGTGGCTTCCAGTGCGGGGTGGTCGCCTTCATGGGCGTGCTCCTCGGCTCGGCGGCCGGGATCCTGCCCGCTGTCGGACTCCGGCTCACCGAGCGGCGGGCCAAGGCCGACATGATCCGGTCGGGCATCGAGAACGGCTACGCGGCGGCTTCCGAAGTCGCGCCCTACATCCCGATCGCGGTGCCGTGGCCCACGCTGGCCGGACTGCTGATCGCGGTACCGCTGGGCGCGGCGCTTCTGGCGGCCCTGGTCACACGTTCGAGTGGAGCACTGGCACGCCGCGAGGTCTGACGCGGCCGGAGTCCTCGTCGGTGCCACAGTTGGTGCCCCCGCACAGGGTGGATCACGCCCGTGCGGGGGCACACCGTGTGAATACGAAGGTATGCGACAGAATGACGGCATGGAGATGCCGAGGAGTGAACGGTCGCAGGACAGCCCCCCACACGGTCTGATCGTGGGCCAGGACGGGATGCCGGTCGGCGGCGCCGATGACGAGTCGCGCGAGGTCCCGGTGACGGAGATGGTCGAACAGCCCGCCAAGGTCATGCGGATCGGCAGCATGATCAAGCAACTCCTGGAAGAAGTGCGCGCCGCACCTCTGGACGAGGCCAGCCGGGTCCGTCTCAAGGACATCCACGCGGCGTCGGTGAAGGAGCTGGAAGACGGCCTGGCTCCCGAACTCGTGGAAGAACTGGAGCGCCTCTCCCTCCCCTTCACGGAGGAGGCCATCCCCTCCGAGGCGGAACTACGCATCGCCCAAGCCCAATTGGTGGGCTGGTTGGAAGGCCTGTTCCACGGCATCCAGACGGCCCTGTTCGCGCAGCAGATGGCGGCGCGAGCCCAGCTGGAACAAATGCGCCGCGCCCTCCCGCCCGGCTCCTCCCACGAGGACGACGAGGACGGCCCCCACGGCGCCATCCGCTCGGGCCCCTACCTCTAAACCACCCCGCCACCCCACCGGGGCCGCCCTTCGGGCGGCCCCGCACCCATACGATCCAGCCCCAGCGCCGCCGCCCCAGACCCTGCACCTCCGCCGGGCAATTCCGGCCCCGCCGGCCTATATCCAGCCCCGCCGACGTGCCTCCCAGCGGTAGCCGGGGAAGTTTGAGGCGCGGGGTCCGGGGCGGAGCCCCAGGGTCTGTTCAGCCCGTCCGGCGTTTGAGGACCGGGTCAGGGCCGGGCCCTGGGAACGGTGGAAGGGCGGGGAGGGGACTTCGCCCGCGCAGCGGCAACGCACGGTGGTCAGCCCGGACCTCAAGAATCCGGTAAACGGCGAAGCCCATCCGTCCACGACCCCCCGCATACTCGGGTCATGACCTACGACGCCATCGTCCTGGCCGGCGGCGCCGCACGGCGACTCGACGGAGCCGACAAACCCGGCCTCCTGGTCGGCGGCCGCCGACTCCTCGACCGCGTCCTGGACGCCTGCGCGGACGCCCGCACCACCGTCGTCGTAGGCAGCCGCAGGCAAACGGCCCGGCCCGTGCACTGGACCCGGGAGGACCCGCCCGGCGGCGGCCCCCTCGCCGCGCTGGACGCCGGGCTCCGGCACACCACCGCCCCGCTGGTCCTCGTACTCTCCGCCGATCTGCCGTTCCTGGACCGGGAAACCGTCCACTCCCTGCTCCAGGCCCTCGACGCGCCCGGACACGACGCCCGCGACGGAGCCCTGCTCCGGGACCCGGGCGGCCGCGACCAGCCCCTGGTCGCCGCGTACCGCGCCGAGCCCCTGCGCAGGGAAATCGCCCTGCTGGCCGCCGAACACGGCTCGCCGGCCGGTCTCCCCCTGCGCGCCCTCACCACCGAACTCGACCTCACCCCGGTCACCGCAGCTGCGCCACTCGCCTCCTTCGACTGCGACACCTGGGATGATCTCGCCGCCGCCCGAGCCCGAATCAGAGAGCATGGAACCGTGCTGGACCAATGGATCACCGCCGTCAAGAACGAGCTGGGCATCGACGTCGCCGTCGACACCAAGACCCTGCTCGACCTCGCCCGTGACGCCGCGCACGGCGTCGCCCGGCCCGCCGCCCCGCTGACGACCTTCCTCGTCGGCTACGCGGCGGCCCATGCCGAAGCCACCGGCGCCGACCCCGCGCAGGCCGTGGCCGAGGCCTCGCGCAAGGCCGCCGAACTGGCCCTGCGCTGGGCCGCGGAAGGCGAGGCCGCGGAAGGCGCCGGCCCCGAGGCCACCGGCCCCGAAGCGACCGGCTCCGGATGACCGCCGACCCCGGAGCCGGCACCGGAACCGGCACCGACTCCGACGCCGACCGCGCCCTGGACCAGGCCCTCGCGCTGGTCAGCCGCGACCCCCGTGGTCCCGCCGCCGACGGCGGCCACCTCGCCGCGACGTGGCTCCGGGCCCGGGAGAGCGCCACCCGCGCCGGTTCGGCCGTCCGCGGCCGCACCCACCGGGTGCCCCTGCCGGCCGCCCTCGGCGAGGTGCTGGCCGCGTCCCTCGACGCCCTGGGCGACCTGCCGTCCTTCGACACCTCCGCGATGGACGGCTGGGCCGTGGCCGGGCCCGGCCCCTGGACCATCCGCCCCGGCGAGAGCGCACTGGCCGGGAGCGAACGCCCCGCTCCCCTCGCGGACGGCGAGGCCCTGCGGATCGCCACGGGTGCCCGGATCCCCGCGGACACCACCGCCGTGATCCGCAGCGAGCATTCCCGCGAGGCCGGCACCCTGCTGTACGCCGACCGGCCCGTCGCCACCGGCCAGGACATCCGCCCGCGCGGCCAGGAGTGCCGCTCCGGCGACCTGTTGCTGCCGGCCGGCTCCCTTGTGACCCCGGCCGTCCTCGGCCTCGCCGCGGCCGCCGGGTACGACGAGCTCACCACCCGGCCCCGGCCGCGCGTGGAAATCCTGGTGCTCGGCGACGAACTGCTCACCGAGGGGCCCCCGCACGACGGCCTCATCCGCGACGCGCTGAGCCCCATGCTGGGCCCCTGGCTGACCCGGCTCGGCGCCGAGGTGATCGCCGTCCGCAGGCTCGGCGACGACCCGGCGGGCGTCGCAGCACTGCTGGCGGCCGTCACCGGCTCGTCCGCCGACGTGGTCGTCACCACCGGCGGTACCGCCTCCGGCCCCGTGGACCACGTACACCCCGTACTGGCCGAGGCCGGCGCGGAACTGCTCGTCGACGGGGTCTCCGTACGCCCCGGGCACCCGATGCTGCTGGCCCGCCTCGGCGGAGCACCCGGCCAGGGCCCGGTCCGCCACCTGGTGGGCCTGCCCGGCAATCCGCTGGCCGCCGTCTCCGGACTGCTCACCCTTGCCGAGCCGCTGCTGCGCGCCCTCGCCGGCCGGCGCCCGCGGCCCCGGTACGTGGTGCCCGTGGAGGGCGACGTACCGGGCCACCCGCACGACACCCGGCTCGTACCGGTCCTGCTGACCGAGGATCACGCCGTACCGCTGCGCTACAACGGACCGGCGATGCTGCGCGGGGTGGCCGCCGCGGACGCGCTCGCCGTCGTACCCCCGCACGGGGCCAGGTCCGGGCAAGAGCTGGAGATCCTCGATCTCCCATGGGCCTCAGGGGGATGTTTCACGTGAAACTTCACGGATCCGATGCGATGGCACGCGGCGCCGACGAGAAGCTCGTCTCGCGCCGCATCAAACTGCCCAAGCGCGTCGTCGAAAAACCGCTCCGGCAGGTCACCCGGCGACTGCTGATGGCACTGTTCGTGATGTCCCTGACGGTCCTGATCGTGTGGATCGACCGCGACGGCTATCACGACAACGCCAACAACAAGGTCGACTTCCTCGACTGCGTCTACTACGCCACCGTCACACTGTCGACGACCGGCTACGGCGACATCGTCCCGTACAGCAACAGCGCGCGGCTGATGAACGTCCTGCTGATCACCCCGCTGCGCGTGCTGTTCCTGATCATCCTGGTCGGCACCACCCTGGAAGTCCTCACCGAGCGGACCAGGGAAGAGTGGCGGCTCAGCCGCTGGAGGAATAACTTGCGTGACCACACGGTCGTCGTCGGCTTCGGCACGAAGGGCCGCTCCGCCCTCCAGACGCTGCTGGCCACCGGCCTCAGCAAGGAGCAGGTCGTCATCGTCGACCCCAGCGCCAAGGTGATCGACATCGCCAACGCGGAGGGGTTCACCGGGGTCGTCGGCGATGCCACCCGATCCGATGTCCTGCTGCGGGCCGAGACCCACAAGGCCCGTCAGATCGTCATCGCCACCCAGCGCGACGATACGGCGGTCCTGGTCACCCTGACGGCCCGCCAGCTCAACCGCGTCGCGAAGATCGTGGCGGCCGTCCGGGAAGAGGAGAACGCGCCGCTGCTGCGCCAGTCGGGCGCCGACGCGGTCATCACCAGCGCCAGCGCGGCCGGCCGGCTGCTCGGGCTGTCCGTGCTCAGCCCGAGCGCGGGCACGGTGATGGAGGACCTCATCCAGCAGGGCAGCGGGCTCGATCTGATCGAGCGTCCGATCACCAAGGCGGAGGTCGGCAAATCGGTCCGGGACACCGGCGACCTCGTCGTCAGCGTCCTGCGCGGCCACCGGCTGCTCCCGTACGACGATCCGCACGCGAGCCCCCTCCAGCTGACGGACCGTGTGATCAGCATCGTCCGTGCGGCCCCGCCGACCGGCCCGCAGGTGGTGCTGGGCCCGGCCGACTAGTTGTCGTGGCCGCGATGGTCCGTCGTGACCCGGTGAACCCCGCCTGCCACAGAACTGGTGCTGTGGCCGGCCGATGGTCGGAGCGGTAGCCTCCGGCCATGCATGCGATCACCATCGAACAGCCCGGCGGCCCCGAGACCCTGGTGTGGGCCGAAGCACCCGATCCGGTGGCCGGAGACGGCGAGGTCGTCGTCGAAGTGGCGGCGAGCGCCGTGAACCGCGCCGACGTCCTGCAGCGGCAGGGCTTCTACAACCCTCCGCCCGGCGCCTCCCCCCATCCCGGCCTGGAGTGCTCAGGGCGGATCTCCGCGATCGGGCCCAGGGTGTCCGGCTGGTCGGTCGGCGACGAGGTGTGCGCGCTGCTGGCCGGCGGCGGGTACGCGGAGCGGGTGGCCGTACCGGCGGGCCAACTGCTGCCGGTACCGGCGGGCGTGGACCTGGTGACGGCCGCGGCCCTGCCGGAGGTCGTCTCCACGGTCTGGTCGAACGTGTTCATGGTGGCCGGACTGCGCCCCGGCGAGACCCTGCTGGTGCACGGCGGATCGAGCGGCATCGGGACGATGGCGATCCAGCTCGCCAAGGCCGTGGGCGCGCGGGTCGCGGTCACGGCGGGCGGCAAGGAGAAGCTGGCACGCTGCGCGGAGCTGGGTGCGGACATCCTGATCGACTACCGCGAGCAGGACTTCGTGGAGGAGATCCGGGCGGCCACGGGCGGCGCCGGGGCGGACGTGATCCTGGACATCATGGGCGGGAAGTACCTGACGCGGAACGTGGACGCGCTGGCCGTGAACGGCCGCCTCGCGATCATCGGGCTGCAGGGCGGGGTCAAGGCCGAACTCAACCTGGCCACCCTGCTGGCGAAGCGGGCGGCGATCACCGCCACCACGCTCCGGGCGCGGCCCCTGGACGAGAAGGCGGCGATCGTCGCGGCCGTACGGGAGCACGTGTGGCCCCTGGTCGCGGCGGGCCGGATCCACCCGGTGGTGCACGCCACCTACCCCATGGCGGAGGCGGCCGAGGCGCACCGCGTCCTGGAGTCGAGCGCGCACGTGGGCAAGCTGCTGCTGACCACCTGAGCAACGGCCGCGCTCCGGACCCGGAGCTCCGGCGGGGCTGATTCCAGCCCCGCCGGGGTCCCGGGCTACAGGCCGCGCAGCAGCACGGCCGGGGACTCGACACAGTCGGCGACGTACCGCAGGAAGCCGCCCGCCGTGCCGCCGTCACACACCCGGTGGTCGAAGGTCAGGGACAGCTGCACGACCTGGCGGACCGCCAGCTCGCCCCCGTGCACCCACGGCTTCGGGATGATCCGGCCCACTCCGAGCATCGCCGCCTCGGGGTGGTTGATGATCGGCGTGGAGCCGTCGACCCCGAACACCCCGTAGTTGTTCAGAGTGAAGGTGCCGCCGGTGAGGTCGGCCGGGGCGAGCTTCCCCGCCCGGGCCAGCTCGGTGAGCCGGGCGAACTCGGCCGACAGCGATTCGGCGCTGCGCGACTGCGCGTCCCGGACCACCGGGACCATCAGACCCCGCTCCGTCTGCGCGGCGAAGCCGAGGTGCACGGCGGGTAGCCGGACAATCTCGTTCGCCGCCAGGTCCACCGTGGAGTTGAGCTCCGGGTGGCTGGCCAGTGCCGCCGTGCAGATTCGGGCGAGCAGCGCGAGCACCGAGATCTTGGGCCCGCCCGCGGCATTCATCGCCGCCCGGGTCGCCATCAGTTCGGTGGCGTCGGCGTCGACCCAGCAGGTGGCGTCAGGTATCTCGCGCCGACTGCGCGACAGCTTGTCCGCGACCGCCCCGCGCACCCCCTTGAGGGGGATCCGCGTGGCGCCCTGCTGGGCGGTGACGGCGGCGGCCGTGGCGGCGGATCCGGCTGCCGGCTGCGCCGGGGCGCGCAGCGCGGCCTCGACGTCCGAGCGCAGAATCAGGCCCTCGGGGCCCGATCCGTGCAGGGCGCGCAGGTCCACGCCGTGATCCCGGGCCAGCTTGCGCACCAGCGGCGAGATGACCGGCACGGGGCCGGAGCCCTGCACGGGGGCAGGCGCCTGGGCCGCGGGCCGAACGGCGGTCCGGGCGGCGGCCGGAGCCACGGAGCCGGCCGGCGCGGCGGCCGCACCCGTGTGAGTACCTTCCGGCACGGCGGAGCCGGGTCGCACCCGCCTCCGACGTGCCGGACGTGAATGGTCCGTGCCGTATCCGACCAGGACGTTGCCCGATCCGGAATCGGACGACGGAGCCTGCGCGGGCTCGTCGGACGCCTCGGTGGCCGCCCCCACCGCCACGGTGATGAGCGGTGCGCCGACGGGCAGTTCCGTCCCCTCCTCGCCGAAGCGGGCGGTGACCACGCCCCCGTAGGGACAGGGCACCTCGACCATCGCCTTGGCCGTCTCGACCTCGACGACCGGCTGGTCGATGGCGACGACGTCGCCGACCGCCACCAGCCAGCGGACGATCTCCGCCTCGGTCAGCCCTTCCCCCAGGTCCGGCAGCTTGAACTCCATGACCTGCGGCATCAGTTCTCCCACTGCAGACGGGCCACGGTGTCCAGGATCCGGTCCACGCCGGGCAGGTGGTGCTTCTCCAGCATCGGCGGCGGGTAGGGGATGTCGAAGCCGGTCACGCGCAGCACCGGCGCCTCCAGGTGGTGGAAGCACCGCTCCGTGACCCGGGCGGCGATCTCCGCGCCGGGGCCGCCGAAGCCGCCCGACTCGTGGACCACCACCGCGCGTCCGGTCCGGCGTACGGAGGCCACGACGGTCTCCTCGTCGAAGGGGACCAGCGAGCGCAGGTCCACGACCTCGAGGTCCCAGCCCTCCTCGCGCGCCGCCTCGGCCGCCTCCATGCACACCGGCAGGGAGGGCCCGTAGGTGATCAGCGTCGCGCTCGTGCCGGTCCGCCGGACGAGGGCCTTGCCGATGCCGGGTACCTCCGCGGGCGCCTCCGGCGACCATTCGGCCTTGGACCAGTACAGCCGCTTCGGCTCCAGGAAGACCACCGGGTCGTCGCTGGCTATCGACGCGCGCAGCAGTCCGTACGCGTCCTCGACCGTCGCCGGGGTCACGACCGTGAGCCCGGGCGTGGCCACGTAATACGCCTCGGAGGAGTCGCTGTGGTGTTCCACACCGCCGATCCCGCCGCCGTACGGCACCCGGATCGTGATGGGCAGCGGCATCGCGCCCCGCGTGCGGTTGCGCATCTTCGCCACGTGCGAGATCAGCTGCTCGAAGGCGGGGTACGCG
Organism: Streptomyces sp. H27-H1; assembly: GCF_026627445.1. Taxonomy (GTDB): domain Bacteria; phylum Actinomycetota; class Actinomycetes; order Streptomycetales; family Streptomycetaceae; genus Streptomyces. Next base: position 36,211 of record NZ_JAPNLJ010000001.1, read on the forward strand.
AACGCGTCGAACTGCATCTCCACGACCGGCCGCAGCCCGTACATGGCCATGCCGACGGCCGCGCCGAGGATGCCGGCCTCCGCCAGCGGGGTGTCCGTACAGCGGTCCTCGCCGAACTCCTTCGCGAGTCCGTCCGTGATGCGGAAGACCCCGCCGAGGGCGCCCACGTCCTCGCCCATGACGTGGACGGTCGGGTCCTCGGCCATCGCGTCGCGCATCGCCCGGTTCAGGGCCTGCGCCATGGTCGCCGGCTTCGTGGTCGCCGGCTTCGCCGCCACCGTGGTCATGACGGATCTCCCTCTTCCTGCTCGGCCGCGTCCAGCTCGGCACGGAGCATGGCCGCCTGTTCGCGCAGCCGGCCGGTCTGCTGCGCGTAGACGTTTTCGAAGAGGTCCATCGGGTCGAGCACGGGCTGTGCGTTCATCCCGTCGCGGAGCGCCGCAGCCATCGCCTCGGCCGCGTCCTTGGCGGCCTGGATGCCCGCCTCGTCCAGCAGCCCGCGCGAGGTCAGCTCGCGTTCCAGCAGCTCGACCGGGTCGTGCGCCTTCCAGGCCTCGACCTCGGCGTCGCCCCGGTAGCGGGTGGCGTCGTCGGCGTTGGTGTGGGCCTCGATGCGGTACGTGACGGCCTCGATCATGGTCGGGCCGCCGCCGGACCGGGCCCGCCGGACGGCCTCGGACAGCACCTCGTGCATGGCGGCGATGTCGTTGCCGTCGACGAGGCGGCCCGGCATCCCGTACCCCACGGCCTTGTGGGCCAGGGTCGGGGCGGCGGTCTGCTTGGCGAGCGGGACGGATATCGCGAAGCCGTTGTTCTGCACGAGGAAGACGACCGGGGCCTCCCAGACGGCGGCGAAGTTCATGGCCTCGTGGAAATCGCCCTCGCTGGTGCCGCCGTCGCCGACCATGGCGAGGGCCACCACGTCGTCACCGCGCAGCCGGGCGGCGTGCGCCAGACCGACCGCGTGCGGCAGCTGGGTGGCGAGGGGGGTCGAGAGGGGGGCTATCCGCCGCTCTCGCGGGTCGTACCCGGTGTGCCAGTCGCCGCGCAGCAGCGTCAGCGCCTCTACGGGGTCCAGTCCGCGTGCCACGGCCGCGAGGGTGTCGCGGTAGCTCGGGAAGAGCCAGTCCCGCTCCTCCAGGACCAGGGCGGCGGCGATCTCGCACGCCTCCTGTCCCACGGTGGAGGGATATACCGCCAGACGGCCCTGCCGGGTGAGGGCGGTGGCCTGGGCGTTGTAGCGGCGGCCGCGCACCAGCTCGGCATAGCACCGGCGCATCAGCTCGGGGTCGAGCCGGTCGGCGGCCGGGGTGCCCAGCACCCGGTACGGCTCGGGGTCCGGGAGCAGCGGGGCGGCATCCGTGCGGGGCCTCCAGGCGGGCGGCGGGGTGGAGCGGTGGGACGCACCGGCACCGGGCAGCTCTTGGACCGTCATGGCGGCGTACACCTCCTCGTGGGAAGCGGGCGGGGAGGACCCCGGGTGTGAGGCGCCTCACCTACCGATTGTTCGGTTGTCCGGGCAATTTGGCTACAGGCGGCTCCAGGCTGTGGACAAAGTGGCGCCGACGCCCTGGTATGGGTGCAGGACGTCCAGGAGAGGCAGGCATCGGGCGATGGCGGATGAACAAATGGCCGGAGCGGGTTCCGCGACGGGCCCGGGGGCGGGCTCCCCGACGGGCCCGGGGGCGGGCTCCCCGACGGGCCCGGGGGCGGCTTCCCCGACGGGGCCACCGGCGGGCGCACCCGGCACCCCACAGGCCCCACAGCTCCCGCCCCGCCCCTTGGACCCGATCGACCGGTCGATCGTGCGCCTCCTCCAGGCGGACGGCCGCGCCTCGATACGCTCCGTCGCCGAGCAGGTCCACGTCTCCCGGGCCAATGCCTACGCCCGGATCAACCGGCTCATCGACGACGGGGTGATCCGGGGGTTCACCGCCCGCGTCAACCACGAACGGGCCGGCCAGGGCGCCTCCGCCTACATCACCCTGAAGATCGTCCAGAACTCCTGGCGCACGGTCCGCGAACAGCTCCGCGAGCTCCCCGGCGCGGCCCACATCGCGCTGGTCAGCGGCGATTTCGACGTCCTGCTGCTGGTCCACACCCCGGACAACCGCACCCTGCGCGAACTCGTCCTGACCCGCCTCCAGTCCATCCCCGAGGTCCTCTCCACACGCACCCTGCTGGTCTTCGAGGAAACGGATCTCCTGGCCCGCGACCCGGCCGCCGGTCCGACGATCACCGAGGACTGAAGCCCCGCCCCCGGGCAAGATCCGAAAGAGACGGCCTGGCGGCGGGACCGTGGCAGCCTGGCAGGCCACCGCGACGTCCCCGCGTCGCGGAACGAGCCGACCGCCACCGGAGAGCCCCCGTGATCCCACCCCGCCTGCTCCCCCTGCTCGAGCAGTTCGACTTCGCGCGCGAGCGCCTCACCGCCCGCTTGACGGGTCCCGTCATGGACAGCGGCGACGGATCCGACACCGAGGTCGGCCCGATGACCGACGCGGAGTACTTCTGGGAGCCCGTGGCGGACTGCTGGTCCGTGCGCGAACGCGCGGCCGGACCGGGGCCGCGCGCGACCCTGCTGGCCGGTGCGGGCCCCTGGGGGCGCGACGCCGCGGCCCACCCGCACCCCTGGCCGCCGCCGGTCACCACGATCGCGTGGCGGCTCAGCCACCTCGGCGAGATGATCGCCCTGCGCGCCGACCACGTGGCGGGAAGCCGCACGCTGACCCGCGAGGTCCACCCGGTCCCGGGGAGCGCCGCGGAGGCGGTCGCCGCCTTCGACGCGGCCGCCGGGGCCTGGCACGCGGCCCTGCTGGGCGCCGACGACACCGCGCTGGACACCGTCGGGTACTCCAGCTACCCCCACGGCAGCGATCCGGAGGACGTCTTCGTCGACGTCGTGTGGTGGGTCAACCAGGAACTGCTGCACCACGGGGCCGAGATCGCGCTGCTCCGCGACCTCTACCGCGCGCGACCGCGCTGAGGCGCCGAGCCGCGCAACCCGCCGGCCGGGGGCGCACCGCGGCCCTCAGCGCTGCGTGCGCAGGCCGTCCAGGGCCATGCTGACCACCGCGTCCGCCAGCTGGTCGGAGGTGGTGCCCGGGTGCGGGCGGTACCACTCGACCAGGGAGTTGACCATGCCGAAGAGCAGCCGGGTGGCGAGCCGGATGTCGACGTCCGCCCGCAGGTCGCCCTCTGCGGCGGCGGCCTTCAGCAGCTCCGCGACCTGCTGGTCGAACTCGCGGCGGCGCTCCAGGGCCCAGCGCTCGGTGCGGGTGTTGCCCCGGACGCGCAGCAGCAGGGTCACGTAGGGGAGTTCCGCGACGAGGACCTCGACCGTGCGGCGCGTGACGTACTCGACGCGTTCGACCGCGCGGCCCCGTATCGCCCCCGTCTCTCCCAGGACCGCGAAGAGCTCGTCCAGTGCCCGGCTGACGGCGCGCTGGAGCAGTTCCTCCTTGCCGGCGACGTGGTGGTAGATCGAGGACTTCGAGATGCCGGCCGCCTTGGAGAGGTGCTCCATCGAGGTGCCGTCGTAGCCGCGCTCGTTGAAGACCTGGACGGCTACGGACAGGAGCGTCTCGGGCGTGTACGTGTCCCGCTTGGCCGTGGTCATTCCGTCTCCCCCGGCTCGTGGTCCGCCTCGTCGTCCACGTCGTCGTCCGCGCCGCCGTCCTCGTCCCCCGCCGCGTAGCCCAGCTTGTACAGGGCCAGCGAAGGCGCGTACCGGCCGCCCGGGCAGCGCTCGTCGAGGTGGTGCAGCAGGTCGTACGCCCAGTCGCGGCCGAGCCGGTCGTGCCATTCGGCGGGGCCCGCCGGGTAGTTGGCGCCGAGCCGCATGGCCGTGTCGATGTCCTCGGCGCCGGCCACCCCGCGGGCAACGGCGTTGGCGGTGAGGTCGATCAGCATCGCGACCGTCCGGGCGACGATCATGCCGGGGACGTCGCCGATGACGGAGACCTTCTTGCCGAGCTTCTGGAACAGTCCGACGGCCTCGGCGAGCGTCTGCTCGCTGGTGTCCTCACTGGCGGAGAGTGCGATCCGGGTGGCGCCGCGGTAGTCGTAGGCGAGGTCGAAGTAGACGACGTCGGCGAACTCGATCGAGGTCTTGCCGTCGGCGAGCACGAGCTGGCCCTCGCCGGGGAGCTGGATGTACGGGCCCCCGTGCGCGACGGCCGCGACCTCGATCCCGGCCTCCTCCAGCAGGTCGACGAGGTCCGCGGCCGGCCCGAGGTCACCGACGACGGTCACCTTCGCGGGCGCGTCCTGCGGGCCCGCGGTGTGCGGGGCCGGGGCCTTCGCGTCCGGGCCGTACGGGTACCAGCCGTGGCCCGACTTTCGGCCGAGGCGGCCCGACTGGACCAGGCGGCGCTGGGCGAGGGACGGGGTGAACTTGGGGCTGCGGAAGAAGGACTCCCACACGGAGCGGGTGACGGCCTCGTTGACGTCGTGGCCGATCAGGTCGGTCAGCGCGAAGGGGCCCATCTTGAAGCCGCCGCTCTCGCGGAGCACGGCGTCGATGGTGGCCGGATCGGCGCCCTGCTCCTCGTACACCGCGAAGGCCTCGGCGTAGAAGGGGCGGGCGATCCGGTTGACGATGAAGCCCGGGGTGTCGGCGCAGCGCACCGGCGTCTTCCCCCAGCCGAGCAGGGTGCCGTACGCGATGTCGGCGGCGGCCGGGTCGGTCGCGAAACCGGAGACCACCTCGACCAGCGGGAGCAGCGGGGCCGGATTGAAGAAGTGCAGGCCCAGGAAGCGGCCCGGGTGCACGAGGCCCGCGGCGAGCTCGGTGACGGAGAGGGAGGAGGTGTTGGTGGCCAGCAGCGCGTCCGGCGAAACCACCTCTTCCAGTGCCGCGAAGAGCGCCCGCTTGACGGTGGCGTCCTCGACGACCGCCTCCACGACGAGGGCGGCGCCGGCCAGCTCCGACAGTTTGGCCGCCGAACCGATCCGGCCGATCGCGTCCTCGGCCTCGGTTCGATCCAGCCTGCCCTTTGCGGCCATCCGCTCGACCCGGTCCTGCACGAAACCGACCGCGTCGGCGGCGAGCGCGGCGGCGATGTCGTAGATCAGCACGCGGTGACCTGCGAGAAGCGCGACCTGGGCGATGCCCTGACCCATGGTGCCGGCGCCGACGACCGCCACTGTGCGGGACCGCTCGATTGCTGTCATGACCCGATCCTCCCGCACCGACTTATCCACAGGTCTGCCGGGCCCTCTTGTCCCGACCGATCGTTCGGTTACTCTAGCTCCAGTCTGCTCTTCTTCATCCCTTCTTGCCCGACCCGATCGCCTGATCCCGCCCGGCTCAACGAGGAGTTGGTCCCTGATGGCCGCCGAGCTCACCGTCCCCCAGCTGTCCGCCAAGCACCGGCCCACCCTGGACCAGGCACTGGCCACGATCCGCAGCCGCGCCTACTGGTCCCCGCACCCCGAGCACCCCAAGGCGTACGGGGAGAGCGCGCCTGCCGACGGGCTCGCCGCCTTCGAGGCGCTGCGCGGCACCCGGCTGGACCTCGGGCAGCCCGGCACCGACGGCTGGACGGGCGCCGAGACCTCCCCCTACGGCGTGGAGCTCGGCGTCGAGTACCCGCACGTGGACGCGGACGTGCTGCTGCCCGCGATGCGGGCCGGCATGAGCGCCTGGCGGGACGCCGGTCCCGAGGCGCGCGCCCTGGTCTGCATCGAGATCCTGGCCCGGATCTCGGCGCGCACGCACGAGTTCGCGCACGCGGTCATGCACACCAGCGGCCAGGCCTTCATGATGGCGTTCCAGGCGGGCGGCCCGCACGCGCAGGACCGCGGCCTGGAGGCGGTGGCCTATGCGTACGAGGAGCAGACCCGTGTCCCGGGGCAGGCCGACTGGTCGAAGCCACAGGGCAAGAAGGACCCGCTGGAGCTCGGCAAGACCTTCACCGCCGTCCCGCGGGGCATCTCCCTGATGATCGGCTGCAACACCTTCCCCACCTGGAACGGCTACCCGGGGATCTTCGCCTCCCTCGCCACGGGCAACCCGGTGCTGGTCAAGCCGCACCCGCGCGCCGTGCTCCCGCTGGCGCTGACCGTCCAGGTGGCCCGCGAGGTCCTGGCGGACTCCGGCTTCGACCCGAACCTGGTCGCGCTGGCCGTGGAGCGGCCGGGCGAGGGCATCGCCAAGGAGCTCGCCCTCCGTCCCGAGGTCAAGGTCATCGACTACACCGGGTCCACCGAGTTCGGTGAGTGGCTGGAGGCCAACGCCCGCCAGGCGCAGGTCTACACGGAGAAGGCCGGCGTCAACACCGTCGTCCTGGACTCCACCGACAACTACAAGGGGATGCTGTCCAACCTGGCCTTCTCGCTGTCCCTTTACAGCGGCCAGATGTGCACCACCCCGCAGAACCTGCTGATCCCGCGCGACGGCATCGAGACGGACGCCGGGCACAAGGGGTACGACGAGGTCGTCGCCGACCTCGCGGCCGCGGTCGGCGGCCTGCTCGGCGACGACGCGCGGGCCAACGCGCTGCTCGGCGCGCTGGTCAACCCGGACGTCAAGGCCCGTCTGGAGGCCGCGGCCGGGCTCGGCGAGGTCGCGCTGGCCTCGCGCGAGGTGACGAACCCCGATTTCCCGGGCGCGGTGGTGCGCACACCGGTGATGGTGAAGCTGGACTCGGCCAAGCCGGACGACTCCGCCCCCTACCTCTCGGAGTGCTTCGGGCCGGTCTCCTTCGCGGTGGCGGTCGACTCCACGGCGGGCGCTCTCGAACTGCTGCGGCGCACCGTCCGCGAGAAGGGCGCGATGACGGTCGGGGCGTACACCACGTCCGCGGACACCGAGCGGGCCATCGAGGAGGTCTGCCTGGAGGAGTCGGCGCAGCTCTCGCTGAACCTGACGGGCGGGGTCTATGTGAACCAGACCGCGGCCTTCTCCGACTTCCACGGCTCCGGCGGCAACCCGGCGGCGAACGCGGCGCTGTGCGACGGGGCGTTCGTGTCGAACCGCTTCCGCGTGGTGGAGGTCCGCCGCCAGGGCTAGCCGACGGGGCCTGCCGGCGGTTCTGGCCGGCGGGTCTGACCGGCGGGGCCGAGTTCGGGCCGCGCCCGTGAACTAGTCCACAGGCCGGTCCGCCGACCACTCGTCGGGCCGGGGCCCGCCCCAGTGGAAGAGGGTCATCGCCACGCTGGTGGCCAGGTTGTAGCTGGAGACTTGCGGACGCATCGGCAGGGACACCAGGTGATCGGCGCGGGCGAGCAGCTCGGGTGAGATGCCGTGGCGTTCCGAGCCGAAGGCGAGCAGCGCATCGTCCGGGAGGGTGAGGGAGCGGATGTCCTCGCCCTCCGGGTCGAGCGCGTACAGCGGGCCGGGCGGCAGCGTACCGAGCTCCACCCGGTCGACGGTGGTGGCGTAGTGCAGCCCCGCCCCGGCCCGGACCACGTTGGGGTGCCAGGGGTCTAGGTCCCCCCGGGTGACCACGCCGGTGACGCCGAAGCCGGCGGCGAGCCGGACGACGGCGCCGACGTTGCCGAGGTTGCGGGGGTTGTCGAGGACCACGATCGGGGCGGTCCTGCGCCGTGCGTCGAGCCGGGCCCGCCCCTCCGCCCGGTCGGGCCGGACCGCGAGCGCCGCCACCCCGGTGGGGTGCACCCGCGCGAGCAGCCCCTTGAGCGGGGCCTGCCTCACCAGCCGGGCCACGTCCGCCTCCACGTCCGGAGCCAGCTCGCGCGCGAGGCCCCGTACGGCCTCCGGTTCCTCGGCGACGGCCAGCCGCACATCCGCCCCGAAGCGCAGGGCATGCTTCAGCGCGTGGAACCCGTCGAGGAGTACGAGATCTTCCCGCCCCGCGGCCTCCCGCCACTGCCGTTCGGTGGCCTCGGCGTCCCCATGCTGCTCACTCATACCGCCGACCCTACGTTCCCCACAGACCCCGCCGCCGTACGAGGCAACCTCCAGCCAACTCCAGCCCCGCCGGCGTTTGAGGCGCGGGGTCTGGGGCGGAGCCCCAGGGAACGGGCGAAGGGCGGGTAGGGGACAAGCCCCCGCAGGGCCAGGGGCTCAGCGCGGGACCGGGCTGGGGAGCGCAGGGTCCGGGTCCGGGTCCGGATCGGGGTCCGGATCCGGGTCCGGATCGGGGTCCGGATCCGGGTCCGGATCGGGGTCCGGGTGCGGAACGGCCCGCCCCCCACCGACCCGCCGCGCAGCGACCCACGCGCCGACCCAGACCAGAAATCCGGTCGGCAGAAACACCGCGTCAGCGGCAATCATCGCCATGGAAAAGAACGGCAGCCCCAGCAGCACGGCGATCCCCGCATGCTCCAGCATCATCAGTGCCAGCAGCACGTTCTTGATCCGCCGGTTGAACAGCGTGAACGGGAAGGCCACCTGGACCGCGACCGTCCCGTAGGACAGCAGCATGACCAGCGTGCCACTGCTCGCGAGCAGGGCGGAGACCCCGGGCCACGGGGTGAAGTAGTCCAGGCCCAGCGGGTAGTACAGCGCCGTGCCGTCCTGCCACCGCGAACCCTGGATCTTGTACCACCCGGCCGTCGCGTAGATCAGGCACACCTCCGCCATGATCACCAGCATCCCGGCGTTGTGCAGCAGGTTGGCCAGGACGTCGAGGACCGCCCGCCCCTCCCCCTCCGGCTCGTAGCGGTCGACCGTCCACCAGAGCGCGGCGATCACCCACAGGGCCGCGAAGATCACCACCCAGTTGGTGCTGAACCGCCCGGTCGCGGCCCCGTACGCGAAGAGCGCGCCGAGCCCGGCCCATAGCGCCGACCCCGCCCGCCCGGCCGTGGCCGCGCCGAGGCGGCGGGCGCGGCGGGCGTCCAGCGACCACACCTGCGCGCACCTGGTCAGTACGAGGTAGATCGCCATCAGGTGGATGACGTTGTCGCCGCCGTCGCCCATGAAGACGCTGCGGTTCTGCAGGGACAGCACGCCGATCATGAAGACCACGGAGGTCGCCCGGGTGCGCCAGCCCAGCATCAGCAGGGCGGACGAGAGCACGGCCACGGCGTAGACGATCTCGAACCAGAGCGCCGAGTCCGACCACATCAGCACCGTGAAGGCGTGGTTCGAGTCGATCAGCCGCTGCGCCAGCTCCCAGCTCCACGGCCCGTCCGGCCCGTACAGCTCGTGGCGGTGGGGGAACTCCCGCAGCAGGAAGAACAGCCAGGTGCCGGCGAAGCCGATGCGGACCACGGCGCTCTGGTACGGACCCAGCGCCTGCCCGCTGACCTGGGCGAGAGCCCGGCCGGCGGCGGCCTTGAGCCCCCTCACACCGTCCACCACGGCAGCTCCCGGTAGTACGTCTGGGTGTCGGCCTTCTCGTCGGACCATTTGGGCGCGGCGACCTCCGTGGTCGCCCCACGCAGCTGGATCCGTACGATCCTGCCCTCCGCCAGGTGCGGGCCCTTGCCGATGGCCGTGTCGGCGTCCGTGCGCGGGTCCAGCCGGTCCAGCCGGTCCAGCCGGTCCAGGGCGATCCGGCGGAGGTACTGCTCGGCGAGTTCGCCGCGGTCGCCGTTGGCCTTGTTGTCCTCGTCGTGGGAGTTCGTGAAGAAGTCCCAGGCGCGGCGGAGCTCGTTCTGCTCGGTGTGGCTCGGCAGCAGGCTGTGGCGGATGGCCGCGCCGTCCTCGGCGGACAGATCGCGCCAGTTGCCCGTCACCAGCAGGCCGTCGTGCGTCCGCACTTCCGCGCGCACCTCCACGGCGATGTTCTGCTGGAGCGGGTTGGGGGCGAAGAGCTTCCAGTTCTGTTCGAGCTCGGGGTAGATCCAGTAGTCGATCATCCGCGCATGCCGCTTGCTCACCGTGTTGGACGGGGCCACGTGCAGGAAGACGAGGGCCAGGTGCGAGCAGGCGGCTACCGCCACCGCTCCGAGGGCGAGGGCCGTGACGACCCGGTACGGGGTGGACAGGCCGGCGATTCCGGGCGCCCTGGGCGGGGGTGGAGCCCCTCCGTCGAGGCGCTCGCGCTCGTTCGAATCCATCCCGCCCCGATCATCCGGTGTCCACAGGGTTGACCACAGAGGTTGACACCCTACGGCCCGTCGTCCCACCATTGAAGAGTACGAACCGAACGATCGGTCGGTCGGGCGGGACGAGGCGGTAGAGACCTCTGACAGGGGGCCGTGATGGTGGCAGTGACCCCGGCAGTGACCTCGGGGGCGGGGCAGGCAGCGGGGCGGGACGCTGAGATCGGCGTGAACGCCGACCTCGGTGCTCAGCTCGCGGCGGCGTTCGACGCGGCCGTGGCGGCCGACGAGCGGGTGGAGCCGCGCGACTGGATGCCGGACGAGTACCGCGCCTCCCTGGTCCGCCAGATGGCCCAGCACGCCCATTCCGAGATCATCGGCATGCAGCCCGAGGCGAACTGGATCACCCGCGCGCCCTCACTGCGCCGCAAGGCGATCCTGATGGCGAAGGTCCAGGACGAAGCAGGCCACGGCCTGTACCTGTACAGCGCCGCCGAGACCCTCGGCACCAGCCGCGACGAGCTCCTCGACAAGCTCCACGCCGGGAAGCAGAAGTACTCCTCGATCTTCAACTACCCCACGCTGACCTGGGCCGACGTCGGCGCGATCGGCTGGCTCGTGGACGGTGCGGCGATCACCAACCAGGTCCCGATCTGCCGCTGCTCCTACGGGCCGTACGCGCGGGCCATGGTCCGGATCTGCAAGGAGGAGTCCTTCCACCAGCGCCAGGGGTACGAGCTGCTCCTCGCCCTCTCGCGGGGCACCGAGGCCCAGCACGCCATGGCGCAGGACGCCGTCGACCGCTGGTGGTGGCCCTCGCTGATGATGTTCGGCCCGCCGGACGGCGAGTCGGCGCACTCGGCGCAGTCGATGGCCTGGCGGATCAAGCGCCACTCCAACGACGACCTGCGCCAGCGCTTCGTGGACATCGCCGTCCCGCAGGCCGAGTCGCTGGGGCTGACCCTGCCCGACCCGGACCTGAAGTGGAACGAGGAGCGCGGGCACCACGACTTCGGAGCCATCGACTGGACGGAGTTCTGGGAGGTGCTGAAGGGCAACGGCCCGTGCAACGAAGACCGGATCGGGCAGCGCCGGGCGGCGCACGAGGAAGGCGCCTGGGTACGCGACGCGGCCGCGGCGTACGCACAGAAGCAGACGGCGGCGAAGGCGTCGACAGCGGCGGCAACGGAAGCGGCAATCGGAAGCGAGGCTCGGGTATGACGCAGAACTGGCCCCTGTGGGAGGTGTTCGTCCGCTCGCGGCGCGGCCTCTCGCACACGCACGCGGGCAGCCTGCACGCCCCCGACGCGGAGATGGCTCTGCGCAACGCCCGCGATCTCTACACCCGGCGCGGCGAGGGCATCTCCATCTGGGTGGTGCCCTCCACGGAGATCACCGCTTCCTCCCCGGACGAGCGGGACCCGTTCTTCGCCCCTTCGGCCGACAAGCCGTACCGGCACCCGACCTTCTACGAGATCCCCGAGGGGGTGAACCACCTGTGACCAGCACCGAAGCGGGTACGGCCACGGTGGCGGCGGCGCTGGCCCTCGGCGACGACGCGCTGATCCTCTCGCACCGCCTCGCCGAGTGGGCGGGCCACGCGCCCGTCCTGGAGGAGGAGGTCGCCCTCGCCAACATCGCCCTCGACCTGCTCGGCCAGGCCCGCGTCCTGCTGTCGACGGCCGGAGACGAGGACGAGCTGGCCTACCTCCGCGAGGAGCGGTCCTTCCGCAACCTCCAGCTGGTCGAGCAGCCGAACGGCGACTTCGCCCACACCATCGCGCGCCAGCTCTACTTCTCTCTCTACCAGCACGAGCTCTACGGGGAACTGGCGCTTGGAGACGGTCCGTTCGGGCCGCTCGCCGCCAAGGCGGTCAAGGAGACCGCCTACCACCGCGACCACGCCGAGCAGTGGACGCTGCGGCTCGGTGACGGCACCGAGGAGAGCCGCGCCCGGATGCGGGCCGCGCTCGACGGGCTGTGGAAGTACACCGGGGAGATGTTCCGGCCCGTGGACGGACTCGAAGGCGACGACGGAGTCGACTGGGCCGCCCTGGAGGTCCGTTGGCTCGCCGCGGTCGGCGGCGTGCTGGAGCAGGCCGGACTGGAACTGCCCCAGGGGCCGCGCCACGGCGCCTGGGCCGCCGGAGCCGGCCGGCAGGGACTGCACACCGAGTCGTTCGGCCGTCTCCTCGCGGAGATGCAGCACCTGCACCGCAGCCACCCGGGGGCATCGTGGTGACCGGCACCGGGCAGACCCGGCTGGAGGTGGAGCTCGCCGCGCTGGCCGGCTCCGTCCTCGACCCCGAACTGCCCGTGCTCACCCTCGCCGAGCTCGGCGTGATGCGCGGGGTGCGGATGTACGAGGACGGCCACGTGGAGGTCACCCTGACCCCCACCTACACCGGCTGCCCGGCCGTCGAGGCCATGTCCGCCGACATCGAGCGGGTCCTGACCGACCACGGCATACCGGACGTCCGGGTACGGACCGTGCTGGCCCCCGCCTGGTCCACCGACGACATCAGCGCCGAAGGCCGCCGCAAACTGGCGGAGTTCGGCATCGCCCCGCCGCGGCCGCACGCCGCCGGCGGACCGGTTCCGCTCACCCTGTCGGTCCGCTGCCCCCACTGCGGATCGACCGACACCGAGCTGCTCAGCCGGTTCTCCTCCACCGCATGCAAGGCGCTGCGCCGCTGCACCGCCTGCCGCGAACCGTTCGACCACTTCAAGGAGCTGTAGATGGCCGTGTCACCGCCGTCGCCCACGCTGGGGTCCGCGAGCCCGGTGCGCCCCGCGCGCCACGGCGCGTTCCACACCTTGACGGTGACGGCGGTCGACCGGCTCACCGAGGACTCCGTGGCCCTGACCCTGGCCGTCCCGCCGGAGCTGCGCGCCGAGTACCGGCACGCCCCCGGCCAGCACCTGACCCTGCGCCGCGGAGCCGCCGGGGACTCCGGCCGGCCGGAGGTGCGGCGTACGTACTCGATCTGCTCCGCCGCCCCGGCCGCCGACGCGCCCGGCCCCGCCGCGCTGCGGGTCGGAGTGCGGCTGGTGGAGGGCGGGGAGTTCTCCTCCTTCGCCCACAAGGAGATCGCCGCCGGGGACGTCCTGGACGTGATGGTCCCGGCCGGCCGGTTCATCCTGGACCCCGCGGCGGCGCCGGCCGCCGCGCACTACGCCGCGATCGTCGGCGGCAGCGGCATCACCCCGGTGCTGTCGATCGCCGCCACCCTGCTGGCGGCCCGCCCCGACGCCCGGTTCTGCCTGGTGCGCAGCGACCGCAGCGCGGCCTCGACGATGTTCCTGGAGGAGGTCGCCGACCTCAAGAACCGCTATCCCGACCGGTTCCAGCTCGTCACCGTGCTCTCCCGGGAGGAGCAGGAGGCCGGACTGCCCTCGGGGCGCCTCGGCGAGGAGCGGCTGACGGAGCTGCTGCCGGCCCTGCTGCCGGTCGCGGAGGTGACGGGCTGGTTCCTGTGCGGGCCGTACGGCCTGGTGACGGGAGCGGAGCAGGCGCTGAGCGCGCTCGGCGTCGTCCGGACCCGGGTGCACGAGGAGATCTTCCACGTCGCGGACACCACGACGCCGGCCCCGTCGGACCTGTCGGGCGCGGCCCCGGCGGGCGCGGCCGCCACCACCAGCGGCCGGGTCACGGCGCGGCTCGACGGCCGCTCGGGCACCTGGCCGGTGCGCGACGGCGAATCCCTGCTCGACGCGGTGCTCCGGGCCCGCGCGGACGCCCCGTACGCCTGCAAGGGCGGGGTGTGCGGCACCTGCCGGGCGTTCGTCGTATCGGGCGAGGTGCGGATGGACCGCAATTTCGCGCTGGAGGAGCAGGAGACCGAGGCCGGGTTCGTGCTGGCCTGCCAGTCGCACCCGGTGTCGGAGGAGGTGGAGATCGACTTCGACCGCTGAGCCGGGCGCCGACCCGGCCCGCGCGGTCGTCCCTGCCACCCCCCTGTCAAATTTCCAGAACGTGTTCTATCTTGACGCACCGTCAGGCAGAGCACGATCCGGGTACGCGGGAGGACAGGCAGTGGACTTCACCTTCACCGAGGAGCAGCAGGCCGCCGTCGAGGCGGCCAAGGCCGTGTTCGCGGACGTGGCCCCCGACGGCGTGCCCAGCCCCGCACTCACCCCGAGGGCCGTGGCCGACGAGTTCGACCGCGAGTTGTGGGCCAAGCTCGCCGACTCCGACCTGCTGAGCCTGGTCCTCGCCGAGGAGCACGGCGGCTCCGGACTCGACGTCATCGCCCTGTGCCTGGTCCTGCGCGAATCGGCGAGGGTACTGGCCCGGGTCCCGCTGCTGGAGCACTGCGCCACCGCCATGACCGTCCAGGCCCACGGCGGCCCCGAACTGGCCGCCGCCCTGCTGGACGGAGCCGGGCACGGCAGCGTCGTCCTCACCGTCGCCGCGCACGGTCGCAGCGGCCACGACCCCGCCGAACTGGCCGTCACCGCACGGCGGGACGGCGACGCCTGGGTTCTGGAGGGCCTCCAGACGGCCGTCGCATGGGCGCACAGCGCCGACTGGACGGCCGTACCGGCCCACACCGGGGAGGGCGAGGCAGTCCTCGCGTTCGTCCCCCGGGGCGCCGAGGGCCTGTCCCTCGCGGAGCAGTACTCCACCAGCGGGGAGCGGCTCGGAGAGCTCACCCTCGACGGGGTACGGGTCCCGGCCGCGCACCTGATCGAGGAGCCCGGCGTCTGGGACCACCTGCGCCAGCTCCTGGCCACCGGGACCTGCGCGCTCGCGCTCGGTCTCGGCGAGAACGTGCTCACGATGACCAGCGAGTACACCAGCAAGCGCGAGCAGTTCGGCTTCCCGGTGGCCAGCTTCCAGGCCGTCGCCGTCCAGGCCGCCGACCGCTTCATCGACCTGCGCGCCATGGAGGTCACCCTCTGGCAGGCCGCCTGGCGGCTCGACGCCTCCACGGGCGGAGCGGGCGGACCGCTGCCGAGCGCCGGCGACGTGGCCGTGGCCAAGATCTGGGCCTCCGAGGGCGTACGGCGCGTCGTGCAGACCGCACAGCACCTGCACGGCGGCTTCGGTGCCGACACCGACTACCCGCTGCACCGCTACCACGCCTGGGCCAAGCAGCTGGAGCTCCAGCTCGGCCCGGCCGCGGCGCACGAGGAGGCGCTGGGCGACCTACTGGCCGCCCACCCCCTCGCCTAGCCCGTCCCAGACAGCCCGTCTCAAGCAGTCCTACCCAGACAGCCCGTCCCAGACAGCCCGTCTCAGACGACGAAGCCCGGGGCGCCCGCGTCGGTGACGACCGGGCGGCCCGCGGCCTCCCAGTCCTGCATGCCGCCGTCCACGTTCACGGCTTCGATGTCCTGGCCCCGCAGGTACTGGGCCACCTGGGCGGAGCGTCCACCGACCCGGCACATCACGTAGACCGGGCGGTCGTCCTCGATCTTCTCGGTCAGCTCACCGATGCGCGCCACGAACTCGCTCATCGGGATGTGCAGCGCGCCCTCGGCGTGGCCGGCCGCCCATTCGTCGTTCTCGCGAACGTCGAGGACAAAGGCCTCGGAGGGCAGTGCGGAGGCGGCCACCGAGGGAAGCGGTCCGGAGTTCATAGCTGTCGCCTTCTCTCGTCACGGATAGGTGAGCCAACCTATCCGACGGGTTCTTCGCGGCTCACGGAGTGAGCAGCGCCGCCAGTTCCGCTTCGCGCTTCGCGACATCGGAGAGCAGTTGCTCCGCGATCTCCTCCAGCAGCCGGTCCGGGTCCTCCGGCGCCATCCGCAGCATCGACCCGATCGCGCCTTCCTCCAGCTCCCGGGCGACCACCGACAGCAGTTCCTTGCGGCGCGAGAGCCACTCCAGCCGCTCGTACAGCTCCTCGCTCTCGCTCAGCCGCACGGCGGCCGGCGCCGGGCCCTGCGCCCATTCCTGCGCGAGCTCGCGCAGCAGCTGCTCCTCGCCGCGCCCGTACGCCGCGTTGACCCGCGCGATGAAGGCGTCGCGCCGCTCGCGTTCGGCCTCGTCCTGGGCGAGGTCGGGATGCGCCTGGCGGACCAGCTCGCGGTAGAGGCGGCGTACCTCCTCCGTCGGGCGCACCCGCTCCGGGGGCCGCACCGCGCGGTCCGTGAGCATCGCGGAGGCGTCGTCGGACAGCCCGTCCGAGTCCAGCCAGTCGTGGAACAGCTCGTCCACCCCGGGCATCGGCATCACCATCGCGCGAGCCTCGCGCGCACGGCGCAGGTCCTCCGGGTCGCCCGTGCTCGCCGCCTTCGCCTCGGCGATCTGGGCGTCCAGCTCGTCGAGCCGCGAGTACATCGGTCCGAGCTTCTGGTGGTGCAGGCGGGAGAAGTTCTCCACCTCCACCCGGAAGGTCTCCACCGCGATCTCGAACTCGATCAGCGCCTGCTCGGCCGCCCGCACGGCGCGCTCCAGGCGCGCCTCGGGCCGCTCGTCGGCAGCGGGGCCGGAACCGGGCTCGGGCTGGACCTCGGGTTGCGGCTCGGACTGGACCTCGGGCTGCGGCTCAGACGGCGGCTCGGACTGGGGCTCGGGCGATTCGGGAACACTCTGCTCGCTCACCCGGCCAGCCTAAGGCCCTCCGGGCCGGGTGTTTCACGTGAAACATGCACCGGTTTCACGTGAAACATCACGCCCGCGGGCGCGAACCCCGACCGTCCGGACCGCGGCTCAGACCCCGGTCGTCGCCGCGATCCGCCCCGACCGCACGGCCGCCACGAGCACCGCGTGGTCGGCCTCGCTCCGGTCGGCATAAGCCACGGCGAAGCCGGCGATGGCCTCGTCCAGCTCGTCGTTCTTACCGCAGTACCCGGCCAGCAGCCGCGGATCCGCGCTGTGCGCGTGCGCCCTCGCCAGCAGGGCTCCGGTCATCCGCCCGTAGTCGTCGAACTGCTCGGCGGCCAGCGCCGTCGGGTCCACGCTGCCCTTGCGGTTGCGGAACTGGCGGACCTGGAAGGGTCGCCCCTCCACCGTCGTCCAGCCCAGCAGGATGTCGGAGACCACCTGCATCCGCTTCTGCCCGGCCACCACCCGGCGGCCCTCGTGCTCCTCCGGCGGGGAGACGAAGCCGAGCCCGGGCAGGTGCGGCAGCAGCGCCGACGGCCGGGCCTCCTTCACCTGGAGGACCAGCGCCTCACCCCTGTGGTCCAGCAGCAGCACCACGTACGAGTGGGTACCGACACTGCCCGTCCCCACCACCCGGAAGGCCACGTCGTGGATCGTGTACCGGGCCAGCAGCGGCAGCCGGTCCCCCTGCAGCGTCCCCAGGTACGGGCCCAGCGCGGCCGCCACGGCCGCCGCCTCCCCGTCCCCGACCCGGCGCAGCACGGGGAGCGCGTCCACGAAGGCCCGGCCCCCGTCGGGCGTGAGCTCGGTGGACTTGGCGGCGAACCGGGCGGAGGTGTTGTTGCGGGCCTTCTCCGAAACCCGTTCCAGCGTGCCCAGCAGGTCACGGGCATCGGTGTGCGAGACCAGTTCCTCGTCCGGGATGGCGTTCCAGGCGTCGAGGGCCGGCAGTTTGGCCAGCAGCCGCATCGTGCGCCGGTAGGCACCCGCCGCGTCGAGCGCTGCCGCCCGGCAGGTGTCCTCGTCCGCACCGGCCACCCGGCCGGCCAGGACCAGCGAGGTGGCCAGCCGCTTGAGGTCCCACTCCCACGGGCCGAAGACCGTCTCGTCGAAGTCGTTGAGGTCGATGACCAGGCGGCCGCGCACGTCCCCGTACAGGCCGAAGTTGGCCGCGTGGGCGTCCCCGCAGATCTGTGCACCGATCCCGGTCACGGGACCGCCGGAGAGGTCGTGCGCCATCAGCCCGGCCGCCCCGCGCAGGAACGCGAAGGGGTTGGCCGCCATCCGGCCGACCCGTATCGGCGTCAGCTCGGCGACCCGACCGACGTTGGACTCCTCCACCGCCCGTACCGCGTCCGGACGGTCCGCCGGTGCCTCGAACCGGGCGTGCTCCGCCCGGGGCACCCGCGTGCGCAGCGCCTTGCCCGCCTCCCGGGGCGAACCGGCGCCCCGCGCCGTCGGCCCGGCGGCGTACCGCGGGGCGAAGCCCTCGACCACCGGGATCCGGCCCGTCGCCCGTGTTTCCACGCCGCGCTGTTCCTCTACCGCCGTCATGCACCCGCCCCTTGGATCGCCGTCATTCGGCCCAGACCGTATCTAGAGCCCGGCGTCCCTGGCCAGCAGCGCCGCCTGCACCCGGTTCTCGCATTCCAGCTTCGCCAGGATCCGGCTCACGTACGTCTTCACCGTGGCCTCGCTCATGTGCAGCCGCCGTCCCGCGTCCGCGTTCGACAGCCCCTCCCCCAGCAGCGCCAGCACCCCGCGCTCCCGCTCGCTCAGTTCGGCCACCAGACGCCGGGCCTCCTCGTCGCGGGCGGCCGTCCGGCCGGACGCGAGCTGGTCCACCACGTGCCGGGTCGCCGCCGGAGACAGGTACGCGTCCCCCGCCGCGGCCGCCCGTACGGCGCCGATGAGTTCACCGGGCGCCGAGTCCTTCAGCAGGAACCCCGCGCCGCCCCCGCTCAGCGCCCGCAGCACGTTCTCCTTCTCCCCGAAGGTGGTCAGGATCAGCGCCCGTACCTCCGGCACCGCCCGCCCCAGCTCGGCCAGTGCCGTCAGCCCGTCCATCACCGGCATCTGGATGTCCAGGAGCACCACGTCCGGGCCGTGCGCCCGGGCCAGCTCCACCGCCTCCCGGCCGTTCGCCGCCTCCGCGACGACCTCGATGTCCGCCGCCGAGGTCAGGATCATCCTGATCCCGGCCCGGATCAGCGGTTCGTCGTCAGCGATCACCACGCGGATCACCCTGGTTGTCACCCCTGCTCCCCCTTCTCGGCCCGGCTACTCGGCCTGGTACGCCTGCTTGTCGACGAGCTTGCCGTCCTTGAAGCAGAACCGGAAAACGCTGTCGCTGCCCAAGTCGGAATCATCGTCCGCGAGCAGGGCCAGGCACGTGGTTCCCTGTGGACGGGGCGGGCCCTTTCGGTCGAGCCCTTCGGTCAGGATGCTGTCCCCGCTGGGCAGCCGCGAACGCACCGTGCTCTCCGGTTCGCCCACCTGGGCGCCGTCGTAGTCGGCCCGGTCGATCGTCGCGTCGCTCACCGAACCGACGAGCAGCGCCACTGCCGCTCCGATCACGATCAGCAGCACCACCACGGCCGCGACCGCGATCCCGCAGCCCAGCGCCACGCCCCCGGACCGGCCGCCTCCGCGCAGCAGTCTCTTGTCGATGACAGCCCAGTCCACCGGCTCCGCGCCGCCGACCGCGGTCCGGGCCCGCAGCTGCTGTCCGAAGTCGTCGGCGACGGCGCCCGCCCCGCCCTCCAGGGCCCCGGTGACCTCGGCCCCCGCCGGCTCTGTCCCGTACGGAAGCACCCCGGCCACCCGGAAGCCCCCGCCGTCCACGGCGCCCGCGTAGACCATGCCGCCGACCAGCCGGGCCCGTTCGCGCAGCCCGGTCAGACCCTGCCCTCCGGAGACCACCTCGCCGGCGCCCGGGCCGGCGGCCCGGCCGTTGGCGATCTCCACGACCAGTGAGTCGTCCTCGTACCTCAGCTCCACCATGATCGGCGCGCCCGGCGCGTGCTTGTAGGCGTTGGTCAGCGCCTCCTGCGCGATCCGGTACGCCGCGTGGTCGCACGCCGCGACCAGCGGCCTGGGCTGCCCCGTGGTCCTGAGCCCTACGTCCGTCCCCGCGCTGCGCGCCGACTCCACGAGCCCGGCGATGCCCGCCACCCCGCGCGCGGCGGGCTGCGCCTCCTCCACCGGCTGTGGCGCCTCCACCCCGTCCCGCAGGATGCCGACGACCTCGCGCAGCTCGTGCATGGCCGCGACCGAGGCCTGGCGCAGCACTCCCACCGCCTCGCGCTGCCGGTCGGTCAGTACCGGGTCCACCTCCAGCGCCCCGGTGTGCACCGAGATCAGGGCGAGCTGGTGGCCGAGGCTGTCGTGCATGTCCTGGGCGATGCGCTGGCGTTCGCGCAGTCTGGCCTGGCCCGCGACCATCGCCCGCTCGCGCAGCAGCTGGGCGTTGCGTTCCTGCAGGGCGCGCAGGAGCGTACTGCGCTGGGACCAGTAGCGGCTGGCCAGACCGGGCATGACCACCGTGGCCAGGAACATCAGCGTGCTGAAGACGATGATCAGCACCGGCCGGCCCTGGGACGCCTCCTTGACCACGCTGAGGGCGAGCGCCGCGACGAAGGCCGTGGTGAAGGCGCCGAGCGCCCGTCCGACGCCGACGATGCGCCGCCCCGCCGACCAGCCGAGGGGGATCGCCACGAGGAAGGCCCCGGGCAGGTACACGCCCACCGCCGAGCCGACCACCAGGGTGACCACCGGCAGCCGCCGCCGCAGCAGGGTCAGCACCACCACGGCAAGGGCGCCGGCCAGCATCCGCGCCGGCGAGCCGTTGTCGAGTTCCTCGACCCCCAGCCCGAGCAGCGCCAGCGTCCCGGCCATCGCCAGGTCCCCCGCCAGCATCCGCCGGGTCCAGGGCTCGGGCCCCTTCACCCAGTCCCGTCCCGCACGCACCCTCGCCGTCACGTCCACCCGCCCGACCCTAGACACCGCCCCGCCTCCGGGCCGTCCTCTTTCGTCGCGCCCCCCGCTACGAAAGTCTCCCGGCACAGTCCGGACCTGGTGCGGGCGATTTCATTCCGCTGGGAGGAGGGCCCGCGATTCTCCGCTGCAGACGGCCTGCCTCCGCGGGGGAATATCCGCCTACATCTTTCGAGGCATCACCGGGATCGCCGGGCCGCTCCGCCTGGTGAGCCCCGTCCCTCGTACCTAAGGTCCTGCCATGACCGAACGGAATGGATCACGCGGGGAAACCGGCGGCGGAGAAGAACTGCGGGAGGAATCGGCGTGCAGCTACCGGAACTGAGCGCCGAGATCCGCATACCCGTCCGTGCCCTTCAGCTGTATATACGCATGGGGCTGCTCCCCGCCCTGCCCGTATACGACGAGTCCCACGTCCGCAGAGCCGTACTGGTCCGAACCCTGCTGGACGTCGGCGGTCTTTCGTATTCCGCAAGGCCCGGATGGCCCTGCCCCTGCGCCGGCCGGATCCTGGGCCGCCGCCTGATGCACGAGGTGCACACGGGCTCGGTGCTCGGGGATCCCGCGCTGCTGCCGGACCGCGGCAGGGGCTGGGACCCCCTGGCGGCGTCCCGCGGGACGCGGTGAGGCCGAGCGCGGCCGAACGCCAGGAGAGCGTGCTGCGGGCCGCCGTCGCCGAGTTCGCCACCGGCGGCTACCACGACACCTCGACCGAGGTCACGGCTTTCTTCGCGCACGAGGCACTGGCGGACACGCGAGCGGCCGTGGCCCGGCCGCCTGCGCACTGACCGGCCCGCGCCGGCGCCGAGACCCTCGTCACGCCCACGACCCCGGAAAAAAGAAGAACCCCCGCTCCGGATCTCTCCGGAGCGGGGGTTCTCTCACTTGTGCGCGAGGGGGGATTTGAACCCCCACGTCCCGAAGGACACTGGCACCTGAAGCCAGCGCGTCTGCCGTTCCGCCACTCGCGCAAGTGGCTACCAGCGGTTCTCCCCTTGCGGGCCGTTCCCCTGGCGACATCGGAACATTAGCACGTCGGAAGGGGTGGATTCACATCGCTTTTCGTGCTCTCCCGGCCCCGGCCGAGGACCGCCCCTCCCGCACTCGACCGCCGGTGCGGGACACTGTCCTCGGGGCGCCCCTACGATCGCTTGTGAGGACCAACACTCATGCGCACGTGAGCGATGGGGAACCACCCGAATCCGCCACGCGTGGATACGATCAGTAAGCAGTACAGGGCGACAACGACGGAGGAGGTGCCCCATGGGAGTCCTGAAGCGGTTCGAGCAGCGACTCGAAGGTCTGGTGAACGGCACCTTCGCCAAGGTGTTCAAGTCCGAGGTCCAGCCGGTGGAGATCGCAGGCGCCCTCCAGCGCGAGTGCGACAACAACGCCACCATCTGGAACCGCGAGCGGACCGTCGTCCCCAACGACTTCATCGTGGAGCTGAGCACGGGCGACTACGAGCGCCTGAGCCCCTACTCGGGCCAGCTCGGCGACGAGCTCGCGGGCCTGGTCCGCGACTACGCCAAGCAGCAGCGCTACAGCTTCATGGGCCCCATCAAGGTCCAGCTGGAGAAGGCGGACGATCTGGACACCGGGCTCTACCGGGTCCGCAGCCGCACGCTCGCCGCCAGCACCTCCCAGTCCCCGGGCCAGCCCGGTCAGGGACAGGGACAGGGCCAGGGCCAGGGCCAGGGACACCAGGCCCCCCCGGCCCAGCCCGGCGGCTACGGGTACCCCCCGGCCTCCGCGCCGCCCATGCCCGCCGGTCCGCCCCCGGGCGGACCCGGCGCACGCCGGCCGGGCCCCGGCGGACCGGGCGGACCGGCCCCCGTGGCCACCGGAGGCACCGTCAGGCGCCACTGGATCGAGATCAACGGCACCCGCCACCAGATCTCGCGCCCTACGCTCGTACTCGGCCGTAGCACCGAAGCCGACGTGCGGATCGACGACCCCGGCGTATCGCGCCGGCACTGTGAGATCCGGACCGGAACGCCCTCGACGATCCAGGATCTCGGGTCCACCAACGGCATCGTGGTGGACGGGCAGCACACCACCCGCGCTACGCTCCGCGACGGTTCGCGGATCGTCGTGGGCAGCACCACCATCATTTATCGGCAAGCCGAAGGGTGAAGCGGGGGCAATGTCAGAGCTGACCCTGACGGTCATGCGGTTGGGTTTCCTGGCCGTTCTGTGGCTGTTCGTCATCGTGGCCGTCCAGGTCATCCGCAGCGATCTCTTCGGTACGAGAGTCACGCAGCGCGGTTCCCGACGCGGCGGGGGCGCCGCCGGCGCACCCCAGCAACAGGGCCGCCAGCCGGCGGCTCCACCGCAGCAACGCCAGCGCCGCGGTGCGCCGACCAAGCTCGTCGTGTCCGAGGGCACCCTCACGGGTACCACGGTGGCCCTCGCCGGCCAGACGATCACCTTGGGCCGCGCCCACGACTCCACGATCGTGCTGGACGACGACTACGCCTCCAGCAGGCATGCCAGGATCTACCCGGACCGTGACGGTCAGTGGATCGTCGAGGATCTCGGGTCCACCAACGGCACGTATCTCGACCGGACCCGGCTGACCACCCCGACGCCCATTCCGCCGGGCGCACCGATCCGCATCGGCAAGACCGTCATCGAGCTGCGGAAGTAGTAAGAGAATGAGCGAGCGGAGCGAGCGAGCCGCAGTGGTCCGTCCCACCGGGGACCCGGATCCGAGCGCGCTCCCGACCGGAGGGTGGGCAGTGTGGCTCGTGACCGGTTGTACCCCGAGGCGTCGACAGGGCAGGTGCGCATGAGTCTGTCCCTGCGGTTCGCCGCCGGATCGCACAAGGGCATGATCCGCGAGGGCAACGAGGACTCCGGCTACGCCGGTCCCCGTCTCCTCGCGATCGCCGACGGCATGGGCGGCCAAGCCGCCGGTGAAGTCGCCAGCTCCGAGGTGATCTCCACACTCGTGCAGCTCGACGACGACGTGCCGGGCTCCGACATCCTCACCGCGCTCAGCACTGCCGTGCAGCGCGCCAACGACCAGCTGCGCGTCATGGTCGAGGAGGATCCCCAGCTCGAGGGCATGGGCACCACGCTCACCGCCCTGCTGTGGACGGGCCAGCGCCTCGGCCTGGTCCACGTCGGCGACTCCCGCGCCTACCTGCTCCGCGACGGCATCCTCACGCAGATCACCCAGGACCACACCTGGGTGCAGCGGCTCGTCGACGAGGGCCGGATCACCGAAGAGGAAGCCACCACCCACCCGCAGCGCTCCCTGCTGATGAGAGCCCTGGGCAGCGGCGACATCGTCGAGCCCGATCTCTCCATCCGCGAGGTCCGGGTCGGCGACCGCTACCTCATCTGCTCCGACGGGCTCTCCGGCGTGGTCTCCCACCAGACCCTGGAGGAGACCCTCGCCGACTACCACGGTCCCCGCGAGACCGTGGCCGCGCTCATCCAGCTCGCGCTGCGCGGCGGCGGCCCCGACAACATCACCTGCATCGTGGCCGACGTCCTCGACACCGACAGCGGCGACACCCTGGCCGCGCAGGTCAACGACACCCCGGTCGTCGTCGGTGCGGTCGCCGAGAACCAGCACCACCAGCTCTTCGACGGCGGCAACGCCATGCAGACCCCGGCCGGCCGCGCCTCCGGGCTCGGCCGCCAGGCCTCCCCGCCCGCCGGCGCCTTCGGCCCCCCCGGCAGCGGCGAGGCCCCGGGTTACGGCGGCTACGGCGACCAGGGACAGGGCGGCGGAGCCGACGGGTACGGCAGCTACGGCGAGCCCGACCCGTACGACGGCGACTCCGGCTACGAGGACACGTACGACCACCCGCGCCGGCGCCGCGGCAAGGGCCGCAAGTGGACGACGCGCGCGCTGACCCTGCTCGTGATCCTCGGTGTCATCGGCGGCGGCCTGTACGCCGGCTACCGCTGGACGCAGACGCAGTTCTACATCGGGGTCAAGGGCGAGCACGTCGCGCTGTTCCGCGGGATCAGCCAGAAGCTGGGGCCGCTGGAACTCTCCAAGGTGGAGACCGACCGGCCCGACATCGAACTGAAGTACCTGCCGGCCTTCAAGCGCAAGCAGGTCGTGGACACGATCAGCGAGGGCAACCTCGACACCGCCCGCGAGAAGATCGATCAGCTCGGCACCCAGGCCTCCGCGTGCAAGAAGGACGAGGAGCGACGGGCCGCCGAGGCTCAGGGCAACCAAACGCCGGGCCCCGTCCTGACTGCCGCGGAGCAGCAGGTCGTCAGCCTGTGCGAGAAGCAGTAGACATACGCGGGCACAGGGGGCCCGTCACACCATGAGCGTTGTCACGAACACGACCACCATCGGCGCCATCGAGCTGCCGAGCCGGCGGAACACCGAGCTCCTGCTGCTCGTCTTCGCCGTGGTCATCCCGATCTTCGCCTACGCCAACGCAGGCCTGGCGATCGACGGAAAGCTGCCCCCGGGCATGCTCACCTACGGGCTCGGCCTCGCCGTCCTGGCGGGCATCGCCCACTTCGTCGTACGGCGCTACGCCAAGTACGCCGACCCGCTGCTGCTGCCGATCGCCACGCTCCTCAACGGGCTGGGCCTCGTCCTGATCTGGCGACTGGACCAGTCCGCGCGCCTGCAGAACCTCGCGAAGCGCAGCTACGGGACGTTCACCGAGTCCGCGCCCCGGCAGATGCTGTACACGGCGCTCGGCATCGCCCTGTTCGCCGGCGTGCTGCTGTTCCTCAAGGACCACCGCATCCTGCAGCGGTTCACCTACATCTCGATGGTCGCGGCCCTGGTGCTGCTCCTCCTGCCGCTCGTCCCCGGCCTCGGCGCGGACGTCTTCGGCGCCAAGATCTGGATCCGCGTCGCCGGATTCTCCATCCAGCCCGGCGAGTTCGCGAAGATCGTCCTCGCGGTGTTCTTCGCCGGCTACCTGATGGTCAAGCGCGACGCCCTGGCCCTGGCCTCCCGCCGGTTCATGGGCCTCTACCTGCCGCGCGGCCGCGACCTCGGCCCGATCCTGGCGATCTGGGCGATGAGCCTGCTCATCCTGATCTTCGAGAACGACCTCGGCTCCTCGCTGCTGTTCTTCGGCATGTTCGTGATCATGCTGTACGTGGCTACCGAGCGGACCAGCTGGATCATCATCGGCCTTCTGATGTCGGTCGGCGGCGCCGTCGTGGTCGCCTCCTTCTCCAGCCACGTCGGAGCCCGGGTCAGCGCCTGGCTGGACCCCTTCGGCTGCTGGGCGCGACGCGGCGACGACGCCGGAGCCTGCGAGCAGATCGCCCAGTCGATCATGAGCTTCGGCTCGGGCGGGGTCCTCGGCACCGGCTGGGGACAGGGCCACTCCGACCTCATCCAGTTCGCCGCCAACTCCGACTTCATCTTCTCCACCGTCGGCGAGGAGCTCGGCCTCGCCGGGGTCATGGCCTTCCTGCTGCTCTACGGCCTGATCATCGAGCGGGGCGTGCGCACCTCCCTCGCCGCCCGCGACCCCTTCGGCAAGCTCTTCGCGATCGGCCTCTCCGGCGCCTTCGCGCTGCAGGTCTTCGTGGTCGCCGGCGGAGTCATGGGCCTCATCCCCCTGACCGGCATGACCATGCCCTTCCTCGCGGCCGGCGGCTCGTCCGTCCTCGCGAACTGGATCCTCATCGCCATCCTCATCCGGATCAGCGACACCGCACGCCGCCCTGCCCCGGCCCCGGCACCGTCCCCCGACTCCGAGATGACCCAGGTGGTCCGCCCGTCATGAACAAGCCCCTGCGCCGCATCTCGATCTTCTGCGGGCTGCTCGTCCTGGCACTGCTCGTGCGGACCAACTGGCTCCAGTACGTGAAGGCCGAGGAGCTGAGCACCCGCAAGGAGAACCGCCGGGTCCAGATCGCTCAGTACGCCACCGAACGCGGCAACATCATCGTCGAGGGCAACCCGATCACCGGCTCCACCGTCACCGACGGCAGCGACTACAAGTACAAGCGGAAGTACCTGGACGGTCCGCTCTGGTCCCCGGTCACCGGCTACGCCTCGCAGGCCTTCGGATCCACGCAACTGGAATCCCTCGAGGACGGCATCCTCACCGGCAACGACGACCGGCTCTTCTTCGACCGCACCATCGGCATGTTCACCGGTGAGAAGCGGCAGGGCGGCAACGTCGTCACCACGCTCAACGCCGCCGCCCAGAAGGCCGCGTTCGACAAGCTCGGCTCGAAGAAGGGCGCCGTCGCGGCGATCGACCCGCGCACCGGCGCGATCCTCGCCCTGGTCAGCACCCCCTCGTACGACCCCACCGCCTTCGCCGGCAACTCGAAGACGGACGAGAAGGCCTGGGTCGAGCTCAAGGACAGCGAGGACAAGAAGCTGGTCAACCGCGCCCTGCGCGAGACCTACCCGCCCGGCTCCACCTTCAAGGTGGTCACGGCCGGCGCGGCCCTGGAGCACGGCGTCGTCAAGGACATCAACGCGCCGACGGACACCCCCGAGCCGTACATCCTGCCGGGCACCACCACCCCGATGGTCAACCACGCCAGCGGGTGCGAGAAGGCCAGCCTCATGAAGGCCCTCGAAGTCTCCTGCAACTCCGTCTTCGCCAACATGGGCAACCAGGTCGGGCGGGACAACATGGTGAAGACCGCCGAGAAGTTCGGCTTCAACAACGCCGAGATCGACACCCCGGTCCGCGCCTTCGCCAGCGTCTACGACAAGAACATGGACAAGCCCAGCAACGCCCTGAGCTCGATCGGCCAGTTCAACACCGCGGCCACCCCGCTGCAGATGGCCATGGTCACCGCCGCCATCGCCAACAACGGCAAGCTGATGAAGCCGTACATGGTCAAGCAGCTGGAATCGCCCGGCCTCGACGTCATCGAGAAGCACGAGCCGGAGGAAATGAGCCGGCCCCTCTCCGTCGAGAACGCCAAGAGGGTCCGGGACATGATGGTCAACGTCGTCGACAACGGCACCGGCGGCAACGCCAAGATCAGGGACGTGAAGGTCGGCGGCAAGACCGGCACCGCCCAGCACGGCGAGGGCAACAAGAAGCGCCCGTACGCCTGGTTCATCTCCTACGCCGAGAACCCCGACGGCAGTTCCCCGGTCGCCGTCGCCGTCGTCATCGAGGACAGCGGAGCGGAACGCGAGGACATCTCCGGCGGCGGTCTCGCGGCCCCCGTGGCGAAGGCGGTCATGGAAGCCGTGCTCAAGAGCAACAAGGGGTAACGGGCGGGGCAGAACGCCACACGAGAGCCGCAAGGGACACACAGATGTGATCCGGGTCACTACTCCTGCCCGGATCCGAGCGTACGGTACCGGTCCGGTATCAGCCTGTGGTCACGAACCGATCACCTACGATCGGCCGGTAGCCTTTGCGCGAACAGCACACCGCCGGACCACACACGGGTGCGGTCGGGACTGACGGAGAGGGCTGCAACGTTATGGAAGAGCCGCGTCGCCTCGGCGGCCGGTACGAGCTGAGCCACGTGCTCGGCCGCGGTGGCATGGCCGAGGTCTACCTCGCCCACGACACCCGGCTCGGCCGTACCGTCGCCGTCAAGACCCTGCGCGCCGATCTCGCCCGCGACCCGTCCTTCCAGGCCCGGTTCCGTCGCGAGGCCCAGTCGGCCGCATCGCTCAACCACCCGGCGATCGTCGCCGTGTACGACACCGGCGAGGACTACGTCGACAACATCTCCATCCCGTACATCGTGATGGAGTACGTCGACGGCTCGACCCTGCGCGAGCTCCTGCACTCCGGCCGCAAGCTGCTGCCCGAGCGCACCCTCGAGATGTGCATCGGCATCCTCCAGGCGCTGGAGTACTCGCACCGCGCCGGCATCGTGCACCGCGACATCAAGCCCGCCAACGTCATGCTGAACCGCTCCGGCCAGGTCAAGGTCATGGACTTCGGCATCGCCCGCGCCATGGGCGACTCCGGCATGACCATGACGCAGACCGCCGCCGTCATCGGCACCGCCCAGTACCTCTCTCCGGAGCAGGCCAGGGGCGAGCAGGTCGACGCACGCTCCGACCTCTACTCGGCCGGCTGCCTGCTGTACGAGCTCCTCGCCGTCCGGCCGCCGTTCATCGGCGACTCCCCGGTCGCGGTCGCCTACCAGCACGTACGGGAAGAGCCCCAGCCCCCGTCGAACTTCGACTCCGAGATCACGCCCGAGATGGACGCGATCGTGTTGAAGGCGCTGGTCAAGGACGCCGACTACCGCTACCAGTCCGCCGACGAGATGCGCGCCGACATCGAGGCCTGCCTCGACGGCCAGCCCGTCGCCGCCACCGCCGCCATGGGCCAGGCCGGCTACGGCTACCCCGACCAGGGGCACGGCTACGGACACCAGGGCTACGACCAGCCCACCACCGCCCTGCGCACCACCGACCCGAACCAGACCTCCATGCTCCCCCCGATGCCCCCGGGCGACGGCGGACACGGGTACGGGGACCAGGGC
Source organism: Streptomyces sp. H27-H1 (assembly GCF_026627445.1). Taxonomy (GTDB): domain Bacteria; phylum Actinomycetota; class Actinomycetes; order Streptomycetales; family Streptomycetaceae; genus Streptomyces. The sequence continues at coordinate 65,159 of NZ_JAPNLJ010000001.1, forward strand.
GGATACGACCAGGGCGGCCGCGGCAGACGCCCGCAGAAGAAGAGCAAGGTCTCCACGATCCTGCTGGTCACCGCCGGCATCCTCGTCCTGGTCGGCGCGATCCTCATCGGGCGCACCCTCTTCGAGACCACCGCCGACAACCGGCCCGCGGTCCCCAAGCTCATCGGCGAGACCCTCGAGCAGGCCAAGGCCAACGCGGACAACGTCGGTCTCGTCGTCCAGCAGGACGGGGAGATGCCCTGCGACGTCGCGCCCAAGGGCAGCGTCTGCGAGCAGGACCCGGCCGAAGGCACCAAGGTCGACAAGAAGTCCACCGTCAAGGTGAAGGTCTCCACGGGCGCGCCAAAGATCCTCGTCCCGAACGTCATGTACCTGGCGATCGGTGACGCCGAGAAGGCGCTCCAGGAAAAGGGCTTCCAGGTCGAGAAGAAGACGGCCGAGTCCGAGCGGCCCGCCGGCACCGTCATCGACCAGACCCCGAAGGGCGGCGAGGCCGAGAAGGGGTCCACCGTCACCCTGACGGTGGCCAAGGAGATCTCCAAGGCGACGGTCCCCGACCTGACGGGCAAGAAGCAGGACGAGGTCTCCAAGATCCTCAAGGACGCCAAGCTGAAGCTCGGCAGCGTCACGGAGGTGGACGCGCCCCCGGGCACGGCCCCCAAGACGGTCGTCACCCAGGACCAGGCCCCCAACAGCTCGGTCGACATCGGCACGTCGGTCAACATCTCCGTCGCCAAGGCCGTCCAGCAGGTCCAGGTCCCGAACCTGGCCGGCAAGACGATCAACCAGGCCAGGCAGGAGCTCGCCTCCAAGGGGCTCGTCCTCGGCTCCGTGCTGTCGGGCCCGAGCGACGGGAAGTCGCTCGTCCTGACCTCCGACCCGGGCGTCGGCCAGTCGGTGGCGCCGGGCTCGGTGATCAACGTCAACACCTTCCCCGACGGCCAGCAGAACAACGGCCAGCAGAACGGCGGCGGCAACGGCGGCGGCTTCATCGGAGGCCTCGGCAACTAGCCTCCGGCGATCCGCGAGCGACTGCGCACAAAGGGTCCGGCCCCTCTCGACGAGAGGGGCCGGACCCTTTTGACGTCCCCGCGGTCCGGCGGCGCCACAGCCCCCTCCAGGGGGCTCCTAGCGCAGCTCGGCCGGGAGGCTGCGCTGCGCGTCCACCTTCTCGGTGCGCACCAGCTCGCCCCACACGATGTAGCGGTACTTCGAGGTGTACACGGGCGTGCAGGTCGTCAGGGTGATGTAGCGGCCCGGCGCCGTCCGGCCCGATCCCCCGGGGACCGGGCTGATCGCGTTCACGTTGTACTTCGAGGTCTGGTTCAGCTCGGCGAAGACCTTGTACACGTACCAGGTGTCGCGGGTCTCGAAGACGACCGCGTCGCCGTTCTCCAGCTTGTCGATGTTGTGGAACTTGGCCCCGTGCCCGTCGCGGTGGGCCGCCAGCGCGAAGTTGCCCGCCGGGTCCCACGGCAGCGCCGATTTGACCGGCTCGGTGTAGTACCCGGCCACCCCGTCGTTCAGGACCTCCGAGTCGGTGCCCCGCTTGACCAGCACCTCGCCGTTCTTCATCGCCGGCACGTGCAGGAAGCCGATCCCGCCCTGGGTGTCCAGCTCGCCAGGCTTCGCGGCCGCCTCGGGCGAGGGCGCCGTCCGGTCCCACTGCCGGCGCACGGCGTCACCGCGTACGGAGGCGTCCCGGTCCGCCAGTACGTTCGTCCACCACAGCGAGTACGCCACGAACAGCCCGAGCACCAGGCCCACCGTGATCAGGAGCTCGCCCAGCAGGCTCAGGAACCCCGCGAAGGCACTGCGGCTCGGGGTCGGTGCGGCACGTGACACTGCGGATCCTCTACGGGCTGGCCAGCTCGGGCGGAGCGCCCTCGCTGCGGGGGCGTTCAGCGGTCATCCTGCCCCATACGATCATCCGGTAGGTGCTGGTGAACTCCGGGGTGCAGGTGGTCAGCGTGATGTACCGGCCCGCGGAAGTGAAGCCCGATCCGACGGGCACCGGTTTGATCACCGACACGTTCGACGGCGGGGTCTGCGCCAGCTGCGAGGTCATCTCGTACGTGTAGTACGCGTCCCGCGTCTCCACCACGATCTTGTCCCCCGGCACCAGCCGGTTGATGTAGCGGAACGGTTCGCCATGCGTGTTCCGGTGGCCCGCCAGTGCGAAGTTGCCCTGCTTGTCGGCGGGCATCGCGGTGGCGAGCGGCGCCTCGCCGTAGTGGCCGACCATCCCCCTGTCGAGGACCTTCGCCTTGTTCGTGCCCTCCGCGACCGGCACCTTCAGGTCCAGCTTCGGGATGTACAGGATCGCGAAGCCCCGGCCCGGCTCGAACGCCGTCACGGGCGGGGCGGCCGCCCCGCCCGGATCGCGGTCCCAGGTCTGGAGCAGCGATCCGGCGGCGTTGTCGGCCGTCCGGCCCGCCAGGAAGTTCGTGTACCAGAGCTGGTAGCCGACGAAGAGCAGCATCACCAGGCCCAGCGTGATGAACAGCTCCCCGGCGAGCCTGCTGACGACCACGGCAGGCCCGCCCGAGGCCGGCCGCCTGCGCCGGCGGCCCCGGCCCCGTGCCCGCGTGCGCTTCGATGCCTCCTGCGCCGCCCTGCGTCGCGCGGCCCGGCCCCCCGTGGGCGCGGACGGCGCGAGCGCCGTCACGCGACGGCCTTGCCCACCACCGGGGCCAGCCCCACCGAGCGCTTCACCGCGCCCGCGTCACCGCAGCGCACCAGCCAGTTCGCGAGCATCCGGTGGCCCCACTCGGTCAGCACCGACTCGGGGTGGAACTGCACGCCCTCGACGTCGTGCTCGCGGTGGCGCAGGCCCATGATGATCCCGTCCTCGGTCCGCGCCGTGACCTCGAGCGTGTCCGGGAGGGTGAGGGGCTCGGCCGCGAGGGAGTGGTACCGGGTCGCGGTGAAGGGCGAGGGCAGTCCCTCGAAGACGCCGACGCCCTCGTGGACCACCGGCGAGGTCTTGCCGTGCAGCAGCTCCGGGGCCCGGCCGACGACCCCTCCGTAGGCCACGGCCATCGACTGCATGCCGAGGCAGACGCCGAAGACCGGTACGCCCGTGTCCGCGCAGTGGCGGACCATGTCCACGCAGATGCCGGCCTCTTCCGGCGTGCCCGGGCCGGGGGACAGCAGTACGCCGTCGAAGCCGTCCTGGGCGTGGGCGAGTGCGACCTCGTCGTTGCGCAGCACCTCGCACTCGGCGCCGAGCTGATAGAGGTACTGGACCAGGTTGAAGACAAAGCTGTCGTAGTTGTCGACAACCAGAATGCGCGCGCTCACGGAGTCGCTCCCGATCCCTCGTCCACCGTCACATCGTTGAACGGAAGCAGCGGCTCGGCCCACGGGAAGACGTACTGGAACAGCACGAACACCGCCCCGAGCACCAGCACGAGGGAGATCAGCACGCGTACCCACGCGTTGCCCGGCAAATGCCGCCAGATCCAGCCGTACATGCCGCCTGTGTCCTTTTCGTCCACGATCGTTCAACGCACCGCGGGGGCGGTACGTCCACAGCCTAAAGCCACCCGCCCGGCGCGGAGGGTCACCTTGCCAAACCCTCCGGCCCGCCCTGCGCGAGGGTCCGCGTGCCGGTCAGCTCGGCCCAGACCACGAGCCGGTGGCTGTGGCCCCATTCCGGGTCGCAGGTGGTCAGCGTCAGGTACCGGCCGGGGCCGGTGAAGGGCGAGCGGCTCGGCACCGGATCGACCACCCCGATCTCCGTGGGGAGCGTGCGCAGCGGCGCGGCGCGGACGGTGTACGTGTACCAGCCGGTGGCGTCCTTGAGGATCACGGCGTCGCCGGGGCGCAGCTTGGGGATGTCCTTGAAGGGGTCGCCGTACGTGCGCCGGTGGCCGGCCACCGCGAAGTTCCCGGTGCCGCCGAGCCGGGCCGTGCCGGCGTAGTGGCCCAGGCCCTTCTTCAGCAGGTCCGTGCCGGTGCCCTCCAGGACGGGCTTGTTCCAGCCCGAGCCGAAGCGCGGGACGTACATCTCGGCGAAGGCCCGGCCCCGGGGGTAGCCGGCGGGTACCGGGGCCGCCGCTGCCGTGGGGGCGGGCTGCGGGGCGGCCACGGGGGCCGCGGACCAGCGGTCGCGCATGCGGGCCATCTCCCCGTCCATGGCCTGATCGGCCTTGACCCCGGTCCACAGCAGGACGTAGGCCACGAAGAGCACGATGAGCGAGCCCGCGGACAGGCACACCTCGCTGAACGTCCGTACCAGCAGGCGCAGTACGGCGTCACGGGGTGGCGGACTCCAGCGGCTTCGCATAGTGGAGGTCCACTGTGCCGGAGTAGCCCGGCAGTGTCAGCGCCTTGTGCTCGTCCACTTTCCAGCCGAGCCCGTACGCGTTCACGTACAGCTGGTAGTTCTGCAGCGCCGGGGAGGCGGCGAGGGCCCTCTTCAGCGCGCCGGGGTCGCCGACCGCCGTCACCTTGTACGGGGGCGAGTACACCCGGCCCTGGAGGATCAGCGTGTTGCCCACGCAGCGCACGGCGCTGGTGGAGATCAGGCGCTGGTCCATGACCTGGATGCCCTCGGCGCCGCCCCGCCAGAGGGCGTTGACGACGGCCTGGAGGTCCTGCTGGTGGATCACCAGGTCGTTGGGCTGCGGCTCGGGCACATTGGGAATGCGGGCCGTGGCGTTCGGGGGCGCGTCGTTGAGGGTGACCGTCACGGCCTTGCCGGTGATCTCCTCGGTGCCTGAGGCGGCCCGCAGGGCGGCCAGTTTTGCGTCCTCGGCCCTGGTGCTCCCGTCGTCCCGGTCCGCGAGGGCGTCGACCTGGCCGCGTGCGGTGGCGGTGCTCTTCTCCAGGTCCAGATTGCTCTGACTGCGCTCGTGGATCAGGTCGGACAGCTTGAGGAGCGAGGCATCCGTCCGGATGTTCGTACCCTTGGAGGTGTTGAAGCTGGTGACGAAGATCAAGCCTGCCAGGGCGAAAACGGCGGCGGTGAGCAGCCGGACCGGTCTGGCACGGCGACGGGGACCCGCGGAGGAGTCGTCGGAATTGCTCAACGTACCCTTCTCCTTCAACGCCACAGGTCCACTACGCTAACGGACGCCCGGGGCAGGCAAGGTCCCCAGCCCATCGACAGGAGAGCCCCTCGTGCCGAAGTCACGTATCCGCAAGAAGGACGACTACACCCCGCCTCCCACGCGGACGCCACAGGCGATCAAGCTGACGAACCGCAACTGGGTGGCCCCGGTCATGCTGGCGTTCTTCTTGGTCGGTCTGGCATGGATCGTCGTCTTCTATCTGTCCGAGACCCAGCTTCCGATCGAAACTCTCGGAAATTGGAACATTGTGGTCGGATTCGGCTTCATTGCGGCAGGATTCGGCGTCTCCACGCAGTGGAAGTAGCCCGACTCCGCAAGCTCTCCCCATGAGTTATCCACAGCGTCATCCACACCTGAGGAAAAGACAGAAGATCTGTGGATAACTCTGTGGAGAGTTGACGCCTGTGTGATCAGATGAGTGCGGAAAGTTCGACGGTCCGAACCACGATCAGGGCTGTGGCCAGCAAGAACACCGCCACACAGGTGCCCCACTGAACGAGTTTGCGATTCCGCGCGCTGTGGCCCTTCGCGGGCCACAGCAGGCCCAGCGCGACCAGTACGCCTGTGATCAGACCGCCGACATGGGCCTGCCACGACACGTTCAGGCCGAAGAGCGGCACGAAAGTCAGCACCAGCATGAACACCACCATGGTGATCAGCGGGCGCATCTCGTACCGCATCCGGCGGGTCAGCACCAAGGTGGCGCCGAGCAGCCCGAAGACGGCGCCGGAGGCTCCGAGGGTCGCGCCGTTGTACGGGGTCAGCAGATAGACCAGAGCGCTGCCGCCCAGGGCCGAGATCAGGTACACGGTGAGGTAGCGGGCCCGGCCGAGCGCTTGCTCCAGCGGTCCCCCGATGAACCACAGGCCGAGCATGTTACCGAGGATGTGCATCGGCTCGACGTGCAGGAACGTCGAGGTCAGCAACCGGTAGTACTCGCCCGTGGAGACGCCTTCGGGCGGCCCGCCGACCTGCTCGCGGTACCAGCCCACGAGCTCCAGCCCGAGCTCCAGCCCCGGGAAGACGAGGACCGCCAGAAACACGGCCACGTTGATCCCCATCAGGACCTTGGTGACCAGGTACGGATCGGCGGCGACCACCCCGCCCGCGATGGTGCGCGGGGCATTGGCGGCCGGCCCGTGGCCGGTTCCCGAGCCCCCGCGGACGCATTCGGGGCACTGGAAGCCGACCGAGGCGCTGATCATGCAATCCGTGCAGATCGGCCGCTCGCAGCGGGCGCAGCTGATCCCGGTGTCACGTTCCGGATGGCGGTAGCAGCCCGGAAGACGGTCGGTGTCCATCGGTCCCCTCGGTCACCTCGCTCGGCGACGGTCGCCGGCGGCAGCGGTCATCGGTCATCGGTCATCGGTGGGACGAAGGCGGTGCGGCCGGTCCGCCGCGCCCGTCCGGTACGTACCGAGGACGGACGGGCGGGGCCGAAGGTTCCCGTACGGCGCAGGCGCCGGTCAGCGCTTCTCGATGACGACGGACTGGATGATCACGTCGTCGAGGGGGCGCTCGGTGCGCGGGTTGGTGGGGGAGGCGGCGATGGCGTCGACGATCTTCTGGCTGGCCTTGTCGCCGATCTCGCCGAAGATGGTGTGCTTGCGCGTCAGCCAGGCGGTGGGGGCGACGGTGACGAAGAACTGCGAGCCGTTGGTGCCCGGACCGGCGTTCGCCATCGCGAGCAGGTAGGGCTTGGTGAAGGCCAGGTCGGGGTGGAACTCGTCGGCGAACTGGTAGCCGGGGCCACCGGTGCCGTTGCCGAGCGGGTCACCGCCCTGGATCATGAACCCGCTGATGACGCGGTGGAAGACGGTGCCGTCGTAGAGCCGGTCCGTGGTCTTCTGGCCGTCCGTGGGACGCGTCCACTCGCGCTCACCGGTGGCGAGTTCGACGAAGTTGCGCACGGTCTTCGGAGCGAAGTTCGGCAGAAGCTCGATCTCGATGTCGCCGTGATTGGTCTTCAGGGTGGCGTAGAGCTTCTCGGCCACGGATCTGCCTTCCCTAGTCATCACTGTCGGTTTCAGATCCTCCCACGGAGGGCCACACCGAACAGAAATCGTCCACTCGTATGCCCTGTCACGCGTGCCCGTCGAAGGTATGGGAGGCATGATCCGACAAAGGGTGGAAAGGTGAACTGTGTCCGCCACCGAGGAGGAGGATCCTGTGACCCGCAAGGAAAGCGTGCGTCTGGCAGCGACAAGTGCCAGGGATACGGCGCGGCACGCAGCGGAAGTGGTGGCGCCGTACGCGGAATCCGCCAAGCACGCTGCGGTGCATTATGCCCACGAAGCCAATGAACGACTCGCCCCGAAGGTGTCCTACGCCGCGGGCGAGGCTGCCAAACAGGCCCGAACGACGTACGGCTGCCACGTTCAGCCCCGGATCAAGTCGGCGCGCGCCCATGTGCCGCCGAACGTGGACCGGGCGGCATCGAACGCCGTGAAGCAGACCCGCCTGGCGGCCCGGCACGCGGCGGACTACACGCAGCCGCGGCTGGAGAGCGCCCTCGCGGCGGCCCAGCCGGTGGCCGAGGAGGCCGCTTCGCGGTCGACGGCGGCGCTGGCGGCGCTGCGCGGCCAGGTATCGGCCAAGGAGGTCCAGAAGCTGGTACGGCGCCATGAGCGGCGGGCCCGCTACGGCCGGCTGTTCAAGGGCGTCGCGGTCTTCGGCGTCCTGGCCGGCGGGGCCTACGCCGCGTGGAAGTGGTGGGACCAGCAGTCGAACCCGGACTGGCTCGTCGAGCCGCCGGCCCCCACCGAGCTGGCTCGGGAGGAGGCGCCGGCCTCCTTCGACGAGGAGCTGGCGGCGAAGGAGCGCGCGACCGGGACGGACTCCGAGTCCAGCCTGGAAGCCGAGGCGGAGGCCGCGCAGGAGCGGATCGACGCGGAGGACGCGAAGCGCAAGCACCGCTGAGAACCGGCACCGCGAACGACCGGCACGGCGAAGAAGAGGGGCCCGGATCCTTTCCCAGGATCCGGGCCCCTCTTCGGTTTCCGCGTTCTCCCTCTCCGCTCCCGCCTAGCTCGGGAGGTTGAGCTTCATCCCCGGGTGGATCATGTCGGGGTTGGAGCCGATGACGCCCTTGTTCATGGCGTACAGCTCGCGCCAGCGGCCCTCGTTGCCGAGCTCGCGGCGGGCGATCGCGGAGAGCGAGTCCCCGGAGCGGACGGTGTACGTGCGCTGCACTTTCGGCGCGGGCTTCGGGGCCGCCGGCACCGCCTTGTGCGCGGCGGAAGCCGGAGTGGGCGTGTGCGAAACGGGCCGCGCGACGGGGGGCGCCGGGGCGGCGGCCCTGGGCGGCGCGGGTGCGGCCTTGGGCGGCGCCGCGGCCGCCATGCGCTCGGCGGCCGCCTTGGTCGCCGCCGCCGAGTCGCTGTACTTGGTCCCGGCGTTTCCGGGCATCGCGGCCGACGGGGCCGCGGGAGCGGCCGCAGCCTGCTGTTGCACCTGCTCAGCGGCCTTCTCCGCCGCCTTCTCGGCTTGTTCCTTCTTCTTGTCGGACCTCATGAAGTCGAACAGTCCCATGTGCGTACGCCTCCGGCATGGTGGTGCCCCCCTGGGCTTGAGTACCTCTTCCACTCTCTTCCAGAAGGCGCCCGACGGCCCTGTGACTGAGCCATCCGGGGGTCCGGATGGCTACTGGCGGGCCCGACGGGCCGGCCGCGGACTCTCCGACGGAGTCTCCAGATCGCTCTTGACCAGCAGGTTCATGATGCGCAGCAAGGCCTCGCGGTCATCATCCGGGAGGGATGCGAGAGCGTCGGCGTGCACCTGGTCGACGATGCGGCTGCTCTCGCGGGCCAGGGCCGCACCCTGCTCGGTGACGACGATGACGCGGGCCCGGCGGTCCGTGCCGGACTGCCTCCGCTCGGCCAGTCCGGCCTTCTCCAGGGCGTCGACGGTGACGACCATCGTCGTCTTGTCCATGCCGCCGATCTCGGCGAGCTGGATCTGGGTCCGTTCCTCCCCGAGGGCGTGCACGAGTACGCAGTGCATCCGTGCTGTGAGCCCGATCCGGTCGAGGGCAGCCGACATCCGCGTGCGCAGGACGTGGCTGGTGTGGTCCAGAAGGAAGGAGAGGTCCGGCTCGTTCCGGGCGGGTGCCATGGCAGTCATGTCCACCAGCCTAACAACTAAGTTCCCAACAGATCGTCTGCAACAGAACTATCTGATACGGTCTTACCAAGTCAGCCCGCCGATCACCGACTGGGGACACAGAGATGCCTGCCACTTCCGCTCCCGCCGCCACTGCTCCTACCGCTCCCGCCACTTCCGCTCCCGCCGCCTCCGCTTCCGTCCCGGCCGCACCGCGTGGGCCGCGCTCCCGGTGGACCGCCCTCGGGGTGCTCTCCACCGGCGTGCTGATGACGGTCCTCGACGGCAGCATCGTCACCGTCGCGATGCCCGCCATCCAGAACGACCTGGGCTTCACCCCCGCCGGACTCAGCTGGGTCGTCAACGCCTACCTGATCGCCTTCGGCAGCCTGCTGCTCCTCGCCGGCCGGCTCGGCGACCTCATCGGCCGCAAGCGGATGTTCCTGGCCGGGACCGGCGTCTTCACCGGAGCCTCCCTGCTCGCCGGATTCGCCGGCTCTCCCGAGGTACTGATCGCCGCCCGGTTCCTGCAGGGCCTGGGCAGCGCCATGGCCGCGGCCGTCAGCCTGGGCATCCTGATCACGCTGTTCACCGAACCCCGCGAGCGGGCCAAGGCCATCGCCGTCTTCTCCTTCACCGGCGCGGCCGGTGCCTCCCTGGGGCAGGTGCTCGGCGGGGTGCTGACCGACGCCCTCGACTGGCACTGGATCTTCTTCATCAACCTGCCCATAGGACTCGCCGCCCTCGTGCTGGCCCTGCCCGCGCTGCCAGGCGACCAAGGACTGGGCCTGCGCGCCGGAGCCGACGTACTCGGCGCCTTCCTGGTCACCGCCGGTCTGATGCTCGGCATCTTCACCGTGGTCGAGGTGGAGCGCTACGGCTGGGTCTCCGCGCACACCCTCGGCCTCGGCACGCTCTCGGTCGCCCTGCTCGCCGGCTTCACCGCACGCCAGGCCAAGGCCCGCACCCCTCTGGTACCGCTGCGGATCTTCCGCTCCCGGACCGTGGTCGGCGCGAACCTGGTCCAGATGCTGATGGTGGCCGCACTGTTCTCCTTCCAGGTCCTGGTCGCCCTGTACCTCCAGAACGTGCTGGGCTACGGAGCCGCCGAGACCGGCCTCGCGATGCTCCCTGCGGCCGTGGTCATCGGCGCGGTCTCGCTCTTCGCCTCGGCCCCGCTGAACGCCCGCTTCGGCGAACGGCGCGTCCTCCTGGCCGGACTCGCCCTGCTCGTCGGCGCCCTGGGCCTGCTGACCCGTCTCCCGGTCCGCGCCGACTACGTCACCGACCTGCTCCCCGTGATGCTGCTGGCAGCCGGCTTCGGCCTGGCCCTCCCCGCCCTCACCACGCTCGGCATGTCCGGCGCCGACGAGCGGGACGCGGGCCTCGCCTCGGGCCTGTTCAACACCACCCAGCAGATCGGCATGGCCCTCGGCGTCGCCGCCCTCTCCACCCTGGCGGCCGCCCGTACCGACTCCCTGCTCGGCACCGGCCTGGACCGCGCCGAGGCCCTGACCAGCGGCTACCACCTGGCCTTCGGCATCGGAGCCGGGCTGATGGTCACGGCGCTCGCGGTGGCCGCGACCCTGGTGCGGACCGGCCGGCGCCGGTGACTCCCGCCCGATGTTTCACGTGAAACATCGGGGCAGCCGGGCTGACCGATACGGCCGTGGGCCGCTCCGCACATCGGAGCGGCCCACGGCTGTTCGCTGTTACGGAGCGAGGACAGGAATCCCACGTTCCGGCCGATCAGGATCCGTAGATTTCTCATCAGCAGCCCCGCAGACGTGACCGGACAAACCCCGACAGCGACACCGCGGCATGCGACTCTCCGCCCCTTCCGAGACAATGCTCCAAGGAGTCGTTATGCGTACCGCCCTGCGTACCTCGATCGTCACCGCCGCCCTCGCCGCAGCCCTCCTGGCCCCCGCGGCGACCGCCCTCGCCGCGCCCGCACATACCGCGACGGCCGTGACGTCGACCTCGGCGGTACCCGCCGGCACTCCCGTCGGCACTCCCGGCAGCGACCGCTACGACGGCGAGATCCACCAGGTCGCCGACGGCCGCATCGCCGTACTGCGCAACAAGTCCGAAGGCCCCGAAGTCTGGATCCGCGCCGTCGCCCCCGACTGGAAGCCCGGCGACGGCTGGGCCGGCCGCGTCCTGGCCAAGCTCGACGCCACCCACAAGCGCTCCGTCATCGACGGCATCGAGTACGACCTCAAGAAGATCGAAGACGGCCCCCACCAGGGCCGCTGGCTTCTCACCGTCCGCGTCCTCGGCGAAGGCGCCGCCAACGGCACCTACTTCCTCCCCAAGGCCACACCCACCACCAAGCCCTCCGCGAAGCCCACCACCAAGCCCGCCGTGAAGCCCGCCGTGAGGCCCGCCAACAAGCCGGCCACGCAGACCGCCGCCGACACCAAGCCGCAGACCGCCGTCGTCCCCAAGGGCCCCGTCGCCGCAGGCGCCGAACTCGCCACCCAGGACAGCGGCGACAGCACCATCACCACCGCCACCGGCGCCGCCCTCATCGCCGTACTCGCCGCACTCGGCGCCACCCTCACCATCCGCGACCGCAAGACTCGCACCCGCGGCTGAGGAACCCGCCCCGGCCTGCGCCGACCCACACGAAAAACCCCGCCTGACCAGCGTTTCAGCTGGTCAGGCGGGGTTCGTAGTGTGGAGCCTAGGAGATTCGAACTCCTGACATCTGCCTTGCAAAGGCAGCGCTCTACCAACTGAGCTAAGGCCCCGGATCCGGACGCGGCCGTACTCCGGGAGGGAGTGACCGTTCCGAAGGACAGAGTACCGGGTGTACCCCCTCATCCCGCAAAATGATAGGGACTCCCGCCCCGCGACCACTCTCCGTAAGATGCTCGCGAGGTTCGCACCAGCGAAGGGGAGTAGTAAGAGTGGACGCAGTACAGCAAGAGGCTACGGCCAGAGCCAGGGAACTTCAGCGGAGTTGGTACGGGGAGCCGCTCGGCGCGCTCTTCCGCCGGCTCATAGATGACCTCGGTTTGAACCAGGCCCGCCTCGCTGCCGTCCTCGGACTGTCGGCACCGATGCTGTCCCAGCTGATGAGCGGTCAGCGGGCCAAGATCGGCAACCCCGCCGTGGTCCAGCGGGTTCAGGCTCTCCAGGATCTCGCCGGCCAGGTGGCCGACGGGAGCGTCAGCGCGGCAGAGGCAACCGACCGGATGGACGAGATCAAGAAGACCCAGGGAGGTTCCGTCCTCAGCAACAGCAGCAGCCAGACCGCCACCGGTTCCGGCGCCCCCACCGTCAAGCGCGTCGTACGCGAGATCCAGTCGCTGCTGCGCTCGGTCTCCGCGGCCGGCGACATCATCGACGCGGCGGACACCCTCGCCCCCACCCACCCGGAACTGGCAGAGTTCCTCCGGGTGTACGGAGCGGGCCGCACTTCCGACGCACTCGCGCACTACGAGGCCCACCAGAACTGATACGCGACGCACGCGACGCACGCAGCTTACGACGGGGGACGGGCGCAGCAATGGGTGAGATCTTCGCCGGCCGGTACGAACTGATCGACCCGATCGGGCGTGGCGGCGCTGGCGCCGTATGGCGTGCCTGGGACCACCGGCGCCGCCGTTACGTCGCAGCGAAGGTCCTCCTGCAGAGCGATGCCCACACCCTGCTGCGGTTCGTCCGTGAACAGGCGCTGCGGATCGATCACCCGCACGTACTGGCCCCGGCCAGCTGGGCGGCGGACGACGACAAGGTCCTCTTCACCATGGACCTCGTCGCCGGCGGCTCCCTCGCCCATGTGATCGGGGACTACGGGGCCCTGCCGCCCCGGTTCGTGTGCACGCTGCTCGACCAGCTCCTGTCGGGGCTGGCGGCGGTGCATGCGGAGGGTGTCGTCCACCGCGACATCAAACCGGCCAACATCCTGATGGAGGCCACCGGAACCGGGCGGCCGCACCTGCGGCTGTCCGACTTCGGCATCGCCATGCGCAAGGGCGAGCCCCGGTTGACCGAGACCGCCTACGTGGTCGGCACGCCGGGCTATCTCTCGCCCGAACAACTCCTCGGCTCCGAGCCGGACTTCACCACAGACCTGTTCGCCGTCGGACTCGTCGGCCTCTACCTCCTGCAAGGGCGGAAGCCCGACTCCCAAGCCCTCGTCGCGCAGTTCCTCACCGACGGCACCCCCGGAGCCCCGCAGGGCGTTCCCGCGCCGCTGTGGGACGTCCTGGCCGCGCTGCTCCAGCCGGACCCCCGGAGCAGGTTCCAGACGGCCACCGGGGCGCGTAGGGCCCTCACCGAGGCCGTGGAACTGCTCGCGCAGCCCGGCCCGGACGGGGATCAGGTCGAGGTCTTCGACCAACTGGGCCCGGTGCCCGCCGGGTTCACACCTCGAGCACCCCAGGCAGCCACGTATGCGGACCCGCCCCGGAGCGTGCCCGAAGCTCCGTACGAGACCCCGCCCGCGGCCCCGGTCGGCATGCCCGTGCAGCCGGCCACCCCCGCCGGAGTCTTCGGGCCTTCGGAGACGGGCAGCTTCCACCTGCCGCCGCCCCTGCTCAGCACCCCGACCTCGCCGACATCGCCTACGTCGGCGACCACTCCGATGTCACCGGTGGCCCCGTACCAGCAGCCGGCTCCCCCCGCCGTGCCCCGTACGAGCACCCTCGCTCCCCCGCCCGCGAAGGTCACCGCCGGGATCCTCCTCGCGGCGGCGCTGTGCTTCGCCGTCGGGATCTGGGCCCTGACCCAGCTCTAGCGGGGCCCGGCGGGCTCCGAAAGACACGGCCTAGAGTGCCCGCCGCCGGCCCAGGAGGACCCAGCCGCCCAGCACGAGCAGCAAGAGGGTCCCCGTACCGAAACCGGCGCCCGCGACCACCTGCATCACCGACCGGTTCGCGGCGGCGTCGGCGGCCTCCACGGCCGTACTGCCCTCCTTGGCGGCGGTACGGTCCTCGGCTCCCACCCCGAATCCGGCCGCCGCGAGGTCCTCCGTGTAGGCGGGGGCCTTGCCCGCCCCGCCGATGACCTCCATGCGCAGGGTCAGCGGGACGGGCACCGCGTCCTCGATGAACTCCCCTACCTTCTGGGCCATGGTCACCGCGATGTAGTACCAGCCGGCCACCCGGACCGACTGCACTTTCCGGTCGGCGGAGAAGCGGTTCTCGTACGCCACCGGCGGTGTCCGCGGCAGGGTGAACCCCGCCTGCTTCCCGTCGTACGTGGCGTCCTCGCTGCTGACCAGCGCCCGGTAAGGGCTGTACAGCGAGACGGTCAGCCCCGACGCGGCCGATCCGTACTCCTTCGTCGGCTTGCCGGCGGAGAGTTCGGCCGAGAGGCCCAGCTGCTGACCCCAGTCGAGCGGCACCCGGTAGTAGCGGGTCTGGCCGGGCCGCAGGTCGTCGCTCCAGACCCCGCTGCCGAGGGCCCGGGCGTCGTTGAAGCCGGTCCCGCCGGACCGGGGCGCCGGATCGCTGCCCGGCAGAGTCGGGGAGGCCGAGGGCCAGACGCTGGGGGCGGTGGTGGGCGCGCTGCCGCCGCTGAGCCCCGGTTCCCGCTGGACCCGCAGCTCCAGGGGCCAGGCGGCCGGGTCCCCGTCCTTGGGCGCCTCGCGCGTGACCTTGACGTAGTAGGTCCCACCGCCCTGGCAGGCGGCGTCCTCCTGCAGCATCCGGGCACCCGCGGCGCTGACGGGAACGGGTTCGTAGCCGATGCTCGCCGTCGCGGGGCTGCCGCAGGAGCGGTTCTCGATGTTCACGACGTCCACTTCGACGCCGTCGCCGTAGCCCACTTCGGCGCTGCCCGGGGGCTGGAGGACGGCGGAGACGTACACGGTGGAGCGGTCGTCGAGGTTGAGCCGGTAGTAGCGCTCCCCGGGCGCGATCGAGTCCTTGTAGACCGATCCGGCCTTCAGCTCCGGGGAACCGGCCGTGGAGGGCTTCCCCTCGACCGCCTGCGCCCCGTCCGCGCCCCGGTACGCGGGCACGGGCTGCGGATTCCCCACCGCCCCCGCGGCCCCCGGCAGGGCAGCCACCAGTCCGAGGGCGGCCACCGCCGCGCCCACGCCCGTCCGTACCCGACCCATCACAAGCACCCACCCCGAGTTTGCCAACGCAAGCAAATTCTTTGCATATTGCAATATTTCGTCACAGAGCAGCACAGAGCCCCGACCGCAGCGGCAGTCGGGGCTCTGGGTTCAACCTTGGGTCTCACACACCGGAACCAGAAGGCACTGAGTCAGTTGCCTCCGTCCACAGGTCCTGCTCGGCGCGGTCCGCCTGGATCTGGCGGTACACGAGGAGCCCGCCGATGGCGGCCAGTGCGACCAGGAGCAGCTTCTTCACCGTGCGACCTCGTCTTTCGTTGACGTAGGGGACTTCTGGCGGCCAACAATACACACCGACCGATACCGATCGGTGACCTGCCGTCCCACCAACTGGCCCAACGACAAAGACCCCCAGGCCATGGGCCTGGGGGTCTTCGACACTGTGGGGCTAACAGGATTTGAACCTGTGGCCTCATCCTTATCAGGGATGCGCTCTAACCAACTGAGCTATAGCCCCATCCGCGCTGCGCGCTGACTTCTGAAGGTTAGCGCACAGACCCGGTGACTCCAAAATTGGTTGCCGTGACCCGTCTGCGCAGGTCATCAGCCCCCTCTTGGAAGCGTCTACTCGTCCTCGGCGAGCGTCAGCTCCACACCGCCGACGAACCCCGCCGACAGGTTGTAGATGAACGCGCCCAGGGTCGCCAGCGCCGTCATGAGCACCACGTCGATGACCGAGATCACCGTCGTGAAGATCAGAACGCGCGGCAGCGACAGGAAGGTCTGGAGGTCGAAGCCGTTGCTCTCGTTCGAGCCGGTCGCCTCGCTGATCGTGCCGCCGACGCTGGAGAAGATGCCCATGGCGTCCATGACCATCCACAGCACCACCGACGCCACGATCGTGCACACGCCCAGCGCGATCGACAGCAGGAAGCTGACCTTCATCACCGACCAGGGGTCGGCCTTGGCCACCCTGAGCCGCGCCTTGCGCGTCCTGGGTGCCATACGGGCTCCCGTGCGCGGCTTGCGCTGCGCTCCGGGATCGCCCGCCCCGCGCGGCGCCCCGGTGCCCGCGGGCGCCGCGTACGCCTGCGGCGGGTGGTAAGGCTGCTGAGGGCCGGCCTGAGTCTGAGGCGACTGCGGCGGCTGCGGTCCTCGGGTGTCCGTCACGGTTCCCCCCTGAGAGTCCGCGGCGGGGCCACGGGCACCGTTCGCTCCAGTGTTGGCCGGTCCGGCGCCCGTGGCTCCGCTCACGCTTACTCCTCGTGCTCCCCAGCCGAAGGCTCCGTGCCCTCGGCGGCCTCTGCGGCCTGTCCTTCGACCGCCGCGTCGGTCCCGATCTCGTTCTCGACGTCGTCCGCCTCGTCGCCATCCTGACCGGCCTCGGCGTTGCGGGCGATGCCGACGACGGCATCCCGCTTGCCCAGGTTGATCAGCTGGACGCCCATGGTGTCACGGCCGGTCTCCCGTACTTCGTTGACTCGCGTACGAATCACACCACCGCTGAGCGTGATGGCGAGAATCTCGTCCGTTTCGTCCACTACGAGCGCCCCGACGAGCGAGCCGCGGTCCTCCACGATCTTCGCCGCCTTGATGCCCAGGCCACCACGGCCCTGGACGCGGTACTCGTTCACGGGCGTCCGCTTGGCATAGCCGCCGTTGGTCGCCGTGAAGACGAACGTACCGGGCCGGACGACGCTCATGGAAAGGAGTTCGTCCTCTCCGCGGAAACTCATGCCCTTCACGCCCGAGGTCGCGCGGCCCATCGGACGCAGCGCGTCGTCGGTCGCCGTGAAACGGATCGACTGCGCCTTCTTGCTGATGAGCAGCAGGTCGTCCTCGGCGGACACCAGCTCGGCGCCGATCAGCTCGTCGTCGCTGCCGTCCTCGGTCTCCCGCAGGTTGATGGCGATGACGCCACCCGAACGGGGAGAGTCGTAGTCCTTGAGCGCCGTCTTCTTCACCAGGCCGCCCTTGGTGGCCAGGATCAGGTACGGGGTGGCCTCGTAGTCGCGGATCGCGAGGATCTGGGCGATCTTCTCGTCCGGCTGGAAGGCCAGCAGGTTCGCCACGTGCTGACCGCGGGCGTCGCGGCCGGCGTCCGGGAGCTCGTACGCCTTGGAGCGGTAGACCCGGCCCTTGTTCGTGAAGAACAGCAGCCAGTGGTGCGTGGTGGACACGAAGAAGTGGTCGACGAGGTCGTCCTGCTTCAGCTTCGCGCCGCGCACACCCTTGCCGCCGCGCTTCTGCGAGCGGTAGTCCTCGGTCTTGGTGCGCTTGACGTAGCCGCCGTGCGTGATCGTGACGACGATGTCCTCTTCGGCGATCAGGTCCTCCATGGACATGTCGCCGTCGAAGGGCACCAGCTTGGAACGCCGGTCGTCGCCGAACTTCTCGACGATGGCCGCCAGTTCCTCGCTGACGATCTGGCGCTGACGCTCCTCCGAGGCCAGGATCGCGTTGTACTCGTTGATCTTGGCCTGGAGCTCGTCGTGCTCGGCGACGATCTTCTGCCGCTCCAGGGCCGCCAGGCGGCGGAGCTGCATCTCCAGGATCGCGTTCGCCTGGATCTCGTCGATCGACAGCAGGCCCATCAGGCCCTCGCGGGCGATCTCGACCGTGTTGCTGCGCCGGATCAGCGCGATGACCTCGTCGATCGCGTCCAGCGCCTTGAGCAGACCGCGCAGGATGTGGGCGCGCTCCTCGGCCTTGCGCAGGCGGAACTTCGTGCGCCGGACGATGACCTCGATCTGGTGCGTCACCCAGTGGCGGATGAACGCGTCGATCGACAGCGTGCGCGGCACGCCGTCCACCAGCGCCAGCATGTTCGCGCCGAAGTTCGTCTGCAGGTCGGTGTGCTTGTACAGGTTGTTCAGCACGACCTTGGCGACGGCGTCGCGCTTGAGGACGATCACCAGGCGCTGGCCGGTCCGGGACGAGGTCTCGTCGCGGACGTCGGCGATCCCGCCGACCTTGCTGTCCTTCACCAGGTCGGCGATCTTTTGCGCCAGGTTGTCGGGGTTGGTCTGGTACGGGAGCTCCGTGACCACCAGGCACTGGCGGTTCTGGATCTCCTCGACCTCGACCACCGCGCGCATCGTGATGGAGCCGCGCCCGGTCCGGTACGCCTCCTCGATGCCCTTGCGGCCCACGACCAGGGCGCCCGACGGGAAGTCCGGGCCCTTGATCCGCTCAATGAGCGCGTCCTGGAGCTCCTCGTGCGAGGCCTCCGGGTGTTCCAGCGCCCACTGGGCGCCGGCCGCGACCTCGCGCAGGTTGTGCGGCGGGATGTTGGTGGCCATACCGACGGCGATGCCCGCGGAGCCGTTGATCAGCAGGTTCGGGAACCGGGCCGGCAGGACGGTCGGCTCCTGGTTCCGGCCGTCGTAGTTGTCCGTGAAGTCGACGGTCTCCTCGTCGATGTCCCGGAGCATCTCCATGGCCAGCGGCATCAGCTTGCACTCGGTGTAGCGCATCGCGGCCGCCGGGTCGTTGCCCGGGGAGCCGAAGTTGCCGTTGGAGTCCACGAGCGGCATGCGCAGCGACCACGGCTGGGCCAGGCGGACCAGGGCGTCGTAGATCGAGGAGTCGCCGTGCGGGTGGTAGGTACCCATGACGTCACCGACGACGCGGGCGCACTTGTAGAAGCCCTTCTCGGGCCGGTAGCCGCCGTCGTACATCGCGTACAGCACACGACGGTGGACGGGCTTGAGGCCGTCCCGTACGTCGGGCAGCGCGCGGGAGACGATGACGGACATCGCGTAGTCGAGGTAGGAGCGCTGCATCTCGGTCTCGAGCCCGACGGGCTCGATGCGCTGGACGGGCTCCGCGGCGGATTCCTCGGCGGTGGGGGTGGTTTCGTCGGCCATTGCTGGTCAGAAGTCCTTTCAGGCAGTCAGCTGAGCCGACTCAGATGTCGAGGAACCGAACGTCCTTGGCGTTGCGCTGGATGAAGGAGCGCCGGGCTTCGACGTCCTCGCCCATCAGCACCGAGAACAGGTCGTCGGCCTGCGCGGCGTCGTCCAGGGTGACCTGGCCGAGCACGCGGTGGTCGACGTCCATGGTGGTGATGCGCAGTTCCTCGGCGTTCATCTCGCCCAGACCCTTGAAGCGCTGGATGGAGTCTTCCTTGATGCGCTTGCCGTTCTGCTTGCCGAGCGTCACGAGCGCGTCGCGCTCGCGGTCCGAGTACGCGTACTCGAAGTCGTCCCGGCCCCACTTGATCTTGTACAGCGGCGGGCGCGACAGGTACACGTGACCCGCCTCGACCAGCGGCCGCATGAAGCGGAACAGGAAGGTCAGCAGCAGGGTGTTGATGTGCTGGCCGTCGACGTCGGCGTCCGCCATCAGGATGATCTTGTGATAGCGGAGCTTCTCGATGTCGAAGTCCTCGTGCACACCGGTGCCGAAGGCGCTGATCAGCGCCTGGACCTCGGTGTTCTGGAGGATCTTGTCGATACGGGCCTTCTCGACGTTCAGGATCTTGCCGCGGATCGGCAGGATGGCCTGGTACATCGGGTTTCGGCCGGACTTCGCGGAGCCGCCGGCCGAGTCGCCCTCGACGATGAAGATCTCGCACTTGGTCGGGTCGTTCGACTGGCAGTCCGACAGCTTGCCCGGCAGCGAGGCGCTCTCCAGCAGACCCTTGCGGCGCGTCAGGTCGCGGGCCTTGCGGGCCGCGACGCGCGCCGTGGCCGCCTGGATCGACTTGCGGATGATGTCCGCGGCCTCGTTCGGGTTCCGGTCGAACCAGTCGTTGAGGTGCTCGTGCACGACCTTCTGCACGAAGGTCTTGGCCTCCGTGTTGCCCAGCTTGGTCTTGGTCTGGCCCTCGAACTGCGGCTCGCCCAGCTTGATCGAGATGATCGCGGTCAGACCCTCGCGGATGTCCTCGCCGGCGAGGTTGTCGTCCTTCTCGCGCAGGAACTTCTTCTCGCGGGCGTAGCGGTTGACCAGACCCGTCATCGCCGCGCGGAAGCCCTCTTCGTGGGTGCCGCCCTCGTGCGTGTGGATCGTGTTCGCGAAGGAGTAGACGCCCTCGGTGTACTGCGAGTTCCACTGCATCGCGATCTCGACCGAGAGCATGCGCTCCTTGTCCTCGGCCTCGACGTCGATGACGGTCGGGTGGATCGGCTCGCCCTTGCGCGCGTTCAGGTGCTTCACGAAGTCGACGATGCCGCCTTCGTAGTAGTACTTGACCGTGCGCGCCAGGTCGTCGTCGGTCACCTCGGCCGTGTCCGAGCCCACCGTGGCCTTGGCCGACTCGCGCTCGTCCGTCAGGGAGAGGGTCAGGCCCTTGTTGAGGAAGGCCATCTCCTGGAAGCGGCGCGCGAGCGTCTCGAAGGAGTACTCGGTGGTCTCGAAGATGTCGCCGTCGGCCCAGAAGGTGACCGAGGTGCCCGTATCGGGCGTCTCCTCGTTCTTGGCGAGCTCGGCCGTCGGGACGCCGAGCTTGTAGTCCTGGGTCCAGCGGTAACCGTCGGTCTTGACCTCGACCGCGACCTTGGTCGACAGGGCGTTCACGACGGAGACGCCGACGCCGTGCAGACCGCCGGAGACGGCGTAGCCGCCGCCGCCGAACTTGCCGCCCGCGTGCAGGACCGTCAGCACGACCTCGACGGCCGGCTTCCCCTCGGACGGCACGATGCCGACCGGGATACCGCGGCCGTTGTCGACCACGCGCACGCCGCCGTCGGCGAGGATCGTCACGTCGATGGTGTCCGCGTGCCCGGCCATGGCCTCGTCGACCGAGTTGTCGACGACCTCCTGGACGAGGTGGTGGAGCCCGCGCTCACCGGTCGAGCCGATGTACATGCCGGGCCGCTTGCGGACCGCGTCCAGGCCCTCGAGGACCTGGATGGCACTGGCGTCGTACGAGGAGGTGACCTCGCCGTTCTGGCCGACTGTGGACTGGTTGTCGTTGGGGTTGCCGGAATCGGCCACGAAGCGCCCTTTCTGGCACAGCACAGGCCGTACTCCGGGCCGGCATGCATGCAAGCGGGAGCGGCTGCGTCGATCTGCGTTGTCAGCGGTGGTCAGCTTTACTCGACTGAATCCCGCGCGTGCGCGGGATTCTCGTTCAGTCTACCGGTATCACCCCCATGAATGGGCGTTTGCCGGTACCTGAGTCCGCATGTGCCGCCCGGAAACTCCTCTCTCCGACTCCCCATATCCAGGGAGGGGCTCAAAGAGGCTCACACGGGCATTGAGCGCTTCGGCCTGTCAACCTCCCACTACCGTGAGGGACACCACCCGCACAGCTGTCCGTACGGGGCGTCCACCGGCTCCCGCCTCACCCGTACGGGTGTGCGTGCGGGCGGACGTGCAGGCAGGCGTACGAAGCCGCCCGCACGGGCAGCCGTACGGGCACCGGCGCTCACGTCCGGGGAGTCCGGGGAGTCCGGGGAGTCCGGGGAGAGGCGGAAGGGCGAACCCGGGCCCGGGTCGGGCATACGGGAACGGAGTACGTCGTCGAGCACGCGGTGTCAGGCACGCGCCGGCAGGCGCGCGGGCTCACCGGCTCACCCGTAGGTGTCCCCCGGGCCGGTGCTCCCCGGTGCCCGCAAGGGCCCGTACCGCTTCGGCCCGCCGCCCGGACCGTGCACCTTGATCAGCCGGACCGTGCCCTGCCCCAGGTCCGCGTTGAGCCGGGCCACCAGCTGCGGGGCCAGCAGCTTCAGCTGCGCCGCCCACGCCGAGGAATCGCAGCGCACCACCAGCTCGCGGTCCTCGTACCGGTCCGGCACGCAGTGCGTCGCGATGTCGTGGCCGACGATCTCCGGCCACCGCTCCATCACGCCCGCCACCGCCATCGGCATCTCCCAGCCGCGCTCCGTCCGCAGCCGGTCCAGCGCCGCCATCAGCGGCATCGGGTCCCGGCCGTCCGCGCGGGCGCCCGAGCGCAGGCCCGGCTGGTAGCGGCCTTTCTTGTTCTGCGCCGCGTTGCCCCGGGCCCGTGCCTGCTCGCGGGCGGCCGCCAGCGCCTGGCGTGCCAGGTCCACGCCGGAGGGTTCGGCCTTCTTGCGCGGCGGTTCCTCCCGCGCCGGATCCTGCTGGTCACCGCTCACAGCCGGGTCACCTCTCCGCCTGACACCGCGAAACGGGTCCCGACCAGCACCCCGGGCACGTCGTCGTCGACCGCCGCCGTCACCAGTACCTGCTCGCCCGGAGCCACCAGCTCCGCCAGCCGTTCCCGGCGCCGTGCGTCCAGCTCCGCGAACACGTCGTCGAGGATCAGCACCGGCTCGCTGCCCTCCGAGCGGAGCAGATCGTAGGAGGCCAGCCGCAGGGCCAGCGCGTACGACCAGGACTCGCCGTGGCTCGCGTACCCCTTGGCAGGCAGCTCGCCCAGGCGCAGCACCATGTCGTCGCGGTGCGGGCCGACGAGGGTCACGCCGCGCTCGATCTCCTGCTTGCGCACCTCGGCCAGCGAGCCGAGGAGGACCTCGTACAGCGCCTCGCGGGTGCGGGCCGCGCCGCTGTCCACGGGCTCGCCCGCGGAGGACTTGTACGCCACGCCGAGCGGGCCTCCGCCGGGCGCGAGCTGCTCGTACGCCTTGTCCGCGAGCGGCAGCAGCGTCGCGATCAGGTCGAGCCGCTGGGACAGCATTTCCGCGCCCACGCGCGCGAGGTGCTGGTCCCACACGTCGAGGGTGGACAGGTCCATGGAGCGGCCGCCGTGGCGGCGGGCCATCGCCGCCGACTTCAGCAGGGTGTTGCGCTGCTTGAGCACCCGCTCGTAGTCCGAGCGCACGGCCGCCATGCGTGGCGAGCGGGCCGTGACGAGCTCGTCGAGGAAGCGGCGCCGCTCACCGGGGTCGCCCTTGACCAGGGCGAGGTCCTCGGGGGCGAAGAGCACCGTACGCACGATGCCCAGGACGTCCCTCGGCCTGACCTGCGAGGACCTGTTGATCCGGGCCCGGTTGGCGCGGCCCGGGTTCAGCTCCAGCTCCACCAGCTGCTGCCGCTCGCCCTGGGTGACGGCGGCTCGGATGACGGCGCGCTCGGCGCCCATCCGCACGAGCGGGGCGTCCGCCGAGACGCGGTGGCTTCCGAGGGTCGCGAGATAGCCGATCGCCTCGACGAGGTTGGTCTTGCCCTGACCGTTGGGGCCCACGAAAGCGGTGACGCCCGGGTCGAGGGGAACCTCGGCCCGGGCGTACGAGCGGAAGTCGGCCAACGAGAGATGCGAAACGTGCATACGGCGCCGACCTCCCCCGGCTTCCTGCTGCTCTGCTGTGCTCCCGCTCCACGGGCCGACGGCCTGTGGAGCGGTTGTGGATTACTTCTTCTCGACCGCGTGGCCGCCGAACTGGTTGCGCAGCGCGGCGATCATCTTCATCTGCGGCGAGTCCTCCTGGCGGGACGCGAAGCGCGCGAAGAGCGAGGCCGTGATCGCGGGCAGCGGCACGGCGTTGTCGATCGCGGCCTCGACGGTCCAGCGGCCCTCGCCGGAGTCCTGCGCGAACCCGCGCAGTTGCTGCAGGTGCTCGTCCTCGTCCAGCGCGTTCACGGCCAGGTCCAGCAGCCAGGAACGGATGACCGTTCCCTCCTGCCAGGACCGGAAGACCTCGCGGACGTCGGTGACCGAGTCGACCTTCTCCAGCAGTTCCCAGCCCTCGGCGTAGGCCTGCATCATGGCGTACTCGATGCCGTTGTGGACCATCTTCGCGAAGTGGCCGGCGCCGATCTTGCCGGCGTGCACGGCGCCGAACTCGCCCTCGGGCTTGAGTGCGTCGAAGACGGGCTGGACGGCCGCGACGTGCTCCTTGGCGCCGCCGTACATCAGCGCGTAGCCGTTCTCCAGGCCCCAGACGCCGCCCGAGACTCCGCAGTCGACGAAGCCGATGCCCTTGGCCGCCAGCTCGGCGCCGTGCTTCTCGTCGTCGGTCCAGCGCGAGTTGCCGCCGTCGACGACGATGTCGCCGGGCGAGAGCAGGCCGGCGAGCTCGTCCACGGTGGACTGGGTCGCCGCGCCCGCCGGGACCATGACCCACACCACGCGGGGGGCCTGCAGGCTGTCCACAAGTTCCGACAGGCTGTGGACATCGGCGAGGTCCGGGTTGCGGTCGTATCCGATGACGGTGTGGCCGGCGCGGCGGATGCGCTCGCGCATGTTGCCGCCCATCTTGCCGAGACCGACGAGACCAAGCTCCATCAGGTGGTTCCTTAAGCGTTGTGGCCGTCTGTGCCGGGGTTCCCCCCTGCCCGGGGACATCCCCCCGTGCCGAGCCTACGCCGGGCCGTGCCACCCGGCGCCACGGGCACTCCGGGTGTCGGCGCCGAGGGGCGCGGGAGGCCCGTACGAGGCTCCGTAGGGCTTCTGCGGGGCTTCGCGGGCCTGGTGCGCAACGCCGTCGGGGCCGGTCCCGCGGGAAGCGGAACCGGGCCCGACGGGCTGCCGCATCGTTTCCGGAGCTCAGCCGGAGAGGCGGACCGGCATGATCAGGTACTTGTACGCCTCGTCGGCCTCGGCGTCGACCGCCGGGCGGCCGCTGAGCAGCGCCGGCTTGGTGGACGTGGTGAAGCTCAGCTGCGCGGCCGGCGAGTCGATCGCGCTCAGGCCGTCCAGCAGGAAGGTCGGGTTGAAGGCGATCGAGATGTCGTCGCCCTCCAGCTTCGCGTCGACGCGCTCCACAGCCTGTGCGTCGTCGGAGGAACCGGCCTCCAGGATCAGCACGCCCTGCTCGAAGCTGAGGCGCACCGGGGTGTTGCGCTCGGCGACCAGGGCCACGCGCTTGACGGCCTCGACGAACGGGGCGGTCTCGATCACCGCGATGGAGTTGAACTCCGTCGGGAAGAGCGTGCGGTACTTCGGCAGGTCGCCTTCGAGGAGGCGGGTGGTGGTCCGCCGGCCGGCGCCCTCGAAGCCGATGAGGCCCTCGCCATGACCGGAGCCCGACAGCGCGATGGTGACCGTGTCGCCGCTGGTGAGCGACTTGGCGGTGTCCAGGAGGGTCTTGGCGGGCACCAGGGCCACGGCCGAGGCCTCCGGGTCCTCAGGCTTCCACAGGAACTCGCGGACCGCGAAGCGGTAGCGGTCGGTGGAGGCCAGGGTGACCTTGTCGCCCTCGATCTCGATGCGGACACCGGTCAGCACGGGCAGCGTGTCGTCACGGCCGGCGGCGATGGCGACCTGGGCGGCGGCCGAGGCGAAGACCTCGCCGGGCACGGTGCCGGTCGCGGTGGGCATCGTCGGCAGAGCCGGGTATTCCTCCACAGGCAGGGTGTGGAGTGTGAACCGCGAGGAGCCGCAGACCACGGTCGCCCGTACACCGTCTGTGGAAATCTCCACCGGGCGGTTGGGCAGGGCGCGGCAGATGTCGGCGAGCAGCCGGCCGGAGACCAGGACGGTGCCGTCCTCCTCGACGTCCGCCTCGACGGAGACCCGCGCCGAGACCTCGTAGTCGAAGCCGGAGAGGGACAGCTTGCCCTCCTCGGCCTTCAGCAGCAGGCCCGCGAGAACGGGCACCGGCGGCCGGGCCGGGAGGCTACGAGCAGCCCAGGCCACCGCCTCCGCGAGTACGTCGCGCTCCACCCGGATCTTCACCGGAAACCGCCTCCTGCTGTTGATCGCTCGTCTGCCGGCCTTCGTCGTCGGCTGGTCGATGCCTCAACCGATGCCGGGGACCAGTCTGACGTACGGCGCCGACAGTCGTGGCTGCTGGCGGTCAAGTCGGGAGCGAGGTGTCGGGGAGGCGATCCACCGAGTTGTGCACAGGTCCTGCTTGAAAACCGAAACCGGGCTATCTCTCTATGGGAGTAGTAGTAGGGCCTGTGGAAACGGTGGATAAGCCCGTTTTCGCAGGTCAGCCCGCGTTTTTTATCCCCACACCCTGTGGGTGACACCGGTGGACAACCGGGTGTCTCTGTGGAGAACGAAAAGTTCTGCACAGGCCGTCCCCAGATGACCCCGAGTACTCCACAGGTGCGTCCCCAGGTTTCCCCGAGTACTCCACAGCCCAAACGTCGACTTCGGTGTGACCGCTTTCACTCGGGGCGGTGATTGAGGGCTCCGCGTTGCCGAACAGTGGACAACGGTGTGGGGAAGCCATCTGATCCTGTGCACAGGACGCGGGAAGCTGTGGACGGCCGGTGGACAACGCGGTGGACGCACCTGTGGACGAAAAATTCGTCCACAGCCTGTGGATAGCGGTTGCGCACAATTCCACAGGGGTCTGACCAGCCCTGATGATGTCTCACGCCTGGGCCCTGTAGACAGTTTTGTGGGCGCCGCGGGCTGTCCCCAGGTTGTGGACGGAAGAAAGTCGCCAAATCTGTGGATGAGTTGCCCTCCAGGGGGCGTATTCGAACAAGTTGGGAGCGCACGCATGAAGAAGGGCGCCCCCTAAGTGACCCGGGAGCGCCCTCTGAGAGCGTTTATGGGGGCTTCGACGACGCCCGTACGGCCCGCGCACAGTGCCCGTGTCAGCCGTTCTTGATGCGGTTGGTGAGCTCCGTGACCTGGTTGTAGATGGAGCGGCGTTCCGCCATCAGAGCGCGGATCTTGCGGTCCGCATGCATGACGGTGGTGTGGTCGCGGCCGCCGAACTGTGCCCCGATCTTGGGCAGCGAGAGGTCCGTGAGCTCCCGGCACAGGTACATGGCGATCTGACGGGCGGTGACCAGCACGCGGCTGCGCGAGGAGCCGCACAGGTCGTCCACGGTGAGCCCGAAGTAGTCGGCGGTGGCGGCCATGATGTCCGTCGCCGTGATCTCGGGCGCGCTGTCCTCGCCGCCGGGGATCAGGTTCTTCAGTACGTCCTCGGCCAGGCCCAGGTCCACCGGCTGCCGGTTCAGGCTCGCGAAGGCCGTGACCCGGATCAGCGCCCCCTCGAGCTCGCGGATGTTGCGCGAGATGCGGGAGGCGATGAACTCCAGCACCTCCGGCGGGGCGTTGAGCTGCTCCTGGACGGCCTTCTTGCGCAGGATCGCGATCCGGGTCTCCAGCTCGGGCGGCTGGACGTCGGTGATCAGGCCCCACTCGAAGCGGTTGCGGAGCCGGTCCTCCAGGGTGACGAGCTGCTTGGGCGGCCGGTCGGAGGAGAGCACGATCTGCTTGTTGGCGTTGTGCAGCGTGTTGAAGGTGTGGAAGAACTCCTCCTGCGTCGACTCCTTGCTCGCGAGGAACTGGATGTCGTCGACGAGCAGGATGTCCATCTCGCGGTAGCGCTTGCGGAACGCGTCGCCCTTGCCGTCGCGGATCGAGTTGATGAACTCGTTGGTGAACTCCTCGGAGCTCACGTACCGCACCCGGGTGCCGGGGTAGAGGCTCCGCGCGTAGTGCCCGATGGCGTGCAGCAGGTGCGTCTTGCCGAGGCCCGACTCCCCGTAGATGAAGAGGGGGTTGTACGCCTTGGCCGGCGCCTCGGCTACGGCCACCGCGGCGGCGTGCGCGAAGCGGTTGGAGGCGCCGATGACGAAGGTGTCGAAGAGGTACTTCGGGTTCAGCCGGGCGGTCGGCTCGAGCGGGCCCGAGGTGGAACCGCCGGACGGGGCCGAGGGTGCGGGCCGGCTGGGCACCGGCCGCGGGGCGGACTGCTGCTCGTACTGCTGCTGCTCGTAGGGGCGCGAGGAGCGCTGCTGCTGGCCCTCGTACTGCTGCTGCTCGTACTTCTGCTGTTCGTAGGAGCCCTGGTCGTAGGAGGAGGGCTCGGACTGCTGCATGTAGCCCGGCTGCGGGGAGGCGTACGGGTCGCGGTCGGGGAAGCCGCCGAGGCGGGGCTGCTGCCAGCCGTAGTCGTCCTGCTGGCCGCCGCGGGGCCAGGCGCCGGGCTCGGAGCGCGGCTGCTGGTAGTCCGGATAGGCGGGGCGGGCGGTGGGGAGCTGGTCGTCCGCGGGGCCGGAGTGGCCGCCGTGGCCGGTATGACCGCCGGGACCGGTCTGGCCGCCGGGTCCGGTGTGACCGCCGGTGCGCTGGCCGCCGTACGGCTCGTAGCCGTCGCGAGAAGAGGACGGGGCCGGGGGCGAGGGCTCGCCGGCGGAGTCGTCGACGGTGATGGCGATCCGGATCGGGCGTCCGCACTCACGGCTGAGGGCATCGCTGATGAGCGGGGCCAGCCGGCCTTCGAGGACGCGCTTGCCGTACTCGTTGGGGACGGCAAGCAGCGCGGTGTCGGCCACCAGGGCCAAGGGCTGACAACGCTCGACCCACTGCTTGTCCTTGGGCTCGATGCTGTTCTGTCCCTCCCCGAGGAGCTTTTCGAGCACCCTTGGCCACACTGCGGCAAGATCGGCAGGTACGTCAGCCACAGGGCACGCTCTCTCAGAGGGGGTCCCACGAATGTGTGGTTCTTTGGGACGGGCGGGACAAAAGATCCGGGGTCAGTCAACGGTAGTCAGGCCGACGGGTACGGTTCAAGTCGTTGTCCACAGCCTGTGCACAGTGTGGGGCACCGCCGCCTCGGTTTGACCGGATGGCGTAGCCGCGCGTACCGTAACGAGGTCGAGTTGTCGATGGCTGCTGCCGCCTGCCTACCGATGGGCGAGATCACTGATGTGATCGTTTAGCGGTGCCGCACGGGCGAACACGCGAGTATTTATTTCTCCTCGTGGGCGCACGGTGACAGCCAGGCGATGTCCCGCCACAACGATTTATTCTCTGGAGCCCCCGAGTGAGCAAGCGCACCTTCCAGCCGAACAACCGCCGTCGTGCCAAGACCCACGGCTTCCGCCTGCGGATGCGTACCCGTGCCGGTCGCGCGATCCTCGCGAACCGCCGTGGCAAGGGCCGCAGCGCCCTTTCCGCGTAACTGACAGGCGGATCGTGACGTCGTGCTGTCTCCCGAAAATCGGCTGAGGCGGCGCGAGGACTTCGCGAGCGCGGTACGTCGAGGTCGTCGGGCTGGTCGCCCGCTCCTCGTCGTCCACCTACGTACAAGCGGTGCAACGGACCCGCACGCGCCGGGGGAGATCGATCCCTCGACGCGTGCGGGTTTCGTCGTCAGCAAGGCTGTCGGCATCGCTGTCGTACGCAACCGGGTCAAGCGCCGTTTGCGCCATCTCGTCCGCGAGCGGCTGTCTCAGCTGCCCGAAGGTAGCCTGATGGTGGTACGGGCTCTGCCCGGAGCGGGTGATGCCGGTCTCGACGAGCTGGCCCGGGACCTTGACGCCGCATTGCTGCGGCTCATGGGAGGCGTCGCTCGATGAAGTACCCGCTGCTCGCATTGATCAAGCTGTACCAGTGGACCATCAGTCCGCTGCTCGGGCCGGTGTGCCGCTACTACCCCTCGTGTTCGCACTACGGGTACACGGCCATCGACCGGCATGGTGCGGTGAAGGGGACGGCTCTGACCGCCTGGCGGATCCTGCGGTGCAATCCGTGGTCCCCCGGCGGTGTGGATCATGTCCCACCCCGTAAACGCCCGCGTTGGCACGAGCAGCTGCGCAGTGCGTTGCGTCGATCTCGCAATGCTCAAGGAGCCTGATTAGTGGACACGCTTGCCGGTTTGTTCAGTTTTATTACCACACCTGTCTCGTGGATCATCGTTCAGTTCCACAAGGTGTACGGCGCCATGTTCGGCGCGGACAGTGGCTGGGCCTGGGGCCTGTCCATCGTCTCCTTGGTGATCTTGATCCGCATCTGCCTGATTCCGCTCTTCGTGAAGCAGATCAAGGCAACGCGCGGCATGCAGGCGATCCAGCCGAAGATGAAGGCGATCCAGGAGCGCTACAAGAACGACAAGCAGCGCCAGTCCGAAGAGATGATGAAGCTGTACAAGGAGACGGGTACCAACCCGCTCTCCTCGTGCCTTCCCATCCTGGCGCAGTCTCCGTTCTTCTTCGCGCTCTACCACGTGCTCGCCGGCATCGCCAACGGCAAGCCGATCGGCGAGATCGACGGCCCGCTGCTGGAGAGCGCGCGTAACGCGCACATCTTCGGCGCTCCGCTGGCTTCCAAGTTCACGGACAGCGCCGACAAGGTCGCGGCCCTGGGCGCCACGATCACCGACGTGCGGATCGTCACCGCGATCATGATCGTGATGATGTCGCTGTCGCAGTTCTACACGCAGCGCCAGCTGATGCAGAAGAACGTCGACCTTTCGGTCAAGACGCCGTTCATGCAGCAGCAGAAGATGCTGATGTACGTCTTCCCCCTGATCTTCGCGGTCATGGGCATCAACTTCCCCGTCGGTGTCCTCGTCTACTGGCTGACCACGAACCTGTGGACCATGGGCCAGCAGATGTTCGTCATCAGCCGGAACCCCACCCCGGGCAGCCTGGCCCAGGACCAGTACCTGACACGTCTGCTGAAGCAGGTCGGTGCGCACGGTGCGCTCAGGGGCCGGGGCAAGAAGAAGATCGTCGCGGCCATCGTGGCCAAGGGCCCGGACCGCAACGACAACGAGCGCAAGTTCATCACCGCTCTGAGCAAGCAGGGCATGGCCGCGCAGGCGGACGGCTCCGTGGTGAAGAGCGTCGAGGCGACCGTCGACGCCGATGCTTCCGGTGGCGGTGCCCAGAAGCGGCAGCAGCCCAAGCGGCAGTCGAAGTCGCAGCGTCAGACGCCCCCCAGCAAGCCCTCTCCCAAGAAGTAAGAAGGAGTCCCTCCCGTGACGGAAGGCACCACCACCGCCGCCGCTGAGAGTGGCGACACCCTGACCCGCCTCGAGCAGGAGGGTGAGATCGCGGCCGACTACCTTGAGGGTCTGCTGGACATCGCCGACCTGGACGGCGACATCGACATGGACGTCGAGGCGGACCGCGCCTCTGTCTCCATCGTCAGCGAATCCGCGCGTGACCTGCAGAAGCTCGTGGGCCGTGACGGCGAAGTGCTGGAAGCTCTGCAGGAGCTGACCCGTCTCGCCGTGCACCGGGAGACCGGGGACCGCAGCCGGCTGATGCTGGACATCGGCGGCTTCCGGGCGAAGAAGCGCGAGGAACTGACGGCGCTCGGTGCCAAGGCCTCCGAGGACGTGAAGACGTCCGGCGAGCCCCTGAAGCTGGCTCCGATGACCCCCTTCGAGCGGAAGGTCGTCCACGACGCCGTGGCGGCCGCCGGTCTGCGCAGCGAGTCCGAGGGCGAGGAGCCGCAGCGCTTCGTCGTCGTGCTTCCGGTCTGACCGGAAGTCTGAGTGTCCGGCCCCGTCTGTCTCGCAGGCGGGGCCGATCTTTGTCAGCCTGGCAGTGATGACGTGGCCCGCGGTACGGCACGCCACAACCATGCGGTACGGAAGGACGGTCCCCGTGACGGAGGCAGCTGAGCTTCCCCCGATGCCCGAAGACGCGCCCCAGGCACCTGAAGAGGCGCTTGCGGTGTTCGGTGAGCATCTCCCGGAAGCTGTGCGGTACGCGGAGCTGCTGGCGGACGCGGGTGTCAAGCGGGGCCTGATCGGGCCGCGCGAGGTGCCGCGGCTGTGGGAGAGGCATCTGCTGAACTGTGCCGTGCTCTCGGAAGTGGTGCCCGAAGGCGTCACCGTGTGCGACGTGGGTTCGGGTGCCGGCCTGCCCGGCATTCCGCTGGCCCTGGTGCGCAGGGACCTGAAGATCACCCTGCTGGAGCCGCTGCTGCGCCGCACGAACTTCCTCCAGGAGGTCGTGGAGCTGCTGGGGCTCGACCATGTGACCGTGGTCCGCGGGAGGGCCGAGGAGGTTCTCGGCAAGCTCCAGCCGGTGCACGTGGTGACCGCGCGCGCGGTGGCCCCGCTGGACCGGCTCGCCGGCTGGGGTGTGCCCCTCCTGCGTCCGTACGGCGAGATGCTGGCGCTGAAGGGCGATACCGCCGAGGAGGAACTGGTGGCCGCGAAGGCCGCACTGACCAAGCTCGGTGTGGTGAAGACCTCGGTGCTGCACGTCGGCGAGGGGGTCGTGGACCCGCTCTCCACCGTGGTGCGGGTCGAGGTGGGGGAAAGCCCCGGTGGGGTGCGCTTCGCGGCGAAGCGGGCCAAGGCCGCCCGGGTGAGCCGTACGCGCCGGCGGCGCTGAGCCCTTGTCCGGCCTTGCTCGCAGGCATATCGCAGGGGTGTTGAGCCCTATAGGTATGGATTTCGGAGTGTCGTAGCGGCCGGATGGCTCCGTCCGGGCATCGTGTTTCACGTGAAACGTCCCTCTCTGCTGCACGGAATCATCAGCCGCAGTCGTGCGGCCACGTCCCCCCGTCTCCGCAAGGACGAAGGGGGGACGGAGTTGTCCACATCGGTGGATTCATCCACAGGAGTACGGGCCCCGCTGGTTCGTGACCCCGGCGGCATGGCAGGCTCTGTTCATCGCGAGCCTGATGCCGAGGAGAGTGACACCGTGCGGTCAGACGCCAACCTTGCGGGGCCGATGGCCGATCCGGTCCCCGGTCCCCGATCTGAATCACCGGGCGACGATGTTTCACGTGAAACATCGGCCCCGCCGCTAGTCGACAACGAGGACACCCCCATTGGCCGGGCCGCCCAGATCGCGGTCGAGGCACTGGGCCGTGCGGGTGAGGGCCTGCCCAGGCCCCCGCAGACCCGGATCATGGTGGTGGCCAACCAGAAGGGCGGCGTGGGCAAGACCACGTCGACCGTGAACCTGGCCGCATCCCTGGCCCTGCACGGTGCGCGGGTCCTGGTGGTCGACCTCGACCCGCAGGGCAACGCCTCGACGGCCCTGGGCATCGACCACCACGCGGACGTGCCGTCCATCTACGACGTACTCGTCGACAGCCGCCCGCTGATGGAGGTCGTCCAGCCGGTGGCCGACGTGGAGGGGCTCTTCTGCGCACCTGCCACGATCGACCTGGCGGGCGCCGAGATCGAGCTGGTGTCCCTGGTGGCACGCGAGAGCCGTCTCCAGCGGGCCATCCAGGCGTACGAGCAGCCGCTCGATTACATCCTGATCGACTGCCCGCCCTCGCTGGGCCTGCTGACGGTGAACGCCCTGGTCGCGGGCGCGGAGGTGCTGATCCCGATCCAGTGCGAGTACTACGCGCTGGAGGGACTGGGCCAGCTGCTGCGCAACGTCGACCTGGTGCGGGCCCACCTGAACCCCACGCTTCACGTCTCCACCATCCTGCTGACGATGTACGACGGCAGGACCCGGCTGGCTTCGCAGGTGGCGGAGGAGGTGCGCACCCACTTCGGCAAGGAGGTGCTGCGCACGAGCATCCCGCGGTCGGTCCGCATCTCCGAGGCTCCGAGCTACGGGCAGACGGTGCTGACCTATGACCCGGGTTCCAGCGGCTCCCTCTCCTATCTGGAGGCGGCGCGGGAGATCGCGCTGCGCGGGGCCGGATTCCAGTACGACCCCCAGCACCCCCACCAGGGTGCGGGCACGAACAACACGCAGAGCATGGCGGAGGGTATCCAGTGAGTGAGCGACGTAGGGGTCTGGGGCGGGGGCTCGGCGCGCTGATTCCCGCGGCTCCCCAGGAGAAGATGCCGCCGGTGATCGGTGCCGGGTCGACGTCTCCGTCGGCGATGCCGGTCCTGCCGTCGGAGCGGGGTGTCGCGGCCGCGAAGCTGGCGGCGCTTCCGCGGGCCGATGTTTCACGTGAAACATCGACGGTGGCCGAGTCCGTGAGCGTGCCGGCGCCGACCGTCGCTCCGGAGAGCGGCGAGGTGGCGGGGGCGACGTTCGCGGAGCTCCCGATGGACTCCATCACGCCGAACCCGCGGCAGCCGCGCGAGGTCTTCGACGAGGACGCGCTGGCCGAGCTGGTGACCTCCATTCAAGAGGTGGGCCTGCTCCAGCCGGTGGTGGTGCGCCAGTCCGGCCCGGGCCGCTATGAGCTGATCATGGGCGAGCGGCGCTGGCGGGCGTGCCGGGAGGCCGGTCTGGACCGTATTCCGGCGATCATCCGGGCCACGGACGACGAGAAGCTGCTGCTGGACGCGCTGCTGGAGAACCTGCACCGGGCCCAGCTGAACCCCTTGGAGGAGGCTGCCGCGTACGACCAGCTGCTCCAGGACTTCAAATGCACGCACGACCAGCTGGCGGACCGGATCGGGCGTTCCCGTCCGCAGGTCTCGAACACGCTGCGCCTGCTGAAGCTCTCCCCTTCCGTGCAGCGGCGGGTGGCGGCGGGTGTGCTGTCGGCCGGGCACGCACGGGCCCTGCTCTCGGTGGACAACTCCGAGGAGCAGGACCGGCTGGCCCACCGGATCGTGGCCGAGGGCCTCTCGGTGCGTGCGGTCGAGGAGATCGTGGCGCTGATGGCGGCGGACTCGCCGAGCGCGGCGAAGTCGAAGGGGCCGCGAGCGGGCGCCCGGGTCTCCCCCGCGCTCAACGAGCTGGCGACGAGGTTGTCGGACCGGTTCGAGACGCGGGTGAAGGTGGATCTGGGCCAGAAGAAGGGCAAGATCACCGTCGAGTTCGCATCGATGGAGGACCTGGAGCGGATTCTGGGGACCCTGGCTCCGGGCGAGGGCCGCGTGCTGGACCAGGGCACCGCCGGGGAGTAACGCACAACCTGGGGGCGGTTCGTGCCGGTGTGAGCCGGCGGGATCCGCCCCTTTGCCTTGCTGCGGTTTCGGGTGATTCGAGCTGTGGATACGATGCGGTCATGGGTCGTCGGCTGGTACCGCTCACGCTGGACAACCTTCAAGAGCTGCCGCGGCGTTGCCGGTCCTGTGTCTTCTGGGAGTTGGACCCCGTCAGCGGCGGGGCCGCCGTGAAGGCGGGCAACTCTGCCCAGGAGAAAGAGGCGTGGATCTCCGCCGTCCTCCTGGAGTGGGGCTCGTGCGGCCGGGTGGTCTATGTGGACGAGGTCCCCGTGGGATTCGTCCTGTACGCGCCGCCGGCCTACGTGCCGCGTGCGACCGCGTTCCCGACCAGCCCGGTTTCCCCGGACGCCGTACAGCTCATCACCGCGTGGATCATGCCCGGGTACCAGGGCCAGGGGCTGGGGCGGGTGCTGGTCCAGACGGTGGCGAAGGACTTGCTGACCAGGGGTTTCCGGGCGATCGAGGCGTTCGGTGATACCCGGTGGGAAGGCCCGGCCTGTCTGCTGCCGGCGGACTATCTGCTGTCCGTGGGCTTCAAGACGGTACGCCCCCATCCGACGCGCCCCCGGCTGCGGCTGGAGCTGCGGTCCACGCTGTCCTGGAAGGAAGACGTGGAACTGGCCTTGGACCGGCTGCTGGGCGCCGCCCGGAAGGAACCGGCGCTGCGCCCGCTGTGAGATGGCCGCTCGGGGCCGGCCCGCTGGAGGCCGTCCGCTCCAGGACATGGGACCGGGGCCGCTCCCGGCAGGGGGCGGCCCCGGTCCCATATCACTGGGCGATGCTGCGTCAGACGGGCTTGACCTCGACGAAGTCCGCGAGGTCGCGCAGGATGGCGGCCTTGGGCTTGGCACCGACGATGGTCTTGGCGACCTCGCCGCCCTTGTAGACGTTCAGCGTCGGGATGGACATGACGCCGTACTTGGCGGCCGTCTCCGGGTTCTCGTCGATGTTGAGCTTGACGATCTCGATCTGGTCGCCGTACTCGGCGGCGATGGCCTCGAGCGACGGAGCGATCTGGCGGCACGGACCGCACCAGGCGGCCCAGAAGTCCACCAGGACGGGCTTGTCGCTCTTGAGGACGTCGTCATCGAAGCTTGCGTCGGTGACGGTCTTGAGGGTGCCGGCCACAGCGGCCTCCTTCTTTTCCTGCGGGGACTGGGGTGTGTGCTGCTTCAGGGTGTCAGACCGTCGCGTGCGCCTTCTCGGCGTCCGCGAGGGCGGCGAGGAAGCGCTCGGCGTCGAGGGCCGCGGAGCAGCCCGTACCCGCGGCGGTGATGGCCTGACGGTAGGTGTGGTCCACGACGTCGCCCGCGCCGAACACACCGGGGAGGCTGGTGCGGGTGGACGGGGCGTTGACCGTGAGGTAGCCCTCCGCGTCGAGGTCCAGCTGGTCCTTGAACAGCTCGGTGCGCGGGTCGTGGCCGACGGCGATGAAGAGACCGGTCACGGGCAGCTCGGAGGTCTCACCGGTCTTGGTGTTGCGCAGGGTGAGGCCCGTGAGCTTCTGCTCGCCGTGGATCTCGGCGACCTCACTGTCCCAGGCGAACTTGACCTTCGGGTCGGCGAAGGCACGGTCCTGCATGGCCTTGGAGGCACGCAGGGAGTCGCGACGGTGGACGATCGTGACGGACTTGGCGAACCGGGAGAGGAAGGTGGCTTCCTCGATCGCGGTGTCGCCGCCGCCGACCACGACGATGTCGTGGTCCTTGAAGAAGAAGCCGTCGCAGGTGGCGCACCAGGAGACACCGCGGCCGGAGAGCGCGTCCTCGTTGGGCAGGCCGAGCTTGCGGTGCTGGGACCCGGTGGTCACGATCACGGCCTTGGCGCGGTGCACGTTGCCGGCGGTGTCGGTGACGGTCTTGATCTCACCGGTGAGGTCCACGGCCACGACATCGTCCGGGACCAGCTCGGCGCCGAAGCGCTCGGCCTGGCCGCGCATGTTGTCCATGAGGTCAGGCCCCATGATGCCGTCCTGGAAACCGGGGAAGTTCTCGACCTCGGTGGTGTTCATCAGCGCGCCACCCGCGGTGACCGCGCCTTCGAAGACCAGGGGCTTGAGCGAAGCACGTGCGGTGTACAGGGCGGCCGTGTACCCAGCCGGCCCGGAGCCGATGATGATCACGTTTCGTACGTCGCTCACGGGTTACTTCCTCGTCTCTGCGGACTGCCTGCTGCCTATCGGGGCGCCGGTGTGAACTCTCACCCCACCCAACGGATCCTACGGCGCTTGCATTCCCGAGCCGTCCAACAAGCTGAGGACTGGATCAGCTCCGGGGGTAAGTGCTGGTCAGCAGGGGCTTCCCGGCAGGGGCCGAGGGGTCGTTGACGCAGGCGGAGCCGACGAGATAGGCATCCACCACGGAGGAGTCGCCGGGGTGGGGCAGGACGATGAGGAAGACGTCCTTGCCCTCGTAGGTGCCGCGCTCGAAGCCCAGCGGGCTGTCGGGGCGGCCGGTGGCTTCCTGTACGCAGGCCGGTGCCCGGGGCGCTCCGCCGTCGGCGGGGGCGAGGCTCGGGTCCGCCGGAGCGCTGTTCTCCACTCCGAAGGTGTTGTTCTCCTTTCCCGTGGCCTTGTTTCCCGGGCCCGCGGACGCGAGGAGCTCCCGCACCGTGCCGGGGAGTCCCTGCGCGGTGTACGCGTTCGCACCGGACCTGGACTGGGCGGTGGCAGCGTCGCTCCGCGCGGACATGTCCCGCGTGGGGTGGTCGCCGGAGATGAGTCCGGACACCAGGATGCCGGCGGCGCAGGCCGCGAGCAGACCGCCCGCGATCGCGATCCGGCGGCGTGCACGTCGCCGTCCGGGGCCGGTTGGGCCGGCCGGGTGACCGGAAGGGCGCAGGGCGCCGGTCTCACCGAGCGGGGCGGCGGAGGTTTCACGTGAAACGTCGGGACCGGGGCTCCCGTCGGCCGCCTCGGCCGGGCGGCCGGGCCCGGGCGCCCCGTGCGGGGTGGAGGCGTCGAGCAGTGCTTCGGCGGCGAGGGCCGCGTCGATCCGGCCGGCGATGTCGGCGGGCATCCGGGCGGGGCCGGGAAGGGTGCCGAGCAGGGACCGGATCTCTTCCAGGGAGGCGCGGACGTCCGCGCACAGGGGGCAGCCGCCGAGGTGGCTGCGGACCTCCGCCGTACGGGACGGGGAGAGGAGGCCTTCCGTCAGCTCGGAGATCTCCGAGACGTCGGGGTGCCCGATCGTGCCGGTCGTGGCGCTCACGCTCGTCCACCTCCGCCCTTCACTGCGTTGGGATCCGGGACCGTGTTCCCGGGGTCTGCCGTCGGTGGGACGGTTGTCCCCGGTGTCCGGTTCCTTCCCCGCTCGGTGTCGGTGTTATCCCCGGTCCGCGTGCGCAGATGAGTGAGGAGCGGGACGAGTTTCGCCCTGCCGCGGGCGCAGCGGCTCTTCACGGTGCCGACGGGGACGTCGAGCATGCGGGCGGCCTCCGCGACGGGGTAGCCCTGCATGTCGACGAGGACCAGAACCGCCCGCTGATCGGCCGGGAGGGTCCTCAGGGCGGCCAGTAGCTGCCGGTGGAGGTCCTGGCGTTCCGCGGGGGCCTCGGCGGATTCGTGGGGCTCCAGGAGCCGCTCCAGACGCTCCGTGTCGTCCATCGGGGACGTCCTGCGGGAGGCGGCTTTGCGGGCCCGGTCCAGGCAGGCGTTCACGGTGATGCGGTGCAGCCAGGTCGTGACGGCGGATTCCCCGCGGAAGGTGTGCGCGGCGCGGTAGGCGGATACCAGGGCGTCCTGCACGGCGTCGGCGGCTTCCTCGCGGTCGCCGAGGGTGCGCAGGGCCACGGCCCACAGCCGGTCGCGGTGCCTGCGTACGAGCTCACCGAAGGCATCCGGGTCTCCGGCGGCGTGCAGCGACAGGAGCTCCTGATCACTGCGGCCGTCGGGTGTGGCTTCGTCCAACGGTGGGCCCCTCCCCTGCTGTCGTCAGCCCGTGAACTTCACTTCCGCGATGGCCTGCTTGAATCCGGCCCCGCTCCCGGTCGACGGATCCGCGGGCGATTTCGGCATCGCCGTGATCCAGACGAGCACGTAGCGGGCCTTGAGGTTCTCGGTGGTCAGTTTGAGAGTGCTGGACGAGGTCCTCTTCGTGACGATCTTGTCCATCGATCCGAGCGGCGCCGACGAAGACAGGGAGGAGGCCTTGTAGAGCGAGACGGTGGTGTGGTCGCCCGCGTACTTCAGCGCTATCGAGGCTTCGCTGACGTCCTGCTCGGAGCCGAGGTCGTAGACGACGCCGAGGCCCGCTTTGAAGCCCGGGGTCATGTCGGGGCCGTCGAGGTAGTACCTGGTGCGCCAGTAGGTGGAGGTGTCCTCGTCGAAGGTGTTCTTGGCGCCCTCGAGATCCTGGGGCTTGCCGTCGGGGTAGTACTCGGCGGCGCCCTTGACGGGGAGAAGGGCGGGCTCCTTCTTGTCGGGTGCCTCGTCGGCCTTCGGGCTCGAGTTCTGGTTGCTGCCGCTGCTGCCCTGGGTGCTGTGGTCCAGCAGGGCGTCGGCGAGCTGCCAGCTGCCCAGCCCGAGCGCGGCGATCAGGAGGGCCGCGACACCCCACTTGAGGACCCGGCCGGTACGGCTCTGCAGGGGCGGCGGCGGAGGCGCGATGCTGAGGACCTGCGCGCTGGGCAGCCCGGGGCCCTGGGGCCGGCCGTAGCTGCCCTGCTGGTAGGTCGTGTGCTGGTACTCCGGAGGCGCTGTGAACGTGGGCTCCGGCGGCCGGATGCGGGGCATCGCGGCCACGGCCTTGGAGAGTTCCTCCGGGGTGGTGCAGGCGGGTTCCTGGCGCGAGGCGGTGGCCCCGTCGTTGGCGAGGGCGCGCATGGCCAGCTCGCCCAGACCACGGTGCACGCCCGCGCGGACCTGGTCGGGTGCGATCAGGCCGACGCCCTTGGGCAGGCCGGTGAGGCCGTAGGCGTCGTTCTCGTACGGCCAGCGCTGGGTCAGCGAGGCGTACAGGAGGGCGCCGATGGCCTCGGTGTCCGCGCGCTGCGGGGTCTCGCTGGTGATGCCGCGCAGGGCGGCGTTCACGGCCAGGCCGCGGATTCGGTACTGGCCCGTGGAGGTGCGCAGTATCGCGCTGGGGGTCAGCCGCAGGTGCGCAAGGCCTTCGCGGTGTGCGGCGGCCATGGCCTGGGAGATCTGGCTGACGAGCTGGTAGGCCTCGTGCGGTTCCATGGGGCCCGCGGCGAGGATCGCGGTGAGCTCCGTGGCATCGGGGAGCCACTC
Organism: Streptomyces sp. H27-H1; assembly: GCF_026627445.1. Lineage (GTDB taxonomy): Bacteria > Actinomycetota > Actinomycetes > Streptomycetales > Streptomycetaceae > Streptomyces. The sequence continues at coordinate 105,014 of NZ_JAPNLJ010000001.1, forward strand.
GTGGACGACGTAGACGAGGTCGTTCTCCTCCACGGCGTCGAGGACCTGGACGAACCGGGGGTCGCCGAGCAGGGCCGAGGAGCGGGCTGCGGCCAGGACGGCTCTGGCCCGCGCGTGGTCGGCCGGCAGCAGGTGGACGCCCACGGCCCGGCGCAGCTTCTCGTCCATCGCACGCCAGCTGCTGAATCCGTCCAGACGGGTGACGCATTCTTCGAGCCGGTAGCGTCTGGCCAGCTTGTGGCCGCTGTGCAACTCGGGCGCGGCAGCGGGTGCCGGGTTCCTGCGGTCGCCGTCCTTCTCGGGCATGGTTCCGTCCGCGGCTCGTCCGTTCTGGGTGTCCACCCCGTCGGTCGTGGCCTGGGCCGTCTCCGCGGCCAGCGGCTCGTCGCCGCTGTTGTCGGCCACGTCGACGGCAGCCGTGCTACGTTCCGCCACCGTCGTCCCCGCCTCCCCATCCGTTGCGCGCTGTCGGCCAGTCTGCGAAGCCATGCCAATTGTGCCCACAGTCCACCGATGTGCACGACACGCCAGCGAGGGCGAAGGTTGTACGCATCAGCGTCCCAGGCGTCCGCGGACCATCCCGACCATGGCGTTGAGTTCTTCGATGCGCATCCGCTTGGCGGCGACGAGGAACACCGCCGCCAGTGAGATGGCGCCGGCCACCAGAGCGGTGAGGGAGCCGAGGGCTCCGCTGCCGATGAAGTGCAGGACGGCGAAGGCGACGGCGCCGGCCACGGCGGCAGCGGGGACGCAGGCGCCGATGAGCCGGGTATAAGTGCGCATCACGTGCACCCCGTCGAGGTCGCCGCCGAGGCGGGTGCGCAGTCGGCGCCAGGCGACCCCGACGCCCACGGCGTAGCCGAGGCCGTAGGCGGCGGCCATGCCGACGACGGCCCAGCGGGCGGGGAGCACGAAGAAGGCGACGGCGGACATGCCCGCGTTGACGGCGGCGACGATGACCGTGTTGTAGAAGGGCGTCCGGGTGTCCTCGTAGGCGTAGAAGCCGCGCAGGACCACGTACTGGACGGAGTACGGGATCAGTCCGAGGCCGAAGGCCATCAGGATGAACCCGATGTTCTGGGCGCTCTGCGTGCCGGAACCGGCGTAGAGCAGGCCGGCCATCGGAACGCCCAGGGCGAGGAACGCGAAGGCGCAGGGCACGATCGCGACGGCCGAGGTGCGCAGTCCGTAGGAGATGTCGTCACGCACGGCGGCTGCGTCGCCGTCATGGGCGGACCGGGAGATGCGCGGCAGGACGGCGGTCATGACGGAGACGGTGATGATGGCCTGCGGCATCTGCCAGAGCAGCAGGGCGTAGTTGTAGCCGGTGATGCCGGTACCGCCGTGGCCCTGTTTGTCGGCCACCTCGCCCGCCCAGGTGGCGAGCTGGGTGACGACGATGAGGCCGAGCTGGTTGGCGAGGACGAAGAAGAACGTCCACTTGGCCAGGCCGGCGGCCTTGCCGAGGCCGTGGCCCTTCCAGTCGAAGCGCAGGCGCGGCCTGAAGCCGGCGTCGCGCAGGTAGGGAACCATCGCCAGGGACTGGACGACGAGGCCGAGCAGGGTGCCCAGGCCCAGCAGGCGGACGCCGTCGGGGGTGATGCCGGCCTCGGTGACGCCCGTGGTGGTGAAGCCTCCGAAGGCCCAGATGAAGGCACCGAAGGTGGCGATGACGACGATGTTGTTGAGGACCGGGGTCCACATCATCGCGCCGAACCGGCCTCGGGCGTTGAGGATCTGACCGAGGACCACGTGCACGCCCATGAAGAACATGGTGGGCAGGCAGTAGTGGGCGAAGGCGACGGCGACGTCCAGGCGCTGCGGGTCGTCGGCGATCTTCTGCGACATCATGCCGATGAAGAGCGGGGCCGCGAGCACGCAGACCACCGTGACGGCGCCCAGCAGCACCATGACGAGGGTCAGCAGCCGGTTGGCGTACGCCTCCCCCCCGTCCTCGTCGTTCTTCATCGCGCGCACCAGCTGCGGGATGAAGACGGCGTTGAGGGCGCCTCCGCCGACCAGGACGTAGATCATCGTCGGCAGGGTGTTGGCGACCTGGTAGCTGTCGTTGAGGGTGGCGACGCCGATCGCCCCGGCGATCACCAGGGTCCGCATGAAGCCGGTGATGCGGGAGACGATGGTGCCGGCGGCCATCAGGGCACTGGACTTGAGCAGGCTGGAGGCGCGTCCGGCGGGCTTGCTCGGCGCCGGGGCGGCCACGGGCGCGTCCTCCGCGGGGGTGCGGGGCGCCGCGTCCTGGTCCCGGTAGAGGTGCGCGAAGGCATCGGGACGGGATTCCTGGTCGGTGGCCTTGGTCACGAGGGAGTCCACACCGACGAACTGTGTGGTCGTGGCGTGGTCGCCGTACGGCAGGTGCCGGGACGGACCGTCCGGCTCGGGCGGAGGGGTCTGGGCCCATACCCGCGGGTCCGGGGAGTACGAGGGGGCCGGCGGGGCCGCGTAGAGCGGACCGGGCTCCTGGAAGGTGCCGGGCGGTGGCGGCGGGTGCGAGGCCCGGTCGTACAGGACTTCCGCCACCGGGTCCTGGGCGGACAGGTCCTGCGCCCGGTACGGGTCGTAGGCGTAGGCGTCATGGACATAAGGGTCGTGGTCCGGCGCGGGCGCGGGCGCGGGAACCTGCCCCGGCACCGGGGTGCCGGGGGCAGTGCCCTGGGAGGGCGCGGGCCCGCCAGTGCCCTGCGCGCGGTCACCTTCGTACGGCGCGTTCATCGAAACCCCACCTCATCGTCCCCAGGCCGACCGGCCACGGCGTCGCTCAACGGTCCACTGTCTCACCCGTGCCGGACGGGTCCGCGCTTTGCGGTCCGGTGTCCGGGGACTCGTCACTCTGCTGCGTGCTCTCCTCGGCGGCGGCGCGTGCTGCGACGCGCTTGCGGCTGGCGTACATCTTGATGCCGGCCAGCACGAGCAGGAGGACCCCGCCCGCGATGACGAGCATGACGGTGGGGGTCACCTCGGTGGCCTCGACGGTGAACTTGCGCGCCTTCCCGTAGGGCACGCCGTCCGTGGTGAAGAGCTGCGCCGTCACCTCGACCGGGCCGCTCGCGGTTGCGTTGGCGTCGAACTTCACGGTCTGGCTGTGCCCGCCCTGGATCGCGACTTCCCGCTGATCCTCCCCGCTGTCGCCGAACATCAGCCGGGTCGGGTTGGCGGACCGCACCCGCAGGACCAGGTTGTGGGTGTCCTGGACGAGGCTGTTCTGGACGCTGACCGGGATGGTCGCGCTGTGTCCGGAGAGCGTCGCATCGGACTTCGGGATGAGCTTGACCTTGTCGGTGAGCCGGATCAGGTACCGCTGCACCTGGTCCCGGTAGTCCCAAGCCGCATCGGGGCGGCCACGCCAGGAGGTGGACATCTCCCGGTTGGTGGTGTTGCCGAAGGGGATCTCGACGCGGTCGGGCGCGGTCAGGATCACCTTGAAGTGGTCGAGGGTCGTCTCGGTGGCGCGGATCTTCTCGAAGGCGGAGACCGGCAGTTCCTGCTTGCTCAGCGCCCCGGGGTACTGGCCGGCTCCCGGCACCTGGGTGGCGGCGCGGGGGTCGGGCGTCGCTGCGGCCGCCGCCTCCAGGTCCACGGCCTGGCTCCAGCGGCCCGACTGCAGAGCCCGTATGGCGGCGGCCATCGTCTGCGCCTGGCTGGAGCTGGGCATCCGCTGCGGAGCGACGACGAAGCTGCGCTGGTTGTCGGTCTTCTGCAGGTTCAGGGCGAGGGTCTGGGCGAGGAACTGCTGCACCGCGAGGGTGGCGTTCCCGGACCGGAGCATGTCGCCCTGGAAGGCGGTGGAGAGATCGGCGTCCGCGACCACGGCCGTGGTGCCCGCGCCGATGGGCCGCGCGGCCGACGGGGTGTAGCCGAGGGCGCCGGTCTCCTGGAGGCTGTCGCTGCGGGTCAGGACGTTGTGGGCACCGGCCGACGTCGCCACATTGACGATCGACGGGTCGATCGCTCCGTCCACGGGCCAGGAGAAGTCGGTGGTCGCGGGGACGTGCAGGACCGTCTCGACGGCCTGCTTCGCCTTGTCGGTGGCGGGTCGCAGCTGCCCCAGGGTGCCGGAGACGTCCTTGCCGTGGTGGGCGAGCGAGGCGATGTCCGGATCCGCGAAGGGCAGCGCGACGACCTTCTTGCCCCGGACGGCGTTTTCCAGTGAGCTGAGCCACTGCTCGGCGAGGGCTTTGTTCTTGCCGAGGACGGTCCGGCCTTCGGGGGTGCGGACCCGGTAGCCCTTGGTCATGGCGTCGACGGTGTAGAGCAGATCCGGGTCGATGACCCAGGTGATGGGCAGCTCCTTGCCGAGGGCCACCATCTGTTCCAGGCGGCCGCCGGGCCTCAGCTCGTCGGCGAGGCTGTCGTCGAGGAAGACGGGGGTCTGCAGCTCGTCCGACCCGGTCTCCGACGTCAAGTGCGTGGTGGAGATCAACGGCCACGCGTACGCGAGCTGGGAACGCTTGGCGGCGGCCTCCGGCTGCCAGGGCAGGAAGGTCCGCTTGATGCCGAGGACCCGCTCGTACTGCCGGCTCTCGGTCTCTCCGGACAGGGAGACGCCGAGCTGGTAGACGCCGTCCTTGTCCAGGTCCAGCTTGCTCACCGGAACCTTGAGGGTGAACGGCCGGCTGACCTTCGAGGGCAGCGAATCGATCTTCACGGCAAATTCGGCGCCGACCTCCGCCGGGTCGGTGCCCGCCCGGAATCCGCCACGCTCCGCGGCCTCGTCGATGGAGCTGCGGTCACCGAGCGCCGGCCCGACCCGCAGACCCACGTGCGCGTCGGTGATCTTCTCGCGGCCGTTGTTGACCACGGTCCCCGAGATGGTGAGGGTGTCGCCCTTGACCGGGGCGCTCGGCGCCAGGTCGTCGAGCTGGACGTCGACGGCGGCGGCCGCCGTGTCGGCGGCCTGGGCTTCAGGGGCGGGCGAGTAGACCAGGCCGGCGAGCACCGGCGTCCCGGCGAGCAGGACGACCGCCCGCCGCAGCCAGCGCCGCCGGGCAGGAGCGAGGGGTGCCCCCTGGATGTCTGCCGCCTCGGCCAACGCGCTCGCCCGTCCCTCGGAGTGTCAGTGGTCGTCGTTTGTGCGTCCACGCATGGTAACGAGGCCCGCTGTGCGCGAGTGCCGCGCCTTGCTCCACATGATCGGGTCCGCCCCGGCGCGGCCGTGGGCCGGGGTGGCGCCAAAACACGGGAGCTCCGGGCGGGCCGGGCACGTACCCTTTTCTGTTGTGCCGAACGCCAACGAAGACAACCCCAGTGTCCTGAATCACGGGCAGGCCCGCGCGGTGAGCGAACTGCTGCGGATCGCCCCTGTCGCCGACGAGCTCGGCCGCCGTTTCCAGGAGGCGGGTTTCCGCCTCGCCCTGGTCGGCGGGTCCGTCCGCGACGCGCTGCTCGGGCGCCTCGGCAACGATCTCGACTTCACCACCGACGCCCGCCCCGAGGAGGTCCTCAAGATCGTCAGGCCGTGGGCCGACTCGGTCTGGGACGTCGGCATCGCCTTCGGTACGGTCGGTGCGCAGAAGGCCGCCCGTGTCGGAGACGCTGACCGAAGCTTCCAGATCGAGGTGACCACCTACCGTTCGGAGTCCTACGACCGGAGCTCGCGCAAGCCCGAGGTCTCCTACGGCGACTCCATCGAGGAGGACCTCGTCCGCCGCGACTTCACGGTGAACGCGATGGCCGTCGCGCTCCCCGAGAAGCAGTTCGTTGACCCGCACGGCGGCCTGGAGGACCTCCGGGCGGGCGTGCTGCGCACCCCGGGTACGCCCGAGGACTCCTTCTCCGACGACCCGCTGCGGATGCTGCGGGCGGCCCGTTTCGCCGCCCAGCTCGACTTCGAGGTCGCCCCGGACGTGGTGGCGGCGATGACGGAGATGTCCGCCCGCATCGAGATCGTCTCGGCCGAGCGGGTCCAGGGCGAGCTGAACAAGCTGCTGCTGGCCGCGCACCCCCGCAAGGGCCTGGGCCTCCTCGTGGACACGGGACTGGCGGACCACGTGCTGCCGGAGCTGCCGGCGCTGCGGCTGGAGAGCGACGAGCACCACCGGCACAAGGACGTCTACGACCACTCGCTGATCGTGCTGGAACAGGCGATCGCGCTGGAGCAGGACGGCCCGGACCTGGTGCTGCGGCTCGCGTCCCTGCTGCACGACATCGGCAAGCCCCGGACCCGCCGGTTCGAGAGCGACGGGCGGGTCTCCTTCCACCACCACGAGATGGTGGGCGCGAAGATGACCAAGAAGCGCATGACCGCGCTCAAGTACTCCAACGACATGATCAAGGACGTGTCCCGGCTGGTGGAGCTGCATCTGCGCTTCCACGGCTACGGGGACGGGGAGTGGACCGACTCGGCCGTGCGGCGCTATGTCCGCGACGCCGGTCCGCTGCTGGACCGCCTGCACAAGCTGACCCGTTCCGACTGCACCACGCGCAACAAGCGCAAGGCGAACGCTCTCTCGCGCACCTATGACGGGCTGGAGGAGCGCATCGCCCAGCTGCAGGAGAGGGAGGAGCTGGACGCGATCCGGCCCGACCTCGACGGCAACGAGATCATGCGGGTGCTCGACGTGGCCCCCGGCCCGGTGATCGGCAAGGCCTACGCGTTCTTGCTGGAGCTGCGGCTGGAGAACGGTCCGCTGGAGCACGACGCGGCGGTCGCCGCCCTCAAGGAGTGGTGGGCCGCGCAGGAAGCCTGAGAGGGCCGATGTTTCACGTGAAACGTCGGGCTGGTGAGCCGGTCGCGCATCGGTCAGGGCGATGTTTCACGTGAAACATCGCCCTGACGCATGAGGAACGCCGCGATCAGGGCGTAGAGCATGGCCACTCCGAGGATCAAGGGGGCGGAGTGCCCGTCGAGCGGGAGTACGAGAGCGGCCACTCCCGCGGCGCCGACGAAGGCGGCGTTGAAGAGCACGTCGTAGACGGAGAACACGCGGCCGCGAAAGGCGTCGTCCACCTGGGACTGCACGACGGTGTCGGTGGAGATCTTGGCGCCCTGGGTGGCCAGGCCCAGCACGAAGGCGGCTGCCAGCATCGGTCCGGGTGTGAAGAACAGGCCGAGCGCCGGCACCAGCACGGCGGCGCCCGCGGCGCAGAGGGTGATGGAGCCGAGGGCGCCCAGCCGGCCCACCAGCCAGGGAGTGATGACGGCGGCCGCGAAGAAGCCGGCCCCGGAAACGCCGACCGTGACACCCAGCAGCGCCAGCCCGTCGGCCTCGTTGTCCGACCAGGCGTAGCGGCAGAGCATGAGCAGCGTGACGAACAGGGCTCCGTAGCAGAACCGCATGAGGGTCATGGCGGTGAGCGCCCGGGCCGCCTCGCGCCGTGAGGCCAGGTGCCGCAGGCCTGCGGCCAAGCCCCGCACGGTGAGGGCGACCCCCTGGCCGACCGTCGGGTTGATCCGGCCGGGCAGGTGGTCGGGCCCCAGGAGGTCCAGGGCCAGGCGCAGCGAGACCAGGGCCGCGCACAGGTAGAGGCCGGCTCCGAGGAGTACGACGAGGGCGTCGGAATCGTCGGCCAGCACGCGCACGAGGAAGGCCAGGCCCCCACCGGCGACGGCGGCGAGTGTTCCGGCGGTGGGTGAGAGGGCGTTAGCGGTGACCAGCTGGCCGGGCGCGACGACACGTGGCAGGGAGGCGGAGAGCCCGGCCAGGACGAAGCGGTTGACCGCGGTCACGGACAGGGCCGAGGCGTAGAAGAGCCAGTCGGGGACGTGCGCGACGATCAGCATGCCGGTGACGCAGGCGAGGAAGGCCCGCAGCAGGTTGCCGTAGAGGAACACCTGGCGGCGGCGCCAGCGGTCCAGCAGGACTCCCGCGAAGGGGCCGATCACCGAATAGGGCAGCAGGAGTACCGCCATGGCCGAGGCGATGGCCGCGGGCGAGGCCTGCTTCTCCGGGGAGAAGACGACATAGGCGGCCAGCGCGACCTGGAAGACCCCGTCGGCGGCCTGGGAGAGGAGCCGTACGGCGAGCAGGTTGCGGAAGTCCCGCAGACGCAGGAGTACGCGCAGATCACGTACGACAGCCATGGGGGAAAGCGTCACACACGCGGAGGGTCCCCGGGCACATTGCCCGGGGACCCTCCGCGGAAGAACAGTCGAAGTCCAGGTGTCCTCGAGGACGCCGGGGTTCGACTAGCGCTCGACCTCGCCCTTGATGAACTTCTCGACGTTGGCCTGGGCCTCGTCGTCGAAGTACTGCACCGGCGGGGACTTCATGAAGTAGCTCGACGCCGACAGGATCGGGCCGCCGATACCGCGGTCCTTGGCGATCTTCGCCGCGCGCAGCGCGTCGATGATGACACCGGCGGAGTTCGGGGAGTCCCACACCTCGAGCTTGTACTCGAGGTTGAGGGGGACGTCGCCGAACGCGCGGCCCTCGAGGCGGACGTAGGCCCACTTGCGGTCGTCGAGCCACTGGACGTAGTCCGACGGGCCGATGTGGACGTTCTTCTCGCCGAGCTCACGGTCGGGGATCTGCGAGGTGACGGCCTGCGTCTTGGAGATCTTCTTCGACTCCAGGCGCTCGCGCTCCAGCATGTTCTTGAAGTCCATGTTGCCGCCGACGTTGAGCTGCATGGTGCGCTCAAGACGGACACCGCGGTCCTCGAACAGCTTCGCCATCACGCGGTGCGTGATGGTGGCGCCGACCTGGGACTTGATGTCGTCGCCGACGATCGGGACACCGGCCTCGGTGAACTTGTCGGCCCACTCCTTGGTGCCGGCGATGAAGACCGGGAGGGCGTTGACGAAGGCGACCTTGGCGTCGATGGCGCACTGGGCGTAGAACCGCGCCGCGTCTTCGGAACCGACGGGCAGGTAGCAGATCAGAACGTCGACCTGGCGGTCCTTGAGGACCTCCACGATGTCGACCGGAGCCTCGGCCGACTCCTCGATGGTCTTGCGGTAGTAAATACCCAGGCCGTCCAGGGTGTGGCCGCGCTGAACGGTCACACCCGCGCTCGGGACGTCGCAGATCTTGATGGTGTTGTTCTCACTGGCGCCGATGGCGTCCGAAAGGTCGAGGCCGACCTTCTTCGCGTCGACGTCGAACGCCGCGACGAACTCGATGTCGCTCACGTGGTAGTCGCCGAACTGGACGTGCATCAGACCGGGGACCTTGGCCGCCGGGTCGGCGTCCTTGTAGTACTCGACGCCCTGCACCAGCGAGGCGGCGCAGTTGCCTACGCCGACGATGGCTACGCGAACCGAACCCATTCCGGTTGCTCCCTGTTTGTTCTCGGACGAGGCCTGCGAGATGCAGACCTCACTTTGCAGTTTCGTCGGACGGACCGGGTCGTCTCTGATCCCGTCCCGCCCGCTCACTCTCGATGAGCTCGTTCAGCCAGCGCACTTCGCGCTCCACGGATTCCATGCCGTGGCGTTGCAGCTCGAGCGTGTAGTCGTCGAGCCGCTCGCGTGTGCGGGCGAGCGATGCGCTCATCTTCTCCAGGCGCTCCTCAAGGCGGCTGCGACGGCCCTCCAGTACCCGCATGCGTACGTCTCGTTCGGTTTGGCCGAAAAAGGCGAAGCGGGCGGCGAAGGACTCGTCCTCCCAGGCATCGGGGCCCGTGTGGGAGAGGAGCTCCTCGAAGTGCTCCTTACCTGCTGCCGTCAACCGGTAGACGATCTTGGCGCGGCGCCCTGCGAGTGAAGCGGCGAGAGCGTCTTCCGGGGCGTTGCCCGGTTCTTCGATCAACCATCCGTTGATGACGAGCGTCTTGAGGCAGGGGTAGAGCGTCCCGTAGCTGAACGCTCTGAACACCCCCAGTGAGGTGTTGAGCCGCTTGCGCAGCTCGTAACCGTGCATCGGGGATTCGCGCAGCAGGCCGAGAACAGCGAACTCGAGGATGCCTGAGCGCCTGCTCATCCGCTTGCCCTTCCCCTGCCTCGGAGTCTTTATACCGAGCTGATGTATCGGCTCGATACATCCAGACGATAGAACGGGCAGCCATCCACTACAAGTGGCAACGCGGTGACCGGCGTCACATCACTGATTTGCAGGAGGCGAGTTGCCTGTTTTGGGGTGAACTTCGACACTGGTTGGGTTTTGGGCCTGCGTAGTCTGTGCGGCATGACACCGGGGGGACCGTCACTCACCTGCCGCTTCCAGGCCACTCGCCTGCCCGAGGAGTAGTCGTTCGATGAGCGAGCACCGCCGCAAACCGCAACAGCCCCAGGGCGGCGGCCGCGCCGCCGCCCGCAAGGCTGCCCAGCAGCGCCCTTCCAGGGCCGCCGGCCCCGGGCGTAACGTCCCCACGTCGTCCCCCAGCGGGCCGTATTCGGAGCAGCCGGTGCACGGCAGCCGGTCGGACGCCCGGAGATCCGCCGGCCGCGCCCCGGCGGGACGGGCCCGCGGCGCCGGCGGAGCCGGCCGGGGTACGGGCCGCCCGAAGAAGCGGTTCATCGACTATCCCCGTGCGGAGAAGGACGGCTGGAAGCGTTTCGTCCCGTCCTGGAGGCTCGTCAGCGGCACGGCCCTGGGCTTCTTCGCGATCCTCACGGCGGGCGCCGGCATCGGTATTGCCTCGGTGAACACGCCCAACGCGAACCTCGCGGCCAAGGCGCAGAACAACGTCTTCTACTGGTCCGACAACTCCCAGATGGTCGCTACCGGCGGTTCCGTGAACCGCCAGATCGTCACTATCGGGCAGATCCCCCGGTCGATGCAGAACGCCGTGATCGCGGCGGAGAACGAGTCCTTCGAGTCGGACAAGGGCGTCGACCCGATGGGCGTCGCCCGTGCGGTGTGGAACATGGCCAAGGGCGGATCCACGCAGGGCGGCTCGACGATCACCCAGCAGTATGTGAAGAACACCTACCTGGACTCCGACCAGACGCTGAAGCGAAAGGTCACCGAGCTCTTCATCTCGATAAAACTGGGTGTGAACGAGGAGAAGAACGAAATCCTCGCCGGCTACCTGAACACCGCTTACTACGGACGGGACGCCTACGGGATCCAGGCAGCCGCACGCGCCTACTTCGGCAAGGACTGCGACAAGCTGAACCCCTCCGAGAGCGCCTTCCTCGCCGCCGTGCTCAAGGGCCCGAACCTGTACAACCCCGACGGCGGCATCGGCTCCGCGGCCACGGCCGACGAGAACAAGATTCGGGCCGAGGCGCGCTGGGCCTGGGTGCTGGACCGCGAGGTCAAGGTCGGGCGCATGGAGCAGTCCGAGCGGGACAAGTTCAAGGACTTCCCGCAATTGATCGAATCCGCTCAGTCCGCCGGTATGTCGGGGCAGATCGGCTACATGGTCGAGACGGCCAAGCTGTACCTGACCAAGACCAAGGGCATCTCGATCGACGATCTGGCCAAGGGCGGCTACCAGATCCACACCACCTTCGACAAGAAGAGGGTGGACTCGCTGGTCAAGGCCGTCGAGGAGACCCGCGACGGGCTGATCGACGAGAAGAAGCGGCCCGACACCGACACCTTCGTCCAGTTCGGCGCGGCCTCGGTCGATGTGAAGACCGGAGCCCTCGTCGCCCTGTACGGCGGCCCCGGCATCGACAAGAAGCACTTCAACAACAACGCGAACACCTCGGGCGTCCAGGTCGGCTCGACCTGGAAGCCGTTCGTCCTGGCGGCGGCCATGGAGTACGGCACCCAGAACTCGGACGGTGAGGGGATCTCGGCCGCGAGCAAGTACCAGGCGAACGACCTCACAGTGATCAACAACCGTGCGGGCGAGCCGCTGCGGGACGGCTCCGGCAAGCCGTTCCGGCAGAAGAACGAGAGCCCCACCGCCTTCGGCTACGTGACCCTGAACGAGGCGATGGAGAAGTCCATCAACGTCCCCTTCGCGCAGCTCATCTTCGACGTCGGCCACGACAAGGTGAAGAAGGTCGCGGAGGCGACCGGCATTCTGCCGGAGTCCTTCGACCCGAACGACAACGCCTCCTTCGCGCTGGGCACCTCGACCCCCAGCGCCATCCGGATGGCCGACTCGTACGCCACCTTCGCCGCCTCCGGCATGCACCACGATCCGTTCTCGGTGACCAGAGTCGAGAAGGACGGCAACCTCGTGCCCGGTTTCGAGAAGCCCAAGGGGGTGCGGGCGATGGACAATTCCATCGCTGACAACATCACCAAGGTCCTGCGCAACGTCGTCGAGAACGGCACCGGCACGAAGGCCAAGAAGCTCGGCCGGCCCGCGGCGGGCAAGACCGGAACCACCGACAAGAACATGTCGGCCTGGTTCGTCGGCTACACGCCCGAGCTTTCCACCTCCGTGGCCCTGTTCCGCTCGGACCCGAACGCGAAGAAGAAGGAACTGATCTCGATGAGGGGCGTGGCGGATATCCCGTCCCTCCACGGTGGTGACATCCCGGCCGAGATCTGGACCAAGTACATGAAGGCCGCGCTGAAGGACGCCCCCGAGACGGACTTCCCGGAGGCCGACAAGATCGGTGTCGTAGCGCACGCTTCCGGCGCTCCCTCGCCCACACCCACTCCTTCCCCCTCCCCCTCGCCGTCTCCGTCGATCAAGCCTTCCCCGACGCCGTCGCCCACTCCGAGCCCTTCACGCAGTGCCAAGCCGTCCTGCCGGCCGTGGGCCATCTGTGACCCGGACGCCAGCCCCAGCCCGACCCGGTCGCCCTCGCCCTCGCCCAGCAAATCGACCGGAAGGCCCGGCGGCGCGAGCGGTGGCGGCAGTGGAGGCTTCCCCATAGGGGGCTCGACGGGGGGCTGACAGGCCGCCCCACGACACGGCAGGAGAGGGCCGTCGCACCGAGTGCGGCGGCCCTCTCCCATGTCCCGTGCCGTACGGCAGGATGTGCCCATGACGAAGGTGCACGAGGAAAGCCCCGTACTGCCCACCCAGCAGGACGAGGTGGCCGCCGCGGGGAGCGAGTTCATCGGCGGCCCGCTGGGCCGCTACGCCCGGCTGGGCGGCCACTGGCTGACCCCGGTGCGGGTGGTCGTGCTCGTCGCCCTGGGGATGTTCGCGCTCGGCATGGTCCAGAAGCTGCCCTGCTACGACTGGGCGTGGTTCCGCGGGGCCGGCTCCCAGTACACCCATGCCTGCTACTCGGACATTCCGCACCTCTACGCCCTGCGCGGCTTCGCCGACGGCCTCACCCCGTACTTCGACCGGATCCCCGGCGACATGCAGTTCCTGGAATACCCGGTGCTCACCGGGGTCTTCATGGAGATCGCCTCGTGGCTGACCCCCGGCAGCGGCTCCATGCAGCACCGGGAGCAGATGTACTGGATGGTCAACGCGGGCATGCTGATGATCTGCGCCGCCGTGATCGCGGTGTGCGTGGCCCGCACCCACCGCCGACGGCCGTGGGACGCACTGCTCTTCGCCCTCGCGCCCGCGTTCGCGCTCACCGCGACCATCAACTGGGACCTGCTGGCCATCGCCCTGACCGCCGCCGCGATGCTCATGTGGTCGCGCGGCCGGGCGCTGTCCTTCGGTGTCCTGATCGGCCTGGCCACCGCGGCCAAGCTCTACCCCGTACTGCTGCTGGGAGCCGTGTTCGTGCTCTGCTGGCGGGCCGGGAAGTGGCGCGCCTTCGGCGCGGCGGTCGGCGGCGCCGCGGCCTCCTGGCTCGTGGTGAACCTGCCCGTCATGCTCTTCGCCTGGGAGGGCTGGCAGAAGTTCTACACCTTCAGCCAGGAGCGGCCCATCGACTTCGGATCCGTGTGGCTGCTGATCTCCCAGCGCTCCGGGAACCCGCTGGAAGGCGCCAACACCTACGCGACGGGCCTGACGCTGCTGCTCTGCGCGGGCATCGGGCTCCTCACGCTCACCGCGCCCCGACGGCCCCGCTTCGCACAGCTGGCCTTCCTGCTGGTGGCCGCCTTCATCCTGGTCAACAAGGTCTACTCGCCCCAGTACGTGCTGTGGCTCATCCCGCTCGCCGCGCTGGCCCGGCCGCGCTGGCGGGACTTCCTGATCTGGCAGGCCGGCGAGGTCGCCTACTTCCTGGGGATCTGGTTCTACCTCGCCTACACGACCAGCGGGGACAAGCACCAGGGCCTGCCACTGGAGGGCTACCAGCTGGCGATCGCGGCCCACCTGCTGTGCACGCTCTACCTGTGCGCCGTGGTCGTACGCGACATCCTGCTGCCCGACCGGGACGTGGTGCGGCGCGACGGTTCGGACGACCCCTCCGGAGGCGTCCTGGACGGCGCCGAGGACGTCTTCACGTTCCCCGGAACGGCGAAGGCGCCGCAGGAAGCGGCGCCTTCGGAGGGTCAGCGGGTGGACTGGGGCGTACGCCCCGGGGAGTGACTCAGGCGTCCAGCACCCGGTCGAACTGCGTGGTGGTGTGGCGCAGGTGCGCGACCAGCTCCTCGCCGACCGTCGGTTCGGGAGAGTCCGACGGCACGAACAGGATGGACACCTGCATGTGCGGCGGCTCGGCGAACCAGCGCTGCTTGCCCGCCCACACGAACGGCGACAGGTTCCGGTTGACGGTGGCGAGTCCGGCCCGGGCGACGCCCTTGGCGCGCGGCATCACCCCGTGCAGGGCCTTGGGGGCCTCGAGGCCGACTCCGTGGGAGGTGCCGCCGGCGACGACGACCAGCCAGCCGTCGGAGGCGGCCTTCTGCTGCCGGTAGCCGAACCGGTCGCCCTTGGCGACGCGGGTGACATCGAGTACCGCGCCGCGGTACTCGGTCGACTCGTGGTCGCCCAGCCACAGCCGGGTGCCGATGCGGGCCCGGAAGCGCGTCTGCGGGAACTGCTGCTGCAGCCGCGCCAGCTCCTGGGCCTTCAGGTGGCTGACGAACATCGTGTGCAGCGGCAGCCGGGCCGCGCGCAGCCGGTCCATCCAGCCGATGACCTCCTCGACGGCGTCAGAGCCGTCCGGGCGGTCCAGCGGCAGGTGCAGGGCGAAGCCCTCCAGCCGGACGTCCTCGATCGCCGAGTGCAGCTGGCCGAGGTCCTGTTCGGAGATCCCGTGCCGGCGCATCGAGCTCATGCACTCGATGACCACACGGGCGCCGACCAGGCCGTGGACCCCGTCCAGCGAGGAAACCGAGCGGATGACCCGGTCCGGCAGCGGCACCGGCTCCTCACCACGCCGGAACGGGGTGAGGACGAGCAGATCACCGCCGAACCAGTCCTTGATGCTGGCGGCCTCGTACGTCGTGCCGACGGCGAGGACGTCGGCGCCCATCCGGGTCGCCTCCTCGCAGAGCCGCTCGTGACCGAATCCGTAGCCGTTGCCCTTGCAGACGGGGACCATTCCGGGGAACTGGTCCTGGATCTGCTTCTGGTGCGCACGCCAGCGCGCGGTGTCGACGTAGAGCGTGAGCGCCATGCCCGTCCGGAGCCTCTCTCGAAAAGCTGCGTGGTGTGCAGCGGTGCGGTGTCTGTGGATGGGGCGGGGTCAGCGACGCGACATGTAGATGTCGAGCGCCTTGTGCAGCAGCTTGTTGAGCGGGAAGTCCCACTCGCCGACGTACTCGACGGCCTCGCCGCCCGTGCCGACCTTGAACTGGATCAGACCGAACAGGTGGTCGTTCTCGTCCAGGGTGTCACTGATGCCGCGCAGGTCGTAGACGCTTGCGCCGAGCGCGTAGGAGTCGCGCAGCATGCGCCACTGCATCGCGTTCGAGGGGCGGACCTCGCGCTTGTGGTTGGCGGACGCGCCGTACGAGTACCAGACGTGCTGGCCGACGGTGAGCATCGTGGCGGCGGCCAGCGGCTCTCCCTCGTGCGTGGCGATGTACAGCCGCATCCGGTTGGGGTCCTCGGAGTTGAGGGCCGTCCACTGGCGCTGGAAGTAGCTGAGCGGGCGCGGACGGAACTTGTCGCGCTCGGCCGTGACCTCGTACAGCTTCTGCCAGGTCGGCAGGTCCTCGTAACCGCCCTGGACGACCTCGACGCCGGCCTTCTCGGCCTTCTTGATGTTGCGGCGCCACAGCTGGTTGAAGCCCTTGAGGACGTCGTCCAGCGAGCGGTTGGCCAGCGGTACCTGGAAGACGTACCGGGGCTGGACGTCGCCGAAGCCGGCGCCGCCGTCCTCGGCCTGCTGCCAGCCCATCCGGCGCAGCTTGTCGGAGACCTCGAAGGCGCGGGGCTCGATGACGGAGGCCTCCACGTCGCGCAGGCGCTTGACCTCCGGGTCCTGGATCCCGGCCTTGATGGCGGTCGAGTTCCAGCGGCGGATGACGACGGGCGGGCCCATCTTCACGGTGAAGGCGCCCTGCTGCTTGAGGTGCGCCAGCATCGGCTGGAGCCACTCGTCGAGGTTGGGGGCGTACCAGTTGATGACCGGGCCCTCGGGAAGGTACGCGAGGTATCGCTTCACCTTGGGCAGCTGTCGGTACAACACGAGTGCGGCGCCGACGAGTTCGCCGGACTGGTCGAACCATCCGAGGTTCTCGGAGCGCCACTCGTTCTTCACGTCGGCCCACGCCGGGACCTGGCAGTGGCTAGCCGAGGGCAGGCTCTGGAGGTAGCCCAGGTGCTGCTCTCGGCTGATGGTCCTCAGGGACAGGCTCATGCGGGGCGTCTCCTCGGCGGCTTCGCTGGCTATGGCGCGAAGCCTACTGCGACAGGGGCGCCACCCATCTGGGGGACAGGCCGTGCCTGGGCCGGTGGGAGGCCGGCGCCCCGTCGCGGAAGCACCCGGTCAGCCCAGCCAGCCGCCGAAGAGACCGCCGTGTGCCATGCCGAGGAAGAAGCCGAAGGCCGAGGCGCCCAGGCCGACGATCAGTGCTGAGCGCTCGCGTGTCGTGACGGAGACGAACTGGCCGTAGAGCCCGGTGACGATCCCGATCAGCCCCGTCCACGAGCTGATCAGGTGCAGATTGTCGAAGAAGGCCGTGACGAACGCCACGGCGCCGAGGATCAGGGTGACCGCCACCAGGGTGTCCTGGAGCGGATGGGACTTGCCGTCGGTCGCGAAGAGCGAGATGGAGGACTGGCGTCGCATTGCCTGTGCCATCGGAAGGCACCTCCTGGCTGCAGCAGAGCGGTGCTGCGGGCTTCCCACGGCAGGAGCCGAAGGCATAGCACCGAGCACACCCGATGCATACAGATTGTGGCCTCCTGGCGCCGGATTTCAACCGGAAGGAGTCGACGAGGTAGTCTGTACAGCTGCGCGGTGTCTGCTCTGCAGATGCCGTGCGCACGCATCACGACCCTCCTGCCACGGAACGACCGTGGCCGCTGAGTCCAAAGGAGGTGGGTTCCACATGCGTCACTACGAAGTGATGGTCATCCTCGACCCCGATCTCGAGGAGCGCGCTGTCTCCCCGCTGATCGAGAACTTCCTTTCTGTCGTCCGTGAGGGCAATGGAAAGGTCGAGAAGGTCGACACCTGGGGCCGTCGTCGTCTCGCTTACGAGATCAAGAAGAAGCCCGAGGGCATCTACTCGGTCATCGACCTTCAGGCCGAGCCTGCGGTCGTCAAGGAGCTTGACCGACAGCTGAACCTGAACGAGTCGGTTCTCCGGACCAAGGTCCTTCGCCCCGAGACCCACTGAACTTCGGTTCAGCGGTAATCGGGACCGAGTAGCACAGCAGCCCAGCAGCAATCCCCGCCGAGAGGTTCATCCATGGCAGGCGAGACCGTCATCACGGTCGTCGGCAATCTCGTCGACGACCCCGAGCTGCGCTTCACCCCCTCGGGTGCGGCGGTCGCGAAGTTCCGTGTCGCGTCCACTCCCCGCATCTTCGACAAGCAGACCAATGAGTGGAAGGACGGCGAAGGCCTGTTCCTCACCTGCTCGGTCTGGCGTCAAGCGGCGGAGAACGTCGCCGAGTCCCTTCAGCGGGGCATGCGCGTCATCGTGCAGGGCCGGCTGAAGCAGCGGTCGTACGAGGACCGCGAGGGTGTCAAGCGCACGGTCTACGAGCTGGACGTCGAGGAAGTCGGCCCCAGCCTGAAGACCGCCACGGCCAAGGTCGCCAAGACCACCGGTCGCGGTGGCCAGGGTGGATACGGCGGCGGTGGCGGCGGTCAGCAGCAGGGCGGCGGCGGTGGCAACTGGGGCGGAGCCCCCAGTGGCGGCGCTGCTCCCCAGGGTGGCGGAGCTCCCTCCGACGACCCCTGGGCGTCCAGTGCGCCGGCCGGCGGCCAGCAGCAGGGCGGCGGCGGTGGCGGTTGGGGCGGAAGCTCCGGCGGCACCGGCGGCTCCGGCGGTGGCTACTCGGACGAGCCCCCTTTCTAGGGAAGCTCGCACCCCCACTTCTTGATTTCACAGGAGAGACACAATGGCGAAGCCGCCTGTGCGCAAGCCTAAGAAGAAGGTCTGCGCGTTCTGCAAGGACAAGACCGTGTACGTGGACTACAAGGACACGAACATGCTGCGGAAGTTCATTTCCGACCGTGGCAAGATCCGTGCCCGCCGCGTCACCGGCAACTGCACGCAGCACCAGCGTGACGTCGCCACGGCTGTCAAGAACAGCCGTGAGATGGCACTGCTGCCCTACACGTCCACCGCGCGATAAGGAAAGGGTGACCGAATAATGAAGATCATCCTGACCCACGAGGTCTCTGGCCTCGGCACCGCCGGCGATGTCGTAGACGTCAAGGACGGCTACGCTCGCAACTACCTGGTCCCGCGCGGTTTCGCGATCCGCTGGACCAAGGGTGGCGAGAAGGACGTGGCGCAGATTCGCCGCGCCCGCAAGATCCACGAGATCGCGACCATCGAGCAGGCCGCTGAGTTCAAGGCCAAGCTCGAGGCTGTCAAGGTCCGTCTGGCCACCCGCGCGGGTGACGCCGGTCGTCTCTTCGGTTCCGTCACGCCGTCCGACATCGCCACGGCGATCGAGGCGTCCGGTGGCCCGAAGGTCGACAAGCGCCGCGTGGAGCTGGGCTCCCCGATCAAGACCCTCGGTTCGTACCAGGTCTCCGTGCGTCTGCACGCTGACGTGGCCGCGACCGTGGGCATCGAGGTCGTCGCCGCCTAAGGGCTGCGCATGAAGGGCCGCACCCCTGTGGGGGTGCGGCCCTTCTTCGTTGTCGGGAGTTCTGGTTCTGGTCCTGGGCTCCGGGCGGTCGATGCGATGTTTCACGTGAAACAGAGGCCCGGCTCGGCGGCCCTGTTTCACGTGAAACATCGCCTGCAGGCGCTTGGCTCTACCGGGTGGCTCCGGCGACCAGCCAGCGGCCCGAGCGGGCGCGCAGCTGGAGGGTGACCATCCGGACCACCATCATCAGCGTCATGGCGCACCACAGGGCCGTCAGCCCGCCGCCCAGGGCCGGTACGAGCAGTGCGGCCGGGGCGAAGACGGCGAGGGTCAGCAGCATGGCCCAGGCCAGGTAGCGGCCGTCGCCCGCGCCCATCAGGACACCATCGAGGATGAAGACGATGCCCGAGACGGGCTGCGAGAAGGCCACCACGAGCAGGGCCGGCAGCAGGGCGTCCTCGACGACCGGGTCGCTCGTGAAGAGCGGGATGAACACGGGGCGGGCCGCGATCACGAGGAGGCCCAGGACGATGCCGGAGACGATCCCCCACTGCACCATGCGGCGGCAGGCGGCCTTGGCCCCCTCGGTGTCGCCCGCGCCGAGGTAGCGGCCGATGATGGCCTGCCCGGCGATGGCGATCGCGTCGAGGGCGAAGGCGAGCAGGCTCCACAGCGAGAGCAGGATCTGGTGGGCCGCGATGTCGGCGTCCCCGAGGCGTGCGGCCACGGCGGTCGCGATCAGCAGGACGGCCCGCAGGGACAGGGTGCGGACCAGCAGGGGTGCACCGGCCTGTGCGCAGGCCCGGATCCCCTCGATGTCGGGGCGCAGGGAGGCGCCGTGCCGGCGCGCGCCCCGGACGACCACGACCAGGTAGGCGGCGGCCATGGCGCACTGGGCGATCACGGTGCCCCAGGCGGAGCCGGCGATGCCGAGGCCGGCCCCGTAGACGAGGGCGACGTTCAGGCCGCCGTTGAGGGCGAAACCGCCGATCGCCACGTAGAGCGGGGTCCGGGTGTCCTGGAGGCCGCGGATGACACCGGTGGCGGCGAGCACCACGAGCATCGCGGGGATGCCGAAGGCGGAGATCCGCAGGTAGGTGATCGCGTACGGGGCGACGGTGTCGGAGGCTCCGAAGAGGGAGATCAGGGAGGGCGCCGTGGGGAGCACGACGGCGACGACGACCGCGCCGAGCAGCAGGGCGAGCCAGATGCCGTCCATGCCCTGCCGGATGGCAGCCTGGAGGTCGCCGGCGCCGACACGGCGGGCCACGGCCGCGGTGGTGGCATAGGCCAGGAAGACGAAGATGCTCACGGCCGTGGTGAGCAGTGCGGCCGCGATGCCGAGACCGGCCAGCTGGGGTGTGCCGAGGTGGCCCACGATGGCACTGTCGGCCATCACGAAGAGGGGTTCGGCGACGAGGGCACCGAAGGCGGGGACGGCGAGTGCGAGGATCTCGCGGTCGTGCCGTCTCGGGGCAGCCTTCGGTGCTGTGGGGGCCTGTCTCATGTGCTCAATCTAATCTTCCACAGGTAATAGACGCAAGGGGGCTGGACTCCTTACGAATCCACCGATTCGAGCGTTCGCCCCACCTCGTTGGAGGCGATCTCGAGACAGTGGCCAAGAATTTTCTCCCCCACAGCCCGTGGAGGGAGAAACCCCAGGTCAGATAAGGTGCATGGGTGGGCCAGGTGATTTTGTCCACAGCGCCGTCCCCCGGTCCGTGCACAGCTTCCGGGGAGTTACCCACAGCATTGGCGCCGTCATCCACACACCCTGTGGATAACAAGATTGGCTGACGTCGCTCCCGGCCCTACCGTTGGTTCGTTGTCCGACTCGCCGAGAGCCGATTCGGGTGCCCCAAATGTCAGAGCTGTGTCGTAGAAAGAGTGACACGGCAAGGTCCGCGTTGCGGACGGGAGGAGGCGGCCCGGTGAGCATGTCCGAGCCCATGGACGACCCCTGGGCCGACAGCGGTCCAGGTGACCGTCTGCCCGCCCGCCCGCGTCGAGGCGGCGAAGGCCGTGGCCGCGGGGACGAACAGAGCGACAGGGGCCGCGAGGGCGGCTCCTGGGACGGTGGTGGCGGCGGCTTCGAGCGGGTCCCGCCCCAGGACCTCGACGCCGAGCAGTCCGTCCTCGGCGGCATGCTGCTGTCGAAGGACGCCATCGCCGACGTGGTCGAGGTGCTCAAGGGCCACGACTTCTACCGTCCGTCGCACGAGACGATCTACCAGGCCATCCTCGACCTGTACGCCAAGGGAGAGCCGGCCGACCCGATCACCGTCAGCGCGGAGCTGACCCGGCGCGGTGAGATCAGCAAGGTCGGCGGGGCCCCCTACCTGCATACCCTGGTCCAGTCGGTACCCACGGCGGCGAACGCCGAGTACTACGCGGAGATCGTCCACGAGCGGGCGGTCCTGCGTCGGCTGGTCGCCGCCGGTACGAAGATCACGCAGATGGGTTATGCCGCTGACGGCGACGTGGACGAGATCGTCAACAGCGCCCAGGCCGAGATCTACGCCGTCACTGAGCAGCGGACCTCCGAGGACTACCTGCCGCTCGGCGACATCATGGAAGGCGCCCTCGACGAGATCGAGGCGATCGGTTCGCGCAGCGGCCAGATGTCGGGTGTCCCGACCGGCTTCACGGACCTGGACTCGCTGACCAACGGTCTGCACCCGGGCCAGATGATCGTGATCGCGGCCCGTCCCGCCATGGGCAAGTCCACCCTCGCGCTGGACTTCGCCCGTGCCTGCTCCATCAAGGCCAACCTGCCCAGCGTCATCTTCTCCCTCGAAATGGGGCGCAATGAGATCGCGATGCGCCTGCTCTCGGCGGAGGCCCGGGTGGCGCTGCACCACATGCGCTCCGGCACGATGACGGACGACGACTGGACCCGGCTGGCCCGCCGGATGCCGGACGTCTCCGCCGCCCCGCTCTACATCGACGACTCCCCGAACCTGTCGATGATGGAGATCCGGGCCAAGTGCCGTCGGCTCAAGCAGCGCAGCGACCTGTCGCTCGTCGTCATCGACTACCTCCAGCTGATGCAGTCCGGTGGCTCGCGCCGGCCCGAGAGCCGCCAGCAGGAGGTCTCGGACATGTCCCGAAACCTCAAGCTGCTGGCGAAGGAGCTGGAGGTCCCGGTGATCGCGCTGTCCCAGCTGAACCGTGGTCCCGAGCAGCGCACCGACAAGAAGCCGATGGTCTCCGACCTGCGTGAATCCGGATCGATCGAGCAGGACGCCGACATGGTGATCCTGCTGCACCGAGAGGACGCGTACGAGAAGGAGTCCCCCCGCGCGGGCGAGGCGGACCTGATCGTGGCGAAGCACCGTAACGGTCCGACGGCCACCATCACGGTGGCCTTCCAGGGCCATTATTCGCGGTTCGTGGACATGGCCAACACGTAGCATCCGCCCCATGGATGCCGTGATCGAAAACCTTGTCCTCCTTCCCGCGACCCGGCGTGCGCTCGCCCACCGGATCGCGGTCGCGCAGCGCGAAGGCCGGGCGCCGTCCCTGGTGGCGGCCGTGGTGCGGGGCGGAGAGGTGATCTGGGAGGGGTCCCGGACCATGGTGGAGGGGCACGGTCCCGACGGGAACGTGCAGTACCGGATCGGGTCGATCACCAAGACCTTCACCGCCGTGCTCGTGATGCGGCTGCGGGACGAGGGCCTGCTGGAACTCGGGGACCCGATCGAGAAGTTCCTTCCGGGTACGGGAGCCGGCGAGGTGACCGTGGGTCAACTGCTGTCCCATACGGCCGGGCTGGCGGCGGAAACGCCCGGCGAGTGGTGGGAGCGGACGGCGGGCACGCTACGTCCGGAGCTCTCGGACGTCCTGGGCGAGCACCCCTTCCGTTTCGCGCCGGGACAGCGCCACCACTACTCCAACCCGGGCTACACGCTGCTCGGTTCGCTCGTGGAGGCCGTCCGCGCGATGCCGTGGGAGGAGGCACTCCGCACCGAGGTGCTGGAACCGCTGGGGCTGGAGCGTACGACGGCGCAGCCGGTGGCTCCGCACGCCGGAGGCTGGGCGGTGCACCCGTGGGCGGACGTGATGATGCCGGAACCCCTGGAGGACCTCGGGCTCATGGCCCCGGCCGGCCAGCTGTGGTCCACCACCGGCGATCTGGCGAAGTTCGCGGCCTTCCTCGTACGGGGTGACGCGCGGGTACTGAGCGCCGAGACGGTACGGGAGATGCGGACGCCGGCCACTCCCCCGGAGCCGGGCATCGCCGAGCTCGGATACGGGCTCGGGACGCAACTGACGCTGAGCGGCGGGCGCCGTCTCGCGGGCCACAGCGGCTCGCTGCCGGGCTTCCTCGCCGGGCTGTGGCTGAGCGAGGCGGACGACGTGGCCGCCGTGGTGCTGGCCAACTGCACCTCGGGACTTCCGGCTTCGACGCTTGCGGCCGAACTGGTGGGGATCGTCGCGGACGCCGAGCCGCGGATCCCCGAGCCGTGGCGGCCGCTGCGGGAGGCCGATCCCGTCGCACTGGAGCTGTGCGGCCCCTGGCACTGGGGCACGTCGGCCCAGGCCGTACGGCTGACCTACGACGGATTCCTGGAGCTGGGCCCGGTGGGCGGAGGCGGTCGGGCCGCCCGTTTCCGGCCGGAGCCGGACGGCAGTTGGACGGGACTGGGCGGCTACTACGCGGGCGAGACCCTGCGGGCCGTACGGCGGGCGGACGGGTCGGTGAGCCACCTCGACCTCGGCTCGTTCGTGTTCACCCGCGAGGCGTACGACCCGGCATCCCCGGTGCCCGGCGGGGTCGACCCGCAGGGCTGGCGGGGCATCGGCTAGCCGATGCGCCCCAAGGCTCCGCCGCCCCGCGATGCTCCCGCTGGAGTGCGCGCGGACGGGCGACGTGTGCCTCAGCCGGGGCGATGGCGTCCAGGGCCGGCCGGACCGTCGACAGAGGTCCGGCCCACACCTGGCGGATCAGAGCTGGAGCTTGAACCCGACGTGGGAAGCGGTGAAGCCGAGCCGCTCGTAGAAGCGGTGGGCGTCGACGCGGGTCACGTCCGAGGTGAGCTGGACGAGCCGGCAGCTCTCGGCGCGGGATCGCTCGATCGCCCATTCGATGAAGCGGGTGCCCAGTCCGCTGCCGCGTTCGTCGGCGTGGACACGCACGCCCTCGATGATCGAACGGGTACTCCCCATGCGGGAGAGCCCGGGGACGATCGTCAGCTGGAGGGTGCCGACGACGCGCCCCCCGCGGACGGCGACGACCACGTGCTGGTGGGGATCGTCCGTGAGCCGCTTGAGCGCCGCCACGTACGGGGTGAGGTCGTCCGTGGACTCCCGTGCCGCGCCGAGCGGATCATCGGCGAGGAGTGCGACGATCGCGGTCAGATCCCCCTCGTTGGCAGGGCGGATGAGCAGGTCGGAGCTGGTTTCGGTCATGGTCGGATCCTCCTCGCTCAGCCGGCCGCCACGGTGAGCGGGGCCCACCGGCGGGTCCAGTCCCCGGGCAGACCGGGGATGTTCCGGGTCATGACGGTGTTGAAGGCCACGGAGTCGAGACCGCGGGCCTTGAGCCAGCCGAGCAGCTCTTCGTGGCGTACGTCGACATCGGTGCGCAAGGGCCGGTCCGTGGCCGCCGCGAGGGCGGTGACGAGCGCCCGGGCCGCGCCGGTGTCCAGGGCCACCAGGGGCCCGATGACATGGGTCTCCATGTTCGGCCAGATGGCTCCGTAGCCGATCAGGTCACCGGACGGGTCCTCGGCGACGAGCAGCCGGTCGGTGAAGGCGGGCAGCCGGGTGATCAGGTGGGTCCGGTCGGTGCCGAAGACCTCGGCGTCCAGCCCGAGGATCCTCACGATGTCCTCGGCGCCGGCGGGCCGGACGCGGACGGTGTCCTGCGCGGGCGCGGTGGCATCCGGGCTGAAGGTGCCCCGGAGCATCTCGGCGCGGCCGGTGGTGTCGAAGCCGAGCTCTTCGTAGAGCGGGCGCCCGTACGGGGTGGAGTGCAGGGTGAGCGGAACGCCCTTGAGGAGGTCGTCGCAGATGTACGTCATCAGGCGCCGGCCCAGCCCCTGGCGAGCGTAGCGCTCGGCGACGAGGACCATTCCGATGGCGGCGAGTTCGGGATCGTCCTGCACGGCCCCGTACCGGGTGACCACGCAGGCCGCGGCGAGTCCTCGGCCGTCGGGGGCGTCGATGCCGTAGCCGTGTCCGGCTGCGAGCAGCAGCCCCCACTTGTGGTCCTCGCGGGGCCAGCCGCGGTCTTCGGAGAGATCGGCGCAGTGGCGGAGGTCGTCCACGGTCAGTGCGCGGATCGTCAGGGCGGTGAGATGGGGTGGTGTCACGGCCCCAGACTCGTTCATCGACCAGGACCCGGTCCAGGGGATTTGGGGCGGGATCTGCGGCGGATGTTTCACGTGAAACATCCGCCTGCCGGCCGGCTGCGGTCCGTGCGTCCTCTTTGAGCGTCGCCACTGTTTCACGTGAAACGGAGGTACTAGCCTCGGTGGTTATGACTCTCCTCCACCTGTTCGACCTCGATGGCACGCTGATGTACGGCTCGGGTTCGCCGATCGAGATCTCCCGGCAGCTCGGGCTCTCCGACGAGATCGACGCACTGGAGCGGGCCTTTGGCGCGCGGGAGATGCAGCCGCACCAGTTCGCGCTGGCGGCGCAGAAGCTCTGGACGGATCTGACTCCGGCACACGTCCGGGCGGCGTTCGACGGAGCTCCGTGGCTGTTGGGTATCCAGGAGGTCTGGCAGGAGATCCGTGGGCGCGGGGACTACTGCGCGGTGATCTCGCTGTCGCCGTCGTTCTTCGTGGAACTCCTGCTGGAGTGGGGCGCGCACGCCGCACACGGCTCGGTCTTCCCTCAAGTGCCCTTCACCCAGCTGGTGGACGTGGCAGGGATCCTGACGCCGGCAGGCAAGGTGACGGTCGCCGACCGGCTGTGCGAGCAGTTCGGTGTGACCCGGGCCGACTGCATCGCGTACGGGGACTCGAGCACCGACGTGGAGCTCTTCGCGGCGGTGCCGGTCTCGGTCGCGGTGAACGCCCGTCCCTACCTGGTGGAGCGGGCGACGTACGTCTACGAGGGCCGGGACCTGCGCGAGGCATACCAGCTCACAGGGGTGGTACGCACGGGAGTTGAGGCATCCTAAGGGGGAAGTGGGTTCGAAACGCGGAATTCCCGCATTTCCCCGCAAGCCCATGGGCGGACTGGCACGCTGTGAAACCCGGAACCACGGATTCGAAGGCCGTGGCGTGTGCAGACCTACCGAGATGCTCGAAGCGAGGCACCGCATGGACGCTCCGCCCACCAGATCGGCAAGACGGGGGCCGTCCCGGATACCGTCCGGGGACGGTGCGCCTGAGCCCTCCCCCGATGCCGCACTCATCCGCCGGACCCTCGCGGAGATCGAACCCGTCGCCGACAAGGTGACCTCCTACTTCTACGCCCTCGTGTTCACGGGACACCCGGAGCTCCGGGGGATGTTCCCCGCCGCGATGGACGTGCAGCGCGACCGGCTGCTGAAGGCACTGCTGACGGCCGCCGAGCACATCGACAACCCTGAGGTGCTCACCGCCTACCTGCGCCGGCTGGGCAGGGGCCACCGCAAGTACGGCACCCAGCCCGCGCACTATCCGCTGGTGGGAGAGGCCCTCATCGGGGCATTGGCCAGGTACGCGTCGACCTGGGGGCCGGAGGCCGAGGCCGCCTGGGTGCGGGCGTACACCGCGATCTCCCAGATCATGATCGACGCGGCGGCCGAGGACGAGCCCAAGGCGCCGCCGTGGTGGCATGCGGAAGTGGTCTCCCACGATCTGCGCACCTCCGACATCGCGGTGCTCACCGTCCGCCCGGACCAGCCCTACCCCTTCCTCGCGGGCCAGTACACGAGCTTGGAGACCCCGTGGTGGCCGCGAGTGTGGCGGCACTATTCCTTCGCCTCGGCACCGCGCGCGGACGGACTGCTGTCCTTCCACGTCAAGGCCGTTCCGGCGGGATGGGTCTCCAATGCGCTGGTCCGGCACGCCCGGCCCGGTGATGTGCTGCGGCTCGGGCCCCCGGCGGGGTCGATGGTGGTCGACCACAGCACCGACAACGGAATGCTGTGCCTGGGCGGCGGCACGGGCATCGCGCCGATCAGGGCGCTGATCGAGGACGTGGCCGAGCACGGAGAGCGCCGTCCGGTGGAAGTGTTCTTCGGGGCTCGCAGTGACGACGACCTGTACGACAAGGACACGCTGCTGGGGCTGCAGCGCTCGCACCCCTGGCTGTCGGTCCGCCCGGTGGTCTGCGACGAGGGGCTGGCCGGGCAACTGCCGCAGGCCGTCGGCACCCACGGGCCCTGGAGCTCGTACGACGCGTTCGTCTCGGGGCCGGCCGCGATGATCCGCAGCGGGGTGGACGCGCTGAAGAGGATCGGGATCCCCGCTGAGCGGATCCGCCACGACGAGGTGGAGGAACTGGCGGGCGTCGCCGGCTGATCCCGGAGCGGCGCCCGCGTCCGGTGGGTCAGCCCAGGTCCGGGGCGTGCATCGCGCGCACGCCTTCGATGTTGCCGTCAAGGTAGTGGCGCAGGGACAGCGGGACGAGATGTACCGCGGCGATGCCGACGCGGCTGAAGGGCACGCGGACGATCTCGTACTCGCCCGCGGGCTCGTCGATTTCGGGGCCGTGCCGCTGGCTGGGGTCCATGGATTCGAGATGGCAGACGAAGAAGTGCTGCACCTTGACGCCGGTCACTCCCTTGTCGGCGATGTGCTCGATGGTATCGACGAAGCAGGGCACGACATCGGTGATCTTCGCGCCGAGTTCCTCGTGGAGCTCTCGGTGGAGGGCGTCGACGACGGTGAGGTCCGAGGTCTCCACCCCGCCGCCGGGGGTGAGCCAGTACGGGTCGACGCCGGGTTTGGTCCGCTTGATGAGGATCAGGTCGCCACCGTCGAGCAGGATCGCGCGGGCGGTGCGTTTGACCACTGGACGTTCGGTCATGGTGGAAGAGTGGCCCAGACTTCCGCTTCTGAAACGCGTCCCCGGGAAACCCGCCGGGCGGGGGTCCCGGCGGTCCGAGCCGCGGTACGGCGTGCTCGGACCGCCTTCGGACGGCCGGTCAGCTCTCGGCGGCCGCCAGGTCCAGTGCCCGCAGGACGTCCGTGACCAGGTCCTCGGTGTCCTCGGCCCCCGCCGAGAAGCGGATGAACCCCTCCGACACGGCGTCGCCGCCCCACCGTCGGCGACGCTCAGCGGTGGACCGCACCCCGCCGAAACTGGTGGCGTCCTCGACGAGCCGCAGGGCGGCCATGAACCGTTCCGCGTGAGCGCGGTCGGCCAGGGTGAAGGAGACCACGGAGCCGAAGCCCCGCATCTGCCGCACGGCAGTCTTGTGGGACGGGTCCGCAGGCAGGCCCGGGTAGCGCAGCCCGGTGACGTCGGCGCGGCCGGCGAGGGCCTCGGCGACGGCGAGCGCGTTGGCCCACTGGCGCTGGGCGCGCAGTTGGATGGTGGACAGGGACCGGTGGGCGAGCCAGGCCTCCATGGGGCCGGGGATCGCGCCGACCACCTTGCGCCAGCGGCGGATGCCCGCGGCGAGCTCGGCGTTGCGGCAGACGACGTAGCCGAGCAGCAGGTCGCCGTGGCCGGTCAGGCCCTTGGTGCCGCTGGCCACCGAGAAGTCGGCACCCAGTTCGAGGGGGCGTTGGCCGAGCGGGGTCGCGAGGGTGTTGTCGACGGCGACCAGGGTTTCGCCGGCGCGAGCCGCGTCCACGAGGCGTCGTACGTCGCAGACGTCGAGACCCGGGTTGGACGGGGTCTCCAGCCACAGCAGCCGGGCCCCGTCGAGGACCTCGAGCTGGGCGTCCTCGCCGGTGGGGGCGGTGCGCACGTGGATCCCGTACGCCTCCAGCTGCTCCCGTACGAGGGGCAGTACCTGGTAGCCGTCGTCGGGCAGGACGACGGTGTCGCCGGCGCGCGCCTGGGAGAGCAGGACGGCGGACACCGCGGCCATGCCTGAGGCGAAGACGACCGTGTCCACCCCGTCCAGGCCGGGGGCCTCCAGCTCTCCGATGGCCTGCTCCAGCAGGGTCCAGGTGGGGTTGGTGTCGCGGCCGTAGGTGTAGGGACCGTCGACGTCGCCGGGCAGGTGGAAGTGGGCGGCGAAGACGGGGCCGGGCAGCGGTGGCTCGTTCTTGACGGGCTCCGGCAGGCCGGCGCGGACGGCGACGGTGCCGTCGCCGAGCCGGTCCGTCTTCGCAGGCACGGGGTCGGGGGCGCTCATGGGGTGTGCTCCTTCACGGCTTCGCTGACGGCGGCCAGCAGGCCGGGGCTCGCCGCCTCGACCAGGTGCAGGCACTCCTCGAATCCGTCGAGGGGGCCGTAGTAGGGGTCCGGGACGTCGGTCTGCGCGGCGGTGGCCGAAGGGTCGTAGGACCGCAGCACCCGGACCTTGGCGGCGTCCTCCGGGGTGGGCGCGAGCGCCCTCAGGTCACGCAGGTGGCCGGCATCGAGCGCGATGACGAGGTCGAGGCCGGCGAACCAGGAGGCCCGGAAGCGCCGGGCCCGGTGGCCCGGCTCGTACCCGGCGGCCTCCAGGACGGCGATGGTGCGCGGGTCGGCCCCGTCCCCTTCGTGCCAGCCACCCGTGCCGGCGCTGTCGACCTCGACCAGGTCCGCGAGCCCGGCGTCGGCCACGTGGGAGCGGAAGACCGACTCGGCCATGGGCGAGCGGCAGATGTTGCCGGTGCAGACGAAGCACACGCGGTACATGGGCAGCCGGCTTCAGTTCTTGTCGGGCAGGACCATGTTCACGGCCCAGGAGACGATGGAGATGATCAGGGCGCCGACGACCGCGGTCCAGAAACCGTCGACGTGGAAGCTGAGGTCGAACTGGGTCGCCAGCCACGAGGTCAGCAGCAGCATCGCCGCGTTCACGACGAGGGTGAACAGACCGAGGGTGAGGACGAAGAGGGGCAGCGAGAGCAGCTTCACCACGGGCTTGACGATGAAGTTGACCAGGCCGAAGATCAGCGCGACCAGGATCAGGGAGAGCACCCGGCGGCCCATGCTGCTGCCGTCGTCCAGCGTGATGCCCGCGAGGAGCCAGATGGCGACGGCGAGGGCGGCCGCGTTGGCGAGGGTCTTGACTACGAAATTCGTCATGTGTCTGATCGTTGCAGAGATGATCCCGGTGGAACATCAGCTGATCTGCGGATGCTTGCCGTACGTGAGAGGACGAGAGGTGCGAAGAAGATGAAGGCCTTCCGGCTGGACGAGCTAGAGGCCGAGCGGGCCGCGAACAAGGGCGCCTACCTGCAGTTCCTGCGCGAGCGGAACATGTCGGTCGGCCTGTACGCGCTGGACGCCGGGCAGAGCGATCCCCAACAGCCGCACGGCCAGGACGAGGTGTACTACGTAGTGAGCGGCCGGGCCTCGATCACCGTCGGGGAGGAGACGACGATGGTCGCGAACGGGAGCGTGGTCTACGTGCCGGCCGGGGTGCCGCACAAGTTCCACCACATCACCGAGAACCTGAAAGTAATGGTCGTCTTCTCGCCGCCGGAAGGGTGAACGGACCACGGGACCGACGCGGGGACTGAGGGTCCGGGGCGCCGGCCCCCTAGGGGGCGGATCAGGGGACTCCGGGGGCTCGCGGGCCCCCACCGGGGGCCGTGGCCTCCTAGCATCGAGAGCAGGAAGTCACGGACTAGGAAGAAGAGGTCGAGGACATGGAAGGCATCCGAGGGATATTCGAGGGCATGCCCTGGTGGGTCAAGTGGGTCGCGGTTCCGCTGCTGGTCCTGTTCGTCTTCGGCGGCGTGATCACCAGCATCCTCGGCGCGCTGATCGGCTTCGTCTTCAAGGCGCTGCTCCTCGTGGCCCTCGTCGGTGGCCTGATCTTCGTGGTCAAGAAGTTCAAGGGCACGGAGTCGAAGTCCTCCGCTGGAGAGTGGTAGAACTGGCACAACCCGGGCGACAGCGGGATTAACCCAGCTGAGGGAACGTGAACCGCTAAACCGCTCACAGCTCGTGAATCGGCGGATAGAGTGGCAATCTGTGCCGTTTCCTGGGCACCATAAGCCGGTACTGCCCGCTCTGACCTGCGGTTCTTTCATACAGCCACCGAGCACGACCCCCAGGAGTCACGGCATACGCGGGGGCGGCCCCCGCAGGGCGGGCCCCCCAAGGCTCGCCGCCACGCCTGGGGGTGAGCTTTGTCTTCGGTTCACAATGCCGGTGTGCCGACCCTGATCGGTTCGGTGCAGCGGGCACTGAGGCTGCTCGAAGCGGTGGGTTCCCATAGCGAGGGAGCCCCGGCGAAACAACTGGCGCGCGAGGCCGGGCTCCCGCTTCCCACCGCGTACCACCTGCTGCGCACCCTGACGCACGAGGGCTATCTGCGACGGGAGAGCGGGGTCTTCGTCCTGGGGGACGCCGCGGGCCGCCTGGCTGGTGGCGGGCTTCAGCAGAAACGTCGCAGCATGATCCTCGACTCCCTCGCGCACTTCCGCGACGCGGTCGGGGCCCCCGTCTACTTCGCGGTCTACCGCGAGGGTGAAATCGAGGTCGTGGGTGTCTCGGACACCCCGGCGGCCCCGGCCTGCGAAGAGTGGGCCGATTTCCGCGCGACCGGCCATGCGCACGCCATCGGGCAGTGCCTGCTCGGCCAGCTCGACGAGAAGACGCGCAAGGACCATTACGACCGTCACCCGGTCGAACCCATCACCCCCTACACCGTGCGGGATCTGCGGGCTCTGGAGCAGCGGATCGGCTCCATGGAGCGGATGCAGCCGGTCACTGAGCGTCAGGAATACGCCCTGGGCACTGTGTGTGCGGCCATCCCCATCACCGCCGGCGACACCGCCGCGACGATGGCGATTTCCCTCCCCCTGCACCAGGAGCAACGATTGCTCTATGTGGTCGATCGGCTACGGAGTGAAGTAGGCGCGCTGTTGAGCACCCTCTCGTTCTCTATCAGTATCTGAAAACTCACTCCTTGTGATCTGCTAGCGCTTCCACCACTCTTGTCAAGAGGGCCCTGGGGGATCATTCCTGGCCACTTCCACTACAGCGGGGTAGGCAATGCGCGAGTCGGTACAGGCAGAGGTCATGATGAGCTTCCTCGTTTCCGAGGAGCTCTCGTTCCGGATTCCGGTGGAACTCCGGTACGACGCTCGTGACCCCTACGCAGTCCGCCTGACATTCCATCTTCCCGGAGATGCGCCCGTGACCTGGGCGTTCGGCCGGGAACTCCTTCTGGACGGCATCAACAAGCCATGCGGAGACGGCGATGTCCACATCGCCCCGACCGATCCGGAGGACCTGTCCGATGTCCACATCCGGCTGCAGGTAGGCGCAGACCGGGCTCTCTTCCGCGCGAGTGCGGCGCCACTCGTCGCGTTCCTCGACCGGACCGACCGGATCGTTCCGCTCGGACAGGAGCGCAACCTCGGCGACTTCGAGGAGAACCTCGACGAGGCGCTCGACAAGATCCTCGCGGAATCGCAGCAGAACGAGCAGAACGCGGGCTGACCGAAGCCCGGTAGAACGCCCGCCGGCCACGTCGCGCCGGCAAACGCCACCACATCACCGGCATCACCTGCGTCACGACACCACCGCACCACCGCACGTACTACTACGCACCACGGCTCAGCGTGCCGACGCGCTGAGTGCTCCACCCCGCCGTTCCTCACGACCGGCCGTGCGCGCGAACTGACCTGTCGCGCCCGCCGGTCCGCCATTCAGTGCTTGCGCCGCCGGCCCCGGCCGCCGCCGAGCGGCCCCGAGGCCGCTGTGGCCGCCGGGGATCCCGCGCGGTCGGCGGACACGACCAGAGCGGCCAGCGCCGTCGTCACGGGTACCGAGGCGACCAGTCCGATCGAGCCCACGAGGGTCCGTACGATCTCCTCCGCGACCAGCTCGCTATTGGCCACCGAACCCATACTGCTGTTCGCGATCGAGAACAGCAGGAGGAGTGGCAACGCCGCGCCCGCGTAGGCCAGTACCAGGGTGTTCACCACCGACGCGATGTGGTCCCGCCCGATGCGGATGCCCGCCCGGTACAGCCCGCGCGGGCCCATCGACGGGTCTGCCTGGTGGAGTTCCCAGACCGCCGAGGTCTGAGTGACGGTCACGTCGTCGAGTACGCCGAGCGATCCGATGATGACACCCGCAAGCAGCAAACCGCTCATGTCGATCTCCGGGTAGAGCCCGTGGATCAGCCCGGTGTTGTCGTCCGTATTGCCGCTGAGGAATGCCCAGTCGATGAACAGCGAGCCCAACAGGCCGATCAGCAGCAGGGAGACGATCGTGCCGAGGACCGCGACCGAGGTGCGGGCCGTCAGCCCGTGGCACATGTAGAGCGCGATCAGCATGATCGCGCTCGCTCCGACCACGGCCACGACCAGCGGATTCGACCCCTGCAGGATCGCGGGGAGGATGAAGAGGGTCAGGATCGCGAAGCTGACGGCGAGGGCGATGAGCGCGAACAGCCCGCGCATCCGCCCGACGAGCACGACCGCGAGGGCGAAGATGCCCGCGAGCAGGGTCATCGGCAGCTTGCGGTTCACGTCGATCACGGAGTATTGGAGGTCCTGGGGCGCATCCGGGGCGTAGGCGACCACCACTTCCTGACCGCCCGCCAGTTGTCGTGGTGCGCCCGGCTGGACGATCTCGAAGAACTTCCTGCCCTTGTCGGGGCCGGTGCCGACTTCGATGGTGACCTTCTTGCACTCACCGGTCTGCGAGGCGAGGGCCTCGCGGCCCTCGGGGGTGGAGGTGTCGCCGGTGGCGGGTACCTGCGCGGCGTTCACTGATTTGCAGTCGACGTACTGGAGCGCGATGACCTTGCCCTGCTGGGTCTGGCGGTCGAAGCCCACCCCGGTGCGCTCGTGGCCCGGTGCGCCGCCGGGCCAGAGCACCGCCATGCCGATCACGACGGCGGTGGCGAAGGGGATCAGGACGGCCGCGATCACCTTCCGCAGGTGCTTCGAGACGGGGGCCGCCGGGCCATGGCTGTGCGAATGTCCATGGGAGTGGCCGGGAGACCGGTCGGGCGGGGGGCCGGGGTCCGCGTGCGCGTGGCCGGCGTGACCAGCGGGATCAGTGGGCTCGGTGGGGGGCTGCGGCGAGGACGTCACTGGCAGATCATCGCAACAGATGAGGGGGCCCACTGTTCAGCACGCCACAGATGACGCTAGCGTGGGGGCTACTTTGCACAACGCGGGAGCTCGGAGCACCGGGCTGAGAGGGCGCTGATCACCGTTCGCATTCGAATATGCGTACGGGAAGAGGCTGCGTCGACCGCCGAACCTGTTACCGGGTAATGCCGGCGTAGGGAGATTAGGTCTCATGACCATTCAGGACGCAAACACGCCTGCCGTCAGCCAGGACGCCGACGGCCAGACCGAGCGCCAGCCCGGCTGGCACAAGGGATACGTGGCGGGCTCCCGCCCCGACATCCGGGTGCCGGTTCGACAGGTGCACCTCACCAACGGCAAGGACGTGACGCTCTACGACACGTCCGGGCCGTACACCGACCCGCAGATCGAGACCGACGTCCGTCGCGGTCTGCCGCCGCTGCGCGAGAACTGGATCATCGGCCGCGGCGACACCGAGGAGTACGCGGGCCGTCCCGTGCGTCCCGAGGACGACGGCATCAAGCACACCTCGCCGCGCGGTGGCCTCAAGAACCTCGACGCGGTCTTCCCGGGCCGT
This sequence comes from Streptomyces sp. H27-H1, assembly GCF_026627445.1. Lineage (GTDB taxonomy): Bacteria > Actinomycetota > Actinomycetes > Streptomycetales > Streptomycetaceae > Streptomyces. Next base: position 139,598 of record NZ_JAPNLJ010000001.1, read on the forward strand.
CCGCGCCAGCCCCGCCGTGGCCGTGGCGGCGCCGCGGTCACGCAGCTCGCGTACGCCCGCCGGGGCGAGATCACCCCGGAGATGGAGTACGTCGCGATCCGCGAGAACGTCTCCCCCGAGGTCGTCCGCGAGGAGATCGCCGCAGGTCGCGCGGTCATGCCGGTCAACGTGAACCACCCCGAGATCGAGCCGATGATCATCGGCAAGCGATTCCTGGTGAAGGTCAACGCCAACATCGGCAACTCCGCGGTCACCTCCTCGATCGAGGAGGAGGTGGACAAGATGACCTGGGCGACCAAGTGGGGCGCCGACACGGTCATGGACCTCTCGACCGGCCGCAACATCCACACCACCCGCGAGTGGGTGCTGCGCAACTCCCCCGTACCGATCGGCACCGTGCCGCTCTACCAGGCGCTGGAGAAGGTCGACGGCCGCGCGGAGGACCTGACTTGGGAGATCTACAAGGACACGGTCATCGAGCAGGCCGAGCAGGGCGTCGACTACATGACGGTTCACGCCGGCGTGCTGCTGTCGTACGTGCCACTGACCGCGCGCCGCAAGACCGGCATCGTCTCGCGCGGCGGCTCGATCATGGCCGCCTGGTGCCTGGCGCACCACAAGGAGAACTTCCTCTACACGAACTTCGAGGAGCTCTGCGAGGTCCTCGCGGCGTACGACGTCACCTACTCGCTGGGTGACGGCCTGCGCCCCGGTTCCATCGCGGACGCCAACGACGCGGCGCAGTTCGCGGAGCTGAAGACCCTCGGCGAGCTGAACACGATCGCCAAGCGGTACAACGTGCAGACGATGATCGAGGGCCCCGGGCACGTCCCGATGCACAAGATCAAGGAGAACATCGACCTTCAGCAGGAGATCTGCGAAGAGGCGCCGTTCTACACGCTCGGCCCGCTGACCACCGACGTCGCGCCCGCGTACGACCACATCACCTCGGGCATCGGCGCCGCGATGATCGCCTGGTGGGGCACCGCGATGCTCTGCTACGTCACGCCCAAGGAGCACCTGGGTCTGCCGAACCGCGACGACGTGAAGACCGGTGTCATCACGTACAAGATCGCGGCCCACGCGGCGGACCTGGCCAAGGGCCACCCGGGCGCCCAGGAGTGGGACGACGCCCTGTCGGACGCGCGGTTCGAGTTCCGCTGGGAGGACCAGTTCAACCTGGCCCTCGACCCGGACACCGCCCGCGAGTTCCACGACGAGACCCTCCCGGCCGAGCCGGCCAAGACCGCGCACTTCTGCTCCATGTGCGGTCCGAAGTTCTGCTCGATGAAGATCTCCCAGGACATCCGCCGCCAGCACGGCGGCGACCTGGGTGCGGCGGAGATCGAGGCGGGCATGGCGGAGAAGTCCGCCGAGTTCGCGGCCGCGGGCAACCGCGTGTACCTGCCGCTGGCCGACTGACCGGTCGTAGAGGGCAGCCCGCCAGTAGGGCGGAGACCATGGCAGGGCGGACCCGTGACCCGGGGGGAGTCACGGGCCCGCCCTGTTGTGCGGACGTGCGCTGCGTGTCGACGAACAGGATGTCCTCCGGGTAGGGCATCCGTTCTGCCTGCCGGAGGAACCCGTCCGGGGCGGTATGCGGCATCGCCGGCGACGAGCACGCCAACGGAGCCAACATCGAGGTGTCGACCTGGAGCGGCCGGGCGTTTCGGCCTTGTGCTGGAGTGCGCTCCAGCTCCTACAGTGCGCGCTCATGAGCATGCGATACCGAATTCTGGGTGGGACCGGCATCGAGGTCAGTGCGCACTGCCTCGGCACGATGATGTTCGGGGCGGTGGGCAATCCGGATCACGAGGAGTGCGCGCGGATCATTCACGCCGCGCTCGATCACGGGATCAACTTCGTGGACACCGCGGACATGTACTCCGCCGGGGAGTCCGAGACGATCGTGGGCAAGGCCCTCAAGGGCCGGCGTGACGAAGTCGTGCTCGCGACCAAGGTGCACTTCCAGATGGGCGAGGGCCGCAACCGCAGCGGGAACTCCCGGCGGTGGATCGTGCGCGCGGTCGAGGACAGCCTGCGGCGGCTGGACACCGAGTGGATCGACCTCTACCAGGTGCACCGGCCGGACCACGGGACGGACGTCGAGGAGACCCTGGCGGTTCTCGGCGATCTGGTCCGAGCCGGCAAGATACGGGCCTTCGGCTGCTCCACTTTCCCGGCCGAGGAGATCGTCGAGGCGCACCACGTCGCCGAACGGCGGGCTCTGCCGAGGTTCCGGACCGAGCAGCCGCCGTACTCGATCCTCGCGCGCGGGATCGAAGCCGGTGTGCTGCCGGTGGCCAGGCGGTACGGGATGGGCGTTCTGACCTGGAGCCCGCTCGCATCCGGCTTCCTGAGCGGGAAATACCGGCTCGGGGGCGCCGTCGACCTGACCTCGGGGCGTGCGGCGCTGACTCCCGCCCGCTTCGATCCCGCGATTCCGGGCAATGTCGCGAAGCTGGAGGCCGTGGAGAAGCTGGTGGAGCTCGCCGACTCCATCGGCTGCACCCTGCCCGAGCTGGCCGTGGCCTTCCCGCTGGCGCATCCCGCCGTCACGTCGGTGATCATCGGGCCGCGGACCATGGAACAGCTGGAATCACTGGTGAAGGGTGCCGGGCTGGTCCTCGACGACGCCGCCCTCGACCGGATCGACGAGATCGTGGAGCCGGGACGGAACCTGTACCACCCGGATGGGGTCTGGCGCCCGCCGGCGCTGGCGGATGTCGCGCAGCGGAGGCGGGCGCCGGGAGACCGGTCCGCCGGTTAGACGGACGAGCGCTCCGATGTTTCACGTGAAACAGGAACCGATGTTTCACGTGAAACATGGCTCGCGGCGAAGCCGCGGTTGGTCTCGGTCTGGCGACGGTAGGCCTCGGGCAGGTCGGGCAGGGACAGCAGGCGGTCGCAGGCCTGCAGCGAGGCGTCCATGTCCCCCACCCAGTACGCGGTGATGGAGTGCTCGAAGAGCAGCCCCCACCGGTACACCCACGGCTGGACGAAGAGCAGGTCGTCGGGGACCGGCCGGTCCAGGACCGCCCCGGTGATGGCGTGCGCCGTGTGGTGGCGGCCCAGGAGGCGCAGCCTGGAGGCGAGTTCGTAGCTCGCCTCCAGACGGCCCGGCCGGGATTCCCAGGCGCGAGTGAGGGCGTCGAGGGCAGCGGGTTGGTCTCCGCTCTCGCCGTTCAGGACGCCTGCTTGGAGCAGCGCGTAGTAGACCTCCTCGTTCCAGCCGCCCATGGCCGCACGGCGCTCGTAGAGCCGGATGGCGGCGGCCGTGTCGCCCATGTCGCGCATCGTCTGGGCGAGGTAGAAGACGGTGCGGGGGTTCGACGGGTCCCGCTGGAGCTCGGCACCGAGCAGGCGTGCGTCCCGCTCGAACTTGTCGTGCCGGGAGCCGCCGTCCGCGTAGTCCTCGATCACCAGTGCGTCCAGGTTCTCCTGGAGTCCGGGGCGCTGGTCGTTCTCGTCGCGCCGGTCGCAGGTGAGGTACTCGTGGGTGACGCCTTCGTACCGCCAGGGGAGATCGGCGCGGACCAGGCGTTTGATCCGGTACTCGGTCGTGCCCTCGTGGCGCAGCATGTACGAGTCCGCGGTGAGCGGGGGCAGCTGGCCCGTGGGGCGTAGGACGAGGTCGGCGTCGAGGAGCAGCAGGTAGTCGGCCTTGCCCTGGGCGTGGCCGATGTTGAGGCTCCGGTTGTGCCCGAAGTTCTCCCAGGGCTCTTCGTGGAGCTCTCCCGGAATCCCGCGCAGGGCTTCGCGGATGAGGTCCTGGGTGCCGTCTGTGGAACCCGTGTCGGAGATGACCCAGGTGTCGATGAGGTCCCGTACGGAGTCGAGACAGCGCTCGATGACGGAGGATTCGTTCTTCACGATCATGCAGAGGCAAATGGTCGGCTTCACGGCGGCTGACCCTAGGGACGGCTCTTGGGCCGGCGGGTGCGGCACGCCGGTGCGCGTACCCGAGTGGCTGTGTCGGAGGCCGCCAGGTGGCCGTTCCCACTGGGCCGTTCCGATGAACGATGGGCGTGCCGGTCTGACTCGCGGGGGCCAGGTCTTCAAGATGACCCGCGGAGTCCGGTCGTACTTCCGGACTTCGGAGTTCCATTCGATCCGGTGTGTGCGAGGAGCGGTACATGAGTTCTGAGAACAAGGCCCGTACCTACCTGGGGCCGTTGCCCCGACGGGCCGGTTGGCTGACGGGCGGCACGCTCGCCTCGGTGGCGCTGGTGCTGGCAGGCATGGCGTCCCCGGCAGTGGCCCTGACCGCGGTGCCGACGAATTCGGGCGACTGCAAGACCGAACAGCGCAGCCAGGACACCGGGACCCAGGAGACGGCAGACCTGATCGGGCAGCAGGCCCACGGCGACGACGACTGCAACGTGGGCCCGACGGGCCCGCGGGGACCGCGCGGACCGAAGGGCCAGACCGGCCCCCGGGGCGCGACGGGTCCGACGGGTCCGCGGGGCTACACCGGCCCGACGGGTCCGAAGGGCGCCACCGGCCCCTGCAATGACATCGACAGCTACTCGCCCTCGAACACCGAGGACTTCCACGCCGCACTCGTGGGTGGGGTCGCCTACGCGGGCCGGGCAACCGTACCCGGCGGTGCCCCGGTCTGGCAGAACATCAGCAACGCCGACAACCCGGGCTTCCCGGGGCGCCTCGCCTGCGGCATCTCCATCGCGGCCCAGGGCGGCGACGCCTTCATCAAGGTGCTGACCACGACCGGCCAGGTGTACCAGACGCACGGTGACGTGGCCGGCATGACCTTCGTCTGGGACGAGGCCTGGACCCAGCTCCTGCCGGCTCCGAACCCGATGCTCGGCCTCCGTAGCAAGGGCGTCGAGTGGAAGGGAGACATGTCCTACTCCGGTGCGCCGAACGGCCTCTAGCACTCACTCCAGGTCGGTCTCCGGGCCGCCGAAGTCCGGGCTGGTGAAGTCCGGAGACGTGTAGCCGTGACGGGGCCGCTCAGCGGGGGCCCCAGGACTGGTGAAATCGGGCCGGGTGTATCCCAGATTGGGGATGCGCCCGGCTCCCGGCTTTCGGGGGGCCGGAAACCCGGTGCCCGAGCTGGGATCGGCCAGTGCGTCCCGGAGGAACGGCATGATGCCGCGCTCGAGGAGGGCGTGGCGCCAGGCTTCCCGGGCTCGTGACACCTCGTCGGGTGCCGCCTCGGTCTCGTTCGCCGCCACCTCGGTGGAACTGTTGCGGACAGCCGTCACGAGCAGCCCGATCACGGCGAAGAGCAGGGCGGCGGCTGTGAGCCCGCCGAAGAGCCAGCCTGCCGTCAGCATCGTGTCGGCGAAGGCCGGTTCGGGTTCGATCATCTTCAGGATGTAGCCCACCAGCAGGAAGATCAGCATGGCGGTGCCGGCCAGGACCGGTGCGAGGACCGCGACCACGGCGCTGACGCCCGCGCCACCGCCCGTGCCCTGCCCGTCGCCCTCCGCCCCCGTCGTTCCGGGGGTGGACAGGATCTCGTCCTGCCGTTCCTTGCGGACCTGCACGTAATGGTCGTACTCGGCTGCGGCCGCAGCCGTCAGCAGTGCGGTGGCCCCCATGGCCATGGTGCGCAACTGTTCGGCGTTCAGCCGTTCGCCGATGGTGGCGAGCTCGGGCCGGTCGTTCGCCGTGCGCAGCGCCTCGTCGAGGAGCCGATCGAACTCCGGTCGGTCTTCGGTGAGCAGGTGCGGAGCGCTGGTCATGTGCATCCCCCGATGCTCCGTAGGGTCCGGTTTGCCCGTGTAGAACGGGGCGCCGGCACAAACGGAGGAGAGCCTGCTACGGATAGAGCGATGGTAGAGCGCCCAAGCCGTACGTTGACAGGGGCTTTCCGGAAATACCCAGCTCCGGGAAGCCTCAGTCGTTCAGCGGGAGTTGTACGACGAGCAACTTGCCCGCCATCGTCACGCCGCCGTCCATTGCGATGGCCAGGCCCTCCGCGTAGACGTGCGGGCCGACCACGGCGTCCGGACCGTGCGAATTGTCGCCGTCCTCGGTGCCCACCTCGCCCAGCAAATACGGGATGGGGCTGTGGCCGTGCACGACGCGACTGCCACCGTAGGTGCCGATGAGCTCGCGGACGGCCTGGGGGCCGGTTCCTTCGTCGCGGAAGGCGAAGCGCTTGGTGAACTTGCGGAACAGGTCCCAGGTGATGTCTGCGTCGTTGCGGTTGAGCAGCTCGTGGATGGTGTCGTTGACGTCCTCGACCGAGTCGCCGTAGTCGAGGTAGGCGGTGGTGTCGGAGTGCAGGAGCAGGTGGTCATCCACCAGGACCGCCGCGTCCAGCCGGGACATCCACTGGAGGTGGACGTCCTGCAGCCTGTCCATGTCGGTGCGCTGGCCGCCGTTGAGGAGCCAGGCGGCCTGGAAGGTGGCGGTGCCGGCGCCGGAGACGACGGGGGTGTCCCCGAACCGCTTGGCGCCGATGAGCAGCAGCTCGTGGTTGCCCATGAGGGCCTTGCAGTAGCCGCCCGCGGCGGCGGCTTCGGCGGAGAGCCGCATGACGAGGTCGATGACCCCGATGCCGTCGGGTCCTCGGTCGGTGAAGTCGCCGAGGAACCAGAGCCGGGCGTTGCCGGCGGACCAGTTGCGGTCCTCGTCGATGAGTCCCTGGAACTGCAGTTCGGAGACGAGTTCGTCGATGTAGCCGTGGACGTCGCCTACGACGTAGAGCGGGCCGGGGCCCTCTCCAGGGGTCTCCTGGGGGACGTACTGGATCTGGACGGTGTCGCCGGGGCCGCCGAGGGCCCCGCGCCCGATGACGGGGAGGTCGCGCTGCGTCGGGGTGTACCCCTCGGGGTCGCTCTCCTCGGGGGCGTGGCCCATCGGCCGGCCGGGCTCGTCGGCGCCGCCGTACGGGGCTGCGTGGCCGTACCCGTGCTGCGCGGGGACGGGAGCCCGGCTCGCGTCGTAGTACGCGGGGTACTCGCCGTAGACGGGAGCGTCCGCCACAAGCCCCGCGGAGTTTCCGGATACGGCTGCTGCGGCCCCCGCGGAAACGGTATGCGAGGCGGGTTCGACGACCGGCAACCGGAAGTCCCGCTCGGTGTCCGTCCGCACCGCGGGTCCCTGACCGGCCCCCTGAGTCATCGACCCCTCCACCACCATCGCGCTGCCGTACACCTGAGGACCCTCCTGCCTTCGGGCCGGGGGGTCCGTGATGTCGTGCGCCCATCATAGGAATGCAGCTCGCGCTCTGTGACGCACCAGGGGTGGTGAATCCTGGTTGGAGTGGGAGCTTCCTACCGCTTTCTACCGATATCGGTGTTGCGGAAATCTTTGGCGGGGCCGGTGGCCCCGCCGGTGGGCCTGAGTGGTGGTCAGTCCTGCGCCGGGGATCGGGGCGGACTGACGGTCGTACGGGGCTGCCTGCGCTGGGACGAGGTACGGATGATCAGCTCGGTCGGGATGACCTGTTCGACGGGTCCGCCCGTGTCGACGCCCTCGATGGCGTCGATGAGCAGCTGGACGACGGCGGTGCCGATGCGGCGCGGTTTGAGGGACAGGGTGGTGATGGGCGGTTCGGTGGCGGCGTACACGGTGGATTCACTGCAGCACACGAGCAGGAGGTCCTCGGGAACGCGCAGGCCGTAGCGCCGGGCGGCGGCGAGCAGGTCGGTGCCGTTGGGGTCGAACAGACCGTAGACGGCGTCGGGCCGGTCGGGCCGGGCGAGCAGCCGGTCGGCGGCGACGGCGCCGGCGCACGGATCATGGGCGGGGTAGGACTCATAGACGGGGTCCTGGCCCACGCGCTCGCACCAGCTGAGGTAGGCCGTGGTGGAGAGCCGGGTGTAGGTGTCGGTGGTGGTGCCGGTCAGGAGCCCGATACGGCGGGCTCCGGCGGCGGCGAGGTGGTCGAGGAGGCCCAGTACGGCGGCCTCGTGGTCGTTGTCGACCCAGGCGGTGACGGGGAGTGAGCCGGCCGGGCGTCCGTCGGATACGACGGGCAGACCCTGGCGGACCAGCTCGGTGACGACGGGATCGTGGTCGGAGGGGTCGATGACGACGGTGCCGTCGAGGGCCACGTTGGACCAGACGTCGTGTCGGGAGGTGGCGGGGAGGATGACGAGGGCGTAGCCGCGAGCGAGCGCGGCTGAGGTGGCGGCTCTTGCCATCTCGGCGAAGTAGGCGAATTCGGTGAAGGTGAAAGGTTCATCCCCGTACGTGGTCACGGTCAGGCCGATGAGGCCCGACTTGCCGGTACGGAGGGTGCGGGCGGCCGCGGAAGGGCGATAGCCCAGCCGGTCTGCGACCTCGCGAACGTGGCGGCGGGTGGCGTCCGGCAGCCGTCCCTTGCCATTGAGGGCGTCGGAGACGGTCGTGATCGAGACGCCCGCCGCGGCGGCCACGTCCCTGATGCCGGCCCGGCCTTGTCGGCCGGCGGCCCGCCGGGTGGTCTCGGTCCGGCTCACCTGATGCTTCCCTGCTGCTGTCATGGCGAGCCGATAGTAGGGCTCGGCGGGCAGGGTGGTCCGGATGCATATGCACGCGTTGACAGGCACGTTTCTGCACGGTTCGCCACCCCAAATGACCTTGGAAATGAAGGAATTTGGTCGCGAAGGGTGCCTGGTGTCCGTGCCGACGGGACCGTGCATGCCAAAACGGGGCGCTCTGGGGCTCTTCTCAACTCACCTGTACGAGGGACGCGCGCCACGGCGCAGGCCACCGGCGCACGCATATATGCGTGCGCTCTCCCGCATTCCTGGCGCATGCCGTTCTCGGATGGACGGAATCCTCATAAGGTGAGGAGTATTGAGTCGGCGGCGACGTCGTACGGGATGGTCGAGGAGGACCCTGCGGTGAGCGAGAAGAGCCCGAGGCTGCGCGCCGAGCTGGACGGCATCCCCACTTACAAGCCCGGGAAGCCCGCGGCAGCGGGCGGTCCCGTCGCGTTCAAGCTGTCCTCGAACGAGAACCCGTACCCGCCCCTGCCAGGGGTGCTGGAGAGCGTGGTCGCGGCGGCCGGCCACTTCAACCGGTACCCGGACATGGCGTGCACGGGCCTGGTGAACGAGCTCGCCGAGCGGTTCGGGGTCCCGGTCGAGCACATTGCCACCGGTACCGGTTCGGTCGGGGTCGCCCAGTCGCTGATCCAGTCGACGGCGGGTCCGGGCGACGAGGTCATCTACGCCTGGCGGTCTTTCGAGGCTTATCCGATCATCGTTCAGATCTCGGGTGCGACGCCGGTCCAGGTCCCGCTGACCGACGGCGACGTGCACGACCTGGACGCGATGTTCGAGGCGATCACCGAGCGGACCCGGCTGATCTTCGTCTGCAACCCCAACAACCCCACCGGCACGGCGGTGCGCCGCGCCGAGCTGGAGCGTTTCCTGGACCGGGTGCCCTCCGACGTCCTCGTCGTTCTCGACGAGGCGTACAAGGAGTTCGTCCGCGACCTCGAGATCCCGGACGGTATCGAGCTCTACCGCAACCGCCCGAACGTCGCGGTGCTGCGTACGTTCTCCAAGGCGTACGGGCTCGCGGGCCTGCGGGTCGGCTTCGCCGTGGCGCACGAGCCGGTGGCGGCGGCGCTGCGCAAGACCGCGGTGCCCTTCGGCGTCAGCCAGCTCGCCCAGGACGCGGCGGTCGCCTCGCTGCGGGCCGAGGACGAGCTGATGGGCCGGGTCGGCTCGCTGGTGGGCGAGCGCGCCCGGGTCTACGGGACGCTGCTGGCCCAGGGCTGGACGGTGGTGCCCGAGACGCAGGCCAACTTCGTGTGGATGCGGCTCGGAGAGCGGACCGCCGACTTCGCGGCGGCCTGCGAGAAGGCCGGCGTGGTGGTCCGGCCCTTCGCGGGCGAGGGCCTGCGGGTCACGATCGGCGAACCCGAGGCGAACGACCTCTTCCTGCACACGGCGGAGGCGTTCTTCAAGGAGCTCTAGAGCTCCCTGATTCGAAGAGACCTGGAGCTCTTGTTCTAGGGAGCTCCAGGAGCTCCAGGACCTCCATGGCTCCGGTGAACTGGTCAGGCCAGTTCCACGCGGATGGGGTCGCCGTCGCGAACGGTGGCCAGCAGGCGGGGGTCGCCGTCGAACGAACCGAGGACGTTGCACGGGCTCGCCAGGCGGCTCTCGCCCCCGCGGGAGATCGGGGTGGGGCCGTAGGGCAGCGCGAGCGCGTCGCCCTCGGTCCAGAACGCGACCGTGCCGGGCTCGACGACCTGCTGGGCGTCGTGCTCCAGCGTCACGGAGACGCCGGTGTCGAAGTAGACCTCCTCGCCCCAGGTGTTGGCGGAGGCGGAAATGGGGAGGGCGTCGGCGAGGGCCTTGGTGGTCGGGGTCTCGTCGAGCGTCGCGGTGAGCTGGCCGGCGGGCCAGAGGAATCGAATCTTCATGGATCGCATTCAACAATCTGTTGAATTTATTCGCTAGGGGTACCCCCCTGAAAGATGCCGACGGCAGTACGACATAATGCTTGTGAATGTGAACGCGTTCACAAGCGTGCCTGCTTCCTCCCGGATTGAGTGGGATACAAGAGGCAAACTGCGGCTGTGACCACGGCGAAACGAAGGAGACGACGACGTGGACCTAGCTTTGGCACCAGAGACCCTGGCGCGATGGCAGTTCGGCATTACGACCGTCTATCACTTCCTCTTCGTTCCCTTGACGATCTCCCTGGCCGCGCTCGTCGCGATCTTGCAGACCGCCTGGGTGCGTTCGGAAAAGGAGAAGTACCTCAAGGCCACCAAGTTCTGGGGCAAGCTCTTCCTGATCAACATCGCGATGGGCGTCGTCACCGGCATCGTCCAGGAGTTCCAGTTCGGGATGAACTGGTCCGACTACTCGCGGTTCGTCGGTGACATCTTCGGAGCCCCGCTGGCCTTCGAGGCGCTCATCGCCTTCTTCTTCGAATCCACCTTCATCGGCCTGTGGATCTTCGGCTGGGACAAGCTGCCGAAGAAGATCCACCTGGCCTGCATCTGGATGGTTTCGATCGGCACCATCCTGTCCGCGTACTTCATCCTCGCGGCGAACTCCTGGATGCAGCATCCGGTCGGCTACCGGATGAACCCCGAGCGCGGCCGGGCCGAGCTCACCGACTTCTGGCTGGTGCTCACGCAGAACACCGCGCTGACCCAGTTCTTCCACACCATGACAGCGGCCTTCCTGGTCGGCGGCGCGTTCATGGTCGGCATCGCGGCCTTCCACCTCGCCCGCAAGAAGCACATCCCCGTCATGCGGACCTCACTGCGACTCGGCCTGGTCGTCATGATCATCGCCGGTCTGGGCACCGCCATCAGCGGTGACCTGCTCGGCAAGGTGATGTTCAAGCAGCAGCCGATGAAGATGGCCGCAGCAGAGGCGCTCTGGGACGGCGAGGCGCCGGCACCCTTCTCCGTCTTCGCCTACGGCGACGTCGAAAAGGGCCACAACATGGTCGCCATAGAGATTCCGGGCCTGCTGTCCTTCCTGGCCAACGACGACTTCACCTCGTTCGTCCCGGGCATCAACGACGTCAACAAGGCCGAGCAGGAGAAGTTCGGGCCCGGTGACTACCGGCCCAACATCCCGGTCGCCTACTGGGGCTTCCGCTGGATGATCGGCTTCGGCATGGCCTCGCTCGGCGTCGGCATGCTGGGGCTCTGGCTGACCCGCAGGAAGTTCATGCTGCCGCCGGGCCTGCGCACCAACGACGAGGAGGTCCCGCACCTGGTCCTCTTCAAGAAGGCGCTGAGCCCCAAGCACACCAACTGGTACTGGATCATCGCGCTCTGGACCATGGGCTTCCCGCTGATCGCCAACTCCTGGGGCTGGATCTTCACCGAGATGGGCCGCCAGCCCTGGGTGGTCTACGGGGTCCTGCGCACCAGGGACGCGGTCTCGCCGAACGTCTCCCAGGGCGAGGTGCTCACCTCGATGATCGGCTTCACGCTGCTCTACGCCGTGCTCGCCGTGATCGAGGTCAAGCTCCTCGTCAAGTACGTCAAGGCCGGCCCGCCCGAGCTCACCGAGGCCGACCTCAACCCGCCCACCAAGATCGGCGGGGACGACAAGAACCCCGACCGGCCCATGGCCTTCTCGTACTGAGGCTGAGGAGACGACACCATGCAACTCCACGACGTCTGGTTCGTGCTCATCGCCGTTCTGTGGATCGGCTACTTCTTCCTGGAGGGCTTCGACTTCGGAGTCGGCGTCCTGACCAAGCTGCTGGCCCGCAATCGCACGGAGAAGCGGGTCCTGATCAACACGATCGGCCCCGTGTGGGACGGCAACGAGGTCTGGCTCCTCACGGCCGGCGGTGCGACCTTCGCGGCCTTCCCGGAGTGGTACGCCACCCTCTTCTCCGGTTTCTACCTCCCGCTGCTCCTCATCCTGGTCTGCCTCATCATCCGCGGGGTGGCCTTCGAGTACCGGCACAAGCGGCCCGAGGACAAGTGGCAGACCAACTGGGAACACGCGATCTTCTGGACCTCGCTGATTCCCGCGTTCATGTGGGGCGTGGCCTTCGCCAACATCGTGCGCGGCGTGAAGATCGACCAGGACATGGAGTACGTCGGCAACTTCTTCGACCTGCTCAACGTCTACTCGATCCTCGGTGGCCTGGTCACCCTGACCCTGTTCACCTTCCACGGCGCGGTGTTCACCTCGCTCAAGACGGTCGGCGACATCCGGGACCGCTCGCGCAAGCTGGCCACTCAGCTCGGGGTGGTGACCGCCGTCCTGGCGCTCGCCTTCCTGATCTGGACCCAGGTCTCGCGCGGTGACGGCTGGAGCCTGATCGCCATGATCGTGGCGGTACTGGCCCTGGTCGGGGCCCTCGGCTTCAACCTCATGGGCCGGGAGGGCTGGTCCTTCGGCCTGTCGGGAGTCACCATCGCGGCGGCCGTCGCGATGCTCTTCCTGACGCTGTTCCCGAACGTCATGCCGTCCTCGCTGAACGACGCCTGGAACCTCACGGTCACCAACGCCTCGTCCAGCCCGTACACCCTGAAGATCATGACCTGGTGCGCGGCGGTGGCGACCCCGCTCGTCCTGCTCTACCAGGCATGGACGTACTGGGTGTTCCGCAAGCGCATCGGCACGCAGCACATCGTCGACGTGCACTGAACCCGCTCCGCTCCGCCCGATCCTGCCTGGGGGATGTTTCACGTGAAACCGATCGACCCGCGCCTGCTTCGGTACGCCCGGTCCACCCGCATCTTCCTGGGGGCGGTGGCGGCTCTCGGGCTCGTCGGGGCGGGGCTGGTCGTCGGCCAGGCCATGCTGATCGCCGAGATCGTGGTCGGGGCCTTCGAGGACGGACTGGACGGCGGAGCCCTGCGGACGCCCCTGCTGCTACTCGCGGCGGTGGCGCTCGGCCGGGGTCTGGTCGCCTGGCTGACCGAGCTGGCCGCGCACCGGGCGAGCGCGGCGGTCAAGTCGGAACTGCGCGGCCGACTGCTGGAGCGTGCGGCGGACCTGGGACCGGGCTGGCTGAGCGGACAGCGGACCGGCTCCCTGGTGGCCCTGGCCACGCGGGGAGTGGACGCGCTCGACGACTACTTCTCCCGGTACCTGCCCCAGTTGGGGCTCGCGATCGTCGTCCCCGTGGCGGTGCTCGCGCGGATCGTCACCGAAGACTGGGTGTCAGCGGCCATCATCGTGGTCACGCTGCCGCTGATCCCCCTCTTCATGATCCTGATCGGCATGGCCACCCAGTCCCGCATGGACCGCCAGTGGCGGCTGCTGTCCCGGCTGTCGGGGCACTTCCTGGACGTGGTGGCCGGCCTGCCGACCCTCAAGGTCTTCGGCCGCGCGAAGGCGCAGGCGGAGTCCATCCGCAAGATCACCGACGACTACCGGCAGGCGACGATGCGCACGCTGCGCATCGCGTTCCTGTCCTCCTTCGCGCTCGAACTGCTGGCGACCCTGTCGGTGGCGCTGGTCGCCGTGACCATCGGCATGCGACTCGTCCACGGGGAGCTGGACCTTTACACCGGGCTGGTCATCCTGGTCCTGGCACCCGAGGCGTACCTGCCGCTGCGCCAGGTCGGGGCGCAGTACCACGCGGCGGCGGAGGGACTGGCCGCGGCGGAAGAGATCTTCGAGGTGCTGGAAACCCCCGTCACCGCGTCGGCGGGAAGGGCCGCGGTCCCGGTCTCCGGGCTGCGGATCGAGCTCGACGGGGTGACGGTCCGCTACGAGGGCCGGGGCGAGGACTCCCCCGGGCCCGTCTCGTTGACCGTGAGGCCGGGCGAATGCGTGGCCCTCACCGGGCCGAGCGGCGCCGGCAAGTCCACGCTGCTGCAGGTGCTGCTGGGCTTCGTGACGCCGAGCGCGGGCCGGGTCCGGGTCGGGGGCGTGGACCTGGCAGAGCTGGCGCCCGAGCAGTGGCGTGAGCGGATCGCGTGGGTGCCGCAGCGGCCGCACCTGTTCGCGGGGACGATCGCGGAGAACGTACGCCTGGCGCGGCCCGGCGCCACCGCGGATGAGGTGACCGCCGCGCTGGTGGACGCCGGGGCGTGGGAGTTCGTACGGGCCCTGCCGAGCGGGGCCGACACCGTCCTCGGTGAGGGCGGTGTCGGTCTGTCCGCCGGACAGCGCCAGCGGCTCGCGCTGGCGCGGGCGTTCCTGGCGGACCGGCCGGTGCTGCTGCTCGACGAGCCGACGGCGGCGCTCGACGGCGACACCGAGGCGGCCGTCGTGGAGGCGGTACGCCGGCTCGCGGTCGGGCGGACCGTCCTGCTGGTGGTGCACCGCCCGGCGCTCCTGGCCCTGGCCGACCGGATCGTGCGGATCGGGGCGGGCCCGGCCGTTGCCTCCACCGCGGAGCCCCTTCCCGCTGTGCGGGCGGGGCGTGCGACGCCGGGACCGACGCCGCGCGATCCCGGCGAATGGATCCTCGGGGACGCTGCGGAGCGGGCGGATGCTGCGGCCGGAGCCGATGCCGGCGGGGGCGATCCGCTCAGGCGGGTACGGGGGGTGGCCAAGGCCTGGCAGGGACGGTTCAGGCTCGGGCTGTTCCTCGGGGCGCTCGCCGTCGGGTGCAGCGTCGGGCTGATGGCTGTCTCCGGCTGGCTGATCTCGCGCGCCTCCGAACAGCCGCCCGTGCTGTACCTGATGGTGGCCGTCACCGCGACGCGGGCCTTCGGCATGGGACGGGCCGTCTTTCGCTACGCGGAGCGGCTCGTGTCCCACGACGCGGTCCTGCGGATGCTCGCCGATCTGCGCGTTTCGGTGTTCCGGCGGCTGGAGCGCATCGCGCCCGCCGGGCTGCGCACCCAGCGGCGCGGGGATCTGCTGACCCGGCTGGTGGCCGACGCCGACGCACTGCAGGACTACTGGCTGCGCTGGCTGCTGCCCGTAGGCACCGCGCTGCTCGTGGCCACCGGCTCGGTGGCGTTCACCGCCTGGCTGCTGCCCGGAGCCGGGGCGGTACTCGCCGTCGGGCTGCTGACCGCCGGCATCGGCGTACCGCTCATCAGCGCGGTCTGCGCCCGCCGGACGGAACGCCGGCTCGCGCCCGCCCGGGGAGAGCTCGCCACCCGTGTGGCCGATCTGCTCACCGGAACCGCCGAGCTCACGGTCGCCGGAGCGCTCGGCGGCCGCAAGGCCGCTGCGAAGGAAAGCGACCGCACGCTGACCGGGATCGCGGCCCGCGCGGCCGCCGTCACCGGACTCGGGAGCGGGCTGTCGGCCTTCGTGAGCGGACTGACCGTGGTGTGCGCGGCCGCCGTCGGGGCGAACGCCGTCGCCGGAGGCCGGCTGTCCGGGGTCGCCATGGCCGTGGTCGTACTGACGCCGCTGGCCGCCTTCGAGGCCGTCAGCGGGCTTCCGCAGGCCGTCCAGTACCGCCAGCGGGTCCGGCGCAGCGCCGAGCGGGTCTACGAAGTCATCGACGCCCCCGTCCCGGTCACCGAGCCGGAGCGGCCCGAGGCCCTGCCCGCCTCGCCCTTCCCGCTGCGGCTGGCGGGGCTCGCCGTACGCCACCCCGGGCAGGAGAAGGACGCGCTGAGCGGGCTCGACCTGACCCTGGAGGCGGGCCGCCGGATCGCGGTCGTCGGGCCCTCGGGGGCCGGCAAGACCACGCTGGCACAGGTCCTGCTGCGCTTCCTGGACCAGCACGAAGGCTCGTACACCCTGGGCGGGACCGACGCGCGCGCCCTCGACGGGGACGACGTGCGTCGGCTCGTGGGCCTGTGTGCCCAGGACGCGCACATCTTCGACAGCTCCGTACGGGAGAACCTGCGCCTGGCCCGCCCGGGTGCGAGCGAGGCTCGGCTGCGGGAGGCGCTCGCCGCGGCCCGGCTGCTGGAGTGGGCCGAGGGACTCCCGGACGGGCTGGACACCCTGGTCGGCGAGCACGGGGAGCGGATCTCCGGTGGTCAGCGCCAGCGTCTCGCCCTGGCGCGGGCGTTGCTCGCGGATTTCCCGGTCCTCGTCCTGGACGAGCCGGCCGAGCACCTGGACCTGGCCACCGCCGACGCACTGACCGCGGACCTGCTGGCCGCGACCGAGGGCCGCACCACCGTGCTGATCACGCACCGGCTGGCCGGTCTGGAAGAGGTCGACGAGGTGCTCGTACTGGACTCCGGTGCGGTGGTCCAGCGCGGTGCGTACGCGGAGCTGGCGGCGGTCCCGGGTCCACTGCGCCGACTGCTGGAGCGGGAGAGGGAAGCGGACGGTACTGCGGGAGGCCTTGCACAGGCTCGACTTTCCTCGCTAAAGGGGACTAACTAGGCTCAAGGGCATGTCAGCGCAGGAGTCCCAGGAATCGCCCGAATCCCCCCCGGAGCCCTCACCGGGACCGCCCGACCCGATGGAGGCCGCGACCGCTGCCACCCGGAGTCTCCAGGGGCTGTCCACCGAGCTCACGGCCCGGGTGCCGCAGCTGCTGGAGGCCATGCGGTCGGTCGGTACCGGCCTCGAACTGCACTCCACGCTGGACCGGATCTGCGAGACTGCCGCCGAGCTCGCGGACGCCCGCTACGCGGCGATCGGTGTGGTCGACACCGAGGGCCGGGGCCTCTCGGACTTCGTCACCTTCGGGATCAGCAGCGAGCTGGCCAAGAAGATCGGGCACCGCCCGGACGGGAAGCGGGGCCTGCTCGGCGCGCTGATCTCACACCCCGACACGGTGTGCCTGCCCGACCTGACCAAGGACCCGCGCTCGGCGGGTTTCCCCACCCATCACCCGCCCATGAAGACCTTCCTCGGCGTTCCGATCCGGGTCCAGGGTGAGATCTTCGGGAACCTCTACCTCGCGGAGAAGAACAGCGGCGGCGAGTTCAACGACTACGACGTCCACATGGTCCGGGTGCTGGCGACCGAGGCGGGCATCGCCATCGGCAACGCCCGGCTCTACGAGGCCGCCACCCAGCGCGAACGCTGGATCGACGGCTCGGTGGCCGTCACCACGGCCCTGCTGTCGGGCGGAGACGCGGACGACGCGCTCGCGGTGGTCGCCGAGCAGGCCCGCCGGCTCGCCGATTCGGCCGCCGGGATCGTGATGCTGCCGGCCGAGGACGGCGGGATGGAGATCGTCGCGGTCTCCGCCGAGAACCCCGCGACCTCGCTCGGCGTCGTCATTCCGCCCGAGAGCCCGGTGGTGGCCAGACTGCTGGAGGGCGAAGCGGTCTTCGTGGACGACGTTTCCTCGGACCCGCGCATGATCAGCCGTCTGACCAGCCAGTACGGGGCCTGCATGATGCTGCCGCTGCAGAGTGGGGGCCGGGTGCTGGGCGCGCTCGTCACCCCGCGGGCGCGCGGCAAGCGGCCGTTCACCGAGGCGGAGCGGACTCTGGCCACGCAGTTCGCCTCGCAGGCGGCACTGGCGCTGATGATGGCGGAGGCGCAGCGGGACCGGGAACGCCTCGCCGTCTTCGAGGACCGCGACCGGATCGCCCGCGACCTGCACGACCTGGTCATCCAGCGGCTCTTCGCCACCGGGATGATGCTGGAGGGTGCCCAGCGCCGCTCCATCGTCCCGGAGGTCCGCGACGGCGTAGGCAAGGCCGTGGACGAGCTCGACGTGACGATCCAGGAGATCCGGACCGCGATCTTCGCGCTCCAGCAGGGACCGGCCGAGGCCCCCTCGGGGCTGCGCACCCGAGTGCTGCGGGAGATCAACATGGCTGCCGTACCGCTGGGCTTCAAGCCCGCGCACCGGTTCCTCGGCCCGATCGACGCGGTGGTCGGCGAGCTCGTCGGCAAGAACCTGATCGCCGCCCTGCGCGAGGCGTTGTCGAACGCGTTCCGGCACGCGGAGGCGTCCCGGATCGAGGTGGTGCTCGACTCCACCGTCAGCCTGGCCGACGGGCGGCCCGGGGTCCGGCTGGAGGTGGCCGACGACGGGGTGGGCATCCCGGAGGGCGGGCGGCGCAGCGGGCTGCGGAACCTGCGCCGGCGGGCAGAGTCGCTCGGCGGCTCCAGCTCGTACGGCCCCGGCCTCGGTGAGGACGGCGGCGGGACCACCCTGCTGTGGGAGGCCCCGCTGTAGCTGCCGGCTGTGGGCGGCCCGTTGTGGCTACGCCTCGGTGCGGGTGGCCCGCTGTCGTTACGCCTCGGTGCGTGCGGCCCGTTCGGCCAGGATGCGCTCGATGACCAGGGCGACGCCGTCCTCGTTGTTGGCGACCGTACGGCCCGACGCGGCCGCGATCACATCCGGATGGGCGTTGCCCATCGCGTACGAGGTGCCGGCCCAGCCGAGCATCTCCACGTCGTTCGGCATATCGCCGAAGGCGACCACCTCGGACGGGGAGATGCCGCGCTCCTCGCAGCACAGTGCCAGGGTGCTGGCCTTGGAGACCCCCGGGCCGCTGATCTCCAGCAGGGAGGTCGGGCTGGAGCGGGTGATCGAGGCGTACTCGCCGGCGGCTGCGCGGGCCAGGGCCAGGAACTCGTCCGGGGCCAGCTCGGAGTGGTGGGCGAGCACCTTGAGGACGGGCGCCGAATCGCCGTCCGAGGTCTCGTGGAGCAGCTCCTCGGCGATGGCCACGTTGGCGCCCGGGTCCTGGAAGAACGGCGGGTACTGCGGCTCGTAGTTGATGCCGGTGGTCAGCTCGACGGCGAAGGAGGTGCCGGGGGCGGCGGCCCGCAGGACCTCCACCACCTTGAGCGCGGTGATCCGCGGCAGCGGCCTGACGTGCACGAACTCCCGGCCCGTGGTCTGCCGGCCGGTGTTGTGCCGCTCGATGGCGTGCAGATCGACGACGGCGGCGCCGTTGGCGCAGATGGCCAGGCCGTGGCCTTGGACGTGGTCGCTGACCACACCCATCCAGCGGGCCGGGCGTCCGGTCACGAAGAACACCGCGATGCCGGCCTCTTCGGCGGCGGCGAGTGCGGCGACGGTGCGCTGCGAGACGGATTTGTCGTCGCGCAGCAGGGTGCCGTCGAGGTCGGTGGCGATGAGCCGGGTCGCGGGGATGGGCCCGTCCGGGCGCTGAGGAGCCGAGGTCACGGCTCCATCTTCGCCCATGCCGCCGGTCCGCGATGTTTCACGTGAAACATCGCGCTCGTCCCCTGCGTTTCCCGAGCCCAGCCGGATAGCGCAAGGTCCCGGTTCCTGGGGCTCAGCCCAGCTGTGCGAGCGCCTCGGTGGCGATCCGCTCGAAGACCTGCTGGTCGGTGGCGAAGTCCGAGTCGGGGATCGGCCAGTGGACCACGATTTCCGTGATGCCCAATTCCTGGTGCTTGCCCGCGAAGTCGACGAAAGCGTCGAGGGATTCCAGGGGGCGGCCCGGCTCGGGGGTGAAGCCGGTGAGGAGGATCTTGTCCAGCTCGGCCACGTCCCGGCCGATGTCCGCGCAGGCCTTGCCGAGCTTCCCGATCTGGCCGCGGATGGCCTCCACCGACTGCTCCTGGGTGCCCTCCTCGAACAGCTTCGGGTCGCCGGTGGTCACCCACGCCTGGCCGTGCCGGGCGGCGAGCTTCATGCCGCGCGGTCCCGTGGCGGCCACGGCGAAGGGCAGGCGGGGGCGCTGGACGCAGCCGGGGATGTTGCGGGCTTCGTCGGCGGAGTAATGGGCTCCCCGGTGGCTGACCGATTCCTCGGTGAGCAGCCGGTCGAGCAGCGGGAGGAACTCGCCGAAGTGGTCGGCGCGCTCCTTCGGGGTCCAGGCCTCCTGGCCGAGGGCAGTGGCGTCGAAGCCATTGCCGCCGGCGCCGATGCCCAGGGTGATCCGGCCGCCCGAGATGTCGTCCAGCGACATCAGATCCTTCGCGAGCGTCACCGGGTGCCGGAAGTTCGGCGAGGTGACGAGTGTGCCCAGGCGCAGGCGCTCCGTGGCCGTCGCGGCGGCCGTGAGGGTGGGCAGGGCGCCGAACCACGGACCGTCCCGGAAGGTCCGCCAGGACAGGTGGTCGTAGGTGTACGCGGTGTGGAAGCCCAACTCCTCGGCCCGCTGCCAGCGCTCACGACCCCCCTCGTGCCAGCGGTTGACGGGCAGGATCACGGTGCTCAGGCGCAGGGTCATGGCTACGAGCCTACGGCCGTCCCTCGAGGGTGAGTGAGACGAGCCCCGGCAGACCGCGGCCCCACCTTCCGCCTGCTGGAGCTGGAACCGGCCCGCTGCCGCCGTCCCGGACTCCGGAGCGGCGGCAGCGCCGGGCTCAGGCCGAGGCGCGCAGCAGGTGTTCCGCGGTGCGCTCGGCGCTCTCCAGCAGCCACGCCGGGGCCGCGCCCTCGGGCAGCGCGCGGACCTCGGCCGCCAGTGCCTCGACCCGGGCGGCGCCGGCTGCGGGCCGACCCAGCTCGCGTTCGGTCCAGGCGGCGTTGTTCACGCACTGGAAGCGGGCCTCCAGGTGGTCCGGGCCGAGCTCCGCGTGCAGGGCGGCGGCCCGCTCCCAGAGCAGGATCTCCTCCAGCCGCAGGGCTTCCAGCTCTGCCGAACCCAGCGGTTCGGCGGACGATTTCAGGTCCTGGCTCTGCGGCTGTCCCTCCCCTTCCTCTTCCCCTTCTTCGTCCAGCTCCTCGTCGGCGCGGACCCGGCGGTCGAGGATCTGGGCGAGCTGGTTCCAGGTCTCGGCGAGTTCGGCCCGCGCCTCGGCGTCGTCGGGAGCGTCCGCGAGCGCGGCGGTCAGCACCTCGGCCGCCTCGTCCATCCGGAGCCGGGCCCCCGCCACCGCCGCGTCGCTGACCTCTTCGCGCAGCCCCAGCCAGGCCAGCGAGCGCAGGATCCGCACCTCGGCGACCGGTGCGTCCTTCGATCGCCGGCGCAGTTCGAGGGCCCGCTCGTAAGCGGCGACCGCCTCCGGCACGAGCCGGGCCTCGGAGAGCTGATCGGCGGCGGCCTGGGCGAAGTTCGCCTGCGGACGCGGGTCCTCCCAGTCCTCGGCGACCTCCGCCGCCAGCAGGTACTGCTCGGCCGCGCCCCGGGGGTCGTGCAGCTCGCGCAGCAGGTCGCCCAAAAACTCGCGTACGGAAACGGCCTGGCCCTCGCCGTGCTCCAGCAGGTCCGGCAGTGTCGACTGCAGCACCTCGGCCGCCTCGGCGGTGTGCCCCTCGCGGGCGCGGCACCGGGCGAGCAGCAGCCGGGCCTGGGCTCCGCCATCGGCGGTGAGTCCGGCCTGGTCGAACCAGTGCGCCGCCTCCAGGGCGTGCAGTGCGGCCTCGGCGTCGGCCTCGCCCCGTCCCAGCAGGATGTCGGCGAGGGTGAGCCGTACGACGCCCTGCGCCTCGGCGTCGGTCACTTCGGCGGCGTGCGCCAGCCCCGCACGGGCCGACTCCTCGGCCTCCGCCACGCGCTCCAGTGACATCAGCACCCCGGCCCGCAGCACGAGCGGGTCCACGGCGAGCCATGGCCGGCCCGCGGTGGCCGAGCGGGCGGCCGAGTCGGCGAGCAGGCTCACGGCATGTTCGGGGTCACCCTGCGAGAGGGCGAGCCGGCCCAGCATCTCCTCGGCCTCCGCCACCACGTCGGGCAGGGCTTGGACGTAGGCGTCGGCGAAGGCGGCGAGCTCGGTGGCCAGCTCGCCGTGCCCGTGCTCCGGGCCGCGCCCATGGCCGTGCCCGTGCCCATGCCCGTGTTCGGGGTCCTCGGCGGCCTCGACCGAGCGCAGGTACGACTCCACCCGGATCCCGGTCAGTTCCGCGAACGCGATCCGGCGGGTCCGCAGCGGGTCGTTCGCGTCCAGCGCCTCGGCGGCGCGCAGGGCCACGGCCAGCAGCTCACGCAGCTCCCCCGCCTCGGTGCCCGACTGCGCGGCCACGGTCGCCAGCCGCAGCTCGGCCAGTGCGGCGCGCTCCGCGAGTCCCAGCTCCCGGTACCGCTCGCGTACGCCGGCCAGCAGCTGCGCGGCGTCCGCGGAGCCGGCCCGCGCCGCCGCCAGGGCCCGGTGATCCGCCACATCGGCGGCGACCAGCGGGTCGGCCCCGGCGCCGGGACGCAGGGCCACCTCGTCCCAGAGCGTGTCCGCGCCGGGGTGCCCGAGGTCCCGTGCCTCCCGGGCCCGTTCCACGAGCTCCGCGAAGCCCTCGGCCGGGGCCGCCGCGGGCACCTGGGTCCGGTCCGGGACGGGGGCCGCCTCGGGGAGCGCCGCGAGCGCCGAGCTTCGTACGCCCAGCGGCAGGATCGTGGTCAGCGGGGCCCGGTCGATCCGGGCGAGGAACCGCTCCGAGACCCGGGGGGCGCCATTGCGCGCGTCGAACCGCCGGGCGATGTCGAGCGAGCTCGCGCGCAGCACCTCGTGCAGCTCGGACACGGTGCGCGGGCTGCCCTCGTAGCGGATGGCGGGGCTCTGTCCGTGTCCCAGTTCCGTCAGCCGGCGCAGCAGGACGAGGATCCCGCCGTGGAAGGCCAGCTGGTCGGAGAGGTTGGCGAGCGGGGTCACGTGCGCCGCGTGCTCGGCCAGGATCTCCAGGCCCCGGGACTCGTTGCCGGTGAGCGCGCAGAACTCGATGTGCCGTCCCACCGAGGGCAGCAGGCTCTCCTTGCCCCGGGCCAGGCGGTACCCGCGCAGATGGGCCGAGCGGGCCTCGTCGGCCCGGCCGAGCCGTACCAGCGGCAACAGCGAGGTGGCCAGGACGCGGTGGGGCTCTTCGGCGCAGGTCCGCTCGCCGGACAGCACCGGCTGCCAGAGCTCCAGGGCCTCGGCGTCGTTGCCGCGCAGCATGGCGTACTGGCCCTGGCTGTTGAGTTCGCAGGCGTGGCAGTCGCTCATGTCGTCGCGGTCGGCGGCCTGCCAGCGCGCGTACGCCCGCCCGGCCCGCTCGTCGTCGCCGGTCGCGTCGGCGAGCCACAGCTCGGCCTCGCGCACGGGGCGCTCGCTGTAGCCGGCGATCCGGTAGCGGCGCTCCATCTCGTCCAGCCAGCCGGCGGCCGATTCGAGGGGGATCTCGGGGGAGTTGCCGATGGCGCTGGCGATCCACTTGAACTGCCAGAACAGCGAGTGGGAGTCCCACTCGTCGAAGGCCCCGGGGTCCTTGTCGTACTCCTGGAGCAGCCGGGCGAAGGGGACGAGCATCTTCGGCGACTCGGAGCTGTAGAGGTAGGCGTTGATCAGGTTGTCCAGTGCCTGGCGGAACAGCGCTCGGTCCCCGGTCGCTTCGGCGGCGGCTGACAGCACCTCGGCGTGGGCATTGCGTGCCGTTCCGCCCGGAGCCTGGCGGTTCTCGGCCAGTTCGCGCTCGACTTCCTCGCGTGTCATCGGGCTCACTTCTGCTCCTCCTGGGCGTCGGCGGGGTGGGTTGCCCATTCCAGAAGCCCGAGGAAGGCCCGGTTGAGCAGGGTGGTGTCGGCTGCGCGCAGCGGCCGCTGCGATCTCAGGAGGGCCTGGCCGTAGAGGGATTCGACGGCGGTGGCGGTGAGGGCCTCGTCGGGGAGGGCGGCGATCCGGCGGATCAGCGGGTTGTTGTGGTTGAGCACGAGGCGGGCGCGCGGAGCGGAGCCGCGCAGCGAACCGAGGATGCCGCTCCACAGCGAGTCCGCGGTGTCGAGGGCGGCGGTGCGCTCGCGTTCCTGACGGGCCTGGCGGTCGTCGAGGTAGAGCGCGGGGACGGCGGCGGGCTGGAAGGCGCGCAGGACGACGTCGCAGCTCTGGGGTTCCAGCCTGGTGCGGGCATTGGCCAGGAACGGGGCCAGGGCCAGTTCGGCGGAGGTCGGTACGGGATCTAGGCGTTCGGTGACGGCTCCCGCGTCGAGCTCGGTGACCTTGAGCTCCGGCCGTACGGCGGGCAGCAGGGCCAGCAGGTCGGCGTCGTAGGTGTAGCCGGCGTTGATGACTCCGAGGCCGTGGGCCGCTGCGATCGGGGCGATCTGGCGGAACTCCTCGACGGTCCGGGTGAAGTGGATCTCGGTGTGCGCGGCGGCGAACTGCTCCAGGTTCATCGAACCGTCGCTGGTCTCGAACGGCAGCCAGGGCAGCATCAGGCCGAGCAGCTCGGCATCGTGCCGGGCCAGTGACTTCACGCCCAGGTGGTGGACGCTCAGGAAGGCCGCCAGCCGCTCGGGTTCGCTCGCGGCGAGCTCGGAGAGCCAGGCGCGGACGCGGGCGCCGAGGGCCTCGCGCACGGCGGCCAGGGTCTCGTCGTCGTACAGGTTCTCGCGGGAGGCGGTGGGCCGCAGCGTGTCGGTGTCGAGGACGGCGCGGACGAAGAACGCCCAGTCGGGCAGCAGGTTGTCGGCGTTGTCGGTCAGCAGCATGCCCTTGAGGTGGACTCGGTGTCCGGACCGGTGGGCGGGGCTGGTCGGCTCGGGCAGGACGTACGCGACTCCGCGCACTCCGGCCACGGGCAGGTCGAGGTCGATGCTGTCGAGCGGGGTGAAACCGAAGAGCTGCGCGCAGTGCCCGGCGAGGGCGACGCGGCGGGCCGCGGGGGTGGGGAAGGGCCGGTCCCAGACGGGGGGCCGGTCGGTGACCGGGCGGGGCCCGGTGTCGGAGCCGTCGTCGAAGGTGATGTCGTAGGGCAGCAGGGAGCCGTAGTCGCGGGCCAGCTGCTCGACCTTGGCCGGGACGGTCCACTCCTCGGCGCCGGGGCGGACCTCCAGGACGACGGTGGTGCCGGGCTCCGGGCGGGCGTCGTGGGGCAGTTCGCGGACGGTGTACGAGCCGTCGTCCGTGGCCAGCCATTCGACGGGGGCGGCCAGGGGGTCGCGTGCGGAGCGGGTGATCACGCGGATCCGGCGGGCGACGACGAAGCAGGCGAGCAGGCCGATGCCGAACTGGCCGAGGAACTCCTGCCGGGTGGTCTCCAGGCCGTGCGGGCCTCCGCGCTTGGAGCTGCGGCCGATGGTGGCGAGGAGGGAGTGGGCCTCGTCGGCGGTCAGGCCGATGCCGCTGTCCTCGATGGTCACGCGGTTCCCGGTTGCCGACAGGCGGATGCTGATCTCGGCTTCGCGATCCAGGGCGTGGCGGGCGGTGACCGCGTCGACGGCGTTCTGGAGGAGCTCGCGGACGTAGACGCGCGGGCTGGAGTAGAGGTGGTGGGAGAGCAGGTCGACCAGGCCGCGCAGATCGACCTGGAAGGTGTTCGCATGGGGCTCTTCGGACATCATGGGGCGTCACCTCGGGTGCTGGTACAGGCTGTTCGGCAACCGCGAGGTACCCCCCTCACAGATCCCGGAGTGAGCAACAGAGTAGGGGGATGATCTGACAATCCCTCCGTGAATTCCGGGCCCGCGGGACTTCTCCGGGTTATTGGAACCGCAGGAATTGCGGCGGCACGGAGTCCACCAGCCACACCCCGTTGGCGCTGATCCGAAAGACGTGTCCGGCGGCCCGCATCGCCCCCGCGTCCACGGCGAGGACGATCGGCCGGCCGCGCCGTGCGCCGACGCGGGTCGCGGTCTCGCGGTCCGGGGACAGGTGGACGTGGTGGCGGGCCATCGGGCGCAGCCCTTCGGCACGGATCGGGTCCAGGGCGGCCGCGACGGTGCCGTGGTAGAGGTACGCGGGCGGTTCGGCCTCCGGCAGGTCCAGGTCCACGGGGACGGTGTGTCCCTGGCTGGCGCGGATCCGGCTGCCGTCGACGGCGAAGCGCTGCTTGTCGTTGGCGGCGACCACGTGGTCGAGCTCGGCCCGGCTGATGGGGAAGTTGTGGGCGGCCGCCGCGTTCAGGAGGTCCTCGATCTCCACCCAGCCTTGTGGGTCGAGCACCAGTCCGATGCGTTCCGGCTGATGGCGGAGGTGTTTCGAGACGTATTTGGACACCTTCACGGTGCGGTTGTCGTTCATTTGCCCAGGGTGACGGCTCGGCCGGTCCGGCGCAGCGAATTTCTGACGCTCTGCCCTACCGGGACGCCCTCTATCGCGTTTCCGGGATACGGAATACATTTTCCGATGAACCGCCAGTCAAGAGGAAGAAAACCATGACAAACAGTGCGTCTCTGGTGCGGCGTGCGACCGCCGAGTTCGTCGGCACCGCCGCCCTCCTCGTGGTCGTCATCGGATCCGGAATCCAGGCCGCCGCGCTCAGCGCGGATACCGGCGTGGCCCTCGTCGCCAACTCCCTTGCCTCGGCCATCGGGCTCGGGCTGATCATCACGCTGTTCGGGCCGCTCTCGGGCGCCCACCTCAACCCGGTGGTCACCCTCACGTCCTGGTGGGGCCGGCGCACCGGTGGCGAAGGACTCGAAGGCCGGGAGGCCCTGGTCTACGCGGTGGTCCAGACGGCCGGCGCCATAACCGGCGCCGTCCTCGCGGAGACGATGTTCGGCCGTGTCCCCGGCACCTTCTCCACCCAGGTCCGTGACGGCGGACACCTGCTCGTCGGGGAGGTCGTGGCCACCGCCGGACTGATCCTGGTGATCCAGGGGCTCGGCCGTATCGGCCGCTCGAAGCTGATCCCGGGCGCGGTCGCCGCGTACATCGCCGCCGCGATCTGGTTCACCTCCTCCGGGTCCTTCGCGAACCCGGCCGGCACCATCGGGCGCAGCTTCAGCGACTCCTTCACCGGCATCGCCCCGCAGTCGCTGCCGGGGTTCGTCGCCGCCCAGCTCGTCGGCGGGATCCTCGGCCTGGTCCTCGCGGCCGTGCTCTACGGGAGCACCCGCGGGGCAGCCGTCGACACTGTCGATGCCGTCGGCCCGGTGGCCGTCGAAACCGTCGGGCCGGTGGCCGAAACCAGCACGGCCCAAACGGCGTACCAGACCGTCGGATGACCCCACGGGGACGGTTCCCCACAGGCCGGTCGGAGTTGTCCACAGCCCTTTGTGCCGGTTTCGGCGGCAAAAGCGTGATCCGGCCTGTGGACTACTGAGCGAGCACTACCGGCCGCCCCGACTGGCCAGATCGTTCATCGTCCGGGCCTGCAACTCCCGCTCCGTGGCAGCCCGCACGAACTCCGCCACATGGTCGGCCCCCACCAGCTCCTGCACCGCTCGCACGGTCTCCGCGGGCAGTGCCACCAGGGCGGGCCCGGCCGGCTGCGGGGTCCCGACGGCCCCGAGGTGCCGCTGCAGGTGCCGGGTCGCGAAGAGGCGCATCGCCCGCGCCAGTTCCGCGTCCACCGTCTGCTGCGCCAGTGGCCGCAGCCTTCGTACCATCGTGGCCGCCTCGGCCGCGTCGGAGTCCGTCGGGGGGACGGCCCCCAGGTACCGGGCGAAGACGTGCTCCGTGGTGAACTCCAGGAAGCGCGAGGCGATGAGCTCCACCTGACCGCGCAGCTCCCGCAGATGACCGGTGATCGCGGGCAGCGGGACCCCGGCGGCATACAGCTCGGCCGCCACGGCCAGCTCCTGCGGCGACGGTACGAGGAACTGGTCCGGGCGCCCCGGTATCCGCTCCAGCACGCCCAGTTCGCACGCCTCGCCGACCGCGTCGTCGTCGGGTGTGCCTCCGAACCGGTCGTTCAGCTCGTCCCGGCTTATCCGGGCCGCTTCCTCGTCCGTCCACGGCCCGTGCACCTCTGCCACCAGCCCGAGGACTCCGCCGAGCCCGCGGCCCGCGTCCCAGGCCTCCAGCAGTTCCTTGATGGAGGCCAGGGTGTACCCGCGGTCCAGCAGGTCGGCGATCTGGCGCAGCCGCGCCAGATGCGTGTCCCGGTAGACATTGGAACGGCCCCGCCGCTCCGGCTTCGGCAGCAGACCGCGGTCCTGGTACGCCCGGATCGTGCGGACGGTCGCACCGCTGTGGTGCGCCAGATCCTCGATCCGGTACTCGGCTACTGCCTGATCGGACAATCCCGGCTCCCTACGACATGGCGGCTCGGCCGACCGCGCCCACGGCTGACCGGGCGGCAGGTGAAGCCGCGAGGTACTCGACCGCCCTGCGCAGCGAGCCCTCCTGCGAGGGATGGTACGACCGCCGCAGGTAGCGTGGTATGGCCATGCCGAGCTCTCTCCAAGTGGGCAGCAGCCCCTTGGCCACGGCGCGGTTGTGCTCGCGCAGCGAGTAGCGCGTCCGTCCGCGCAGTTCCGGGTCGCTGCGCAGGAGGTAGGAGGCCCCCAGGATCCACAGCCAGCCCAGGACCGGCGCGACCACCGCCATCCCCTCGATGCGGCGCACGTAGCGGGGCAGGCCCGCGCCGCCGCAGTGCTGGTACATGTCGAAGGCGACGGAGCGGTGCTCCACCTCCTCCGCGCCGTGCCAGCGCAGCAGATCGAGCATGCTCTCGTCCGCTCCGGCCGCGTCCAGTCCCTCGGCGCTCAGCACCCAGTCCCCGAGGACCGCCGTGAACTGCTCGATCGCGGCGACCAGCGAGAGCCGGAAGCGCAGCCACTCCTGGGCCGTGATCGGGGCACCGAACGGCGGGGTCTCCCCCAGCAGCTTCTCGAAGAGGAAGTCCACGTGCTTCGTGTAGGCCTCGGTGGGCAGCCGCTGTTCGGCCAGGTGGTCCAGGACGTAGGAGTGCTGCACGCTGTGTGTGGCCTCCTGCCCCATGAACCCCTTCACGTCGCTGCGCAGCTTAGGGTCCGTGACCAGGGGCAGGCCCTCTTTGAAGACCTTCACGAACCACCGCTCACCGGCCGGCAGCAGCAGGTGCAGCACATTGATGACGTGGGTGGCCGTGGGCTCGTCCGGTATCCAGTGCAGCGGGGTGGTCTTCCAGTCGAAGGCCACCCTCCGCGGTGCGATCACATGCGCCGCCCCGCTCACAACTTGGGTTCCAGTTTCGCGAATCGCCGCAGCGTCCCCGGCGCGAACCGGGACATCCACAGGGCGCCCTTGGACTCGGGGGTCACCGGCACCACGGCCTGGTTCTTCACGACCGCGAGCAGGATCGCGTCCGCGACCTTCTCCGGCGGGAAGTTGCGCAGACCGTAGAGCCGGGAGGACTTCTGCTGGCGCCGCTTCTCCTCGGCCTCGTCCACTCCGGCGAAGCGGGAGGTGGCGGTGATGTTGGTGTTGACGATGCCGGGGCAGATCGCCGAGACCCCGATCGACTTCGATGCCAGCTCGGCCCGGAGGCACTCGCTGAGCATCAGCACCGCCGCCTTGGAGGTGCTGTAGGCCGGCAGGGTCCTGGACGGCAGGTAGGCAGCCGCGGAGGCGGTGTTGACGATGTGTCCGCCCTGTCCACGCTCGGCCATCTGCTTGCCGAAGAGCCGGCAGCCGTGGATGACGCCCCACAGGTTGACGTCGAGGACCTTCTTCCAGTCCTCGGCGCTCGTCTCCAGGAAGGGACCCGACAGACCTATCCCGGCGTTGTTGACCAGGACGTCCACGATCCCGTACTCGGCGGCGACCTTCGCGGCGAGCTTCTCCATGGCCTGCTCGTCGCTGACGTCTACGCACTCGCCCCAGGCCTGCGGCGACCCGACCAGGCGCGCCATGTCGGCAGTCCGGGCCGCGCCTTCGCCGTCCCGGTCCACGCACACCACGCGGGCGCCGGCCTCGGCGAACGCGAAGGCGGTGGCCCGGCCGATGCCGCTGGCGGCTCCGGTCACCAGGACCAGCTGGCCGCCGAAGCGGTCCGCGTACCTGCCCGGAGCCTTCTGCTCCGGCACCCTCGTGGCGGGCTCCTCCCGGGAGGTGACGAACTCGGTGATCCATGCGGCCAGCTGGTCGGGCCGGGTCCGCGGCACCCAGTGCTTGGCCGGCAGGGTGCGCCGCACCAGGTCCGGGGCCCACAGCTCCAGCTCGTCGTAGAGCCGCTCGGAGAGGAAGGAGTCCCCGGTGGGGGTGATGAGCTGGACGGGTACGTGGGCGTACGCGTCGGCGCGCGGCCGGCGCAGCCGCGCCCGGACGTTGTCCCGGTAGAGCCAGGCGCCGTGCGCGGCGTCGGAAGGCAGCGAGGCCGTCGGGTAGTCCCCGGCCGGGACCTTCTCCATCCGCTGGAGGATCTTCGGCCACTGCTTGCCGAGCGGCCCGCGCCAGGCGAGCTCCGGCAGTACAGGGGTGTGCAGCATGTAGACGTACCAGGACTTCGCGCCCTGGCTCAGCAGTTGGGCGGCCCGGCGCGGGGTGGGCCGGGCCATGCGCTTCTTGATCCAGTGCCCGAAGTGGTCGAGGGAAGGCCCCGACATCGAGGTGAAGGAGGCGATCCGGCCCTCGGTACGGGCGACCGTCGCGAACTCCCAGCCCTGCACGGAGCCCCAGTCGTGGCCGACCAGGTGGACCGGGCGGTCGGGGCTGACCGCGTCCACGACCGCGAGGAAGTCGTCGGTCAGCTTCTCCAGGGTGAAGCCGCCGCGCAGCGGCTGCGGGGCGGTGGAGCGCCCGTGGCCCCGTACGTCGTAGAGCACGACGTGGAAGTGGGAGGCCAGCCGCTCGGCGACCTGCGACCAGACCTCCTTGCTGTCCGGGTACCCGTGCACCAGGACCACGGTCGGCCGGTCGGTGTCGCCGAGTTCGACGACGCACAGCTCGACTCCGCCGGTGCTCACCCAGCGCTCGCGCGCGCCCGCCTGGCCCGCGTCCGTCATTGCGCTCATGCCGCCTTCTCCTCAGCCCAGCGCCGCACGTGCGGCAGATCGTCGTCCAGCCAGTACGCGCTCTCCTCGGGGTCCCGGGAGTCGGTCACGACCAGGATCTCCTCGAACTTCGCGCCGGTGCCCCGGAAGCCCAGGTGCGGCTCCACCGCCCACAGACCGGGCTGCGGCGCGTGGTCGGAGAAGTGGTAGGGGCTCCACAGCGGGGACCAGCCCTCGCGGTGGCCGCGCAGGGCGTCGGAGGCCAGCCCCTTCAGGGCTTGGGTGCCGAACCCGAACGCCGTCGGTGACCAGCTCCGCTCCTTGACCCGGTCTATTTTGTGCGCGATGACGCCGAAGGGGTAGGCCCGGTGCCGGTTCGTGTACCCCTGCCGGATCATCAGCCGCTCCACCTCCTCGTAGATGTCGCGCAGGGAGCGGCGCTCGCGCACCTGGTCGAGGATCAGCGCGCGGTGGTCCTTCAGATCGGACATGAGCCGGTCCTGCACCGGGTTGAGGCCGAGGCTGCCCGAATATCCGATGTCCGCGGTGTAGCCCTTGTAGACCGGGGCCATGTCGAGGATGAACGGCATCCCCGGCTCCAGGGCCCGGTTCGTCGGGAAGAACTGCAGGGGGATCTTGAAGTTGGTGAAGGCGGTCCGGTCTCCGAACCAGGCGAACGGCATGTGGAACCAGTCCCTCACCCCCCGCTCGCGCAGCCACTCGCGCTGCATGCGCGCGGCCTCGCGCTCGGTCACTCCGGGGCGCAGCTGCGCCGCGACGGCCTCCGCGCACTCGTAGGAGAGGCGCTGCACTTCCCTGAACCCGCGCAGCTCGGCGGAGAGTTCCGTGGTGCGTCGCTTCGTGCGTTGCTTGGTGTCCCCAGCCATGCCAGCCGTCCGTCCGTGTAGCCGTACGCGCCCGTAACTTGACACTGATGAATGTGACAATGACCGGAGGTCACGTCAAGGCCCGTGCGTGGACCTGTGGACAAAGTTGTCCGGTACGCATCAGCCGTGAGTCAGCCTCATGTCAGGGTCCGTAGTCCTGAAGGCGGAGAAGAGATCCAGCTCCAGGTCTGACGATCCGGCCCCGGAGCGCCGCTAACGTCTTCCACGTGACTGTCATCGCGACCGAAAGCCTGAGCAAGCGGTACCCCCGAGTGACCGCCCTCGACCGGCTCTCCCTGGACATCGGGCCCGGCGTTACCGGGCTCGTGGGCGCCAACGGAGCCGGCAAGTCCACGCTGATCAAGATTCTGCTGGGACTCTCCCCCGCCACCGAGGGCACCGCCGCCGTGCTCGGACTCGACGTAGCCACCCATGGCAGCGCGATCCGCGAGCGCGTCGGCTACATGCCCGAACACGACTGCCTGCCCCCCGACGTCTCGGCCACCGAGTTCGTCGTGCACATGGCGCGCATGTCCGGGCTCCCGCCAACCGCCGCACGTGAGCGCACCGCGGACACGCTGCGCCACGTGGGGCTGTACGAGGAGCGCTACCGCCCCATCGGCGGCTACTCCACCGGCATGAAGCAGCGCGTCAAGCTCGCCCAGGCGCTTGTCCACGACCCGCAGCTGGTCCTCCTCGACGAGCCCACCAACGGCCTCGACCCGGTCGGCCGCGACGAGATGCTGGGCCTGATCCGCCGCGTCTACACCGACTTCGGCATCTCGGTCCTGGTCACCTCCCACCTGCTCGGTGAGCTGGAGCGGACCTGCGACCACGTCGTGGTCGTCGACGGCGGCAAGCTGCTGCGCTCGAGCTCCACCAGCGACTTCACCCAGACCACCACGACCCTCGCGGTCGAGGTCACCGACTCCGACGCCCACCCGGACGGCACCACCGCCCTGCGCAAGGCGCTCACGGAGGCGGGAGTGAAGCTGCACGCAGGCGAGGAGGAGGGTCTGCCCGGAGCCGGCCACATCCTCCTCGTCGAGGCCACCGGCGACGCCACCTATGACACCGTCCGCGACACGGTGGCCGATCTCGGCATCGGCCTGGTCCGCATGGAACAGCGCCGCCACCACATCGCGGAGGTCTTCCGCGACAGCGACGCGGCCGCCGCCCAGTCCGCCGCCCAGTTCGCCCAGGCCGCTGCCTGGGCGGCCACCCAGCAGAAGGGAGCCGGTTCCGATGGCGCCTGACACCTCGACCCAGATCCACAACATCGGCTACCGGTCCTACGACGGCCCCCGGCTCGGCCGCGCCTACGCCCGCACGTCGCTGTTCTCGCAGTCCCTGCGCGGGGCCTACGGACTGGGCCGCTCGGCCAAGTCCAAGGTGCTGCCGATGCTGCTCTTCGCGGTGATGTGCGTTCCCGCGCTGATCCTCGTCGCGGTGGCCATCGCCGTACCCGGCTCCACCGACCTGCCGATCAAGTACACGACGTACGCCCTGACCACCCAGGTGATCATCGGCCTCTACCTCGCGTCGCAGGCGCCCCAGTCGGTCTCCCGCGACCTGCGCTTCAAGACGGTGCCGCTGTACTTCTCGCGGCCGATCGAGCGCGTCGACTACGTGCTCGCCAAGTTCGCTGCCATGGCCTCGGCGCTGTTCATCCTCACCGTGACCCCGCTGGTGATCATGTACGTCGGCTCGCTGCTCGCGAAGTTCGACTTCGGTGACCAGACCAAGGGATTCGGACAGGCACTGGTGTCGGTACTCCTGCTGTCGCTCCTCTTCTCCGGCCTCGGCCTGGTCATGGCCGCGCTCACCCCGCGCCGCGGTTTCGGCGTCGCCGCCATCATCGCCGTGCTCCTGATCCCCTACGGCGCGGTGACCGCGGTCCAGGGCATCGCCTTCAGCACCGGCTCGACCGGAGTCGTCGAGTGGCTGGGGCTGTTCTCCCCGATCACCCTCATCGACGGGTTCCAGGCCGCGTTCCTCGGTGCGACCTCCGCCTTCCCCGGCCAGGAGGCCCCCTCGGCCGCCGCCGGCTGCGTCTACCTGCTCGTCATCCTCGGCCTCATCGCCGGCTCCTACGCCGCCCTGATGGCCCGCTACCGGAAGGCCGGGCTGTGACCATCATCGACATCGACCACACCTCCCGCTGGTTCGGGAACGTCGTCGCCGTCAACGACGTGACCATGCGCATCGGTCCCGGAGTCACCGGTCTGCTCGGCCCCAACGGCGCCGGCAAGTCCACCCTCATCAACATGATGGGCGGCTTCCTCGCCCCCTCGACCGGCACCGTCACCCTCGACGGCACCCCGATCTGGCGCAACGAGCAGGTCTACAAGCAGATCGGCGTGGTGCCCGAGCGCGAGGCCATGTACGACTTCCTCACCGGCAAGGAGTTCGTCGTCGCCAACGCCGAACTGCACGGCCTCGACGACGCGGCCGCCCAGCGGGCCCTGGCCACGGTCGAGATGGAGTACGCCCAGGACCGCAAGATCTCCACGTACTCCAAGGGCATGCGCCAGCGCGTGAAGATGGCCTCCGCCCTGGTCCACGACCCGTCGGTGCTCCTGCTCGACGAGCCCTTCAACGGCATGGACCCGCGCCAGCGCATGCAGCTCATGGACCTGCTGCGACGCATGGGCGACGACGGCCGCACCGTGCTCTTCTCCTCGCACATCCTGGAGGAGGTCGAACAACTCGCCTCCCACATCGAGGTGGTCGTCGCCGGCCGGCACGCCGCATCGGGCGACTTCCGCAAGATCCGCCGCCTGATGACGGACCGCCCGCACCGCTATCTCGTCCGCTCCTCCGACGACCGGGCCCTCGCCGCGGCCCTGATCGCCGACCCGTCCACCGCCGGGATCGAGGTGGACCTCAAGGAAGGCGCCCTGCGCATCCAGGCCGTCGACTTCGGGCGCTTCACCGAGCTGCTGCCGCGGGTCGCCCGCGAGCACGGCATCCGGCTGCTGACGGTCTCGCCCTCCGACGAGTCCCTAGAGTCGGTCTTCTCCTACCTCGTCGCGGCCTGAAGGAGCTGGCACTGATGTACAACCCCACCGTTGCCCGGCTCACCTACCGGGCCCTGCTCGGCCGCCGCCGCGCGCTGATCCTCTGCGCGCTGCCCGTCCTGCTGATCGCCATCTCCATCGCCGTCCGTGCCTTCACCGGCCTCGACGACAAGGTCGCCGCCGATCTCCTCGGAGGCTTCGCCCTGGCCACGATGGTCCCGCTGATCGGCGTCATCGCCGGCACCGGAGCCATCGGGCCGGAGATCGACGACGGCTCGATCGTCTACCTGCTCTCCAAGCCGGTGAAGCGCCCGACGATCATCATGACGAAGCTGACCGTCGCGATCGCCGTCACCATGGTCTTCTCCGCGATCCCCACCCTGATCGCCGGCTTCATCCTCAACGGCAACGGCCAGCAGATCGCCGTCGCCTACACCGTCGCGGCCCTCGTCGCCTCGGTCGCCTACAGCGCCCTGTTCCTGCTGCTGGGCACCGTCAGCCGGCACGCGGTCGTCTTCGGCCTGGTCTACGCCTTGATCTGGGAGTCGCTCTTCGGCAGCCTCGTCGACGGCGCCAAGACCCTCAGCGTCCAGCAGTGGTCGCTGGCCCTCGCCCAGAAGGTCGCGGGCGAGGGGTACGTGGACGCCACCGTCGGGCTGCCCACCGCGGCGATCCTGCTCGTCACGGTCACCGTCGGCGCCACCTTCTACGCCGGACAGAAGCTGCGCCGTCTGACCCTGGCGGGCGAGGAGTAAACCTCCCGCACCGGCGTCCACCGGATGTTTCACGTGAAACTGTGCCCCGCCCGGCCCACCGGCCGGGCGGGGCACAGTTTTGCGCGAGATGCTCGGTGCATGATCGAGTACTCCGAGCCCGAGCCGTCCAGGCCAGTGCGGTCCTGGATACGCTCCGCGCCCGGCACCCACATCTGGCTGCTGATCATCATCGTCACCAGCCTCGTGGTCGTGATCGTGCCCGACCATCTCGAACACGTGCTGCTCCACCGCAACAGCAGCAACATCCACGAGCTCGCCCAGCACCCCATAAGGGCACTGCTCAGCAGCGCGTTCTGGATCGCGGATCCGGCCTCGCTCCCGCTCTACCTCGTCCTCTTCGAGATCTTCCAGGCCAACGTCGAACGCTGGCTCGGCACCCTGCGCTGGCTCTTCATCATCGCGACCGGACACATCACGGCGACCCTGATAAGCCAGAAACTGGTCCTGATGGCGATCGAGGACCACCGCGCCCCGCGCAGCATGGTCCACGTCGTCGACATCGGTGTCAGCTACGGACTCGCGACCGCCGTCGGGGTGCTGACGTACCGCCTGCCCGGCCCCTGGCGCTGGTTCTACCTGGCCGGATCGGTGGCGTTCTTCGGACTCCCGCTCGCCACCGGCGGCACCTTCACGGACCTCGGCCACGCCATCGCACTCGCCGTCGGCCTCCTTGCCTGGCCCCTGACCCGGCACCCGCATCCCAAGCACCCGCAGCGCACGGCCCCGTAGACCGCGCCGCACCGATGTTTCACGTGAAACATGATCAGGAGCGCTCGGATCTCACGTCTCAGCCACGGAAATTGACTGGTACGAGGCGTGCGGCAGGGGCAGAGTGAGCCGTGCGGGGAGCAACAAAAAGGGTCCGGAACAGCCACTTCGAGCGCGCCTCGCGGCGCGGGCCGTTCCGGACCCTTCCCTACGTCGTGCGCGTCGTTAAGTGGCGCCCAGCAGACGCTCCAGGACCACGGCGATGCCGTCCTCCTCGTTGGAGGTGGTGACCTCGTCGGCCACCGCCTTGAGCTCCACGTGGGCGTTGGCCATCGCGACCCCGTGCGCGGCCCAGCCGAACATCGGGATGTCGTTGGGCATGTCGCCGAAGGCGATCGTGTCGGCCGCCTTCACCCCCAGCCGGCGCGCGGCCAGCGAGAGGCCGGTGGCCTTGCTCAGGCCCAGCGGCAGGATCTCCACGACACCCGGACCGGCCATGACGATGCCGACCAGACTGCCCACGGTCTCCCGGGCCACCTGGACGAGAGCGTCCTCGTCCAGCTCGGGGTGCTGGATGTACAGCTTGTTCAGCGGAGCCGACCACACCTGCGAGGTGTCCTCCAGGTAGAGCGCCGGAAGGTCCCCCTGGACCTTGTACCCGGGGCCGAAGAGCACCTCGCCCTCGACTCCGTCCCGGCTGGCCGCGATCGCCAGCGGGCCCACTTCGGCCTCGAGCTTCTCCAGCGCCAGCGCGGCCAGCTTCCGGTCGAGCGTCACCGAGGTCAGCAGCCGGTGCGCGCCCGCGTCGTAGACCTGCGCGCCCTGTCCGCAGACCGCGATGCCCTTGTAGCCGAGGTCGTCCAGGATGTGCCGGGTCCACGGCACGGCGCGGCCGGTGACGATGATGTGCGCTGCGCCCGCCGCGGTGGCGGCGAGGAGCGCCTCACGCGTGCGTTCCGAGACGGTGTCGTCGCCGCGCAGCAGCGTCCCGTCGAGATCGGTCGCGACGAGCTTGTACGGGAACGGGGCCGTGCTCACTTGGCGATCGGCTCCAGGATTTCCCGGCCGCCCAGGTAGGGGCGGAGCATCGGGGGAACTCGGACCGTACCGTCGGCCTGCTGGTGGTTCTCCAGGATCGCGACGATCGTGCGCGGGACCGCGCACAGCGTTCCGTTCAGCGTGGCCAGCGGCGCGGTCTTCTTGCCGTCGCGGTAGCGGATCGACAGGCGGCGGGCCTGGAAGCCGTCACAGTTCGAGGCGGAGGTCAGCTCGCGGTACTTGCCCTGGGTGGGGATCCACGCCTCGCAGTCGAACTTGCGGGAAGCGGAGGAACCCAGGTCGCCGGTGGCGACGTCGATCACCTGGAACGGCAGCTCGAGGGCGGTCAGCCACTGCTTCTCCCAGTCCAGGAGCCGCTGGTGCTCGGCCTCGGCGTCCTCCGGCGCGACGTAGGAGAACATCTCGACCTTGTCGAACTGGTGGACGCGGAAGATGCCGCGGGTGTCCTTGCCGTACGTGCCGGCCTCGCGGCGGAAGCACGGGGAGAAGCCGGCGTAGCGCAGCGGCAGCTTGTCCGCGTCGATGATCTCGTCCATGTGGTACGCGGCGAGCGCGACCTCGGAGGTGCCGACCAGGTAGTAGTCGTCCTTCTCCAGGTGGTACACGTTCTCCGCGGCCTGGCCGAGGAAGCCGGTGCCCTCCATGGCGCGCGGGCGGACCAGCGCGGGGGTGAGCATCGGGATGAAGCCGGCCTCGGTGGCCTGTGCGATGGCCGCGTTGACGAGGGCGAGCTCCAGCAGGGCGCCGATACCGGTGAGGTAGTAGAAGCGCGAGCCGGAGACCTTGGCGCCGCGCTCGACGTCGATGGCGCCCAGGGACTCGCCGAGCTCCAGGTGGTCCTTGGGCTTGAAGCCCTCGGCGCCGAAGTCGCGGATGGTGCCGTGCGTCTCCAGGACGACGAAGTCTTCCTCGCCGCCGACGGGCACGTCCGTGTGGACGATGTTGCCGAGGCGCAGGAGCAGCTGCTTGGCGGCTTCGTCCGCCTCGTTCTGCTCGGCTTCTGCCGCCTTGACGTCCTGCTTGAGCTGATCGGCCTTCTTCAGCAGCTCTGCCCGTTCCTCCGGAGAGGCCTTGGGGATGAGCTTGCCGAGCGACTTCTGCTCGCTGCGGAGTTCGTCGAATCGCATGCCGGAAGACCTGCGGCGCTCGTCGGCGGAGAGCAGCGCGTCGACGAGGGCGACGTCCTCTCCACGGGCGCGCTGCGAGGCGCGGACACGGTCAGGGTCTTCACGGAGCAGCCGGAGGTCAATCACCCCACCAGGCTACCGGGCCGTGCTTCCCGGGAGAGCACCGATATCACGCTGCGTGTCGCTTTGTCTCAATTGCCGCGAATGGAAAACTTCCGGCCGGGGACTGGAACCGATCCTTCCGCCGGGGCCGATAAAACAGGCCCCATTCGTCGAAAAGGGGCAGGGTGGCAGCGATCGGGCGGCCTCTGAGCAGGACGGGAGGGCCTTCCTTGTCCACAGGAATTCCCCGGAGAACCGGCTTATCCACAGGCTGTGCGCCAGATCTGTGGACACAGGAATAGATCCATCTCGACTGTGGAGCGAGCGAGCTCAATCAGGGTTCAAACCACCCTCACACACTCATTCGGGTGGGAATGACTCGCCCCAAAGAGTTGATCGGTGATACACGGGTGACGCCGTTCACCTCCCGCTCGTCAGCGCGAAAGCTGCGCCCCCCGACCGATTTGTCGACCTTGTCGTGCCACTCTGTCGACTTATCCCCAGGCCCGCATCCGCCCCTGTGGATAACTCTGTGGACAGTGGACAGAGCGTTAGGGGCGCCCGTCGAGGCAGCGCGACAGCCAGTCCGAGGCCGCGGTGAACTCGCCGTCCGAGGTGCCGGCCCGGGCGGCCTGAACGTCACCCTGAGCGACACCGGCGCGCGGGTAGGAGCCGAGGAACCGGATCTGGGGGCAGGTGCGCTTGAGGCCCATCAGCGCCTCGCCGACCCGGCGGTCGGAGATGTGCCCCTCCGCGTCGACGGCGAAGCAGTAGTTGCCGATGCCCGCACCCGTCGGCCGGGACTGGATCAGCATCAGGTTCACCCCGCGGACGGCGAACTCCTGGAGCAGCTCCAGGAGCGCACCGGGGTGGTCGTCGTCCATCCACAGCACGACGGAGGTCTTGTCCGCGCCGGTCGGCGCGGCCGGCCGGGCAGGACGCCCGACGAGCACGAAGCGGGTCTCCGCGTTCTGCGCGTCGTGGATCTCGGTCACGAGCGGGACCAGCCCGTAGGTGGCGGCCGCGAACTCGCCCGCGAAGGCGGCGTCGAAACGGCCCTCCTGGACCAGCCGGGCACCGTCGGCATTGGACGCCGCCGACTCCCACAGGGCGTCTGGAAGGTTCGACCGCAGCCAGTTGCGCACCTGCGGCTGGGCGACCGGGTGCCCCGTGACGGTTTTGACGTCCGACAGCTTGGTCCCGGGCCGCACCAGCAGCGCGAACGCGATGGGGAGGAGCACCTCGCGGTAGATCATCAGCGGTACGCCGGCGGCCAGCTCGTCCAGGGTCGAGGTGACCCCGCCCTCCACCGAGTTCTCGATCGGGACCAAGGCCGCCGCGGCCTCGCCGTTGCGCACGGCGTCCAGGGCGGCCGGCACCGAAACCATCGGGACGAGCTCCCGGGTCGCGGCTTCGGGGAGGGTTCGAAGGGCGGCTTCGGTGAACGTGCCCTCGGGACCGAGATAGGTGAAGCGGGTGGCCGACATGCGATCAGCCTAATGCCGGGGCCCGGACGCCACCCGGGCTGTTCACCCTTCGAGCAGCCGCTGGCCCACGTACTCCCCCGCGCTCGCACCGGGCGGCACCGCGTACAGGCCGCTCGACTCGTGCCGGATGAATTGCGACAGGGCGTCGCCGCGGTCGAGCTTGCGCTGGACGGGGACGAAGCCGCGCGTCGGATCGGCCTGCCAGCAGATGAAGAGCAGTCCCGCGTCGGGTGTTCCGTCCGCGGCGATCCCGTCGTGGAAGGAGAAGGGGCGCCGGAGCATGGCCGCCCCGCCGTTCTGTGCGGGCGCGGAGATCCGGGCGTGCGCGTTGGAGGCGATGACCGGCTTTCCGTCGGAGCCGATCTTGTCGAGGGCCATGGCGGTGGTCTCGCCGCCTCCGGTCAGCGGGGCACCGGTGGCCTTCGTACGGCCGATGACCTGCTCCTGCTGGGCGAGCGACTGCTGGTCCCAGTCGTCGAGGAGCATGCGGATACGGCGTACGACGGCGTACGAGCCCCCGACCATCCAGGCGTGCTCCGGGGGCACCGTCCCCTGGACGAAGATCCGCTTGTCGAAGTCGGCCTCGGTGGGCTTCGGATTGTTGGTGCCGTCGACCTGGCCCATGAGGTTACGGGCCGTCATGGGTGCCGCGGTGGCACCCGGAGAGCGGTTGAAGCCGTTCATCTGCCAGCGCGGCCGGGCCGCCTCTCCGGCGTCCTTCTGCAGTGCGCGCAGCGCGTGGAAGGCGACCAGCGCGTCGTCGGACCCGATCTGCACCCACAGGTCGCCGTTGCTGCGCTGGGCATCGAGCCGGTCTGAGGAGAAGCCCGGCAGCGGGTCGAGGGCGGCGGGGCGGCGGCCGGTGAGGCCGGTGCGTTCGAAGAAGGAGTAGCCGAAACCGAAGGTGACGCTGAGGGACGAGGGGCCGGAGCCGAGGGCGATGCCGGTGTCGGCGACCGGCGCCGTCCCGCCCGCCATGAGCCGGCGCGCGGTATCGGACCACCGCCGCATCAGGGCGGCGGCCTCGGTACGCCCGGCGCCGGGCGCCAGGTCGAAGGCGAGTACGTGCCCCTTTGCCTGAAGAGGTGTGGTGATGCCGGACTGGTGATCACCTTGGAAGGCGACCTGTGTGGCGCCGAGGCTGCCGGGAGCGCCGCCGGAGCCCGTCGTCCCGGACCCGGGCCCCTCGGACTGGACCAGGGCCGCGCCGGCGGCGCCGAGTGCGAGCCCGGCGGCGCTCGCGGCGCCCACCGTGCCCAGCAGGCGGCGCCGGGAGATCTCGATGCCGGGGAGCCCTGTGGTGGTCTCGGTGGTGTCGCTGTTCTGGGTCATGCTGGTCAGCCGATCTTCACGTTCTTCTGGACGGTCGTCTGGTCGATGTCGGAGGTGCGGACGGTGACGTCGATCCGCCAGTCGCCGGCCAGCGGAAGCTGGACACCCGACGCGCTCCAGTGCCCCGGAACGGCGCGCTCGGGGAGGACGGGAAGCGGGCCGATCTCCTTGGCCTCCAAGGTGAAGGACACCTTGAGCTCGGGCAGATCGAGCGGCTTGCCGTCGGGGGTCTCGGCCCAAACGTGGAGCGTGTTCGCTCCGACGCGGCCCGGGTCCAGCTGAAGCCTGACCGAACCCTTGCCGTTCTGACCGCCGGTGTCGAAGGGCAGCGTGACCTTGACCGCGCGGTCCGGAACGGCGGTCGCGGTGGAGCCGCGGCCGGCCTCCAGCTCCGCGGCGCGGCCGGGCTCGGTGCTGGTGAGGATGGTGGTGACGGCCAGCAGGACCACGGCGACACCGGCCTCGGCGAGGACGGACCGGCGCAGGCCGGAGCGGCCCGGGTCGGCGTCGCGCGCCTGCTTCTCCCGCGCGGTGCGCCGGGCGGCACTCTGGCGGGCGAGCTGCGCGGCTCGCCGGGGGTTGGAGGCGCCGCTGTCGGGGACGGCGGTGGCAACCGGGGTGACGGTCGATGTTTCACGTGAAACATCGGAGGCGCCCTCAGCCTCAGCCTCGGTCTCGGCCGCTCCCTCACCCTCGGCCGCTCCCTCGCTCCCGGCCAGCCGCGAGGTCCACTTCCGGGAGGTGTAGGCGATGGCTACGACGGTGCCGACGAGGCCGATCTTGATGAGCAGCAGCCGGCCGTAGTCGGTCCCCGTCAGTGCGGACCAGCTGCCGACCTGGCGCCAGGCCTGATAGGTGCCGGTGCAGGCCAGGACGAGGACGCTGGTGAAGGCGACGGTGGAGAAGCGCCGGATGGCTGCCCGCTCGATCCCGGGCACCTTGTGGAGCGCGACGAGCAATGCAGTGAGTCCGCCGAGCCAGGTGGCGACGGCCAGCAGGTGCAGGATGTCGACGGGCATGGCCAGGCCGGGCTGGATACCGGTGGACGCGTGCTCGGACAACGCCCAGGTGGCGGCGATACCTCCTGCGACGACGGTTCCGCCGATACCGAGCCCGAAGACGAGGTCGCTCTCCGCCTTAACGTCCTCTTCGGGGCTGTCGGAAGCCGCGTCCGAGGTGTGGCGCCGGGCATAGGAGCCGAACAGGACGGTGATGAACAGCGCGGCGGCGCCGAGGAGAAGGAGTCGCGAGACGAGCGAGGCCCCGGACTTGGTCTCCAGGACGGCCTTCAGCCCGGTGAGGTCGAAGGCGTCGGCGAAGTTCCCCGACCCCGTGTAGGGGTTGCGGAGCAGCAGCATCACGAGGGTGGCCGCGGTGAGCGCGACCCAGGCCCGTACGACCAGCTTCTGCATGGGCCGTTCGGCGGCGCCCCGGCGCCAGCACAGGAGGATGAA
Source organism: Streptomyces sp. H27-H1 (assembly GCF_026627445.1). Lineage (GTDB taxonomy): Bacteria > Actinomycetota > Actinomycetes > Streptomycetales > Streptomycetaceae > Streptomyces. The sequence continues at coordinate 182,268 of NZ_JAPNLJ010000001.1, forward strand.
GGCGGCGCCGCCGACGAGCACCGCGAACCCGGCGTAGGCCACGTAGCGTGCGATGCCGTAGGCGATGGCGACGGGCCCGTCGCCCGCCGTGCGCGAGGGCAGTGAGAAGGCGGTCTCGGAGGGGGCCCCGATGGAGAAGGTGAAGGCGCCGGAGACCGGATGGCTGTCGGCGGATATGGCCTGCCAGGCGACGGTGTAGGTGCCGTCCGGCAACCCCGGGCGCAGGGCGGTGCCGTACTGGATGGTGTTCCCGCTGCAGAGGTCGCGCAGCTCACCGGTGTCGATGCGTTTGCCCTGGGGATCCAGGACGCGGATGGAGTCGCCGTTCATGGCGACCCCCTCCGAGAAGGTGAGGGTGACCTGGGCGGGCGCCGTGGCGACCACCGCCCCGTCCGTGGGGTCGCTCGCGGTCAGGGCGGCATGGGCCGAGGCCGGGCCGGCCGCGGCGAAGAACGCCGTCAGCAGGGCCGCGAGGACCAGCGTGAGCCGCGGCAGGAGAGCCGTGGCACGGACGCGGGCCGTGGATGGGGTCGGGGCGGTGGCCGTCATGGCGTTTCAGTCCCTCGGTCCGTCAGTGGGAGGTGCCATCGGTGGATGCCGGAGCCTTGTACGTCCGCTCCTTGACGTCCAGCTCGACCTTGACCGGGCCGGACTTCTCGAAGCGCAGTTCGACGGTGACCTTGTCGCCGACCTTGGGGGTGTTCTTGAGCCCCATGAACATGACGTGGCTGCCACCGCGCGCCAGCCGCAGCTCGCCCTTCGCGGGCACGTCCAGGGACTGCACCTGCTGCATCTTCTGATCCTTGGTCTCGTGGACCTGCAGATCGTCGGAGAGCGGGCTCGTGACTCCGGTCAGCTTGTCGGCCGTCTTGGAGTCGTTCTTGATGACCATGAACGCGCCGGCCATCTTGTCGTTCACGGGCTCCGGCATGTAGCCGCCGCTGACCGTCAGCTTCGGCTGGTCGCCGGAGCCGGACGCCGAGTCCTTGGTGTCCGCGGAGCAGCCGGATATGGCGAGCGCAGCCGTCAGGGAGAGGGCGACGGCGAGGGTGCGGGTGGTGCGGGCGGTCACGGGTTCTCTCCCTTGACGATCTTCGGCAGATCCTTGGTGTAGTCATCGACGGTGGTGCTCTCGCCGTAGAGGAGGTAGCCCTCGTCGGTCTTGGGCGAGAAGGCGATGACCTGGGCGCCGTGCATGGAGACGACGTTGCCGTTGGCATCCTTCTTGGCGGCCTCGATACCGATGCCGAGCGTGCGCGCGGCCGCCTGGATGGTTGCGAAGTCCCCGGTCAGCCCGGTGAACGCCGGGTCCTGGCCCTTGAGCCACGCGCCGAGGGACTCGGGATTGTCCCGTTCCGGGTCGGTGGTGATGAAGACGACCTGGAGCTTGTCCTGGTCGGCCTTGGGAAGTGCCTTCTTGGCAACGGCGATGTTGCTCATCGTCAGGGGGCACACGTCGGGGCAGAGGGTGTAGCCGAAGTAGATGAGCGTCGCCTTGCCCTTGGTCTGCTCGCGCAGGTTCCACGGCTTGCCGGTGGTGTCCGTCAGGACGACGTCCGGCTTGTCGAAGGGGCGGTCGAGCACGGTGGCGGGGCCGGCTTTCGCCTGGCCCTCGCTGATCTGGGTGACCTGGCCGGTCTTGGCCGGTTCACCACCGCAGGCGGTGAGGGTGAGGGCGGCCGCCGCCACGAGGGCGGCGAGCGTCACACGTGTGGTGCGCATGGGAAAGTCCCTGAGATCGGGGGTTGTACGGGTGGATCCGCAGCCGGCCGGCTGTGCGGGATCGGCAGGTCAGGAGGTGCGGCGGCGCGAGGCGATACCGAAGGCCACGCCACCGAGTCCGATGACGATGCCGGCGACGCCGAGCGCGCGTGCGGTGGTGTCGGAGCCGGTCTTGGCAGCCGCCTCGTCGTGGCTGTCCTTGGGGTCGGCGGCGGCGTTCTTGTCGCCGTCCGTCTTCGCGTCGTGGTGGTCGCCCTCCGCCGGGGCGGCGTTCAGCTTGAGGACGGGGGCCGGGTTCTGCGGTTCCGCAGCGCCTTCCTTGGCCTCCTCGATCCAGCGGACGACCTCGCCGTTGTCGTAGGTCTGGATCGCCTTGAAGACCATCTTGTCGGCGTTGTCGGGGAGCTTGCCGATGGAGAGCGGGAACTGCTGGAACTTGCCGGACTCGATCTTGCCGCCTGTCCAGGTGACCTTGGTGACGGCTTCGTTGATCTGCTTGCCGTGCACGGTGAGCGGCTTGTCGAGCTTGGTCTTCTCGACGTTCACGATCCAGCCGGGAACGTCCTGCGGCATGACGGAGGAGAGCGGCTGGTCGACGGGGAAGTTGACTTCCAGCTGGGTCGTCGCGGCGCCGTCCCGCTCGTTGGGGACCTTGAAGTTGATCGTGGCGTAGCCGCCCTTGGTGGCCTCGCCGGGCTGCACGCCGACATGGGCGAAGGCGGTGCCGGACAGGAGGAGGACGGAACCGGCGGCGAGGGCGGCGGCGAAGGAGACGCGAGAGGTCTTCACGGCAGAAACACTCCACGGAAGCGGTGGTGACGGCGGCTCCGCACGCGGCGCGCACGGAGTTCGCGGCACCGGTACTCCCGATGTGAGTCCCGGGGAGAACAGATGCCGCTTCAGGCTGCGAGGGCGAATGCCGTCGGCGGCCCGCGCCTGATCACCGTGTGCTGGAGTGCGTCCCGGCCCGTGAAGAGCGCGGGACCGGTCCCGGCTCCCGCGGCCCGCGGGGTACGGGCAGGCCTGCCCGCGAGCCCCGCGCCGAGGGCCCGTACGTAGGCCAGCGCGGCGCGCAGCGGGCGCACCGGTCCGGCTCCGGCGGAGAGCCTGGACAGTTCGAGGAGGCGGAACAGCGCGGCGTCGCCGCGCCCGAGCAGCCAGCCGGCGGCGAGTGCGGCCAGCAGGTGCCCGATCAGCATGGCCGGGCTGAGCAGGCCGACGAGTCCGGTGGCCGGCTCCACGAGGCCCTGCCCCATGGAGGCGTGGGCCATGTGGCCCTGAGCCTCGGCCTGCGCGGCCACGGCGTCCGGGTCCAGCCCGGCGCTCTCCACGATCCGCCGGGCATCCGCCGGGTTGAGCGGGACGGAGTTGCCCCCGCACACCAACTGGGCGGCCAGTGCCGCGAGCGAGGTCTCCGAAGAAGTACCGCCGCCCGCCGGGGCCTTGTGCTGGCCGAGGCCGAAGAGGGTGTGCAGCGCGAGCTGTCCGCCGGCCAGCGCCGCGGCGATGCCGGGCAGCGACCGGCGGCGTCCCGCGAGCGGGGCCGCGACCGCGAAAACGGAGAGGAAGCCGGCGCACAGGGACCACCAGGGCACCGTCGCGCAGGAGGCCAGGGCGTGCCCGACCGCGGACAGCACGACACAGACCGCGGTGAACACCGCGGCCCGGATCAGCCTGAGGCCGAGTCCGGCCTGCGTCGCGTGGGGGGCAGTCATGGCTGGGCCATCATCGCACTGGGCTCAGGCGCCTCATACGGCAGGTGCGACAGATAGTTGCATCCCCGCGCACGGATGCCTCGTACGCGTTCCGTGTACGGATGCCCCCCGCACCTCTCCCCGTGGATGCCCGTACTCACTTCTCGCGGATGCTTGTGCGCGCCCCCGTACGCGCTCCCGCGCACTCCCCCATGCGCAGCCCCGCATACACCGCCGCCCGGGAGAGCCGCATCGGCCGAATGAGGGCTCTGTCGCCCCTGGGGGGCTTAGCCCCGGCGCGGGGAGGCAATACGTAACCCTATGAGCATCTGGTGGTCTCTCCACTTGAGGCGCGAAGCAGCGAGTGTGCCCCTCGCGAGGCGGCTGCTGTTGGGGACGATGGAGACGGCGGGGGTGGACCCGGACATCTCCTTCGACCTGTCGGTGGCGTTGAGCGAGGCGTGCGCGAACGCGGTGGAGCACGGTGGCCGCGAAGCCCCGTGCTCGGGATTCACGGACGGCGAATCTCCGGAAGGGACCGGGGCGTACCACGTCACGGCCTACCTGGACGGGGACCGCTGCCGCATCGAGGTGAGCGACTCGGGTCCGGGGTTCCCGGCCGCGACGGTGTCCCGGCGCAGACCCTCGCTGTCCGAGCACGGCCGGGGCCTGCACCTGATCGAGGAACTCGCCGACCACGTCCGGTTCCGCAACCGGCCGGGCCGGGGCGCGGTGGTCAGCTTCGACAAGATGCTGAAGTGGCGCGACGGCGCACTGCTGAAGGTGTCGTAGACGCGCCGATGGGCGGAACCCGACGAGGGTTCCGCCCATCGGCGCGTACGGGGGCGTCAGCTCTTGAGCCGCGCCATCCACGCCTCGACCTCGTCCGAGGTGCGGGGCAGCCCGGCCGACAGGTTCCGGTTGCCGTCCTCCGTGACGAGGATGTCGTCCTCGATCCGGACGCCGATGCCGCGGTACTCCTGCGGCACCGTCAGATCGTCGGCCTGGAAGTACAGACCGGGCTCGACGGTCAGGCACATGCCCGGCTCCAGCGTGCCCTCGACGTACGCCTCGGTGCGCGCGGCGGCGCAGTCGTGGACGTCCATGCCGAGCATGTGGCCGGTGCCGTGCAGGGTCCAGCGGCGCTGCAGACCGAGCTCCAGGACCCGCTCGGCCGGTCCCTCCACCAGGCCCCACTCGACGAGCTTCTCGGCGAGCACGTGCTGCGAGGCGTCGTGGAAGTCGCGGAACTTCGCACCAGGCTTGACGGCGGCGATGCCGGCTTCCTGGGAGGCGTAGACCGCGTCGTAGATCTTGCGCTGGATGTCGGTGTACGTGCCGCTGATCGGCAGCGTGCGCGTGACGTCGGCGGTGTAGAGGGAGTGGGTCTCCACACCGGCGTCGAGCAGCAGCAGGTCGCCGGAGCGGACGTCGCCGTCGTTGCGGACCCAGTGCAGGGTGCAGGCGTGCGGGCCGGCGGCGCAGATGGAGCCGTAGCCGATGTCGTTGCCCTCGACGCGGGCACGCAGGAAGAAGGTGCCCTCGATGTAGCGCTCGGAGGTGGCCTCGGCCTTGTCGAGCACCTTCACGACGTCCTCGAAGCCGCGGACGGTGGAGTCGACGGCCTTCTGCAGCTCGCCGATCTCGAACGCGTCCTTCACGGCGCGGGCCTCGGAGAGGTAGACGCGCAGCTCCTCGTCGCGCTCCTTGGTGACCTTGTCGGTCAGGGCGGTCTCGATGACGGAGTCGTGGGCGCGCACGGTGCGGACCGGGCCCTCGGCCTCGGCCAGCTCCTCGGGGAGCTTGCGGACGTCCTTGGCCGGCATGCCCAGGAGCTGCTCGGCCTCCGTGAGGGAGTGGCGGCGGCCGACCCACAGCTCGCCGCTGCCGGAGAGCCAGAACTCGCCGTTCTCGCGGTCGGAGCGGGGCAGCAGGTAGACGGTGGCGGTGTGGCCGGTCTCCCCCGTGGGCTCCAGGACCAGGACGCCGTTCTCGGTCTGGTCGCCGGTGAGGTACGCGTACTCGGTCGAGGCGCGGAAGGGGTACTCGGTGTCGTTCGAGCGCGTCTTCAGCCGGCCGGCGGGGACGACGGGGCGCTCACCGGGGAAGCGCCGGGACAGCGCGGAGCGGCGGGCGGCGGTGTGCACGGCCTGAGCGATCGGCTCCAGTCCACGCAGCTCGGTGTCTGCCCAGCCGGTGCGCATGCTTGCCGCGAGTTCCTCGCTGACACCCGGGTACAGCCCGTTCTTGCGCTGCTTGTGCTTCTTCTTGGGCTGCTCTTCTTCCGGGGTCTCCGGGGTGAGCTCGTCAGCCACGTCTTCTCCTCAGTACGACGGACACGGACCGGGTATGGACCTCATCCATCGTATGTGTGAGCGGACTCCCCCCGACGGGTCGTGTGACAAATCCGCCAAACCGGGTCACACGCCCCGGGCCGCTCGAACCGTCTCACGTCCCGCGTCTCACGTCCCGCGTCACACGTCCGCATCACACCTTCTGTGTCCCGTGTGGCCCGTCCCGCGTGACCCGTGCCGTATCACCCGTCCCGCATCACCCGTCCCGCATCACTCGAACCGTGCCGCGAGCAGCACGATGTCCTCGGAGGTGTCCGCGGGCGAAATGCCGCCGCCCCCTTCGCCGTCCGGCAGCACCGTCCGCAGGATGTGGTCGCAGATGGCGGCCGGGTCCTCGCGGGCGCTACGGGGAATCCCCGCGGCGGCGGCGTGCAGCCGCGCGTACGCCCGGTCCATCGGGTCCCCGGTCCGACGGAGCAGCCCGTCCGTGTAGAGCAGCACCGTTTCTCCGGGCGCGGGCTCGATCTCCACGCTCGGGGCCTCCCAGCAGGACAGCATCCCCAGCGGCGCGGAGAGGGTGGTCTCCACGTACTCGGTACGCCGCTCGCCGATCAGCAGCGGCGGAGTGTGCCCGGCTCCGGCCAGGATGAGCTTGCGTCCCCGGTCGCCCGGCCGGCCGCCGGCCTGGCCACCGGCGGGCTCGCAGTAGGCGAAGAGCGCGGTCGCCGAGCGCGCGGGCTCGGTCAGGCGCAGCAGCAGCTCCAGGTCGGAGAGGACGGCGACGGGGTCCTCGCCCTCCATGACGGCGTACGCCCGCAGCGAGGCCCGCAGCCGGCCCATCGCGGCGATGGCGCTGGGGCCCGACCCGGTGACGGAGCCGACGGCCAGCCCGAGGGCGCCCTCCGGCAGCGGCAGCGCGTCGTACCAGTCGCCTCCGCCGTGCGGGCCGGTGTGGTGCCGGGCGGCGAGCTGGACCCCGGGGATCCGCGGGAGCCTGCTGGGCAGCAGTTCCTCGGCGACGATGGCCAGGCTGGACCGGGCGCGCTCCACCTCCAGCATCCGGGCGAGATGCTCGGCGGCGTGCCGGACGTAGAGCCCGGCCAGGTCGCGCTGGCGGTCGCTGGGCTCGGCCTGTTCGTCGTAGAGCCAGACGGCCGCACCGAGCCGGCCGATGGCCTCGGCGGTCAGCGGCAGCGAGTAGCTGGCGGCGTAACCCAGGCGGGCGGCGACCTCGCGGTGCCGGGGGTCGACCGGGGTGGTGTGCCCCCCGGCGCCGGGGCCGGGGTTCGTTCCGGGCTCGGGGAGGACCTCGGAACCGCCGTGGGCGTCGGGCAGGCCGTCGAGGATGCGGCCGTGCGAGGTGGCGCTGCGCGGCACCGTCTCGATGTGGCCGAGGTCGGCGTGGCCCAGCCCGAGGCCGATCGTGGTGGTGGGGCCGAGTCCGTCGGAGGGCTCCAGGACGATCAGGCCGCGCCGGGCGCCGACGAGGGAGGCACCCGCTCGCAGGAACTCCTGGAGGGAAGAGGTGAGGTCACAGGCGCGGGCGAGCCGCTCGGTGAGTTCGTGGAGGGTGGTGAGGTCGGAGACCATGCCCGCGAGCCGGTCCTGAATGACCGAGCTCGCGGCGGGGCCCTGTGCCGGAGCGTGGGCCGTCCGCGGGGTCGTGGTCGTGGTGGTGGGCACCGGTGTGGGCGCCACAGTGTGCGGGGACGCTGTGACAGCTGGATCGATTCCAGCCACTTTCGGCAGATGCGGGGCGCTCATGGCGTCCGCCTTTCCAGCTGGTGCGATTCGCCATATAGCATCGCAAACCCCCAGATCATGCTGCGCCGCTATCAATGAATCCACATCTACACGCACACGAGGAGCGATGTCCAGCATTGCCCAGCTGGGAATCCTGGTGTCCGTGGGGCGGCAACTCACTGTTCGGTCAAGGCTAGAACTTGGCCGGAAAGGGCAGGGAGCGGGCGGTTTTTGCGGTCGACTGGGCGAGTCCTTCAGCCTGTCCGGGTACGTAATCGGTTGCACCCGGGGAGAGTTGGCGCAGCCCGGTGCCCGCCGGGAACCGCCGGGCACGGCCCGTCGTCCCCATCGACGACAGCCGTTCCCCCGCGCAGTCCCGGGTCGCGTACCGCCTTCGCCGGACGTTTCATGGACCCGTAAGACAACTGCACGAACCGTGTGAACCTGCTTCAGGCGGACAGTGACGCGAAACGTGCACGTGTGGTGAACCACCGCTTACATGGTGTGATGTGGCCCTCGGCGTTCAACGGAAAGGAACGAGCGCTCATGCGCGAGATCCTCGGAAGGCGTCTCCAGCGGCTCCGCAATCGTTTGCGAACCCTGCGCCCCGCCCCGCCGCAGGGCAGCGGGCCCGCTCTGCTCGACGCGGCGCTCACCTGCGCCACCACCTGGCGCTGGCCCGTACTGCCGGGCGTCGGACGCTCCGGCACCGACAGCACCCGGTGCGCCTGCCCCGACCTCGACTGCGCCGTGCCCGGCGCGCACCCCTTCGACCCCGGGCTGCTCGCGGCCACCACCGACCCGCGGATGGTGTCCTGGTGGTGGGCCAACCGGGCGGGCGCCCCGATCCTGCTGGCCACCGGCGGGACCGCGCCCTGCGCGGTGAGCCTGCCCGCCGCGGCGGCCGAGCGCGCCGTCGTACGACTGGACGCCCTGGGAATGCGCCTCGGGCCGGTCGTGGCCACGCCCACCCGGTGGTCGCTGCTCGTGGCGCCGTACTCGCTGGAGCGGCTCGGCGAGGTCCTCTATGCCAAGGACCACGTGCCTTCCTCGCTGCGTTTCCACGGCGAGGGCGGCTACTTGCTGCTGCCGCCCTCCGCCGCCATCGGCGGCGGCCAGGTGCGGTGGGAGCGCGAGCCCGCACGGGCCGGGGAGATCTGGCTGCCGGAGGTGGAGGCGCTCGTGGACGCGCTGGTGGAGGCGAGCAGCGAGGCACCGGGCGGCGGGAGCCGGCTCGCGTACTGAGGCCGGTGCGCCAAATCCGGTGTGCCGAACCCGGCGTACCAAACCTGACCCACCAAACCTGACCCACCAAACCCAATGCACCGAGGCCCGCGTACTGGCGCCTGTGCACTGGCGGATCACTCGTACGGGTGTCAGCGAGACGAGTTTCCAAGGGAATTGGGCGCGGGGATCTCCGCGCCCCATTCCCGCATCGCTATCTTCGGCGAATGAATCTCCGCCTGATCGGTATCGGCGCCGGTGTGTTGATCATCTTGTCGCTCCCGTTGGCGGGAGCGATCGCCGGGCCGGATTTCGCCGGTCAGGGCGATGGAAAGGGTGGAGGACTGCTCTCCACTTTCGGGCTCGGTCGCCCTTCCGCGGATGACCCGAAGTCTTCGGGCTCCGCGGATTCGGGCGGCGAGGGCGCGAGTTCCGCCTCCGGCCGGCCCCGTACGCTGGCAGCAGGCGGGGCGCCGGCCCGCCCGGGTCCGGCCGAGCAGTCGCGTACGGACGCGCGCTGCGGACCCGAACTGTCCTCCCCGCAGGGGGTGGAGGCGCAAACCTGCGTCCTGTCCGGTGACGGCCGGACGTGGGGGCGCAGCTACTACCGCAACACCAGCGGCCGCGCGCTCGACGCGGTGCTCACGGTGATGGGTCCCGCGGGGCGCACGGTGCAGATCCGCTGCGCGGTCGGCGCGGGCGACGAGCCGGGGCTGTGCGAAACGCCGAGGGAGGAGTCGGCCGGGTCTCCGGGCGATTACTCGGCCGTAGCGGAATTTGCAGTTCCGGATGATGAAGGAGCCCTGCTCCTGCGGTCCGGGAGCAACTCACCGGAACCGGGTGACGGTTGAGCGTCACCGAAAAATCAAAGGCCCGGTCGCTGGCGACGGGGGATGCACCAGCGACCGGGCTACAAGAACGGTAACAAGAGATCGCCTGTTCGCAAATTCGATCTCTGATATTCGGACACCGATTTGCAGGCGATTAGCGGGAGTTGTGACCCCGATCACCGGTGGCGGGTCACCGGTGACCCGCCTGTGGGACCTCCCGCAGGCTCTCGTGCCGGGCTCCCGAAGAGGCCCGGCGTCCCGGTCAGCTGAGCGTGACCTGGCGGTTGGTGAGGCCGCCGCGTGCCCGGCGCTCCTCCGTGGTCAGCGGCGCGTCCGTCGCGAGGGCCGCGGCAAGGCGCTCCGCGAGCTCGGCCGCCGGCTTCTCCACATCCTCCGCCGAGACTCCGGTGGGCAGGTCCCAGACGGGGACCATCAGGCCGTGGGCGCGGAAGGAACCGACCAGCTTGGTGCCCTCGCCGAGCGAGGACGTGCCCGCCGCGTGCAGTCGCGCGAGCGCGTCGAGCAGCTTCTCCTCGGGGTGCGGCATGACCCAGCGCAGGTGGTTCTTGTCCGGGGTCTCGCACCAGTAGGCGGCGTCCGCACCGGTCAGCTTGACGGTCGGGATGGCGGCCGCGTTGGCGCGCTCCAGGGAGGCGGCGATCTCCGGGGAGGCGTTCTGGGCGCTCTCCGCTTCCGGAATCCAGAATTCGAACCCGCTGTGTACAACCGGCTCGAAACCGCCGTCCGCGGACAGGAGATCCTGAAGTCGCGGACCCTCGGCCGGCACCCGGCGGGCCGCGATGACGGTGCCCGGCTCGGCGACGAGCGCGCGCTCCAGGGTGTCGGCCATGTCCCGGGCGAGGTCGCCGGTGGTCGAGTCGTTCTGCAGGCCGAGCAGGACGGAGCCGTCCTCGCGGCGCAATGCCGGGGAGGCCAGCGGGAGTACGGTCACCAAGGTGACGGAGGGGACGCCCTCGGGCAGTCCGCCCTTGAGGGTGAGCGGCACGGTGGCGGCGGGGACGAGCTCGCGCAGCGCCACCCAGTCGCACTCGCCGGGCAGGCCCTCGAACGGGCGGGCCACGTGCTCGGTGACGGCGTGCGCGGCGGCGGCGCCGTGGCAGGCCTTGTAGCGGCGCCCGGATCCGCAGGGGCAGGGCTCGCGAGGGCCCACCACCGGGATCTCCCCGCTGTTGAGCTGCGGCTTTGCGGACTTCGCGGCGGGGCGCTTCTTGGCCATCGTGGGTGTCTCCCGGTTGCGGCGGTACGGCGTCGGTCTGGGCGCGAGCCTAGCCGTTCGTACCGCCACAACCGGTGCCCAGCCGTTCGTACCGCCACAACGGGTGGGGGCGGCCGGAAGCACGGTCGGCGTGTGCTCCCGGTCGGTCGCCATCTGTCCACCCGCGGTCGGGTACCGATCGGATCAGGGATCCAGATCGTCGAAGGCCGTACTGAAATCGATCGCCGGGGGCGCGACGCGCGTAGCGAAATCCTCGTGCCGGGTCCCACAGGCGACGATCGCCCAGACGGTGACCTCACCCGCCGCTCCGTCCCGGACACCCCAGTCCTGGGCCAGGGCGCTGATGATGTTCAGCCCCCGTCCGCCCCGTGCGGTGACCGAGGGTTTGGCCGGGATGGGGCGGGTGGGCCCGCCGCCGTCCGTGACCTCGACCGTCAGACGCCCCGCTTTGTCCACGCGCCACGACGCCTGTATCCCACCGTCGCCGATCTCCCGGATGGCCAGCGGTCTGCCGTGCCGGCAGGCGTTGCTGAGCAGTTCGGAAAGGATCAGTACTGCGTCATCCACGATCGATTCGGACAGTCCGCTGATGCGCAACTGCTCGCGCATCCGGTGCCTTGCCTCACCCACGCCCGCAGGACCATGGGACACGTCCATGCACGACGACGTGGGCACTTCTTGTGCCACCATCAACGCCACCCCCGGAACCTCCTTAGCCCCACGCATGGTCTGGATGCCCCAATGGCCTGGACCGGAAACCGCCGCACGGGCGCCCGCTGACGCATTCGCGGCGCCGAATGCGGAGCGGATGCGCCGGTGCACACCCTGTAACGGATGGTTCGTGTGTGACGGATGCGCAAAACGGGACGTCAGCGGCCTAGCTGTGACAGAACTTGTCGTGGTCTGTTCGTGATGATGGCTTCTACACCTAGATCAGCGCAGAGCTGAACATCTTCCGGATCGTTCACGGTCCACGCGTGTACGGAGTACCCGGCGGCCTGAAGTTTTCGGATGAAGCCCGGATGGCCGCGGACGATCCGCATCCCCGGCCCGGCGATCCGGATCCCGGCCGGCAGCCTTCCGTCCCGCATCCGGGGCGAGATGAACTGCATCAGGTAGACGGTCGGGACCGTCGGGGCGGCCGCCCGGATCCGGTGCAGGGAGCGCGCGGAGAAGCTCATCACCCGGACCGGGTGCGGGCCCTCGGCGGGCGGGGCGTCCAGCGCGAACCGCTTCAGGAGGAAGAGCAGGCGCTCCTCCACCTGTCCGGCCCAGCGGGTCGGGTGCTTCGTCTCGATCGCCAGCTGTACCGGCCGCCCGGCGTCCGCCACCAGTTCCAGGAGCCGCTCCAGGGTGAGTACTGAGGTCCGCTCGGGGTCCGAGTCCCAGTCGGGAGACTCTTCGCGGTCCTTCCACGAGCCGAAGTCGAGGGCGGCGAGATCGGCCAGCTCCAGGGCGGAGACGGCGCCCCGGCCGTTGGAGGTGCGGTTCACCCGCCGGTCGTGGACCAGGACCAGGTGGCCGTCGGCCGTGAGCCGGACATCGCATTCGAGGGCGTCGGCCCCGTCCTCGATGGCCTTGCGGTAGGCGGCCAGGGTGTGTTCGGGGGCATCCTCCGAGGCGCCGCGGTGGGCGACGACCTGGATGGGGCGCGGCGTTGCGTGGGTCACCGGCTCATGGTGCCACCGAGAGGGCCGCGGATGTCGGGGGAGCCCTGTGGGTGCTTCTGGGGATGCGCCCGAAATGTCGGAGATAAAGGATGGGGGAGACTCACAGGTCCGGCTTACAGTGCTCTGACGGGCCATGGGAAAGGCTTTGCCCAGGAACTTGTACGGCACGTCGAACGTTCAGCCGGACCGATCGCCCGTATTTCTGAAGCCGTGTGTGACGAGGAGACAGCGCTGTGAGCACCGAGAACGAGGGCACCGCGGCCCCGACGCCTCCCGCGGGTCCGCCCGTACACCCGGTGGCCGCGCCCGTCGACGCCGCGCCCGCCGCACCGGCCCCCGTGGAGCCGCCGACGCAACAGCTGCCGCCGACGCCCGTGCCCGGCGCCGAGCCGACTCAGCAGCTCCCCCACACCCAGGCAGCGCAGCCCGCGGTTCCGGCCTACGCCGAGACCCCGGCCCCGCCGGTCACGCCGGCCTACGCCGAGAGCCCCGCTCCGCCGGTCACCCCGGCCTACGCCGAGAGCCCCGGTCCTGCGCCGCAGGCGACGGGCGCCGAGGGCTGGCCTCCCCCGCCGCCCGCGGCCCCCGCTTACGGGGCTCCCGGGTACGGGGCCGGTGACGGCCATGGCGGTGGCGGCTGGGGCGCGCCCCTGGGCACCGAGGGTGCACCGCAGCCCAAGCGGAAGGGCAAGGGCGGCCTGATCGCGGGCGTGGTCGCGGCGGCGCTCCTCGCGGGCGGCGTCGGCGGCGGCGTCGGCTACTGGGCCGCCGACCGGAGTGCCAACGGCTCCGGCTCCACCACGGTCAGCGCCGGCAACACCCCCAAGGAGCTCAAGCGGGATCCGGGATCGGTCGCGGGCCTGGCCGCCGGCGCGCTGCCCAGCGTCGTCACCATCGAGGCCTCGGCCGGCGACGGCGAGGGCGGCACCGGCACCGGGTTCGTCTACGACCAGCAGGGCCACATCCTCACGAACAACCACGTGGTCGCCTCCGCGGCGAACGGCGGCAAGCTCAGCGCGACCTTCTCCGACGGCAAGAGGTACGAAGCCGAGGTCGTGGGCCGGGCCCAGGGCTACGACGTGGCCGTCATCAAGCTGAAGACCCCGCCGTCCGGCCTCAAGCCGCTGCCGCTCGGCGACTCGGACAAGGTGGCCGTCGGCGACTCCACCATCGCGATCGGCGCCCCGTTCGGCCTGTCCAACACGGTCACCACCGGCATTGTCAGCGCCAAGAACCGCCCGGTCGCCTCGGGTGACGCCACCGGCGGCAAGAACTCGTACATGAGCGCGCTGCAGACGGATGCCTCGATCAACCCGGGCAACTCCGGTGGCCCGCTGCTCGACGGCCGTGGCGCGGTCATCGGCATCAACTCCGCTATCCAGTCTGCGGGCAGCGGCGGCGTGGGCGGCCAGGCAGGCTCCATCGGCCTCGGTTTCGCCATCCCGATCAACCAGGCGAAGAACGTCGCCGAATCGCTGATCAAGACGGGCAAGCCGGTCTACCCGGTGATCTCGGTCTCCGTGGACCTCGCGGCCAAGACCGACGGCGCGAAGATCTCCGAGACGGGAGCGTCGGCGCGCGAGCTGGTCGACCCGAACGGCCCGGCGGGCAAGGCGGGGCTGAAGCCCGGCGACATCATCACCGAGCTCGGCGGCAAGCCGATCGACAGCGGCCCGACCCTGATCAGTGAGATCTGGACGTACAAGCCGGGTGACACGGTGAAGCTGACCTACCTGCGCGGCGGAAAGCCGACCACGGTGGACATCACGCTCGGCTCGCGGGTCGGCGACAAGTAGCGGCCGGCCGTCGGTGGACGGCAGACCCAACTGGCTTGATGGTGAGGGGCCGTAGGCGCGATTGTGCCTGCGGCCCCTCCCAACGTCCGCTTATGCTTCGACCGTGTTCGATTCTCGGCACATACGGACGTTCCACGAGGTGGTCGCCTCGGGGTCCTACTCGGCCGCCGCCCGCGTCCTCGGGTACACCCAGCCCGCGATCACCCAGCAGATGAAGGCGCTCGAACGCGCCGTCGGCACCCCGCTGTTCACCCGCGTCGGGCGCCGCATGCAGCTCACCGAGGCCGGGGAATCGATGGCCCGGCACGCCGAGTCCATCCTCGGCAGTCTCGCCGCCGCCGAGGCCCAGCTGAAGGCGTACGCCCGGCTGCGGACCGGCCGTGTCCGGCTGTGCGGGTTCCCCAGCGCCAACGTCACCCTCGTCCCGGAAGCCCTGAGCAGCCTGGCCAAGGACCACCCGGGCATCCAGGTCGAGCTGCTGGAGGGGGAGCCCCCGGACTCCCTGCGCAGGCTGGAGCGGGGCGAGTGCGATATCACCCTGGCCTTCACCTATCCCGGCCTGCACGAGGAGGTGCCGGAGGAGGTCGCCGAGGTCAAGCTCATGGAGGACCAGCTGACGGTGCTGCTGCCGACCGGGCACCCGCTGGCCCGGCGGCGGGCCGTGAACCTCGCGGACCTTTCCGAGGAGCGGTGGATCGCCGGCTGCCCGCGCTGCCGGGCGAATCTGCTGCACGAATGCGCGGGGCTGGGCTTCGTCCCCGACATCCGGTTCGCCACCGACGACAACCTGGTGGTCCAGAGCCTGGTCGCACAGGGCCTGGGCGTGGCCATGATGCCCGCGCTGGTGCTGCCCTCGCTCTCACTCAGCAAGGTGTGCGGGCGGGCCCTGCTGCCGGCCGCCCGCCGCCACATCGCCGCGCACGTGTACCGCGACCATCTGCGGGTCCCGGCGACGGCGGTGGTGCTGGAAGCCCTGAGGCAGGCGGCCTCGAACCGCGTCGGCTGCTGAACCGGCCGACGGACGGGTCCGGCATCTTTCCCAACCCATAAGCGGGTCTTTGGATTTCAGCTGAGAACTGTCGTTGGACGTGATGGGTCGGCTCCCCGACCCTCCCCATATGACCACCACCACGCCGGCCCGCACGACCGCGAGGACGGCCGCCCTCGTCAGTGAGATCCGTTCGGTCGTGGACCGGGGGCTGGCCCCCGATCTGACCGCCTACCTGGTCGGCGAACGGCTCGCCCCACACCTGGGGACGCCCGGTCTGCTCACCGCCGAGCAGCGCGAGGGACACCCCGACCGCTACCGGCAGCACGTCCTGCACGCGGAACCGGACGGCAGCTTCTCCGTCGTGGCCCTGGTGTGGCTGCCGGGCCAGGAGACCGCCATCCACGACCACGTCTCGTGGTGCGTGGCCGGTGTGCACGAGGGCGAGGAGAGCGAGCTCCGCTACCGCCTCGCCCCCGCCACGGCCACCACCGGCGCCCGGCTGGTGGCGACCGAGCACGTGGTCAACGGCCCCGGAGACGTCTGCGGGTTCGCCCCGCCGGGAGACATCCACAAGGTCCGCAACTCCTGTCGCACGAAGGCGATATCCCTCCACGTGTACGGAGCCGACGTCAGCCGTCTGGGCAGCAGCGTCCGCCGCGTCTACACCCTCCCGACCGACTGATGGCCCTGCTGAACCGCCCGGTACGCGGGGCGGCCTCGCGGGAACCGATCGATGTTTCACGTGAAACATCGTCACCGTGGCCCGGATTGGGACTGGCGGCGGCCGGCGTGCTGGCGGCTTGGTCGGTGCATCGGCTGGCCCCCTGGGCCCCGATGCTGACGGTGTCGGTGCTGCTCGGCATCGCCGCGGCTCACCTCCCCGGCCTACGGGGCTTCGTACGGGGAACCGCGCGCCCCGGCCTCTCCCTGGCCGGGCGGCGCCTGATGCGGATCGGAATCGTCCTGCTGGGTCTGGCGCTGGGCCTGGACGAGGTGCTCCGGCTGGGCTGGGCCACTGTGGCGATGGTGGCCGCGGTGGTGGCGGCGACCTTCCTCGGCACTCTCTGGCTCGGCCGGCGACTCGGGCTGCCCGGGGACCAGCCGTTGCTGATCGCCACCGGGTACTCGATCTGCGGGGCCTCGGCCATCGGAGCCGTCAGCCAGGTGTCGGGCAGCGACGAGGAAGACGTGGCCTCCTCGGTGGCGCTGGTCACCCTGTGCGGCACCCTGGCCATCGCCGTACTTCCGTTGCTCCAAGCCCCGTTGGGCCTCTCGGACCCGGAGTTCGGCCGCTGGGTGGGCGCGAGCGTCCACGACGTCGGCCAGGTGGTGGCTACCGCTCAGACGGCCGGCCCGGGGGCCCTCGGCGAAGCGGTGCTGGTCAAGCTGATGCGGGTGGCGATGCTGGCCCCGCTGGTCGCGGCGGTGGCCTTCTCGGTACGGGCCCGCAACCGCGGGGTGCGTACGTCCTCGGGCCGCCGGCCGGCCCCGGTGCCGCTGTTCGTAGCCGGCTTTCTCGCGGCGGCCGCGCTGCGGGCCACCGGGACACTTCCCGACGTAGCGCTGGAATGGGCGCACACCGCCCAGGAACTGCTCCTGGCCGCAGCCCTGTTCGGCCTGGGCAGCGCGGTCCACCTGCCCACTCTGTCCCGTACCGGCGGCCGGGCCGCACTGCTGGGCCTCGCGGCCTGGGTGGTGGTGGCCGGAGCCTCGTACGCGGGCGTCCTCCTCACCTCCTAGGACGTGGAGTTGGCCAATTCCTGGCCGGAACCGACCGAACGTTCCGACTGGTGCCTGACTTCTCGTTCCCGGCGTGCCACCCTGCCCCGGATCCGCACCGACAGCTCTTCATCCGGGCACGGCAGAAGGAGTCATGCGTGAATCACCATCGGACAGCCATATCGGTCTTGCTCGCTACGGGGGCCCTGCTCGCGGGTGCGTTGACGGCGGCCTCCCCCTCGGCCGCCGCGCCCCGCCCCGCCCCGGGCTTCTGGTCGGCCGAGCAGATGCGGGCCGCCGCCCCGCTGGACATCACGGCCGCCCCGGGCGCGGCCACCCGCACGGCTCCCGTCACCGCGGAGCGCCCCACCACCATCGCCCCGACGCCGGCGAGCGCCTCCCCCACGGGGTCGGTCGCCTCCCCCGCGGCCTTCCCCCAGCCGGGCGGAGCCTGGACGTCCGGCGGCGCGGTGGTCAAAACCTCGGGCCGGGTCTTCTTCACCTTCAACGGGAAGAGCGCCTCCTGCTCGGGCGACTCGATCACCAGCGTCAACGGCAGCACGGTGATCACCGCCGGCCACTGCGTGAAGTACCAGGGCGCCTGGCACACCAACTGGATCTTCGTCCCGGGGTACGAGAACGGGAACGCGCCCTACGGGCAGTGGACGGCGACCAAGACCTTCGCGACCGACCAGTGGGTGGCGAGCGAGGACATGAACATGGACGTCGGCCTGGCGGTCGTCGCCCCGCTGAACGGCCAGACGCTCAGCCAGGCAGTCGGAGCCCAGGGCATCGTGTTCAACGGCGGCTACAACAAGAAGATGTACGCCTTCGGCTTCCCGGCGGCGGCCCCGTACGACGGCACCAAGCTCGTCTACTGCAGCGGCAACACAAGCAAGGACTTCCTGCTGACGAAGGACCACGGCCTACCGTGCAATATGACCGGCGGCTCCAGCGGCGGCCCCTGGTTCCAGGACTTCAACGAGGCGACGGGCCTGGGCGTCCAGGCCTCGGTGAACAGCTTCGGCTACACCTTCCTGCCGAACCGGATGTTCGGCCCCTACTTCGGCAACGAGGCGAAGGCTGCCTACGACAAGGCCCAGACCGCCTGACCCCCCGAGAAACCCAGCGCCGCCCCACCCCCACGGCCCGGTACTCTGTACCGGCCAGGTGGGTTGCCCGAGCGGCCTAAGGGAACGGTCTTGAAAACCGTCGTGGCAGCGATGTCACCGTGGGTTCAAATCCCACACCCACCGCCAGGTCAGAGAAGTAGCAGGTCAGAGGGCGTGAACCCGATTCGGGGTCACGCCCTCTCTGCTCACCCTGTCTCACCCTGGAGCACTTGTATCCCGCTGTTGACCAGCGCGTATGGGCCATGTGTGGGCCAGGACCACAAGACTCACGCGCCGCTCAGACCCTTCTCGATGAGCTCGTTCGCTCGGGACTGCTGGCCCTTCAGGATCTTGGCGTAGAAGCGGAAGAGCACGGTGAGGCTGTGTCCGGCCCGTTGCGCGACCTCCATCGGATCCACCCCGGAGTTGATCCACAGGGACACCCCCGCGTGCCGGAGCGAGTACGGCACATCTGCGAGAGGCGTCTTGGCATCCTCCGCTGGCAGGGCCTTGATCCGTGCCGCGTCCCAGAGGTTGCAGTACTCCGTCGAGCGGATCCGTCCCCCCTGTGCAGCCCGGAAGAGTCGCCCGTCGTCGGCGACCCCGTACTTCTCCTTGTGGTCGCGGAGCATCGCGGTCAGTACCGGCGGGATAGGAACGGACCTGGTCGCGGTCCGGGCCCGGCGCTTCAGCCCGCGCTGCTCGTACGACTGCCCGTCGTCGGTCCACCCCGAGCCGACCTCGGGGCGACTCCCCGCGAGGACAAGCTCTCCCCACCCGGTTGAGGGCAAGATGCAGTCCGCAGCGCGAAGGGCAGCGATCTCCGAAGGACGCATGGCCGCGTAGTACAGGCAGCCGAAGAAGCCGGCCATGTGCTCCCCTCGCCCGCTGGACTGCTTCACGGCGTCGATCAGAGCTGCGGCCTGATCGGGGTTGGGGACGTACCGGAAGTCGACCTCGTCGTCCTTATCGGGCGCGGTCCAGTCGAGACGGCCAAGAGGGTTAGCGGGGAGGGTGCCACGCTCGACGGCGTATCGCAGGGCGTTGCTCATGACCATGCGCTTCCGGTTCACCGTGTTGTCCGCAGCGGGCTTCCCGTTGAGCTTCTTGGACAGAGCATCAAGAGCCCCACGTAGGCGTTCCGACCGCGCGACCTCGGTCATCTTGACCGTGTTCGATGCGATCCAAGTAAGGGCGGCCGCGATGTCCTCCGGCGGCTTCTCGATCTCGTGCCGCAGACGAAGGGGGCCGTCGTCTGCCTGCACCGCGCGGAACGCCCACCCGTACAGCGCCTGCCGCAAGACGGCGGAGTCGGGAGCGCCGCGTGAGCTGGATACGAACGCCGGTGTCACGGTGGCGAACGTCTCGGCGATGCTCGCGCGGTGCTTGGCTGCGGCCTTCGGCCACTTCATCAGCACGTAGGCCGTGGCGTGCTCGTACCAAGTAGGTGTACTCAGCGCCTCGAACTCCGAAGCCGGCAGCCCGGTCTGCTCGTCGAACCGCTCCCGATTGCGAAGCGCGGTGAGCAGCTCGGAACGTCGACCGTCGGCCTGCACCTTGAGCTTGAAGCTTCTGGAGTGCGGCCGCTCTCCCGCTCGCCACCGCAGTTCGAACGGCTTGGGGCGCCCCTTCCGCTCTCGGATGGACCAGATATCAACGTCGTACGTCAGCATTTCTCTCCAATTGGAGAGAGGGCCCACCGAAGGGTGGGCCCTCTCTCTGAGTGGGGCGGGTCAGGCGGCGACTTCCTCGCACCCGGACAGCCAGGTGTCCAGGTCCGCACGGCGCACGCGGAGCTGGCCGTTGGGGAGCTTGATGAGACGCGGGCCTTGTCCACGGGCGCGCATCCGGTAGAACGCGGCTCGGCTCATGCCGATCTCCGTCAGCACTTCGGGGAGCTTGAGCATCTGGGGGCGCGCCATGAATGTCTCTCCTTCGCGAGCACTGGGAGGGTCTCCCCTCCCTCACGGGGGATCCGCAACATCCGCCACGCCGCAACATTGCTGGTCAGCGGCTCGGGTCTGTGGCGGATCGGGATTCTGTGGCGGATAGGTGCCGCCACACGCGTGGTGTGGCGGCACCTGGGGCCGATGGCCGGTTATCCGGCGACGGGGAAGAGCGGTGTGGCGGTTTCTGCGTGCGTGTGGCGGATGGCCGTGGCGGTATCCGCCACAGATTCACCCCCGCTGACCTGCGGTGTGGCGGATGTTGCGGCTGTTGCGGATTTCAGGAGGGGCGGGGGACAGTAGCGCTCCCACGCGTCCGTGAGGTCCTCGGCGTAGTAGCCCTTGGGGGTGCCGGAGGCGGTACGGATCCCACGCGGCTTGATGGGCTTGTTGCCGGGGGTGACGTATTGGCCGAGGAGGCGGGCCAGGGTCCGGGAGTTGAGCGGCTTGTCGTCCAGGTCGGCCCAGGGCGCTTCGTCCATGCGGAGGAGGCATTCGAGGATGACGGCGGTCGACATGCGGTCGGCGCCGCAGAACACGTGGTCGCGAAGGTCCGTGAGGAGGCGGACCCCGGTGGAGGACTCGTCGTTGTCCTTCGCCGCGGCAACGAGTTCGAGGCAGGCGGTACGAGCACGGGCGGGCCAGTCGCCTCCGGCGGCGTCGGCGACGGCGAGGAGCGGCTCCCACACGTCCGCCGGCCGGTCCGTCACCCCTTCCGGCATCGCGGGCCAAGCTCCGGCCACGCGGTCGCGGACGCTGTCGGCCCACTTCGCGAGGCGGTCGCGCAGCGCGTGGCCCTGCTGCTCGTGGACGCGCTGACGGTAGGGCTCGACCTTCTCGTTCGGGGCGCGCTTGCGCATGCGGACGATGACCGAGCGGGTCAGGACGGTGTCGGGCAGGGAGCCGAGTCCCGCCATGGCCACGGCGCAGTACGAGGGGAAGATCTGCGCAGTCTGGTTCGAGCCGTCTCCCACGCACCGCAGCGCGCCGCCGCTGCGCCGGTAGCCCGCGTTGAGGAACCCTCGCAGCGCTTCGTCGGGCCCTGCCTTCGGGCCGAAGATGGTGTCGACCTCGTCGAAGAGGACCGTGGGCAGGCCCTCAGGGGCGCCGACGAGGCGGTAGAGCCCGTTGGCGGAGGCGGACACGGTGGTGACCGGGCGCGGGGTGAGGATCTCCACGATCTCCAGTGCCCGCGACTTCCCCGATCCGGGCTCCGGGGACAGGAACGCGATCCGAGGTGTGGTCTCGAAGCAGTCGATGAGGTGGGCGTGCGCGTCCCACAGGACCACCGCCACATAGGCGGCTTCGCGGGGGAAGATGTTGAACCGGCGGTGGAAGGCTTCCACCTCGTCGAGCAGCGCGGCCCCATCGATGGGTACGACCGCGGGCTTGGGGTCGCTCATCAGGCGGCCTTCCCTTCCTGGGATACGAGCAAGGGGCAGACGGTCCGGTGCCGCACGTGGTCGTCGATCAAGGCGAGTGCGCGGCTCTGGCCAGCGGCGAAGAGGTCGCGGCCGCACGTGCACCACGACCGGGCGGACGGGGTCGCTCCTCGTCCGGGTGCGCTGATGTGGAGCCAGGCGACCGGCCGACGTCCGTCGTCCCGGCGCGGGTCAGGGCGAACAGATGAAAGGACGCCTTCGGCGACGACTTTCAGCGCGCCACTGCCGCCGGTGGCCGGGGCTGGTTCGGCGATGCTGGGGCCGGTGGGTGCCGGGGTGGGGCCTTCCAAGGGGGGATGAGGGTGGGTGCTCATGCCGCATCCCGGGCCCGGACCGTACGGGCGGAGCTGTCTAGGGCGCTTCGGATCGTGGAGCGGCACTCGGCAGCGGTGAGTCCCCGATCCTCCCCTGCCGCTTGGAAGGCCTCCTCCACCACGTCGCGGGGGAGGTCGCCCCACGCGACGAAGCGCCCCACCTTGAAGGCGCTCCGGTTGAGCGTGTTGTTCGCCTGACCTGCGGGGGCGGTACGGACGACGTTGCACTCGGCGTCCAGCGCGGCGCGGGCCGCGCTGGTGCCGCTGACGGCCGGCGCCGCGAGCCGACGGGCCGGGACCGGGGCGGGCGGCTGGAGCAGGAGCAGAAGCCAGCCGGGGAGCTCTGCGACCGGGGCGGGGTCGGTCACCTCGTACATCCCGGCCGGGATGCTGCTGCCGGGGGCGACGACGTATCCGCCGGCGGCTCGGGTGTCGATGAGCGGGCCGAGCTTGCCCGCCGTGTTCCCCAGCCGGATCCCGGCCGGGGCGGTGAAGTACAGGTGGGCCCCGTCGGAGGGGGTGCGGGTGCGGTAGGTGGTGGGGACGGCCTGCCCGGCGCGCTCGCAGAGCGCCGTAAAGGTCTCCGCGCCGCCAGGCGCGTCCTGACTGCTGTTGGGCTTGGGGGTGTCCAGGTCGATAACGATGAGTCCGGCGGGGCCGGTGGCCAGGCCGATGTTGTACGGCTTGTGCGTCCAGCAGCGGACGATCGCGTCCTGGTCAGTGGTCGCGCGCTGCTCCCACTTCAGGTGTCCGTCGGCGCAGCCTTCGGTGCGGGGGCAGCGTTCCGCGCTGTGGAGAGCTGGGGTCTTCGATCCGGGCCGCAGGGGGAAGAGGGGCCAGCCTCGGGCGGCGAGGCTGAGGGCTTCGGCCAGGAGCCGTACGCGGTCGTCTCGCCGGATGGGGGCGGGTTGGGTCATGCTTGGGGTCTCCAGTTCTGAGGTTCTGGAAGAGGGCGGCCCGGACTTTGCCGAGAGCGGGCCGCCCTTGGTGCGTCTACTGGCAGGTGCAGTCGGGGCGTTCGCTGCTGCCGTTGGCTCCGCAGCCGCAGCAGTGCGCGTAGGGGTACGGGTCACCGCCGTCGAGGGGCTCGCACAGCTCGCAGTCGACGCCGTCGTAATCGGGGTCGCAGTCGGGGTTGTCGGGGCTCCAGGCAGTCATGGGCTGGCCTTTCAGCGGTTGTTGATGGTGCCGGTGGCGCGGCCGAACATCCCGGACGCGCTGATGTTCTGCGTGACGTGCTGCACGGGCGTCGCACCCCTGCCACTGGTTCCTCGTGTGGTGCGGAGGAGGAGCGGTGCGAGGGTGCCGGCGGCGATGAGGGCGATGGTTGCCCAGAGGGCTTCGGTCATGGCGATCAGTCCCGGGGCGGCGTAGGAGATCCCGAACCCGGCCGCGGCGATCCCGCCGCCGACGGTCGGGGCGAGCAGGGCAGTGGTCTTGGCCCACGCCGGGACCGGCTGCGCGACCGGGGCGGGCGCGAGGGTCTGGGGCTGGGTGTAGGCGAGGGTCCGGGAGCCGTTCGGCAGGGTCACCATCTCGACTCCGGGCGGGAGTTCAGCGAGCGGCATGACTGGCTGCTGGATGGCGGTGGGGTAGTAGATCGGGTCGCCGTAGCGAGTGGCGGGGGTGGTGCTCGTGCGGGTGTGTCCATGCACGGCTGGGCTCCCTCATGAGCACGGGACCACACCTCAACGCTTAGGTGTGGTCCCGTGGCGGCTTGTCTTGTCGCTTGTCGTCTGACTTGTCGCGTGCCCTTGTCTTGTCGCTTGTCTTGTCGCTTGTCGCCTCCCAGGTCAGAGCCCGCTTACAAGCCCCTAGGGGGGCCGGGAGGGTTGTTCTGCGGGGGTGGCGACAAGCGACAAGGTCAGTCCTCGTCGGGGATGCTGTGGGCGTGCGTGCGGTGCACGTAGCGGGTCTTCGTCCCGGCCCCGACGCGGACGGCTTCGCCTTCATCCGTCCAGGCCTTGAGCCACCCGGCGACGGTCTGGCGGGAGGTCCCGTACCGCTCAAGCTGCCGGGCGATCGCGGACGCTCCGGTCCCTTCCGGCCCGGCCGCGATGAGCACGGTCAAGGCGGCCTGCCGGGCGGCGTTGTCCTCCTCTCGGTGCGCGGACAAGTTCAGCCCCGGCCGCCGTGCCGGCTCCTCCTCCGGCTCCGTCTGGGGGGCGCTGGTGAACTCGACGGACATGAGGCGCTCGAACTCGGCGTCCACGCCATCCGTCTCCGTGACGGCCGGGGCCTGGTTGCGGTGGGCGGAGAGGTTCAGCCCCGCGCCCGCAGACGCCGTGGCCGACGTGCTGGGGGTGGGGTCGGTGTGCTGATGGTCGTTGATCCATGCGGTGCGGCCGTGGTCCCAGCGGCGGGCGTAGTCGGCACCGGCCGCCTTCGCGGAGACGGCGTCCAGTCGGGGGTGGCGGTCGGAGGTGGCGTGGACGATGTCGCGGATCTGGGCGGGCAGGATCCGCCACGTCCCGAACAGTGCAGCGGGGGATTCGGGGGTGCCCATGAAGCCGGTGCCCTTGTGCGGGGCCTGCTCGATCCGCAGACCGCGCGCGTCGGGGAACAGCTTGGACAAGTCCATGCCCTCGGTCGCGCCACCGGTCAGAGCTACCCGCGTTTTGGCTTCCCGGCGGATCATCATGTTGCCGAGGACGGCGCCGGTCGCGCCGAGTGCGGTCAGGACGGTGCGGATGCCCATGGCGCGGAGCATCCGGATCACTTCGAGGATCTTCTTGGCGAGCTTGCGCTTCTCGGGCTCGTTGCTGACGAGGATCTCGGCGCCCTCGTCGATGACGAGCATGATCTGCGGAATCTCGTGGCTGATCGGCAGCAAGTCCGTGTTCGCCTTGGCCATCAGGTCCTGATAGGCGCGCTTGCGGTACAGCCCGACCCGCAGCGCGGCGTCGAGCATGAGGTCGGCTTCCTCGTGGGAAGCGGCCAGCCAGTCGATCCCCGGCCGCACCGCGGCTCCCTGGCCGGAGCTGTCCATCGCGGGGCGGACCCAGGGAAGGCCGGCGGATCCGGCGTTGAGGTCGATGACCCAGGTCAGGATGTCGGTGGCGCGGGCGAACCCGGCCAGGATGACGTGGACCATGTTCGTCTTGCCCGACCCGGTCGGCCCGACCACGAGCGCGCACTGCTCGCGGAGGTAGGTGAGGATCGCGTCCGCGTTGGTGCGGTAGCCCCACGGGATGCCGGTGTGGACTGAGAGGGCGCTGTAGTCGGAGGGGTAGGGGACTTCGGCGGCGAGGACGTTGACGGTGGTGACGTCGATCAGGACGCGGCCCTGGTCGATGCCCGGGGAGGCGGCGGCGGTGCAGCCGTGCGGGAGGCGGGCATCGGCGGAGAGGCGGGCGTTCTCCTTCGCGATCCGGTCGTAGGTGGTGCCGCCGGCGGGGAGTTCGGCGTCGATGGTGAAGCCGGTGTTCGTGGGCCACATCTCCACCGCCACGACCCGCAGGGTGATCCCGCAGACCCGCTGGACGCGGTCTACCCACTCCGCGGCGATGCCCCGGCGTTCCGCCGACAACTCCCGGGCTACCTGCCGCTCGGCGAGGGCCAGGGCTTCGAGTTCGCGGGCTTCCTCGTAGAGGCCGACGGCGCGGGAGGAGGCGCCCATGCCGACGCCGATGACGGCGAGGGATCCGAGGGCGGTCCAGTTCAGGGGGCCGGTGGCCAACGCCCATGTGGTCCAGCCGGAGCCGAGCAGCCAGGAGGCGGCGCGGGAGCCGATGGTGCGGGCGGCGAGCTTCTGCCGCAGCCCCGACGCGGTGTGCCCGATCGCTCCGACGGTGCCGACGGCCAGTGCCCAGGTGGGGGGCATGTGGGCGAGGGTTCCGACGGTGGCGACGGCGTAGGCGCCGGTGGTGGCGGACAGGGCGCCGGTGATGGGGCCGTGGCCGGCGGCCCAGTCCAGCGCGAGCCCATTGTGTTCGATGGTGTGGGTGGTGGTCATCAGACGTTCCAGCCCTTCTCGGCCTCGGGCCCGTTGCGAGGGTCTTCGTGGCGGGCGATGTCGGCCTCGTGGGCCTGGCGGAACGCCGGTCCCAGGTCTTCGGCGACCGCGACGGCGCTGTTGAGGGCGCCGTAGATGTCGGCGAAGCCGTCCGCGACGGTCTTCTCCAGCGGGAACTCGGTGTCGGAGCGCTCCGCGAGGATCTGCATGACGTTCGCGATCGAGGTGAGGGCTTCGGGCAGGCCCTCGATCATCGCGAGGATCTCCATGGCGCTCTCGGGCTCGTAGGCCTGCGCCGCGGCTTCCATCTCGGCGGCCAGCTCTTCGAACCTGAACCCGGATGCGTTGCTCACAGCTACTCCTTGGCTGGCGGGAGGTGCGGGAACGTGCGTGGTGGGACGAGCGGCCCGGTCACCGAGCAGGTCACCCTCGATGTCCTGCTCGCGCTCGGCGGTGGCCTGTTCTTCGGCGGCCTGCTCGTCGGCTTCGAGCTGGGCGCGGATCTCCTCATCCCGGGCTTCGCGCTCGGCGCGGGCCCGGCCGACGAGGAACTGGTAGAGACGCCGGCCGGGGAACATCAGCCAGCTCCAGCGGAGCTTGCGACCGATCGGCGTGGACACCAGCCCAAGGACGCCGAGCGCCGCGCCGAGCACGGCGGATGCGGCCCGCCGGGCCTGGAAGCGGGCGGCAGACCGGCGCAGGGCCTTCCGCGCGGCCTTCTGCGCGGGGGCCTTCAGCGTCGCGATCCGCTTGCGGTGCGCCGCTTCCTGCACCCCGGCCCGACCCTTGGCGACGGTCCGGCCCGTGCTGCGGTCCCGTATCGAGCGGGCGGTACCGACGGCCTTGTCGCGGATGGCTGCGGCTTTGCCCATGGTCTTGGCGAGGGTCCGAGCCGACGGGCCACGGCCGGTGGCCCGTGCTCCTGCAGCACGCTCGGCAGCCTTCACCGCCCGCCGGGTGTCCGCGACCTGCCGCCGGGCCTGAACCGCCGCCGTCCGCGCGGCGGAACGAGTCGGAGTTTGAGTCCTGGCCTGCGAGCGCAGCGCCCCGACCTGCCCTGCCCGGCCACCGGCCAGACGTCCGACGGTCTGCGTGGCACGCTGACGGGCTGAGGGCGACCCCGACTTCCCGAAGGAGGTGCCGGACTGGCCAGCGGCTCCGCCGCCCGCACGGTGCCGGGCCTGCCCGGCGGCCCTACGGGATCCGGTACCGGCCCCACCGCTGCTTCGGGGGCTGGTGCGGGGCTGGGTCGGGATCCGACCCGAGACACCACGGCCCGCGCCGCTGCCGGAGGTTCGGGTGCCGGTCGGGGTGGACTTGGCTGCGGGCTTCTTCTTGCCGGCCTTGCTGCGGCGGTGGGCGGCGGCGGTTCCCAGGACGGCGGCGCCGGTCATGGCGATCGCAGCGGCGACCGGGCCCCCGGCCAGAGCGGCCGTGGCCAGCAGACCCGCGGCCGTGTTCGTCCCCGACAAGGACAGCGGCACCACGGGGAACCCCCCGGCGGTGTGCTCCACATTCTTGGCCGAAGCGGTGCCGGTGGTCTCGGCCGGGGCAGGGGTGTGGGTGGGGGTGGATTCTTCGGGTGGAGCCTGCGCTTCTGCGGTGGTCTCGGTCATGCTGAACGTGCTCCTTCAGGGGAGAAGAGGGCCCGGCCGACGCTGTAGGAGGCTGGCGGCTGGGCCCTTGCCGAGTGGTTCAGGCGACGCGCTGTTCATCGGGGTACGCACCCGCCGCGGCGGATCCGAGCAGGGATCGCAGGGCGGCTATGGCCTGTTGGGGTACGACACCGTTGCCGAGGGCTTTGAGCTGGGCCGTGCGGGACAGGCCCGGGACGTCGGTGACGTGGCCTTCGGGCAGGCCCATCAGCCACTCGACCAGGGGCGGGTTCAGTCGTCCCACAGGGTCAGTTGGCCGGGGAGCGGGGCGTCCGATGACGTGCTCCCAGCGGGTGATCGCGGTGGTGTAGGGGCCCCAATCCGGTGCGCTGCCGAGGGGAGTGTCAGGTCCCCCTTGCTGCCGCGCTGGTTCGGGCCGCCCTTGCTGCCGTCCGTCGCCCGAGGGGTCGGAAGCAGCGAGCACACTTCGGCCGCCAGGCACAGGCCGTGCGTCCCCGCTTCCTGCGAGGGGGTGCGCCTGGTCTGCCGGTTCTCGTTCGCCGACGCCCTCGGGGTCGGCAGCAGTGCCCCGCTGAACGTCAGGTCCGTCAGCGTCGGTGAGCTGCTGCGAGGGTTCGGCGCCGTCGCCTGACGGGCACCCTTGGAGTCCCCGACCAACGGCGTCGGCAGCAGGGAGACGACGTGCCGCAGGTTCATGCCGCCCTGCGCCGCGTGCCCCGCCCCGGTCGCCTCCGACGTCGACGGCGTCGGCAGCAGCGAGCCGACCACCGTGGGGAGCTGTCCGTCCTGCCCGCCCCCACGCCAGTCCCGCGCCGCCGGGGTCGGCAGGCCAGGCGAGGAGGAAGAGCCGGTTGCGCTGGTGGGCGGCGCCGACGTCCGATGCGCGAAGAGTGCGCCACTGCGCATCGAACCCGAGGGCGGCAAGGTCGGCGAGGACGGTGTCGAATCCGAGGGAAAGGTGCCCTGCGACGTTCTCAAAGACCGCGTAGCGGGGTCGAAGAACGCCAAGGGCACGGGCGATGTGGGGCCAGATGTGCCGGTCATCGGTGACTCCCTTCCTCTTGCCGGCGGAGCTGAACGGCTGGCACGGGTAGCCGCCGCACACGACGTCGACCGGGCCGACCTGGTGCCAGTCCGCTTCGGTCAGGTCCCCGAGGTTCGGGACGTCGGGGAAGCGGTGGGCGAGGATGCGGGCCGCGCCGGGGTCGTTGTCCGCGACCCAGGTGAGGGAGCCGCCCATGACGGCCTGGACGGCCATGTCCAGACCGCCGTAACCGGTGCACAGCGAGCCGATCCGCAGGCCGCTCACACCGGGGTCCCGGCCATGGCCTGCGGGGCGTGCTCGCCGTTGCGGGCGGCGAGGATCTGCTTGCGCCCCCACGACTCGCTCATGCCGTACGCCTCACCCAGCGCCCGCGCGGACAGAGGCCGTGCGGCCTGTACGGACTCGGCGTACGTACGGCGCGCTTCCTGCCGCGACCGCTCCAGCTCGGCGTCCTCGTAATCGGCCTGCCGGGCATTCTCGTCGCCGGAGCGTGCGGGCCGTGCGGAGAGGGCGTGCGGGGTGTGCGGGCTTTCGGGCCGTACGTCGTCCTCACGGGCTGTGAGCTGCGAGTACTCGGGCCCGGCGGGCAGAGGTACCGGGTCGGGATCCTGGACGGGCGACCGCTCGACCGTTTCGGTCGCGACGGTGTGCGGGGGGTGTGTGGGATGTTCCGCATCCTGTCCGCACGCTTGCGCACGCTCCGGGGCCGGGTGGTGGTGGAGGACCTTCGCCACCAGGTCCGAGCCGAAGTAGATCGACCCGACCGGCAGCGACGTCGCCAGCAGCACCAGGCCCCAGTTCGCCGGATCCCACACGGCCAGACGGCCCACCAAGGCGCCGTCCTGGTGGAGTGCGGGCACCAGCCCGTGCACGTAGTTCAGCACCAGGGACGCGGTTGTGTAGGCAGCCAGGACCCGCAGCGCGTACGACCGCGCCGGCCCCGACAGGACCAGCGTGGCCACCAGGGCCAGCGCCATCAGACCGTCGACCACCACCGGGTACAGCAGCGCCGCCGTCGTATCCGCACCCACCGCCGTGGCCACGTCCCGCAGCGCGTTCCACGACACTCGGAACGCCATCAACACCACCGCCACCAAGGCCAGCACCAGGAGGGTCTTGCCCCGGCGGTTCACCGGCTGGCCCCGTCCGCCGTGAACTCGAACGGCGTGTAGGTGACGGGGGCCTCGGCAGTACGGCGCCGGATCTCACTCGCGGCCTCCCACCGGTCCTCGGCGTAGGCGACCACGATCCGTACATCGCCCGTGCGGCGCTCCAAGAGGCGGAGATAGGCGCGTTCGTCGGTCGCGGCGAGCGACGGCAGCGGCACGTCCAAGGCCGCGACGATCGCGGACAGCAGGTCCGCGACAGCGGACTTCTCAGTGCGCTCGCTCATGCGGCACCACCAGGCATGCTCACCGCGATGGCCTGGTTGGTCAGGTTCCTCCGCACGGCCAGAACCTTGCGGCGGGCCCGGCGGATCCGCCGCTCGTCCAGCTCGGACGGCATCCGGTCCAGGACGGCGATCTCCGCGTCGAGGAGGTCGACGTCCGCCAGAATCAGCGGCATCTCCTGCTCGATCGCGTCCAGCTCCGCATCCGACGGCTCCAGGCCCTCGGACCACGGGGTAACGAGGTTCTGAAGTGCGGCGATGTGCTTCATGAGTCGTGTTCTCCCTAGCAGGTGGACGGCTCGAAGCGGCCCCGGTGCTCTAACACCGGGGCCGCACGTCGTTGGGGTTGGAAGATCAGGCCGGGCGCGGGTAGTGGCTGACGCTCGGCTGGGTGTGGAACGGCTGGTCCTGGCAGTCCTCGGACCAGCTCTGGTGGCTCCAGCAGGTCTTGCGGTCGTCGCCGTGCAAGCCGGCGTCCTCCAGTTCGTTGTCGCGCTGGATGGCCGCGGCGAGCTTCTTGTTCATCTCGAACCCCTTCCGGGGCCGGTCTCTCCGGCTCCCCTCAACCCCGCACGTAGAGCGCCGAAGCGCCGGACGCGCGGAGGAGGCAACCGCCCTGAGCGGCGAGTCACCGGCTATCCCGGTGCGCTGTCGCGGCGGCTCAGGGGATGACGCGAAGGGCGTGCCCGTCCGCGCCGGTCCAGCGCGATCGGGGCCAAAAGTCTTAAGCGGATCACGATGTCCTCCTACGTCTTCAACAGGGATGCAGCACTGCAAGGGGGACCAAGTCCCCACCCTCCGGCCGTTGCTCGCGGTCACCGGGCCACCTCGCCAGTCGGGCGCCAACCGCTCGCCCTGTCCCCTGGCCTTTAGCGGGATTGCAGCGTCCCCGCCCTCAGCTGTCGGCCCATTCCGTACCGGGCCTTTTGCTTCGTGCACACCAGAGTTGGGCCCTCGCAGGCCATCTGGTGCGCACCAGAAGCATGGCATCTGGTGCGCACCAGATGCAAGCCCTTGGTTCGTTCGGGGCTTGCCGGCGTTCTTCCGGTGTGACTTCAGGAAACGGCCCAGACGGGGGGTCTCGGTAGCCAACAGGGGTTAACCTCAAGGGTGTTAACCCGCTCCCACCTGCGGCGATTCGGTTAAGCCCTTGCAGGTGGCACGGCCATCGGAGGCGATGCACGTGGGCAAGGGATTACGAGCTGTTCGTACTGCGCGGGGATGGTCGCAGGAGCGGCTGATCTTCGAGATTGAGCGCTACGCGCGGCAGCACATGCTGAACGTCGCATCGAGCGCGAGCTTGAAGACCTACGTGTCGGAGTGGGAGAACGGCCGGCGGGCCATCACGGAGCGGTACGCCGTGATCCTCCGGCCACTGCTCGGGGTGACGGACGTCGAGCTGGGCGGGGAGCCTGCACGCGCAGCCCCCCAGCAAGCAGACGGTTACGAAGACCTGTTGAGCCGAATCGACTCGGCGCGGAGCGTCAGCGATTCCATGGTGAGCACCTTCTTGGACCAGACCGAGCTACTTCGAACCATGGACCGGCAGATGGGTGCATCGGGCCTGGTGGACCAGATGAACGGCCACCTGACGACGATGGAGGACGCGCTCACCTTCGCGGTTCTGCCAGGAACTCGTCGTCCCATCGCAACGGCGTTGGCCGGAGCGGCGACTTTGGCGGCATGGCAAGCGCTGGACGCGGGGTCTGTGGAGCGCGCCTGGAGGCACTACGAGCTGGCAAAACGAGCTGCACAGGACGCTGACGCGCCGCAGTACTTGGCTCACGCCATGGGGGAGCAGGCGTACGTCCTGGGCGATGCCGGGCGCCCGGAGATGGCGGTCGAGCTCATCCGGGATGCGCAGCGCACCCACGCGGAGCGGCAGTCACCGCGCCTTCGGGCTTGGCTGAGCGCGGCGGAAGCTGAGCTGTGCGCCGCCGCCGGCAGGCACGAAGATTCCAGGCACGCGCTCGACCGGGCGGCGGCGGCCCTGCCAGAAGGCGCCCATGCCCGCGACTCCGACATGTTGAGCATCTTCCTGAACGGGGACCACCTGGCGCGCTGGCGGGGCAATGTGCTGGCACTCCTGGGCGACAGCTCGGCCATGGACGACCTCTACGCGTCGCTCCAGACGACTGACCCCACGTTCGTCCGCGCCAAGGCAGGCCTTCACAGCGACCTGACGCAGGCGCACCTTGCCCGCGGCGAGTTCGACGAGGCCCGCTCGAACCTTCAGCAGGCGCGCCTGCTGGCGAACCGCACGGGGTCCGTGCGGCATCGCCGGCGTGTGGAGCTGCTTACGGGGCGGCTGTAGCCCGCGACGCGAGGACGTGAAGGAGGGCGACCAGGGTTCCTGACCCCATGAGCTTCCCTTCGGCCATGAGTCCGGGGATGTCCGCCAGGGGCACCCAGGCGATCTGCCCGGCCTCCTCAATGTCCGTGGGTTCGCCCACCTTCACCGCACCGCGCGCCACGAAAATCTCGTGGGGCGAGTCGACCATGCCGATCATGGGCTGGTACGTCACGACATGCTCGATGTTCGTCGGGTGCCAGCCGGTCTCTTCCTCCGTCTCGCGCGCAGCCGTGGTCGCCGCGTCCTCGCCTTCGTCCACGATCCCGCCGGGGAGTTCCCATCCCCACTGCTGCGGGACGAAGCGATAGCGCCACAGCATCAGGACGCGCTGCTGCTCGTCGATCACAGCCGTGATCGCCACATGGTGGAGGCGCACCACGTGGTGCTCGAACCGCTCGACCCCGGGCGGCTCGACGTCGACGAGGTCGAGGTTCACCCACCGGTTCTCGTAGACCGTCCTGCTGCCGTGGATCGTCCAGGGCTCCTGCTCCGCCGGCGTGGCAACGGTCTCGACCCCTACGACCCGGTAGGAGCTGCGGTCATACGCCTTGATGAGCCGCTCGCTCGCCAGGCGCGCGAGTACCTGCCGGAGGGCGGTACGGCCGATCTCCAGCTCGGCGCTCATGGTCCGCTCAGAGGGAAGCTTCTCGCCGGGCCCGTACTTGCCCGACTCGATCCACGACCGGATCGTCTGGTAGACCCTCGTCGACTTCGGTCCCATCCTCAGAGCACTCTCCCCGTTCGTCGGCTGGTACCGGCCAGCGTAGTCGCGGGTCAGCTCGGGGGACTCGGCCATACCTGTCTCTCTTCCGGTCTGATGGTGAGGACGACTTCAAGGTCTCCGACTCGGCAGGAGACGCGGCCCAGTGATCTCGGAGCAGATCTGGGCCGATGCGCGGAAGCTCTGGGACTTCCAGCAGATTGGCACGAGCTGCGGCCGTGCTCCGTTGAGATCGGCCTGGGCAGCGAATACTTGGGCGTGGCGGACCTGACGGTCGGCCTGAACCCAGTGGGGCAAGTTAATCGCTTCCTGACCTATCCAGATCAGGGTTACACGACTGGTCAGGAAGTCCCATAGGCGGTGATAGCAGCCCTTAGTCAACTTCGCGATCAGGGACTGCTTTTTCGGGCCATCAGCCGGGTCAGGCACTTCGCAGCGCTTGGCAAGGGGCTCCGCAGGGCGACTGCTGAGCCCCTTGCCTCATTATCGGCTGTAGCGGTCAATCTGTGAATTCGTCCGCGAGGTCGAACCGGCGCTTTAGATTGTTGCCCCAGCTGTGCGGCCACTTGCCTTCATGGTGTAGGCGTCCCACTACGATTCCTGGTGCAATACCGATCTCTTTAGCAAATGACTCTGCACTGGAGATACTCTTGAGCGTTTCGAGTCGCTGAGCATAGCGTGCTGGGATTAGGATGTCGCGAGCAAACGCGTCTGCTTCCAATTCCTGAGGATCTGAGGACGCTCCCTTGCGTGCAGGTTCGACGCGAATCTCTTGCTTTCCGTGCAGCAAGACGTGTCCAAGTTCATGGAACACCGTGAACCAGAACTGATCGTCGCTTTTGTAGCGCAAACTCAGCTGAACAACGGCCTTTGTTGGAGAGATCCATCTAGTTGCACCGCAAGACCTGCTGCCAGTTACCTCCTTGACGAAGACCACGGCTACACCATTTCGTGCACAGCTCTTGACCAACTCCGGCTCGAAGTCCTGAGGTGCCATGACCGTCAGTGCTCGAAGCCGTGGGATCTCTGATTGGAGGCCGCTCTTGTTGAAGGGAGCGCAAGGTACTTCGAATGCCGCGATTTCTCCGAGGCGTAGCCAGGATGCGACCGCACCGATTTTTACCTCGTAGGCCTGAGTCTGCCTGAAAGCAGCAGCAGGCTTTTCGTAGAGTTCCGTCCAGGCGTCGAGCGAAGAGACGGAAAAGAATGCAAGCAATTGTTCCCAACGCGACTGTTTGTCTGATGGCTCCGCAGGAACGTGGCCTCGCTTGATGAGCTCCTGGACGGGAAGTGACTTCAACCAGTTACTGAAAGCGGCAGGATCCCTAGTCTCCCGCAGGCGCCGCCGCGCCGACTGATAGTCGGCCTCAAGGCGATTCCAGAATCGGGCGCGGATTTTCGTGACGCTTTCGAGCTTTTCTGCCACTTCAGGCGAGAGGGAAACGATGCCTTTGGTGAGTTGATTCAGATGTTTTGGGCTAATCCCGGCCCGGAGAGCAAACTCGCGTTGCGTCATTCCGGATTCCTCAAGGAACTCCAGAATTGTCTCTCCCGGCGGAACTGCGTAGTCAGGCTCCTCAGCGGTGTACAGTTCGCGGACAGCGCTGCTATTACTCATTTGCGTTACCCCCAGTCCGGATACTGCTCGCTAGTGGTAGTCTTCGATCTCCTCGATGGTGACTGCTGTCACGCTTTCCCATTTGAGGCCACCCTGTTCGTCTTCCTCGTACTCCGTCGGAGAGAAGACCAGTCTCCAGTTGGCCGTGAGGTGCAGTGACAGCAACCCGGCTTTGTCGCCCGACAGTGCATGGCATCTGCCGACTGCTGGAGGGCGCAGGTCCTCCAGAGTTTCGGCCGCCCGTAGCGCAGCGAGGCGCTGTGCGATCTTCTTGGCCAGCTCAGCTCCGTATGTCCGACGCATCTCGCGCTCGGACTCACAGACCTTGCCGACCTTCCGATCCGCGTACGTCACGTCCATTGTACCCACCGCCCCCCACCATACGTTTACGGAATCGGTAAACGCCATCATACCGAGACGTGTGCCGCCCGTGGCAAAGATCGCAATGTCGTACCGGTCCGTGGTGCCATGTGGTCGACGTGCTGCCCGGCGGTGTGAGTGATGCTCGTTGCGGTGGTGGTGGGGCATGTGTGGGCCAGCTGTGGCCACAGGAACCTTCATCGGGACCTACTGCACAGGTCAGGACCCGCATGGACATTGCAAGGGGACCCGTCTTGAAAACCGTCGTGGCAGCGATGTCACCGTGGGTTCAAATCCCACACCCACCGCAGCAGGCCCGCATACGCGCAGGCCAGAAGGGGCGCCCCTCACGAGGGGCGCCCCTTCGTCGTGCGGCCCCCCTGTGCCCGGTGGCTCGGTAGCTCCTGAGGGCGATCGAGTTCGCGGCCTTCTTGGCCGGGCCCAAGGCCTTGGCCGGCAGTCCTCATCTCCTCCTTGCTCAGTAGGCAGGATTGTGTGATTAGACCCTTTGGGTGGTGTTTGTCGGAAGAGCGGCGCGGGGCGTGGAGGCGTTCCGGTTGCGTCCGCATGATGGCGAATGTATTCAGATCCGCCCGTCAGAACATCGCGAAATGAGGGAACCGTCATGGCACACCGCAGCACCGTCACGTCGATCTGGACCACCGTCCTCGCCGCACTCGTGGCCCTCCTCGCCTCCCTCGGTTTCGGCGGCAAGACCGCCCCGGCCGTCTCCTCGCTCTCCTCCCCCGCCGCCCCCGCGACCATCGCCGCGGCTGCCACCGCGAACCGGCCGGCCTTCATGGCCCGGCGGACCTGGCGGGCCATGATGCGCGGCGGTTCGCTCCCGCCCACCATCAAGCAGCGCATCCGCGCCGAGGCCCACGGCAAGACCCCGTCCGTTCGCCGCTCCACCACCGCCCTGGCCGCCGGCTCCGGAGCCGAGTCCGAGTCCGGCGTCGACGACAGCGTCCGTAGTGCCACGATCGCCGCAGCGGTTCGCGTCGGATCCGCTCGCCGGGAGATGGCACTCGCCGCGTAGTGAGCGGCACCGAGAATTCGTACCGCGTAGATGAGGGACCCGTACGAGCGGGTGCAGGACGTAGGACCCGTACAAGCGGGTGCAGGACGTACGACCCGTGCAAGCGGGTGCAGGACATGGAGCTCGGCACGAGCGGTTGCCGGACGTAGGACCCGTACAAGCGGGTGCAGGACGCACGACCCGTGCAAGTGCAGGGCATGGAGCTCGGTACAAGTGGGTGCAGGACGTAGGACCCGTTACGTGTAGGTGCAAGACGTGGGATCCAGTACAAGCGGCACAGACGCAGGACCCAGTACATGAAGGACGCAGAACCCAGCACACGCAGGTGCAGGACCTGGCACCCAGTACGAGCAGGTGCAGGACCCGGCACCCAGTGCGAGCAGGTGCAGTGTGCAGATCCAGTGCGCAGTACCCGATACCCGATACCCGATACCCAGTACGCAGGACGAGGCAGAGCCCAGGAGTGAGGTAGCAGCAGGCGCTGGAGCCCGGTCGGTCGGTGT
The DNA here is from genome assembly GCF_026627445.1 of Streptomyces sp. H27-H1. Classification (GTDB taxonomy): domain Bacteria; phylum Actinomycetota; class Actinomycetes; order Streptomycetales; family Streptomycetaceae; genus Streptomyces. The sequence continues at coordinate 218,602 of NZ_JAPNLJ010000001.1, forward strand.
GAGTAGGCCGCGACCGCGGATCGTGCCGTGAAGGTGCCCCGGAGCGGGGCACAGTGGCATTGCCCCGGCGGGCGCCGGGGGCGTGCCGGGGGCGTGAAGCTTGGCAGCGCAGGGCCGCAGGCCCGGGAGACGGTGGGGTTCCCGGACGGAGCGGTCCATTTCGGCATGTCCGGGGCGGCCGGATTGGCGGAACGGTTTTCCCCTTGCCCGGCAGGGGTTTCAGCGGGTCTCGAGCCGCTGACCTGGGGCGCCGAGGGCGCGAATGGGGTTTATCCGATGTTGGTCATACTTGCGGGGGAATCGACGGCTCCGGGGTGGTTCGCCGGGGATTCGGTGGGCAACTCTGGTCTGGCGACGTCGTCAGCACACAGAGCGACCGAGGCGGTCGGCCAACTGCCTTGGAGTAACCCACACTTCGGTTTTCTGGAGGATAAAGACATGGCAAGCATCCGCACCGCCCGCGTCATCGCCGCCGTCGCCGCTCTCCCCCTCGCCGTCGCCCTTTTCGGAGGAGTCGCCTCGGCCGACAACGGCTCCTTCGCGAACGACGGATCGAATGCGAGCGTCGCCAGCATCATCGGCAGCGGCGTCGGTGGCAACAATCACGGCAACTCCTCCACCTCACAGCAGGTGGCCACCGGATCCGGCGCGTCCAACCAGAACAACACCGCGCAGGTCAACGGCTCGGCCTTCACCGCGATCGAACAGCACAACTCCAATGTCGCGGTGAACTTCTACCCCTGGTGGTAGCCGCGGCCTGAGCCGCACCGACTGTTGAGGGCGCCTGTGCGACCGGACCGGCTGGGGTCCGGTAGCGCAGGCGCCCTCGGGCGTTTCCCGCGCTCGGTCACTGCGCCCCGGCCTTGACATCCACCTGGAATCTGACGGACAGTCAGCTCCACTTGATGATGTGATGCCGGGAGGCCAGCGCCGTGCACCTCGCCCCGACCGAAGGCCAGTTGCGGCTCCGCTCAGAGCTGCGGGAGTACTTCGGAAACCTGCTGCCGGACGGGGTTCCCGACGACCCCGCCGAGCAGCGCGCACTACTGCGCCGGATAGGCGCCGACGGACTTCTCGGCCTCGGCTGGCCCGTGGAGTACGGAGGCCAGGGCCGCGGCCCCGACGACCAGTTCGTGTTCTTCGACGAGGCCTACCGGGCCGGCGCCCCCGTCTCCATGGTCACGCTCAACACGGTCGGCCCGACCCTGATGAAGTACGGGACGCAGGAGCAGAAGGACTACTTCCTGCCCCGGATCCTCAAGGGTGAACTCGTCTTCGCCATCGGCTACTCCGAGCCCGAGGCCGGCACGGACCTCGCCTCCCTGCGTACCAAGGCCGTCCGGGACGGGGACGACTGGCTGATCGACGGCCAGAAGATCTTCACTTCCAACGCCCAGAACGCCGACTGGATCTGGCTGGCCTGCCGCACCGACCCGAAGGCCCCCAAGCACAAGGGCATCTCCATCATCCTGGTGCCCACCGACGCCACGGGCTTCGCCTGGACGCCGATCGACACCGTCGGCGGGCTGACCACGACCGCCACGTACTACGACTCCATCCGCGTGCCCGCCGGCAATCTCGTCGGCCCCGAGCACGGCGGCTGGGGCCTGATCACCAACCAGCTCAACCACGAACGGGTCGCCCTCGCGGCCATCGGCATGCAGGCCGAGGACTTCTACGAGGGCGCGCTCGACCACGCCCGCACCCCCGACCCGGTCACCGGCGAGCGCCCCGCCGACCGGCCCTGGGTGCAGTCACGGCTGGCCGAGGCACACGCGCGGCTCGCCGCCGTACGCCTCCTGAACTGGCGCCTCGTCCAGGACGTCGGCGCCGGCACCCTGGCCCCGGGCGACGCGAGCGGCGTGAAGTTCCTGGGCACCGAGTCCACCGTCGAGGTGTACCGGATCTGCCAGGAGGTGGTGGGGGAGGAGGCGCTCATCCGGGGGTCCGGGCCCGCGGTCTTCGCGGGGGGCGAGCTGGAGCGGATGAACCGGGCCGCCCAGATCAACACCTTCGGGGGCGGCGTCAGCGAGGTCCAACGCGAGATCGTCGCCATGATGCGGCTCGGTATGAAGGGAAGGAAGCGATGACCGCCACGCCCGCCACCGAAGCAGCGAAAGCGGCTTCAGGAACAGAAGAAGCGAAGGCGGAAGCGGAGGCAGCGCGCTTCCACACGCTGCTCACGTCCTTCGAAGGGCAGCCCGCCGCCACCGCCGGACAGGGCAGGGACGCGGTCAACCAGCCGATGATCCGCCACTGGTGCGAGGCGATGGGCGATACCAACCCCGCCTACACCGGCCCGGACGCCATCGCCCCGCCCACCATGCTCCAGGCATGGACGATGGGCGGGCTCTCCGGCCACGGCGACCGCTCCTCCGCCTACGACGACCTCCTCACCCTGCTCGACGGCGCGGGCTGCACCTCCGTCGTCGCCACCGACTGCGAGCAGGAGTACCTGAGGCCGCTGCGCCCCGGCGACGCGATCACCTTCGACGCCGTCATCGAGTCGGTTTCACCGCGCAAGACGACCAAGCTGGGCACCGGCCACTTCGTGACCACCCGCATGGACGTCCGCGTGAACGGCGAACTCGCAGGGACCCACCGCTTCCGGATCCTCAAGTACGCCCCGGCGGCGAAGAAGGCCACCGAGGCGAAAGAGGCCACGGAGACGCAGAAGCCCACGGAGACGCTGAGGCCCACGGAGACGCTGAAGCCCACCGAGGCGAAGAAGCCCGCCCAGCGCCCCCGCCCCGTGATCAACCGCGACAACCAGGGTTTCTGGGACGGTGTCCGCGAGCACAAGCTGCTGATCCAACGCTGCGCCGCCTGTGCGACGCTCCGCTTCCCCTGGCTTCCGGGCTGCAATACCTGCGGGAGCCCGGACTGGGACACGGTCGAGGCGTCGGGCGCCGGCACGGTGTTCTCGTACGTCGTCATGCACCATCCGCCCTTCCCCGCCTTCGACCCCCCTTACGCGGTGGCCCTCGTCGAACTCGCCGAAGGGGTCCGCATGGTCAGCAACATCACCGGCGTCCCGTACGACAAGGTCCGCATCGGGTTGCCCGTGCGGCTGGAGTTCCTGCGCGTGGACGAGGAACTGGAACTGCCCGTCTTCCGGGGGAGCGAGGGCTGATGGACTTCCACCCCACCGAGGAACAGGCCGCCGCGGCCGGGCTCGCCGCCCAGATCTTCGGCGACCTCGCCACCCACGACCGCCTCGGGGCCGCCGGCACCGGCAGCGACGCCGAGCTGTGGAAGGCCCTCACCACCGCCGGGCTGACCAACGCCGTCGAGGACGTCGGCCTGCTCGGCCTGGTGCTCCTGCTGGAGGAACAGGGCCGCACGACCGCGCAGGTCCCGTACGCCGCCACCTGTGTGTACGGGATCCTCGCCCTGACCCGGCACGGCAGCGACGAGCAGCGCGCCCGGCTGCTGCCCGCACTGGGCTCCGGCGACGCGGTCGCCACCGGAGCCTTCCCGGACCGAGGCCGGATCACCGCCTCGCCGGACGGCCGGCTCACCGGCGGCGCCCCCGCCGTGCCCTGGCTGCGCGAGGCCACGCACGTCCTGGTCCCGGACGGGACGGGAGCCCTGTGGCTCGTACGTACGGACGCGCCCGGGGTGCGTACGGAGCCGGTGGAGACCACCGCTCCCTGGTCCGCCGCAAGCCTGACGCTGACCGCCGCCGAGGCGGAACGGGTCGGCGGGGAGGGCGCCTACGCGGACGTACTGGCTGTCGCCAGGACCGCCTTCGCCGGACTCCAGGCAGGGGTTTGCGCCGGCTCGCTGGCCCGCGCCGTGGAGTACACCTCCACCCGTGAGCAGTTCGGCCGGCCGCTCTCCACCAACCAGGGGGTCATGCTGCGGGCCGCCGACGCCTACATGGACACCGAGGCGATACGGGTGACCGCGTACGAGGCGGCCTGGCGCGTGGACGAGGGGTTCCCGGTGGGCGAGCACGCGCTGACGGCGGCCTGGTGGGCCTCGGAAGCGGGCAAGCGGGTCGTCCACGCGGGCCAGCACCTGCACGGCGGCATGGGCGCCGACCTCGACCATCCTGTCCACCGGCACTTCCTGTGGGGACGCCAGCTCGACGCGTACCTGGGCTGCGGCAGCGAACTGCTGGCGGAGCTGGGCGCGGTCCTGTCCGAAGACACGCCCGAGGGGGACGAGGCATGAACATCGGCGACACGCTGCCGCCGCTGGAGATACCGGTCGGCCGCACCCTGATCGTCGCGGGCGCGATCGCCTCCCGCGACTACCAGGACGTGCACCACGACGTGGTGCTCGCGCGGGAGAAGGGCTCCCCGGACATCTTCATGAACATCCTGACGACCAATGGTCTGGTCGGCCGGTACATCACCGACCACCTGGGCCCGCGCGTGGTCCTGCGCAAGGTCGCGATCCGCCTCGGCGCCCCGAACTACCCCGGCGACACCATGACGCTGACCGGCACCGTGATCGCCCTCGACGGCAACACCGCCGAGATCCGGGTGGTCGGCGCCAACGGCATCGGCCACCACGTCACGGGCACCGTCACCGTCACGCTGGACACCGCGCCGTCCGGCCCGGACAGCGCGTCGTCCGGCCCGGACACCCTCGGCACCCCGGAGGCCACGGCATGAGCGTTCGCACCCGTGACCAGCTCGGCGGCCGGGCAGCCATCGCCGGTATCGGCGGGACCGAGTTCTCCAAGGACTCCGGCCGCAGTGAGCTCAAGCTGGCCGTCGAGGCCGTGCACGCGGCCCTCGACGACGCCGGGCTCACCCCCGCCGACGTGGACGGCATGGTCACCTTCACGATGGACACGAGCCCCGAGATCACCGTCGCCCAGGCGGCCGGCATCGGGGACCTCTCCTTCTTCTCCCGCATCCACTACGGCGGCGGCGCCGCCTGCGCCACCGTCCAGCAGGCCGCCCTCGCCGTCGCCACCGGGGTCGCGGAGGTCGTGGTCTGCTACCGCGCCTTCAACGAGCGCTCCGGCCGCCGCTTCGGCTCCGGCGTCCAGCAGCGCGAACCCTCCGCCGAGGGCGCGGCGCTCGGCTGGTCGCTCCCCTGGGGGCTGCTCACTCCGGCCTCCTGGGTGGCCATGACGGCGCAGCGCTACCTGCACGCCTACAACCTGACCCCGGAGGCATTCGGCCACGTCGCGGTCACCGACCGCCGACACGCCGCGAACAATCCAGCCGCCTACTTCTACGGCAAGCCCATCACCCTCGCCGACCACGCGGCCTCGCGCTGGATCGTCGAGCCGCTGCGGCTGCTGGACTGCTGCCAGGAGACGGACGGCGGCCAGGCCATCGTCGTCACCACCGCGGAACGGGCCCGCGACCTGCGGCAGAAGCCCGCCGTGATCACGGCGGCCGCACAGGGCGCGGGCCGCCGCCAGGAGGCCATGTCCTCCTTCTACCGGGACGGCCTCACCGGGTTGCCGGAGATGGACGTGGTCGCCCGCCAGCTGTGGCGCACCAGCGGGCTGCGGCCCTCGGACATCGACGTCGGCATCCTCTACGACCACTTCACGCCGTTCGTGCTGATGCAGCTGGAGGAGTTCGGCTTCTGCGCACCGGGGGAGGCGGCCGATTTCGTGGCCGCCGACGCACTGCCGCTCAACACCCACGGAGGCCAGCTCGGGGAGGCGTACCTGCACGGCATGAACGGCATCGCCGAGGCGGTCCGCCAGCTGCGCGGCACCTCCGTCAACCAGGTCTCCGGTGCTGCCCACGCCCTGGTCACCGCCGGTACCGGGGTCCCGACCTCCGGTCTGATCCTCGGCGCGGACGGCTGATCCCGATCCTTCTGGAAGCCCCGCCTCCTCCACCTTCAGGAGGTGGGGCCGGCCCCAGCCCTACAACCTGAGATGGATCCCGCTTCGGCACTTGCGGCCGATCCGCCGCGGCCGCGCCGCTCCTAGCGTGGGGGGATGACCCCGCCTGTGTGCACGCTCGCCTCGAACCCGACGCCGTACCCGTCGTTCTCGGCGTACGTCCGGACCCGCGGCACGGTCCTGATGCGCACCGCGCGCTCCCTCACCGCCAACCCCTGCGACGCCGAGGACCTCCTCCAGACGGCGCTGGCCAAGACCTACGTCGCGTGGGACCGCATCGAGGACCACCGCGCCCTGGACGGCTACGTCCGCCGGGCCCTGGTCAACACCCGCACCAGCCAGTGGCGCAAGCGCAAGGTCGACGAGTTCGTCTGCGACGAGCTCCCCGAGGCCGACGAGCCGCCGGCCGCCGACCCCGCCGAGGCGCAGGCGCTGCGCGATGCGATGTGGCGCGCGGTGACCCGGCTGCCCGACCGGCAGCGGGCGATGGTCGTCCTGCGCTACTACGAGGACATGAGCGAGGCCCAGACCGCCGAGCTGCTCGGGGTGTCCGTGGGCACCGTCAAGAGCGCCGTCTCCCGGGCGCTGGTCAAGCTCCGTGAGGACCCGGAGCTGACGCCCGTCCGCTGAGTCCGCCCGATGTTTCACGTGAAACATCGGCCGTGTTTCTACTCTTGGGTAGTGACATGCCGACCGGTACGTGCGCAGAATCGCAGCATCCGTAGCCGCCGCAGCGCCGCAGCGCTCACCGGGAGGACGCTTTGCTGAGCACCATGCAGGACGTACCACTCCTCGTCACCCGCATACTGCAGCACGGGATGACGATCCACGGAAAGTCCCAGGTCACGACCTGGACCGGGGAGGCCGAGCCGCACCGCCGCAGCTTCGCCGAGATCGGGATCCGTGCCACGCGCCTGGCCAACGCCCTGCGCGATGAACTGGGCGTCCAGCAAGACGACCGCGTTGCGACCCTGATGTGGAACAACGCGGAGCACGTCGAGGCCTACTTCGCGATCCCCTGCATGGGGTCCGTCCTGCACACGCTGAACCTGCGGCTCCCTCCCGAGCAGCTGGTCTTCATCGTCAACCACGCGGCCGACCGGGTCGTCCTGGTCAACGGCACCCTGCTGCCGCTGCTCGCCCCGCTCCTGCCGCATCTGCCGACCATCGAGCACGTGGTGGTCGCGGGCGTCGGCGACCGCTCCGTGCTGGAGGGCCTCGACGTGCGCGTGCACGAGTACGAGGATCTCCTGGAGGGCCGCCCCGACACCTACGACTGGCCCGAGCTGGACGAGCGCCAGGCGGCGGCCATGTGCTACACCTCCGGCACCACCGGGGACCCCAAGGGCGTCAGCTACTCCCACCGCTCGATCTACCTGCACTCGATGCAGGTCAACATGGCCGAGTCGATGGGCCTGACCGACAAGGACACCACGCTCGTCGTCGTTCCGCAGTTCCACGTCAACGCCTGGGGTCTGCCGCACGCCACCTTCATGACCGGCATCAACATGCTGATGCCCGACCGCTTCCTGCAGCCCGCCCCGCTCGCCGACATGATCGAGCGCGAGAAGCCCACGCACGCCGCGGCCGTCCCCACCATCTGGCAGGGACTGCTCGCGGAGGTCACCGCCAACCCGCGCGACCTGACCTCGATGAAGCAGGTCACCATCGGCGGCTCTGCCTGTCCGCCCTCCCTCATGGAGGCCTACGACAAGCTGGGAGTCCGGGTCAACCACGCCTGGGGCATGACCGAGACCTCCCCGCTGGGCACCATGGCGCACCCGCCGGCCGGGCTCAGCGCCGAGGAGGAGTGGCCGTACCGGCTCACCCAGGGCCGCTTCCCGGCGGGCGTCGAAGCCCGTCTGTCCGGGCCCGGCGGCGACCGCCTGCCGTGGGACGGCGAGTCGGCGGGCGAGCTGGAGGTCCGTGGCAACTGGATCGCGAGCTCCTACTACGGCGGCGCGGCCGGCGAACCGAGCCGCCCCGAGGACAAGTTCAGCGAGGACGGCTGGCTCAAGACCGGCGACGTCGGCGTGATCAGCCCCGACGGCTACCTCACCCTGACCGACCGGGCCAAGGACGTCATCAAGTCCGGCGGCGAGTGGATCTCCAGCGTGGAGCTGGAGAACGCGCTGATGGCCCATCCCGATGTCGCCGAGGCGGCGGTCGTCGCCGTCCCCGACGAGAAGTGGGGCGAACGCCCGCTGGCCACCGTCGTCCTGAAGGAGGGGGCCACTGTGGACTACGCGGGGCTGCACGCCTTCCTCGGCCGGTCGATCGCCAAGTGGCAGCTGCCGGAGCGCTGGGCGGTCGTGGTGGCCGTTCCGAAGACGAGCGTCGGCAAGTTCGACAAGAAGGTGATCCGCAAGCAGTACGCGGACGGCGACCTCGACGTCACCGAGCTCGGCTGAGACCCGCACCGAGCTCGGCTGAGACCCGCACCGAGCTCGGCTGAGCGCCGCATCGGGCTCGGCCGAGCGGGGGGCTACTGGCCCCGCGTGAGCCAGGGCCGCAGCGCCCTGCTGATCGCGGGCATGGCCACGTAGGTCATCAGGGTGCTGAAGACGACGGCGAAGGCGGCCGTCCGCAGTACGAAGTGCAGGTTCACCAGGTACGGCCCGAGCAGCGCGTTGCCCGCGAGCGAGATCGGGAAGATGGCCAGCCCCGAGCTGATGGCCATTTTCCACCGCGGCGGCGCGGGCCGGGCCGTACCCGGCTTCGCGAACCAGGTCTCCATGCCGTGCAGTTCGCGCCGGGCTATCTCGGTGTGGTGGTGCCCGAGGCAGTTCGAGAACCAGGCGGCGCGCTCGGCGGAGTCCTGCCACCGCTGGAAGGCCGCATGGTTGCGGAACCGGTGCACCAGGAACCAGGGCCCGCCGTCGACGGCCGGGCGGAACAGTCCGTACCCCAGGTGGTCGGGGAAGGCGGCGGCCGTCTCCAGGATCCCGTGGGCCCAGGCCTCGAAGTTCTCCTCGTGGCCCGGATCCACCTGTCGCGCGATGAGCAGGCTGACCTCCCCGTTGTCGGCGGGGACGGTCTGCTCGCTCGTGTCGATGATGGCCATGCGGCCAACAATGACTAGTCGGTGCCGATCTTGGCCAGCAGGTCCACGATGCGGCCCTGCACATCGGCCGAGGTGGACCGCTCGGCGAGGAACAGCACGCTCTCGCCCGAGGCCAGTCGCGACAGTTCGGCCGGCTCGATCCCGGTGGCCGTGTAGACGACCAGCGGGGTGTGGTTCAACTGCCCGTTGGCGCGTAGCCAGTCCACGATCCCGGCCCGGCGGCGGCGTACCTGCATCAGGTCCATCACCACCAGGTTCGGCCGCATCCGCGTCGCCACCTCCACGGCATCCGTATCGGCGTCGGCCCGCGCGACCTGCATACCGCGCCGCTCCAGGGCGGCGGTCAGCGCGATGGCGATCTCGTCGTGCTCCTCGATCAGCAGCACCCGGGAGGGGTGCTGCTCGCTGTCGCGCGGGGCGAGCGCCTTGAGGAGCACGGCCGGATCGGCGCCGTACGCGGCTTCGCGCGTGGCGTGCCCCAGTCCGGCCGTGACCAGCACGGGCACCTCGGCGGCCACCGCGGCCTGGCGCAGCGACTGCAGCGCGGTCCGGGTGATCGGCCCGGTCAGCGGGTCCACGAACAGCGCGGCGGGGAACGCGGCGATCTGCGCGTCGACCTCCTCGCGGGAGTGCACGACCACCGGGCGGTAGCCGCGGTCGCTGAGTGCGGCCTGCGTCTGCGCGTCCGGAGCCGGCCACACCAGGAGCCGGCGCGGGTTGTCCAGCGGCTCGGGCGGCAGCTCGTCGTCCACGGGACGCGGCACGGGCCGGTTGACCACCTCGACGGCGCCCCCGGGTCCGTCGAGCGGCTCGGGGCCCTCGGCGGAGCCTGCCTCGGGGGCTCCTATGGCGAAGGCACGTCCCTCGGGCGCGGGCTCCGCGAGCCGGCGCCGTCGGCCGGAGCCGTTGGTGTCGGTGGACCCGCTCTGGCCGAGGCTGCCCAGTGCGCGGACGCTGATCGGCGCTCCGGCGGCCTCCGCGGTGGTGTCCTGAGGCTGCCGGGCTCCGGGTACGGCGATGGGTCCGCCGCCCTCGTCCTCCGGGGCGGTACGGGCCGCCGGAACCGGCCAGGCCGGGGTGGCGGGCAGTGCGCGCCGCCGCCCGGTGGGATGCGTCTCGGGGCCTACGGGGCCCTGTGTGCCCGAGTCCGGCTGCCCGGCGGCGTCTTCGGTGGCGTCGGTACCCTCGGCGGCCTCGGAGCCGGAGACGGGCGCGCCCAGCACCCGGCGCCCGCGCCGCCCGCCCGGGGCGCCGGCCCCGGCCTCGGCGGGAGCGGGGGCGGGGCCGGCCATGGCGGGGGCCTGCGGCGGCTGCGGAGCCGGCGTCGGCCCGGCCGGGAGCGCGAAGCCGCCCTCGGGGGCGATGGGCCGTACGGGAGCGGGGGAGGGCATGGGCGAGGGCATGCGCCCGAGCCCGGTCGCGGGCACCGGACCGCCCGGCTGCGCCGGCCCGGCCGTACCCAGGGCGCGCCGCCGCCCGGCGGGGTGCTCGGTCAGCGGAACGGGGAGTCCCGGAAACGGGGGCACCGGAGGGACGGGAGCCACCGGCACGGGCGGGAGCGCGGGCAGGGCGGTCCCCTGCGGGGGTACAGGCCGTCCGGAGCCGGCCGGGCTGCTGTCGCCGCCACCGGAGTCGCCGTCGCTGCCGTCGCCGTTCTGGCCGCGGCGCCGTCCCGTGCCGCTTCCGCCCAGGCCCGCCGGGTTCACGGGGGATTGGGCGAGCTCGGCGGGAGCGCCGTCGCCGGGCCGGGCGACGGCCGCGGCCCCGCCGCCCCGGCGCCGCCCGGACGGCAGCGCGAGCGCGCTCCCGCCGTCGGCGTCCGGGCCCGCGCCCTTCACCGCGCCGGTGCCTTTGCCGGTTCCGGCGCCCATGTCGGCGTCGTCGTCGAGGAACGCGTCCACTCCGCGGCGGGCCCGGCGGCCGCCGGATACCTGTCCCGGGCCGCCCTCGGTCCCGGGCTTCTCCGGGGGAGCCTCCGCCGGCTCGGGCAGGGTGACAGTCCCGGCTCCCGCACCCAGCGGCAGCTCCAGCACGTACGCCCCACCGGGCGCGCCCGGCACCTCCACCGTCTGCAGCACACCGCCGTGCGCCGCCACGATGCCCCGCACGATCGGCTCGTGCACCGGGTTGCCGCCCTCGTACGGCCCGCGCACCTCGATCCGTACGACCTCGCCGCGCTGCGCGGCCGCGACCACGATCGTCGAGTCCATGTACCCGCTGCCCTGGCGGGTCTTGCCGGTGGCGTCCACCCCGGCGACGTCCGCGATCAGGTGCGCGAGGGCGGCCGCGATCCGTTCCGCGTCCACCTCGGCCTCGATGGTCGGGGCGTGCACGGCGAACTGCGCACGCCCGGGGCCGATCAGCTCGACCGCGCCGTCCACGCCGGCCGTGACGACCGCGTCGATCAGCACCTTCTCCTTGTCGAGCTTGTCGCCGCCCGCGTCGAGGCGCTGGAAGGCGAGCACGTTGTCGACCAGCGTGGTCATCCGGGAGTAGCCCGCGGCCAGGTGGTGCAGGAGCTGGTTGGCCTCGGGCCACAGCTGTCCCGCGTCGTCGGCGGCCAGTGTGGCCAGCTCCCCGCGCAGTTCCTCCAGCGGTCCGCGCAGGGAGTCGCCGAGGACGGACAGCAGTTGGGCGTGGCGGGCGGCCAGCGCGTCGTAGGAGCGCCGGTCGGTGAAGGTCATGACGGCGCCGACGAGCAGTTCCCCGTCCCGTACGGGAGAGGTGGTCAGGTCCACGGCGACGGGCTGCCCGGCCTTGTTCCACAGCACCTGGCCGCGGACCCGGTGCTTGCGTCCGCTGCGCAGGGTGTCGGCGAGCGGGGACTCCTCGAAGGGGAACGGCGAACCGTCGGCGCGCGAGTGCTGGACCAGCCCGTGCAGTTCGCGGTTGCCGAGGTCGGTGGCGCGGTAGCCGAGGATCTGGGCGGCAGCCGGATTGACCAGTACGACCCTGCCGTCGGTATCCGTGCCGACGACGCCCTCGGCGGCGGCCCGCAGGATCATCTCGGTCTGGCGCTGGGAGCGGGCCAGCTCGGCCTCGGTGTCCACCGTCTGCGAGAGGTCCCGTACGACGAGCATCAACAGCTCGTCGCCGGTGTACGAGGGCTGCGGCTCGCGGTAGGCGTCACGGCCGTCGAGGTGGGCTGCGGTGACCTCGACGGGGAACTCGCTGCCGTCGGTGCGGCGCGCGACCATTCGCTTCGGGCGGGCGCGGCCGCCCTCGTCCTCGCCGGGCCGGCGCATGGAGCCGGGGATCAGCTTGGAGTCGAATTCGGGCAGGAGGTCGAGCACGCCGCGGCCGACGAGCCCGGTACCGGGGCTCTCCATGACCTCAAGGGCGATCGAATTCGCGTTGACGACCGTGCCGTTGGCGTTGACGAGCAACAGCGCGTCCGGAAGAGCGTCGAGTATTGCTGCGAGGCGAGCAGCGCCTCGGGATGGCCTGCTGCTCACGACGAGCTTCCTCCCTGACCACAACTACCGGCATGTCACGGGAGGAGTCTAAGCGCACGGGCCCCCGGCGAGGGGGCGGATGCCCGGCGCATACCGCCCGATAGGCGCATCTTCCCAGGTCAGGAACGCCCACCTGGAAGCACAGGTTCCAAGTCGTTCCACCGGCGGATCTCGCATCCGTTCGTCCGGCGGAACTGGGAATCCACCCTGTCGCCGTGCCAGGTTCCGGTGATCCGGGCGGTGGCCCGGCCCCCGTCCTGCATGGTGCACAGCTGATCCTTGGGCTCGGGCGAGAAGGGGTCCCTCCCCTCGCGCGCGAGGGTTTCGAGGCGGGCGCAGGCGTCCTCGGCCCGCGGGTGGTTCCCGCCGGGCGGGTCGCACTCCAGCCGGTACTCCCCGTCGGCACGGGGGTTGCCCGTGCCGGCCACGACGATGGTGAGCCGGTCGGGCGTGTCTGCGGGGGCGGCCAGGAGCCGGGTCAGGGGCGCCAGCGGGGGCAGGGGGCCCGCCGCCGCTGCGGCCAGTGCGGAGGTGACGGCGAAGGCGGCGAGACGCAGCATGGGGAACTCCAGGTCTGTCGTACGTCGTACGACAGACCAACGACGGGCCGGCGCCGACGTTCTGCACGGGGCGCTTAAGGCTTTGCTCTGCGGGCCGCCCTCCTTGTACCGTGGGAGCGGATTGGTGACCGGCCCCTGGCCTGTGTCATCATCTGCACGCACCTTCGTACGCGGGGGTGTGCTGGAGGCGTCGCCTAGTCCGGTCTATGGCGCCGCACTGCTAATGCGGTTTGGGGCTTACCCCCCATCGAGGGTTCAAATCCCTCCGCCTCCGCACTTCACGAAGCCCCGGTCCTTGCGGACCGGGGCTTCGGTGCGTTTGGGGTCCCGGCGGGCCTCGCTCCGGTCTGGCCGGACCGTGCCACGGGGCCATCCGGATGATCTTCTTCCGGGCTGTTTTTGCAGGTCAGCGCGGGTGGGGCTAATGGATTTCGCGTCCCGGCGAGGTCCATGTATTGTTGTTCTCGCAAGGCCAACGGGGCGCAAAACCCCGGCCAGCCAAGCACTCGTAGCTTAACGGATAGAGCATCTGACTACGGATCAGAAGGTTGCAGGTTCGAATCCTGCCGAGTGCACGCTGATCAGAAGCCCCCTGGAGATTCTCCAGGGGGCTTCTGACATCAACGGGTGACATCAACGTGTGGAGCCGGCCCGATTAGGCAGCCGGAGATTCCTCCTCAGCGTCACCCTCGCTCTCCCTGGATTCGTCAACGCCGAGCACGTCGTCCATCCGGTCGGCGGCGGCCCGCAGGGTCGTCTGCATAACGTGCGCGTAGGTGTCCAGTGTCATCGTGATCGTGCTGTGCCCCAGCGTTTCCATGATCGTGCGAGCGTCCACGCCCTGAGCGAGCAGCAGTGAGGCGCACGTGTGGCGCAGGTCGTGCACGCGCACCCGCCGGACCTTGGCGTTGCCGCACAGGATCGTGAGCATCCGATTCAGGCTGCGCGGGTCGGTGGCGCGGCCGGTCGACGTCGTGAAGATCAGCCCGCTCGGCTGGTGGGCGAGCGGCTGCCATTTCTCGCCGGCCACCTTCCGGGCCGTCTCCTGCTGCTTCTGGTGGGCGAGCAGCGCGTCCACGCACCGCTTGGGAAGCGAGACGGTACGGATGGAGCGCGTCGTCTTCGGGGTCCCGAAGATCAGCTCTCGCCGGATTCGCTGGAGGTTGCGCCGCACCCTGAGCTGTCCGCCGACCAAGTCGACGTCCGACCAGGTGAGTCCCAGGACCTCCCCGCGCCGCAGACCGGTCGAGATCAGAAGGAGCCACAGCGCGTACAGGCGGTGGGGCCGGGCGGTCTTCAGGAGCATCCGTACTTCGGCCGGGTCCAGGGGGTGCACTTCTTCTCGCTTCACGGTGGGGGTCTCCACGATCCGGGCGACGTTGCGCGCCACGAGTTCCTCACGGACGGCCTGCTGGAGCGCTGAGCGGAGCACGGCGTGCACGTACTGGACCGTCCGAGCCGATGGCCGGCGCGCGCAGCACCGCCCGACCGCGCAGCAAGCTCGGTCCTCCTTGGCGCGCGCGGCATCGGCGCCGCGCATGCAGCAGAGGCACCCTGCCTTGAAGTCGGCGAGGAACCTGCGGACGTCGGTGGGCGACAGCCGGTTGAGTCGCTTCGTGCCGAGGGCGGGACGGATGTAGAGGCGAGAGAGCCCCTCGTAGCTGTTGAGCGTTGCGGGCTTGAGCCGGTTCGGGGCGATGGCGGCGAGCCAGTACGTCAGGTACTCCCCGAAGGCCATGGACGACGTCGCGGCCGGGATGCCCTGGCGTGTCTTGTCTTGCAGCTCAATGAGCTTGTCGCTCACCTCCTCGCGGGTCTTGCCGTAGACGAACTTCCGGACTCGCGTGCCGTCCGGCCGGTAGACGTAGGCAGCCGCCTGATAGCGGCCGTCCTTGCGCTTCGTGATGGTGCCTTCCCCGTTGGCGCGCCTCTTGGCCATCAGGCAGCCTCCTCAAGCTTGTTGTGGATGTAGGTCTGGAGGGAGTCGAGGGGGATGCGCCGTGCGCGGCCCTCGGTGTAGCTGGGCAAGGCGCCCGAGCGCAGCAGGTCGTAGAGCTTGCTGCGGCTGAGCCGAAGGGCGTGCATGGCCTCGGGCACGGTGATGGCTTCATGGGTCGCGGGCAGCGTGAAGCTCAATGCGGGCTCCATGTGGTGTGAGACGGGCCGTCCGGCCCCTCTGAGAAGTTGGCGGCACAATGCCGTGGGTCGCGGACCATCGCGGACCACCCCATCTGACCTGCGGTTTTTCGGGGCGGATGAGCGGACCATCGCGGACCAGCCGCGCAGGCGTGGTCCGCGATGATCCCGTTTCGGGGTTGGACGAATCCGCAGGTCAGACGGGGTGGTCCGCGATGGTCCGCGACCCGGCGGAATGTAGGCGGCGCTACTCCGGAGCGTCCGAAGCGAGGCGCAGGGCAATCCCCGTGTAGGTCCGGGTGCGGACCCCGCCGTCACGGGGCCTGGTGGTGGTGAGCTGGGGGACGACGGATTGGAGGTTGCGGCCGAAGACCTGCTTGGTTCCGGCGCGTACGCCGTTGTCTTCGGCCCACTCGCGCCAGACGGCCCACAGGGCGTCTACGGGTACTTCGCAGGCAGGGCCGGTGTTGCAGCGTTCGCGTACGAAGGCGCTGGTGGGGGAGGCGGTGTCTTGCATGATCATGACCGCGTCCTGGGAGGAGGCGGGTTGGGTGATCCGGCTGGTCTGCTGGAGTCGGGCGAGGCCGTCGAGGGCCCAGTTGAGGATGCCGGGCATCTCGCGCTTGAGGGATTCGTCGAGGGTGGTGTCTTCCTTGCCGAGCCAGGAGACGGTCATGTTGAGGACGATGAACCGTCGGGCGATCACGCCGGAGGAGTCTCCGAAGCTGGGGAGTTCGTTGGTGAGGATCATCAGCCGGGTAGGCAGCTTCCCGGTCCACAGGTCGCGGTACTTGCGGTCGATGTCGATGGTGTCCTCACCGGAGATGGTGAGAAGTCGTTCGACGACCTGACCGCCCTCGTTGCCGGTCAGGCGTGCGTCGGAGATGACCGCGAGGGGTTTGTCGACGAGGGAGGACAGTCCGAAGTTGGTGCCGAGGCTGGCCAGGGTGGGTCCGGCGATGTTCTTCTTGCCGACGAACTCGGTCAGGACCCGGGTGATGGTGCCCTTCCCGGACCGGGTGGGGCCCTTGATCAGCAGGATCTTTTGCTGGTCGGTGCGGCCGGACAGGACGTAGCCGAACCATTCCTGCAAGGCCTGGATGGCGCTGGGGTCATCGGGCCAGAGCTGGTTCAGGAACTTCTGCCAGGCAGGGGCCGTGGCGTCCTCGTCGTAGGCGAACGGCACTGACACGAGGTTGAAGAACCCCGGTGTGTGGGGCAGCAGCGCCCGGTCCCGGATCCGCAGGAGCCCGTTCTCGCACGCCACGATCGGGCTTCGGTCACCCGCGGCTTCTTCCCGATCGGTCCACGAGGGAGCATCTACCTCCGAGGGCAGCAGCGTGATGGCCGAGAGAGCGTCCAGGAGGTTGCTCAGCTTGGTGCGGGTGGGCGCCCAGTCCTTGACCTCGGGCAGACCGTCCTTGTCCAGACCCGCGACGTAGGTCGCGTGCTCCAGCTCCTTGTAGAGAGTGGCGCGCATCTGCTGTTCTTCGAACTCGCGCCAGCAGGTGCCCGTCCAGCGCATCCACGCTCCCCGCCACCGCCTGCACAGCAGACGTTCCTGCTCGTCCTGCCAGCCGGGCAGGATCCGGCGTGCGACGGCCATCGGGTTGGACGGAGCGGGCAGCTCCTCGGCGAGGCTCATGCGGCCTTCCTCCCTTCCTGGGTGGGGGTGATGTGGGGGCAGAGGGTGCGGTGCTGTTCGTGGTCGGCGATCAGGGCGAGCGCGCGCCGCTGGCCGGCGGCGAACAGGTCCCGCCCGCACGCGCACCAGGACCGGACCGACGGGGTCACGCCGCGTCCGGGGGCGGTGATGCGGAGCCAGGCGACGGGGCGGCGCCCGTCGTCCCAGCCGGGGTCAGGACGAGGGACGGGAAGGACGCCTTCGGCGACGACCTTCCGCGCACCAATGCCGTCCGTGGCGCGGGCCGGTTCGGCGGAGCTGGGGCCGGTGGTCACGCTGCCCTCACCGCCACAGCAGCAAGGCCGCGCGTGACTGCGCGTTCGGCGTACGCCTCGGGCACCCCGACGTCGACGGCCGCGTCGATGATCTGGCGCCCGAGGGTCTCCAGTCCGCACGGCCCCGGGCACGCGGTGTGCTGGTTGGCGAGGAACCGGGCGACCCCGTAGGCGGTACTGCCGGCGCCCTGCTCAAGGCAGGCGGCGACCCTGGCCAGACCCCGGGTAAGGCCGGTCTGGACGAAGGTGTCGGTGTGGCGGCAGCCGGTGGCAACCGACCGGTCCCACACGGCGTGGGCCGGAGACGAAGAGTCCACCTCCCCGCGAAGGGGCCGGGTGGACTCTTCCCTCACGACCAGCGTCCGGACGACGTCCGGCAGGGCGGTGATCGGGCCGGTGCCGGTGCCGCGCCACACGGCGTAGGACATGAGGGACTTGACGTCGACGCCGGGTCGCACCTTGTTCGCGGACTGCATGGCGCCCTGGTAGATCCAGTGCTCCCCGCGCGAGGTGGGCACCACCTTGGTGGCGGGCAGGGTCTGGCGGGCCCATGCGACCGCGTCGGCGTTGTCGAGGTCCACCACGGTGAGGCGGGCCCCGCCGGGGTGGTAGGCGACTCCTCCGGCCTGGCGCCAGGCCGGAGCCCAGGCAGGTCCGGTGAGGACGTCGGGGTTGGTGGTGGCGGCGGCCCAGCCGTGGCAGGGGGCCGGGCACTGGCAGGGCCCGGCGAACTTCATGTGCGGGCGATCGCCGCACTGGCACGGTCCGGTGGTCTTGCTGCTGGTGCAGGCGGGACAGTTCCCGAAGGGGAGCTTGCCCTCCCTCAGCGGCAGTACGGGCAGGCCCAGTTCCGTGAGCCAGAGCGCGGTCCGCAGGTGCCCGGTCGCGGTCCTCATGCGGCCACCGCCCCGATGCTGAGCTGGGCAAGGGCCTGGCGGCCGATGTGCTCGGCGTAGGCCGGGGGGATGCACTCGCGGATCCCGTCGCGGTTCATCCACGGGACGTCCATGACGCGGCGGGCGTGGGGGACGCCGGAGAAGTTCCCGACGAACTGTCCGAACCAGCCGTCGGGGATGGGGCGGCCCATCTTGGCCTGCGGCGCGGTGTGGGCGGGGTGAGGGGGCGGGGTGAGGGTGAAGCCGCCGCCGGTCTCGAAGTACCGGTGCCGGTACGTCTGAAGCCCGAACATGGCCCCGCAGAGCATTACGGGCTGGTGGAGCTTGTGGGCGGCGCCCCGGACGTTCTCCATGACCCACGGGCGGCCCGTCGCGTTGAGGGCTTCGCGGGTGGGGGCGATGAGGTCGGGGTGGGTGTTGCCCTGGATGCGCTGGCAGTCGGTGTCGTGCTGGCAGGGCGGGGAGGCGTGGATGAAGCCGAAGCCGGCGCCGAACTTGTGGATGAAGTCGATGGCGTCGGACTGGTGGAAGCCGAGGGGGTAGCGGGGCTGGGCGTCCTTGTCGACGCCGGTTACCTGGAACCCGGCGTGGTGGTAGCCCATGCCGGCGCCGCCCTGGCAGCAGTACGCGTCCAGTAAGCGGGGCTGGTGCTCTCGCGGGATGTGGGTGGTGTGGGTCATGCTGGTCTCTCCAGTTCTTGCGTTCTGGACGAGAGCGGCCCCGCTTCATTGGCGTGAGTGGGGGGCCGCTCTCGGCATGTTCGGACGGGTGAAGCGGAATCCCCGCTGCCGAGCGGGCAGGGAGGCTTGGGCACCCCCTGCCGGGAGGCCGCTGGAGGGGGTTTCGGGGGTCTGACCTGCGGCGCCTCCCTGCCTCCCTGGCAGATGATTTACGCAGGTCAGGGCCAGGGAGGAGGGGCAGGGAGGGTGTCAGGGAGTTCTCCCTGCCTCCCTGACCGTGAGACGGTCGGCTCCCTCTACTCAGCGGCAGAAGCGGAACCGGTCTCGGGGCGGTTGGCGAGGACACGGGCGACGCGGTCGCGGCCGATGACCATGCGGCCGTCGGACTTGTAGGGGGCGGCAGGGGTGCCGTCGAGGACGCGCTTGAGGTTGATGAACGTCCAGCCGCCGTACGCCTTCTCGTTCAGCGTGGCGAGGCGCTTGAGGACGTCCTGCGTGAGGACGCGCGGCTCGGAGCCGAGCACGGACAGGATGTCCGCGAGCGGGTCGATGGCCGGCCCGTGGTCGGTGGTGTGCGTGGTGGTGACTCCGTTGCGCAGGGCCTTGGCCTGGTCGGCGATCTCGATGGCCTGCTCGGTGTCGATGTAGTGGGTGCGGACGGTGATGGATGCCTGCCCGGCGGGGATGGCGATGCCGTCGGAGGCGGCGACGACGGTGCCCTTGTCGAGGCCCTGGCGGAGCAGGTGCGGGGCGGCCCCGCCGTCGATGGCCTTGTCTCCCAGTGCCATGCGGGCCTGGGATTCAGTTCCGAGCACGAGGGAGATGCGGGTGTGTGCGCCTTCGCGGACGAGCTTGGGGAGGTTCTGGTCGGTGGGGTCCTGCGTGCCTTCCCACAGGAGCACGTCCACGGCGCGGCCCTGGTTGTGGATCTTCCGGACGGCCATGAAGTACCGGGAGGTGGCCTTCGACCCGCCGTAGGGGCGCTTGTCGTCCCCGACGGTCGGGCACATGAACGCGACCTGCGCTTCGTCGACGATGCCGACAAGCGGGTCGAAAACAGTTCCGGGCGGGGCCTGGATCCGGCGCTCCATCTCCGCGACCAGGCCCTCGACCATCTCGGTCGCCTGCACGACGTGGCCGTCGGTGGGGCCCTGGATCAGGGTCGTGGCCAGGCCGTCGAACATGGCCCAGTCGCCTACGCCCTTGAGGTCGGCGATCCGGAACTCGACCGCCTTGTCCTTCGCGAGCCACAGGGCCAGGGCGCGCAGGGCAGCGGTCTTGCCCTGGTTCGACAGGCCCGTGATCAGGACCATGCGCTGGTACAGGCTCATGGCCGCCGCGTCGCCGCGCAGGTCCTGGCCCCAGGGGGCCTTGCCGGTCTTGTAGTTCGCGGTGACCACGTCGGTGGTCAGCGGGGAGGGGCCGATCGGCTGGTCGAGGGCGCCGGAGTCGGCGATCCACAGCCGCACGGTGCGGGCGGCCACGGGGATGGTGATGAAGACCTCGTGTTCGTGGCGGGCGAGGTTCTCGGCGAGCTTGCGGCGCCGTCCCTGGACTTCGGCGGTGGAGACGCCGGAGGGGAGGGTGACGTCGACTTCGACGCCGCATCCGGCGATGCGGATGGGGCCGAGCATCGCGGCGCCGGCATCCCCCATGTCCTTGATGGCGCCCCGCAGCGGGGCGATCCCGAGGTCGCGCAGGGCGGTGACGACGATGGACGGGGTGATGGGCGCTCCGGCGTCGTCACGTTGCTGGGCGGGGAGCGTCCACTGCGGTGCGGTCTGCTGTCGGCGGCCGACGCCCCACAGGGCCAGTAAGGCCAGCCACGGGCCGACCGTAAGCGCGGGGCCCCACACGACGGTGGCCACGACCACGATCATGCGGATCGCTTCGATGACCGCGCCGATCGGGGCGAACAGCCACGAGATGTCCTTGTTGGCTATGGCCAGCACGATCCCGAGCAGGAGCAGGCCACCGACGGTGAGGCCGGTGCCGACGGCCGCGCTTTTGGCGAGGTCGGGGGCGGAGCGGAGGAGGTCCATGCGGCGGTGGTGGCGGCCGGAGCGGAAGCGCTGCAGCCGGTCCTCCCACTCCTTGGCTTCCTCGAAGTTCCCGCCCGCTTCGGCGGCTCGGATCATCCGCTCGTACCGGGACGCGGTCCGCCCGTCCCACGTCCGCTTCGCCGTGATCCGGGTGCCACCGATGACGTACATGCCGTGCCGGGCGACCAGCCGTGCGGCGGTGCGGGCCTGCTCGCTGGTGACGGCCGTACGCACGCCGGATGCGGTGCGCTTCCACACCCGCACCGGCCGGACCGTGCCGGCGGCGGCCGGGGCGGGTGTGGGGGAAGCCGCGGTAACGGTGTCGGTCGGGGTCGAGGGGTGTTTGAACAGGGGGACGACGTTGTCGGTCATGCTGAAAGCTCCTGCTCTCACTGACTGGCTCAGGGTGGGTGGGGTCCGGGGCGGCCGACGTTCTTTGGCGAGAGGGGCGGCCGCCCCGGGGCACAGCTACTTCGTCTTGAGGTTCTTGGCGCGGGCCTTGCGGGCGGCCTTCTCGGCCTCTGCCACGTCGGCGGCGTGCTGGGCTTCGCGTTCGCGGGCGCCGTCGACGATCCGCTCGAACTTCCGCTCCAGGTCGCCCTGGTAGACGGTCTGAGAAGCGATACCGCGCTTGGCCATCCGGGCGGTCAGCCACGCCATCTTGGCGATCTCACCGGCGGTGTACTTCGGGTCCTGCGCCATCACGGGACTCCTTCCGGAGCCGGTCTGTCCGGCTCCCCTCACCACCCACACGTGGTGGGTGGATCGGGCAGCCGACAGCTAGCGGATCTTCCGGGCGAGCCATTCCAGGCGCTTGGCCTCGCGCTCATCCGCGTCGACCTGCCGGTTCATGCGTTGGGCATCCCGGTTGGACAGAGCCGTGATCCGGTAGTTGTTGTGCAGCGCGCGCACCGCGTCACCCGTCGCCTTGGCCCGGGAGTACTGGACTCCATGGACCAGCTCGTGCACGAGGGTGATGGCCGTCTCCCGGCGATCGGTCCCGCATGCCTTGGCGTTGATGACGATCAGGACCCCGTTCGGGCCGATCGTCGTGCAGCCGCACACGGCATCGGCGTAGCGGTAGTGGCGCTCCAGGCTGCGCCCTCCCAACAGGTCCTCGTGGGCCCGCTGGACGGTGTCCTCCATGCCTGCGCGGTCCGTGACCACGATCTCCAAGGTGCCCAGACGCTCCCGCATCTGCTCCCTGACGAGCGTGGCGGCCTGCTCGGCCGACGCTTCGACCTGCGCGAGGACCGGCGCGTGTCGACGGGCCAGCTTGTATCCCCTGATCTTCATGCGCCCCTCCCACGGGATCGTCGGGCCTTGCGCACGTTCTTCACGGCCTGCGTCCCGCTCGGGCTGCCGATCGACTTCACGACGGTGTGGACGGCCCAGCCGAGGACCAGCGCGAGGAAGGTGAGGAAGGCGATGTTCGCGGCGATCGCGGTCAATGCGGCGATCAGGAGCGGGCCGAAGTACACGCCGGCCGCGACCGCCCCGGCGCCGATGCCGGAGCCGAGCGCGATGCGCTGGACGGTGCGGTCGGGCGGGGCCTGGTGGATGTGCTGGTGCACGACCTGCGGCCCGGCGTACGCGGCGGGCAGTGTGTTGGGGTCGGCGTAGACGTGGGTGCCGTCCGGTAGCTGGACGACGGTGGCGTGTGCGGGGAGTTCGGGCAGGTGGTTCACGGTCAGCCCCCTTCGGGGTAGGCGCAGGGAACGCACATGCCGAGCGAGGCCGGTATGACGTATCCGGCGTCGCAGTTGCATTCGGGGCAGGTGCGGCGGGCGGTGTTGGCCTTCGCCAGCGCGGCGGTCTTGGCCGGGGTCATCGGGCGGACGGGCTTGGCCCGGTCGACGCGGTACAGGAACGCGATCAGCGGGCCGCGCCGGAAGCGGGGGCGCAGGACCTGACCGGCGATGTCCTGACCGCCGGGACGCAGGCCGAGGGCCCGTAACTGGCGGCGGGTGGCGAGACCGTCCGGGGCCAGGCGCCACGGGAAGGTGGGCAGGCCGTGGACTCTTCCCATCGGGTCGTGGCAGTCGGCGAACGACAGGCTCATCCGGCCACCGCCGCAGCCGTGTCCCGCTCGCGCTCCGCCTTCAAGGCCTCCCGCACGACCCGGGCCTTAGCCGGGGAGGTCCGCAGAGCCTTGCGGATCCCTTCGCCGGTCAGCTTCTCGATCGGCCACGACTCCGTCAGGCTCCGCGCTTCACCGAGAAGCTCGGCATCCGTACGGACTGGGCGGGTCGATCGGGCAGCCGCCGGGACTCGACCGGTCGCCCGACGAGGACGCGGCGACTCGACAGCCGCGACGAACAGTGCGGGCGCCTCGATCGCCTCGATCGGGACGGGGGTGGAAGAGTCCACCTCCCGCTTCGGCTCCGGCAGCTCGACCGTGGGTTCGCCCTGCTCAGGGGTGGACCGATTTACGGTGGTCTGGGTCGATTCCTGAGTGGCCGGTTCGATCGGGGGCTTGTGATGGAGGACTTTGGCGACGAGGTCGGAGCCGAAGTAGATCGACCCGACCGGGAGCGACGTCGCCAGCAGGACGAGCGCCCAGTTCGCGGGGTCCCAGTCGGCCAGTCGAGTCCAGTCGATCGACTCGGCGTGCAGCTCGGGCAGCAGCCCGTGGACGTAGTTCAGGACCAGCGACGCGAGCGTGTACGCAGCCAGCACCCGCAGGGCGAACCGTCGGGCCTCGTCGGTCAGCACGAGCGCGGCGACGAGCGCGAGGGCCATCAGGCCGTCGACCACGAACGGGTACAGCGTCGCCGCCGTGCCGTCCGCGCCGATCGCCCTGGCCACGTCCCGCAGCGCGTTCCAGGAGACCCGGAAGGCCATGGCGACTACGACGACCAGCGCGAGGACGAGTGCAGTCTTGGCCTTGCGGTTCATGCCGCGTCACCAGAGGAGGGGAGGTGCGCGGCCCGGTTCTCCAGCGCGGTCCGCTCCGCCAGCACCCGCCGGCACGCCCGGCGGAGCCGCTGTTCGTCCACCTCGGTGGGCGTCCGGTCCAGCGTCATGATCTGCGCGTCGAGCAGGTCGCGTTCCGCCAGGATCAGCGGCATCTCCTGCTCGATCGCGTTCAGCTCCGCGTCCGTCGGCTCCAGGCCGTCGGACCACGGGGTAACGAGGTTCTGAAATGCAGCGATGGACTTCATGGGTCTTGCTCCTTCGAGAGAGGAACGGGCCCGAACAGCAGCCCCTGGCGTTCCCGCGCCGGGGGCTGCACTTCGTCTGGGGGGTGGAGCGGTACGCGCTGTGCGGTCTCTTTCGGGGACGCGGCTGCCGGTTCAAGGAACAGCTCGCTAGGGCCCCGCTCTAGGCAGAGACCAGACCTTTCGGTCTGCCGTACGGACTGACCAGGGCCGCAAGCGGCTGTCCGCCATCCTCGGCCCGCTCTGCCCCGGGCCCCTTGTCATGCATAAGTGCAGGTCAAAAGACTGCTAGGCCCCCACGCTTTTTCTTGCCTAGGGGGTCTATGCGCCGACCTGATAGCCAAGGTAGGCAGTTCCGGCGTAGCCGTCAAGCCCCCCTCGCGGTATGGTTGCTAGACCCCCTAAGCGCGGAGGCTGTGAATGCACGCGGAGATGCAGCGAGTGGCCGAGGTCGCGGCCCCTGTCGACCGGGCCAAGGCTGCGAGCGACCTGATGACGGACTACCAAGGGCGAGTAACCGAGCTCTCCCGGATCCGGCGGGAGGCCATTGAGGAAGCGTCTGCGGCCGGCATGTCTCAGTCGGAGATCGCCGCCCTGCTGGGCGTCAGCCGTGGCCGGGTCGGACAGCTCGCCTCCCAGGGGCCGCCCCCGGAGCGCGCCTTCTTCGGCACCGACCTCGTGACGATCTCGCTCGGCGGGAAGTATGAGGCGGGCAAGTCCCCCTCCGAGAATCCCGGCGAGGTAGTCGCGAGGGAAGACCTGGGCAACTTCGACCGGATCCGGAAGCTGCTCGCGACGCTCAAGCTGGATGCTCAGTACGAGGTGATTCCGCCTAGCGGCATGGTGAACCTGAACCGCGACAATCACGTGGTGGTCTGCGGTCCGCGCCTTTCGCCGATCGTTGCGCAGGTGCTCGAAGGTGACGACTACCTGCGCTTCGAGAAGGACCACGCTTGGCACTTGGTGGACCTGAAAACTGAGGAGCGTTTCAGGTCCCCAATGGACGAGGACGGCACCGCAGGGGACTTCGGGTACCTGGCTCGGCTCCCTCGTCTCGACGGGCGAGGGACGTTCCTGTACGCGGCGGGGATCCACGCCATCGGTGCAAACGGTGTCGTCCACTGGCTGGAGAACAACTTGCCGGAGCTCTATCGCGAGGTGCGCACTCGCCGCTTCTCGACGCTGATCTCCTGCCGGTACGACCCCAAGACGCTGGAAGTCCTGGAAAGCAAGAGGGTCACCCCGATCTACCGACACGAGGCGTGACATGTACGTGAGCGTTGCAACTCAGGCTGGAAGCCCGGCTCCGAACGAGGATTGGGTTGGCGCCACGTCTTCCCTGGCCGTGGTGCTGGATGGACTAAGCACTGCGGGCTTGGATACCGGCTGTCGGCACGGTGTCCCGTGGTACGTGGCGCAGCTTGGGGGGCACCTTGTCGCAGCGCTCACGGTGGCGGACAAGTCCCTCTCGGAGGGACTGGCTGTGGCGCTGGAACAAGTCGCGGCCCTGCACCCGACATGTGACCTGAGGAATCCCGGAACGCCATCTGCCACCGTGGCACTCCTCCGTGAGCAGGAGGATCGTTTCGACCACCTCGTTCTCGCCGATTCGCCGATCGTGCTTCAGGGGCAAGACGACGTCATCGTGCTCACGGATCTCCGCGTTGACGAGGTCTGTGCGGAGCAGCGGGCCGAGACGGAGCGGTACGAGACCGGAACGCCGGAGCACAGCGCGAGCGTGGCCAGACTCGTGGCCGCGCAGCGTTCGATCAGGAACACGTCCGAGGGCTACTGGGTCGCTTCCGCCCATCCGGATGCCGCATATCACGCCCTGACGGGGAGTACGCCGGCGAATGAGGTCCGTGCGGCCGCAGTCCTATCGGATGGAGCCTCCCGCCTTGTCACCGAGTACCAGATGGCCACGTGGGCGGCTGTCTTCGATGAACTCCACACGCACGGCCCGGCGTCACTGATCGACACTGTCCGGAAGGTGGAGGCCACCGACCCGCACGGGCGGCGGTGGCCTAGGTACAAGGCTGGGGACGATGCCGCCGTGGCCTTCTGTGTAGTGCCTGACTGGCGCGTGTAATTCGATTTTCGGCTACTCCGCATCCGACCTCTTGCGGAGAATGCGAGGTGTCTCGCTCGGTGTGCGTGTTCTATTGTAGAGGTCAATGAAAACCGCCACCTTGGCGCGCAAGGACCAGGGGTCAAATGGTTTTACGATGAAATCAACTGCCCCTCCGGCGTAACCTCGAAAGCTGAGGTGCGGGTCGGGCCCAGACGAGCTGAGGAAAATAAGCGGGATGTCCCGGGTGCTCGGCCTTCTTTTGATGGATTTCGCTAGCTCAAATGCGCTCATCCCGTCCATTTCTGCCGAAAGGATGATGAGCGCTACGTCTGTAATGGCGTCGAGCGTTCGGAGCGCTTTCTCACCAGATGTGGCGGAAATTAGTTTCTGATCGAGGGGGGAAAGTATTGCCTCCAAGGCCAGGAGGTTTTCCTTACTGCTGTCGACAAGGAGAATCTCTGAGGGTGTCCTGGGCGTCGATTCCGTGGCGGCCGGCTGTGCCTCGATGGCTGCGAGTTGACGTTCGAGTAGCTCACACCGCTGCTCAGCTGCAGCGTGGCGGGTTCTTGCTGCCTCAAGCTGGTCTTGTAGTTGCTTCACGGTGAGTCTTAGGCGATCACGCTCAGTCTTGAGGGTGGTGAATCTTGAAGAGTGGATTTCCAACTCTCCTGACAGCTCTATGACTTGCTGACTTCTGCGTACCTCCGCCTGGCTGAGTTGTAGTTGTAGGTCGGCAATGCGGCGATGGCGTTCCTGAAGGGCTTCGGTAATCACCTGACGTTCCAGGGCGGCGGTGCGTGAGTCTCGATCGGCTTCGGCCAATTGGTCTTGTAGGATTTGTACCGCATGGCTTGGTGAGTTGCTGGACTTCAGTGCGCTTTGGTGAAGACTCTTCAATACGAAAATGGCTTCAGGTGTGGGGCTAGTTCCGAGTTCCTCGGTGGTGTCGGCGAGCAGGGCCGCGACGAAATCCCATGGTGGAACTCGGGTTCCATTGAGATATCGAGAGACCGATCCGGCGTCCCGGTTCCGGCGAGCAGAATAGCGGCGCACGGAAACGTGCAGGCGAGTGAATAGCTCGCGCATCGCTGTGCATAGTTTGTGTGCCTCGGGAGATATTTCTCCCGTAAGCGGTAGTAGCTCCCCCACCTTGATGACCCTTCGTCTTCGTTGCCAAAGCCCTGGCAACACCGTTGCGCCTGTCGCAACACTTCGGTCACGGCTCAATGTGAACGCACCGCACTACGGCGGCATACAGAAAGGTACTGCGCCATGCGTTCGCCTATGCAGTGGATCGACCTGATTGCCTGCGCTTCGGTGGTGGGTGTCGGTCTCGGCCTGGTCGCCGTGGACGTTCGACCTGACGTCGTGATCACCGTGACCGTAGGGCTCTCAAGCCTCTACTCGACTTGGGCCAAGGGTGTCCTGAGGGCCGAGGCGCCGGGAGACCGAGGCTCAAAGCCCTGACTCTCGTCGGCATTCATGCGCCCAGCCGCTGGTGCCGCTGACATCAGTCGATGACATCAACGTGCGTGCACACCGGCGTACAGGCACGGCCGAGCGGCCACGTTGGGACGTGCACGACTGAGGATGCTGCGGTGGTCCAGCCGTAAGTTCGCATGAGGGCACGCGCCTACGGATCAGAAGGTTGCAGGTTCGAATCCTGCCGAGTGCACAGCCCAAGAGGCCCCCCGGTTCACCGGGGGGCCTCTTGCGTTGTCCTTCTCCTCTTTCCTCTCGCCCCTGCGTCCTGTGGGTCCTGTCCGGTCATCTGTGTCCTCCCTGTACTCCTCAGTGATGAGGCCTGGCTCCGGGGGACTACGGGGAGAGATGGCTCTGGCGGGGGACGCCGGGTGACGGAGGGCCCGGATACGGTTTCTTGGAGATCGACTCGCGAGGGGCCGACCCTCCCGGGACCGGCTCGCCGGGAAAGCAGGGGGAACTCACATGGGACTTTTCGGGAATGCGCACGCCGTGGATCCGGCGTCGGCGCACCGCGAGTACGCACGGCTGCTGGGGCAGGGGGAGCAGGTGCACGCCGCGTATCTGCTGATCCGCGACACGATCCTGTTCACCGACCGGCGGCTCGTGCTCATCGACAAGCAGGGGCTCACGGGGAAGAAGGTGGAGTACCACTCGATTCCGTACCGGAGCATCACGCACTTCTCGGTGGAGACCGCCGGCCACTTCGATCTGGACGCGGAGCTGAAGATATGGCTCTCCGGGAGCTCGGCGCCGATAGCGAAGACCTTCACCAAGGGCGTCGACATCTACGAGGTCCAGGCGATCCTGACGCAGTTCGTCGCCCGGTAGCCGGCCCGGGAGGTCGACCCGAATGCCGTTCGGTCTCGGGGCGCCATTTCAGGATCAGGTACCGTCTCCGCGAGGCTTTGCAGGGACGTGGGAGGAAGTTCGGTGGACGACATCGACCGGGCGCTGATCCAGCGCCTTCAGGAGGACGCGGGCCAGCCGTATGCGGCGCTGGCGGCTTCCGTCGGGCTCTCCGCGGGCGCCACCCACGAGCGCGTACGCAAGCTGCGCGAGCGGGGGGTCATCCGGCGCACGACGGTCGAGGTGGATCCGGCGGCCGTCGGCAGCGGGGTACTGGCCTACGTCATGGTCGACTCCACGGCCTGGATGGGCGACTCGCGGGCCGCCTTCGAGGACATCGCGGAGATCCAGGAGGCGCACATCATCGCCGGTAGCGCCTCCGTCATGGTCAAGGTCCGCACGGCCACCACCGAGCAGCTGCAGGACGTCCTGCGCCGGCTCTACGCCATCGACGGTGTCAGCGGGACGCAGGCCACCGTCGTCCTGGAGACCTTCTTCGAGCGACCGCTCCCTCTGTGACCTGGTGGTGCACCGGGCTCCGGTGGGTTGACGGCAGGCCCGCCATCGGCTGGTACGGGCGGGGACCGGGTGGGGGAGAGCGCACCAGCCTCCTCCAGTACGGGCAGCCGCTCGCCTTCGCCGCCCGGGGAGAGCGCCACTGCCTCGGCGTGCGGCGGGCCGGGCGGCGGACGCCGTGCCCGACGGAGCGGACCGTGCCCGGCCGGACGGGGAACGCCCAGTGCCCCGAGTGCGCCGGCCTGGACCGTTCCTTCTCGGTGGCGGCCGATACCAACGCCGGAGATCCGCGTACCTACCGGGTGTACCTCGCCTGGTTCGGGGCCGGGCTCGTCAAGGTCGGCATCACCGCCGAGGAGCGCGGGACCGCCCGGCTCCTGGAACAAGGGGCGGTGGCCTGGGCCTGGCTGGGGCGCGGGCCGCTGATGGCCGCCCGTCGCACCGAGGAACTGCTGCGGGCCGCGCTCGGAGTGCCCGACCGGATCGCCTATGTCCGCAAGCGGTCCGTGCGGGGAGAGTTGCCGCCGGGGCCCGAGCGGGCGGCGGAGGTCGCCGCCCTGCACGCACGGGCGGCCGCGCTGGACGGGTGGCCGGAGTCGCTGGAGAGGCTGGAGTGCGAGGTGACCGACCACGCCGGGGCGTTCGGGCTGGACGCGCTGCCCGCCCCCGCCCGGATGATCACCGAGATGGCGCCCGGCGGGACCGTGGCCGGGCGGCTCGTCGGCGCGGCAGGGCCCGATCTGCACTTCGCCGACGGGCTGGTGGTGGACACCCGGCTGCTCGCGGGGTGGGAGCTGGTGGCGCCCGGAGAGGGCAGCGCCACCGATGTGCCCGTGGCCGGGATCCCGACCGCCGTGCGGGAGCCCGCCGCGCAGGACGGGCTGTTCTGATCCGGCCCGGCGCGATCCGACGGGCTCGCCGATGGCGAGCAGGGGTGCAAGGTCAAAACTTGGATCCCTTTGGCTTCCCGTGCCGATTTCCGGTGGACATGCCTGGCCCGGGCCGCAGAGGGTGGTGGGCATGACCATCCAGCCCGTACAGGCCTTCGAACCGCCTTATGTGATCAGTGTTTTCACCAGTGTCCGGACCGTCGAGGACAGCGGATATCCCGAGACGCTCGACCGGATGAGCGAGCTCGTGGGCGCCAATCCGGGCTTCCTCGGCTACGAGTCCGCGCGCACCCCCGGCGGACTCGGAATCACCGTCGCCTACTTCCGCGACCACGAGTCCCTCGCGCTCTGGCGCAAGGACATGGAGCA
Source organism: Streptomyces sp. H27-H1 (assembly GCF_026627445.1). Classification (GTDB taxonomy): domain Bacteria; phylum Actinomycetota; class Actinomycetes; order Streptomycetales; family Streptomycetaceae; genus Streptomyces. Next base: position 248,559 of record NZ_JAPNLJ010000001.1, read on the forward strand.
CCAGGCGGCGATGAAGCAGGGCCGCGCCGACTGGTACGAGAGCTACACGCTGCATATCGCGACGGTCGAGCGGAGCCACGGCTTTGTCCGCGACGACGGCTGAGGCCGTCCGGGCCTTCCGGGAACGGCTCGGGGTGCCCGGGCTGGTCGACGTACACACCCACTTCATGCCCGAGCGGGTCCTGGACAAGGTGTGGGACTACTTCGACGCGGTAGGCCCGCTGACCGGCGTCGAGTGGCCCATCACCTATCGGCACGAGGAGGAGCAGCGGGTGGCACTGCTGCGGGAGTTCGGGGTCCGGGCCTTCACCGCCATGCTCTACCCGCACAAGCCGGCCATGGCGGCCTGGCTCAACTCCTGGTCCGCGGACTTCGCCGCCCGCACCCCCGACTGCCTGCACACCGCGACCTTCTTCCCGGAGGACGGGGCGGGGGACTACGCCCGCCAGGCCGTCGAGGCGGGGGCCCGGGTCTTCAAGGCACACCTCCAGGTGGGCGGCTACGACCCCACCGACGACCGGCTCGACCCGGTCTGGGGGCTGCTCGCCGAGGCCGGGATCCCGACGGTCGTGCACTGCGGTTCGGGTCCCGTCGCGGGGAAGCACACCGGACCCGAGCCGATCGCCCGGCTGCTGGCCCGCCACCCGCGGCTGCCGCTGATCGTCGCGCACATGGGGATGCCGGAGTACGCCGACTTCCTCGACCTCGCCGACCGGTACTCCGAGGTCCGCCTCGACACCACCATGGCCTTCACCGACTTCTCCGAGCAGTTCAGCGGCTTCCCGCCGCAGGACCGCGGCCGGCTCGTCGACCTCGGCGACCGGATCCTGCTGGGCACCGATTTCCCGAACATCCCCTACCCCTACGAGCACCAGCTCGAGGCCCTGGAACGGCTCGGCCTCGGCGACGACTGGCTGCGAGCCGTCTGCCACGACAACGGAGCCCGGCTGTTCCGGCTGGCCTGAGGGGCGGGCGGGGTTTCTCAGGGAATTCACAGGTTCAGGCAAGATCGCTCTCACGGGCGGCGGCCAGCGTGTACGCATGACTGCGACGACCACTTCCCACGCGTCCACGTCCGCCAGCAACCACACGGCCCTCGTCCGGCCCGACGGCAGCCCCTGCCGGGTACTCGTCGTGGACGACGAGGCCGCCCTCTCCGAGCTGCTCTCGATGGCCCTGCGCTACGAGGGCTGCGAGGTCCGCAGCGCGGGCGACGGGGCGGGTGCGGTGCGCGCGGCCCGTGAGTTCCGGCCCGATGTCGTCCTCCTCGACATCATGCTCCCCGACATGGACGGGCTGGCCGTCCTCGGCCGCCTGCGCCGGGAGCTCCCGCACGTGCCGGTGCTGTTCCTGACCGCGAAGGACTCGGTCGAGGACCGCATCGCGGGCCTGACGGCCGGCGGCGACGACTACGTCACCAAGCCCTTCAGCCTGGAGGAGGTCGTCGCCCGGCTGCGCGGCCTGGTCCGGCGCTCCGGTGCGGCGCAGGCCGCGCGCGGCGGGTCGGTGCTGGAAGTCGGCGACCTGCGGCTCGACGAGGACAGCCACGAGGTGACCCGGGACGGCCAGGAGGTCCACCTGACCGCGACCGAGTTCGAGCTGCTGCGCTACCTGATGCGCAACCCGCGCCGGGTGCTGAGCAAGGCGCAGATCCTGGACCGCGTGTGGTCGTACGACTTCGGCGGCCAGGCCAACGTCGTCGAGCTGTACATCTCCTACCTGCGGCGCAAGCTGGAGAGCGGTACCGGCCGCCCGCCGATGATCCACACTCGGCGCGGCGCCGGCTACCTGATCAAGCCGGCCGAGTAGTGGCGGCCCGCCCGCACCGGCCGTCCCGTCGTGCGAGCGAGGCCGCCGAACCGCAGGACGTACGAGGACCCGCGGGCTCCCGCCGCCCCCGTCGGCCGGGCCGCCCCGCGCGTCCCGGCGGCCCCCGCCGCCCCAGCCGGAACCGGCGGCCCTGGTCGCTGCGGACCCGGCTCGTCGTATCGGCGGTGGCCCTCATCGCCGTCGTGGGCGCGGCCATCAGCACCGTCACCACCGTCGCCCTGCGCTCGTACCTGGTCGACAAGGTCGACGAGCAGCTGCGCGTCTCCGTCGAGATGGCCAGCCGTCCCAACGTGGGCAAGATGACCCGGGAGAGCAACCTCGGCATCGTCCTGGCGCCCGGATCCCCGTTGGGCGCCGCCGGGGTCCGCCTCGACGCGGCGGGCAGAACGGTCGACAGCGTCCGCAGCCAGCGCAGTGCCGGAACGGCCGGCGCCGGCGGCGGCGGATCCGTTCCCGGCGACCATCCGCCCCTCACCGCGGAGCAGGCCTCCGCCCTCGCCGGGGCCGCCCGCAAGGCAGCCGGTGGCTCCCCCGGCGACCCGGTCGAGCTGCACCTGCCCGGCCTCGGCGGATACCGGTCGCTGACCGCGCCCGACGGCAGCATCGTCCTCGGCTTCCCGCTCACCGAGGTCGACTCCACCGTGCACACCCTGATCGCGGTGGAGGTCTTCGTCACCCTCGCCGGGCTGATCGCGGCCTCCCTCGCTGGACAGGCCCTGGTCGGCGTCGCCCTGCGCCCGCTGCGCCGGGTCGCCGCCACCGCCACCCGGGTCTCCGAACTTCCCCTGCACAGCGGCGAGCCCGACCTCCACGAGCGGGTCCCCGACGCCGAGGCCGACCCCCGCACAGAGGTCGGGCAGGTCGGTGCCGCCCTCAACCGGATGCTGGGCCACGTCTCCTCGGCCCTGACCGCACGCCAGCAGAGCGAGACCCGGGTCCGCCAGTTCGTCGCCGACGCCAGCCACGAGCTGCGCACCCCGCTGGCCTCGATCCGCGGCTACGCCGAACTGACCCGCCGGGGCCGCGAGGAGCCGGGCCCCGACACCCGGCACGCCCTGGGACGTATCGAGTCCGAAGCCACCCGGATGACCGGGCTGGTGGAGGACCTGCTGCTGCTGGCCCGGCTCGACGCGGGCCGCCCGCTGTCCACCTGTGACACCGATCTGGCCCCGCTCGTCGTGGACGCCGTCAGCGATGCCCGTGCCGCCGGCCACGACCACCACTGGCGCCTGGAGCTCCCCGACGAGCCGGCACGCGTTCACGCCGACCCGGCCCGGATCCAGCAGGTACTGGTGAACCTGCTGGCCAACGCCCGTACGCACACGCCGCCAGGCACCACCGTCACGGCGCATGTTTCACGTGAAACATCCGCCGTCCGGCTCCGGATCGAGGACGACGGCCCCGGCATCCCGTCGGCACTGCTGCCCCACGTCTTCGAGCGCTTCGCCCGCGGCGACGCCTCCCGCTCCCGCTCGGCGGGCTCCACCGGCCTCGGCCTGGCCATCGTGCAGGCCGTGGTCTCGGCCCACGGCGGCCACGTCGGCGTCCGCAGCACCGCCGGCCGCACCTCCTTCGAGGTCCTGCTCCCCCTCGCCGACTCCCCGGCCGACCCCACGACCGAACCCGCGATCGGCACCACGACCGAACCCAAGACCGGCACCACGGTCGAACTCCCGGCCGGCACCACTCCCGACCGCCTCCCCACCCCCGCCGCGCAGCCGCACTCACAGACGGGCCACAGGGTCACCACACAGCGGTGACAGCCCGGCCCGGGAGGGTCGGGGCATGCCTACCGACACCTCTCCCGGAGCGCTCCCGGTACGGGCACCCCTCGCTCCCGTACCGGGCGAGGCCGTCCTCGACGTGGTGATCCCGGTCTTCAACGAGGAGACGGACCTCGGTCCCTGCGTGCGCAGGCTGCACGAGCACCTCACGCGGACCTTCCCGTACCCCTTCCGCATCACCATCGCCGACAACGCGAGCACCGACCGCACCCCCGAGGTCGCGGCCGCCCTCGTCGCCTCCGTGGCCGGGGTACGCAGCACCCGGCTGGAGCAGAAGGGCCGCGGCCGGGCCCTGCGCACCGTGTGGGGGGACTCGGACGCGCCCGTCCTCGCGTACATGGACGTGGACCTCTCCACCGACCTCAACGCCCTGCTGCCACTGGTCGCCCCGCTGATCTCCGGGCATTCCGACCTCGCCATCGGCACCCGCCTGGCCCGCTCCTCGCGGGTGGTCAGGGGAGCGAAGCGGGAGTTCATCTCCCGCGCCTACAACCTGCTCCTGCGCTCCTCGCTGTCCGCCCGCTTCAGTGACGCCCAGTGCGGGTTCAAGGCCATCCGCCGCGAGGTCGCGACCCGGCTGCTGCCGCTCGTGGAGGATTCCGGCTGGTTCTTCGACACCGAGCTGCTCGTCCTCGCCGAGCGGGCCGGCCTGCGGATCCACGAGGTCCCGGTGGACTGGGTCGACGACCCCGATTCCACCGTTCACATCGCCCGGACCGCCGCGGAGGACCTCAAGGGCGTCTGGCGGGTCGGCCGGGCGCTGGCCGTCGGCGCGCTCCCGCTGGACCGGCTCGCCCGCCCCTTCGGAGACGACCCGCGCGGGCTGGCCCGCCAGCTCCTGGGCTTCTGCGTGGTCGGCGTCCTGTCCACCCTGCTCTACCTGCTCCTCTACTCCGCCGCCCGGACCGCCGCCGGCCCCCAGCTCGCCAACGCCGCCGCGCTGCTGCTCTCCGCCATCGCCAACACCGCCGCCAACCGCCGGCTCACCTTCGGCGTCCGGGGCCGGGTCCGGGCCGTGCGCCACCAGGCCCAGGGGCTCGTGGTGTTCGCCATCGGCCTGGCCCTGACCAGCGGATCGCTCGCCGCCCTCGGGGCCGCCAGCACCGAGCCGGGGCACAGCACCGAGCTGGCCGTCCTGGTCACCGCCAACCTCGCCGCCACCGTCCTGCGGTTCCTGCTCTTCCGCGCCTGGGTCTTCCCCGAACGGCGCGCCACTCCCGCGAAGGAAGATCCCCGATGACCACGGCAGCACTGCCGCTCCACCCACCCGTACCGCCGGCCCGGCCCCTCGGTGCCCGCGCGCACACCGCCCGGCCCGGCTGGGAACGCCCCGCCTACCTCGGGCTGCTCCTCGCCACCGCCGTCCTGCTGCTGTGGGACCTGGGAGCCTCCGGCTACGCCAACTCCTTCTATTCCGCCGCCGTCCAGGCGGGCGGCGAGAGCTGGAAGGCCTTCTTCTTCGGCTCCTCCGACGCCGGGAACTCCATCACCGTCGACAAACCCCCGGCCGCCCTGTGGCCCATGATGCTGTCCGTCCGGCTCTTCGGGCTCGGTGCCTGGCAGATCCTCGTCCCCCAGGCGCTCATGGGCGTCGGCACGACGGCCGTGCTCTATGCCGCCGTACGCCGCCAGTTCGGCCCGGCGGCGGCCCTGATCAGCGGAGCCGTCCTCGCGCTCACGCCCGTGGCCGCGCTGATGTTCCGCTTCAACAACCCCGACGCGCTGCTGACCCTGCTCATGACCGTCACCGTGTACTGCGTGCTCCGGGCCCTCGACGGCGCGCACACCAAGTGGCTCGTCTGGGCCGGGGTGGCGGTCGGGTTCGCCTTCCTGACCAAGACACTGCAGGCCTTCGTCATCCTGCCGCCCCTCGCCGTGCTGTACGGGGTCTGCGCGCCAACCCGGCTGCGCAGGCGCCTCGGGCAACTGCTGCTCTCCGGGCTCGCGATGGTGCTGGCCGGCGGCTGGTGGGTGGCGGTCGTCGAACTGTGGCCCGCCTCCTCCCGCCCGTACATCGGGGGATCGCAGAACAACTCCTTCCTGGAGCTGACCCTCGGCTACAACGGCCTCGGCCGGATCAACGGCGAGGAGACCGGCAGCGTCGGCGGCGGGGGCCGCGCGGCCGTCGAAGGCGCCGCGGGGGGCGCCCCCGGTGGCGGTGGCGGGATGAGCTGGGGAGAGACCGGCATCGACCGGCTCTTCTCCTCCAACATCGGCGGCCAGATCGGCTGGCTGCTGCCCGCCGCGCTGATCCTGCTCGTCGCGGGCCTCGTGGTCACCTGGCGTGCCGGCCGGGCCACCGACTCGCTGGAGGGCATGGCCCGTGCGGCCTTCCTCGCCTGGGGCGGGGCGCTGCTGATCACGGTGCTGGTCTTCAGCTACATGCAGGGCATCTTCCACGAGTACTACACCGTGGCCCTGGCTCCCTACATCGCAGCCCTGGTCGGCATGGGCATCGCCGTCCTCTGGGAGGAGCGGGGCAGCCGGGCCGGGTCCCTCACGCTGGCGGGGACCCTGGCTCTCACGTCGTACTGGGCCTTCGTGCTGCTCGGACGCTCCGCGGAGTACGTGCCGTGGTTGCGCTGGTTGATCCTCACTGCCGGACTCGGCACGGCCCTGCTGCTGCCGTTCGCCGCGCGGCTGGGGCGCCGCAGCGCACTCGGCGTGGCGGCAGCCGGCCTGGGCGTGTCCCTGGCCGGACCCCTCGCGTACTGCCTGACCACGATGACCACCCCGCACACGGGCTCGATCGTCACGGCGGGTCCCGCGGTCGCGGGCGGCCGGGGCGGCCCCGGCGGAGGGATGCGCGGCTTCGAGATGCCGGGCGGCGGCGGGATGCCCGATGGGGGCGGCGGAGCCGCACCCCAGGGCATGCCCCCGGGCGGAGCCGCACCCGGCGGCCAGGCCCCCGGCGGCCAGGCCCCCGGCGGCCAGGCCCAGGGCGGTCAGGTCCCGGGAGGCGACCAGCCCACCGACGGCGGCCGGAGCCGCACCGGCGGCGGTCCGGGGGGCGGCGGCATGGGCGGTCTGCTCGGCGGGACGAAGACCAGCGTCGAGGCCACGGCCGCGCTGCGCGCCGACGCCGACCGGTACACGTGGGCCGCGGCTGCCACCGGCTCGCAGAACGCGGCGAGTTACCAGCTGGCTTCGCAGAAGCCGGTGATGGCCATCGGCGGCTTCAACGGCAGCGACCCCTCGCCGACCCTGGAGAAGTTCAAGGAGTACGTGAGCGGCGGGAAGATTCACTACTTCATCGGCCAGAGCAGCGCGGGAGCCGGCGGCGAAGTCGGTGGCGCCGCCGAGACCGGCACCGCTGCCCGCGGCGGGGGCGGCCCCGGCGGGGGCGCGAGCAGCTCCATCGAGACCTGGGTCGAGGCCAACTTCAAGGCCTCCACGATCGGCGGAGCCACTTTCTACGACCTCACCGCGCCGACGTCCTAGGCGTCCCAGCTGGACCAGTTGGCCGGGCCGCCCGCGGAGGGGTGACCCGGCCGGCTTCGTTCACCGGCCCCGGCGGCCCTGCCAGTACCCGCAGGGCCGCCGGGGCCGGAGACGGTACGGCTACTCCGCCGAGGCGGCGGCCGGCTCCTGGGCCGCCGGCTTCGACCTCAGGGCTACCTCCTTGATGAACACCACCAGCACCAGCGCGAGCAGCGCGGTGGGGGCGGCGTAGAGGAAGACGTCGCCGACGCCGTGCCCGTACGCGGACTCGACGACCGTGCGGAACGGCTCGGGAAGCTTGTCGAGGTCGGGGATCCCGCCTCCGCCGGTACCGCCGTGCCCCATCGCGGCCGCCTTGGGGCCGAGCTCGGTGAGACCGTCCTTGACGTAGTGGGTCACCCGGTTGGCCATGACCGCGCCGAGTGCGGAGACGCCCACCGCGCCGCCGAGGGAGCGGAAGAAGGTGACGACCGAGCTGGCGGCGCCGAGGTCCTCGGGGGCCACCTGGTTCTGGGCCGCCAGGACCAGGTTCTGCATCATCATGCCGAGGCCGAGACCGGTCAGCACCATGAAGATCGCGATGTGCCAGTACGCGGTGTCGTAGCGCAGGGTGCCCAGCAGGCCGAGTCCGGCGGTCAGGAGCACACCGCCGGAGACGAGCCAGGCCTTCCACTTACCGGTCTTGGTGATCACCTGACCGGAAACAGTGGAGGAGACGAAGAGCCCGCCGATCATCGGAATCGTCAGGATTCCGGACATCGTCGGGGACTCGCCGCGGGCCAACTGGAAGAACTGGCTGAAAAACACAGTGCCCGAGAACATCGCGATGCCGACGAAGAGCGAGGCCGCCGAGGACAGGCTGATGGTCTTGTTGCGGAAGAGGCGCAGCGGAATGATCGGGTCGCTCGCCCGGGACTCGACGAGCAGGAAGAGCAGGCCGAGGACGAGCGCGCCACCGGTCATCGCCCCGGTCTGCCAGGAGATCCAGTCGTACGAGGTGCCGGCCTGGGTCACCCAGATCAGCAGCGTGGAGACGGCGCCGCTGATCAGGAAGGCGCCGAGCCAGTCGACCTTGACGTCGCGGCGGACGACGGGCAGGTGCAGGGTGCGCTGGAGCACGATCAGGGCGATGAAGGCGAAGGGGACGCCGACGTAGAAGCACCAGCGCCAGCCCAGCCAGCTGGTGTCGGTGATGACCCCGCCGAGCAGCGGTCCGCCGACGGTGGCGACGGCGAAGACCGCGCCGAGGTAGCCGCTGTACCGGCCGCGCTCGCGCGGGGAGATCATCGCGGCCATCACGATCTGGGCGAGGGCGGAGAGTCCGCCGACGCCGATGCCCTGGACCACGCGGCAGGCGATGAGCATGCCGGTGTTCTGGGACATGCCCGCGACCATCGAACCGACGACGTAGATGACCAGGGATATCTGGACCAGCAGCTTCTTGCTGAAGAGGTCGGACAGCTTGCCCCACAGCGGGGTCGTCGCCGTCATCGAGAGCAGGGCGGCCGTCACCACCCAGGTGTACGAGGACTGGGTGCCGCCGAGGTCGCCGATGATCTGGGGCAGGGCGTTGGAGACGATCGTGGAGGACAGGATCGCCACGAACATGCCGAGCATCAGCCCGGAGAGCGCCTTCATGATCTGCGGGTGGGTCATGGGCGGGCCGTCGGACGCGGTCTCCGGCCGGCCGTCTCCCCGCACACCGGTGGGTGTGGTCGTAGCCATGTGTTTCCTTCGGTACTAGAAGCTCGATCGGAGTCGGGCCAGCAGGATGTTGAGATGGTCGATGTCCGCGTCGGACCAGCCGGCCAGGGCCTTCTGCAACGCGGTGGTGTGACGCGTGCCGAGCTCGGTGAGGAGCGCGCGGCCCGTTGGGGTCAGGCGCAGGATCCGGCAGCGGGCGTCGTCGGGGTCGGTGTCGCGGGTGATCCAGCCGCGGTCGGCGGTGTGCGCGACGTGCCGACTGGTCACGGAGATGTCGATGGCCAGGTACTCGGAGAGGCGGCCGAGCCGCATCTCGCCGTGGCGGTCGAGCACCGTGAGGACGGCGGCCGAACCGGGCGGGCAGTCGGAGGGCAGGCTGCGGGCGAGGTCGCGCTTGACGGCGCCGATGCCGGTGAGCTGACGGGCCAGTTCCGCGTAGCGCGTGGCCGATCGCGTGGCGGGCGTGGCAGGCGTGGCCGATGCGGGCGGTGCGGGCAGCGCAGGCAGTTCAGGCAGCGCGGGCGGTACGGGCAGTGCGTGCGGTGTGGTCGATGCGAGCGGTGTGGTCACCGGGACCCCCCTCCGAATGTCGTTGCTTCGGGCAACCATAGAAGCAGATGGTTGTTACAGGCAAATGAATCGGGGGGCTGGGCGGTAAAGGAATCGGAAAACCCGCTAGGGTCCTGCGCATGGCTGCGAATCACGACTCGAACCACAACTCACCTGTACCCGAGGGCGACTACGACCCCGCGGGCAGTACCCAGATGTTCCGGGCGTTCGTCGACGAGCCGGTGCCGGCCCCCGCCGTCCCGGGCTCGCGCATGCAGAACCGTGCCGCGCGCAAGTCCGGACCGGGCGCCGGCCTGTGGATCGGCGTCGGCATCGCCGCGGTGGTCCTGATCGCCGTGGTGGCCTGGCTCGCGCTCTGAGGGCCGTGCGCTGAGGCGCTCTGAGGGCCGTGCCCCAAGGGTCGCGCTCTGAGGCGCCCCGAGGTGGGTGTCGCCCCGCGGTCCGGCCGCCGGCTCAGTTCCAGGTGGCCGTGACCTTCTGGGTCTCCACACGCATGCCCAGGGGGACGCGCCAGGACTCGACGCAGATCCGGTAGGTCTGCGTCTTCTTCGCGCCGCCCGCGATCGGGGCGGGCAGCGGCTGGGTCGAGGTGATGGTGGCCCAGTCGACGCCCAGGGCGCCGATGATGTGCGTCGCGAAGCTGACCGTGCCCGAACGGGCAGCCTTGCCACCGGTGTTGGTGAAGGTCACCGTGACCTGCTCGCACCAGCGTTCCGCCGTCGCGGTGCGGGTCGGTGTGCCGATGCTCAGCTTCGCCGGGGTGGCCGGAGGTGGCGCCGGGGCCGTGGGTCCCGGCTTCGGGGGCGGGCTCGACGGAGTGCCCGGAGTACCCGGAGTGCCGCCCGGGGTGGTGGGAGGGGTCGTGCCCGGGCCGGTGCCGGGCGGGTTTCCGGAGCCGCCGGGGCTGGTGGACGTGCCTCCGCCCGTGGCGCCGCCGGGGGGCTGGGAGCCGGGGACGCCGGTCGGCGTACCGCCCGGGACCGCGCCCGAGGAGCCTGCCGGAACATCGGCCGAGGTGCCGGCCGACGCGCTGATGGAGGACGCGGAGGATCCCGGCGCCGCCTGCGGGAGCGCCTGGAACTCGACTCCGGCCTTCGGCGCGACGTTCTCCCCCGCATCCCGTTCCGGACTCAGGGCAGCCGCGCCCACGGCCACGTAGCCGTCGCGCGCCGGGCCGCCGCAGCCGGTCAGGGCGGCGGCAGTCGTGGCGCACAGGACGAGGATGGCAGCTGGCCGGGATGCTCTTGGCATCCCGGCAGTTTTCCTGACGTCTCGTCAATTGGGAAGTGGCTGCGGTGGATTGCCCCGGTGCACCGGTACGCCGGTACACCGTCGGACGGGGCGGCTACTCGCCGATCAGGCCGACGCGGAGCTGCGCGAGGGTGCGGGTGAGCAGCCGGGAGACGTGCATCTGGGAGATGCCGACCTCTTCGCCGATCTGGGACTGCGTCATGTTCGCGAAGAACCGGAGCATGATGATCTGCCGCTCCCGGGGCGGGAGTTTGGCCAGCAGCGGCTTGAGCGACTCGCGGTACTCGACGCCCTCCAGCGCGGTGTCCTCGTACCCGAGCCGGTCCGCGAGGGAGCCCTCGCCGCCCTCGTCCTCGGGAGAGGGCGAGTCGAGCGAGGAGGCGGTGTACGCGTTGCCCACGGCGAGGCCGTCGACGACGTCCTCCTCCGAGACCCCGAGCACGGCCGCGAGCTCCGGCACGGTCGGCGAGCGGTCCAGTTTCTGGGCGAGCTCGTCGCTGGCCTTGGTGAGGGCCAGACGCAGCTCCTGGAGCCGGCGCGGGACGCGCACGGACCAGGAGGTGTCCCGGAAGAACCGTTTGATCTCACCGACGACCGTCGGCATGGCGAAGGTCGGGAACTCCACGCCGCGTTCGCAGTCGAACCGGTCGATGGCCTTGATCAGCCCGATCGTGCCGACCTGGACGATGTCCTCCATCGGCTCGTTGCGGCTGCGGAAGCGGGCCGCGGCGTAGCGCACCAGGGGGAGGTTCAGCTCGATCAGGGTGTCGCGTACGTACGTCCGCTCGGGACTGTCCGCTTCGAGGCCGGCGAGCCGGTGGAAGAGGGAGCGGGAGAGGGTTCGGGTGTCGATCCGGGTGTCGATGGCTTCCGAGCGGTGGGACACTGCCGGCGCTTCACGCTGCTTGACGAGCGTGAGCACCTTGGAGCTGCCCTGGTCTACGGACATGCCACCCCCTTGAGGTCGCGGACGGTCGCGCTTCTCTGCGTGCCCGTCGGAGGAACGCAGCCTCCACCTGAATACCGGAGGCGGGGCTGCGGCAAACGCGGTTCCAGCAGAATGTCACATGTCGGCAACACGCTGTAGCGCCATGTCGACAAGTATCTCCAGCGACAGAACGCGATAGACCTGCTCTAGGGCGGGAAAATGCCGGTCTGTCGGGAATCGTGTGGATTGATCTCCACTCGATCCGGCTAAGCCTCGATCCTGTTTGCGGATCGCAGCCGGGCGAAGCTCCGGGCGAGGAGCCGGGAGACGTGCATCTGGGAGACGCCGAGCTCGGCGCTGATCTGCGACTGCGTCAGGTTGTTGTAGTACCGCAGCAGGAGGATCCGCTGCTCGCGCTCGGGCAGCTGTACGAGCAGGTGGCGCACCAGGTCGCGGTGTTCCACGCCGGCCAGCTCGGGGTCCTCGTAGCCGAGGCGGTCGAGCAGTCCGGGAAGCCCGTCGCCCTCCTGGGCGGCCTCCAGGGAGGTCGCGTGGTAGCTGCGGCCGGCCTCGATGCAGGAGAGCACCTCGTCCTCGCCGATGCGCAGCCGCTCGGCGATCTCGGGGGTGGTGGGGTTGCGGCCGTGGAGGGTGGTGAGGTCCTCGGTGGCGGCGTTGACCTGGACCCACAGCTCGTGGAGGCGTCGCGGGACGTGGACGGTGCGGACGTTGTCGCGGAAGTACCGCTTGATCTCGCCCACGACGGTCGGCATCGCGAAGGTCGGGAACTGCACCCCGCGCTCGGGGTCGAACCGGTCGATCGCGTTGATCAGCCCGATCGTGCCGACCTGGACCACGTCCTCCATCGGCTCGTTGCGGCTGCGGAAGCGGGCGGCCGCGTACCGGACGAGCGGGATGTTGGCCTCGATGAGGGCCCCGCGGACCCGGCTGTGCTCGCTGGTGCCCGGCTGCAGGTTCTTCAGCTGCCCGAAGAGGACCTGGGTGAGGGCCCGGGTGTCCGCGCCCCGGCTCGGAGGTCTGGGGGCGACCGGGAGCTCCCCGGGAGCCTCCTGCTGGGGCGGTACGTGGGACTCCTGCGGCGGTGCCTGCGCCGGGTCCCGGTGCGGTTCCTGTGGGTGCTCCTGCTGCGGGTCCTGCTGGGGCGGCACCTCAGGCGCAGTACTGGCCGGCACGGTCACGCCACCCCTTCACGTCACGTCATCAACTCATCCGTCAAAAGCGGTCATAGCATCACAAGACATGTGCACTGTGTGCAAGCACCTCATATCTCCGTGTTGAGGGCGAGTTGGACATACCCGGGCATCATGCCCCGTGTCCGAGAACGCAAAAAGCCCCCCACCCGTCGGAGTGGGGGGCCGGAAAGTCCGGAAACCGCTTCGGCGTACGGGTTCAGCGCACCAGTTCGGTCATGAAATCGCCGATCGCCGTTGCGGCATCCGAGATGCCTTGGAAACCTATTTTCACCATATCGGCGGCTTTTTCGGGCTGAGTGATGATGACGAAGAGGACGAAGACGACGAGGGCGCCCGAGAGCAGCTTCTTGGTATCCACGTGCGCTGTCGGCCTCCCCAACCGGTCCTGCAAGGTCGGGGGAGTCTATCCGCTCGCGTTCGAACACTCACCTGCCCTTTAGGGACCAATGACCTGGCGGAGCGGGCCCTTTGCCGGTGTGCCGACGGCCTCGGACGGCGCAGTATTGAACACGAGCCCACCGGTTCTGGCAGGAAATCGGTGAGCGAGGGACAGGACCTCACTGCGGGGTCCGAGCCGCAAGCTTCCCCCCTGACTGCGGCTTGGACTGGCAGGTTCCGTCCTCATCGGGGGAAGTGGCTTGTCCCCCCGATGCCACTTCCCCCGTCCCAACCGTTGAAGGTCCCGACTCAGGTCGGGGCCTTCTTCGCGTTGTCCGCCGAACGGTTTCCGCCCGGTTCCCGCCCGGCTACTCCAGGCCGCCGGCGAGGTCGGTGATCGGCTGGACCGGGGCGATCACGGGCGCGAGCTGGTTCGGCAGCTCCATCAGCTGGTTGAGCTGGTTCAGGCCGCCGCTGACCTGCCCGCCGATCTCCTGTACCGAGGACGGGGAGGCGCCCTCCGGCACGCCCTGCGGCGCCGGCAGGTCGGGGAGGGTGAGGGGGGCGATCGGGGCGGCGGAGGCGGCGGGAGCCGCGAGGCCCGCGGCGGCCCCCGCGAGGGCGAAGGCGGCGAGGATGCGCTGGGTCTTGGTCATGCCGTGACAACGGCCGAGGGCGCGGGCGGTCACGCGGGTGTCCCCCGGAAGCCGGATGCCTGCAGCCGAACGCCGAGCGGCAAACGGCAAACGCCGAAAGCCCCGACCCTTGCGGGGCGGGGCTTTCGATCAGTGCGGTAGCGGTGGGATTTGAACCCACGGATAGCTTGCACCATCACACGCTTTCGAGGCGTGCTCCTTCGGCCGCTCGGACACGCTACCGAGAGAGAGCTTAGCCCAAGGAGACCCGTGCTCTGAAATCCATACCTCAGAGCTCGCGGAAGAAGTCCGTGAGCTGTCGGGCGCACTCCCCCGCGAGCACACCGGCGATGACCTCGGGCCGGTGATTGAGCCTGCGGTCCCGTACGAGGTCCCACAGCGACCCCGCGGCGCCCGCCTTCTCGTCGGACGCCCCGTAGACGACCCGGGCCACCCGTGACTGCACGAGGGCGCCCGCGCACATCACGCACGGCTCCAGGGTCACCACGAGGGTGCATCCCGGAAGCCGCCATTCCCCCAGGGCGGCGGCCGCCCGGCGCAGCGCCAGTACCTCGGCGTGCGCCGTCGGGTCGCCGGTCGCCTCCCGCTCGTTGTGCCCGGCGGCGAGGAGCTTGCCGTCCGGGCCGAGCACCACGGCGCCGACCGGCACGTCGCCGGCCGGCACCGCCCGGGCGGCCTCCTGGAGCGCCAGGCGCATGGAGTCCTGCCACGGGTCCCGTACGGGATCGGGTGCGTACGGGGTGGGCTGCGGGGTGTGGTGGTGCGCGGGGACCACTAGCGGACGGCCTCCAGTACCTCGGTGGCGCCGAGGGATTCGGCGATCTCCGAGAGCGCGTCCCCGTTCAGGGTCATCAGTTGTCGGTTGCTGACCCCGAGGTCGTCGAGCAGCCTTGGGTCGCCGAGCGGGCCGGCGGGTGCCGGTTCGGCGCCGGCCCGGACATCGTCGTCCGCGTCCGTGTCGTCAGGGTTCTCCTCGTCTCTGTCGGCGGGGTCGCCGTCCGGGTAAGAGGCGGTGACCTCGTCCTCGCCGTCCTCGGTGCCGTCGAGGTCCAGCTCGTCGAGTTCGTCGTCCTCTTCGTCCTTGCCGAGCAGTTCGTCGGTCAGCATCGACCCGTAGGAGCTGCGGGAGGCGGCGGAGGCGTTGGACACGTAGTAGCGCGGGTCCTCTTCACCGTCCACCCGGACGACCCCGAACCAGGTGTCCTCCTGTTCGATGAGGGCTACCACCGTGTCGTCGTCGACAGAGGCGGAGCGGGCGAGATCGATCAGATCACTCAGGGACTCGACGACGTCGAGTTCCATGTCGCTCGCTTCCCACCCGTCTTCGGTGCGCGCGAGCAGTGCGGCGAAATACACCGTGACTCTCCCACTGGTCGTAGGCGTGCCGGTTGGAGGTCCCCCCGGCCGGAGGTGGGTGGGGGTGGAACGGCTGTCGTGCTCGCCGTTTCGTAACCCCGCCCAGTCGGCATCGTGGCAGAAACGGAGCCATTGCGAGAGGTCTTCCGCACCGTGGCGCTGGCCGCGCGTGTTGTACGGGGCCTCGAGCTGGGGGCGGGACGGCGGCCGGGCGGCGGCCGGGGACCCGGCGCGTCGGGTCCCCGGCGGGACTCGGGCGGGGCCTCCCGGCAGGGCTCACCAGCGGAAGGTGCGCATGCGCATCTGCTGGCGCATGCGGGCGGCGCGGGCGCGTCTGGGCTGGACCCGGTCACGCAGTTCCCGGGCTTCGTGCAGGTCACGGAGGAACTGCGCGCGCCGGGCTCGGCGCTGCGCCGTGGTCTCCAGTGGCTCGTGATCGTCGTCGGGCATGGGTCACCAACCCTGGCTGGTCCGGTCCGTCCCCCGAACCCCCACCTTCCCTCGGACCAGCCGTTTGATGCCAGCTTCCGCCATGACCATGAATGGATTCGGTCCGATTGCGACAATCCCGGCGAGTTCGGTCGCGGCGGCTACGCGGACCCTTCCGGGGACTCGGAGAGGGTCGGGACGACCGCCACCGGCCCGTGGGCGTGCTGCAGCACGGCGTTCGCGACCGAGCCGATCATCAGCGACCGGATGTGCCGGCGCGGGTGGTGGCGGCCCACGACGACCAGCGCCGCCGAGTTCGAGGTGGCGACCAGGCGCCCGGCCGCGTCCCCGGGCACCGCGGCCTGTTCGACGCTCACGCCGGGGTACTTCGCCCGGAACGGTGCGAGCCGCTCGGACTGCGAGCGCAGCATCTCCCGCTCGGCGGGCACCGCGTTCTCGTCCTCCCCCACCAGCGCCTCCGGCGGGATCACCGCGAACGGGCTGTCGATCACCATCGTCGGCGACGGCGGGATGCTGTACGCCGAGACCACCTGGAGGCCGGTCCCCCGCGCGGCGGCCTCCGTGAACGCGAACTCCAGTACGTTGTCGGGCGTCTCCGCGGCGTGCAGTCCGAGCACCACCCGGCCGGCCGAGGGCTGGGCGGCCACCTCCACTCCACGCGCCTCGTGCGCGACCACGACCACGGGGCAGGCGGCGCTGGTGGCCACGGCGCGGCTGTTCGAGCCGAGCAGCAGCGAGGCGAAGCCGCCGCGGCCCCGGGAGCCCATCACCAGCATCCGGGCACCCTCGCCGACCTGCCGCAGGGCTTCCGGGACGGAGCCCTCCAGGGACTCGTAGCGGACTTCGGAGGGCAGCGGGCCTCCTGCGGCCAGGTGGGCCCGTATCCGCGCGCTGACGGGGTCCTCGGTGCCTTCGGGCTCGGCGGCGTCGTACAGCGAGGAGCGGCGCGCCGCGTACAGCTGGGCACTGTCGGACAGCACGTGGGCGACGAGGAGCCCGGCGCCGTGGCGTACTGCCGCGGCCCTTGCCCACTCCAGGGCCTTGAGGCTGTGTTCGGATCCGTCGACGGCGGCGATCACCATGGGGTGGGTCATCCGTCCAGCGTGCTGGGGGTCCGGGCGGGCCGCATCTCCAGGGGTTTGCGGGCGTGGCTGCCGCTTCGGGCACGAACGGGTGGGCACAGCGCGTAGCCTTTTGGGTGTGGGTCGCGTGTTTGCGGCCGTTTGCGCAGGTCGCAGGTGGAAGCCTGGCAGCTGAGTCTTGGAGGATGTTGTGCGTTTGCAGGTCGTGGATCACCCGTTGGTGGCGCACAAACTGACCACCCTGCGCGACAAGCGCACCGACTCCGCCACCTTCCGGCGGCTCGCCGACGAGCTGGTGACCCTGCTCGCGTACGAGGCCACCCGGGACGTGCGCACCGAGCAGGCCGACATCGTCACCCCGGTCGGTCCGACCACCGGCGTGAAGCTCTCCTACCCGCGGCCGCTGGTCGTACCGATCCTGCGCGCCGGTCTCGGCATGCTCGACGGCATGGTGCGGCTGCTGCCGACCGCCGAGGTGGGCTTCCTCGGCATGGTCCGCAACGAGGAGACCCTGGAGGCCTCCACGTACGCGACACGCATGCCGGAGGACCTCTCGGGCCGCCAGGTCTACGTGGTGGACCCGATGCTCGCCACCGGCGGCACGCTCGTCGCGGCGATCAAGGAGCTCATCAAGCGCGGTGCGGACGATGTGACCGCGGTGGTGCTGCTGGCCGCGCCCGAGGGCGTCGAGATCATGGAGCGCGAGCTGGCGGGCACGCCGGTGACGGTGGTGACGGCCGCGGTGGACGAGCGGCTCAACGAGCACGGATACATCGTGCCGGGGCTGGGCGACGCGGGCGACCGCATGTACGGCTCGGCCGAGTAGCCCGGCTTCCCCCTCAGGGGGTCAGCACTTCTTGGCGGGCGCGGGCTGGGGGTTGGCCAGGACGGCCAGTGCCTTGTCCGCGTCGGCCTTCGGGGTGAGCTCCTTGAAGGCGTCGCCCAGGATCAGGTCGATGTCCGTGCTCTCGCGGGTGTCGGTCTGCTGGGTGGCGCCGGCGAGGTTGGTGCCCAGGACGGAGAAGGCGGCCTTGTCCGTCTGGGGCGAGCCGACCAGTATCCCGGCGCCCGGCACCTTCTTGTCGAAGTCGGCGGGGGCGTTGCCGACCTTGCCGATGATGAAGCCGCGGTTCTTCAGCTCGTCGCCCACGGCCTTGGCCAGGCCCGCGCGCGGGGTCGCGTTGTAGACGTTGACCGTGATCCCGCCGGGCGGCGGGAGCGCGACCTTCGGCGCGGCGGCGGCGGTGGAGCCCGCCTTGGGGGCAGGTGTGGCGCAGTTCTTGGCGGCGGCGGTCTTGCGTTTGTTCGCGTCGCCGCCGAACACGTCGATGAGCTGCACGGCTCCGTAAGCGATCAGGGCGAGCCCGATGATCGATCCGAGCACCATGAGGACGATCCGGCGGCGGCGTCGAGGGCGGGACATGCGGGGGTAAGCCGCTCCCGTGACCTTGTACTTTCCGCCCATGCCAGGGGGAGTGAGCATGCTCATGTGCGCAGCGTAATGCCGACTGCTGCCGATGCCCACTGAATCATCTGTTGATAGGGCAAGGCTGACCCGAAAGGCGCAACCAGGACCTATCCGGCAGCCGGACAGAGCCTGTCAGACAGTCGTTCGGGGCGTGTCGGCCAACCGCTCGGAGCCGTCGGGCCACCGCTCGGGGCCTGTCCGGCGCTCCGGGGCGGGCGGATCAGCCCAGTTCGAGGACGCGCGCGTGCAGCACCTGGCGCTGCTGGAGCGCGGCGCGGACGGCGCGGTGCAGGCCGTCCTCCAGGTACAGGTCGCCCTGCCACTTCACGACGTGTGCGAAGAGGTCCCCGTAGAAGGTCGAATCCTCGGCGAGCAGCGTTTCGAGGTCGAGCTGGCCCTTGGTGGTCACAAGCTGGTCGAGCCGGACCGGGCGCGGGGCTACATCCGCCCACTGCCGGGTGGTTTCCCTGCCGTGGTCGGGGTACGGCCGCCTATTTCCGATGCGCTTGAAGATCACACGGAAAGCCTACCGGGCAGGGGCCTGCGGGCGCAGCCTTGCGATGACGGTGCAAAGGTGGCAAACAGCGCTATTTCGGGAGTGATGTATGAGCCAGAGCACCGACCCCGCGTCCCCTGCCGGCCAGATCGCCGCGGGGTACGCCTTCACCGGACCCGCGCTCGATCTGGGGGCCCTGCTCTGGGACGGGAGCTGCCTGCCGGACCGCCAGATCCGCATTCCGCTGTCCATGCTCAACCGGCACGGGCTGGTCGCGGGCGCCACCGGCACGGGCAAGACCAAGACGTTGCAGCTCATCGCCGAGCAGCTGTCGGCCAACGGCGTTCCGGTCTTCCTCGCGGACATCAAGGGAGACGTCTCGGGGATCTCGGCGCCCGGTGATACCAACGCGAAGATCGAGGAACGGGCCAAGGACGTGGCCCAGGAATGGGAGGGCACCGGCTTTCCCAGCGAGTTCTACTCACTGGGCGGGATCGGCCCCGGAATCCCGCTCCGGTCCACCGTGACGAGCTTCGGGCCTGTCCTGATGTCCAAGGTGCTCCAGCTCAACCAGACGCAGGAACAGTCGCTGGGACTGATCTTCCACTACGCCGATACCAAGGGCCTGGAGCTGATCGACCTCAAGGACTTGCGGGCTGTCGTCGCCTTCCTCGTCTCGGACAAGGGAAAGCCCGAGCTCAAGGGCATCGGCGGACTGTCCACGGTGACCGCCGGAGTGATTCTGCGGGCGCTCACAGCCTTCGAGCAGCAGGGGGCCGCGGAATTCTTCGGCGAGCCCGAATTCGACACCAGCGAATTCCTCCGCACGGCCTCGGACGGACGCGGACTGGTCTCGGTACTGGAGCTCCCCGCGGTCCAGGACAAACCACAGCTCTTCTCCACCTTCCTGATGTGGCTGCTGGCGGACCTGTACACCGATCTTCCGGAAGTCGGCGATCTGGAGAAGCCCAAGCTGGTCTTCTTCTTCGACGAGGCGCACCTGCTCTTCAACGGGGCCTCGAAGGCCTTCCTCGAAGCCATCACCCAGACGGTCCGGCTGATCCGCTCCAAGGGCATCGGCGTCTTCTTCGTCACCCAGACCCCCAAGGACGTGCCGGCCGACGTGCTGGCGCAGCTCGGCAACCGGGTGCAGCACGCGCTGCGCGCCTTCACCCCGGACGACGCGAAGGCGCTGAAGGCGACGGTGAAGACCTTCCCGAACTCCCCCTACGACCTGGAGGAGCTGCTGACCCAGCTGGGCACGGGCGAGGCGGTGATCACGGTGCTCAGCGAGAACGGCGCCCCGACACCGGTGGCGGCGACCCGGCTGCGGGCCCCGCAGTCGCTGATGGGGCCGATCGACGCGGCCGCGCTGGACCAGGCGGTGAAGTCCTCGCTGCTCTACTCGCGGTACGCGGAGCCCATCGACCGGGAATCGGCGTACGAGAAGATCAGCGCCGAGCAGGCGGCTGCGGAGGCGGAAGCCGAGGCGGCGGCCGCCGCGGCGGAGGCGGAGAAGCAGGCGAAGGCGGCGGCGAAGGCGGCCCCGAAGCCGGATCCCTCGCTGGCCCAGCAGGTGGTGGGCAGCGGGCTCTTCCGCTCCCTCGCCAGGTCGATCGGTACGCAGCTGGGCCGCGAGATCTCCCGGTCCGTCTTCGGCACGGCAAAGCGGCGCCGCTGACACCGCGCCGCCGGCACCGCGCCGCTGACACCGCGCCGCCGGCACCGCGCCGCCGGCACCGCGCGGGGGATGCCGTAGGTGAGGCCCCGCGGGGCCTGCGAGACTCGGAGCATGCGGACCGAACTCACGGATACGACCTCCAGCAAGGTCAACCGGGCCCTGCTCGACGCGCGACGGGCCATCGGGAGTCCCACGATGGGGCTCGTGCTCAACCTCCTCGTCGCCACGGACGAGGAGAACGCCTACGACGCCGTCCGCGCGGCCTCCGAGGCCTCGCGGGAGCACCCCTGCCGGATCATCGCGGTGATCAAGCGCTCCGCGCGCGGCTCGCAACGGCTGCGGCAGAACCGGCTCGACGCCGAGCTGCGGGTCGGCTCCGACGCCGGATCCGGGGAGATCGTGCTGCTGCGGCTGCACGGAACGCTCACCGAGCACGCCGGCTCCGTGGTGCTCCCGCTGCTGGTGCCGGACGCGCCCGTGGTGGCTTGGTGGCCCGCGGCGGCCCCCGCCGCGCCTGCCCGGGACCCGCTGGGCGTCCTCGCGCAGCGCCGGATCACGGACGCCGAAGCGGCTGCCGACCCGGTCGCGGCGCTCGATGCCCGCGCCGGCGCCTACGAGCCCGGGGACACCGATCTGGCCTGGACCCGGCTCACCCCGTGGCGCTCGCTCCTGGCCGCCGCCCTGGACCAGAAGCCGCTTCCCGTGACCGGTGCGGCGGTGGAGAGCGAGCCGGGCAACGCCAGCTCCGAGCTGCTGGCCCGCTGGCTGGAGGACCGGCTCGGGGTGCCCGTGGAGCGGGTGGCCACCGAAGGCCCGGTCATCACCCGGGTCCGGCTGACGACCACCGGAGGGGAGATCCGCGTGGACCGCCCGGACGGGGTCCTGGCCACCCTGCTCCTGCCGGGCAGCCCCGACCGCAAGGTGGCGCTGAAGATCCGCAGCAGTGCCGAGCTGATCGCGGAGGAACTGCGACGGCTCGACGCCGACGAGATCTACGCCTCGGCGCTGCGCTTCAGGCGGCCGGCCCAGGCGTCGCTCTCCGCGTAGTGGTTGTCGTAGACCGGCTGGCTGTCGATGAGGTCCTGCACCGTGGCCTCGCCGGCCCGGACCCGGCCGAGCAGCCGGTAGTAGTCGAAGCGGCCCATGCCGGGGGTGAAGCCGACGAAGACCTCGGCGGTGCTGTCCGCGGCGGGGGCGAAGGCGTGCTTCACACCGGCCGGCACGGCGAGGAAGTCACCCTTGACCAGGGTGTGCACCTCGTCGCCGACGAGGAAGTCGAGCCGGCCCTCCGTGACGTGGAAGAACTCCGTCGCCTTGGTGTGGAAGTGCACCGGGGCGCCGGCCGCGCCGACCTCGAAGGTGGCCGTGTTACAAGTGAGTTCGGCGGTGTCCGTGAGCAGTGTGATCAGGCTGCCGGGATTGTCGGAGACGGTCTCGGCATCGGCGGCACGGGTCAGATTCTGAGGCATAGTCACGAGCTTAGGGGCACCGTCTGACAACTGGCCGGATATCCACCCGAACGGTCAATTCCGCTCGGTGGGACCGCCGGCGGCGCCCTTGGCGGCCTTCGCGGCGGCCTTCGCCTCCTGCTTGTGCGCCCGTACCTTGGCCAGCGACTCCGGCCCGGTGATGTCGGCCGCCGACCGGTAGACGTTCGCCGGCCCGTACCCGCCGGCCGCCTCGCGCCAGCCCCGCAGCCGCACCCCGAACCGCTTGCCGAGCAGTGCCAGGAAGATCTGCGCCTTCTGCTCCCCGAAGCCGGGCAGCGCCCGCAGCCGCTCCAGCAGCTCGGCGCCGGTGGCCGCGTCGGACCACACCGCCGCCGCGTCCCCTTCGTAGTGCTCCACGAGGTACGCGCACAGCTGCTGCACCCGTTTCGCCATCGACCCCGGGTAGCGGTGCACGGCCGGCTTCTCGGAGAGCAGCGCGGCGAAGGCCTCCGGGTCGTAGGCGGCGATCGTGTGCGCGTCCAGATCGTCGGAGCCGAGGCGCCGGGCGATCGTGTACGGCCCCGAGAACGCCCATTCCATGGGTACCTGCTGGTCCAGCAGCATCCCGACCAGTGCGGCGAGCGGACTGCGCCCGAGCAGCTCGTCGGCCTCTGGCTGCTGGGCGAGCCGGATGGTGACCCCGCCCGCGGCAGCGTCGTCGTCTTTGTCCATGTAACCCAGGATCCCGCGCGGCGGTGCTCCACGCGCGGTAGTCAGACCCCGCGCCTAGCGTGAAGAGCGAGACGGGTCACGTCGCACACGACACAGGAGTCGATCGATCATGACTGAGTTCACGGAAGGCGCGCCCTGCTGGGCGGACGCGATGTTCTCCGATCTGGAGGGCGCGAAGACCTTCTACGCCGACGTGCTGGGCTGGACCTTCGGCGAGTCCAGCAGCGAGTACGGCAACTACACGCAGGCCTACTCCGACGGCAAGGCCGTCGCGGCTGTCGTGCCGCCGATGCCGGGCGCGGAAGGCCATTCGCAGTGGTGTCTGTACCTCGCCTCGCCCGACGCGGCGGCCACGGCCGAGAAGATCAAGGCGGCGGGCGGTGAGCTCCTGATGGAGCCGATGCAGGTCGGCTCCTTCGGCACCATGGCGATCGCGAAGGAGCCGAGCGGCGCGGTCTTCGGCGTCTGGCAGCCGGGCGACCACAAGGGCTTCGAGAAGATGGGCGAGGCGGGTGCCTACTGCTGGGCGGAGTTCTTCTCGCGCGACGTGGCCAAGGCGGACGCGTTCCTCCCGCAGGTCTTCCCGTACGGGGCCCAGCAGATGGACGTCGGTGACTCCCCCGAGACGGCCGGGATGGACTTCAAGGTCTTCAGCCTCGACGGCCCGGAGAACCCGGTGCTGGGCCGGATGAGCATGGGCTCCGAATTCCCGGCGGAGATCCCCTCCTACGTCCAGGTCTACTTCGCCGTCCCGGACTGCGACGAGGCGGTCGCGAAGACCCAGGCACACGGCGGCAAGCTCCACTTCGGCCCGATGGACAGCCCCTTCGGCCGCTTCGCGGCGGTCGCGGACCCGCAGGGCGCGGCCTTCGCCGTGATCGACGTGTCGAAGACGGAGGGCGAGATGCCGAAGTTCGCCTGACGGGCTTTCGGCCGGGCGGGCGGGGTCACCGGGTCGGTGGCCCCGCTGTGCCGCGCCGGGGGCGAGCCTCGGCCTAGACCGCGAAGCCGAGGGCGAAGGCCGCCACGACCGGGGCGGCGTAGATCACCGGGAACGGGATGTGCTTGTACGAGCGGGCGCGGATCACGGTGACCACGGCGCCGGTGTAGTAGAGGACCAGGCCGATACCGGCGGCGATTGCGATGACCGGGACGAAGAGGCCGATCAGCAGGCCCAGCGCTCCCGCGGCCTTCGCCGCGCCGAGCGGGGTCCACCAGGCCTGCGGGACCTCGTACTCCTCCATGGCCTCCACGACCCAGGCGGCGCGGCTCAGGAGCGAGTAGCCCGAGAAGCCCGACATGGCGGCGGCGAGGACGGCGACGACGGTGGCGGCGATGTTCATGGGTGGCTCCTCGGGGGGCGGTGTGGTGTGGCTACACCGCACTGACCCGTGGCATCCCGCGCGTGTGACAGGAATCTGGGAAAAACCTTTCCGGGCGCATCGGCCGGCCGCCCGGGTGCTGATGTAGCGCGCCCCGCACCGGTCCGTGGGAACCACCAGCTGCGCACCCGCCCCATTGAGGTCCTCCCCGTCGAGGCGAGGCGCCAGCAGCACCGGGCTCCTGCCGAAGTCGGCGTCCAACTCGGCCCAGGACAGCATCGAATGGTGCCCGCCCCCGCAGTCGAAGGTGACCGCGGCCCGGTGCTGCGCCCAGTCCCGCAGGTCCGCGACGCTGAGCGTCGCCGGGTGGTCCAGGTCTCCGTGCAGGATGAGTTCGGCCATGGGCACTTCATGCCCGACTCGAGTTCTCCGGGGCCCCATCTGCAAGGTTCGGGGCTGGATGTGAGTCGCAGTTGTGTGTCTACTCGTCGGTTCTGCCTGGCAGATCTCGATTCGCCATGGCGTCGGGCCGCACCTGGCCGAACTGCTGTCGGGGGTCCCACCGCCCCGGGAGGCGCCGGAGGGCCTTGGTGAAGTATGCCAAACGGGGCAAAACGTCCGGTGGGGGTAGCGTCGTAGGAGCGACCAGAAAATGGCCGCGGCATGTGAAAGAAGGGTGCCGCCGATGTCCGTCCAGTCCGTCCCGCCAGCCCAGCCCGCCCAGCCCGTCCTCCCCTTCCTCGTCGGGTTCGACGGGTCGTCCCGGAGCCTCGCCGCCGCCCGGTGGGCCGCCCGTGAGGCCCGGGCGGCCGGGGTCCCCCTCCGGCTGCTCCACGTGGGCCAGGCCTGGCCGACCGTCCAGCCGATCTCCCCGGAGTTCCAGCCCGTGCTCGGCGCGAGCGAGCTCGCGGCCGTGGCCGTACTGTCGTCGCTCGCCGAGGAACTCCGCGGCGCCCACCAGGGGCTGACCGTGGAGACGGCCACCGCCGAGGGGGGACCCGGCAACGAGATCCCCCGGGCGGCCGCCCGGGCGAACGCCGGGCTGATCGTGCTCGGCGCGAGCGGCGACGAACGCCACGTGGTCCCGCTGCTCGGCTCCACCGCGCTGCACGTGGCGGGACGCTCCGAGGTGCCGGTCGTCCTGGTCCGGGAGCCCGCGGAGCGCGCGCCGCACGGACACGGGGTCGTCGTCGGGGTGGACCCGGAGGGCGACTACGCGGCGGTGCTCGACTTCGCGTACGCCTGGGCGGCGGAGCACGCGCTGCCCCTGCGCGCAGTGCACGTGGGCCCGGCGGGCCCCGAGCCGCTCGAAGCGGCCGTGGCCGAGGCGGGCGCGCGCTACCCGAACGTGCCGGCCGAGTGCGTGACCCGCCCCGGCGACGCCGCGCACGTCCTGGTCGAGGAGGCGGCCACGGCCGACCTCCTGGTCGTGGGCCGCCGCCACCACCGACCCCTGCACGGCATGGGCCCCACGGACCACGCGGTGGCCCATCACGCCCACAGCCCGGTGGCCCTGATCCCGCACGGGTGACCGCGGCCGGCCCCCCGCGGTCGCGGCCGCGGCTCCGCGGCCGCGCCGCACCCCCCGATCACCGCCGCAGCAGCACGATCACCGAGCCCCACACGGTCAGCAGTACGTTGCCCAAGGCGTACGGGACCGTCGTGCCCAGGGCCGGGATCTGGCTGCGGGCACGTTCCGTCAGGGCGCCGAGGGCGGCCGTCGTGGTCTGGGCACCGGCCAGGGCGCCGAGCAGGATCGGCAGCGGGAGGCGCTGCACGAAGTGCCCGTAGGCGAATCCCGCCAGCAGCGGCACGCACGTCACGGCCGCGCCCCAGAGCAGCAGGGGCCAGCCGGCTTCGCGCAGCCCCGGGACGAAGCTCGGGCCGGCGTTGAGGCCGACGACCGTGACGAACACGCACAGCCCGAGCGTGCCCATCAGCCACTGCGCGGCCGACGGCAGGTTCCCGTAGGTGGGGTACTTGCTCCGGATCCAGCCGAAGACCAGCCCCATCAGCAGCGCCCCGGTGGAGGTGGACAGCGACAGCGGCGCGCCGGCCGCGTGCAGTGCCGGGATGCCGAGACAGCCGCCGAGGAAGAGCCCGAGCGCGATCCACACCATGTCCGTCGCGAAGCTGGTCGGCACCGGCTTGCCCAGCCGCGTCGCGGCCTCCTCCACCCGGGTGCGCGGCCCGGTCAGGACCAGGGTGTCGCCCCGCTCCACGGTGCTGTCGAGCCGCACCCGCAGGTCGGCGCCGGCCCGCCAGTGCCCGTCGACGAAGACCCCCGGCATGAACTCCTCGTGGCGCAGGGTGCGGATCGTGCGCCCGCTGAGGTTCCGGGTGGTGATGACGACGTGCAGGGTCTCGGTGCGGTAGGCGAGGAGCTCGAAGTCGTCCGCTTCCATCCCGATGTGCGTCCGCGCGTCGTACGCGACGAGGTCGCCGCGGACCGCACTGACGGCCAGGATGTCCCCGATCTCGACGCGGGTGTCCGGGGTGTGCTCCAGGATCGCCCCGGCGCGGCGCAGCCGGGTGATGTAGACGCGCCGACCGGCGGCCTTCTGCTCCGCCTCGAACTCCCCGATCGTGCGACCGGCGAAGGCCGCCACGTCGACGGCGTACGCGCGCAGCACGTGCTTGTAGTAACCCTCCCCGGCGTCGGGGTCGTCCTCGGCGGCCTCCAGGTCGGCGGCGAGCACGGCGCTCTCCTCGGCGAGGTCCCGGCGCAGGAGGTGGGGCAGGATGCCGGCGAGGAGCAGCGCGGGCAGAACCGTACCGAGGGGGTACGTGACCGCGTAGGCGACGGCGATCAGATGGGACTGGTCCCGCGCCTCGGCCGCGCTCACGCCGGGCAGGTGGGAGATGGCGTCGGAGCCGACGCCGATGACGGCGGACTGGGTGAGGCCGCCGCCGAGCAGCCCGGCGGAGAGTCCCGGCCCGTAACCGGCGAGGGTGGCGAACGCCCAGGCGCCGGCCAGTCCGGTGACGCAGACGATGACGGCGAGGACGACCTGGGGGAGGCCGTCCTTGCGCAGGGCGCGGAAGAACTGCGGGCCCACGTCGTAGCCCAGGGCGAAGAGGAACATGAGGAAGAAGACGGACTTGATCGGACCGTCGATCTCGACCTTGGCCTGGGACCCGATGACCAGGCCGGCGACGAGGCATCCGGTGACGGCCCCGAGGGCGATCGACCTGTACCGCAGACGGCCGATCAGGAAGCCGACGGAGATGGTCAGGAAGATCAGCAACTCGGGATAGGGCCGGAAGATCTCCGCCCTGAGCCAGTCCATCCACGCCACCCGCACCCACCCGCTTCCCACCCGCCGGCGCCGCCACCACGGCAGCCCGGGCCGCCTCGGGAAACGGTATGCGCCGGTATGCCCGCCCGCACCCGGAAGTACGGGCCGGGCCCCCGCGTCAAGGCCCGCTGGCCTGCGCCGCCCGCCTGCTCGCCGGACCCGGGGGTCGGCTCGGGCACCTGCCTGCCAGTCCGCAAGATGCCACGCCGATCGCTTGGCTCGCGGGTGACACCCGGCGCAGAATCGCTGTCATCGCTTCGGATCATCAGGGGGAAACACCATGAAGCTCTTCGTTCGTGCTGCCGCGAGCATTTCGGCTATCGCTGCTGCTCTGGTCATCGGATTCGGGTTCGCCGGCGGGGAAACCGTCAATTCCGCGGACGCCGCTCCGGCCGTTGTCACCGAGACCGCGACCACGGCTTCGGTGAACGGCAACGGCAACGACAGCCTCAACTGGGACTGATACCGAAGCGAATGGAACGCGGTAAGCCCGGAATAGGTGCGGGACAGGAACAGACGGCAGGGATGGACGAAATGAATCTCTTGGTGTGCCGGTGGGACCGGGTGACGCTGCGGGCATTGCTGGACCGGGGCGCCAGGGTGACCCTGGTCTACGACGAGTGGGAGGCCGCGAACCGGGCCATCGACCCGGAGCTCATCGCCCGCGTCGACAGGCACTACGTGATCCGCAGCTTCGACGCCCTGGACGAGATGGCCCAGCTCGCGGTCGACATCCGGTCGGCCGGGGTGAAGATCGACCGGGTGTTGAGCCTCTCCGAGTTCAGCCAGTTCAGCGCCGCCTACCTGGCGACCCTGCTGGGCCTGCCGCAGCCGGCGGTCGAGAAGTCCGTCCTGATGCGGGACAAGCGCGCGATGAAGGACCGGGCCCGGCAGGCGGGCATCACCTGCGCCCGGTACGTGTCCCTCTCCACCGCGGACGTCGAGGGCTCGGTGCGCCGGGTCACCGACCAGCTCGGCTTCCCCGTGGTCGTCAAGCCCGCCGCGGGCCTCGGATCGGTCGCCACCTCCCTGGTCTCGGAGCCGGAAGAGCTCGCGGGGATCCTGCGTGCGGCCGGCAACGAGACCGTCGCCCAGTTCCTGATCGCCGAGGAGCCCATCGACGGCGACGAGTACCACGTGGACGCCATCTGGGAGAACGGCAAGGCGCAGATCCTCGGCGTCAGCCGCTACCTGCGACCGCGGATGACGGTGACCACGCCGGGCCGGGACAACGGCTCGATCCTGCTGCCGCGCGAACCGGAGCAGGAGCTGTACGCCGAGGTCGAGGAGCTGCACGAGCGGATCAACGCCGCTTTCGACATCACCGACGACATCACCCACCTGGAGATCTTCCGCCGGGCCGACGGCCGGCTGTGGTTCTCCGAGATCGCCACCCGGTTCGCCGGCGGGGCCATTCCGGAGAGCTTCGGACCGCTCGGCGCCGACCTGCGCGAACTGTGGGTCGAGGCGATCATGGGCGCCGGCGCCGAGCCGCTGTCCCTGCGCACGCCGCCGTACCCGTACATCGGCTGGATCAACCTTGCCCCGGCCGAGCCCGGACTGATCGTCAAGGAGCCCTCCGACGAGGAGATCGCCGCCTTCCCGTACGTCCTGGACACCATCCGCTCCCGCCCGGCCGGTTTCGAGATCGGCGAGTTGCACCCCTCGGTGTGGTGCCTGCTGCTGGTGCTGGGCGCGGACAGCGAGGAGCAGTTCCGCGAGCGGGCCGCCGAGCTGGAGGCCGCGCTGCTGCCCTCGTACGAGATGGGCCCGGTGACGGCGTGACCGCGTCGCTCACCGAGGCGCCGACGTCTGCGCAGGCATCTGCGCCTACGTCTGCGCAGGCGTCCGGGCCTACGTCCGGGCCTACGTCCGGGCCTACGTCCGGGCCTACGTCCGGGCCTACGTCCGCGCCGGAGTCCGCCAAGCTCGGGTTCGGGGCCCGGTTCACCCAGCACATGGTGCTCGCCCGGTGGACGCCCGGGACCGGCTGGTCACCGCTGGAGCTGGTGCCCCACGCCGCGCTGGAACTGTCGCCCGCCGCCATGGCGCTGCACTACGGCCAGGCCGTGTTCGAGGGGCTCAAGGCGTACCCGCGCCGGGACGGTTCGATCGCGCTCTTCCGCCCGGACGTCAACGCCGCTCGGTTCAACCGCAGCGCCGTGCGCCTGGCCATGCCGGACATGCCCGTCGAGGTCTTCACCGAGGCGTGCGAAATCGTGGTGCGCGCGGACGCCTCGGAGGTGCCGCGCGGCCCGGGGCAGAGCCTCTACCTGCGTCCCTTCATGATCGCCGTGGAGCCGAGCCTGGGGGTGCGGCCCGCGCAGGAGTATCTGTTCGCGGTCATCGCCTCACCGGTGGACCACTTCTTCGCCGACGGCTACCAGTCGATCGACGTGTGGTGTGCACCGGACCACATCCGGGCCGCGCCCGGCGGCACGGGCGCCGCCAAGTGCGCGGGCAACTACGCGGGCAGCCTCGCCGCCAAGGCGGAGGCGCTCTCCCGGGGATGCCACGAGGTGCTGTGGCTGGACTCCCGCGAGCACCGCTGGGTCGAGGAACTCGGCGCGATGAACTTCTTCTGCGTCACCCGCGACGAGTCCGGCACCCCGCTGCTGGCCACCCCGCGCCTGTCGGGGACCATCCTCGCGGGCAACACCCGGGGCAGCCTCATCGAGCTGGCGGCCTCGCTGGGCATCCGCACCGTCGAGCGTCCGGTGTCCCTCGCCGAACTGACCGCCGGGGACGGCCGGGTGACCGAGGCGTTCGCCTGCGGCACGGCGGCCTCCGTGGTGCCCATCGGGGCGGTGACCGGTGAGGCCGGAAGGAGCGTCATCGGCGACGGCCGGCCCGGTGAGATCACCACCCGGCTGCGCGACGAACTCGCCGCCGTCCATTACGGGGAGAAGGCCGACCTGTTCGGCTGGATGCACCCCGTGGCACCGTCCGTCCCCTAGCGGGTCGACCGACGGGATGAAAAGGGTTGTTGCCACCGGCTCCCGCCGGCGGCGACAACCCTTTTCGCATTTCCCCTTCGATGTTCCGGACAACCGGAATTCGGCCCGCCGGGCAGGAGGATGCCAGGCCGCCTCGCGCCAGCCGAAAACGATGAATTCGGCGCCGCGAACCCACAGGATGGATTCACGAAACCGGTCTGGTTTCCGGCGCGTTGCAGGCTGACCGAGCCCGCGCCCATTGCACAGGACTTAGGGGATCAAATGGCCACGCCCACGTACACCCACGGTGGTTGGCGTCCTTCGGCAGACCGCTTTCTGGAGATCGTCGACCAGCCGCTCT
Source organism: Streptomyces sp. H27-H1 (assembly GCF_026627445.1). Classification (GTDB taxonomy): domain Bacteria; phylum Actinomycetota; class Actinomycetes; order Streptomycetales; family Streptomycetaceae; genus Streptomyces. Next base: position 278,928 of record NZ_JAPNLJ010000001.1, read on the forward strand.
ACCGCACCCTGGTGGACCTCCAGGACCTCGTGACCACCGAGACCGCCTTCTTCTGGAGCGAGCGCGGGGTCAAGTCCGTACACCTGCCCATCACCACCAACAGCATCTCCAGCCCGATGGGCCTGGGCAGCGACTCCCTGCCCGTCGAGATCGAACTCTTCGGCCAGCGCACCTTCCTCGCCGACTCCATGCAGTTCATGCTGGAGTACGGCTGCCGCCTCAGCCCGCAGGGCGCCTGGTACCTCATGCCGAGCTTCCGCGGCGAGGACTGCGACGAGACCCACCTCAACCAGTTCTTCCACAGCGAGGCGGAGCTGCCCGGCGGCCTCGACGAGTGCATCGAGGCCGTCAACGCCTACATGCGCCGCCTGGCCCAGGCCGTCCTGGACCGCTACGCCGACGACGTGCGTGCCATCGCCGGCTCCACCGAGCACCTGGAGCGTATGGCGGGCCTGGAGTCCTTCCCGCGCATCACGTTCGACGAGGCCGTGGCGCACCTCGGTGACGACGCGGAGGCCGTCGAGGAGCAGGGCGGCTGGCGCACCCTGTCCCGCCACGGCGAGCGCCGCCTGATGAACGAGATCAGCCCGATCCTGTGGGTCACCCACTACGACCACCTGTCGGTGCCCTTCTACCAGGCGTACGGCGACGAGGAGGGCCGCACCGCCCTCAACGGCGACCTGCTCTTCGGCATCGGCGAAACGGTCGGCTGCGGCGAGCGTCACGTCGACGGCGAGCAGGCCCGCAAGGCCCTCGCGCACCACCAGGTGCCGGAGGCGGACTACGACTGGTACGTCCGCATGAAGGACGCCCGTCCGCAGCACACCTCCGGTTTCGGCCTCGGCATCGAGCGCTGGCTGATGTGGGTGCTCCAGCAGAACGACATCCGCGAGCTGCAGCTGGCTCCCCGTCTGAACGGCGTCACCGTCACCCCGTGACAGCTGCTCGTCGCCGAACCGGCGCCCCCCGGGGCGCCGGCCGGCGAGCCACCCCGAGCCCGCCCGAGCCGCCCCCATCCCCCCGCACTGGACGTACTGGACCCACCATGCCCTTGACCACCAACGCCCCGGCGCCCGCCACCGAGCTGGTCCGGCGCGCGTACGGGCCCGCCGGGCACTACGTCCTCGGCGGCCCGGCCCTGGAGCGGCTGCGCCACTCCGAACAGCTCGTCGAGCGGCTGCTGGCCACCGCCTCCGTTCGCCGGACGCACCTGCCCGTCCTCGTACCGCCGGTCCTGGTCCGGCCGGTACGCGAGCTGCTCCGCCCCACCCTGCGACGGACCGCGCTGACCACGCACAACTCCGAGCAGCCCACCGGCTGGTACCCCACCGCCGGGCTGTGCCTGCGCGGGCTGCCGCTCGTCTCCAAGCAGCGGTTCAGCTGGCGTGAACTGCCGGTCGGCTTCTGGTCGGGCGGTCCGGCCGTGGCCCCGGTGGCCGGGGGCGACGCCGAGGACCTGGTGTGCGCGGACGGGCTGCTCGCGCGGCCCGAAGGGCAGGACGGCGGCCTGGCACCACTCGTGGACCGGATCCTCCACGAGCTCGGCGTCCCCGCCCGGCCGACACCGGAACCCTGGGCGCTTGCCGGGGAGTCGCTGGTGTGGCGGCACGAGGGCCGGGTGACCGCCTCGGTGACCGCCCTGCCCGCGGAGGCCGCCAAGCAGTACGGCGCCTGCTACATGGACGCCGACAACCGGCTGCGCCCGCTGGACATCACCTTCTTCCACATCAGCCAGTTCGCGCTGCTGCGCGGGACGGAGGCCGCCGCGTGACCCCGCAGGCACAAGCCCCGGTGGCGGCCACCACCGGATGGGCCGGGGACGCCGCGGCGCTCCAGCGCTCCCACATCATCCACGCCAAGTACCCCGTGGCCGGGGCCAGCGGCTGGCTGCCGCACGGCTACGCCCTCTGCTCCCGGGTCGTGGACGCCTTCCGCGGGCTGTTCGCCGAGGGGGGCTACGAGGAACTCGGACTGCCCTCGGCCGTACCGCTGTCCGCCCTGGAACGGCAGGCCGGTTCGATCAAGAGCTTCCTGGACCGGGTGTACCTGCTGCGGGACGCCGAGGGGCAGGGCGCTCCGGGCGGTGGCGAGCCGCTGGTGCTGGCCTCCACCATCGAGGCGCAGATCTCCCTGGTGATGGCCGACTGGCTGGCCGAGGGGCGCACCCCGCCGTTCCGGGTCACCACCGTACGCACGGTGGGCCGCCACGAAGGCCACGGAATGCGGCCGTTGTGGATGGAGCGGTTCGTGTGGCCGTTCTTCGAGGCGCAGGCCGCTTTCACCGGCGACTCGGCCGCCGACACCGCCTTCCTGCTGCACGGACCCGGCCGGGTGGCGGCGGGGATGGGCCTGGCGACCTTCGCAGTCGAACGGGTCAAGGAGCCGGGGGCCGGGGGCGCCTACGCCGACCGGCGCCACGAGCTGGTCACCCTGCTGCCGGAGGGCACCTCGACCACGCTGACCTCCGTCTACGAACTCGGCACCCGCTTCAGCGAGACGTTCGGGGTGCACAGCGCGGGCGAACCGCTGTCCATGCTCAACTTCGGCTTCTCGGCCCGGCTGGTCCTCGCCCTGCTGGTGCACTCGCACGCAGACCCCGAGCGCCCGGTGTACCACCCGTCCGTGGCTCCGGTGCAGGTGGCGGTCGTCCCCTCCGTACTGGAAGGCATCGAGGAGGCCGCCGCGCTGGCCGCAGCCCTGGGGGAGCGGGGCGTACGGGCCGAGGTGTACGACGACCACCGCGGCCGGCGGGCCCGGATCGCCAAGGCCCGGTCCCACGGCGCCCCCCTCTTCCTGACCGTGGAGGGGCCGGAGCGGGGTGGGCAGCTGCTGCTGGGCGCCGACGCGGACGCCGGCGATCCGGTGGACCCGGAAGGCGGACCAGACGCGCTCGCGGAGCAGGTGACCGCGCGCCTGGAGGCGCTGGGCACCGAACTGCGCCGGGTGCGGGCCGCCGAACACAGCTCCCGCGTCCTGGACCTGGACGCCTTCCCCGGACCGGACACCGTGCCCGCGGCCGCCCGCGTCCCGCTGTGCCGCGCCGAGGCGTGCGCCGGCGCCGCGCTGGGCAACCTGGCCGGCCTCAATGTCATCGGCCGGCTCGCCGGGGAGAACGGGGTCCCGTCCGACGAGGCCGCCGCACCGCACCGGCCGTGCGCCGGCTGCGGTCGGCCGACCGGCTCGTCGGTGCTGCTCGGCCGCAAGTTCCGGGGCGAGAAGTAGGCCGAGCGGGCCGCGCAAGGGCCGTGAAAGGCCGGAGAAGGACACGAAATGGAGGAGAGAAGAGCGATGAACCGGTTTCCCGACGCCGTACTGCGGACCGAGCGCATGGTGCTGCGGCCGTTCGCCGAGCGGGACGTGCCCGGGGTCCGGGCCGCCTGCGACGACGCCACCACCCAGCGCTGGCTGCCGCTGCCCAGCCCGTACACCGAGGAGCACGCCCGCTGGTGGTGCACTCAGGGTTCCCCCGAGTCGCTGAGCAGCGGCGACGGCATCCAGTTCGCCGCCGAGGACGCGGCCACCGGTGAACTCGTCGGCTGCTTCGGCCTGAAGCGGACCGACTGGCGCGAGCTGACCACCGAGATCGGCTACTGGACCGTCCCGGCCGCCCGCGGCCGCGGCTTCGCCCCCGAGGCCGTACGCGCCCTCACCGACTGGGTGTTCGCCGCCACCCCGGTCCGCCGCGTCATGCTGCTGGCCGCGACCGGCAACACCGGCTCGCAGCGGGTGGCGGACAAGGCCGGGTTCAGCCGGGAGGGCGTGCTCCGCGAGGCGGGGACCACCCACGCCGGGCGGGTGGACCTCGTCGCCTACGGGCTGATCCCCGCCGATCTGCCCGGCGTACGGGCCGGGGCCCAGGAGGCCGCCGCCGGCGCGAAGCCGGTCCCGCTGGGCCCGGTCCGCACCGAGGTGCGCGACCACCTCACCTCCGCCACCGTCCTGATCAGCGCCCACGAGCACACCGGCGCCGAGCTCATCTTCCACGACGAGACCTCGCAGCACACCTACCGCCAGTCGGTGGAGGAGCTGATGGAGCTGCTCGGCACGCTCGGCCGTAGCCATCTGCCCGAGCCGCCCGCCACCGTGGGGGCGCTGGTGCTCCCGATGCCGTACTACCGCCGGTTCAAGCCCGAGGGCACGGCCGTCGACCCCGAGACGTGCAGCCGGATCATCCGCCACCGCAACCTCGAACTCATCGACGAGTGTGCCCGGTTCCGCAAGGACCACCCGGTGTCCGCCGGGCTGCCGGTGCCCGCGCTGATGGCCGACCCGTTCCGCGACGCCGAGGAGTTCGCCGCCGACTACGAGGGCCGCCTGGACGAGGTGTTCGCCCTCAAGTGGCACCCGCCGGCCGCCGAATCACCCATCGCCGCGTACGTGGCACGCGGCTATCTCGACCTCGGAGCCCGCTGGAACGTCCCCACCGTGCTGCACTGCTCGCCCGAGGGCCGGCTCGGAGACCTCGCCGAGATCGGCTCCGACGCCGTTCCCGCCGCCGTCGCCGCGGGGGCGAGGATCAGCATCGCGCACCTGGGCTTCAACAACCCCGGTCTCACCGAAATCCTGGCCGAGCCAGGGGTGTTCGCCGACCTCGGCCCCTGGGAGGCCGTGTGCGAGCGGACCGTGGGCGACCCCGGCCCGGCGGACTCCGACGCCCGGCTCGCCACGTTGATCTCCGAGTGCGGACCGCGGCTGATGTTCTCCCTGGACACCCCCTGGCACCTCCAGCCCTGGGACGACGGCCGGATCCTCGGCGCGGAGACCTCCGAGGCGGTCCGCCGCATCCTGGACTCGGCGCGGCTCGGCAGCGCCGACGGCTCCGCCCTGTTGTCGGGCAACGCACTGCGCTTCCTGTTCGGCGAGGAGACGGCGTGAGCCCCGCCCTGCCCGTCACCACGCCACCGCCCCGGCTCCGGCCGGGCGCGGTCGTCGGAGTCGTCGCGACCAGCGCCTGGGCCGCCGGCCGGTTCCCGGCCCGGACCCGGCGGGCGCTGGCCGCACTGGAGCACGCCCTGGGCTGCCCGGTCCGGCTCGCCCCGGAGGGCCGGTACGCGGGCTCGATCGCCGGTACCGGCCGCGAGCGGGCCCGCGCCCTGCTCGACCTGTACGCCGACCCCGAGGTCGGCGCGGTGTTCACCACCATCGGCGGCAACAACTCCAACGACCTGCTGGAGCACCTGGACGAACTCGCCACGCTGCCACCGAAGATCCTCGTCGGCTACAGCGACAACACCGCGCTGCTGCTGGGCTGCCAGGCCATCACCGGCACCACCGTCTTCTACGGTCCGGCCCTGCTGCCGCAGTTCGGCGAATGGCCCGATCCGTTCCGGGAGACCGTGGACCATCTGCGGCACACCCTGATGGGCCCGGGCGACGACGCCTGGCCGCTGCCCTCGTGGTGGACACAGCCCTACGGGGACTGGGCCGCCGCCGACGAGGAGGCCCGCCCCCGGCACCCGGGCAGCCCGTACGTGCTGCGCCCCGGCCGGGCCGAGGGCGTGCTCTTCGGCGGGAACCTGCCCACCTTGAACTTCCTGGCCGGCACCCGCTGGCTGGCGCCCCCCGACGGCCCCACCGTGCTGTGCCTGGAGGGCACGGAGGACGGGCTGGCCGTCCCGGCATTCCAGCGCAGCCTGACCCACCTGACCCACCTGCGCCACCTCGGGATCACCGAGCGGGCGAGCGCGGTGCTGATCGGGCGGACACCCGGTGGCCCGCACGGCGCGGAGCGCAGGGACGCCCTGCACCGGATCCTGCTGGACGCCTTCCCCGATGACGTCCCGATCGTCCTCGACCTGCCCTTCGGGCACACCGATCCGATGCTCACCCTCCCGCTCGGGGCCGCGGTGAGCGTCGACGCGACAGGCGAGCGGCCCCTCGTGCGCCCACTGGCCCCGACCGTCGCCGCCCCGGCCCGAAAGGAACCACCGTGTCCCTCCTGAAGGATCTCGCCGCACTGCCCCGCCCGGCGCGTGCGCTGCTGGCGCTCGGCGCGGTCAACAACATCGGGTCCGGCCTGGTCCTGCCCTTCCTCGTCGTCTACGTGCACCAGGTCAACGGCCTCGGCCTGCGGACCGCCATGCACGTGGTCTCGGTGACCTCGCTCGCCGTGATCGTCGGCGGGCTCTACGCGGGACGGCTCGCCGACCGCATCGGGCCGCGCCGGGCAGCCGCCGCACACATGGCACTGAGCGCACTGGGCGTGGCCGGCTACGCCGTCGCGTCCGACGCCTGGCACTTCCTGCTGGCGGCGGCGGTGTGGGGCATCGGGCTGGGCGGTTCCTCGGCGTGGAACGCGCTGCTCGCCGCCTCCGTTCCGCACGAGTCCCACCCGGTGGTCTTCGGCTCCAGCTTCACCCTGGCCAATGCCGCCATGGGCATCGGCGGGCTACTCGGCGGCGTGGTGGCCAGCACCGCCCATCCCCTGTCGTTCCGTCTGCTGTACGGCGCCGACGCGCTCAGCTACCTCGGGGTGGCGGTGCTCATGCTGGTGCTGCGCGGGCTGGACCCCACACCCGAGCCGCAGTCCACGGCGCCGGCCTCGGGGGCCCGTCCGGCCGGCTACCGGCAGGTCTTCGCCAACGGCCCGTTCCTCCTGGTGATGGGGCTCGGCGCGGTCCTCTACTTCGCCTCGTACGGGCAGCTGGAGGCGGGTTACCCCGCCTTCCTGGTGACCCACACCGGAGTCGGCACCTCCGCCATCGCGGTGCTGTTCGCCGTCAACACCGCCGCGGTCATCGCCGCCCAGGTGCTCCTGTACGACCTGGTCAAGCGCTGGCGGCACACCCGTACGGTCGCCCTGGCCGGGCTGCTGTGGGCGGCGAACTGGGCCCTTGTGCTGGGCGCGGCGGACCTGCGGAGCCGCGCGGCCCAGCTCACCCTGCTGATCACCGCGATGGTGCTGTTCGCCACCGCCGAGACGCTGTACGCCACCGGCATGCCCTCCCTGGTGAACTCGCTGGCCAGCCCCGAGCTCCGCGGACGGTTCAACGCCGCCTACGGCATGTCCACTTCGGTGGGTTTCGTGACCGGCCCGCTCGTCGCCGGGGCGCTGGTCGTCTCCGGGTCCGCGATCCCCTACGCGGCCGGGATGGCCGCGCTGTGCGTCGTCGCACCACTGGTGTTGGTGGCGGTCCGTGGACGGCTGCTCCAGCCGGACGCCGCGGCCCCGGCCGAGCCCGCGTCCGAGCCCGCCCTGATCTGACCGCCCCACCCGCCCACCGACGCCGAGGAGAGGACTGCCCCATGACCACAGGATCCGTCCGAGTGACCGCCGACCGACCGGCCGACGCACCGCCGGCCCGCGCACAGGAGACCCGTACCCAGCAGGCCGAAGCCCGGCCGGCCGCCGCAGCGCCGTGGTGCGCCGGCTCCGGCCCCGCCGACGCCGTCACCCTGGGGTACCTGGAGACCGGCGGCGCCGCGGTGGACCCGGGACAGCTGGGCGAGGTGCTCGGCCGTGCCCTCGGCGGCGGCCCCGTACCCGTGGCCGTCCACGAGACTCCCGGAGAGGGCTGGGACGCGGTGGACCACGCGGTGCGGGCCGCCGAGCACGCCTCGCCGCTCCCGTTCGGCCCGGCCGGCGGCGCTCCGGTCCGCGCCGAGCTGCACCGCTGGACGGGCGGCTGCCTGCTGCTGGTCCATGTGCACCCGTCGGCGATCGACCCCTCGGCCCTGTGGCTGCTGGAGGCGGCCGTCGAGCGGTGCTGGGAGGACCCCTCCGCGGGGCCGGAGCCCTCCGCCCTCACGCACACCGCGCCGTCCGCCGGCACCGGCCCGTCCAGGCCGGCCGGGCTGCCGCCGTACCGCCACATCGTCCTCGAACGCCCCGTACTGGACGGCCTGCTGGCGCGGGCCGCGGACCCCGAGGCCACCCCGGGCTCCGTACTCTTCGCCGTCTACGCCCTGGCCCTGGCCGGGCACACGGGGCGGCGGGACCTCGGGGTCGGCCTCGCCGTGCCCGGGCCCGGACTGGTGACCGTGGGCGTCCACCTTGCGGAGGGGGATCCGGAGGCCGCCTTCCAGGAGACCCTGGCGGCCGCCGCCAGGGCCGTGCGCCGCCACGGCGAGGGCCGCGACTCCGGCCAGGAACCCGGTCACGAGGAGGACCTCCCCGGCGGGGCGACGGGCGCGGTGTTCACCCTGTGGCCGCTGTGCGCCTCCCGGACCCTGCGGCTCGGCGGCGCCGAACTGGCCCCCGTCCGGCTCCGCCCCCGGATCACCCCCGGCGAGGTCCTCGCCGAGGTCATCGACCCGTCCCGGCCCGACGGACGGCTCCACCTGCGGCTGACGTCCGACCCGGCCGTGTTCGGCGAGGAGGCCCTGCACGAGCTGGCCGCCGCAGTCGAGGACACGGCGCGGCGGCTCGCGGCCGGCCCGTATCCGCAGCGGCGACCGGAAGCACTCGACACGCCGGACACACCGGAAGCACTCGACACGCCGGACACACAGGAAACGCGGTAACGCCCATGCCCACCGAGACCGCCGCTGCCTTCTCGCCCGAGGAGATCCTCGCGCCCGAGGTAGCCCTCGACCCGGCCGCCTTCTTCGCCCGACTGCGCACCCACGATCCGGTCCACTGGAACGAGCCCACCCGCAGCTGGTACGTCACCCGGCACGCCGACGTCGAAGCGCTCCTGATGGAGCCCGCCCTGGGCGCCCGGGACAAGAGCGCCATGCTCGCCGCGATGACCGAGGACATGCGGGCTGCCTTCGCCCCCGTCGAGCAATTCCTCGGCAAGTGGCTGGTGTTCGCCGACCCGCCCTACCAGCTCAAGGCGCGCAAGGCCCTCCAGCGGGCCTTCACCCCGCGCAGCCTGGCCCCCTTCGCGCAGACCGTGACCCGGTGCGCCGAGGAGGCGGTGCGAGCCCTGCCCGCCGGCGAGGGAGACCTGTTCCAGCAGGTGGCCCGCCCCTACGCGCTCACCGCGATCTGCGCCTTCCTCGGCATCGACGACGCCGAGCGGGCCGACGTACTGCGCTGGTCCGACGCCCTGATCGGGTACCTGAGCATGCCGGTCCTGGAGAAGGACACCGCGCTGGCCGCCGGGCGGGCGGTACGGGAGCTGACCGGCTACGTCACCGGCACCGTGCTGCCCCGTGGAGCCGGCCCCATGGCCGCCCTGCTGGCCGGACTGTACGCCGACGGCAGCGGGGAACTCGACGCCGAGGAGGTCACCGCGCTCTTCGCCCAGCTGCTCACCGGGGGAGCCGAACCGGTGGCCACCGCCGCCGCCGTCGGTATGGCCTGCCTGCTCGCCGACCCCGCGCAGCACCGGGCCCTGCGCACCGGCGAGATCCCGTACGGCGCGGCCGTGGAGGAAGCCGTCCGCTTCGCCTCGCCGTTCAACTTCGCCCCGCGTACCGCCCGGGAGGACTTCTCTTTCGCCGGACACCACATCGCCAAGGGCGACCGGGTCGTCCTGGTACTGGCGGCCGCCGACCGCGATCCGGAGGTCTTCCCCGACCCCGACCGGTTCGACATCCGCCGCACCGGAGGCCGTCACGTCGCCTTCGGACGCGGCGGCCACTTCTGCCTCGGTGCCGCACTCGCCCGGATGGAGATCGAGGCCCTGTTCCGGGCCATCGACGACCGCCACCCGGGCCTGCGGGGCGGCAGCCCGGCCATGGTGCGGGAGCCGGCCTTCGGAGTGACATCCGTCTCCGCGATCCCGTGCCTGGTCTGACCGCCCGACCCGCCCCACCCACCCTCCACCGCCGTCCCACCGAGCACCGAGGTGACATCCGTGCACTCCCAGCAGATCCGCTCCACCTTCCTGGACTTCTTCACCGCCCGCGGCCACGAACTCGTACGTTCGAGCCCCCTGGTGCCCGACGATCCGACGCTGCTGCTCGCCAACGCGGGCATGAACCAGTTCAAGCCGTACTACCTCGGTGAGAGCCCGGCGCCGTACCCGCGGGCCGTCTCGGTGCAGAAGTGCGCCCGTACCTCGGACATCGAGAACGTCGGCCGGACCGCCCGGCACGGCACGTTCTTCGAGATGCTCGGCAACTTCTCCTTCGGTGACTACTTCAAGCAGGAGACCATCGCCTACGCCTACGAGCTGGTCACCCGCGATTTCGGGCTGGACCCGGAGCGGCTGTGGGCGACCGTCTACCTGGACGACGACGAGTCGATCCGCTGCTGGGAGAAGGTCGGCATCCCCACCTCGCGCATCCAGCGGCTGGGCAAGGAGGACAACTTCTGGTCCATGGGCGTGCCCGGTCCGTGCGGCCCCAACTCGGAGCTGTACTACGACCGCGGCCCGGCCTTCGGACGGGACGGCGGCCCCGCCGTCAACGACGAGCGCTACATGGAGATCTGGAACCTGGTCTTCATGCAGTTCGGGCGGGGTGAGGGCGAGGGCAAGACGGACTACCCGATCCTCGGCGAGCTGCCCATGAAGGGCATCGACACCGGCATGGGCCTGGAGCGGCTCGCCCTGCTGCTCCAGGACGTGGAGAACGTCTGCCAGACCGACCTGCTCGCCCCCACCCTGCACACCGTGCAGGAGCTGGCCGGGCGCGGATATCCGGGCAGCGGCGCCGAGAAGGTCTCCTTCCAGGTGGTCACCGAGCACGCCCGCGCCATGTCCTTCCTCATCGCGGACGGCGTCCTGCCCGGCAACGAGGGACGCGGCTACGTACTGCGCCGGCTGATGCGCCGGGCGGTCCGGCACGGGCGGCTGCTCGGGATCGACGGGCCGGTACTGCCCGCCGTGACCGGCAGCGTCATCGCCAACCTGGGCACGGCCTGGCCCGAACTGGCCGAGCAGGCCGACCTGATCGAGCAGATCACCCGGGCCGAGGAGGAGTCCTTCGGGCGCACCCTGCGGCAGGGCGCCAAGCTGCTCGACGCGGCCGTGCGCCGGGCGAAGGAGGAGAACTCCGGGACACTGTCCGGCGAGACCGCGTTCGAACTGCACGACACCTTCGGCTTCCCCGTCGAGCTGACGCTGGAGTCGGCCCACGACGCGGGACTCGCCGTGGACGAGGACCGCTTCAAGGCCCTGCTCGCCGCCCAGCAGCAGCGTGCCAAGAGCGGCGGCAAGGCGAAGACCGCCGCCGCGCTGCGCCGTCAGGAGGCCTACCGCGAACTGGTCGCCCGGCACGGCCGGACCGAGTTCCTCGGCTACGAGCGCACCACCGCCGAGGGCACCGTCCTGGCCGTGCTGGACGAGGGCAGCCCCGTGGCCGCCGCGTCGGCCGGGCAGCAGATCGAACTGATCCTGGACGCCACCCCGTTCTACGCCGAGCGGGGCGGCCAGGTCGGCGACACGGGTGAGCTGCGCACCGCCGACGGGACGGTCCTGGAGATCACCGACACCCGCAACGGACTCCCCGGCTTCCACGTGCACACGGCGCGGGTCGTCGAGGGCGAGATCCGCTCCGGCCAGACGGTCGAGGCCGCCGTGGACGCGGTACGCCGGTCCTCGGTCGCCCGCTCGCACTCGGCCACGCACGTGCTGCACGCGGTGGTCCGGGAAGTGCTGGGCAAGCACGCTGTGCAGCACGGCTCGCTGGTCGACGACGGGCGGCTGCGCTTCGACTTCGTGCACTTCTCGGCCCTGTCCCAGAGCCAGTTGGAGGAGATCGAGGCACGGGTCAACCAGCGGGTCCTCGCCGACCCGGAGGTGCGCGTGTGGCACGCGGACCGCGCCGAGGCGGAGCGTGCCGGTGCGCTGGCCCTGTTCGGGGAGAAGTACGAGGACACGGTGCGCATCGTGGACATCGGCGACTTCTCCCGGGAGCTGTGCGGAGGCACCCATGTCGCGCACGGTGCTCAGGTCGGTGCGGTGCGGCTGGCCGGTGACGTGTCGGTGGGCGCGAACCTGCGCCGCATCGAGGCATGGACCGGATTCGAGGCGCTGGCCTCCGCGGACCGCGAACGCCAACTGCTGCGGGAGCTCGCGGGGCTGCTCGGCAGCCGTCCGGAAGACGCGGTGGGTGCCCTGCGCAAGCGGCTTGAGCTGCTGGCCCGGGCCCAGGGCGAGGTGGAGCGGATGCGCGGGGCGGAGCTGACCGCGCTGGCGGCCGGGCTCGCGGAGAAGGCGGACGCCGTGCCCGGCGGGCTGCTGGTCGCCACCCGGGTGGAGGGCGTCACCGCACAGGAGCTGCGACAGCTGGCCTCGACGGCGGCCGTGCGGATCGCCTCCGGCGCCGGGATCGTGGTCCTGGGCACCGCCCACGAAGGCAAGGCGATGCTGGCCTCGGCGGTGGGCGCCAGGCTGCGCGAGCGGGGCATCGAGGCGCGGGAGGTGCTGTCGGAAGCCGCCGCGGTGATCGGCGGCGGCGCCGGCGGCAAGGGCGCCCTGGCGAGCGCGGGCGGCCGGCACGCCGACCGGCTCGGCGACGCGCTTTCGCTGGCCCGGGCCGCGGCGGCCACGGTCCTGGGACGGAGCACGCGGTGACGGCGGGCCTGGAGGTCCTGGACGTACGCCGCCGGCGACCGGCGCACACGCCGAAGCCCCTGCCGGGTCCCGTACGGCCGCCCCGGGCATCCCCGGAATCGCCGAAGCCCCCCGTACCCGCCGCACCGGTGCGGCCGGACCCGGAGGGGCCCGGTGTGGACGTGCACGCCACCCTGGCCGCCCTGTTCGAGGCGGCCGGGGCCCGGCACCGGTTCCTCGCACATCCGCCGGAGGGCCGTACCGACGTGGCCAGCGAGCTGCGCGGGCACCCGTTGGACCGGGCAGCGAAGTCCCTCGTGCTGCGGGTGGCCTTCGGCAAGCGGCAGCGCCAGTACGTCCTCGCGGTGGTCCCGGGCCACCGCCGGGTGGACCTGGACGCGGTCGCCGACCTGCTCGGCGGCACCGGCGCGGCCTTCGCCTCCCGAGCGGTCGCCGAGCGGCTGACGGGCGCCGTCAGCGGCGCCATCGCCCCCTTCGACCTGGCCTCGGGCGAGCTGGAGATCCTGGTCGACGAGGAGCTGACCGCCCACGGGGAGATCTTCTTCAACACGGGCCGGCTCGACATGTCGGCAGCCCTGGCGGTCTGCGACTACCTGAGCCTGGCCCGGCCCTCGGTGGCCCGCATCGCCCAGCGCTGACGGCTCACAACCACCCGCGCTCGGAGGCGCGTACCCCGGCCTCGAACCGGCTGCGCGCCTCCAGGCGGGCCATGATGTCGGACATCAGGCGGCGTACGCTCCGCACGGAGATCGCCAGCTGCTTCCCGGCCGCCTCGTCCGTCATCCCGGACGCCAGTAGCCTCAGCAGCTCCCGCTCCTGGGGGCTGAGCCCCTGGTCGTCCGGCTGCTCGGCGGTGCCCAGCGGGCGCGCCTCGTCCCACAGCCGGGCGAACAGCGCCAGCAGCGCCGCGATGATGGTGGGCTGGCGCACCACGAGCGCGCCCCGGCCGGATTCGAAGACGTCGATCGGCAGCAGGGCCACCTTCTGGTCCACCAGGATGATCCGCATCGGCAGCAGCGGAGCCGTCCGCACCTCGCCGCCGCATCCGTTCAGCCAGGCCGCGTACCGCCGGGTCGCCGGATGATTTCGGACGCTGTCCAGATAGATGGTGCGAATGGCGACCCCGCGCTCGACGATCTTTTCGTCGAGCTCCTTGCTGGCCTCCATGCTTTCCGAGGTGAGCGAGGCCCGCGGAATCAGCGCGAGAACCTCACTCGTGGCCTCCCGGGAAATCTCCTCCAGGAACAGCCGGACGGAATCGACCCCGTTCAGGAATTCGACGTGGCCACCGCCCTGGGAATCCGCCTGGCCGCGTTCGAAATCGGCCATGAGATCGGCCATGGCGGCCCGGCCATTCTCCAGACGGCGCTGCCGTTCAAGAATGTCCTGCTGCTCAGCGGAGATGAGCGCGCCGATCGCCACGCTGGGCTTCACGACGTTGAACATCCCCGGGTCTTCCCAGGAGGGGCGCACGAGCGAAGTCGCGGCCAGTTCGTCCAGGCCGAGCCTGATCTCCTCTTCGGAAAGTCCGAGTTCGCGGGCGAGCTCGGTGACGCTCCACTCGTGGTTTCTGATCATGGCCTTGTAGACCATTTCGGCACACTGGCCGATACCCAGGCACGACAGGGGTGCGTCGTGTGTCCGGGTCGTTTCGGTATCAGACTGTCCGGCGAACAGGTCCATCGGTCCATCCATGCGTGACATCTTCCGGCCAGTCACTTTGCTGCCGCATCAATGACTGGGTTGGTTGCGGCCCGGCACAGGACAATAAGTCCCATGCATGTGACCGCATTGAAGGTGGAGCGAAATTCATTCCACCCCACCGAGGATTCCGCGAGCGCCGCACGCGTCGCGCACTCATTCATCATCCGGATGCTGAGCGAAACGGCCCGTTCGACACAGGACTCGAGGAATCTGCAGCACAGCTACGTTACTCAGAGCGCAGACGAGTTCGGCATCGTCCTTTTCTTCAATTCGGCCGACCCGGCGGAAGCGATGAGGCAGACTCGCGTAATTTCCGAGGCCATGTCCGCAAAGTTCCCAGAATCCGCCGGTCGTTGGCGGATTCATTATCACTCACACAGGATACATCCGTCCGCATTGTGAAGTTGTTCACGGACATCCCCGACAGACCGACACAACTACCCTGACCGGATCCCACCCCTTTCGGCCAGGCAGTGCTGCCGCCGCGGCCCTTGCGACCCTGCTCTTGGGTCGCCCTGCTCTGACTCCGGCCGCAGGAGTACTGCTGTCGGCCGCCACCGAGTTGCTCCGATCCGCCCTGCCCGTCGTGGGCGCGTGCACCGGCGAAGACCTCGTCGCCCACACCTCGGGCGCCGGCACGGGACGGGCCCTCGCCTGGGTCCGGCGCGGCCCGCGTCCGGGGAGAATCCGGCGCACGCGCGGGCGCTCCATCGCGGGGATCGTGCGGGACGTCCGGGGCCCGCAGACCAAGATGTCCGCCGTGCAGTAAGTGTCGGCTGACCCGGAAGCCCCCGGTAGTGAGGGTCGGGCCCTGGTCACACTGCAGAACGGCTTCCTGCAGTTCAGCGACGGGGCAAAGTCCATCAGCGGATCCGCCGCCGCCACCGTTCCGCCCGCCACTGTTCCGGGCGTCGGCCCGCGGCCGGTGCGCGCGCCGGGGAGGGGATCGCCCAGGCAGGCGCAGCCGAGACGGGCAACGCAAAGAGCCCCACCGCAAGCGGTGGGGCTCTTCAACGTATTGCCCGGTGAGAGCAATGGCGGAGGATACGAGATTCGAACTCGTGAGGGGTTGCCCCCAACACGCTTTCCAACTGTGCGCACGGCCGTCCGGGGACGTTCAGGGGGGTACGCGGGGCATGTGAGCCGGGGGGCCTGTACGGCGCTGAACGGTGGCGACCGGCGGCGTACTGGACAAAGACCAGGACAACGAATGCCGTGGGAGGAACACCCCCCGGTCGGGTGCCGAGCCCCGTGGCACCCTTGGCAGCGAGTAACGGCGAGAGCGAGAGGAGCCCACGTGTCGGAGGCCAGTCCGCGCGGAACCTACCTGGGTATTTCGGAGGCACTGCGCAGGGGAATCGAAGAGGGCGAGATCGTTGACGCGCTGCCGTCTGAGGCTGATCTCGTCAGCCTGCATGGGGTCTCCCGCAACACGATCCGCCGCGCGCTGAAGGTCCTCGAAGCCGAGGGGGTGCTTCAGTCCGCGCCAGGCAAGGGCTGGAGCGTTGCACGGGGTGGTGACCGGCGATCCCTCGTGGAGCGGATGACTGACGTGATCGCAGAGGATTCGCTGGCGATCGGTGACGTCTATCCGTCCGAGGCCAAACTCTGCGAGCGCTTCGAGGTCTCCCGCACGGCCGTGCGCCGTGCCATTGCCCAGATGGAGGGAACAGGCTTGCTCGACACTGTCCACGGCAAGGGGCGCACCGTACGCGCCCTCCCCACTCAGACCGGCCGGCCGTAGCCTTGGCCGTCATGGGACTGACTACTTGGGCGTACTCGCTCTCCGAATCGCTGCTGTCCGATCCGCTGCCGCGTCGCTGGGCGCACTCCCTCGGGGTCGCAGAGCGCGCCCGCTCCCTGGGCCCGATCCTCAGCGCCGATGCGGAGCTGCTGGAAGCAGCCGCGGTGCTGCACGACATCGGCTACTCGCCGAGTCTCGCCACCACGGGCTTCCACCCGCTGGACGGGGCCCGGTTCCTCCGCGACCAGGAGGGCGCGGACGATCGGGTCGTCCGCCTCGTGGCCCACCACTCCTGCGCTCTCCTGGAGGCCGAGGAGCGAGGGCTCAGGCAGGAGCTGGAGAGTGAATTCGAGCTGGAGCGTCCCGACCTCGTGGACGCGCTGCTGTTCTGCGACATGACGACTACGCCGGACGGGCTCCACACCACGCCGGCGCGGCGGCTGGCCGAGATCGTGGAGCGGTACGGGCCGGACACGATCGTCGGTCGCTTCATTCAGCGTGCGGCACCGGAGATCCATGCAGCTGCGGAACGGGTGGAGTCCCGTATGGCCAAGGCAGCCGCTGGCGATCAGCCGATGTAGGGCTCAGACCGCGAGTCGTCCAGGCCGTGCTGGATGCGCAGCCGCATAGACGGGTGGATGTCCAAGTTGTCGAGGTCCGCCGGATCCATCCAGCGGACCTCTTTCGACTCGCTGCTCGTCCGGAGTGAACCGCCGGTCGGGTGTGCGCGGAAGCAGATCGAGAACTGCTGCCGCACCTCGCCGTCGTCGTACGCGAGCACGTGCTGAGGGTCGGTGTAGAGCCCGGAGATGCCGTCGATCTCGACCGTGATCCCCGTTTCCTCCTCCACCTCCCGCACGACCGTGTCGCCGATGCTCTCGCCGATGTCGTGGCCGCCTCCGGGGAGCGCCCACAGGTCGTTGTCAGTCTTGTGGATGATGAGGAGCCGTCCGGCGTCGTCACGGACGACCGCCGTGACCGAGGGGACCACGGAGTTGGCGGCTGGCGCGTTGGGGTCGCGGAAGTAGTCGATTCGGCTCATGCGTGTGGACCTCCGAAGTCGACGGGTGATGCGATGGGCCTGGCCGTTTCCCAGACCCGTTCGATGCTCTCAGCGTACGCATCGAACAGTTCACCCCCAGGTACCCGCTGGATGTGCAGGACCGGGGCCATGTACGCGCCGACGCCGTACAGGTGGCCGTTGGCCAGCATCTCGTCGTCAGCCCGGTAGATCGAGTTGTAGAGAGTTGTGGCGTGCAGTCTGAACTCGACCCCCGGGAGTCCGAAGAGGGGGCCGTAGTTGACGAGGGCGTTCCGAACCTTGCTGGCCATGGCGGATCCGATGCCCTCATCAGCACCGCGCACCGCGACGGCCGGGCTCTCCGGTTCGCCGAGCATGAAGCGGATGGAGACGCCGGCCGCTGACTTCTCCTTCACGACCTGGTGGAACGTGGAGTCTTCGGTTAGCCAGAAGCCGGAGTAGACGAGCACGTCGAAGTGCTCCTTCGCCTTCGCGTAGAGCTGCGGCCACAGGCGGTTCGGTACGACGGAGCGGTGCGGATACAGCTTGATCAGCTCTGCATTGCCTGCCTCTGTGACCTCGGCAGATGTGCGCTCCTCCGGCCAGAGGTAGGACATCTCGCACTGAAGCAGTGAGGCGGCGGCGTACTGGAAGCGCCGGTAAGGCTTGCGCTTTGGGTCACCGATCCAGCGCTCCACCGTCTTCGCCGACACCCCTAGTCGGGAACCGACTTGATCGAGCGTCAGGCCGCTCTCGATGATCGCGCCGCGCAGTCGTTCGTTGGCCATGCCGTGCTCTCCCCCCTGGGACGACTTGGTGCGACTTCACCCTAGCGAAGTCGTCCACAAGTCGTACATGTGCGAGGTCGATCGTCTTCCGTCCTGAGGCCAATCTGTAAGCAGATCGAGCGAGGGACTCGCAGAACACCAAAAGGCCGAAGGGCTTGACGGGGCGAATCCTTCTCTGCAAGATGAGGAACACGTAATACATGTTCCTCATGGAACGCCCGGAGGAAAGCCCGCAGGGGTGAGTACGAAGGCCGCGTCCGTTGCTTGAGAACTGAAGAGCGTGCCGACCCAGCCACATGCACACGTGTGGTGATGGGTGCAGGCCACCACCCCGACCGCCCATGTCGGGCCAGGTGCCTGCCCGGATCCGCCTTCTCGGTGGATCCGGCATTGCTTGATCGGAGGGCTTTGCCCTCCGTGTTGCTCCGATGGTCGTAGGTCAGGTTCGACTCCTGGCCGGAGCACGGGCCCCGTCTTCTGGGGCTCTCTGTGCAACCAGCCGAGGGCTGTCGCCTCTCTCCAAAGACCGCGACTGCCCTGGCTCCCTTCGCTGATCAGGAGAGATCCACATGCGTTCGTACATCGGCAACCACCAGATCGTGAACCCGGCCGAGTTCGAAGAGCTGGCCCTCGGCTTCGATGAACTGCCGCTCGGGCTGGACCGGGACCTGTTCCGGGGCCCGCTGACCCCGGAGACGGCCCAGGAGCGTGCGGCCCGTGAGGCGGTGGCCCGCGAGGTCATCGCGGAGCTGGCCGCGATGGGCGAGGGCGGGGACGAGATCGCCGCGTGGGACGCGCTCTACGCCGACGCGCTCACCCGTACCGTCCCCTTCCTGCGGGGCGCGGCCCGTGACGCCGGCCGTTCCTCCTGGATGGGGGAAGCGGCATGAGCGCCCGATCGATGCAAGACCTGCACCGGGTGCTGATCTGGCTCGGTTCGCTGGCCGTCGTGAGCTGCACCGTGAGCGCCGTGGCGGTGCACGAGGGCTGGCTCCTCGGGGTGGCCGCGCTCGGTTTCGGTGTCCAGCACATCGGCTGGTCGCTTCACCGGCGCCGGATCGGCGGTGCGGCATGAGCCACACCTTGGCGGCCCTGTCCGCAGCGCTTCCCCTGGCGTCCGGCTGGTCCGTACACAGCCTGTGGATGCGGCGCCGGATCGAGACGGCCCGCCGCGACCCGCTGACTGGGTTGTGGACGCGGGACCCCTTCGAGGAGCGGGCCCGCAAGAGCCTGGCCCGAGGGTGCCAGCGCGCCGTACTCGTCTTGGACCTCAACCGGTTCAAGGAGATCAACGACACCCTCGGTCACGCGGCCGGAGACGCGGTCATCCGCGAAACCGGGCAGCGCCTGGGCCGCTGGGCCGAGGAACACGCCGGGATCGCCGGACGCCTGGGCGGAGACGAGTTTGCCGCCCTGATCCCCGGCTACGGCATCGACAAGCTGCGCGCCGACCTGTTCATGCTGACGGGCCGACTCGGCCAGCCGGTGCCCTTCGAGGGGCGCCCCATCAAGGTGAGCGCCTCGATCGGGGCCGCCTACTACCGCACCGGAAACGGTGACCTCTCCACCCTGCTGCGCCGAGCTGATGAGCAGATGTACCGGGCCAAGCAACGTGGCGGGGGCTGGCGCATCGCCCACCGGCTGACGGTTCCCGAGGTGGGCACGGTCAACGGTCGTCGTGATGGCCGCCGTGGTACGAGCGGGGTGGCGGCGTGATGGCGACCCGCAACGCACTGAGCAAGGCACAGAAGATCGTGTTGACGGCCGCGTTCGTGCCCATGCTCGCTACCGGCGTCGCCGGTGGGGTGGGGACGTTCAGCAACATCAGCCGCGCCTACGGCTCCGGCACGGCGCTCGGCGCGGTGGCGGCCGGGGAGGGCGCGACCGCCGTTCTGGCGCTGGTGCTCCTCGGGCTGACGATGCTCGGCCAGTCCTCCCCCGGGATCATCCGGATCGGCTTGTGGGCCCTGCCGGCCGCCGCATCGGTCATGGCCGCGATGGCCGCCGATGAACCGGGCCGCACTGTGATCTACGCCGTGACCCCGATGGGCATGTGCGTCGCGGCCGAGGGCATGGCGTTCCTGGCCCGGCGGATCGTGGTCCACCAGGACGGCCGCGACATCGAAGCGGAGGCGAAGGCTGCCGCCGTGGTGCGGGCCCTGGCCTACCACCGTGCCCGGGCGGCGAACCACCCGCAGTCGAGGGTGCGGAAGTCGTCCGACCGGACGTCGTGGAAGCTGGCTCGGAAAGTCGGTTTGGGGGACGCGTCGTTGGGCGCTCGACTCCTGGACGTCCAGCGCGACCGGCTCACCAGCGGTGCGGACGCCGCCCTGGCCGCGATGTTCACCGCCCCCACAAACCAGCATGAAACGGCAGAGTTCACCGTAAATCGGTTGGGGTCTGACCTGCACGAGTCGGCCGCCGAGGCCCTGCCCGTGACGGCTGAACTTCCCGCCCCTGAGTCGGTCGACTCGGCACCGGTCATCGAGCCGGTTGCCCTGCCGGAGTCGCTTCCGGTAGCCGAGCCGGTCGAGCCTCCCCAGTCGGCTCCGGTGAAGGCGGTCGCTGCTGTGGAGTCGGCTCCGCGTCGGGCGACTGGTCGGGTGCCGAAGTCGGCCCGTACGCCCCGACCGACGCGTGATTCGGATGAGCTGCTGGACGAGGCCCGGTCGATCACGGCCAACTGGTCCGATGGCGAGCTGACAGCCGAGGCGATCCGTAAGGCGGTCCGTACGTCGTCCGCCAGGGGCCGTCTGCTGCGCGACACGCTCAAGGTCGAACGCGCCGCCGCCGCTGAAGCGACGGCCGTGTGATGGCCGGGGATGGCATACCCGTCTACTCATGGAGGCTCGCCCCGGACGGGCTGGCCACGCGCCGTCAACTCCGCGCGGCCGGCCTTCGCCCCGGCGGACAGGACGTCGTGGCCCAGCTTGAGCGACCGCGCTACCGGCGGAAGCCGCTGACCGCCTACCTGTACCGCGTCGACCTGGCCAAGCCCGTTCGGCCCATGACCCCGGCCAAGTGGGATGCGCTTGCCCTGGCGATGCTCGCGCGCCGTACCTGCCCCCAGTGCTCCACCGACGCCGGATACGTCATCCCGGCCTCGCTCGGCATGTGCGTGCCCTGCGCCTACCCCGAAGAACAGCGCGCCGCCTGAAGCAGAGGCCCGGACGCCTCGCCGTCCAAGCGTCGTCCGGGCCCCTTCCACCCCACTCGCTATGAGGGAGCAGATCCACCGTGTCTGATGTCCATGTCACTGACCAGAGCGAGGACCTGGAGCGCCCCGGCGCCGAGGTCTTCGACATCACCACCAAGCGCCCCACCGTCCCGGCCCCGGCGGGTCCGCCGGCCGATCGTTACGACGACGATGAGGAGGAGTCGCCGCGGTCGCGGCCGGTCGACTCCAAGGACCTGCCGTCGCCGGGGATCACGACTTACAAGCGGCTGCCGATCATTCCTTCCTGGCTGAAGTCGAAGCCGGGGTTCGTCTCCACCACCCAGCGCGCGACGAGCAACGCGTTCTACGCCACCGCCTTCCACGGCATCCGCACCCCTTGGTACGCGCTGCAGCTCGGTCGGCTCGCCCCGCGCGGCGTGGCCCGACTGGTCCGCGACACCAACGCGTGGGTGTGGGACGCCGAGGCGGCCCCGCTGCGGGCGTATGAGGTCTATAAGGAGAACACCTCCGAGTACCTGAAGCTGTCGCGGCAGCGTGACAGTCGGGTGCGGCTGCGGATGCTGGTCACCGTGGTGGCGCTGATCTTCGGTACCGGCTTCGCGCTGACCATGTACGTCATGGCGCCCGGCTGGCTCGCCGTGTTCGCGTCGGCCGCCGTGCTCGCCGCCGGTTTCTGGGGCGCGCCGAAGGATCAGCCGGTGATCGGGCCCGCCGTGCTGAAGACGGAGCTTGAGAAGCTCACCGGGATGCTCGTGCTCCGGGCTCTGGACAACATCGGCAACGCGAAGCTGACGGCCGCCATCAAGAAGGGCGGCGACATGAACGGCCTGCGGTTCACCTCGGAGATCACCCGGGACGGGCCCGGCTACCGCGCCGATCTCGACCTTCCCTGGGGTGTCACCCCCGAGGACATCATGGAGGCCCGCAAGCCGCTCGCTTCCGGGCTACGCCGCAAGGTGGGCTCGGTGTGGCCGTCCTCTGACCCGACCGAGCACGAAGGGCGCCTGGTCCTGTGGGTGGGCGACAAGCCCATGAACGAGACCAAGAAGCCAGCCTGGCCGCTGTTGAAGTCGGGCAGCGTGGACCTGTTCAAGCCGGTCGTCTTCGGCAACGACCAGCGCATGGCCGATGTCGCCGTCACCCTCATGTTCGCCAGTGTGGTCGTCGGCTCCATCCCCCGCATGGGCAAGACGTTCCTGATGCGTCTGTTCCTGCTCATCGCCGCTCTGGACCCGCGTGCCCAGCTCTACGCGTTCGACTTCAAGGGCACTGGCGACTTCGGTGCGCTGGAGCCGGTCTGTCACCGCTACCGGGCAGGGGATGAGGATGAGGACATCCTCTACGTCCTCGAATCGCTGCGGGAACTGCGGGCCGAGCTGCGGCGACGGGCGAAGGTCATCAAGTCGCTGCCGCGCTCGCGCTGCCCGGAGTCGAAGGTGACCGCCGAGCTGGCCAACGACAAGAGCCTGGGCCTGCACCCGATCGTCGCCGGATTCGATGAGTGCCAGGTCCCCTTCGAGCACGAGAAGTACGGCAAGGAACTCGAAGAGATCTGCACCGACCTGTGCAAGCGCGGCCCGGCCCTCGGCATGGTGACGCTCTTCGGCACCCAGCGCCCGGACGCGAAGTCACTGCCCACCGGCATCAGCGCGAACGCGGTGCTGCGGTTCTGCCTCAAGGTCATGGGCCAGCCCGCCAACGACATGGTGCTCGGGACGTCGATGTACAAGGCGGGGTACCGGGCCACGATGTTCTCCCGCACCGACCGGGGCATCTGCTGGATGGCCGGTGAGGGCGATGACCCACGCATCGTGGCCTCCGCGTTCGTCGACGCGGTCGCCGCCGAACAGGTCGTCGTGCGGGCCCGCCGGATGCGCGAGGAGTACGGCAACGTCACCGGCCACGCCATCGGCCAGGAACCCGAAAGCGGGGAAGCCTCCTTCGACCTCCTCGCCGACATCCTCAGGGTCGTGCCGGCCGATGAGGAGAAGGTCTGGAACGAGAAGGTCGCCGCCCGCCTCGCCTCGCTGCGCCCTGAGGTCTACAGCGGCTGGAAGGCCGAGACGGTGACCACGAACCTCAAGCCGCACGGCATCACCGCGCAGGACGTCTGGGGCTCCACCACCGCAGGCAAGGGCACCACCCGACGCGGCATCGCTCGCGCCGACATCAGCGCCACCATCACCGTCCGTGACGGGAAGCGGTCCGGGGGCTGACTCGCACCGCTGCTAGACCTAGCGGCCACCGCTGCTAGGTCTAGCACCCCCGCTAGCACCCCGAACCGGCTGCCATCAGCGATCTCGTACCTAGCAGCCGACCTGCGAAAACACCGGAAACCCCGCCCGAGAGGCACTCCATGACCCTCATCCTCCTTGCTAGCGCCTGCCTGCTCATCGTCACACTCGGTTACATCAGCGTGTGTGCGTCCAGCCCGTTCGGCACGTGCCGCAAATGCAAGGGCTTCGGCTACGCGATGAAGACCGACCGCAAGGGCCGCCTCAAGCGAGGCAAGCACTGCCGCCGCTGCGACGGCCACGGCAAGCGCATCCGCGTCGGCCGCCACCTCTACAACCTGTGGCTCCACCTCTACCGCGAGGCCAACCCCGCCCCCCGCAAGACGTTCGCCCCGAAGGGATAACCCATGGCCATCACCCTCTCGCTCGTCGCCCTGTTCGGGCTGGTCCTGTTCTTCCTGCTCCGCTCCAAGACCCTCGGCTACGGCTCCGCGTTCGTCGCCATGATGTTCGGCTTCTTCCTCGCGTCGACCGGGGCCTCCGGGCCCATCAACGAACTCACCACCGCCGTCATCAACGCCGTTTCCGATCTCGGGAGCCAGGGATGAACGAGCCCATCACCTACCGGCACTGGGCACTCGACCTCGCCCCCAAGGCGGCCCCCGCCGTGGCCACCACGACCGTGCTGATTCTGGGCCGGATCTGGAACGCCAACGGCGCCGAACACTCCGTCGGAAACGCGGCGCTGATGGTCGTCCTCGCCGCCGGAGCCGCGGCGGCCGGCGCGTTCTCCTCCGGCAACCACGTCGGTGGCAGCGTGATCGCCGGAACCGCGTTCGCCGCATCCGGAGGCCTTGCCCTGGCCGGAGTCGCCGGATACGCCGATGGCCTCTCCCTCCCGATCCTGCTGTGGGCCCTGGCCACCACCGTCGCCTACGGACTCGCCGCCCGCTACTGGCGCACCGACCGCCGCGAGACAGTCACCTTCGAGCGGCAGACCCTCGGCCGCCGCGAGGACCACGCCCACGTGGAGCGGGTGGAGGCCCTGCGAGCCGGAGCACAGATCGAGGTGGCTCGCTCTGGCGCTGCCTACGCCGAACAGCTCGCCAACGCCCTCATCACCCGCGCAGCCCTTCCCGGCTTCAACCAGCAGGCCATCACGGACGCGGGGCTGCCCGAACTTCCCCCTGCCGAACGGAAGGACTGGTGACCGGGCCCGAGGCGGCATACGCCACCGCGCCGAGCGTCATCAGCGAAATCGGATGGACCGTACGCGGAGCCCGTGACTGCCGCAGCGGCATCCACGTCCGTGAGTTCTGGCTCCGCAAGGCCGCACTCCTGGACCGCATCGCCCTCACCGACGACGACCCCGTCAGCGGCGACGCAGCGACCTGCGCCACCGAAGCGGCCCGGCGGCTGATGGAGATCGACCACGCGGACGGTCCCCGCACCGCAGACCCCCGCGGCTACGTCCGCGAGGAATACGCCCTCTGGCTCCGCCACCACTGAGGAGAGATCGCTATGAGTTCCAGTCCCGCCCTGAGCACCACGCAGCACCCCACGATGCACACGCAGGTCGACGGTGTCAGCTACCGGCCCGAACGAGTCAGCGTGATCTCGGCGCTGTCCCACATCCGCAGCGCCCGCAAGAGCCCCAAGCACGTGGACGCGGTCAACGTCTACGCCTTCACCGGCCGCGACGGAATCCCGCTCCACGTGGTCTACATCCACCACACCCCCGGCCGCTGGCACGGCGTCCGTGACGTCATCGACGTCTACGAGATCCCCACCGCCACGCTCACCGACCTGTAGCTGTGCCCGGGGCGGTCGCCTCTCTCCAAAGACCGCGACCGCCCCGGCTTGCCCAGTCCCTTCGCAGAAACAGGAGCACCCTCAGCATGACACCAACCCCCGCCCCGACGCTGCTGCGCGCCGCCCTGGCCGCCGCTGAGCGCGGCTGGCCCGTCTTTCCCCTGCGCCCCGGAGACAAGCGGCCCGCAGGGCACCCCGAACGCAACTGCCCCCGCACCGGCCGGTGCACGGACGGACACCGCACCCCCGAACAGCGCGCCACCCTCGACCCCGGGAACATCACAGTGTGCTGGCAGGCGGCCCCCTACAACGTCGGCATCGCCACCGGCCCCGCCGGACTCCTCGTCGTAGACCTCGACATCCCCAAGGACGACGACGGACCCGCGCCCGAGGAATGGGCCGGGGCAACGGACGGTCTGGACGTCTTCGCGATGGTCTGTGAGCGCGCTGGCGAGCGGCTGCCGACCGAGACGTTCACGGTGCGCACCCGCCGTGGCGGACAGCACCTGTACTTCACCGCCCCCGCCGAAAAGCAGCTACGTGGGAGCGCAGGACGCCTTGGGTGGAAGGTCGACACGCGAGCCTGGGGCGGGTACGTGGTCGCGGCCGGCAGCACGGTCGGCACCGGCTCGTACGAGATCATTCACGACGCTCCCCCGGCCCCCCTCCCCACGTGGCTCTGTGACCTCCTCATCACGCCGCCCGCGCCCGCCCCGGTCCCTGTGGCCGTTCTCCGCTCCCGGATCGGGAAGGCGGACCGTTACGCGACGGCTGCCCTGAACGGTGAGGTCGCCAAGGTGGCTGCCGCCGTCACGGGCGCCCAGAACACCACGCTCTACAACGCCGCGTACGCCCTCGGCCGCCTCATCGCCGCCGGAACCCTCACCGAGACGGAAGTCACCGACGCGCTCACCGCCGCCGCGCCGCAGGGCCTCGCGCCGTCCCGGATCGCAGCCAGCATCCGCGACGGCATCCAGCGCAGCGCCCGCAACACCTTGGGAGGGGCGGCATGACCACACAGCCCGTGGACAGCAGCGAGCTGTGGGCGGGATTCGAAGCTCTGGACGCTGAGCAGGCAGCAACCGCGCCGTGGGAGGAGCCGATCCCGCTCACCGCCCGCCGCGAACTCCCCGCGTTCCCCACCGAGGTCTTCCCGGCCTGGCTGGGCGACTACGTGCGCGCGGTCGCGGAGGAGACGCAGACTCCCGTTGACATGGCCGCCTCCCTCGCCCTCGCCGTGCTCGGCACCGCTGCCGGGGGCCGCGCCGTGGTTCACGTCCGCAGCCGGTGGCGCGAGCCCGTCAACGTGTTCGTGGTCGTCGCGCTGCCCCCGGGCAACCGCAAGTCGGCCGTGTTCAACCTGATGGCTGACCCGCTCTACCGCTGTGAAGCGCTCCTGGTCACGCAGTCCGCCGGGCGGATCGTGGAGGCGGAGATCACCGCCCGGCTCGCCAGGGAGGTTGCGGACAACGCGGCGGCCAAGGCGGCCCGCGCCGACGCGGACAAGCGCGACCAGCTCGTCGCGGAGGCCATCGGCCTCGCACAGGCCGCCGAGGCGGTCACCGTGCCCGCCAAACCCCGTCTGCTGGCCGATGACGCCACCCCCGAGGTCATCGCCTCACTCCTGGCCGAACAGGGCGGCAGGCTCTCCGTGATGTCCGCTGAGGGCGGCATCTTCGACATCATCGCGGGACGCTACTCCGGCACCCCGAACCTGGATGTCTTTCTGCGTGGGCAGGCAGGCGACCGGCTGAGGGTAGACCGCCGGGGACGCGAGGAGTTCATCGAGTCCCCGGCCCTGACCATGGGCCTGACCGTCCAGCCCTCTGTTCTGGAGGACATCGGCCGTATTAAGGGAGCCAATGACAGGGGCCTGTTGGCCAGGTTCTTCTACTCCCTTCCGACCTCGCTCGTCGGGCATCGCACGATCCTGCCCGACCCGATCCCGGACGCGGTGGCTACCACCTACGAGGAGAAGATCACCGCGCTGACGATGTCGCTGGCGGACTGGACGGATCCGGCAGTACTCCAGCTCTCCCCCGAAGCGGGTGACGTGCTCGTGGCGTTCGAGGAGCGGCAGGAACCGCGGCTGCGGCCCCGTGGGGGCGACCTCGCTCACGTCGGGAACTGGGCCAACAAGCTGGGCGGCGCAACCTGCCGCCTGGCCGGGCTGCTCCACCTGGCCGCGCACCCCACGAACGGGCACACCGAGCCCATCAGTCCGGACACCATGCGCGCGGCGGTGAAGCTGATCGACTACTTCACCGGTCACGCACTGGTCGTCTTCGACCTCATGGGCGCCGACCACACCGCCAACCGCGCTCACGCCGTGCTGGAGCTGCTGCGCGCTCAGCAGTGGAGCGAGGTCAGCAAGCGCGACCTCATGGTGAAGCTCTCCCGCTCTGAGTTCCCCACGGTCGCTGATCTGGATCCCGCGCTTGAGCTGCTGGACGACCACGGATTCATCCGCTGCCAGCCCGTCCAGCGCACCGGAGGCAGGGGCCGGCCGCCGTCCCCGCGCTACCTCATCCATCCCCAGCTGAGCGACCCGACCGTCTGACCCCCGCCACAGAAACCACAGAATCACAGAAATAACCCCACCTCGCCCCTGACCTGCACAAACACCGGCCAGGGCGCCAGGAGGGCCGTCGCCACAGAAACCCACGGAAGTCCCACACAAATACCCGCCCACCCCCGGGCCCTTATTTCTGTGGGACTTCCTGCGGTTTCTGTGGCGGTCCACCCCCACGGAGGTTTCCGCAGGTCAGCCCCCCTGCCCCGGGTTTCTGTGTATTTCGTGGTTTCTGTGGCGGGCCGCCAAGGAGCGAGCCCATGCATGACGCCCATGACGCCGTGTCCCACGCGGCAGATCCAACGCTGGTGCTGCTGACCGTCGAGGAAGCCGCCCGCCGACTCCGCGTCGGCAGAACCACCTGCTTCGCGCTGATCCGCACTGGCGCGCTGGAGTCCGTCCTGATCGGTGGACTCCGCAGGGTCCCGGTCGATGCGCCGGCCGAGTACGTGACCCGCCTCCGCACCACCCAACACGCGGCTTGACGGCCACCCGAGACAGGAGTCTGCCTGTGGCAGAGAGAAGCAAGAAGGGCACCCGCCGCGCCAACGGCGAAACCGCGATCTACTTCGGAAAGGACGGCCGCTGGCACGCCAGAGTGCCGATGGGCTACCGGGACAACGGCGAGCCGTACCGGAGGCACATCACCCGGACTACTGAAGATCTCCTGATGGATGAGGTCAAGCGGCTGGAGAAGCAGCGTGACCAGGGGACTGCCCAGCAGCCCGGGAAGCTGTGGACGGTCGAGAAGTGGCTGTGGCACTGGGTCGAGAACATCGCCAAGGAGGTCGTCAGCGAGAACACCTACGACGGCTACGAGGTGGCCGTTCGCGTGCACCTCGTTCCCGGCATCGGCAAGCACCGGATTGACCGGTTGGAGCCGGAACACCTGGAGAGCCTCTACCGCCGGATGAAGGCGAAGGGCAGCAAGCCCGCCACGGCTCACCAGGCCCACCGGACCGCGCGCACCGCCCTGGGAGAGGCGGTACGGCGTGGCCACGCGGCAAAGAACGCCGCCGCGCTGGCCAAGCCGCCGAGGGTGGAGGAGGCCGAAGACGAGATCGAGCCCTATTCGGTCGAGGAGATTCAGAGCCTGCTGATCGAGGTGAACAAGCGCCGCAACAGCGCTCGCTGGATGCTTGCCCTCGCGCTCGGCCTGCGGCAGGGGGAGACGCTGGGGCTTCGGTGGGCCGATGTGGACCTGGAGAACGAGTACCTGAAGCTGCGCCGGAACCGGCTGCGGCCGAAGTACGCGCACGGGTGCAAGGAGGCTGAGCCGTGCGGCCGGAAGGCCGGGTACTGCCCCATGCGCAGCCAGGTGCGGCGCGAGACGAAGAACACCAAGTCGCGCGCGGGGCGGCGTGCGGTGCCCCTGCCGGGCCCTCTGGTTCGGATGCTCCGGGCGCACAAGGAGGTGCAGGCGCGCGAGCGGAAGGCGGCTGGCGACCTGTGGACTGAGTCCGAGTACGTGTTCACCAAGCCGCGCGGCGGTCCGCTCAGCCCGAACACGGACTACCACGACTGGAAGAAGCTCATCGGCGACGCGGGGGTGAGGGATGCGCGCCTGCACGACGCACGGCACACCGCCGCGACCGTGCTCATGCTGCTGGGGGTTCCGGACCGGGTCATCGACCAGATCATGGGTTGGGAGCCGGGAACGTCTGCCCGGATGCGAGCGCGGTACCTGCACGTGCCCGACGCCATGCTGAAGGACGTGGCGCAGAAGATCGCTGAGGCCATCTGGGGCCCCTCGGAGAGGGTCCTTGTGGACAAAGACCAGGACAACGAGGTCTGAGGAACGAAGAAGAGCCCCACCGCAAGCGGTGGGGCTCTTCAACGTATTGCCCGGTGAGAGCAATGGCGGAGGATACGAGATTCGAACTCGTGAGGGGTTGCCCCCAACACGCTTTCCAAGCGTGCGCCCTAGGCCACTAGGCGAATCCTCCGGGGCAAACAATACAAGACGTTGAGGGGTGCTCGCGAACGTGATCGTCCGGCGGGGAAGGACGTGGAGTCCGTGCCGGGTCCGGCTCGATTCCGGGGCCTTCCATCCGCTAGGGTGGGGCCAGCCCCTCACGTGGCGCTATCTCACCCAACTCCCCCAGGGCCGGAAGGCAGCAAGGGTAAGTGGGCTCTGGTGGGTGCGTGGGGGGCGCTTTGCGTTCCGGGGCGGGTTCAGGACCGACCGGGGCAGGACTGGTGGCCGGGGCCGGGACGGGCCGCAGCAGGCACCGGAGCCGGCCGGGGCGGGCAAGCCGGGACAGGCCGACCGGGTCTGCGGGCCGCTGTTGTCGGTGGGCCCGGATAACCTCGTAGACGTGTCGTCCCTTGCGCTGTACCGCCGCTACCGCCCCGAGTCGTTCGCCGAGGTCATCGGGCAGGAGCATGTCACTGCCCCGCTGATGCAGGCCCTGCGGAACAACCGGGTCAATCACGCGTACCTGTTCAGTGGGCCGCGAGGCTGCGGCAAGACCACCAGCGCGCGCATCCTCGCCCGCTGCCTGAACTGTGAGCAAGGCCCCACGCCCACTCCCTGCGGGGAGTGCCAGTCCTGCAAGGACCTCGCGCGCAACGGGCCGGGCTCCATCGACGTCATCGAGATCGACGCCGCCTCGCACGGTGGTGTGGACGACGCCCGTGACCTGCGTGAGAAGGCCTTCTTCGGGCCCGCCTCCAGCCGGTACAAGATCTACATCATCGATGAGGCGCACATGGTCACCTCGGCGGGCTTCAACGCCCTGCTGAAGGTGGTCGAGGAGCCGCCGGAGCACCTCAAGTTCATCTTCGCCACGACCGAGCCCGAGAAGGTCATCGGGACCATCCGGTCCAGGACGCACCACTACCCCTTCCGGCTCGTGCCCCCCAGCACCCTGCGGGACTACCTCGGCGAGGTCTGCGGCCGTGAGGGCGCCCACGTCGAGGACGGGGTGCTGCCGCTGGTCGTGCGCGCAGGTGCCGGATCCGTCCGTGACTCCATGTCCGTCATGGACCAGCTCCTGGCCGGCGCCGCCGACCAGGGTGTGACCTATGCCATGGCCACCTCGCTCCTCGGGTACACCGACGGGACGCTCCTGGACGCGGTAGTGGACGCGTTCGCCTCCGGGGACGGGGCCGCCGCCTTCGAGATCGTGGACCGGGTGGTGGAGGGCGGCAACGACCCGCGCCGCTTCGTCGCCGACCTGCTGGAGCGGCTGCGCGACCTGGTGATCCTGGCCGCCGTGCCCGACGCCGGGGAGAAGGGGCTCATCGACGCCCCCGCCGACGTCGTCGAGCGGATGCAGGCCCAGGCCTCCGTCTTCGGGGCCGCCGAGCTGTCCCGCGCCGCCGATCTGGTCAACACCGGGCTCACGGAGATGCGCGGAGCCACCTCGCCCCGGCTGCAGCTGGAGCTGATCTGCGCCCGGGTGCTGCTCCCCGCCGCCTTCGACGACGAGCGCTCGGTGCAGGCGCGGCTCGAGCGGCTGGAGCGCGGCGGTGCGGCCTCCGCCGCCGCGGCCTTCGCCCAGGCCCCCGCCATGGGCTACGTACCCGGTCCGGAGGCCCACGCCATGGCGCCCGCGGCCGTACGGGCCCCCGTGCAGACGGCGGCCCCGGGGCAGTCCGCCCCAGCACAGGCGGCCCCCGTCCAGCCGGCTCCCGTGCACCACCCCGACCCCGCCCCGGCGCCCGTGGCCGCGCCCGAGCCGGCGGCCCCCGCTGCGGCGGCCCCGGCCGCCGCGCCCGGCGCTTGGCCCGGAGCCGCGCAGCCCGGCGGCGGCGCCCCCGGTGCCTGGCCCGGCGCGGCCACCCCCGGCGCCCCCGCGGCCCCGGCCGCCGCTGCCTGGCCCGGTGCTTCCGCCCCCTCGGCCCCTCCCGCCGCCCCGCCGGCCCCCGCGCAGGCCCCCGCTCCGGCGGCGTCCGTCGCCCCGGGCCCGGGGATGGCCGCCGGTGCCGGGCAGATCCAGGCGATGTGGCCGGCCGTCCTGGAAGCCGTCAAGAACCGCCGCCGCTTCACCTGGATCCTGCTCAGCCAGAACGCCCAGGTCGCCGGCTTCGACGGCACCACCCTCCAGCTGGGCTTCCCCAACGCCGGAGCCCGCGACAACTTCGCGAGCAGCGGCAGCGAGGACGTCCTCAAGGCGGTGCTCGCCGAGCAGTTCCAGGTCACCTGGAAGATCGAGGCCGTGCTCGGCGGAGGCGCCCAGCCCATCGCCCCCGTGTCCGCGTCCTCCTACGGGGCTCCGCCCTCGCCCGCCTACAACCAGCCGCAGGCCCAGCAGGCCCCGCACCAGCAGCCGCAGCAGTCCCAACAGCCCCAGCAGTCGTACCAGCAGCAGCCGCCGCAGCCGCAGCAGTCGTACCAGCAGCAGTCCCAGCCGCCCGCCCACCAGGCGCCCCCGCCCGTAGCCCCCGAGGACGACGTCGCGGAGGCCGACGACCCGGACCTCGTGGACACCGCACTGAGCGGACACGACCTGATCGTGCGCGAGCTCGGAGCCACCGTTGTAGAGGAATACACGAACGACTAGGGAGCCCGACTTGGGTGCCCGCACGAAGGGCACCCGGGAACCCGGGCTAGTCTTCATGGCGTGAAGGTCCTCGTCATCGGCGGCGGCGCCCGCGAACATGCCCTGTGCCGCTCTCTGTCCCTCGATCCCGACGTCAACGCGCTGTACTGCGCTCCCGGTAACGCCGGCATCGCCGAGGTGGCCGAGCTCCGCCCCGTCGACCCGCTCGACGGCGCGGCCGTCGCCCGCCTCGCCACCGAGCTCCGCGCCGACCTGGTCGTCGTCGGCCCGGAGGCCCCGCTCGTCGCCGGGGTCGCCGACTCCGTGCGCGCGGCTCGCATCCCCGTCTTCGGCCCGTCCGGCGAAGCCGCGCGGCTGGAAGGTTCCAAGGCCTTCGCCAAGGACGTGATGGCCGGCGCCGGAGTGCCGACGGCACGCAGCTACGTGTGCACCACCCCGGACGAGGTGGACGAGGCCCTCGACGCCTTCGGCGCCCCGTACGTCGTCAAGGACGACGGCCTCGCCGCCGGCAAGGGCGTCGTGGTCACCGAGGACCGTGCCGCCGCCCGCGCCCACGCGCTGAGCTGCGACCGCGTGGTCATCGAGGAGTTCCTCGACGGCCCCGAGGTCTCCCTCTTCGCCATCACCGACGGCGTCACGGTGCTGCCGCTCCAGCCCGCGCAGGACTTCAAGCGCGCGCTCGACGGCGACGCGGGACCCAACACCGGCGGCATGGGCGCGTACTCCCCCCTCCCCTGGGCCGACCCGAAGCTCGTCGACGAGGTCATGGCCTCCGTCCTGCAGCCGACCGTGGACGAACTGCGCCGCCGCGGCACGCCCTTCTCCGGGCTGCTCTACGCGGGCCTCGCGATCACCTCGCGCGGTGTGCGGGTCATCGAGTTCAACGCCCGCTTCGGCGACCCCGAGACCCAGGTGGTCCTGGCCCGGCTGCGCACCCCGCTCGCGAGCGTGCTGCTGAACTCCGCCAACGGCACCCTGGACGCCCAGGCCCCGCTCGTCTGGCGCGAGGACGCGGCCGTCACCGTGGTCATCGCCTCCCACAACTACCCGGAGACCCCGCGCACCGGGGACCCCATCACCGGCCTGGCCGACGTGGCCGAGCAGGACGCCCCGTACGCGTACGTGCTGCACGCCGGGACCCGGAGCGAGGGCGACGCGGTCGTCAGCGCGGGCGGTCGCGTGCTGTCGGTGACGGCGACCGGTTCCGATCTGGCGCAGGCGCGGGAGCGGGCGTATAAGGCCGTCGCGCGGATCGGGCTCGACGGCTCGCAGTACCGCACGGACATCGCGGCGAAGGCCGCCGAACACCGCTGATCAGCAGGATCCGACGGAAGCGGGCCCGGTGCGCACTCGGTGCGGCCGGGCCCGCGCGCATGCTCGCGTACGAGTGCATCCGGCCGCGTTCGAACACACCCAGCTTTACCCAAAGCCATTCCATCGGGTGATCGTCACCCGGTCTGCCTGACGTCCGGCCCCGCCCCAACTATGGTGCGGCGCAAGCATTCCGGGTCTCATTCCGGCACATGGCCCACCGGCATTGCGATGTCAGGGGCTGGTGTCACAGTGGGGGAGTGAGCAACGCCGACGCAGGGCAGAGGGGGGTGAGGTCCGGCCGTGTCCGGAACCGGTTCGATCGCTGAAGTGGGCGCGCCTTCCGCGCGTTCCCGCGCTTTGGCCGTGCTGCGCGTGCGCAGCAGGGCGCTGGCCGTGGGGCTGCTGCCCGCCGCCGTCGCCGTGGTGCTGGTGAGTGCGCGGATGACGGGCCGCCTCGCCGGTGACCCCTGGCAGGCCGTGACCCTCGCCGTGTGCGCCGTCGCCGCCTTCGTCCTGCTCGTCGGCGGGATCTTCGCCGCCGTCGTCCTGCGGGCGAGCCCCGCCATGACCCCGACCGTGCCGCTGTCGGAGTCCGCCGCCCCCGACCTCTACCGGCTCGTGCGGGACCTGGCGGACCGGATGGACGTTCCGGCGCCCTCCGCGATAGCCCTGACCCCCGACTGCGACAGCTGGCTGGAGGACCGCACCCACCCGGCACACCGCCGGGCCACCGGCCGCATAGCCGGTGGGGCCGCCGGAGCCGGCGGCCCGGAATCCGAGCCCGGGGCCGCCCCGGTGCTGGTGATCGGCTCGCCGTTCCTGTGGTGGATGAGGGTCGCGGAGCTACGGGCCGTCCTCGCGCCCGTCGTCGCCGGTACCGGCCCTTCCGCGCACCCGGACATAGCCGACGCGCGTGGATTCGTACGGGGCCTCGACGCCGCCGTGGACGTGGGCGGCCGGCGCTTCCTCGGCTGGATCGCCGCCCCCGCCCGGCTGCTGCTGCGGCTGTGCCGGGTGGACGCCGCCGAGATGGAACGCGGGGTCGCCGCCGCCGCCTCCGACCGTGCACAGGGTGTGGACTACGCGCTGCGCATCGCCGCCCAGGAGCAGGTCGGTCTGGCCTACGCGGGCTGGGACCGGCTGCTGACCCGCGTCGCACTGCCCGCCTGGCGGATGGGCCGCTGGCCCGCACACCTCGACGCGGGGGTCGTCTCCGCGCTGACCGAGCTGTCCCGCCGCGACCGGCTGGCCGACGGGTTCACCTCGAGGCTGGGCGAGCGCCCGGCGTGCGATCTGCTGGACCAGCCGGGAGCGGTGGACGAGGCCGCCTCGCTGCTGGCCGCGCGGTTGTTCCACGGAGGGCCGGCCGAGGCCGGGCCCGACTGGTCGCCGGTGGACTGGGCGGCCTATCCGGAGGAGGTCGTCGACCGCAAGTGGCGGACGGAGGCGGCCCGCCTGCTCGCCGCGCTGGACGCGCTGTCGGCGTCCTCGTCGCCCGCCGCCTCCACGGTGGAGCGGGTGCTGACCCACCTCACGGACGCCGACGCGGACGCTCTCGCGGGCCGGCTGAGCGGTGACCTGGCGCGGGAGGCCGTGCCCGTCGCGGCCGCCGCCGCGGGCCGCGGGGCCGACGCCCTGCCGCTGTTCCCGCTGGAGACCCCGCGCAGCGGGCGGGACCTGCTGGCGGACCACGTGCTGGCGCTGGTGTGCTGCGCGGCGGTCGACTCCGCGGGCGCTGAGCCCGGACTGGACTGGCTGGACGGGCCCGTCCTGCTGGTCGCCGGCGTACGGCGGGCGGATCTCGCCGGACGGGTGCTGTCGCTCGTGGAGGACGGGGACTCCGGGCCGCTCCGGGACTGGCTCGCGGAGGTCGGCGTACGCGCCGAGAAGCCGGTCCGCCTGGTGTAGCTCCCCGGGCCCGGGTGCACTACGGGATCCCCGATGAATTTTTCGCGACGAACGGTGACGGACTGCGTGCGTTATGTGATGTGCTGGGACCGGTCGTGGCGTTCGGGGGAGCGAGGGAGGGGAGCACGGTATGGGTGCGGAGCAGATCCGGCGTTGGGAGTCAGGTGCGCTCGCGCACGCGGTGACCGATCCCTTCGGCCAGGGCCCCCTGCCGTGGTTCCGGGGGAGCGAGCTCTACTACGACGACAGCGGACAGGTCGTGCCCTGGTACGTGGACCCGGCGCTCACCACCGGACCGGGGCAGCAGGTCCCCCGGCCCAGGAGCAACGGCGGCCAGCGCACCGCCGACGACGTGCACCGGCAGATCAAGGGGTTCGCCTCCACCGGAGCCGTCGCGCCCGGTGAGGCCATCGACTTCCACATCACCGTGGATCCGCCCCAGCAGTTCTCCGTGGACGTCTACCGCATCGGGCACTACGGCGGCGACGGCGCCTCCAAGATCACCACCAGCCCCCGGCTCTCGGGCATCGTCCAGCCCGCGCCCCTGACCGCCGACCGCACCGTCTCCTGCCACCACTGGTGGCTCTCCTGGCGGCTCCAGGTCCCCTCGTACTGGAGCGTCGGGGCGTACGTGGCGGTCCTGACGACCGCCGACGGGTACCGCTCCCACATCCCCTTCACGGTGCGCGACGACCACCCGGCCGATCTGCTGCTCCTGCTGCCGGACATCACCTGGCAGGCCTACAACCTCTACCCGGAGGACGGCAGAACGGGCGCGAGCCTCTACCACGCCTGGGACGAGGACGGCCGCCTGCTCGGCGAGCGCGACGCCGCCATCACCGTCTCCTTCGACCGCCCCTACGCCGGCGCGGGCCTGCCCCTGCACGTGGGCCACGCCTACGACTTCATCCGCTGGGCCGAGCGCTACGGCTACGACCTCGCCTACGCCGACGCCCGCGACCTGCACGCCGGCCGCATCGACCCCACCCGCTACCGGGGCCTGGTCTTCCCCGGCCACGACGAGTACTGGTCCCGGCCCATGCGCCGCACCGTCGAGCGCGCCCGCGACCACGGCACCTCGCTCGTCTTCCTCTCCGCCAACACGATGTACTGGCAGGTCGAGCTCTCCCCCTCGCCCTCCGGAGTCGACGACCGGCTCCTGACCTGCCGAAAGCGCCGCGGTCCCGGCCGTCCCAGCCTCTGGCGCGAGGTCGACCGCCCGGAGCAGCAGCTGCTCGGCATCCAGTACGCGGGACGGGTCCCCGAGCCCGCGCCCCTCGTGGTGCGCAATGCCACGCACTGGCTCTGGGACTCCACCGGAGCCGTCGAGAACGACGAACTGCCCGGCCTGGTCGCGGGTGAGGCCGACCGGTACTTCCCGCGCACGCAGCTCCCCGAGCACCAGAGCCGGATCCTGCTCGCGCACTCCCCGTACGAGGACGGCGAGGGCCACCGCCGCCACCAGGAGACCTCCCTCTACCGGGCCCCCAGCGGCGCGCTCGTCTTCGCGTCCGGAACCTTCGCCTGGTCCCCGGCCCTCGACCGCCCCGGGCATGTGGACGAGCGGGTCCAGCGGGCCACCGCCAATCTCCTCGACCGGATCTGCAAGCGGGACTGACCCGGACCGGGCGGGGGCGCGGGCGCGGGAGCCAGAAGGGGAACCGGGCCCCGGACCCGTTGTCCGCGTTCGCGAACGGGTACGGGAGAATGGCCCTGCGCTCGTACAGAACCACAGGGAGACCCCGTGTCCGGATTCGTCGAAAAGCCCGAGCCGGTCCAGGTGCCCGGCCTCGTCCACCTCCACACCGGCAAGGTGCGCGACCTCTACCGCGACGAGGACGGCCGGCTGGTCATGGTCGCCAGCGACCGGATGTCCGCCTTCGACTGGGTGCTGCCCACCGAGATCCCGGACAAGGGCCGCGTGCTCACCAAGCTCTCGCTGTGGTGGTTCGACCAGCTCCAGGACCTCGTCCCGAACCACGTGATCAGCGCCGAGCTGCCCGAAGGCGCCCCCGCCGACTGGGCGGGCCGCACGCTGATCTGCCAGAACCTCGACATGATCCCCGTCGAGTGCGTGGCCCGCGGCTACCTCACCGGTTCCGGCCTCGCCGAGTACGTACAGACCCGTACGGTCTGCGGACTCGGCCTCCCCGAGGGCCTCGTGGACGGCTCCGAGCTGCCCGCGCCGATCTTCACCCCGGCCGCCAAGGCCGCGGTCGGCGAGCACGACGAGAACGTCTCCTACGAGGAGGTCGCGCGCACCGCCGGCGCCGAGACGGCCGCTCTGCTGCGCCAGACCACCCTGGCCGTGTACGGCAGGGCCCGGGACATCGCCCGTGAGCGCGGCATCCTCCTGGCGGACACCAAGTTCGAGTTCGGCTTCGACAAGGACGGCAACCTGGTCGCCGCCGACGAGGTGCTCACCCCGGACTCCTCCCGGTTCTGGCCGGCCGACCTGTGGGAGCCGGGCCGCAGCCAGGCCTCCTTCGACAAGCAGTACGTCCGCGACTGGCTGAACTCCCCGGCCTCCGGCTGGGACCCCAAGGGCGAACTCCCGCCGCCGGCCCTCCCGCAGGAGGTCGTGGAGCAGACCCGCGCCAAGTACGTCGAGGCGTACGAGCGGCTCACCGGCCAGTCCTGGACCTGAGCCGGGAAGACACGGAGGGGCCCCGGAAACGGGGCCCCGACCGG
This sequence comes from Streptomyces sp. H27-H1, assembly GCF_026627445.1. Lineage (GTDB taxonomy): Bacteria > Actinomycetota > Actinomycetes > Streptomycetales > Streptomycetaceae > Streptomyces. The sequence goes on from NZ_JAPNLJ010000001.1 coordinate 316,812, forward strand.
GGCCCCCGCGCGGCCCCGGAAACGAAAGAAGCCCCGGTCCGAGGACCGGGGCTTCTTCACTGCTGAGCGGACAACGCGACTCGAACGCGCGACATCCACCTTGGCAAGGTGGTGCTCTACCAACTGAGCTATGTCCGCATGCGCCGTAGCGCGAGAACCACTATACCCAACCTCGCTCCCGTGCGAGACGCACTGCCGTGTGGCGGTTCTCGGCGCCCAGCTTGGAGGCCGCCGAGGACAGGTAGTTCCGTACCGTCCCCGGGGACAGTGCGGCCCGCTCCGCGATCTCCGCGATCGGTGCCCCGTCCCCCGCCAGTTCCAGCACCTCGGCCTCGCGGGCGGTCAGCGGGGAGTCGCCCGCGCTGATCGCGTCCGCCGCCAACTCGGGGTCCACGTAGCGGCCTCCCGCGTGCACGGTCCGGATCAGCTCGGCCAGCCGCTGCGCCGAGACGGTCTTCGGCGCGAAGGCCCGTACGCCCGCGGCGAGGGCCCGCTTCAGGTGCCCGGGCCGGCCGTGGCTGGTCACGATCATGGTCTTGCAGTCGGGGAGTTCGGCCCGCAGGGATGTGGCCACGCTCACACCGTCGGCCCCCGGCATCTGCAGGTCCAGCACGGCCACGTCCGGCCGGTGGGCCCGCGCCATCGCGAGTGCCTCCGGCCCCGAGGCCGCCTCCGCGACGACCAGCAGGTCGTCCTCCAGGCCCAGCAGCGCGGCGAGCGCGCCCCTGATCAGGTGCTCGTCGTCGGCCAGCAGTACGCGTACGGGGCTCATGCCCGCGCCTCCGGTTCTCGGATCGGCCCGGCCGCCTGGCCGGGAATCTGGGCCAGCAGCCGGAACCGGCCGCCGTCCACCGGGCCGGCCTCCAGCGTGCCGTCCAGCACGGCGAGCCGTTCCCGCAGGCCCGCGAGCCCCGAGCCCGGCGGGCCGGCCGGGGCCTTGGGGGCCCCGTCGTTCTCCACCACCAGCGTGAGCGTGCCCGAGGGCGCCGCCGTCAGCCGGATCACGCAGCTGCGGGCGTCGCCGTGCCGCAGTACGTTCGTCGTCGCCTCGCGCACCACCCAGCCGAGCGCCGACTGGGCCTCGGCGGGCAGTTCGCGGCCCGGTTCGTAATCGACCCGGCAGTCCATCCCGGCCGCGTGCAGCACCCCGCGCGCACCCTCGAGCTCCACCGCGAGGTTCGCCTCCCGGTAGCCGCGGACCACGTCGCGGACCTCCTTCTGGGACTCCCGGGCGATCCGCTGCACCTCGATCATCTGCTCCACGGCTTCGGGGCGTTCGCGCCGGGCCAGCTGGACGGCCAGCTCGCTCTTGAGGGCGATGACCGCGAGGTTGCGGCCCATCACGTCGTGCAGGTCCCGGCCGAACCGCAGCCGCTCCTCGGCCACCGCGAGCTGCGCCTGCACCTCGCGGGCCCGGTCCAGCTCGTACACGGTGTCGAGGAGCCAGCCGGAGAACCCGCAGGCCGCGCAGAGGAAAGCGCTGGTCATCAGCACCCCGACGGCCAGGCCCGCGGACTCTCCGGCCGAGATGCCGAAGGCGAGGGAGGCCAGAGCGACGAAGGCGGCCGTGGCCGGGGCCACGTAGCGCATCTGCCGGATCCCGCGCAGGCACAGGACGAGCGTGCCGCTGGTGAAGCAGGTCATGCCGACGATGACGGTCGGGGTCACCGACGGCTCGCCGGTGAGGCCGGCCGCGCGCAGGGAGAGCACGCCCAGGCTGGCGGTGGCGGTCGCGGCGGTGACGCCGACCGCGAGGCGGACCGGGCGCTCGCGCAGGCCCAGGATCCAGTCGAGCGACCGGGAGGAGAGGAAGCCGACGAGTACGGAGTGCGCGCACACCGTCAGGAAGAGCGAGACCGCGACCGGCGCGGAGGTCTTTCCGGCCATCGAGCCCAGCGCGGCCAGTCCGATCGACACGATCTCGATGACCACGAAGAAGTGGAACGACCAGCGCGTGTACAGCTCGACCTTCCCCGCGCTGCTGCGGTTCTTCCACCAGCCGCTGAGTTTCATGACCTCAGTCTCGTGGGCTTCGGGCCGGAGGGGCCATGACACCTGTCATGGATCTCGGATATCCGGCCTGCGGTGATGTCGGCGGTGGTGTGTTTCGAGGGCATACGACAAAGACCCCGGTCAATGACCGGGGCCTTCATACGCTGAGCGGACGACGCGACTCGAACGCGCGACATCCACCTTGGCAAGGTGGTGCTCTACCAACTGAGCTACGTCCGCATGCTTCCCACGACAAAACTGCCGTGCGATGCGTGCATCACTCTACCTGATCCACAACCGTGGTCGGTAAAGCGAGCAGAGCGGGTGACAGGGATCGCACACTGCGCCTTCCCCCTGGAAGGGGGATGTTCTGCTACTGAACTACACCCGCACGACTTCGGGGTCCGACCTGCGGCCTGGCCCCTTGGCGTGATCCACACACTAGCGGACCGAGTGGGGTGGATGGCAAATCGGCTCTCAGTGAGCCGCGTTGTACTCCTCGTAGACCTTCTTGGGGATCCGCCCGCGCGGCGGTACGTCGAGCTGGTTGGAGCGGGCCCAGGCCCGGACGACCGCCGGGTCGGGGGCGATGGCGGTGTGCTTGAAGGCCTTCCCGGAGCGGGCCTGGCGGCGGCCGGCCGCCACGAACGGGGCCAGGCCCTTCCGCAGTTTCTTTGCGTTGGCCACATTGAGGTCGATCTCGTACGTCTTACCGTCCAGCCCGAAGACGACCGTTTCCGCTGCTTCTCCGCCGTCGATGTCGTCGGAGATCGTGACTACTACGCGCTGGGCCACGGATATCGGTCCCTTCGTGCGACGCCGCTCCCCGCTGACGTGCGGGGACGAAGCGGTGATGTCGCCTGTGTGGATGTTTCGGAAGAATGCATCTTTCTGGCCCCACCATGCACCGCGAAAAAGCCAGTGCACCGGAGGAATCCTTTGTACCCCGATTCTCATTGCATTGCGAAGCCCAGTTAATTCTCTCCGCGTGTCTTGCCGCAATCCCGGACACATGGTTTTCCGGCGGATTTTGCGAAGCGTTGGTGAAGCCCAATCCGTCCGACGGTGACCCGCGCAGCGTATCTACCCGCGTAGAAATTTCGGCCGGGTACGCTGATGGAACCGCCTTCGCACCAACCACCTCATCGGGAGTGCCAGTGGCACGCGTCGTAGTCGACGTCATGCTCAAGCCGGAGATCCTCGACCCCCAGGGCCAGGCGGTGCAGCGTGCACTGCCGCGCCTGGGCTTCGAAGGGGTCGCCGACGTCCGCCAGGGGAAGCGCTTCGAACTGGAGGTGGAGGGACCGGTCGACCAGGCCGCCCTCGACCGCATCCACAAGATGGCCGAAACCTTCCTCGCCAACACCGTCATCGAAGACTTCACCGTGAAGGTCGAGGCCTGACGGTGACCACTCGCATCGGAGTCGTCACGTTCCCCGGAACGCTCGACGACCGTGACTCGCTGCGCGCCGTGCGCCTCGCGGGAGCCGAGCCCGTATCGCTCTGGCACCGCGACAAGGACCTGCACCAGGTCGACGCGGTCGTCCTCGCGGGCGGCTTCTCCTACGGGGACTACCTGCGCGCCGGAGCCATCTCCCGCTTCTCGCCGGTGATGGAGAGCATCATCGAGCAGGCCAAGGGCGGCATGCCCGTCCTCGGCATCTGCAACGGCTTCCAGATCCTCACCGAGGCCCACCTGCTGCCGGGGGCGATGCTCCGCAACAACCACCTGCACTTCATCTGCCGCGACCAGAAGCTGCGCGTGGAGAACGCGGAGACCGCGTGGACCGGCGACTACACCGCCGGCCAGGAGATCTCTGTACCGCTCAAGAACATGGACGGCCGCTACGTGGCCGACGAGCGGGTGCTCGACGAACTGGAGGCCGAAGGCCGAGTGGCCTTCCGGTACGTGGACGTGAACCCCAACGGCTCGCTGCGCGACATCGCGGGCATCACCAACGCCGCGGGCAACGTGGTCGGCCTCATGCCGCACCCCGAGCACGCGGTCGAGCCGCTGATCGGGACCGGCCGCACCGACGGCCTCCCGTTCTTCACGTCGGTCCTGAAGAAGCTGGTCAGCGCATGAGCCTCGACACCGTCAAGAACGCCACCGGGACCCCGGACGCCTCCCAGCCCTGGAAGGAACTCGGCCTCAAGGAGGACGAGTACGCCCGGATCCGCGAGATCCTCGGCCGCCGCCCCACCGGCGCCGAGCTCGCCATGTACTCCGTCATGTGGTCCGAGCACTGCTCGTACAAGAGCAGCAAGGTCCACCTGAAGCAGTTCGGCGAGAAGGTCCCGCCGAACGACGCCATGCTCGTCGGGATCGGCGAGAACGCCGGAGTCGTCGACGTCGGCCAGGGCTACGCGGTCACCTTCAAGGTCGAGTCGCACAACCACCCGAGCTACATTGAGCCCTACCAGGGCGCGGCCACCGGCATCGGCGGCATCGTCCGCGACATCCTCGCCATGGGCGCCCGCCCGATCGCCGTCGTCGACCCGCTGCGCTTCGGCGCGGCCGACCACCCCGACACCAAGCGCGTCCTGCCGGGCGTCGTCGCGGGCATCGGCGGCTACGGAAACTGCCTCGGCCTGCCGAACATCGGCGGCGAGGTCGTCTTCGACGCCTGCTACCAGGGCAACCCGCTCGTCAACGCCGGATGCATCGGCGTCATGAAGCACGAGGACATCCACCTCGCCAAGGCCTCCGGCCCCGGCAACAAGGTCATCCTCTACGGCGCCCGCACGGGCGGCGACGGCATCGGCGGCGTCTCCGTGCTGGCCTCGGAGACCTTCGACGACTCCAAGCCCACCAAGCGCCCCGCCGTCCAGGTCGGCGACCCCTTCCAGGAGAAGCTCCTCATCGAGTGCACCCTGGAGATCTTCAAGGAGAAGCTGGTCGCCGGCATCCAGGACCTCGGCGGCGCCGGGCTCTCCTGCGCCACGAGCGAGCTGGCCTCCGCCGGCTCCGGCGGCATGCGTGTCGACCTCGACACCGTCCCGCTGCGCGACGCGACGCTCTCGCCCGAGGAAATCCTCATGAGCGAGTCGCAGGAGCGCATGTGCGCGATCGTCGAGCCGCAGTACGTCGACCGCTTCATGGAGATCTGCGAGAAGTGGGACGTCATCGCCACCGTCATCGGTGAGGTGACCGAGGGCGAGCAGCTGGAGATCTACTGGCACGGCGAGCTCATCGTGGACGTGCCCCCGGGCACCGTCGCCCACGAGGGCCCGACCTACAACCGCCCCTACGCGCGCCCCTCCTGGCAGGACGCGCTCCAGGCGGACGACGCGGGCAAGCTGCCGCGGCCGCAGACCTCCGAGGAGCTGCGCGCGCAGGTCCTGGCCCTGGTCTCGTCGCCGAACCAGGCGTCGAAGTCCTGGATCACCGACCAGTACGACCGCTTCGTGCAGGGCAACACGGTGCTCTCGCAGCCCGAGGACGCCGGCATGGTCCGCATCGACGAGGAGACCAACCTCGGCGTCGCCATGGCCACCGACGGCAACGGCCGCTTCGCGAAGCTCGACCCGTACACGGGTGCGCAGCTGGCCCTGGCCGAGGCGTACCGCAACGTCGCCGCGACCGGCGCGAAGCCCCTGGCGATCTCCGACTGCCTGAACTTCGGCTCCCCCGAGGACCCGGACGTCATGTGGCAGTTCGCCGAGGCCACCCGCGGTCTCGCCGACGGTTGCTTCGAGCTGGGCACTCCGGTGACCGGCGGCAACGTCTCCCTCTACAACCAGACCGGTGACATCGCGATCCACCCGACCCCGGTCGTGGCGGTCCTCGGTGTGATCGACGACGTAAACCGCCGTACGCCGATGGCGTTCGCGGAGGCCGGCCAGCTGCTGTACCTGCTCGGCGACACCGCCGAGGAGTTCGGCGGCTCCGCCTGGTCCGAGGTCGTGCACCAGCACCTCGGCGGCATGCCGCCCAAGGTGGACCTGGGCCGCGAGAAGCTCCTCGGGGAGATCCTGATCTCGGCCTCGCGCGACGGCATGATCGACGCCGCGCACGACCTGTCCGACGGCGGCGTGATCCAGGCGCTCACCGAGTCCTGCCTGCGCGGCGGCAACGGTGCGCGGATCGTGGTGCCCGAGGCGCTGGACGCCTTCACCTTCCTGTTCTCCGAGTCGGCGGGCCGGGCCATCGTGGCCGTCCCGCGCAGCGAGGAGCTCCGCTTCACCGACATGTGCGGTGCGCGGGGCCTGCCGGCGACCCGGATCGGTGTGGTGGACGGCGAGGAGATCGAGGTCCAGGGCGAGTTCACCCTCCCCCTGACCGAGCTCCGCACCGCCCACGAGGGGACGATCCCGGCCCTGCTCGCCTGAGCCGCCGCTCGTCGTGATCCTCGGTCCGAGCCCCCGTCCGGAAGTTCCGGACGGGGGCTCGGCCGTGCCGGCGTCCGCACCCTTGCACGGGGTCATGTGACGACGTAACTTCGCCGCATGCAGCAGGAATCGGATCAAGAACCGCGGCAGTGCGCCACACGGACGGAGCGCCGGCCGGCCGCACCGGACAGCCGGTGACCAGGGGAAAGGTTCTCCTGAGCATCGTCCTCGCGGCCTTCCTGGCGCTGGGCGGCTGGGCCATGTACGACGGGAACCGGACGCGTCAGGACAGCCGGGCGGAGATCGTCGAGGCCTGCCAGGGTCTGGTGGACCCGGATGCGGTGATGCGGTACGGCGACTCCGCGGAAAAGGTGGATGCCCGCCCCGCGGGGGACCACCTGTGTCTGCTGCGCAAGGCGGGGACGTTCGAGGGGCAGGAGGACATGTTCGACTACTTCTCGCTCACGGTGGTCACCTCCAAGGACGCAGAGCCGGGTGAGAGCCGGTTCGACCTCGGCGTCCGCGGTGTCGTGGTGATCGCGAAGTGCGCCGATCCGGTCGAGTCCGCCGGGGTGACCTCCCTGCGGGTGACCGCCGCCTCCGAGCTCGAACGCGCGGACCGAGGCGAGCCCGGCGCCCTGGCGGCACTGGCCCGCGAGGCGGCCCTGCGGGCGGCGGCGAAGGCGGGCTGCGAGACCGTTCTGCCCGAAGCCCCGCGGGGCTGAGACGCGCGGACTACCGGAGCGCCGGGCGGCGTAAGGTCGGCCCCATGCCTCCCGCCAAGAAGAAGCCGCGTGCCTACGACCACGACCGGACCCGCGCGGCCGTCGTCGCCCAGTTCGGGCATGTCCGGGACGCCGTACGGGAGTTGGACTCCGAGCAGCTCGACCGGCCGAGCGGGGTCGGGGACTGGACCGTCGCCGAACTCGCCGCGCACATCGCGTGGATCGCCGACTCGCTGGCCGGCGGCCTCGCCCGGCCGCCCGCCGCCGTCGCCGAACTGGCGGCCGCCGAGTGGCCCTTCGCGACCGCCTCGCTCGCCGGGAAGATCGCCGAGGCCGCCAAGGAGACCTTGGAGGGCGCCCCGCTCACCGAGCTCTACGACCGGGCCGGCGCCCGCCTGGCCGAGGCGCTCGAGGCGAACCCCGGCGGCCGCGTGCTGGACCTGTGGATCGGGGCCATGACCCTGGCCGACTTCCTGGTCACCCGTACCGTCGAGCTCGTCGTCCACACCGACGACCTGCGCCGCGCCACCGGACTGGACATCCCCGTCGACCGCCAGGCCCTGGCGGCCTGCACCCGGCTGCTCGCCGACGCCCTCGCGGTCAAGGCTCCGGGCGGGGCGGTGGAGTTCCGTGTCCCGCCGTTCGCGGTGGTGCAGTGCGTCGAGGGGCCCCGGCACACCCGCGGCACCCCGCCGAACGTGGTGGAGACCGATCCGCTGACCTGGATCCGGCTCGCCACCGGCCGTACGAGCTGGGCCGAAGCGCTGGACGGGGCCCAGGTCCGGGCCAGCGGCGAGCGCGCCGACCTGTCGGCGCTGCTCCCCCTGATGAGCTGACCGGGCGGGCCCGCGGAACCGCCGGGGCGCCGGCCGCGTCCCACCGGCATGCGTACGCTGCCGCTCCTCCCCGCCGCCCTGGTCGCCGTACTCGTGCTGTCCGCCACCGCCACCGCCTGTGGTGACGACGGTGCGAGCGGGAGTCCGCGTCCGGACCGGGGCTTCACCGGTACCTGGTCCGTGGTGAGCCTGACCGTGGACGGACTGACACTGACCGCGCCCGACGCCGCCCAGCTGACGCTCGAGCCCGTCAGGACGGGTCACGAGGCGCAGGCCACGGGCAACTACGGCTGCAACGGGTTCACGGCCCGGGTCGTCTTCGACTCCGAGACCACGATGACCGCACGGCCCGGCGCCTCCACCGACATGGCCTGCGAGAACATGCGGTTCGAGACGGCCTTCGCCAAGCTGTTCCAGGGCCGGCTGACCGTCCGGGAGCAGCCCGACGCCGTCACCCTGAAAACCCCCGAGGGAAACGAGATCAGCTTGAGCACGAAGCCCCGTACCCCCGACGCCCCTCTCGTCGCCACCGTGTGGACGGTGGACTCCCTGCTCGGAGCGGGCACGGCGAGTTCCCTGCCGTCCGGGGCGCAGGGCAAGGCCCGCTTCACCGTCGGCGCCGACGGGTCCGCGAGCGGCAGCCTCGGCTGCAACCGGTTCAACGCGAAGGCCGCCGTCGAGGGCCCCTCGATCACCTTCGGACCGCTCACCACGACCCGGATGGCCTGCACCGGCCCCGAGGGGCAGGTCGAGCGGACGCTGACCGAGCTGTTCGGCAACGGCCGGCTCGACTGGCGGATCCAGGGCGACACCCTCGAACTCACGGCGAGCGCCGATGGCAAGGGCCTCACCGCGAAGGCGGCCTCCGCCGCCGAGTGACCCCGGGGCCGCGACGCACGGGGCTCAGACGTACGGGGCTCAGACGTACGCGGTTCGCCGTCCTTCGCCATCGCCCCGGCGATCAGCCCGGGTAGGGCAGCAGCCCCGCGTCCGTCTTCTCCCAGGCCGCCCGCAGTTCGGCCAGCCGGGCCGGCTCCAGGGGGGCCTTGTCGGCCTGTTCGCGGAGGTCCCCGGCCAGGTTGAACAGCTGGTCGCGGCCCGCCTTGCCGCGGTAGTACTTCCAGTCCCCGCGGCGCAGCGCCCGCTCCCCGCGCACCCGCCAGAAGAGGCTGCGCTCGGCGGGCTTCTCGCCGCGCAGCAGGTACCCGGCCAGGCTGCCCCCGTCCAGCGGGTACGCCGGGTTCGCGCGGGCGCCCGCCAGTTCCAGCAGGGTGGCCGTCCAGTCCGGGGTGAAGACCGGGACGCGGCTGACCTGGCCGCCGTCGAGCCGGGCGGGCCAGCGCACGATGTTCGGGACGCGGATGCCGCCCTCCTGGAGGGAGGCCTTGTTGCCGGAGAGCGGCCAGTTGTAGGAGAAGCGCTCCCCGCCGTTGTCGCTGGAGAAGAAGACCAGGGTGTCCTCCTCCTGGCCGGAGCGCTTGAGCGCCTTCAGCACCTCGCCGACCGAGCGGTCGAGGTCCTCCACCATCTGCTTGTACTTCTCGACGGACCCGCCGTCCTACTCGGCGTCGCCCTCGTACAGGTCGTACTCGCCGCCCAGGCCGAGCTTGGAGTAGTACTCCAGGGCCCCGCCGAAGTTGCCGAAGAACTCGTCCCAGCCGGACTTGGTCGGGCTGTAGTCGGGCAGGTGGCCGCAGTGCCACTTGCCTATCAGCGCCGTCGAGTAGCCGGAGCCGCGCAGCAGCGAGGCCAGCGTCGGGTGGGTCGGCTCCAGGCCCGCCGATTTGTCGGCGATGGGCTCGGCGAGCCCGCCCTTGGTGCGGCCCGGATAGCGGCCCGTGTAGAGGCTGAAGCGGGTCGGGGAGCAGGTCGCGGAGCCCGAATAGGCATCGGTGAAGCGGACGCCCTGGCGGGCGAGCCGGTCGAGGTTCGGGGTCTTGATGTCCGGGGAGCCGTAGGAGGACAGGTCGGCCCAGCCGAGGTCGTCCCCGAGGATGAACAGGATGTTCGGGCGGCGGGACCGGCGCCCCCGCTCGGCCCGGAACTCCCGCTCCTCGGGGCCGGAGTGCCGCGCTTCCGCGGCCGGTGCGGCGTGGGCCGGGGAGGCGGCGCCCAGCCCCACCGCCGCGGCGGCCGCGGTCACGCCGACCGCGCCGCCGAAGGCGCGCCGGGACAGGTTGGGGTCGTACGAGGTCACGGGTACTCCAGAACACGGCCCGCCGGCCGTCCGGCGCGGGCCGGCTCCGGGCAGCGCGGGACGGCGCAGGGCACGGCGGAGCGGGCTCGGGCGGAAAGCGGCGGGAAAAGGAGAAAAAGGAAAGGGGAAAAGCGGCGTGTGACTACGCAGAACAGCGACAGATCGCGCTGGCGACACGGACTAGGTCCACGTGTCGGCGCGCTACGAGGGTGACGGAGCGGTCACCGAGAGGCTGCATGAGCCGGAGCTTGTACGAAACGACAGGCGCCTGTCAACCAGGGCAATCCGGATATTGAGACGAACAGGTTTCGTCACCCTGTGTGCTGTGACATTTCCTGGGCATCCCCAATTCGGACCAGTGGTCGATCTCGCCTACACTCATAGATGTGCCTCGTGGTGATGGACGACTCAACCACGACCTGCTCCCCGGTGAAAAGGGCCCCCAGGACGCTTGCGGCGTCTTCGGTGTCTGGGCTCCGGGTGAAGAGGTCGCCAAGCTCACCTACTTCGGACTGTATGCACTGCAGCACCGCGGACAAGAGTCCGCGGGTATCGCTGTGAGCAACGGTTCCCAGATCCTCGTCTTCAAGGACATGGGTCTCGTTTCCCAAGTCTTCGACGAAACCTCTCTCGGCTCGCTCCAAGGTCATATCGCGGTCGGTCACGCCCGCTACTCGACCACCGGAGCCTCCGTCTGGGAGAACGCGCAGCCCACTTTCCGCGCGACCGCCCACGGCTCCATTGCCCTGGGTCACAACGGCAACCTGGTGAACACCGCCGAGTTGGCCGAAATGGTCGCCGACCTCCCCCGTCAGGACGGCCGCGCCACCCAGGTGGCGGCCACCAATGACACCGACCTGGTCACCGCCCTGCTGGCCGGCCAGACGGACGACGACGGCAAGCCCCTGACCATCGAGGAGTCGGCCACCAAGGTCCTCCCGAAGGTGAAGGGCGCCTTCTCGCTCGTCTTCATGGACGAGGGAACGCTCTACACCGCCCGTGACCCGCAGGGCATCCGCCCGCTGGTCCTCGGCCGCCTGGAGCGCGGCTGGGTGGTGGCGAGCGAGACCGCCGCCCTCGACATCTGCGGCGCCAGCTTCGTCCGCGAGGTCGAGCCGGGCGAGCTCATCGCGATCGACGAGAACGGCCTTCGGACCTCTCGCTTCGCGGAAGCGAAGCCCAAGGGCTGTGTCTTCGAGTACGTCTACCTGGCGCGCCCGGACACCGATATCGCCGGCCGGAACGTCTACCTCTCGCGTGTCGAGATGGGCCGCCGCCTGGCGAAGGAAGCCCCGGTCGACGCCGACCTGGTGATAGCGACGCCGGAATCCGGAACGCCCGCCGCCGTCGGCTACGCCGAGGCCAGCGGGATCCCGTTCGGAGTCGGCCTGGTCAAGAACGCCTACGTGGGCCGGACCTTCATCCAGCCCTCGCAGACGATCCGCCAGCTCGGCATCCGGCTGAAGCTCAACCCCCTCAAGGAAGTCATCCGGGGCAAGCGCCTGGTGGTCGTGGACGACTCGATCGTCCGCGGCAACACCCAGCGCGCCCTGGTCAAGATGCTCCGCGAGGCCGGCGCGGCGGAGGTCCATATCAGGATCTCCTCGCCGCCCGTGAAGTGGCCGTGCTTCTTCGGCATCGACTTCGCGACCCGGGCCGAGCTCATCGCGAACGGCATGACGGTCGACGAGATCGCCACCTCCATGGGCGCCGACTCCCTCTCGTACATCGCGCTCGACACGATGATCGAGGCGACCACCATCCAGAAGCCCAACCTCTGCCGTGCCTGCTTCGACGGCGAGTACCCGATGGAGCTGCCCGACCCGCAGCTCCTGGGCAAGCAGCTTCTGGAGACCGAGCTGGCCGGCGGCACGGACGCCGCCGACGCGCTCCGGCGCCCGTAGGGCCCGAGGCAACACAGCGGTCCGCGGGCTCCCCCGAGCCCGCGGACCCGTAGCCCTCTTCATCCTGCTCACCCTGCTCAAACTGCGCGCGGGCTCGTCTTTCCAGCTTCTCCCGGGCCCTCGCACCACACGCAGCAACGACACGAAAGCTCTCTCCTGTCATGACAGAGAAGACCACCGGTGCCAGCTACGCAGCCGCGGGCGTGGACATCGACGCGGGAGACCGCGCCGTCGAGCTGATGAAGGAGTGGGTGAAGAAGACGCAGCGCCCCGAGGTCCTCGGCGGCCTCGGCGGTTTCGCCGGCCTCTTCGACGCCTCCGCCCTCAAGCGCTACGAGCGCCCCCTGCTGGCCTCCGCCACCGACGGGGTCGGCACCAAGGTGGACATCGCCCGCCGCATGGGCGTGTACGACACCATCGGCCACGACCTCGTCGCGATGGTCATGGACGACATCGTCGTCTGCGGCGCCGAGCCGCTCTTCATGACCGACTACATCTGCGTCGGCAAGGTCCACCCCGAGCGGGTCGCGGCCATCGTCAAGGGCATCGCCGAGGGCTGTGTCCTGGCCGGCTGCGCCCTGGTCGGCGGCGAGACCGCCGAACACCCGGGTCTGCTGGGCCCGGACGACTTCGATGTGGCGGGCGCCGGCACCGGCGTCGTCGAATACGACCGGCTGCTGGGCGCCGACCGCATCCGTGAGGGAGACACCGTCATCGCGATGGCGTCCTCCGGTCTTCACTCGAACGGGTACTCACTGGTCCGCCACGTCCTCTTCGACCGGGCCGGAATGTCCCTGGAGGGCCACGTCGAGGAGCTCGGCCGGACCCTCGGCGAAGAGCTGCTGGAGCCGACCAAGATCTACTCGCTGGACTGCATGGCTCTCACCCGAACGGCCGATGTGCACGCCTACTCCCACATCACGGGCGGCGGCCTCGCGGCCAACCTCGCCCGGGTGATCCCGGAGCACCTGCACGCCACGGTCGACCGCTCGACCTGGGCCCCCGGCGCGATCTTCGACCTGGTCGGCAAGGCCGGGCAGGTGGAGCGCCTGGAGCTGGAGAAGACGCTGAACATGGGCGTCGGCATGATGGCCGTGGTCCCGCAGGAGTCGGTGGACGTGGCCCTCACGGCGCTGGCGGACCGGGGCGTCGACGCCTGGGTCGCGGGAGAGATCGTGGACCGCGGCGAGCACGCCGAGGGCGCGACGATGACCGGCGACTACGCGAACTGACCGGTCGGAGCCGAGCCTCCCACCTGTGCGGACAGCACGAAAACCCGGCCCGGGGCGATGCCCTGGACCGGGTTTCGTGCTTTATGCCTGCCGTGCAGACACCGCGAAAGCGTCAAGCACCGCGACGATGCGCCGACGGACCGGACTCTTCGTCCTCGTCTTCGTCGTCATCGTCGTTGTAAAGAGCCGCGTACTTGGCGTACGGGTCGTCTTCATCTTGATCGTCATCGTCATCGACTTCGACCGGCACGCTGACAGGCAGCGGCGGATCAGTCGGCGATGCGCCCAGCTCATTGGCCAGACGCGACAAGTCAGTCCCGCCGCTGCTGTACTTCAGCTGGCGGGCGACCTTCGTCTGCTTGGCCTTTGCCCGGCCGCGCCCCATGGCTCGACCCCCTCGGTGACGGGGCTCGACGGCCCCAGAGTCTGACACGCGTTCATGGTTCGGAGCGGGCTCTCCGTGGAGAGACCGTCCGTAGGGGTTTAACGGTACCTGCTTCCGCGGCCATACGGTACGCCGCCCGCATGACGCGCCCCGGTGCAGTACCAGCAAGGCGCCCCGTCCTCGCTGGTCAGCTGCGATTTTAGCCGTTTCCTGACAAGCGACCCGCCGAAGCACAGTGAGTTCCGTCTCGCTGTGCCCCGGCGGGCCGCCCAGAAGCCCCGTAAGAGCCCCGTGAGGAGCGAAAGCGGGGTCAGGCGGTGGGTCAGGCGGTGCGTGCGGTGCGGGCGTCCGCCATCCGCTGCTCGGCGATGCGGTCGGCCGCCGCAGCCGGCGGAATCCCGTCCACCTTCGCACGTGCGAAGATTTCCAGCGTGGTGTCGAAGATCTTCGTGGCCTTGGCCTTGCAGCGGTCGAAGTCGAAGCCGCGCAGCTCGTCGGCGACCTGGATGACCCCGCCCGCGTTGACCACGTAGTCCGGCGCGTAGAGGATCCCGCGGTCGGCGAGGTCCTTCTCCACACCCGGGTGCGCGAGCTGGTTGTTCGCCGCGCCGCACACCACCTTCGCGGTCAGGACCGGCACGGAGGTGTCGTTCAGCGCGCCGCCGAGCGCGCAGGGGGCGTAGATGTCCAGGCCCGCCACTCGGATCAGCGCCTCGGTGTCGGCGACGGCCGTCACCTTGCCGGGGTGCTTGTCGAGAATCCTCTGCACCGACTCGGCACGGACGTCCGTGATGACGACCTCGGCGCCGTCCTGCAGCAGGTGCTCGACCAGGTGGTGGCCGACCTTGCCGACACCCGCGACGCCGACCTTGCGGCCGCGCAGGGTCGGGTCGCCCCACAGGTGCTGGGCGCTGGCGCGCATGCCCTGGAAGACGCCGAAGGCGGTGAGGACCGAGGAGTCGCCGGCGCCGCCGTTCTCGGGGGAGCGGCCGGTCGCCCAGCGGGTCTCGCGGGCCACGACGTCCATGTCGGCCACGTAGGTGCCGACGTCGCAGGCGGTCACGTAGCGGCCGCCGAGGGACTCCACGAACCGGCCGTAGGCCAGCAGGAGCTCCTCGGACTTGAGACCACCCTGTTCCCTGCTGGCCGGGTCGCCGATGATGACGGCCTTGCCGCCGCCGAGGTCGAGCCCGGCGAGCGCGTTCTTGTACGACATGCCGCGCGAGAGGTTCAGCGCGTCGAGGACGGCTTCCTCGTCCGAGGCGTACGCGTGGAACCGCGTGCCACCGAGGGCGGGGCCCAGTGCGGTGGAGTGGATCGCGATGACGGCCTTCAGGCCGGAGGCTCGGTCCTGGCACAGCACGACTTGCTCGTGGCCGCCCTGTTCACTGCGGAACAGGGTGTGCAGGACGCCGTCGGTCATTTCGGTCACGGTGGTGACTCCCATGGAAGAGATGCGGCGGGAAAGACGCCCGCCCTGCGGGTGGGGGAGGGCGTGCTGGGAGCAGCGTAAGACCTGAGGGGCCCCCTGATCCGCCCTGTTCGGAGATCGGGACGTTCCGGGGGTGCGGGCCGGCGCGCGGGCGGCGCCGCGGGGCCGCCGTCGGAGTAGCGCCGGGCAGGGCGGGGGAGTACGAGAGCGTGACCGAATCCCCCGATCCCCGGCTGCCGTCCGCCCGCTCCGCCCCCGCTGTCCCCTACGCCTCCTACCTGCGCGTCTACGAACCGCTGACGGCCTTCCCGGAGCCCGAACGCACCCACTGGGCCGACTACGCCCGGCGCGGGGCGACCCCGACCGCCCAGGACGAACTGCGCCGGTCGCTGGTGGACTTGGTGCGGGTGCCCGTGGTCGGGGTTCCCGCGCACGAGAGCGCGGACGCCTTCACCACCGAGGTCGACGGGGTTCTGCTGATCTGCCCGTGGCGGACGAGGCTGCGCGGCTGGCTCGCGCTCCAGGAACTGGTGGCCGAGCTCCCGGGCCCCGTACTCGACGCCGCCCTGCCCGCGGCCGCCCGCCGTCGTGCGGCCGAGGAGTACGAGGCCTGGCGCGGGCGCAATCCCGACGCGCGGCCGTGGATCCGTACGGGGGTCTGGCAGGTTCCGCTGCGCTGGTTCGTACTGGTGGCCGACGAGGAGCGGGAGTACGTGCCGGGCGAGGGGCTGCGCTACCGGACGCCGATGGTGCAGGCCCGGCGCCGGCTCGCGCGGGGGCTGCGGACCCTGCGCGAGGCGGAGGGGTACGGGATGCTCGCCGAGGGGCTGGTGGAGGTCGGGAGCTGGCTGGAGGAGTTCCACCCCCGCTCGATGGTGGAGCTGGACTACGGCGGCCTGCTGCACGCGCTGCCGGCGGACCGGCTCGCGTCCGACCACTCGGCCGGGGACCTGGCGGCGGGGCTCGCGGCTCTGAGGGCCGGGGACCGGGACGGAGCGGCGACGACGTACGGGGCGCTGGCCGACCGGTGGCGGGAGGTCCGGGAGAGGCTCTTCGCGAACTAGTGCTGTGGCCGGAAAGGTTCACCGTGTCGCGGCGCCCGGCACGGCACCTCGCGGCGTTGTCGGACCGGGCAAGTACGTCCAGTACGAGCCTCGGCCCTCCGCCTTGCGATGCACCGCACCGGACACCGCGACCCGGCAAACCTTCCCGGCCACAGCACTAGCCGGGCGATCAGGGCGTCCCGAGTGACCTGCGTGACTCGGATAGCGACTCCGGGCGCCGTTGTCCATCCACCGATCGGCCGAGCACGGAAGAGAACGGCCAGCTCAAGGCCGTGATGCCCTCTTTTGGGTCTTTGTTCCGGGACCTACGTCCCGATACGGGCCATTGGCCCAAGCGTGACGGACCGCACTATCTACACCCTTGCGCCCTTCCCCTACCCTCGTGCCAAAATAGGACAAGGAGTCCGGGGAGGGTTCCTTTCGCCCAACTAAGGGCGGAATGCTCGGTATTGCACTCTACGGGGGGTCTGATGACTCCTGATCGCTCTGTGACTGATCGTCACAGTGGGGTGACTGTCCGTTATGAGATGGTCCATCGGCTTCCGCCGCTGATGAACACCTCGGAGGGCAATTCCATCGGTTTGGCCGTCGAGGCTGGACGGATGGTGTAGTTGTAGTGCCGAGGACAAGCCGTTCGTCCTATAACCGACTCGGCCCGCGTATGTCCATTTCGGGCAACGTGGGCCAAGGTGCAGAATTTAGAGGAAAGAACCGAGATGGTTCGGTTCTCCCGAGGAGGCCGCTCATGACCGCTCGCACCCCTGATGCCGAGCCGCTGCTGACCCCGGCTGAGGTCGCCACGATGTTCCGCGTGGACCCGAAGACGGTCACCCGTTGGGCCAAGGCTGGCAAGCTCACGTCCATCCGCACCCTGGGTGGACACCGCCGTTACCGCGAGGCTGAGGTCCGCGCACTGCTTGCGGGAATTCCGCAGCAGCGCAGCGAGGCCTGAGGTTCCGCAGCACCCTAATTACCGGGTCTATATCGGGTCCCCCAATCCGATGAGACCCACGTAGCTTCAAACGACCGGACCTGCCCCAACAGGTTCATCAGTCGTTCGATCGCGCTGGACTCCGCCGGGTCCAGCGCGATCTTTTTATGCCCTGGTCAGGGGGCTGTCGCGCTGGTGTGCGGAGTCGGCGGGGATGGGTGCCATTGCACATATTAAATCGAGCGTGCGTATGGGTCCGATAAAAGCGTGGGTCTCAAAAACACATGGGGTGACTCCCGTCACAGATGATCACTCTTGTGGATCAGGCATTGCACCCCGTAAAGGGACGTGTCGCGCAGAGCGCATCATCCGGACGGGCGATCTCCCGGGCGATCTCCCCGAAGGTGTCGCAGGACGAGTCGCCGGTGAGTCGCCGAGTGAGCCGCAGGCTTCACGGGTGGGCGTGGGCGAGGTTCTCCGCGGGCCCGCCGCGGGCCTCCAGGTCGCCCCCGGGGCGCCCCGGAGGGCCGGGTGGGGTTCTGGGCGGCTCAGGGGTCCAATAGGGGCCCTGGGGCGGGCTGGTGGGGCACCGGTGTTCCGAGTCCCCGTGCTCCGCTGCCGGAAACGCGTCAGGGCCCGCATCCCTGGGGGATGCGGGCCCTGACGATCTTGCGAACCTGACGGGACTTGAACCCGCGACCTCCACCTTGACAGGGTGGCGAGCTAACCAACTGCTCCACAGGTCCTAGTTTTGCGGCCGCTGGGCGGCTGCGATTCAGACTGTACCGCAGCTCAGGGGGTGCAGTCGAATTCGATCACCGAGCAGGTCCCGGGGCCGCCGCGTCCACCGCCTTCACGATGCGTTTGTCGGAGACCGCATAGGCCGTTCCGAGCGCGTGCGCGAAGTAGCTGACGCGTAGTTCCTCGATCATCCAGCGGATCTCGGTGACCTCCGCCGGGACCGGCCGCCCCTTCGGCAACTGCTCCAGCAGCCACAGGTACTCGTCCCGCATCTGGTGGACCTTCTCCATGCGCGTGGTGTCGCGCTGGACGCTCGTGGGCATCTGCTGGAGCCGGCGGTCGATGGCCACCAGGTAGCGCATGAGGTCCGGCAGCCGGCGCAGTCCGGTCAGCGTGACGAAGCCGGCCGGCATGAGGGCCGCGAGCTGCGTCTTGGCGTCCTGGACGTTGGTTACCAGGGCGAGGCTGGCCGTGGTCTTCAGACGGCGTTCACAGGCCTGCCAGGCGGCCAGCACCTGCTGCACCTGCGTGATCGTCCGTACGGTCGTGTCCACCAAGTCGGCCCGTACGGCCTCGTAGAGCTTGCGGAACCCGGGCTCGTCCCAGGCCGGGCCGCCGTGGTCCGCGATCAGCTTGTCGGCCGCCGCGGTCGCGCAGTCGTCGAACAGCGCCTGGATGGAGCCGTGCGGATTGCGCGACAGCGCCAGCTTCTGCTGGTTGCTCAGGTGGTCCGAGGCGAACTTCGCCGGATTCACGGTGATGTTGAGCAGGATCAGCCGCCGGGTGCCGAGCCGCATCGCCTGCCGCTGCTCGGCCTCGGTGTCGAAGAGGCGTACGGAGACGCTCGTACCGGCGTCCACGAGCGCCGGGTACGCCTTCACCGGCTGGCCGGCCCGGCGGGTCTCGAAGACCTTGGTCAGCGCGCCGAACGTCCAGTCCGTCAGCCCGGTCTTCTCCACCGACTCCCCGCCCTCGCGCTCGGCGCTGGCGGCGGCGGCCCGCGAGAGGGCCTGGCGGGCCTTGGGCCCCAGCTGGAGCCGCAGGGCCTCCAGGTCCTTGGCCTCGGCGAGGTTCTTGCGGCGCTCGTCGACGATCCGGAAGGTGATCTTCAGGTGGTCGGGGATGCGGGTGAGGTCGAAGTCCTCGGCGCCGACCGGGACCCCCACCATCCGCTGGAGTTCCCGGGCCAGCGTCACGTGCAGAGGCTCCTGCAGCGGGTGCGCGGTGGCCAGGAAGCGGGTCGCGAAGTTCGGCGCGGGCACGTAGTGCCGGCGGATCGGCTTCGGGAGGGACCGGATCAGTTCGGTGACCACTTCTTCGCGCAGCCCCGGGATCTGCCAGTCGAAGCCCTCGTCCGTGACCTGGTTCAGCACCTGGAGCGGGACGTGGACGGTCACGCCGTCCGCGTCCGCGCCCGGCTCGAACTGGTACGTCACCCGGAACTTCAGCCGGCCCTGCATCCAGAAGTCCGGATAGTCGGCCTCGGTGACCCCGGCCGCCTTCTCCGTCAACAGCATCTCGCGCTCGAAGTCGAGCAGTTCGGGCTCGTCCCGCTTCTTCTGCTTCCACCAGGAGTCGAAGTGCGCCCCGGATACCACGTGCTCGGGGATCCGCTGGTCGTAGAAGTCGAAGAGCGTCTCGTCGTCGACCACGATGTCGCGGCGCCGGGCCCGGTTCTCCAGCTCCTCCACCTCGGTGAGGAGCTTGCGGTTGTCGGCGTAGAACTTGTGGGGGGTCCGCCAGTCGCCCTCGACGAGGGCGTTGCGAATGAACAGGTCCCGCGAGACCTCGGCGTCGATCCGGCCGTAGTTGATCTTCCGCTGGGCGACGATCGGCACGCCGTACAGCGTGACCTTCTCGAAGGCCATCACAGCCGCCTGGTCCTTCTCCCAGTGCGGCTCGCTGTACGTGCGCTTGATCAGGTGCTGGGCGAGCGGCTCGACCCACTCCGGCTCCACCTTGGCGTTGACCCGGGCCCACAGCCGCGAGGTCTCCACCAGCTCGGCCGACATCAGGAACTTCGGCTGCTTCTTGAACAGCGAGGAGCCCGGGAAGATCGCGAACTTGGCGGACCGGGCCCCCAGGTACTCGTTCTTGTCGGTGTCCTTCAGCCCGATGTGCGACAGCAGACCGGCGAGCAGCGAGATGTGCACGCTCGTCTCGGGGGCGTCGGCCTCGTTGACGTGGATGCCCATCGACCTGGCGACCGTACGCAGTTGCGAATAGATGTCCTGCCATTCGCGGATCCGCAGGAAGTTCAGGTACTCCTGCTTGCACATCCGGCGGAAGGAGGACGAGCCGCGTTCCTTCTGCTGCTCCCGGATGTAGCGCCACATGTTCAGGAACGAGAGGAAGTCGCTCGTCTCGTCCTTGAACCGGGCGTGGTTCTGGTCGGCCTGCGTCTGCTTGTCCGAGGGCCGCTCGCGCGGGTCCTGGATCGACAGGGCGGCCGCGATGACCATGACCTCGCGGACGCAGTTGTTCTTGTCCGCCTCCACCACCATGCGGGCCAGGCGCGGGTCCACCGGCAGCTGGGAGAGCTGGCGGCCCATCGGGGTGAGCCGCTTCTTGTGGTCCTTCTCCGCCGGGTCCAGGGCTCCCAGCTCCTGCAGGAGCTGCACGCCGTCGCGGATGTTGCGGTGGTCCGGCGGGTCGATGAAGGGGAACTTCTCGATCTCGCCGAGGCCGGCCGCGGTCATCTGGAGGATGACGGAGGCGAGGTTGGTGCGCAGGATCTCGGCGTCCGTGAACTCCGGACGGGTCAGGAAGTCGTCCTCCGAGTACAGCCGGATGCAGATGCCGTCCGAGGTACGGCCGCAACGGCCCTTGCGCTGGTTGGCGCTGGCCTGCGAGATCCGCTCGATGGGCAGCCGCTGGACCTTGGTGCGATGGCTGTAGCGGGAGATGCGGGCGGTGCCCGGGTCGATCACGTACTTGATGCCGGGGACGGTCAGGGAGGTCTCGGCGACGTTGGTCGCGAGAACGATCCTGCGTCCCGTGTGCTGCTGGAACACCCGGTTCTGTTCGGCGTGCGAGAGGCGCGCGTAGAGGGGGAGGACCTCGGTACCGTGCCCGTATGCGGCTCCGCCGCGGGGCAGATTGCGCTTGTTGAGGGCGTCCGCGGTGTCACGGATCTCGCGCTCGCCGGAGAGGAAGACCAGGACGTCGCCCGGCCCCTCCGACTGGAGCTCGTCCACGGCCTCGCAGATCGCGGTGATCTGGTCGCGGTCGCTGTCGTCGCCCTCCTCCTCCAGGAGCGGGCGGTAGCGGACCTCGACGGGATACGTCCGGCCGCTGACCTCGACGACAGGGGCCTCGCCGAAGTGCCGGGAGAAGCGCTGCGGGTCGATGGTCGCCGAGGTGATGATCACCTTGAGGTCGGGGCGCTTGGGCAGCAGCGTGGCGAGGTACCCGAGCAGGAAGTCGATGTTCAGGGACCGCTCGTGGGCCTCGTCGATGATGATCGTGTCGTACGCGCGCAGCTCGCGGTCCGTCTGGACCTCCGCGAGCAGGATGCCGTCCGTCATCAGCTTCACGAAGGTCGCGTCCGGGTCCACCTGGTCGGTGAACCGGACCTTCCAGCCGACGGTCTGGCCGATCTCGGACTTCAGCTCGTCCGCGATGCGTTCCGCGACCGTGCGGGCCGCGATCCGGCGGGGCTGGGTGTGCCCGATCATGCCCCGGACCCCGCGCCCCAGCTCCATGCAGATCTTGGGGATCTGCGTGGTCTTGCCGGAGCCGGTCTCGCCCGCGACGATCACGACCTGGTGGTCGCGTATCGCCTCGGCGATCTCGTCCTTCTTCTGGCTGACGGGCAGGTTCTCGGGATACGTGACCACGGGCATCCGCGAGGCGCGTACGGCCAGTCGCGCGGCGGCCTTTTCGGCCTCCGCGGCGATCTCGTCGAGCGCGGCCTGCTTGGCCTCGGGCTTGCGGATGCGGCGGGCGCCTTCGAGGCGGCGGCCGAGGCGGTGCGCGTCACGGAGCGAGATCTCACCGAGAAGCGTCTGCAGGGCGGCGAAGGAAGTAGACATACCTGGTCGAGGATCTCACCCGTAGGTGCCGGGTGGCGAACGCATTTGTGGGGCGGACCCGTACCATTTCGGGACGAGTGCCCCGACTCGGCCGAGTCGGGTTCCGGTTCCGGGCCCTGAGTGGGCGCTGCGCCGGCCCCGAGGTGGCCTCGAGCCGGTCCCGGTCGGCCCTGAGCCGCCCCCGGGGTGCGTCTCCGAGCCGGTCCCGGGGTCTGTCCCCGGCCGGCCCCCGGTCCGTCCGCCCATCCGCCCCGAGTCACCGTGAGAGGCCGTCCGCGATGCCCCGCCCCCGACGCCGCTACGTGCTCGCCGTGCTGCTGGGCTGGGCCCTCCTGGTCGCAGCCTTCGCGCCCGGGGCCGCGGTGGCGCTCCCCGCGCCGACGGCGGCCGTGGCGGACCTGCCGGGGGCGTATGCCGCTCCCCTGCCCGGAGCCTCCGGGTCGGACTCCGTACGGCCCGCGGAGCCGGGTTCCGCATTCGGTGCGGGCCGGGCCTACACCGACCGGCCCGGGCCCGCCTGTGCGCCCCGGGACCCCGGGCAGGGCGGGGCGCCCGCGCTGCCCGCTCGGGCCGGGGCCGACCAGGCGCAGCCATCGGCCGCAGCGGAGGCTCCGGCCGGGGTGCCCGGGCGGTCGCACGCGATACCCGTACGGGTCCTCGTGCGCGGGCCCGCCCGGTCGGCGCCGTCCCCGCTGGAGCTGTCCGTGATGCGGGTCTAGGAGGACCGGCCGTCCGCCCGCCCGGTCCGTACCCCCGTTCCGCACAGTTCTGGAGCACCCGTATGTCCGCTTCCTCCCGCAAGCCCCTGCTGATCTCCGCCGGGGTCGCCCTCGCCGCCGTCACCCTCGGCCTCGTCTCCTGGCAGGCCACCGCCCCCGGCGACACCCCCGCCCGGCCGTCCGCGGCGTCCTCTCCGGAGGCCGGATCCACCACCGACCCCGCCGCTCGGCTCAAGGCGCTGGCCCGCCGCGAACCCGGCGACAAGCTCGCCGCCGGCCGCGCCGACGCTCCCGTCGTCCTGATCGAGTACTCCGACTTCAAGTGCGGCTACTGCGGCAAGTTCGCCCGCGACACCGAGCCCGCGCTCGTGAAGAAGTACGTGGAGGACGGCACCCTGCGCATCGAGTGGCGCAACTTCCCGATCTTCGGCGCCGACTCCGAGGCCGCCGCCAAGGCCGCCTGGGCGGCGGGGCAGCAAGGCCGCTTCGCGCGGTTCCACGCGGCCGCGTACGCCGAGGGCGCCAAGGAGAAGGGCTTCGGCGAGGAGCGGCTGACCGAGCTGGCCCGGGAGGCCGGGGTCCCGGACCTCGAGCGCTTCAAGACGGACATGGCCGGGGACCAGGCCGCCGCCGCGCTCGCCAAGGACCAGGAGGAGGGCTACCGCATCGGCGTCACCTCCACCCCGTCCTTCCTGGTCAACGGGCAGCCCATCGCCGGAGCCCAGCCCCCGGCGGCCTTCGACGCCGCCATCGCCGAGGCCAAGGCGCAGGCGGCCGCGAAGTGACCGACGTCGGCTACCTGGCCGCCCTGCTCGGCGGCCTCCTCGCGCTGCTCAGCCCGTGCAGCGCCCTGCTCCTGCCCGCCTTCTTCGCGTACTCGATCGACTCGACGTCCCGGCTGCTGGCGCGCACCGGGATCTTCTACGCGGGCCTCGCGAGCACCCTCGTACCGCTGGGGGCGGCCGGTTCGTACGCCGGGCGGTTCTTCCACGGCAACCGCGAAGGCCTCGTGCTGTTCGGCGGCTGGCTGATCATCGCGCTCGGGCTCGCCCAGATCCTGGGCCTGGGCTTCGCCCCGAAGCGGATCTCGGAGCTGTCGGGAAGGATCCGGCCGACCACCGCCCTGTCGGTGTACGCGCTCGGCGCGGTCTACGGACTGGCCGGCTTCTGCGCCGGGCCGATCCTCGGCAGCGTCCTGACGGTGGCGGCGGTCAGCGGCAGCCCGGCCTACGGGGGCCTGCTGCTGGCGGTGTACGCGCTGGGCATGGCCGTGCCGCTGTTCGTGATGGCACTGCTCTGGGAGCGCTTCGACCTGGGACGCCGGCGCTGGCTGCGCGGCCGCGCCCTCTCGGTCGGCCGCTTCCAGCTGCACACGACCACGCTGGCCTCGGGCGTGTTCTTCATCGTGCTCGGCGTGCTGTTCCTCGTCTCCGACGGGGCGAGCGCCCTGCCGGGGCTGCTGGACGTGGACGACTCGTTCGCGGTGGAACAGCGGGTCCAGGCCGTGGCGGACGCGGTACCGGACTGGGCGTTGCTCGGGCTGGTGGCCGTGGCGGCGGCGGGCGTGGGCCTGGCGCAGTGGCGCCGCCGGGAGCGGGCGGCGGGCGCCGAAGGGGAGTGAGGAACGAAGAAGGCCCCGTCCGAGGGACGGGGCCTTCTCACTTCGCGGTGGCTGGGGCCGGGGTCGAACCGGCGACCTATCGCTTTTCAGGCGATCGCTCGTACCAACTGAGCTACCCAGCCACGAAACCGTTTCCGGTCTCAGCGAACCTGACGGGACTTGAACCCGCGACCTCCACCTTGACAGGGTGGCGAGCTAACCAACTGCTCCACAGGTCCTTGCAATGTGCGAGAACAAGTCTCGCACACAGTTTTGCGTACCCCCAACGGGATTCGAACCCGTGCTACCGCCTTGAAAGGGCGGCGTCCTGGGCCACTAGACGATGAGGGCTAAAGGCCCGCCGGGCACTTTCCAGCGCGTCGGGGACGTGAGAAGCATATGGGATCCCGGCGGCGATCGCCAAAACGGTTTCCGCAGGCGGGTCCCGGGTACTGCGGACGGCCGCACGGCGGGCCGGGACCCGGCCCGCCGTGCATGGGACCGGGGGGTCAGCCCCAGCCGAGTTCGTGGAGCCGCTCGTCGTCGATGCCGAAGTGATGGGCGATCTCGTGGACCACCGTCACGGCGACCTCGTGCACCACCTCATCCGTGCTCTCGCACATCCGCAGGGTCGGCCCCATGTAGATCGAGATCCGGTCGGGCAGGACCCCGGCGTACCACTCGCCGCGCTCCGTGAGCGGGGTCCCCTCGTAGAGGCCGAGCAGTTCGGGGTCGTCGGAGGCGGGCTCGTCCTCCACGAACACGGCCACGTTGTCCATGACCCGGGTCAGCTCCTCGGGGATCGAGTCCAGCGCCTCGGCCACCAGCTCTTCGAACGCGTCTCGCGTCATCTCCAGCACGGGGCCATTCTCCCGTGCCGCGGCGCGATCGGGGCGGCCCGTTTACGGCGGGCCGGGACCCGGCGCGCGAGAATGGCCCGGTGGCTACATGCGAAGCGGGGTGCGGATGACCCGGCCGGCGGAGGGGGCCGAGGCCATCGACCCGGACGTCGACCTCCACGTGCCGGCGCAGCGCGCCGAACCACAGCGCCGGGTGCTCGCGGCCGTGGCGGCGGGCGGCGCCGTGGGCGCCTCGGCGCGGTACGGGGTGGCGCTGCTGTGGCCGGCCGCGCCCGGAGCCTTCCCGTGGGGCACCTTCTGGGTCAACGTGGCGGGCTGCGCGCTGATCGGCGTCCTCATGGTGCTGATCAGCGAGGGCGGCCGGTCGGCGCATCCCTTCGTACGCCCCTTCCTCGGGGTCGGGGTGCTCGGCGGATTCACCACCTTCTCCACCTACGCGGTGGACTTCGCGCGCCTGCTCGACGCCGGTGAGGCCGTTACCGCGCTGGCGTACGCCGGGCTCACGGTGGCCGGGGCGCTGGGCGCGGTGTGGGCGGCGGCCGCGATCACCCGGCGCGCGGTCGGCGACGGCCGGGGACACGGCCCGGGACACGGCCCGGGACGGCGGCGGGGATGAACTGGCTGATCGTCATGGTGGGCGCGGCCGTCGGGGCGCCCCTGCGGTACCTGACGGACCGCGCGGTGCAGGCCCGGCACGACTCGGTCTTCCCCTGGGGGACCTTCGTGGTGAACGCGGCCGCCTCCCTGGTGCTGGGGGCGCTGACCGGGGCGGTGCTGGACGGGGCCGCCTCCTCGCGGCTGAGCCTGCTGCTCGGTACGGGACTCTGCGGGGCGCTGAGCACCTATTCGACGTTCTCCTACGAGACGCTGCGGCTTGCCGAGCGGGGCTGGAAGTTCCTGGCGGTGGCGAACGTGGCGGCGTCGGTGCTGGTCGGCCTGGGCGGGGTGACGCTGGGACATCAGGTGGCGGGACAACTGTTCGCCTGAGAGCGCGCCACCCGTCTCCCCCCTGGGGCGTGTCTCTTACGGGGCAGAGGGAGTTGGGCACATTGACCCGCTCACTGCGGACCTTTGCCTGTGTTCCGGAGGTGCCCCGTGCGCCAGTTGTCCGCTTCCCTGCGACCCCTCCGACTCGCCGTCGCCGCCCTCGCGGTGGCGGCGACCGCCGGCTGCATGAGTGTCGGGGAGGACGCCGCGAAGCCCGGCCCCTCCGCCTCCACGGGCGCCCAGGGCGGCAAGTCCGGCGGCGGTTCCGCGTCCGGGAAGACCGCCGGGACGCAGGGCTCCGGCCACGGCTCGAAGGGCGGTACGGGGAACCAGGACGGCAAGGCCGGCGGCCCCGGGACCACCGCCGGCGCGGCCGGGGCCTCCCCCAGCCCCGGCGCGCCGGCCGGTCCGCCCGGGGCCCCCTCGCCCTCGGCCGGTCCGGGTGGCGGAGCGGGCGGCCAGGGACCCCAGCCCTCCGCGGGCGGTTCCGGGTCGGGCTCCGGCGGAGCGGGCGGCTCCTCCTCCGGGGGCGGCCAGCCCGCCTCCCCGACCCCGCAGGAGCCGACTCCGGCCCCGCCGGTCACCCCGCCGCCAGTGACGGAACCCACACCGACGCCGGAGCCCCCGCAGCCGGAGCCGACCGGCGCGGAGGGCGGCCAGCCCTAGGCCTCGGGGTAGTCGCCGGGGTGCCCCCCCGGGGTCTGGCGCGGATGGTGTTTTCGCAGGTCAGCGCCTTCTTCGGGGGAGGGACTTGCCAGACCCCGGGGAGGGTGCGTATGGTTATAGATCGTTTGATCCCATTGCCCGGCGCCGACTCCGAAGAGCGCCGCGTGGCGCGTACTCTCCCCAACCGTGGCTGACCGCATTGAGGCGGTCGATTTGCGATTCACGGAGTTTGGGCGCGTGCCGAGACTCCGAGAGGTTTCGCATTTCGCATGTCCATTTCCAGTTCTGACCGTTCCGTCATGCCCGAGAACGACTCCAACGAGATCGTCGACGCCGAGACCCTTGCGGTCACCGAGGCCATCGAGGCCGTAGTCGCCGACGAGATCATCGAGGCCCTCGAGGCCGACGTGACGAACCACGAGTCCGACGAGTCCTTCGAAGACTCCACCGAAAACTTCGACGACGCCGAGGCCGAAGACGCCGACGCAGACGCCGAGCCCACCCTGACCTTCAGCGACCTCGGTCTGCCGGACGGCATCGTGCGCAAGCTCGCCCAGAACGGCGTCACCGCGCCCTTCCCGATCCAGGCCGCGACCATCCCGGACGCCCTGGCCGGCAAGGACATCCTCGGCCGTGGCCGCACCGGCTCCGGCAAGACCCTCTCCTTCGGTCTGCCGACCCTGGCCTCGCTGGCCGGCGGTCACACCGAGAAGAAGAAGCCCCGCGCGATCATCCTGACGCCGACGCGTGAGCTCGCGATGCAGGTCGCCGACGCTCTCCAGCCCTACGGCGACGTCCTCGGCCTGAAGATGAAGGTCGTCTGCGGCGGTACCTCCATGAGCAACCAGATCTTCGCTCTGGAGCGCGGTGTCGACGTTCTCGTCGCCACCCCGGGCCGCCTGCGCGACATCATCAACCGCGGCGCCTGCTCCCTGGCGAACGTCCAGGTCGCGGTCCTCGACGAGGCTGACCAGATGGCGGACCTGGGCTTCCTGCCCGAGGTCACCGAGCTGCTCGACCAGATCCCCGGCGGCGGCCAGCGCATGCTCTTCTCCGCCACCATGGAGAACGAGATCGGCACCCTGGTCAAGCGCTACCTGACGAACCCCGTCACGCACGAGGTCGACAGCGCGCAGGGCAACGTCACGACCATGACGCACCACGTCCTCGTCGTGAAGCCGAAGGACAAGGCGCCGGTCACGGCCGCCATCGCCGCCCGCAAGGGCCGCACCATCATCTTCGTCCGCACCCAGCTGGGCGCCGACCGCATCGCCGAGCAGCTCATCGAGTCCGGCGTGAAGGCCGACGCGCTGCACGGCGGCATGACGCAGGGCGCCCGTACCCGCGTCCTCGCGGACTTCAAGGACGGCTACGTCAACGCGCTCGTCGCCACCGACGTCGCCGCCCGCGGCATCCACGTCGACGGCATCGACCTGGTCCTGAACGTGGACCCGGCCGGCGACCACAAGGACTACCTGCACCGCTCGGGCCGTACCGCCCGCGCCGGCAAGTCGGGCGTCGTGGTCTCCCTGGCCCTGCCGCACCAGCGTCGCCAGATCTTCCGCCTGATGGAGGACGCGGGCGTGGACGCCTCGCGCCACATCGTCCAGGGCGTCGGCGCTTTCGACCCGGAGGTCGCCGAGATCACCGGTGCCCGTTCGCTGACGCAGGTCCAGGCCGACTCCGCGAACAACGCCGCGAAGCAGGCCGAGCGCGAGGTCGCCGACCTCACCAAGCAGCTCGAGCGCTCCTCGCGCCGCGCCGTCGAGCTCCGCGAGGAGGCCGACCGCCTGGTCGCCCGCTCCGCGCGTGAGCGTGGCGAGGACCCCGAGGCCGCTGTCGCCGAGGTGGCCGAGGCCGCCGAGGCCGAGGTCGCGGCTGCCGCCCAGACCGAGGCGATCGCGGAGGAGCGCCCCGCGTTCCAGAGCCGTGACGACCGTGGCAACTACGAGCGCCGTGACAACCGTGGCGGCGACCGTCGCGACGACCGCGGTGGCGACCGTGGCGGCTTCCGCTCCGGTGGCGACCGCGGTGACCGTGGTGGCGACCGTGGTGGCTTCCGCTCCGGTGGCGACCGTCCGTCCGGTGGTGGCTTCCGCTCCGGTGGCGACCGTCCGTCCGGTGGTGGCTTCCGCTCCGGTGGCGACCGTCCGTCCGGTGGTGGCTTCCGCTCTGGCGGCGACCGTCCCTCGGGTGGTGGCTTCCGCTCCGGTGGCGACCGTCCGTCCGGTGGTGGCTTCCGCTCCGGTGGCGACCGTCCCTCGGGTGGTGGCTTCCGCTCCGGTGGCGACCGTCCGTCCGGTGGTGGCTTCCGCCGCGACGACCGTCCGTCGGGCACCTTCAACCGTGACGACCGCGGTGGCGACCGTGGTGGCTTCCGCTCCGGTGGCGACCGTCCGTCGGGCACCTTCAACCGTGACGACCGCGGTGGCGACCGTGGTGGCTTCCGCTCCGGTGGCGACCGTCCGTCGGGCACCTTCAACCGTGACGACCGCGGTGGCGACCGTGGCGGTTTCCGCTCCGGTGGCGACCGTCCGTCGGGCACCTTCAACCGTGACGACCGCGGTGGCGACCGTGGCGGTTTCCGCTCCGGTGGCGACCGTCCGACCGGTGGCGGCTTCCGCTCCGGTGGCGACCGTCCGACCGGTGGCGGCTTCCGCCGCGACGACCGTCCCTCGGGCGGCGACCGCCCCTACGGCCGCCGCGACGACAACCGCCCCTCCGGCTCCGGCTCGACCGGTGGCTCCTCCTTCGGCCGCCGCGACGACAAGCCCCGCTGGAAGCGCAACGACTAATACCCGTCGCTGAACTGAGCGGCTGACAGGGCCCCTACGACACTCGTCGTAGGGGCCCTGTCGCGTTGGGGTTCCGCCCACGGGTACGGGGCGCTGACGACCGGCCAGACGTCACGGGCGCTGACGACCGGGCAGACATCACCGGGCCGGAGGACCGATATGCGATCGGCTGTCCCGCGCTCTGCGGCTATGCTCTGGGGTGAGCACGCCGAGGGCCATTAGCTCAATTGGCAGAGCAGCGGACTTTTAATCCGTTGGTTGTCGGTTCGAGTCCGACATGGCCTACTGCTCACAGCGCCCCACCCGGTCCTCCGGGTGGGGCGCTTTTGTGTCCTGAGGGGCAGTCAGGGATGTGCGGCCCGGTCCGCTCACGGGGGTCGGCGACGCTGCCGACGGGCCGGTTTTACGCCTCTGACCTGCGGCGATGTGCCCGTCGGGGGTGGTGCGGACGTTAATTGGCGGAGGCCTCCCCCCGGATGGCGTAGAGTTGGGTTTACCGACGCGGGGTGGAGCAGCTCGGTAGCTCGCTGGGCTCATAACCCAGAGGTCGTAGGTTCAAATCCTGCCCCCGCTACTCAGTACGAAGGCCCGGTCCCCTCAGGGGGGCCGGGCCTTCGTCGTATCCGCCTTCCCTTCCGCTCCTCTCCCCAGTCCCCTTCCGCGTTCTCTTCCGCGTCACTCGAACGGTCCCGTCCGGGTCGCCGTACGGGCCCTCCTGCCGCCAGCCTTGGGGGGGCGAGGCGGACCGGGCGGCAGGGAGAGCAGCGTGGTGGGGCTGGGCCGGCAGGGCAGGGGCGACCGCGTCTTCGACGCGGTCGCCGGCAGCGCCGTGGTCCGCCGGGTCGTCAAGACGCTCCCGGCCGCACTGATCGCCCTCGGCCTCCTCTTCGACGTGCTGACCCCGCCCAGCTTCACGGGCTCCCCCTTCTTCTCCGCCGCCCCCCTCATCGCCGCCCCGCTGTTCACGCTGAGGGGCACGGTCATCACCGGGATCGCGGCCACCTTCGCCGTGATCGTGCTGCACATCTACAACGGCACCACCTTCAAGGTGGAGGCCATGACCGAGCTGGCCACCGTCCTGACCGTCTGCGGGCTGGCCTCGCTGATCAACATCGTCGTGCGGCGCGGTACGGAGCAGCTCGCCTCCGCACGCGGGATCGCCGAGGCCGCCCAGCGCGCCGTACTGCCGACGCCCGCCGAGCGGATCGCGGGCCTGCGGGTCTCCGCCTCCTACGAGGCCGCGCAGGCCGACGCGTTCATCGGAGGCGACCTCTACGCCGTGCAGGACACCCCGTACGGGGTGCGCCTCGCGGTGGGTGACGTGCGGGGGAAGGGGCTCGGGGCGGTCGAGGCCGTCGCCGTGGTGCTCGGGGCGTTCCGGGAGGCGGCGGAGAGCGAGCCCTCGCTGGAGGGGGTGGCGCGGC
Source organism: Streptomyces sp. H27-H1 (assembly GCF_026627445.1). Classification (GTDB taxonomy): domain Bacteria; phylum Actinomycetota; class Actinomycetes; order Streptomycetales; family Streptomycetaceae; genus Streptomyces. Next base: position 347,668 of record NZ_JAPNLJ010000001.1, read on the forward strand.
GGCTGGAGCTGGCGCTGGCCCGCGAGGGAGCCTGGCGCGGCAGCCTGGACGCGGTGGAGGGGTTCACGACGTGCGTGCTCGGAGAGATCCCGCTGGGGGCAGGCCTGTTGAGGCTCGTCAACCGGGGCCACCCCGGGCCGCTGCTGCTGTACGCGAACGGGGACCTCGTGGAGCTGTCCCCCGCCGAGCCGGCGTTGCCGCTCGGCATGGGGGACCTGGGCGGCTGGCCGGACCGGGCCCAGGAGTGGTCCTTCCCGGAGGGGGCGACGCTGCTCCTCTATACGGACGGGCTGACCGAGGCCCGGGACGGGGCGGGGGCCTTCTATGATCCGGCGGCCCGGCTGCGCGGGCGGGTCTTCTCCGGGCCCGACGAGCTGCTGAGCGCGCTCGCCGACGATGTCCGCCGCCACACGGGCGGCGCCGCGACGGACGACATGGCCCTCCTGGCGGTGGCCAGACCGGGTGCGGGGCAGCCGGACCGGCGGCGAACCGTGCCGGTGGTCCCGAAAGGGGACGGAGCGTGACCGCGGGGGCGCGCTCGGCAAGCATTCTGACGGACCATCATTGTGAAGATGTGGCGAGAGAGGTAGGGGAGGGGGCCGTTGTTTGCCCCGGTTGGTCACTGAATGCTGCGATAAGTCCTGGCCAGAGCTGGGCACTCGGTGGCTGATTGTCATTAACGATCAATCGCAACTGCTTGGAATCACTCCCCTTTCTCTATTACCGTTCGATAACGCAGAGCGGTCGTCCCCGCCGTCGCAAGAGACGGCACCGTGCGCGTGCTCGCCCATGAGGAGTGTGCCCCGGTGGCCTCCAACTCGCCTGCCCATGAAGGCATAGAAGCCCCGGAGCAGCCCACCGCCGGAGCCTGGGGAGAGTGGAACCCCACCGAGGACTCGGCCCGGCCGCCCCGCGGCAAGCACCGCGTGCTCAAGCAGCGCGGGGGACTGGCCCGTTCCTCCACCGTCCTCGGCGTCGGCGTGATCGCCGCGGTCGGCGCGAGCGGCATCGCCACCGCGCAGGACCGGCCCCAGGTCGCCATCTCCCTGCCCTCCCTGCCGCTGCTGCCCTCCCTGCCCTCCCTGCCGGAGGCACTGGGCGGCGCGGACCAGGACGCCGCCGCCGACGCGGCCGAGGCGCCGGCGCGGACCGGGATCTTCCCGCAGCGGGCCGACCGCCGCTCGGACGCGGGCGAACTGCTGCGCAGCCGCATCCTCCAGCAGGCCGAGTCCCAGCAGGAGGCCGCCGCGGCCCAGGAGCGGGCCGAGACCGAGCGGGTGGCGCAAGAGGCCGCGGCCACCCAGGCCCGCGAGGCCCAGGCCGCCAAGGAGGCGGCCGAAAAGGCGGCGGCCGAGGCGGCCGAGAAGGCCGCGGCCGAGGAAGCCCGCGAGGCGCAGGCGGCCAAGGAAGCGGCCGAGGCCAAGGCGAAGGCGGAGCGTGCCGCCCGGTCGGCCGGCTCCTTCTTCCTGCCCACCTCGGCCTACACCCTCACCTCGCACTACGGCGACTCCGGCTCGATGTGGTCCTCCGGCCACCACACCGGCCTCGACTTCGCCGCCCCGACCGGCACTCCCGTCAAGGCGGTCGGCTCCGGCAAGATCACCTCGGCCGGCTGGTCCGGTGCGTACGGCTACCGCATCGTGCTGGAACTCCCCGACGGCACCGAGATCTGGTACTGCCACCTGTCCTCGATGTCGGTGACCGCCGGGTCGGTCGGCGCGGGCGACACCATCGGCCGGGTCGGTGCGACCGGCAATGTCACCGGCCCCCACCTCCACCTCGAAGTGCGCGAAGGCGGCGCTACCGTGGACCCGCTGGCCTGGCTGACGGCACGGGGTCTGAACGTCTAGAACCCGGCCCGGCGGCCCCCGCCTCCCCGGGCCTCCGGGGCGCCGGCAGGGCGGACAGTGCGGGCCCGCGGTCCGGCGGAACCTGCCTCCGGTCCTGCGGTACGTGCCCCGGGCCCGGCCCGTCGAGCGGGCCCAGGGGGTCGAACCAGGGCGGGAGCAGCTCCTCCAGCACCGCCGCCCGGGACAGCGCCGGGCCCGCCGTCGCGCGGCGCAGCCAGAGCCGGCGCAGCAACTCCCGCTCCCGGCCCGCGAAGTCGGGCTCCCGGGCCGAGCCGCCGCTGCGCGCCCGGTGACGTAGCAGAGCGAGGGCCGCGGCATCGGCCCCGTACAAGGCGACCGCCCGTCCCGCCGGACGGCCCCCGGTGCTCCGGGCCAGTGCGCGGGCCAGGGAGCGCGCGGGCATCGACACCAGTGCGGGCACCTCGGCCGGGCTCAGCCAGCCGGCGGCCGCGTACACGGCGAGTTCCCCGGCGACGGCCCGCAGCCGGCGGCGCCGTATCCACACGGCCAGCCAGACCAGCAGCCCGAACGCCGGGACCATCACGCAGCCGTAGACCACGTAGAACCCGGACTCGCCGAGGTCCGAGGAGCTGTTCCACAGTGCGTGCAGCCCCATGGCCGAGGCCAGGCCGAGCAGCGGCAGGCCGATCCGGCGGGTTCGGCGCGCGGTGAGCGCGGCGGCGCCGAAACCGAGGCCGGTGGCCACGGTGAACAGCGGATGTGCGAACGGGGACATGACGCCCCGGACGAAGAACGTCGCCGCCGTCACGGAGTTGAGCACCCCGGTGCCGTTCGCGACGTCCTCGTCGAAGGCGTTGCCGAGATAGAGGATGTTCTCGGTGAAGGCGAAGCCGATGGCGGTGAAACCGGCCATCACGAAACCGTCGGCGGGGCCGCTGAACTGGCGTCTCCTGAACAGGAACACCAGCAGCAGGGCGGCCGCCTTGGCGCTCTCCTCGACCACCGGGGCGATCGCCACCGAACCGAGCTGGTCGGCATCGGAGGGGTCGGCGGTGGCGGCGGCTATCCACTGGGTGGCGAAGCTGTTGGCCAGTATGGCGATCAGCGCAGCGGCGCACGCCCCCCAGCCGAAGCAGAACAGCAACTGCCGCCACGGATGCGGCGCGGCCCGCCCCACCCAGTGGAACGCCGCCATGAGAGGGGCCACCGGCAGCAGGGCCAGGCCCAGACCGACGAAGAAGCCGGGTGTACCGGTCTGTTCGCGTACGAGTTCCAGGATGGAGATGCCGCAGAAGCCGAGCAGCACGACGAGCACGTACGTACGCACGGCGCCGGACGTGCGCGGCACACGGCGCAGCAGCCGCAACGGCCGGGTCGCTCGGGACACGCGATGACTCTACCGAGCGGACCCGACACGCGGAGTGATGTTGTCAGTTCTCCGTGTTACCTGTGCGCCTGAAGAGGAGGTCGTGTACGAGGTGCCCCTTGTCGAGGCCCTGACCCTCGAAGCGGGTGAGCGGCCGGAAGCCGGGCCGGGGCGCGTAACCGCCGTCGGCCTGCGTGTTCTGAAACTCCGGCTGGGCCGTCAGGACTTCGAGCATCTGCTCGGCGTACGGCTCCCAGTCGGTCGCGCAGTGCAGGATCGCCCCGGGTGCCATGCGGGTGGCGGCCAGCGCGAGGAACTCGGGCTGGATCAGGCGCCGCTTGTGGTGGCGGGCCTTGGGCCAGGGGTCCGGGAAGTACACGCGGAGCCCGGCGAGGGATTCCGGGGGGAGCATCTCGCGGAGCAGGATGATGGCGTCGCCGTTCGCGACGCGGACGTTGGTGAGGCCTTCCCGCTCGGCGAGGGCGAGGAGGTTGCCCTGCCCGGGGGTGTGAACGTCGGCGGCGAGGATCCCGGTGCCCGGGTCGGCGGCGGCCATCTGAGCGGTGGCCTCGCCCATGCCGAAGCCGATCTCCAGCACGACGGGAAGCCCGTCGAACATCTTCTCCAGATCGATGACCTCGTGCCCGTGGATGTCGAGCCCCCAGGTCCCCCAGAGCCGCTTCAGGGCTTCGCCCTGCCCGGTGGTCACCCGGCTGCGGCGGGGCTGGAAGCTGCGGATCCGCCGCTCGTGATGCGACCCGGCCGGATCGGGCGCGGGCCCGTCGGGAAACCGCGGCTCGGTACGCCACTTCGGCGGCACGTAGGTACGGGCAGCCTCCGGCGCGGGCTCGGAGGCGGGATTCTGGGGGCTCAGTGACTCAGACACAATCCCCGGATTCTACGCGCGGCCGGTGAGCGGGCACGCGCTGACGCCGGGCTCGCCCGCGGGCCCCTCCGGGCGGTGGCCGGCCACCTGACCGTGGCCTACGCCGCCCGCAGGGCCTTGAGCGCGCGCCCCGCGATCTCCCGCCCGATCGGCAGCGAAGCTGTCGCCGCCGGCGAAGGCGCATTCAGCACGTGCACCGTCCGCTCCCCCTCCCGGATCAGGAAGTCGTCCACCAGCGTCCCGTCCCGCAGCACGGCCTGCGCCCGCACCCCGGCCGCCGCGGGCACCAGATCCTCCGCGCGCACCGCCGGCAGCAGCCGCCGTACCGCCTCGACGAACGCCGCCTTGGACAGCGACCGCCGCACCTCACCCGCTCCGTACCGCCAGTGCCGCGCGGCCATCCGCCAGGATCCCGGCCAGGCCAGCTCGTCCGCGAGGTCCCGCGGCCGGACCACGCCCCAGCCGTACCCCTCGCGGGCCAGCGCCGGCACCGCGTTGGGTCCGACGTGGACTCCGCCGCCGATGCCCCGGGTCAGGTGGACGCCGAGGAAGGGGAACGCCGGGTCCGGCACCGGATAGACCAGCCCGCGCACCAGCTCGGGCCGGGCCAGGTCGTAGTACTCGCCCCGGAAGGGCAGGATCCGCATCCCCGGGTCGTCCCCGGCCAGCCGCGCGATCCGGTCGCACTGCAGTCCCGCGCAGTTCACCAGGACCCGTGCGCGCACCACCAGACCGGTGCTCGTCCGCACCGCCACCCCGGCCGCGCGGCGCGAGATCAGCTCGACCGCGCCGCCGTAGACGATCTCCGCGCCCGAGGACTCCGCCAGCTGCCGTGAGACCCGCCCGTAGTCCACGATGCCCGTGGTCCCGACGTGGATCGCGGCGAGCCCGCGCACCTGCGGCTCGTACTCCGCGATCTGCGTCGCCCCGAGCTCCCGTACCGGGATGCCGTTCTCCCGGCCGCGCTGTACGAGCGCGTGCAGCCGCGGCAGCTCGTCCCGCTCGGTGGCGACGATCAGCTTGCCCGTCACCTCGTGCGGGATGCCGTGCTCCGCACAGAACTTGACCATCTCGGCCGCGCCGCGCACCGCGAAGCGCGCCTTGAGGGAGCCCGGCTTGTAGTAGATCCCGCTGTGGATCACGCCGCTGTTGCGGCCCGTCTGGTGCCGGGCGGGGCCGTCCTCCTTCTCCAGGACGACCACCCGGGTCCCGGGAGCCAGCCCGGCGAGGGCATGCGCCGTCGACAAACCGACGATCCCGCCGCCGATCACCAGCACATCGCAGTCCAGCCTGCCCATGCCGCCCACGCCGCCGCCCACACTGACACCTCCCACCCCTGCATAGTGCACCCCGCCACTGACAACGGGGCCACGCGGGGCCTATGCCGGGGTCACCAGCAGAGGCCTGGCCCGCTCGCGCAGTTCGGCGACGCGCGGTTCGTCCCCGTACGGTTCCAGCCGGTGCAGGAGGTCCCGTACGTACTCGGTCGTCCGCGCGGACGAGATCCGACCCGCGACCTCCACCGCCCGGGTCCCCGCCGCGCACGCCGCGTCGAGATTCCCGGACTCCAGCTCGGCCACCGCGCTCACGATGAGCCGCAGCCCGTGTGATCGTACGTACTCCTCCGTCGGGCGGGACAGTGCCTGTTCCGTGAAACGCCGTACCTGGAGCGGGAGTTTGAGATCCCGGTAGCACTCGGCGGCGTCCGCGGCGAAGCGGTCGTACGAGTAGAAGCCCAGCCAGGTCGGATCGGCGTCGCCGTCCCGGGCCCGTTCCAGCCAGCCCTCGGCGGCCCGCAGCGCGGCCCCGGCTGCCGCCGAATCGCCCGCTTTCGCGTGCGCCCGGGCCTCGACGAGGCGGAAGAAGCTCATGGTGCGGGCGGTGGCCAGGCCCCGGTTGCGCTCGACGGCGGCCTGCGCGAGGTCCACGCCCTCGTCCGGGAAGTCCCGGTACGTGGCCTGCAAGGACATCGAGGCCAGCACGTACCCGCCGAGCGGTACGTCGGCTGCGGCGCGGGCCAGGCGCAGCGCCTGGATGTAGTAGCGCTGCGCCGCTTCCTGCTGCCCGGTGTCGAAGGCCATCCAGCCGGCCAGCCTGGTCAGTTCGGCGGTCGCCCCGAAGAGTGCGCGGCCCACCTCGTCGGTGTAGGCGCCGAGCAGCAGTGGCGCCGCGTCCACCCGAAGGCATTCGGGGACCATCGAGGAACGCCAGTCGCCGCCCCCGTACTTGGAGTCCCAGCGGCGGGCGTCCTCGGCGGCCTCGCGCAGCTTGGTCACATCGCTGTGGCCCACGCGCTGCGGGCTCCCGGGGTCGGGCGCGGGCGGCGGGCGCGTTTCACCCGGAGGCTGGGCGGGCACACCCCCGACATGGGCGCGCGGCGGCGCCGGCAGGCCGGCCCGCGCCGCCCCGCCCCCCCGCGGCCGGCACCGGTTCGCGCGGCGCCGGTTCGCGCGCCACCGAGCTGTCGGCGGGAGATATCAGCCAGCGCGAGGCCGGTGTCGCGTACGCCGACACGGAGAAGGAACCGGCGAGCGACTGCCAGATCCCGCCACCCCCGCGCCGGCCGGCCAGGTCGAGCCGGTAGAGGTCGGTGGCCGAACGCACGGCGGCGGCCACGTCGCGCGGGAAGGCCAGCCCCACTTCGGGCGCCGGATCGGCGTCCGCGAGCCCGATCTCGTGCAGTGGCACGGGCCGGCCGAGTTTCGCGCCGATGGCGGCCGCGATCAGATGCGGGGCGGCGCCCTGCGGCACCATGCCCTTCGACACCCACCGGGCCACCGAGGTCTTGTCGTACCGAAGGGTCAGACCCCGCTGAGCGCCGAGATCGTTGACCCGGCGGGCCAGCCCGGCGTTGCTGATGCCCGCGAGGGCGAGGACGGCGCCGAGCTTCTCATTGGGCTCGCGGAGCTCCCTGGACATGCGCCACCCCTCGTCACACGCGGAACGCAGACGCCGCCGGGGCATAGGCGCCCGGCATTTCGTAAACCCAGCGTAGTTCCCCGCCTCCCAAGCGTTAAGGCCCCCTGTTCCGTATGGCGGGATTGTTGTCCGTATGCACAGTCGGGCAGGGACCCGGGGCCGGGGCGCACGTGTCAGCGCGTGCTCCGCCCGTGTGGCTGTGCGCCCGCCCGTGCGCTCTGGCCGCTCCGTGGGCCCGGCGATTCGATGTGCGGTGCGTGGGTCGGCCCGCCGCGTGACCGGGCGGGCCGGGGGATGCCGCTGCCCCAATCCCCGCGGGTGGCGGAACGGTCCGGGGGGTGGATCCCGCCTCCCGGACCGCGCTCCGCCGGGCAGGCCCGGGAGGCGGCCCCGAAGGGGTCCGCGCAGGGCTCTCAGTACGGCCGAAGAATGGCCGAAACCGACCTATGGGACGGTCGGAACGGAACGCCAAATACCGCATGTCCGAGGCGTGTTCGTTTATACATGCGCCCCCCTTAACCACTCTCGCACGCCTGTCTCGTGGCAGCATGGACCCGAGCCACCCGGGGTCCCTCCGGCCGCGCCCAGGGCGCCGGCCGCGCGGTTCGCACCCCGGTCAGGTGCCCACGGGCTGGGGAGGCGGCGGTGCGCTGGTTGGTGGGTTGGAGCAGTATCGCCGCGAGCTTCGGCACGGCCGGACGGGTCGCGGGACGAGGTGCTGCACGAGCCTTTGACCAGGGCGCGTACGGCTCGGGCCGCGGGTCCGGCTCAAGTTACGGATCCGGCACGGGCCATGGATCCGGCTACGGATCCGGCCCCGGCCCCGACGCGTGGGGCGACGGCCCGGTCCGCGGCGGGCTCGCCGACGCCGGCCACCCCGACGAACCCGGCGCCGCCCACGCCGACCGCACGGTGGTCCCCGTCGGCGCCCAGCTCCTCTGGGGCGACCCCGACCCCCTCTGGGCCGTCGGAGACTGGCGCCCCGACGAGATCCGCACCCTCACCGCCGATCCCGCGGACCCCTTCACCCGCCTCGCCGTCCTCGGCTGCTGCGGCGCCACCGACGAGGAACTGCGCCGCGCGCTCTACGCCGCCCGCGGCGGCGCGCTGCGCCACCTCACCCAATGGCCCGGCAGCTACACCGCGGTCGTCCAGGCCGGCCGCCGCATCACCGTCGTCGGCGACCTGGCCGGTGCCCGGCCCGTCTTCTACACGCCCTGGGCGAGCGGGACCGCCTACGCCACCGCCGCCCTCCCGCTCGCCGACCTGATCGAAGCGCAGCTCGACATCGGCCATCTCGCCGCCCTGCTCGCCTGCCCCGACAGCCCGGAGGCGCTGGGCGACGGCACACCGTACGTCGGCGTACGCCGCATCCCGCCCGGCCACGCGCTGATCCTGCGCGAGGGCTCGCGGGAGATCACCGGCTACGAACCGGTGGCCTCCCTGGCGGTGGCCGCCCCCGAAGCCGACCCCGAGCACGCGGTGGAGGGCGTACGGGAAGCATTGGTCGACGCGGTGCGCGCCCGGCTCACGGCTCCCCGGCATGCTCCCGAGACACTGCCCTACGACCCCGGGCCCGTCCCCGGCATGGGTCCCGCCGACCGGCGAGCCGCGCGCGGCGCCCCCGCGCCCGTCCCCGGAGTCGGCGCCGACCTCTCCGGAGGAAGCGCCTCCGCGACCCTCGCCCTCCTCGCGGCCGGCCTCCCGGGGGCACCGGGCGCCCTGCTCGGCGGCACCGGGCAACGCCTCCTCGCCCTCACCTTCAACGACCTGGCCACCCCCCAGGGCCGCGAACCCGAACTGGAACGCGCCCACGCCATCGCCTGCGACCCCCGCCTGCACCACGTGGTCGTGGCCGCCGCCGAGGAAGCCCTTCCGTACGCCGACCTCGACGGACCCCTCACCGACGAACCGGGCCCCTCCCTCGTCTTCGCAGCCCGCGAGCGACGCCGCCTCGCATCCGGCTCGGCCGACCACTTCACCGGCCACGGAGCCCGCCAGGTCCTCGACGCCCACCCCGCCCGGCTCGCAGACCTCCTGCTCGACCGGCGCCGGCGCCACCTGCTGCGCCCCACCCTGGCCCTCGCCCGCTCGGCCCCGGGCGACTCCCTCCTCGTCCCCCTCACCGTGTACTCGGCGGCCCGCCGCCTGGCCCGTACGCCGTACCGCGCAGGCATGGAGGCCGCGGCCGCCCGCCTGCGCGACGGAGTCCCCGCCACAGGCCTCTCCTCCCCGGTGGACGCCTCGCTCGCCGCCCTGACCTGGTCCCGGCCGGGCCCCGCGGCGGCCTGGCTGACGGGCGAGGCACTGGCCGAGGTATCGATCCGCCTCACCGCCGCCGCGGGTCGCCCCCCGCTCTCGCTGCGCCCCGGCGAAGCCCGGGCCCGCGCCGTCCTGGCCAGGCACGCCGCCGACCACCGGGTCTTCGAACAGGCCGTCGAGGTCCGCAGCCAGCGCCTGCACGCCCCCTTCCTGGACAACCAGGTCGTACGGGCCGCCCGGGCCCTCCCCGAAGCACTGCGCGTGCAGCCCGGCGCACGGGCGGCGGTCCTGCGCGGGGTCCTGTCCTCCGCCGGGGTCCGGGAACTCCCCCCGGGGTGGGGCGCCACGGACCACGCCCCGAACGAATCGGCGACCCGCCTGGGCCTGCGCGCGGCCCTCCCCCACCTCCTGACCCTCTTCACTTCCCCGCTCCTGGCGGACGCGGGCCTGATCGAAGCCCGGGTCGTCCGCCAGGCCCTCCTGGACGCGGCGGACGGCCGCCCGGTCCCGCTCGACGGCCTCGCCGAACTCGTCTCGATGGAACTGTGGCTGGGCCGCCTCCTCGCCCGCCGGGGCACCTGCTGGACCGGCACCACCACCCCCCGCCGCCGAGCGGTCCCCACAGGCGTCCCCCTCCGCCGCCCGGCCCTGTCCTGACGCGGGGGCTCGCCTCCCGCGTTCCCAGGTCGCGAGCACCTCCGGCGAGCTCGCCCTCTCCCGAGGCCGGTACGCCGCCGCCCGCACGGGGTACGAGCAGTGCCTGCGCCTCATCCGCGAGGTGGGGGCGCACATAGAGCCCCCTTCGCGCTCGTCCGGATCGCCGAGACCTCCTTCTGCGCCGGTGACTTCGACAGCTCACCGCCGGGCCCGGCAACATCGACGGCATCCTCCCCGCCCACGAAGACGGGCCCGATGGCAGGCCTGGCCAAGATCGCACCGACGCTGGCCGACGCCGGACCCGACGCCGACGCCGTCGCCGGATGCTGCGCGGAGCGGGTCCTCGCGTCCGTCGCCGAGTCCGCAGCCGTTCTGCCGGCCGCCGCCGGGCACCAGGCCGAGGCCGTACGGTCCTCGCGGCCGCCACCGCCTGGCGCGCGGGAAACCCGCGCCCGGTCCCGGAGACCATGGCCCTGGCGGAGTTCCCGGCGCGAGCACCGCCCTCGGCGGAGCCGCGGCGCACGCCCGCGAGGAAGCAGCGGGTGCGGCACTCTCCCCGTCCGGGGCGGCGGCGCTCGTCACCGCCACCACCAACGCCGCCGTCGCCGGGCTCAGCGGCAGCTGATGACGGAGTCGGCCCAGGTCGCCAGCGTCGGCAGGCGCCCGCCCTCGGCGCGCTCCACGACCAGGCGCAGCGTCTTGTGCCCGGAGAGGGGGACGGACACGCTCGCCGCCCGGTCCTGGTGGCCCAGGGCCCGGGACCGCCACAGCCGCTGCCCGTCCGCGTACACGGAGAAGCGCACCGTGCCGTCCGTGAGCAGCGACATCCCGTCCACACCGGCCCGCGCGGAGAACTGGACGCAGCTCCGGTTGAGGGTGATTTCCACGGAGGAACGGGAGCTGACGGTGATGCCGTGCGAGAAGCGCTGTCCGCCGATCAGCGGCCCCCAGCGCTGCCACACCCAGCTGCTCCGCCACGTCTCGATTTCGGGACCGTCGTGGGACCCGTAGGCGGACTGCCCCAGTGAGGAGAGCCGAAATCCCTGCGGGGCCTGCGGCGTCGGCTTGGTTGGCGTCGGCCTCGGCGGCGGTGTGGGACGGGGCGTGGCCCAACTGGGACTCGGAGCGGGGGAGGACCGCGCAGGGCTCCGCGAGGGCTCCGGCGCGGCCGGCGCGACGGCCACCGGCGGCTTCTTCGCCTTCGGGGGCGGTACGGATCCTCGTGCCGCCGGCGGCTGCGCCTGCGACGGGCCCGGTTCCCGCACGGCGGGCGCGGAACCCCGGGGCACCGGCACGGCCACGCTGGGCGCCGGGTTCGCGCGGACGAGCGGCGCGGCGTCGTCACCGGCCAGTGCGAACACCACCCCGGCGGCCGCGGCCACCACGACCCCGGCGGCGATGGCCGCCTTGGCCGGCAGCCCCAGCCCCTCCGAGGCCACGGCTCCGCCGACTCCGCCCCCACCGGCGGCTCCACCAGAGGCCCCGGCCCCCGCAGCCCCTGCTCCGGCAGTTCCGGCCCCGGCTGTCGACCCGCCCGCGGCTGCGGCAGCGGCCCCGGCACCGCCCGCGGCGACGGCCCCGCCGGCCACCACTCCGGCCGCCTTGGCCGCGTACCCGGCGGCGAACCATCCGATGACGGCGACCGGCAGCAGCGCGGGAATCCCCGCGTTGACGTCTTTGAGCTCCCCGATGGCGAGCCGGCACTGGGCGCACTCTTCGAGGTGCTTGCGCAGCCCCAGCTCGGCCCGCATCCGCAAACCCCCGCGGGCGTAAGCCCCCAGCCGGTCGGCGTACCGGGCACAGTCCCCGCCGGAGCTCAGCGCGGTGCTCACATGGGCTTGGAGGTAGGCCTGCTTGAGGCCCTCGCGGGCCCGGCTGGCCAGGACAGCGGTGGCGTTCGGGCTCAGCCCGAAGAGCGGGGCGATCGCGCTCGGCGAAGCCTCCTCGACGGTGGTGTGCCAGAGCACGGCCTGCCAACGCTCGGGCAGGCTCCGGAAGGCCTGCATCGCGAGGGTCTGCTCGGCCGCGTGCATGGCCCTCACATCGGCGCCGAGTTCCAGGGTGTCGTCCCCGGTCAGTCCGACCGCGCCGTCCCGGGAGCCGGAGGCCTGCTCCGCGAACAGCGCGAAGTCCTCGACCAGGTGCTCCCGCTTCGCCGTTTTCGCCCAGGCGGCGGCGACCCGGCGCACGGTGGTCAGCAGGTAGGCACGCACCGACTGGTCCGGACCCGCCCCGCCCCGTACGGCCTGGAGGGTCCGCGCGAACACCTCGGCCGTCAGATCGTCAGCGGTGTGCCCGTCGCGGCAGCAGGTACGGGCATAGCGGCGCACGCCGTCGGAGTGGCGGCGGAACAGTTCCTCGTAGGCCCCGTCGTCGCCCCCGCGCATCCGGGCGATCAAGTCCCCGTCGGAGGGCGGGAGTTCTTTGCTCGACCCGTCGGCGTGCCGGCCGCCCGGTTCGCGCTGCGCCGGGACCTGCCTTGCGGGCAGGCTGCCCGCCTCGACTTCGCCGCCGGCGCCACCGTGTGGCTCGTCCCGACCGTCAACGCTCATCGCGGAAGCCCCCGCACGACCCACTCAACCGGTACACCGATCCAGCGTGGCACACGGCGGGCACGCGCCGAACCGGTCTGCACACCATCCACTCGTCCGGGCAGGCTCCGGCGAATCACCGTACGGAGCCTCACCCGTTCGAGCGAGAGGTCACATGAAGGATCCGGTTGACGACCGCCACCGGCACAGGCCCTGCCGCCCAACCGACGAGCCGCCCAACCGACGAGCCACCCGGTCCGCGAACCACACGTCCCGGGCAACCCGCACCGGCCGACGCCCCGCACCGGCCGCCCCCGAACTGCACCGCACCCCGAACTACACCGCCCGGGACCGCAGCCCCTCGAGCAGGATGTCGAGCAGCCGCGCGGAAGCCGCCGCCTGCTGCGCCGCGTCGGGCAGCGCGGGCGCTGCCGTCGCTATCACCAGCAGCACATCGGCCACCGTGACATCGGCGCGCAGCGCACCGGCCTCCCGGGCCCGGTCCACGAGGCGGCCGACGACCTCCAGCAGCTCTCCCGCGCCCGCGTCCTCCGAGGGCTCGTCGTCCAGGCCGGTCCGCGAAGTGCCGACGACCCGCAGGTCGGGCGCCCCGCCGACCACGACGGCCTGACGCTGGTGCGGAACCCGCGCGGCCTCGTCGTCCGCCCCGTCCTCATCGGGGCCGCCGACCCGCAGTACCTGCGGAGGAAGCAGCCGCCCGGCGCCGGAGGCCACGGAGGTGCGCAGGAAGCACGACAGCGCCTGCCACGGCTCCTCCTCCTGGCCGAGAGCCGTACGGGCCTGCTCGGTCAGTCGGGAGGTCTCCTCCTCGGCTATCCGCCGGACGAGGACGTCCTTGCTCGGGAACCGCCGGTACACGGTGCCGACGCCGACCCGCGCACGCCGTGCGACGTCCTCCATCGGAGCCCCGTAGCCGAGCTCGCCGAAGACCTCGCGGGCGGCCCGCAGTACGTGTTCGAGGTTGCGCTGGGCGTCGACGCGCAGCGGTGTGGAGCGGCCCACGCCGTGCGTGGTGGCGCCCCCCGCCATCAGCCGCCCATGGGCGTCGGTCACGGCCGCGGCCGACGACAGAGCGGTGGCAGAAGCATGGAAATCGGAAATGTTCATATGTATCCCCCGGTAATTATTTGTCTCCCCCCGGAGACACTCCCCGCCTTCATGTCGAGGGGGCCACGGTCATGTGGGCCCGGTCCTACTCCTCGACGAGTTACGAACATAGTTGAGCCAGAGTCAATTCAGAAGGGGCTGCCCCGGACGGACCACCGCCCGATCGGAGCATTCACCCCGAATTTTCCGTTCCAACCTCCCGGAATCACTCATTCCGTACCGCCTGACCTGCACGCCTTCCCCTCCATCAGCACCCCCTGACGGCCTCGCCCACCGTCCCCTCCGGTCACACAATTTGTCGGGGCTGTGGACAAACTCCCGGCCACGTTGCGTCATGGGACGGTGAAGGCTGCTAACTCGCGGGGCACGGCCCCCGGTACCCCGCCCCGCACGCGGATCCTGATCGTCGGCGGCGGCTACGTAGGCATGTACACGGCACTCCGGCTCCAGCGAAAGCTGAGAACCGACGAGGCCGAGATCACGGTGGTCTCTCCCGAGCCGTACATGACGTACCAGCCCTTCCTCCCCGAAGCGGCGGCCGGCTCCATTTCCCCGCGTCACGTCGTGGTCCCGCTGCGCCGTGTCCTGCCGAAATGCCGCATCGTCATCGGAGAGGCCCGGCAGATCGACCACGCCGCCCGGATCGCGACCGTCACCACGCTCGCCACCGACGAGGAGGGCGGTGGCCCCATCGAGATCGAGTACGACGAACTGGTCCTCGCGCCCGGCTCCGTCTCCCGCACGCTCCCCATTCCGGGGCTCGCCGAATACGCCATCGGCTTCAAGACCGTGGAAGAGGCCATCGGTCTGCGCAACCACGTCATCGAGCAGATGGACATCGCCTCCTCCACCCGCGATCCCGCCCTGCGCGACGCCGCCCTCACCTTCGTCTTCGTCGGCGGCGGCTACGCCGGTGTCGAGGCCCTCGGCGAGCTGGAGGACATGGCCCGCTACGCCGCCCGCTACTACCACAACATCAAGCCCGAGGACATGAAGTGGGTGCTGGTCGAGGCCAGCGACCGGATCCTCCCCGAGGTCGGCCCGGAGATGGGCACCTACACGATCCGCGAACTGCGCCGCCGCGGCATCGACCTGCGCTTGGAGACCCGGCTCGAATCCTGTGAGGACCGGATCGCCGTTCTCAGCGACGGCGCCCGCTTCCCCACCCGCACCGTCGTATGGACCGCCGGCGTCAAACCGCACCCGATCCTCGCCGCCAGCGATCTGCCCAAGAACGAGCGCGGCCGCCTCGCCTGCACCTCCTTCCTCACCGTCGAAGGCGTCGAACACGCCTGGGCCGCCGGTGACGCCGCCTCCGTCCCCGACATCACGGCCCCGGAGAAGGGCGTCGCCTGCGCCCCCAACGCCCAGCACGCCGTCCGCCAGGCCACGGTCCTCGCCGACAACCTCGTCTCGTCCCTGCGCGGCGGACTCCTCACCGAGTACGCCCACAGGTACGCGGGCTCCGTCGCCTCCCTCGGATTCCACAAGGGGGTGGCCCACGTATACGGACGCAAGCTCAAGGGCTACCCTGCCTGGCTCATGCACCGCGCCTATCACCTCAGTCGCGTCCCGACCTTCAACCGCAAGGCACGCGTGCTCGCCGAGTGGACGCTCTCCGGCCTCTTCAAACGCGAGATCGTCTCGCTGGGGTCCCTCGAACATCCCAGAGCAGAATTCGAACTCGCGGCGGGCGGAGGCCCCAAGGACCCCCCGAAGAAGACCGAAGGCTGATGCTGTCAGTGCCGCCGCCCACACTGGACGTGTGACCATAGGTGGGCTCACACCTGCACAGAGTGACATCAGCGTGACATCCGAGTGCCACCCGATCGCCACCGAGTGACACAGCGACCACGAGCGACACCACGAGGCTTGAACGCAGTGAACTTCACGCGCTGGAGCGCCCGGTTTCCCGGAACGCAGCGTCGCGCCGCCGCCCGGTCCGAACACGCCGCCGCCCAGGCAAAACGGGGCGAGGGTTCGGTCCCGGCCGCCCGCGGCGCCGCCGGCCATTCCGCGACCGGCACGGACGGCTGCCCCGCCGACCCCACGGTCCGCGGTACCGGCTCAGCCCCCGCCGCCGGTTGCGCCACGGCCCCCACGGCCGCCGCCGACGGTGCGGGGGCCCCCGCACCCTCCCTCGACGAGCTCTCCGTACGCGACGTCCTCGGCTGCCTCCCGGCCCTCATCGCCCTCGTGCACGGCCCCGAGCACCGCGTCGCCTACGTCAACGACGCCTACACCGCCGGCTTCGGCGCCCGCGCCCCCGGCGCCCCCGCGCACCTGGCCCTGCCCGAGCTCGGCGACCTCGGCCTGCTCCCGCTCCTGGACCAGGTCCAGCGCAGCGGCAAGCCCCGTACCGCCAAGAACCGCACGGCGCCCGGCGGCACCAGCTCGTACACGGTCACCTGCACGCCGATCGAGTTCCCCAAGACAGGCGTCGACACCGGCGGGACCGACGTCGCCGCCGGATCCGACGCCGATGCGGAAGCCCACGCCGGCGTCCTTATTCACCTCGCCGACGTCACCGACCACGCCGAGGCCGTCGAACGGCTGCGCGCCAGCGAGCGTCGCCAGCGCGAGGCCGCCGTCACCCTCCAGCGCTCCCTCCTCCCGCAGGAGCTCGAACAGCCCGACGACCTGTGCGTCGCCGCCACCTACCAGCCCGGCGGCACCGAAGCCGCCGTCGGCGGCGACTGGTACGACGTCATCACCCTCGGCGCCGGCCGTACGGCCCTCGTCATCGGCGACGTCATGGGCCGCGGGGTCCGCGCCGCGGCCGTCATGGGCCAGCTCCGCACCGCGGTGCGCGCTTACGCCCGCCTCGACCTGCCGCCCCACGAGGTCCTGCAGCTCCTCGACGGACTGGCGGCCGAGATCGACGCCAGCCAGATCGCCACCTGCGTCTACGCCGTCCACGACCCCAATGAGGGCCTCCTCGCGTACGCCTCCGCCGGCCACCTCCCGATCCTGGTCCGCGACGAGGACGGCACCGTCCGCCGCGCCGCCGACCCGACCGGCCCGCCGCTCGGCACCGGCGGCTGGCTGCACACCTCGGGCACCATCGCGCTGGGCCCCGGCTCCACCGCCGTCCTCTACACCGACGGCCTGGTCGAACGCCGCGGCGAGGACATCGACGAAGGCGTCGCCGCCCTGGAACGCGCCCTCTCCGGCGCCCAGGGCACGCCCGCCGTCATCTGCGACCGCCTGATGCGCGCCCTCGGGGTCGACGCCGACCACGACGACGACGTCGCCGTACTCGTCCTCCAGCAGCCCGCCCGCACCGGCGCCGACGCCGAGCTCTTCCACAACGCGGCCCTGGAACTCCTCGGCGGCGTCGAGGCGGCCCCGCGCGCCCGCGCCTTCGCCCAGGGAGTCCTGGCCTCCTGGCGCTTCCCGGTGGAGCTGTGCGACCTCGGAGTCCTCGCGGCCAGCGAGCTCGTCGCGAACTCTCTCCAGCACGGCACCCCGCCCATGCGCCTGAGGCTGCGCCGTACCGACCGCCGGCTGATCATCGAGGTCACCGACGGCGACGACCACCTCCCGCGCCGCCGCCGCGCCGAACCGGCCGACGAGACCGGCCGCGGCATTTCCATCGTGGCCACCATCGCCTCGGCCTGGGGCTCCCGCCGTACGCCAGGCGGCGGCAAGGCCGTCTGGTGCGAGTTCGCCCTCCCCGACAAGGCCCCGTAACCGCACACGACGAAGGCCCCGGTCCACCGGACCGGGGCCTTCGCCACACCTCTGTTCCTACGCGCCTACGCGGGCACGGACTCGGCGTCCTTGACCCTCTTCACCACGACGGTGCTCCCGGCCAGCGACGGGTTGTCCTGCATCGGCGTCAGCTGCTTCCCGAGCCGCAGCGCCAGCCCGGCGATGCCGAGCGAGACCAGGACGAAGATCCCGATGTAGAGCATCGGCACACCCGCTGCCAGCGGCACCCCGAGCGGCCCGAGCGCCAGCGCCATCTGCTTGACCAGCGCGAAGGCCGAGTTGTACTGGCCCACGGAGCCCTCCGGCGCCAGGTCGGCCACCAGCGGCGCCAGCGTCGGCGACAGCATGGCCTCGCCGATCCCGAAGAGCCCGTACGTGAGCACGAACGCGGCGGCGGCCACGACGGCGCTGCCGTGTCCCAGACCGGAGAAGCCGGCGATGATCCACGCCACCGTCCAGATCAGACCGACGAGCGCGATCACCCGGGACCGGCGGTGGTTCACCACCAGCCGCAGCACGACGAACTGGGCGAGCACGATCGCCCCGGTGTTGGCGGCGAGCGCGAAACCGAGCGTGGACGGGGAGATCCCGGCGGCTTCGGTACCGAAGGCGGCGAGACCCGACTCGAACTGTCCGTAGCAGGCGAAGAAGAGCACGAAGCCGAGGACGCAGAACTGCACCATGGCCTTGTGCTCCATCAGCCGCTTCCAGCCGCCGCCCGCCTGGGCGGCGTCCTTGGCCAGCGCGGTGCTGATGGCTGGCACCTGCGGCATCCGTACGGTGGCGATGACCCCGACCAGGACCAGGAACATCACGGCCTCGATGCCGAAGAGCAGGGTGAAGCTGCCGGGACGGCTCTCGTCGACGATGAGCCCGCCGATCAGCCCGCCGATGCCCAGACCCAGGTTCTGCATGAAGAACTGGAGGGCGAAGGCACGCGTCCGGGTGGACGGCGTCGAGCACCGCACGATCATCGTGGCGAGCGCCGGCTGCATGACGGCCTGCCCGGCGCCCAGCGCGAGCGCGGAGAGCAGGATCGAGACCACGCCGGTGGAGAGCCCGAGCGCCAGCGCACCGAACGACGCGACGACGGCCGCACCGATGACGACGGGGACCGGACCGCGCCGGTCGATCACCCGCCCGGTGAAGGGCAGCGCGAGAAGCGCACCGAGGGCGAAGGCCATGAACGCGCCCGTCGCCCACATGGGGTCCAGCTCTCGCACCTTCGCCGCGTAGACATAGAGGAACGGAACCGTGAAGCCGATACCGAACGCGGTCAACGCGTTCCCGGCCTGGATCCGCCGCATCGCAGCGCCCATCACCCTGGTCACTTCTCACCACCTTGATTACTGAAGCCTCAAGACTTCATACCTAAAGTTCAATCCTTAACTCTACACACCGAAGGAGTTAGACGCCAACGGCCTCGTGCAATACTTCGAACCATGGGTGACACCCCCGACGGCACTACGCCCGTCCACGAACCGAGCCTCGACGAACAGATCGCCGTCTATCAGCGCGAGTTCCAGGACCTCGACCCCCAGGTCGAGAAGGTCGTCTCGGCCCTCAGCCGCCTGAACCGCCGGATGAACGTCGCGTACGGCCGCCAGACCGCGGCCCTGGGCATCAGCAACGCGGAGTGGGAGATCCTCAAGGCCCTCGTCCTCTCCGGAGCCCCGTACCGGATGGGCCCGAGCGAGCTCGCGAAGCAGCTGGGCCTCACGCCGGCAGCGATGACCCACCGGATCGACCGCATGACGGCGGAGTCGCTGGTCACGCGAGAGCGGGACGAGAACAACCGCGTCCGCGTGATCGTGGAGCTCACCGCGGAAGGCCGCAGCAAGTGGCTGGACGCGATGCGCGCGGCGACGGTCTTCGAAGAGGACCTCCTGCAGGACCTCTCCACGGCGGAGCGCGGCGTACTGGGCGACATGCTCACCCGCCTCCTGGACCGCGTAGAGGACCTCCAATCCCCGCACTGATCGCGTAGTGGCCTCGCCCCGACCCTGGGGTTGACACGGGAGCCGGGGGTCCGTATGGTTCTTCGAGTTGTCCCTGAGTAGAAATGTTTCGGAGACAATAAATCCCGCCGCCTAGTCGCGGCACCCAACTCAGCAAGATCTCCCACTGGGAACGCATTCGGCATGCCCGAATTCATTCCTGAAGGTCGATTATGAATCGCCCGGGAAATCCACTAGAGTTCAGGGAGTCGGAAGGGCCTAACAGCCCGGAAGGCAAACCCCGCTGACTGGGAGTCAGGCCCGAAAGAGTCTGATAGAGTCGGAAACACAAGAACGAAGGAAGCGCCCGGAGGAAAGCCCGAGAGGGTGAGTACAAAGGAAGCGTCCGTTCCTTGAGAACTCAACAGCGTGCCAAAAATCAACGCCAAAAGTTGATACCCCGTCCATTTCGGTGGATGAGTTTCCTTTGAAAAAGACCTGTGAGGTCGCGGTTCTGCCG